>JALOPZ010000004.1 GCA_025453605.1 Candidatus Margulisiibacteriota bacterium | reverse complement strand
TGTTGCGGCAGCGATGCGCGTTTCGAGGTGCGTTTTGCGTGACGCGTAACGCCATTCGCACTACGAGACGCATTTCGCAACCGCCGCACGCACTACGCTTGGTTTCGAGGCTTCACCATAGTAGTCCAAGAACTCGACAACCGACACAACTGCCTACTGACCTTATCATAAAGATCCAATAATTCAGTAAAGCATTGCGGTTTCTTCCCATACAAATACAGATCCCCTGCTTGTTTCAGTGATACTAAGGTCTCATTCGATTCAGCATGAGCATCATCAAGATACTTCTGAAATCCTTTCAATTGATGCCTTTTTGAATATCCCTCGGCGATCAACCTGGGGATTGCCTTACTTGATCGCCTGATCTGATCTATCAGGTCATACTTTTCCTCTTTTGGCAGCAACGGCAAGATCTCCCGGAATACCAATAGCATTGCCCGATAGCTCTCGCGGTATACCTCCAGGTCTTCGTAACTCCGGATCACGTCCCTCGCCTTTCGCTCAACGAGACGCGTTTCGCTACCCCTGCACGCATTACGCTCCTCAAAGTTATCCATCCCCTTCCCTCCTTGGCAGCTCAAACCCGATCGCCACGACCTGCTCGGGGTTCTTGATCCTGTTTATCTCGTCAACCAATTGTAAAATAACGGTCTCGTGATCGCCAACTCTCCCCTCCAGCACCTGGAATTTATCCGCCAGCTCCTTGTTCTGGGCCAGAGTTTGCCGGAGCTTCACAAAGGCCCGCATGATCATGATATTGACCTGGACAGCCCTTTCGCTGTTCAGTACGGAGGAGAGCATAGCGATCCCCAGTTCGGTAAAGGCGTAGGGAAGAGTTCTTCTGCCGCCATAATCAGCACTATTATCAGAAAAACTTGATATCGCAATTTGCGATTTCAAGTTTGCGTTCTCGTAATTCAAGATCGCAGATTGCGGCCCTGAACTTGACATTCCAGATTGGAATTTCAAGTTTTTGGCTTCTTCTTTGTTAATTTGAAACATAAAGTCATCCGGAAAACGGCATATATTCCTTTTAACTTGTTCATTTAGTCGTCCTGTTGGAACCCCATATAGTTCTGCCAAATCACTATCCAGCATCACCTTTTGTCCCCTTATTAGGTAAATTCGGCTCTCCACCCTCTCTACTGGCATTATTTCTTGCATAAAACACCTCCTATCAGGTTACAGCAATCTTATTGCCACCTATTGACTGACAACAAACAACTAACAACGAACAACATATTAATGTTATCAGATCAATAAATAATACATTCGGTCGTCAGTTGTCAGTTGTTAGTCGTTAGTTAATAACTGTAGTGATTTTCGACAGTGTTGGGAAGGGTGTGGGTATACTCTATTTAAAGGCTAATTGAAGAGCGTTGGGCGTTGGGGGAAGCGGGAAACGTTATGCGTTGGGCGAAACGGGAATCGTAAGGCGTCTGACGGCAGCGATGCGCGTTTCGTAGTGAGAGGGGTGTCACGCGTCACTCAAGACGCATAACGAGACGCGCATCGCAACCGCAACACACATTACGTTATTTCCACAATCCCCTTTTGTTCTCCCTCGCCTCCCTCTGCAGCTTGAGGAAATGGTCCTGGTGCTTCACATTCGGCGGAATGGTCATCACCTGCGCGTAGCCGTTCTCGATCAGCCAGGCGTTGACGAAAATATCATCGACATAAACATAGGCTAAAAGGCGGCCGTACTTATCGCGCGGTTGGACGTCGAATTCGAGGCGGACCCTTTTACCACCGACCAGCTTCTTATTGGCCGCGCTCGCTTCTTTGCCATAATACTGGACCGGCTTCCGCGGATGCTTCGTCTCTGGCGTGTCGACCCCGATATAGCGGACCGTCTCACCGTTCACCAGCTTGATCGTGTCGCCGTCCACTACCCGCTTGACCAGGTAGGTCGTTTTGGCCGCCGGCGGGGTCGTGCCATAGCCGCACAGCGTTAAAGAGAGGAGCAAAAGGGAAAATAAAAACAGCGCTCTTTTCATCAGCAATTTTTACTTTTTACTTATAAATTTTTACTTAACCCAAAACATCCCGGTCGACTTCTGGTAGTCGCGGAACTGGTCGCCGAATTTGGGGAGCATGATCAGCTTTTCTTCCAGGTAACCTTGCAGCCAGATCAAAGCGGCCATGAACATCCCGAAGTAGAAAGAATATACAGCGGCAAAAAGCCACCACCAGCCGACCTGGATAAAAACAACCCCCAGGTAGACCGGGTGACGGAAGAACTCGTAAGGCCCCTTTATAGCCAGCTCCGCCGGGGTTGAACCGAGCTCCAGGATCGTCCGCCCGGTCGTCAGCTTGACCCAGACCATCAGCCCGAGCCCGGCGGCGATCAGGCCGGCGCCGGCGACCCGCCACCAGTAGTAATCGAGCTCAAAGTGCGGCTGGGGGATAAAAACTGTCACAAGCGGCAAGATCAGGAAGATCAGGCTGCCGATCGTCCGGTGCGCCGGGACTTTCCAAACCAGGATCAGGTTGAGCGCAAAGAGAGCAACGCAAGCGATCTGTAGTTCCATCCCCTAACTATACCATAACTTACCGGAGCGCGACAATCCGGCTCTGGAACGAGGCCCGGCAGGCGGCGTAACGATCGAACCAGCGGACCAGCCCAAAACTGAGACCGAGAAAACCGAGCGCCAGGACAACGCTTAATAACTCCGAGAACCGGCTCCCGACGATCAGCCCGGCGATAAAAGCGAGCGTCGGTACGCCAAAGACGACCAGCGGGATCAGCCGGTTCGCTTCGGCGGTTATCTCCACCTCAACCTGGTCACCAACCTTGGCGCCAAGGGGATTCTGCGCCGTCAGACCGTGGCGGCCGGGCGCCAGCAGCTGGCAGGCCGAACAACCGCCGCACTTCCCCTCTTTGACCATCTCGACCAGCGCCTGGTCACCTATAAGTTTATATACTCTCCCCCGGTCACGCACGGAACAGCTCAAAGAAGGTCCAGAGCCCAAAGAGGATAAAGACCGCAGCCCCGACATATTTGATCAGCCGCGGCGCCAGATGCTTCCCCAGCCAGCCGCCAGCTAAAATGCTTAAACCGTTGACCACGATCATCCCCAGGGTCGCTCCGGCCCAAACCAAGACCGGCGCGCCATATTTGGCGGTCAAAGCGAGCGTCGCCAGCTGGGTCTTATCCCCCAGCTCGGCCAGAAAAAAACTACTGAACACGATCCCAAACGCCCCCTTCCCTGCTCCTCCCTGCTCCTCCCCATCATCCTTGTCTTCCTTACCAAACAGGGTCCAAAAACCGAAGAGGATAAAAAGCGTGCCGGCGAACAATTGGAGGTAAAAGAGCGGGATCAGCTGATTGAGAAAACCGCCGAGAATGACCGCGATCCCCATCAGGAGGGCGGTCGCGCTCGCGACGGCCGAAATGACCGTCCAGAAAGGATAACGGGTCGCCAGGCCAAAGGTTAACAGCTGGGTTTTGTCACCGAGTTCCGCCAGGGCAATGACAGTTAGCGCAGCCAGGAATGGGGCTAGGCTCAAAGCGCCCCTTCTTTGTAGATCTTTTTCTTTTCCCGGCGGGTCTCGCAGTCGCCGCAGTTATTCGGATCGAACTCCGGCTCGTTACAAAGCGCGCAGCCGATGACCAGCTTGCCGTGGACATGGTGGAGCGCCAGCTGAGCAAAACAGGTCGGGCAGGTTATCCGCTCCTTGGCTTTGACCGTATCCGGCAATTCGATCTTGTTTTCGCAGATCGGACAGGTAAAGGTTTTCATCAGTAATTCTCCGCCAGAACTTCGTAATACGCCTGCGGGTGCCGGCAGGCCGGGCATTCCGCCGGCGCCTCCGGACCTTCGTGAACGTAACCGCAGTTGCGGCAATGCCACTTGATGCTCTCGCCTTTCTTGAAGACTTTATCCTCTTTAACGTTCTTCAGGAGCGCCCGGTACCGTTTCTCGTGCTGTTCTTCGACCTCGGCGATCTCCTTGAATGACTTGGCGACCTCCTCGTAACCTTCCGCGCGGGCGGTCTTGGCGAAATCAGCGTACAGCTTGGACCACTCCTCTTTTTCGCCGTCAGCCGCCGCCAGCAGATTAGCAGCAGTATCTCCGATGATCCCGGCCGGATAGGCCGCAGTGATCTCCAGAGAGCCCCCCTCCAGATATTTGAAAAAGATCTTAGCGTGTTCTTTTTCGTTGTCGGCTGTTTCCAGAAAAACCGCCGCGATCTGTTCCAGACCGGCTTTTTTTGCCACCCCGGCAAAATAGGTGTAACGGTTCCGCGCCTGCGATTCCCCGGCGAACGCCTTCAATAGATTCTTTTCGGTCTGGGATCCTTTAATGCTCTTCATCGTCCCTACTCCTTCCTTACCAATGGATCGTTCAGATGTTTATTATAGACGATTTCCGCCAGCTGGTCGAGCGCGGCCAGATCGGCCGGCTTCGGATATCCTTTAATGATCACCGGCGGGATGATCTCGACTTTCAGGTTGGGGAGCAGCCCGACGATCGTCTCCGCCATCTTCCCCCCCCAGCCGAACGAGCCGAGGAGCGAGGCGTAGCGCGTCTTGGGCCGGAGCGCGTTGGCCAGAAAAGCGGCGTAAACGGCGGCCGGGTGCGGGCCGGTCAGCACTGTCGGCGAACCGATCACCACCGTCGCCGCGTCGACCAGCGCCATCGCCAGTTCGCCGACGTCGGTCCGCGGCAGGTTGAACGGCTTGACCGCCACCCCCCGCTTGATCAGCGCGGCGATAAAATGGTCGGCCATCGCCGCCGTGCTCCCGTGCATCGAAACATACGGAAAAACGACCTCGTTCTTGACCTGGTCTCCCACCCAGTCGCGATAAGCGTTCAGGATGAAGGCTGGCCGCTGATAGGCCGGCCCGTGGCTCGGCGCGATCAGGGTGAAGCCGAGGTCCTTGATCTTGTCCAGGTTGGCCTTGATGATCGAGCGGAACGGCATCATGATCTCGGCAAAATAACGTTTCGCCGAACGGTAAACCTCCGCCTCCGCCGTGGCGTACAGGTCGCTGTCCGCCCGGTGCGAACCGAAGAAGTCGCAGGTAAAAAGGACCTGGTCTTCCTTTAAGTAGGTGACAAAGGTTTCCGGCCAGTGGACCCAGGGGGTGAAGATAAACTGCAAGGTTTTGTCCCCCAGCGAAAGCGTTTCGCCATCCTTGATGATCAGGAATTTATCGGCCGGGACCAGCAGGTGATCTTGCAGCTCGGCCGCGCACTTCTCATTGGTTACAACCTTGGCCATCGGGTACGCCGCCAGGACGGCCGGTATGGAGCCCGAGTGGTCCTGCTCCCCGTGGTGGGCCACGACATAATCGATCTTGCTAACCCCGGTCTCTTTCAGGTTGGCTAAAAGCTCGGCGGTTTTGGTCGGATCAACAGTGTCGATCAGGGCGACCTTATCGCGCCCCTTGATCAAATAGGAATTGTAGGTCGTCCCGTCGGGGAGCGGGATCAGCTCGTCAAACAGCCGCCGGTCCCAATCGAGTACCCCAACCGACAATATTCCCGGTTTAAGCTCTCTGATCATCCCTGCTTACTCCTGAGGCGAGAACTGGTCCTGGCCGGCGCCGCAGAGCGGGCAGACCCAGGCGGCCGGCAGTTGTTCGAACGCCGTCCCCGGCGCGACCCCGTTATCGGGATCACCGAGCGCCGGATCGTAAACATAACCGCACACGTTGCAAACGTATTTTTTCATGGTCGTCTCCTATCCTTTGGCCGCCCAGAGGCCGTGCAGATTGCAATAGGCCCGCGCGACCACCTCCGGGAGGTCCAGCGCGAACAACGCCTCCGGCTTGTCGCCCGGCCGGAGGAACTTGTGGTAAGCCCGGCCGCCGGCGATCACTTCGATCCACTCGATGTGGTGTTTCTCTTCCATCGGGTGCGGCACCGAGCCAACCTTGACCAGGATCCCGGTCGGCGTCCGTTCGATCACCGGCACATGCTTTTCCTTGGACGCGTCGACCGTATTTTCGATCATCTGTTTCATCGGCTGGCCGCAGCAAACGAGCTCGCCAACACCGGCATGCAGCACTTCCACGATATTTCCGCAAACCTCGCACTTATAGATCCCCAGTTCAACTGCCATAAGACACCTCCGGCGCTTATTATCTCAAATCTCCTTGCCCCGCACAACCCGCTTCTGCTACAATTTGCCCATGGATATTAAAGCGGACGTTAAGTTTTCGATCGAACTGGAAAAGAAAGGGTACGCCTTTTACCGGGATACCGCCGCCAGGACAAAAAACCCGCTGGCCGCCTCGACCCTGAGCAGCCTGGCCGAACGGGAACAGGTTCATATCGAACGGATCATGGAGTACTATCTCAGCCTGACCGGTGAACAGATCCTGCGCAGTGATTGGCTCAAAGAGGTCGCCGTCCCCCCGACCCGCGCCCAGCTGCTTAAACCGATCCTGCTCAAACTTAAAAGCCTCTTAAGCAAAAAGATCGAAACCACGGCGGAGATCAACGAAGCTTACGAGATCGCCGAAGGCCTGGAGCGGGACAGCTTTACCCTTTATGATCAGATCAGCAAGAAAAGTGCAGACCCGACCGCCCAAAAGTTTTACGCCTCCCTGGCCCAGGAAGAAAGAGAACATTACGCCATTTTGGACGAGACCCTGCAGTACCTCAATTCACCCGGCGACTGGTTCCGCAAAGAGGAACGCTGGATCGTTGAGGGCTGATCAGAGCATCATCAGCCAGAGACTGAAGGACATCACCATCATTCCGCCGATAAAACCGGCAATACTCAGATGTTCGTGGCCGCAGGCGCGCGAGGTCGGCACCAGCTCGTCGATCGAGATAAAGACCATGATCCCGGCGACCGCCGCTAAGACATAACCAAGCACCGCCTGATTCAGGATCGGCATCAGGAACAGAGCGGCAGCCACGGCCCCCAGCGGTTCGGCCAGACCGGATAAAGCCGACCATAAAAAAGCTTTGCGCCGGCTGCCGGTCGCCGTGTAAACCGGGACAGAAACCGCCACCCCTTCGGGGATATTATGCAAGGCGATCGCGATCGCGATCGCCGCTCCCAATTTTAGATTGAATACGCCACCGGCAAAGACGGCCAGGCCCTCGGGGAAGTTATGGATCGCGATCCCGAGCGCCACGAACAGACCGGTGCGGGCCAGGTTTCGGTTGACATGATGCCCATCGGTTAGATTATGCTCCGCCAGGTAATCGTGCGGAATGGAATTATCGATCAGGAACATGATCAGCAGGCCGCCAAAAAAGGCGAGCTGCGCCGGGCCAAAACCGATCGACTGGATCCCCTGCCCCAACAACTCGACAAAAGCGACCAGGACCATCACGCCGGCGGAGAAGCCGAGCGTCGCCGCCATAAAACGGGGACCCGGCTTATGCACCACGATCCCCAGGAAGCTCCCGATCAGGGTCGAGAGCCCGGCCAGCGTCGCCAAAAGCAGCGGGATCCAGATGTTAACGTTCATATCGCCAACTCCATTGCCATGATCTTATCGATCTCCTTTTTCAGTTTGGCCGGCAGGCCGGTCAGGTCGACATTCAAGAAGCCGCGGATGATCGCCGCGGTCGCCTCGTCGGCCGAGAGACCGCGCGCCATCAGGTATAGTATCTCCTTTTCGGCGATCTTGCCAACCGCCGCCTCATGGGACATTTCCAGGTTTTCCCGTTTTGCCTCCAGCTCCGGGATCGCGTGGATCGAGGCGGCCTTTGACAAGACCAGGCCGCGGCATTCGATGTGCGCCTTGATCCCCGGGACCTCGCCGATCATGTGGCCGCGAGCGATGATCTTGGCGCGATCGGTCGCCACCGCCCGGGCAATATTTTCCGCGCTCGTCCCCTCCGCTTTCAGAAAAGCCCGGAAGCCGGTGTCGATCACCGAGTCCTTCCGGCCGTAAACGACCGAATTGGCCACCACCCTGGCCCCCCGGCCGTTCAGGTGAACGGTCGGGTACAACTGGAGCATCTTCACCGGTTTCAGACAGACATAGTTGGTGATAAAGGTCCCGCCTTCGGCCACGTGCGCCACCGTGCGCGGCCGGACCTCGACCTCCTCCGCCCAGTTATGGACCATGGTAAAGGTGACGCTGGCATTTTTCTTGACAAAAAATTCGGAAACGCCGATGTGCAGACCGCTCTTGATGTGGGTGTCGATCGTGCACCCGGTGATGATATGGAGGTGAGACCCCTCTTCGGCAATGATCACGTTGTGGACCTTTTGCGCCATCCCCTCTTTGCCGATGTAAAGGCAAGCTTGCAGCGGATAAATGGTCTCGACCCCCGGCGCCGTCCGGATAAAATATCCCTTGGGGACGCTCTCGGCCGCCGCCGCTCTGGTGAACTCATCCTTGGTCGGGTCGACCGCCTGCCAGAAATATTCCTTTAACCCGCCGTACTGCCGCAAAGCCGCTTCGGTGCTCAGGACCTCAACCCCCGGCTGGACCGAGCGGGCGCAGAGGACGTTCTGGTCAACCTGGAAGAACGAGCCGGACCGTTCCTGCTCGCTCGGGTCAACGCCGACCAAAAGGGCCGACTCTTTGACGTTCTCCGGCAGCTCGCTTAGTTGTTGCTCTTTCTCACTTCTCATCATTCTTCCTTACCCGGCATTTAACGCACCCCTCATACCCTTTTTGTCTGATATCTTCCAGGATCCCCTTAGGGTCGCCGCTGCAAACCACCCTGCCGTCGTAGAGGACGCACGCCCTGGTCACTTCAATAAAATTCAGGATATAACCCTGGTGGGTGATGATCAGGCCGGAATTATCTTTCAGGTAAGCGTTGATCCGCCGGCCGAGCAGCTCGACATTCTCCAGGTCGACGCCCGAATCGGGCTCGTCAAAGAGCGCCAGGGCCGGCTGCTGGGCAATGATCTGCAGCAGCTCCGACCGCTTGACCTCGCCGCCGGAAAAGCCGAGGTTAATATCGCGGGCAAGAAAATCGGTCAGGTTCAGTTCCGCCGCCCGGCGCGCCGCCTCGTCCGGGCTTATCCCCGGGCGACAAACATTCAACATTTCGCTCAGCTTGATCCCCCGGATCGCCGGCGGGTTCTGAAAAGAGACCCCGAGCCCGAGTTTGACCCGTTCGTTGGTCGGTAGCTCAGTAATGTCCCGGCCCTGAAAAAAGATCTTCCCCCTGGTCACCTGGTAACCGGGATAACCGAGAATGGCGTAGATCAGCGAGCTTTTACCGGCGCCGTTGGGCCCGAACATGACCGCTTTCTCGCCGCGGTGGAGAACAAAGTGAAAACCGTTCAGGATCGTCCTGGCTCCGACCTTCAGCTCCAGATCATCGATCCTGAGCAGTTCGTCCATCAGTGGCTCGCCAGGAACCGGTAAGCGGACAGAGCCGCTTTGGCCCCCTCGCCGGCGGCGATAACGATCTGTTTTTCCAGGACATTGGTCACGTCGCCGGCGGCAAACAGCCCGGGAGCGGATGTTTCGTTGGCCGCGTTGATCACGATCTCCCCCCGCTCGTTCTTGGCGACAAAATCGACGCAGGTCGAGTTGGGGATCAGGCCGATCTCGATAAAGGCCCCCTCGACCGGGATATCCTTACGCACGCCAAAAGTCTCGACTTTGATCCCCTGCAAAAATCTTTCCCCGAAAAACTCCACCACTTTGGCGCTGGGGACGATCTCGACCCCCGCCGCGCGGGAAAGTTTTTCGATCATCACCGGATCGCCGTTCAGGGCGGGCGTATTGTTAATAACGTAAACTTTGCGGGCGATCCGGACCAGCTGCAGGGCGGCGTCGAGCGCCGAATTGCCGCCGCCGATCACCGCTACATTTTTACCGCCGAACAGGGGGGCGTCGCAGGTGGCGCAGAAGTTAACGCCCTTGCGCAAATATTTCGCCTCGCCGGGAACGTTGAGGAGCCGCGGCCGTTTGCCGGTCGCCAGAATCACCGACTTAGCCGTCAATTCCACCCCGTCTTGAAGGGTCACCTTGTATCCCTGCTCCTCCCTGCTGATCCCTGTCACTCCCTGTCCTTCCTTGAGCTCAAACTTAAAGGTTTCCAGGTGTTCCCGCATTTTCATCACCAGCTCGGCCCCGCTGATGTACTGGTAGCTCGGATAATTGCCGATCTCGCCCGACCAGGCGGCCTGTCCGCCAACATCACGGGTCACTACGGTGAAATCGAGCTTTTTTCTGGCGGCGTAGACCGCGGCGGTGATCCCCGCCGGCCCTGCCCCGATAATGGCCAGCTCTTTCTGCGTTGTCATTAGCGGTATTTTAACATATAATTCGGGGCATGCCTGAAGAAATCACCGGTCCGACGCCGTCCGGCCTGCCCGCGGATCAGCTCCGCCAGTTCCAGCAGGTGGTGGAACAGAGCCCGAGCACCGTGATGATCACCGATAATCGCGGCAGCGTGACCTATGTTAATCCCAAATTTTACGATCTGACCGGCTACCGCGCCGACGAGATCATCGGGCGGAACGTCCGAACCCTCAAGCTCGGCGACCAGCCGCCGGAAATATACCGGGAACTCTGGGCGGCGCTCAAAGCCGGCCGGGAATGGCGCGGCCGGTTCCATAATTTGCGCAAAGACGGCACCCCCTACTGGGAAAACGTCTCGCTCGCCCCGCTGCGCAACGACCGCGGGGAGACGACGCATTATATCAAGGTCGCCGAAGATTTCACCCGGGTCGTCGAACTGGAAAAACTGAAGGACGATCTGACCCACCTGATCGTCCACGACCTCAAGAACCCGCTCAGCGGGATCGTCGCCTCGGTCGAGCTCTTCCTCGCCGGCACGCTGGGACCGCTCACCCCCAACCAGCGAAAATTCATCGAGACCATCCAGGCCAGCGGCAAAAAACTGACCAGCCTGATCATGAATATGCTCGACGTCAACAAACTGGAGTCGAACAAGCTCGAGCCGCGGCGGACCGTCTTCTTAGCCGCCGCGTTGATCAAGAACCTGGCCTGGCTGGAAGCGAGCGCCAAGAAAGAAGAGAAGGTCCTGACCTTTGACAGCGATCCGGCGCTCCCGATCAACGCCGACTTTGATCTGCTCACCCGGGTCCTGGAAAATCTGGCCGGCAATGCCCTTAAACACACCCCGCGCGGCGGCCGGGTAACGCTCTCGTTCCATAAAGAGGGGAACGACCTGGTCGGCGCCGTCAGCGATACCGGTGAAGGGATCCCGGCCGAATATCTGGACAAAGTCTTTGACAAATTCTTTAAAGTTTCCGGCCAGAGCCTCGGGACCAGGCTTGACACCGGCCTCGGTTTGACCTTCTGCAAGCTGGCGATCGAAGCGCACGGCGGCCGGATCGGGGTTGAATCAACGATCGGCCAGGGGTCGCGCTTTTATTTCCGCTTGCCCCAGCCGGCCTAGTTGGATAGAATAAGATCAAGAGGTGACCTTTAATGAAAATTCTGATCGCTGATGATGAAACCGAGATCCGGACCGCGCTGGAGACGATCGTCAGATCGGCCGGGCACCAGACCGTGCTCGCGCTTGACGGGGCCGAGGCGCTCGAGCAGTTGAGCCGCGGCGCTTTTGATCTGGCCTTGCTGGACATCAGCATGCCGAAAGTGGACGGCTATGAAACGCTCAAGCAGATCCGCGCCGCCGGCAACAAAATGCCGGTCGTTTTCATCACCGGCTCGGGCGAATCGAAAAAGGTCGCCCAGTCGATCGCCCAGGACAGATTGAACGGTTTTATCGAAAAACCGTTCACGCCGGAAAAGGTCCTGGAGATCGTCAGCAAGACGCTCGTTAAAAGGGCCGAGCTCTGACCGCTGATTTCCGTCCCGCTGCGGCGACAGACCTGCCCGCGCTCACCCGGGTCCTTACGGCCGCCGACCTCCGCTATACCGCCGAAACGCTCGATAATTTCACGGTGGCCGAAGTCGACGGCCAGGTGGTCGGGGTTGTCCGGCTCGAAGAACACGAACAGTTCTTTTTTCTCACTTCGCTTGGCGTCTTACCCGAACACGAAAAAAAAGGGGTGGCCTCCGCGCTGCTCCATTTTGTTCTCCAGGAGCGGGCCAAGCCGGTCTATCTTTACACCATCATCCCTGATTTTTTTCGCCGGTTCGGTTTTCAGGAGACAGCGCCGGTCACCGGTCTACCGGCCAAAAAAATTTACGGCTGCGACCGGTGTTATCCCGGCCAGTGCGTCGTGATGGTCAAGCGGTGATACCGCATTATCCGGAATTTAAACCGCTCTCGCTGGACGACAAGGCGCTGCTGCTGCGCCACCTGCGCCAGACCTCGCGCGAGATCTGCGAGCTCTCGCTCGGCAATCTCTTCATCTGGCAGGAGTTCGACCGCCCGCAGGTGACCTGCATCAACCGCAACACCTGTCTCCTGATCGACCCGCCCAACGAGCCGGCTTATTTTCTCGAACCGCTCGGCCGCCATGAGCTGCCGGCAACGGTTAGGACCATGTTCCGGCATATCGGCCGCATTTCCCGCGTCTCGCCCGGTTTCGCCTCTCTCCTGCCGCCGGCGGAATTCGCGCTCGCGCCGCTCCGCAATCAGTTCGATTATCTTTATCTCCGGCAGGAAATAGCGGAGCTTAAGGGGCGAAAATTCGACGGCAAAAGGAACCATCTGAAGCGCTTTCAGGCCAAACATCCCGACTATCAGTTCGTACCGCTGACCGTGGGGTATAAGAACGAGGCTTTAGCTCTGTTCGAAAAGTGGTTCAAGATCAGGGAAGAGTCGCGCTATTTTCCCCGCCTCGCTTATATTTCGCAAAAAGGGGCGATCAACGCGGCGTTCACCCTGTTTGACCGGTTAAAACTGCTCGGCGGGGTTTTGCTGGTCGACGACCAGTTCCAGGGTTTTACGCTGGGGAGCCAGATCAACCCGGAGACAGTTTCCGTCCATTTTCTTTACGTCGACCCGGAGCTCCCCGGCGGTTTCCCGGCAGTCCTCTGGGCAGCGTGTAATAACTGCTATCGCGGTTTCAAATATATCGATCTGGAACAGGACCTCGGGATCCCCGGCCTGCGCCAGGCCAAGCTCTCCTATCAGCCGCACCAGTTAGTGGAAAAATACGAAGTTAAGAGGCTTTAGCCAGCCTCTCCACCAGTTCCCAGTACGGATCGACCTTCGGGTGGGCCAGAACGCGCCCGCCGATCTTGATCCCCTGCTTGGCCGGAACCACTTCGCCAACCACGGCACTTATGATCCCTGCCCGTTTGAACGCACCGACCAGCTGGTCGGCCGAGCGCGGGGCGACGACCGCCAGGAGCGTCCCCTCACTGATCGCGCAGAACGGATCAAAATCGAACAATTCCGCCGTTCTTTGAATGACCGGCTGGACCGGGATCAACTCTGGTTCGACCTTGATGCCGTAGTTCCCGGCCCGGGCCATTTCGTACAACCCGCCCCAAATACCGCACTCGGTCGCGTCGTGCATCACCCGGACACCGGGGAATTGACGGGCGATCGCGCAGTCGTCCATGACCGACATTTGGTCAAAGACCGCCGCCGCCGCCTGCTGGAATTTCTGTCCGCCGGCCTGGACGAACTTGTCCGGAAAAAGGACGGCCAGCAGGCCGACCGTCTCGATCGCCGGCCCTTTGGTCACGACGATCCGGTCACCCGGCTTGACCAGGTGCGGTCCGCGCAGCTCTCTCTTTGTCCCAACCGCGATCGCCGTCGCCCCGCCGACCATCGGATAATTACAGCCGGCGTAGCGGGCGGTGTGCCCGGTAATAATGCTGATCCCGTATTTGACCGCTTCCGCGTGGACCGACCTCCACATCTCCGCCATCTCCTCTTCGGTCATCTCCGGCGGCAGGTTCAGGTCGATCGTCAGGTACCTGGGCCTTAAACCGGAAACCGCCACGTCGGAGCAGATAATGTGGAAAGCGAACCAGGCCGCCTTTTTAAAACCGAAGGCCGGGATGATAAAGAAAGGGTCGGTCGACATGGAAAGATACTGCTGGCCGACCTTCAGGACCCCGTAGTCAACGCCATGCCGCGGGCCGATCACAATATTCTTGTCCGGACGACCTAAACGGGGATAAATGACCCGGTCAAAAAAAGCGGGGTGGATCTTGCCTAAGGCGGGCAGCTCTTCCCGGCTCATTTCAGAGCAAGCAGCTGCTTGATCCTGGTCTTGTCAAAACCGACGACGATCCGGCCGTCGATGTCGAGGACCGGGACCCCCATCTGGCCGGACTTCTGGATCATCTCGTGCGCCAGGTTCTGGTTGACGGAGACGTCGATATCCTCGAAGTCGATCTTGTTCTCGGTCAGGAACTGCTTGACCATCTTGCAGTACGGACAGGTCGGGGTGGAATAAACTTTGACCATCAGGCGTTCAGCTCCCGCATCAGCTCTTCCACGTCCAGGCCGTGGACTTCGGCCGCCTGCTCGATCGTCTCCCCCTGGGCGATGACACAGCCAAGACAATGCATCCCTTTCCCCATCAGAACACCAGCGATCTGCGGCTTGACCTTTAAGGCTTCCGCGATCGTCATGTTCCGGTGAATTCTTAACTCTTCGGCCATATTTCTATTGTATTTGAAAAGAGAGCGAATTTCAAGTATAATTCCCTCTGTTATGCTGATTTCCGTCTTTAAATCGAAGATCCATATGGCAACGATCACCAGCACCCTGCTCCACTACGAAGGGAGCATCGCCATCGACCCGGTCCTGCTTAAGGCGGCCGGCCTGATCCCCGGTGAAAAGGTCCATGTCCTAAATTTTGACAATGGCAACCGGTTGGAAACCTACACGATCGTGGGCGAAAAAGGGGAGATCTCCCTCCGCGGTCCGGCCGCAAAAATGGGGAAAAAAGGCCAAAAAGTCATAATCCTCGCCTATGGGCTTGAAGATCAGAAAAAAGCTGGTAAAATAAGGCCGAAGATCGTGCATGTTGACGGGAGGAACAAAATAAAATGAAATGGAATTTGGCTTTGGGATTTGTGCTGCTTTTGGAGGTTGGATGTTTGATGTTGGTATTTCTTAGCGGCCCGGGATTGGCCATGGGGTCCAAACCGGCCGCCCCCAAAGAGGAACCCAAATACAAGCTCGAGATCCTGAAAATGGAACTCGTCCCCGCCTACAATCTGACCCGGGAGGCAAAATAATGTTCTTAAAACTCGGTCTCCCCAAGGGAAGCCTGCAGGAATCGACCTTTGAGCTCTTCCGCAAGGCCGGCTGGAGCATCAAGCCGACCTCCCGCTCCTACTTCCCCGCGGTCAACGACCCGGAGCTGCAAGTCACCCTTGCCCGCGCCCAGGAAATGGCCCGCTACGTCGAGGACGGGGTGATCGACGCCGGTTTCACCGGGAGCGACTGGGTGCTGGAATCCGGCTGCAAGGTCAAGACCGTCGCCGACCTGGTCTACGCCAAACAGGGGATGCGCAAGGTCCGCTGGGTCCTGGCGGTCCCCGAGAACAGCAAGATCAAAGGGGTCAAGGACCTGAAGGGGAAAAGGATCGCCACCGAGCTGGTCGGCGTCACCAAGAAATGGTTAAAGGAAAATAAGGTGACGGCGGACGTCGAGTTCTCCTGGGGGGCGACCGAAGCCAAGCCGCCGGAGCTGGCCGACGCGATCGTCGAACTGACCGAGACCGGCTCATCGCTCAAAGCCAATCACCTCAAGATCATCGATACGGTCATCGAATCGAACACCGTGGTCATCGCCAACGCCGCCTGTCTGGCCGATCCGTGGAAAAAAGAGAAGCTGAACAGCCTGGTAATGTTGGTTCAGGGGGCGCTTAACGCCGAAGCCAAGGTCGGCCTTAAAATGAACGTGATGAAAAGCCGGCTCCGCCAGGTCCTGGCGGTCCTCCCCGCCCTGCAGACCCCGACCATCGCCGAACTCTCTAACCCCGACTGGGTCGATGTCGATACGATCGTCGACGAAAAAATGGTCCGGGAGATGATCCCCAAATTGATCAAAGCGGGGGCTAAAGGGCTGGTCGAGTATCCGCTGAATAAGGTTATTTTTTAGCCAGCTGCCCGACGACCAGGTCGATCAGGTCGTTAAGCGTAGTGATCCGGCGCAGTTGATCCTCCGAGATATTAACCCCGTACTTCTTATCAAGCGCGGCAAAGATCTCGACGCCGAGCAGGGAGTCGACGTTCAACTCGGTGAACAAATTCGCCTCGTAGCTAACCTTCTCTTCGGGCAGTTTAATTATCTTAGCGACCAGTCTGCGAATTTCGTCCTTCGTCCCTCGTCCTTCGTCGCTCATAGTCCCAGCTCCTTTCTCAGTTCAAACCGCTTGGTCTTCAGCAGCCTGGTCTTAGGCAATTCCTCGGCTCTAACGATCACCCGGGCGACCCGCTTGAACTCAGCGACAGACTCATTGAACCTGGCGATCTCGGCCCTGACCCTGGCTTCGTCGATCCCGTCGTTGGGGACGATCACCGCCACCACCTGTTCGGTCCCGCGCCGGACCCCCTCTTTGGCTTTCTCCCCCAGGATGCACACTTCCTTCAAGGCCGGGATCTTTTTCAGGGCAAACTCCAGCTCTTCCGGATAAACGTTGACCCCGGAACCGGTAACGATCACATCCTTGGAGCGGCCGGTGATAAAGAGGTGGCCGCTCTCGTCCAGGTACCCGAGATCACCGGTGTAGAGCCAGCCGCCGATGATCACTTTGTCGGTCAGGTCCTGGCGTTTGTAATATCCTTTCATGATGTTCGGGCCGGTACCGAGGATCTCGCCGACCGCGTCGTCGCCGGCGATCTTGATCGAGACGTCAGCGAGCGGCTTGCCGACCGAGCCGATCACGTTATCCTGCGGCGTGCACAAGGTCAGGCAGGGGGATGACTCGGTCAGGCCATACCCTTGCAGCAGCGGAAAGCCCATCAGGTCGAAGCTGCGGACCAGGTCGGGATCGATCGCCGCCCCGCCGGAGACAAAAAAGCGGATCTTCCCCCCGAATTTCTGGTGAATGACGCCAAACAGCTGGCGCCCGGGGTTAAAGCCGATAATATTCCGGCAAAAACGGGAGACGGCAAACAAGGCCGAGAAGAGTTTGGTTTTCCCCTGCTCTTCCACGTTCCGCATGATCCCGTCAAAGAGAAGCTGGTAGAGGAGCGGCACGCCAAGCATCAGAGTTACCCCGGTCTCCTGCATGTTCTGGATCAGGTTGTACGATTTCAGGCTCTCGGCGTAGGTCACCCGGCAGCCGGTGATGAATGGGGCGAGAAAGCCGCCGGTCGTTTCAAAGGTATGGTGGAGCGGCAGGACGGAGAGAAAATTATCGCCGGGACCGAGCGCAAAGCACGACGCTCCGGCGGTCGCGTTGGATATCAAATTTCGGTGCGTCAGCATGACCCCCTTGGGCGTGCCGGTGGTGCCGGAAGTGTAAACGATCGCCGCCAGGTGCGCCAGCGTGACCAGATTATCCGGCGGCGTTCCGGCCGGGAGCCGGTCAAACTCCTCCATCAGGACCTCTCGTCCCTCGACCTTCGTCCCCCGTCCGTATTCCAGGAACTTCTCGGAGAGGATAAAAGCTTTCGGCTCAGAGTCGGCCAGCAGCGGCGCGATCTCCTCCTTTTTCAGCATCGCGTCGAGCGGCACGACAACCGCCCCCAACCCGGTGATCGCCAGATAAGCGATCGGCCACTCCGGCCGGTTCTCGGAGAGGAGCGCTACCCGGTCGCCGACCGTGACCCCCATAAAGGCGAGCTTAACCTGGAGCCGTTTGGCCAGGTCAGCCACTTCTGAATAAGTGTATTGCCGGTACCGGCCGTCGCGCTTGATCTGGTAAGCGAGCTTGTCGGCATATTTAGCGGCGTTCTGAGCGAGGAGTTGTTTAAAGGTCGGGATCCCGACACTGCTCATAGATAAAGAGCCCCGGCCCCGCCGATCGACAGGAACATCATGACCCCCAGGGCGAACATAATGATCGCGGCGGCGAAACCGGTTTGCCGGTCGGCCGGGGTCTCCAGCATGACCGGTAAAGCGGTGTAAAGGAGAAAGGCCCCGTAAAAACCGAGGAGCGAAAGGCCGCTCAATCGGGGGACAAGCTGAAAAATGCTCGCCAGCCAGACCGGGGTCACAGAATAAACGACCGTTTTGTGCGCGGCCAGCAGATCCCCCTTGCTGCCGAAATAAGGGGCCAGCAGGCTGACGATCCAGCCGCTGAACAGTAAGGCCGCCAGTAAGAGAACATAATTCGCCAGGCCGGTCATGGCCAGATCGAACAGGAATGACCAGTTAAACGAATGCCCGCGAACCAGGAGGAGTTTAATGGCCGAGCTGATGATCGGGACCAGGGCGAGCGGGGCGGCGTACCCTTTAAGCAGCTGGATCGGAGTAGTCGACTCGCTCTTGATCAGCCGCCAGCTTTTTTCCGGCTCGGTCAGCAATTGATAGATCCGTTGTTTCATCGCTGCGTGCCATTTTAACATCGGCGCCTTGCTTCGACAAGTCGCATTTGTTACAATTTACCATCATGACGAAAAAAATAGTCGCCCTCACGCTGATCCTTATTTTCTCCGCGCAGGGGGTTTTCGCGCTAATGGGGACCAGACCACTGGGGATGGGCGGCGCCTTTACCGCGGTCGCCGACGATCCGACCGCCGCCTACTGGAACCCGGCCGGCCTGGCGCTTAATCCCGAAGTCGCCCTCTCCGTTTCGACCATGGGAAACAACCAAAACACCTGGATCGGCGACAACACTCTAAACCTGAAAATGTGCTACGAGACCGAGATGAATCCTTTTGTTTGGATCGCCGGCGTCGGACTGGCCTCCGCTTTAGCTTTTCAAGGGGCGCTGTACCTTAAGGACAAGGGCGTGGTACAAAAGAACTGGGGGCGCGGCGGTGAGGCCCCCCAGCCGGACGAGGCTCTTACTCCGCAAGCGACCGGAACGGAGGAAGTCGTCAGCCTAAAACAGGAACTTAAGAATCTGGCCAAACAGATCGGCGGTGACGCCAAAGAGACCGCCAAAGATGTCGCCCGCTCGGCCCGCGATACCGCCAAAGATATCGCCCGCCACACCACCGTCAACGTCGGCCTCTTCCCCTACTCGCCGCGCTGGTACCGGCCCAACTACGAACGGCCCAATTACTGGGAGCAGCCGGCGATCGAGCATGAAAGCACCAAAGCGCAGTTCGCCCTCGGCCTGAGCTGGCTGCACGACAATACTTCCCAGCAAAAAGTTAACTGGTACACCCTCTCCCTTGCTTCCGGCTTTGAGCAGAGGATTGCTGTCGGTCTGGGAGTGAATCTTTACGACGCGACGGATATCAGCACCAATAACCGTGGGATCGGAGCAGACCTTGACGTCGGCATCATCGCCAAACCGGTCGAATACATTGCGGTCGGTTTAACCACCAAAAGGGTCCTGACCACCGACATCCATTGGCAGAGCGGGCCGCCGACCCGCGGTTACCCGATGTCGGTGAACGCCGGGATCGCGGTCAAACCGATCTACTCGCTGACGCTGGCGGCCGACCTGCATAATATTTTCAACCAGAACAACCAGACGGCAACGATGCATTATGGGGCCGAAGCGGTCCTTCTCCCCGGTTTGCTCGCCCGCGCCGGCCTCGACAACAACAGTAAAACGGCCGGGCTCAGTCTGGCGGTCGGCAATCTGATCATCGACTATGCTTACCTCGGCGGAAGCTACAACCGGACCCAGATGGTCGGAGGCTCCTGGAGGTTCTGATGCCGCTGGAAGTGCTAGACGCCTTCAAGCGCGCCGCGCCCGGTCAACAGCGGGAGTGGATCCAGCGGGATTTTCCGGCCCTGCTCAAAACCCTGGTCGCGCTCGGCGATGACGGCAACGGCGCCTGGAACCTGATCGGCAACGCCTGCATCAACAATAACCTGTACGCCGAAGCCGAGGCGCTCTACGACGAACTGATCCGCCAGCTGCAGAAACAGCACAAAAACCTCGCCCTCCCCGCCTACTACCGCGGCATTGCCCATTTTCTGCAGGGGCGCTTTCAGGACGCTTACGCCGACTTCAAGCTCTCCCGCCAGTCCGACCTGCAGACCAAGAACCTCCATTCGCCGGCAACCCAGGCGCTCGCTTATATGGAGGACACCCTCTTCCCGACCCGGGAGACGATCAAGCAGAACCAGCAAAAGCTGGTCCGCGATCTTAATATTCCGCGCGCGCTCGGCCGGTTGATCGGGCCCAACGTTCTGCGGACGATCCATAAATGGAATTCCGCCAGCCCCCTCTTCTCCAGCGGCATCTCCCAGGGGGGCGGCTACTTTTTGACGCTCAAGAACGCCCGCGGCGAGATCCGGGGGATCGCCATCGATCCCGGTTACGATTTTTTCGACATCTTCCGCGACCTGGGACTGGGGATCGCCGACATCGACGCGATCATCATCACCCACGACCACGACGATCACACCGAGTCGGTCGAGGGGATCCTCTCGCTCCTGGCCAAGTTCAACGATCATAACGAACAGCACAAGAGCAAGGTGATCGATATTTTCGGCTCGGCCGGTGTCCTGCTCAAGTTCCACGGGCTCCTCTCCGCCACCGATCTGTTCGGCAACCGGGAGATCAACTACAAGCTGCTGATCCCCGGCGCGGAGATCACCGAGGTCGAAGGGGTCTCGCTGCTCGACAAGTACGGGTTTACCATCTCCGCCAAACCGGCCCATCACACCGAGCGCTGGACCAACCAGGAGTCGTCGGTCGGCCTGGTCATCCACACCAACATCCCGTTCCGGAACGGCGAAAAGGTCAACATCGGCATCACCGGCGACACCCGCTACGAGGCCGGCCTGGGGAAAGCGTACCGTGACTGCCAGTTCATCCTCTTGAACATCGGGTCGGTGGAGAAAGAAGAAGGGAAATTCCTGAAGCAGCACCTCGGCATGCTCGGCTGCATCAACTTATTGAAAGAAGCCCGCCTGGGCAAACCGGTCCTGGCGATCCTGACCGAGTTCGGGGAAGAGTTCTCCGGCCGGCGCGAAACGATCAGCCGGATCATCGAGAACTGGGCCCAGCCGATGGAGGGAAGCAAAGGGCGCGAGCTCCGGGTGATCCCCGCCGACGTCCACCTGGAGATCAAGCTTGACGACCAGAGCATCCGCGAAACGGAGACCAACATCTTTTTCCCCTATAACATGATCAAGGTAGACGAAAGCGACCCGGAAATATTAAAATACAAGTTCAATGGTTAACACCTTAGCTATTCTGCGGGAGAGCAAGACCGACGCCAAAGGGCGGGAGGTCGAGAACCGGGTCATCCTGATCCCGGCGCTGGTCGCCCGGCTCAAGACCGAATTCCCCAGCCTGCAGCTTTACGTGGAAAGCCAGGCCGGTGCCCGGATCGACTCCCCCGACCAGGCTTACGAACAGGCCGGTGCTTATATCTGTTCCCACGCCAAAGCGCTCGAGCAGGATATTGTCATCGGGGTCAAAGAGACGCGCCTGGAAGATTTCCCCAGGCTGCGCGATAACCTCTTTATCGGCTACCAGCATTTCGCCCAGAGCCGGGAGCGGACCGAGGCGGCGCTCCGGAGTCGGGCCACTTATCTGGCGTACGAGACGATGGAAGATGACGGCGGCCGGTTCCCCTGCCTCGCCCCGATGAGCGAAGCGGCCGCCAAGGTGATCGCCCGGCACGCCGACGAATACGCTCTCTTCAGCAAGAAGATCATCACCTCGGGATTACCGGAGACCGGCCTGCACGGGGTCAAGGTCGCGGTCCTCGGCGGCGGCGCGGTCGGCCGGACGGCAACGGAAGAGTTATCGGAGCGGGGGTGCGAAGTAACCTTGCTGGAAAAAGTCCCGGCCCGCGCCAAAGCGCTGGCCGGCTACTTTCAGGAACAGCAGATCCGCTACCCCAAGGTTAAAGTCCTGGAATTGACCCAGCCGAACCTGCGTGATGCGCTGGCCGGCGCTTTCTTTCTGGTCACGGCGATGTATACCGCCGGCAAGCGGCCGGAAAAACTGGTGACGATCGATCTTCTCCGGACGATGGTCCCGGGCGGCTGCGTCTACCCGGTCGACATCGATCAGGGTGGCGGTGTTGACGGAGTGGTCGAAACGAGCATTCTGGAGCCGTTCGATCTGCCGATCGTCCCGGGGACGGAAGTTTTCTTCTTTGCCCCCCCTAACCTCCCTTCGATGGGGGCGCGGACGGCGTCCGAAGCGCTCGGGACGGTGGTCTTGCCTTACTTAATGGAGATCATCGCCAAGGGGGTCGATCAGGCCGCGGCGGATAACAAGGTGATCGCCAGCGGGATCAACATCAAAGCCAGCCACCTGATCCATCCGGGGCTGGCCAGTGTCTTCCCCGGACTTAAGTAATAGAAAATCCGCTAAATTCCCCGGTCGCCGGCAGCCAGACCAGGTTCCGGTTTTTGACGTATTGGCCCAGTTGGTCGTCGACCGAGGTCAGGAAAGCGTTGAGCTCTTTTTCTTCCCCCTCCGCCACCACCTCCACGCTCCCGTCCGGCATATTCCGGACATAACCGGTCACTGCGTAGTTGCGCGCGGCATCCTCGGCAGTAAAACGGAACCCTACCCCCTGGACCCGGCCGTAATAAGTAACCAGCGCCCGCTTGACCGTCATAAAAGTATTCTAGCACTCCGGGCGAACTTAGTATTCACAAAGAAGTAGAAAAGGCATATAATTACCCTATGAAAAAAGCACTTCTTGCCATTGTTCTCTGCAGTCTGACCGCTTCCCTGGCCCTGGCCGAGCTGTCGGCCGCCGACCAGCTCTATCTTGATCAGCAAACCTACCAGCATAACAAGCTCGAGCTGACGACCAAGACCCGAACGATCAGCGAGAGCCGGACCGATTCCAACACCGATATCAGCTCGACCACCTACCGGGTCGGCAACCGCTATTCCGATTACGGCTACCGGGATGAATACGGCCGGGTCAACACCTCCACGGTCAACCGCTCGCAACAGATCGAGCTGACCGAATGGTATGTCTACAAGGGGGGGGTGCAGGTGCTGACCGACCTCGAGTTCCTCGATCTGGTCGGCGACCGGGCGATGTACGATCAGGTCAAAGAGAAGAACGACGGGCGCAAGGTCTGGCGGCGGTCCGGCTACGCTTCCATCAGTTTAGGCCTGGCCGCGATGATCGGGGGAGCGGCTTTTTCCGCCGGTCAGCCGGTGATCATGGGGGGCGCCGTCGTCACCACCATCGGCTTTTTCCTCACCGCGTTCAGCGCGCCGCCGGCCCACTACATCAAGTCCGGTTACGCGCTCAACAAGATCGACGAGTACAACGTCGCCCTGAAGAAAAAGCTCAACCTACCGCTGACCTACGAGTAAGTTTCGGACCACTTCTTTGTCATCCAGCGGCACTTTCTGGCCGTTAAAGTCCTGATACTTTTCATGCCCTCGCCCGGCGATAAGGACAATGTCGCCTTTTTGTGCCGTATGCAAAGCTTGAGCAATAGCTTCTTTGCGGTCCAAGTAACGGGTAACGAGTAACGAGTAACGAGAAGGGATGCCCTTCATAATTTCCTCAATTATCGCTTCCGGGGCCTCCCCGTGCGGGTCGTCAGTCGTCACGATCACCTGATCAGCCAGCCGCGCGGCGATCTCCCCCATCAGCGGCCGCTTGGCCCGGTCACGGTCGCCCGGGCAGCCGAAGAGAAGGATCAGTTTCCCTTTCGTCAGCGGCCGATAGGTTTCCAGCAGCTTCTGCAAACTGTCCGGCGTATGGGCAAAATCGATGATCACCCGGAACGGCTGGCCCAGATCGACCTCTTCCTGCCGGCCGGGGATAACTTTCACCGCTTCGATCCCCTGCTTGAGGATGGCCGGACGGATCCCCAAAGTAATCCCGCACTGCCAGGCCGCGGCGATGTTATAAACATTATGAAGCCCCAGCAGCGGGGTCCGGATCTCGGTCGTGTTCAGCTTGACCGTCATTTCGCGTTCGCGGATCTGGACCGCGGCGACCTCGGTATCGAACTCGTTGTGTTTGGTGCTGCGCAGCTCGTGGCGCGCCTGGTCGATCCCGAACGGCACCACCTCCCCCTTGACCACCCCCATCACCGCCGCCCCGGCCGGGTCGTCGATATTGATGATCGCAGTTGCCTCGTTATCGAGCAGGGCGAACAATTTCTTCTTCGTCTCCAGATATTCCGCCATCGTCCGGTGGTAATCGAGGTGATCGTGCGCCAGGTTGGTGAAGATCGCAACCGCAAAGCGGCACTCGTAGACCCGCTCCTGGGCGAGCGCGTGGGAAGAGACCTCCAGGACGCAATGGGTGTAACCTTCTTTGACCAGCCGCGCCAGCTCGGCCTGCAGATCGGCCGATTCGGGGGTCGTCATCCCGTGGGTGACCGTGCCGATCAGTCCGGCCTTAAAACCGGCCTTTTTTAAGATCGACTGGACCAGAAAGCAGACGGTCGTCTTCCCTTTCGTCCCGGTCACGCCGATCAGCTTTAATTTACGCGAGGGGAAATCGTAGTATTTGGCGGCGAGATAAGCGAGCGCCTGCCGGGCGGAGGGGACCAGTTCGAACTTGACCCCGGCCGGCACCGCGACCCGGTTCTCCGCCACGATCGTCGTGGCGCCGTTGGCGAGCGCCTGCGGAATGAACTCCGCTCCATCGTGCTTCAGGCCAGGGATCGCCACGAACGTGTCGCCAGGCTTAACTTTCCTCGAATCGTACTGGATCATTCGCTTAACGAGTCCTCGATCTTCCCTTTGGTCAGCAGGCTGCGCAGGTTCTGCCAGATCGCCACGCCGTGCTCCAGGGCATAATGGAAAAGCTGGCTGTAGGGGAAATCGTAAGCGCCGACATATTTGACCAGCGCGCCGTTAAAACCTTTTTTGAACCGGTAAACGCCGTATAGCGGGTGCCCTTCCTGGGGATCGGCCGGTATCCCCCAGAGATCGTATTCTTTAAACCCCCGCTCCTTTGCCCACTTGATCACTTCCCAGTGGAGAAGATGGTTCGGCATCACATTGCGGCATTCCGAACAGGACGCGCCGTACATGTACCAGATCGTCCGGCCGAAAGCAAAGATGATGACCGCGGCGATCGGCCGGTGTTCGTAATACGCGATGAAGGTCGTCCCCAGCCCGGCCGGGAAGAGGAGTTGACGGATCTTCTGGTAATACGCCTCCGGGTGGACCAAAAAGCTATCGCGCTTGGCCGTTTCCCGGTAGAGCGCGTGAAAATGGGCGATCCCGTGCTCGTCCGGCTCCTCCCGGATCACGACCCCCTTCTTTTCCGCCAGGCGGATATTATAGCGGGTCTTTTCTTCAAAGCTGGCCAGCAGTGAATCGAGGTCCCGCTCCAGGTTCAGGATATAGGTCGCCCGGGGCTGGACCTGCTTGCGGGCCCGCTCAAAGCCGAGCGCGGCCAGGTTAGTTACCGCCACCCGGTCATCCTCCGCCACTTCGGGGTCGATCTTGAGCGAAACGGCGTGATGCCTTTCCGCTTCTTTCTCGATCGCCCCCAGCAGCCGGTTAAGCAGTTCTTTGTTGTGAAAATCGACGATCGGGCCGCGCGGCGCGTAGAAGAGGGCGTGTTTGGTGATCGGCACCGTCCGTTTCAGGATGGAGATCCCGGCCACGATCCGGCTGTTCTCTTCCAAGGCGATCCGGAGCGGTTTCCAGCCAAAATTAGACTTGAGCTCGCCCCACTCGAACGACTGCAGGACCGAGCTGTTCGGGGAGTTAGCGACGAATTCGTTCCAGCGGTCCTTGTCCGGGTAGGTAATGATCCGTGAATTCACTGTGTTATAATTATAGCATGATAGTCGTGATCGATAACTACGACTCGTTCACCTACAATCTTGTCCAGTATCTGGGCGAGCTTGGCGCGGAGCTGAAAGTGTTCCGTAACGATGAGATCTCGCTGCGCGAGATCGCCCGGCTCAAGCCCGACCGGCTCCTGATCTCTCCCGGCCCAGGCGAACCGCGTAATGCCGGCATCTCCGAAGCGGCGATCATGGAGTTCGCCGGCAAAATGCCGATCCTCGGGGTCTGTCTCGGCCATCAGGCGATCGGTGAAGTGTTCGGCGGCCAGGTCGTCCGCGCTGGCCGGATCATGCACGGCAAGACCTCGGCGATCTATCATGACGGCCGGGGGGTCTTCAAAGGCTTGCCGAAACCGTTCACGGCGACCCGCTATCATTCGCTGGTGGTAGAGAAAAAAAGCCTCCCCGCCGTACTGGAAGTTTCGGCCTGGACCAAAGAGGGCGAGATCATGGGGTTAAGGCACAAAAAACTGCCGATCGAAGGGGTCCAGTTCCACCCGGAATCTATTTTGACTTCGGCGGGGAAGCGTCTGCTGCAGAACTTTTTGGCCCTTTAACTTCTTTCTTGGCGTAGTCGGTGACGTGAAAGCCCGAACCCTTGAAAATGATCCCCGCCGGCGAGATCAGCCGCTTGATCGGCCCCTTGCATTCGGGACAGTACTTCAGCAGTTCGTCGGAGATCTTCTGCATGACCTCAAAGACATGTCCGCACTTGGCGCATTTGTAATCGTAGAGCGGCATGATCAGGCGATAACGGCCGGAGGAATGTTATCCGGGGCGATCGGCTGCGCGGTGATCGGCTGATAAACGCCCGGGGCGACCGGGGCCATCTTCTTCATTTCTGTGTCAAAAACGTCCTTCATGGCGCTGATAAATTTATCCTGCTGCCACGGCGCGGTCACCCGGCCGTTCTTGATCTCCGGCTGGAAACTCAGTTCAAATATATTATGGTAAGAGATATCGGCGACCATCACTTTATTTATCGCGGCGAAGGGCGCAAAACTTGCATCAGAGATAGCGTTTTAGCGCTGCCGGAACGGCGATCGTCCCGTCCGCCTGCTGGCAATTCTCCAGAATAGCGGCCAAACAGCGGCCGACCGCCAGGCCGGAACCGTTCAAAGTGTGGACAAACTCGGGTTTGGCGTCCTTATCTTTCCGGTAGCGGATCCCCGCCCGCCTCGCCTGGAACGACTCGAAGTTGGAGCAGGAGGAGATCTCCCGGTAGGCGTTCTCGCTCGGGAACCAGACCTCCAGGTCATAGGTCTTAGCCGCCGCAAAACCAAGATCACCGGTGCAGAGCTGCACGACCCGGTACGGTAACCCGAGCTTTTGGAGGACCGCTTCCGCGTTCAGCGTCAGGCTCTCCAGCTCGGCGTACGACCTATCCGGCTCAACGAACTTGACCAGCTCCACTTTGTTGAACTGGTGCTGCCGAATGATCCCTTTAACATCCTTGCCGTAAGAACCGGCCTCCCGGCGGAAACAGGCGGTCCAGCAGCAATGCTTGATCGGCAGGACGCCGGGCGGCATGATCTCCTGGCTGTAAAGGTTGGTGACCGAAACCTCGGCGGTCGGGATCAGATAGAGCTCGTCAGCCTGGCACTTAAAGAGCTCTTCGGCAAACTTGGGGAGCTGGCCGGTCCCGCGCAGCGCTTCGGGTTTGACCAGGAAGGGGGTCATGACCTCGGTGTAGCCGTGCTCTTTGGTGTGCAGATCAAGCATAAAACTGATCAGCGCCCGTTCCAGCGCCGCGCCGTGGCCCCGGTAAACGATAAAACGGGAACCGGAGATCTTGCCGGCCCGGTCAAAATCGAGCCAGCCGAGCTGCTTGCCGACCTCGTCGTGCGGCCGCGGGGTAAAATTGAATTTCGGCTTCTCCCCCCACTCCCGGACGACCGGGTTATCTTTGCCGGACTTGCCGGGCGGCACATCGGCGTGCGGCACGTTCGGGACGTTCAGGAGAATATTATTCAGTTCATTCTCGAAACGCTTTTGTTCCTCTTCCCGGTCTTTGATCGAATTGGACAGCTCTTTCATCTCCGCCAGGAGGGGGGCGGCATCCTGCTTGTTCTTCTTCAGTTCCGCGATCCGGGCCGAGGCGGCGTTCTGTTTCGCCTTGAGCTCCTCAATGTGGGTGGTCAGTTTGCGCCACTCCTCGTCGCTCTGCAGCCAGCTCTCGATCACCGTGATGTCAAAATTCCGCCGGGATAATCCGGCCATCACGTCATCGGGTTTGCTGCGGATGAATTTGGGGTCCAGCATGGCTTTATTCTAGCACGGAAGTAAAGGCAACTAAACCGGCAAATGAGACCACGGCGGAGAACCACATTACCGCCGCAAAGTCCCATTGGTTCAGGATCGCGCCGGCCAGGAACGGGCCGATGACGGCGGTAAAGTTGGAGATCGAGTTGAGCAGGCCGATCACCGTCGCCTTCTCCCGGTTATTACGCAACAGCTCCTGCTGGGCCCCGACCTGGAGGGTGGAAAAAGCGAGCGCCAGCAGGACCTGGACCACCATCACCACCCCGATGTGCGGAAAGAGGGCGTAAAGCATAAAGGTCAGCACCGAAGCGAGCAGACCGATATTGATCAGGAACAGATTATGAACGCGTTCCACCCGCTGCATCAGGAGGAACTGCGCCCCGAGATTGATGAAATAAGTTAAGCCGACCAGGAGCTTGTCGGCCCCGGTAAAGATCAGGTAGAGCGGGAAGATCGACCAGCTGGTCTGGGCACCGACCGCCCGGAGAAAATACGGCAGGTAGACCCGCAGGTTCTTGCGGACCAGCCGCCAGGGGAAGAACGGCGCCCGCTCCTCCTGGCAGATCTCCGGCAGGGAAAGGGAAGCGAGGAAAGCGATTAAGAGCATCGCCGCGCTCAGGCCAAAGATCAGGTTATACGAGCCGATCACTCCGGCCGCGACCGCGCCAAAACCCCAGCCGAGCGAAGTGTAGGCCGCGAACTGTCCCATTTTACCCGCCCGCGCCTGGTAAGCGTAAACGGCCAGGGCAGCCGGGAAAGTACCGGCGGCAAACCCGGCCAGCGACCGGACCAGCGCCAGACCGCTCAGGTCGTGAGCACACAGCTGCAGGAGAAAGATCACCGCCGCCGCCAACAACCCGAACTGGATCATCCGGCGCAGGCAGACCCGATCGGCCAGAACGCCAAAAAGATAATTGGCGGCAAAAAAAGCGAGATTGTAGGCGGCCAGGATCGCGCCGATCGCGAACGGTGAGGCACCCAGCTCCTGGGCCATCACCGGGATGAAGATCGCGGCGGAAAAGAGAGCGGCGTTGGTCAGGAACTGGATCAGATTCGACTTGTCCATTTGGTCCCGTACGGCGTGTCCTCGATCTCGATCCCCAGCTCGGTCAGCTGTTTTCTGATCGCATCGGCGCTCTGATAGTCTTTGTTGCGCCGGGCCGCCTCGCGCCTGGCCACCAGGTTCTTGATATCGGCGCGTTCGCCGCCGCCCGCCGCCGCCCGGACCTCGACGACCAGCCCAAGGATGCCGCACAACTCGACCACCGTGCTCTTCATCAGGGCCAGACACTCTTTTTCCGCTTCCCCCTCGTCCAGGGTCTTGCGGCAATACTTGATCAGGTCAAAAATAGCCGCCAGCGCGCCGGCCGTATTAAAATCATCGTCCATGGCCGCCTGAAACTTTTGCCGGAAGGAGATAAAGTCTTCGGCCATATCGTCCCGCTCGATCTCCGGCGCTTCTTCGCGGGTATTGGCGGCCAGAAAATCAAGGTTCTGGATAAAGCCGCGGATCCGTTCAAAACCTTCCTTAACGCTGTCGATCTCCGGGTCGGAATAGTTGATCGGGCTCCGGTAGTGGGTCATCAGCAGGAAAAAGCGGATGACCATCGGGTCATATTTCTTGAATATATCCTTGAGCGTAAAGAAGTTGCCGAGCGACTTGCTCATCTTCTGCTTGTTGACGTTAACAAAGCCGTTGTGCAGCCAGTATTTGACCCAGGGGGACCGGCCGGTCAGCGCCTCGGTCTGAGCCGTCTCGTTCTCGTGGTGCGGGAATTCGAGGTCAAGGCCCCCGCCGTGGATGTCGAATTGCTCGCCGAGGTATTTAGTAGACATGACCGAACATTCGATATGCCAGCCGGGCCGCCCCTCACCCCACGGGCTCGGCCAGGCGGGTTCCCCCGGTTTGGCCTTTTTCCATAAAGCGAAGTCGAGCGGGCTCCTTTTCTTCTGGTCGGTCTGGACCCTGGCCCCTGGCGCCTGCTCTTCCTTCTTCTTGCCGGAAAGCTTCCCGTAACCGTCGAACTTATCAACTTCAAAATAAACGCCGTCGGCCAGCTGATAGGCGAACCCTTTTTCCATCAGGCCGCCGATCCACTTGACCATCCCGTCAATATTCTCAGTTGCCCTGGGATACTCCGTCGCCCGCTGCACGTTCAACCTGTCCATCACGGCGTAGAACGAAGCGACATATTTGTTCGCTAGCTCGTTACTCGTTACCCGCAACTCGTTACTTTTCGCAATGATCTTGTCGTCAACATCAGTGATATTTTGGACGTGTTTGACCTTAAACCCGGAATGCTCAAGATAACGCCTGATCATGTCAAAAGTCACGTATGCTCTGGCATGACCAAGGTGGGTCTCATCATAGGGGGTAATGCCGCAGACATACATCCCGACCGCCGGCGGCTGAAGCGGCTGGAACTCCTCTTTCTCTCGGGTCAGAGTGTTGTAAACCTTGAGCGCCATGTTAACCGACGATCGTCGCCGGATTGCCGATGACGGTCGCCCCGGCTGGCACCGGTTTGGTCACAACCGCGCCCGCCCCGATCCGCGCGTCGGCGCCGATCGTGATATTGCCCAGGACGATCGCGTTAGCCCCGATCACCACCTTGTTGCCAACCGTTGGGTGGCGTTGTCCTTTGTCCTTGCCGGTCCCACCCAGCGTCACCCCCTGGTAGAGGAGAACATCATCGCCGATCACCGTTGTTTCGCCGATCACTACGCCGCAGCCATGGTCGATAAAAAAGCGGCGGCCGATCGTCGCCCCGGGGTGGATCTCGATCAAGGTTAAAAGCCGCATGATCTGCGAGATCAAGCGGGGCACGAATGGAATATGCCAGCGATAAAGGAGATGCGCCAGACGATGCCCCCAGATCGCCCAGAGCCCCTGGTAAAGCAGTACCTCAAAAATATTCCTGGCCGCCGGGTCTTTGGCAAAGATAACTTTTATATCGTCAAACATAGGTCACTTCCTGTCAAAAAATGGGCTCTTGCTCGAGACCGAGAGCGGGATCCCCAAGGCGATCGTGATCTCCGGTCCCAGCATTTTCGCTTCGATCGCCGCCTTACCGGCGGTGTACATGATCCGGTTGTCAACCCGCCGGTCGGCCGCCACCGCGACCGCCGAGCCGATCGCGATCCCCAGATCACCGCCGTTAAAAACGCAATTCACCCCGTGCTTTTCGGCCGCCGCGCAGTCCGGCTGACCGCAGAACGAACAGTAACGCAGGCCGATCGTCTGCCGCCTGGTCGCGATCAGCAGCACAGCTTGCGCCGCCTTGACATTCTCGCAGTCGCGCAGAAAAGTCGGGTGATTCTCCCGCTCCCCGATCGCTTTCATCCCGGCCGACAGCTTCAGGATATCGTCCCCCTGCAGAACAACGATCTCCAGCAGGTCGATCCCCTTCGCTTTAGGCGCGGTCCGCGCCGCCAGCGCCATCTCCTCGGCGATCCGGACGACCGCGGCGGCGCGAAAATCCGGTTCCGGCCTCATTACCGGGCTCCGTCTTTCCGGTGTTTGACCGCGATCTCGGCCATATGCTTGCCGGCGGTCAGGTACGGGGAAATGACCCGGTTGGCACCGGCTTTTTTCAGCTTTTCTTCAGCGTCGGGATAACCGGCCCGGGCAATGATGTAGAGCTCCGGGTTCAAGACGCGGGCGGAGAGCGTGACAAAGACGTTGGCCGTATCGGAATCGGCCGAGGCGATCAGCCCCTTGGCGGTCATGATGCCGGCCTCTTTGAGGATCGCGTCGGAGGTAATGTCGCCGAGCAGATGGGGAATGCCCTGCGGCTCCAGTTCCAGCGCCACCTCCGGCTTATTATCGATGACTACGCAGGGGACCCCCGCCTGGCTCAGTTCCAGCGCGGTCTGATGCCCGACCCGCCCGAAGCCGCAGATAATATAATGGTCCTTAAGGTCCCGGATAGTGCTCATCATTTTTTTTCTCCTCCTGTAACCGATGATCTGGCCCTCCAGCACGATCTCGATCAGCTGCCCGGCCGCGTAGAGCGCGGTGCTGACCCCGGTGACGATTATCCCGATGGTAAAGAGCCGGCCGAGCGGCGAGAGGTCGTGGACCTCCCGGAAGCCGACGGTCGACAGCGTGATCGTCACCATGTAGAGGGCGTCGATCCAATTCCAGCCCTCCAGGCGGATGTAGCCGCCTACCCCGATAACCACGATCGCCAGCAGAAAAAGACCCGGGACGATCAACCGCCGGAGCGGGTTCATCTGAAAACGGAGCAGATCAAGATCGTACTTCTTTTTTTCCATTTTATTTCAGCATGTAGACCGTAAAATCCCCGGCGTGATAATCGTGCCGCAGGATGTAACGGCCGCAAACGAACCGGACATAGCTCAGGATCAGTTCCGGCTGGAAAAAGAAATACCGGCCGGAATTAACGTCGTCCTGATCGGCGACCGGCAGCATTCCCTCGCCCAGAAAATTGAGCGCCGCGCCGTAACGGGCCAGGTCGTACATCCGGAAGATCATCTCCTTGACCAGCTCCAGGTGTTCTTCCTTGCCGGTCGTCCGGATATTGAGCGCCCCGGAACAAAAAACGTAATCGTACTGGGGCACCTGCCGGTCGGTCAGGATATCCTTCAGCTCGAATTTGGCCGCGGGATACTTTTTCCTGGCAACCTCTAGTATTTTAGGTGAAATATCGCTCCCTGTATAGCTGATTTTGTGGCGGTTGACCAGGCCTTCGGCCTTAAAATAACCGTAGAGATCGCCAAAGCCGCAGCCGACGTCAAGGACCGTGATCCCCGACCCCTTTTTGCCGTAGAGGAAAAGCTCTTTCAGGATCTCGTAGCGGAGCCGCTGGCTTTCGCGCGAGTTCCAATCGAGCGCCAGGGGGCTATCACCGTGCTTGGCCAGCAAACCTTCGTAGTAGTCGATCTGCGCCTGGTGGTCCATTTAGGCGGTCAGAGGAGACCGTCTTTGATCATCCGCTCGGCGATCAGGACCGCGTTGAGCGCGGCGCCGCGGCGGAGATTGTCGGCGACGATCCACATTTCGATCCCGTTGGGAATGGAGATATCTTCGCGGATCCGGCCGACCAGGGTCTCGTCCTGGCCGACGCAGTCGATCGGGGTCGGATAGCCGCCGTTCTGCGGATCGTCAACGACCTTCACGGTCGGGAATTGGCCGATCAGCTCCCTGACCTCTTGGGCGGTGATCTTCTTCTTGGTCTGGATATTGACCGACTCGGAGTGGCCGATCGCCACCGGTACCCGGACAGTGGTCGCGGTGATCCTGATGGTCTCGTCTTCCAGGATCTTTCTGGTCTCGTTGACCATCTTCAGCTCTTCCTTGGTGTAGCCGTTAGCGGTGAACGAATCGATCTGCGGCACGACATTGAACGCGATCTGTTTGGGCAGATATTTGACCGGCACTTTGGCGTTCGGGTTGTCGAGCAGCAGCTTGGTCTGCTCGTACATCTCCGCGATCGCCTCTTTCCCCCACCCCGAAGTCGCCTGGTAAGTGGAGATAACGAGCCGTTCGATCCCGACCGCGTCGTAGATCGGCTTAAGCGGCAGGACCATCTGGGCGGTCGAACAGTTCGGGTTGGCGATTATCCCTTTGTGCCCTTTGAGCGCGTGGCCGTTGACCTCCGGGACGATCAGGGGGACGTTCGGGTCCATCCGGAAATGGCTGGTGTTGTCGATCACGACACAGCCGTGCTTGGCCGCTTCCGGCGCCAGGGCGGCCGACGGCTTGGCCCCGGCGGAGAAGAGGCCGATCTCCATCCCGGCGAAAGATTTCGGCTCGGCCAGCTCAACGGTGTATTCCTTTCCCTGGAAGGTCACCTTGCTGCCGGCGGTCCGTTCGGATGCCAATGGCAAGAACTTATTGACCGGAAAATTCCGCTGCTCCAGCACCCGCATCATCTCTTTGCCCACCATTCCGGTCGCGCCCAGAACGCAGACATTGTATTTTTTCACCATAATCAGACCACCTTTCCGTTAAAGAACTCGGCGACCGAATTGACCGATAGCGTCGGTGAATTCGGCCGATCACTAATTATACACTCGACCGGTATCCGGTGTCCAACGACCTCGCGGATCGACTCTTCGAGCGCTTCTTTATTCTTCGCCTCTTCCAGCCGCTCCTTGTGGAACGAATACCCTTTGCGGAAACCGATCACCAGCTTACCGCTCTGGGCCAGCTCGATCGGCTCGCCTTCGTGCAGGGAGACAAAGCCGTAAATGCTCTTCTTGCGCATGTTTTCCAGGATCGCCGACCAGTGGTCCTTGATGCCGGCCAAAGAGCCGTCTGAGGGGATGTGTCCTGCGGTTGCGGCCGCGATGGGCGTCTCGTTTGGCGGCGGAGAAGTGCGAGTTGCAATCACTGGACGCACGTCGCTTTCCGAGACGCGTTTCGCTACCGCATCCGCTTGACGTGCTTCGAGTAATTCCAGCAGAGCGACCTCAAGAACCAGTCTCCCATAAGGATGCCACTTCATATCCAGCTCGGCGCGGGAGAGCGCGCGCAACACTTCCTTGATCCGCTCCAGCGAGAACTTCTTCGCCTGTTCGCCGAGCCGCTGCAGCTGGTCGGTCGTCAGCTCGAGCGCCTCGCCGGTCCCGGCCTTGAGGTGCATTAAATTGCGGAAATGGAAAACCAGCTCCCGCGTCACCTGCTGCATTGACCGCCCCTCTTCCATTCCTTTACGGACCAGGGCAAGGACCTGGTTAGGGTCGTTGGCGGCAACGGCATCGGCAAAGCCGAAAAGGAGCGCCTCATCGGCCGTCCCGAGCAGCGTCACCACGTCATCGTAAGTGATCTGGCCGCTGGAAAAGGAGACCAGCTGGTCCAAGAGCGAGATCGCGTCGCGCATCGCCCCTTCGGCCGAGCGGGCGATCAGCTCCAGCGCCTTGTCCTCGATCTGGAACTTTTCACTTTTGGCTATTTTCTGCAATTGCCCCTTTATATCGTTTAGCTTGAGGCGAGCGAAGTCGAGCCGCTGGCAGCGCGAGGCGATCGTCAGCGGCACTTTCTGCAGTTCGGTCGTCGCCAGAATAAAGAGGGTGTGCGCCGGCGGCTCTTCCAGCGTCTTGAGCAGGGCGTTGAACGCTTCCGGCGTCAGCATGTGGACCTCATCGATGATGTAGACCTTGTAGCGCCCTTCCAGCGGCGCGTAGCGGACCCGCTCGCGCAGCTCGCGGATCTCGTCGATGCCGCGGTTGCTGGCGGCGTCGATCTCGATCACGTCGGCCGAGTGCCCCCCTTTGATCTTGGCGCAGTTCTCGCACTCGTCGCACGGCTCGGGCGTCGGCCCCTTTTTACAGTTCAGCGCTTTGGCAAAGATCCGGGCGGCCGAGGTCTTGCCGGTGCCGCGCGGCCCGGAAAAAAGATAAGCGTGGGCGATCCGGTCGTGTTTGATCGCGTTCTGCAGGGTCTGGACGATCACCGTCTGGCCGACCAGTTCGGCAAAATTGCGGGAGCGGTATTTCCGGTAGAGCGAGACGTAGCTCATTTGTACACCCGCGGCACCCGTTTACCGATCGAACAGACAACTTCGTATGAGATGGTATCCTCCAGCGCGGCGATCTCGTCGGCCGAGATCCCCTGCCCGCTCTGCTCGCCGATCAGGACGACCTCGTCCCCCATCTCCACTTTACCGCTGCCGACGTTGATCAGCGTCAGATCCATCGAGACCCGCCCGACCACCGGGTAGCGCTTGCCGCGGATCAGGACCGAGCCCTTGTTCGACAGCCGCCGGCTGTAACCGTCGGCGTAGCCGACCGGGATCGTGGCGATCGTCGTCTCCGCCGGAGTGACAAAGGTGCTGCCGTAGGAGAGCGGCGTCCCGGCCGGGACTTTCTTCAGATAAGTGACCCGGGTCTTGAAGGCCAATGCCGGTTTAAGGTCGATCAGCCGGCGGGAGTTCCCCTGCGGATAAAGGCCGTACATCATCAGACCGACCCGGACCAGGTCAAGGTGGGTGTCCTGGTGGAACAGCGCGGCCGCCGAATTAGCCGTATGCTTGAGCGGGATCTGCGGCAGGCGCGCGGCGATCGCCTGAAAACGGGCGAACTGGTCGGCGGTAAAGTGATCTTCCGGGTCTTCCGCCTTAGCGAAATGGGTGAACAACCCTTCGATCGTCAAGCCGGGGAGCGAGGATACCTTGGTGATAAAAGCGATCGCTTCGGACGGCAGCACGCCGACCCGGCCCATCCCGGTGTCGATCTTGACGTGGATCTTGACCGGGCGCCCCCGTTTTTGCGCTTCGTCCGACAACGCTTTGGCTTCGGCAAAAGAGTAGATCGTCTGGGTCAGGCCGTGCTGGACGATCTCGTCGGCGACCGAGGTCGGCGATTCGGTCAGGATCAGGAGCGGCGCCAGGATCCCGGCTTCCCGCAGCTCCAGCGCTTCCTTGAGGTTGGCCACCCCCAGATAATCGGCCCCCGCTTCGACCGCCGAGCGGGCGACCGCCGCCGCGCCGTGGCCGTAGGCGTTGGCCTTGACCACCGCCATGAACTTTACCCCGAGCGAAGTCGAGGGGCCCGGCTTGAGCAGCTCTTTGATCGCGGCAATATTATGCTTGATCGCCGCCAGATTAATTTCCGCGTGCGTGTTCATCTTTTAATTTTTCCACCAGTTCGTCCGGCACCAGCAGTTCCCCGAGCTTCTGCTCGCGGGCAAAGTTCGCGCCGTGATAATCGGACCCGCCGGTCAGCAGCAGGCCGTGCTTGACGGCCAGCGCCCGGTAATGCTCGATCTGCTCGGTCGAATAGCCCGGATAGATCGCCTCGATCCCGCGTAAACCGACGCCGGCCAATTCCTCGATCAGCGCGTCATTATTACTGATCACCGGGTGGGCAAAGACCGGGATCCCGCCGCTCCGCCTGATCAGCCCGACCGCCTCGGCCGGGGTCAGCTTGTAATGCGGCACGTAGGCCGGCGACCGGGAATCAAGGTAGCGGTTAAACGCTTCCTTGATCGTCGGCACGATCCCCATTTTGACCAGCAACTTAGCGACGTGCGGCCTCCCCGGGGCCTTTCCGCCGGAAAGCGCCAGTGCCTCGGCCGGGTCGATCTCCACCTTTTGCGCCTGGAGCTTCTTGGCGATCTTATAGATCCGCTTGACCCGCCCCTCCTGGATCCTGGCCAGAGCGGCCGCCAGCTCGGCATTGTCCGGGTCGATAAAATAGCCGAGAATATGCGCCTCGCAGTGCCGGCACTCGGTCGTGAACTCGATCCCCGGGATAACCTCGAACCCTCGTCCCTCGCTTGCGCCGAGCTCTGTCGAGGCGTCCCTCGCTCTCTGTATCCCATCCACTATATCGTGGTCGGTCAGCGCGATCGTCGTTAACCCGACCGCTTTAGCCAGTCTGACCAGCTCTTCGGGTGTGTCGCTGCCGTCAGACAGGTTACTGTGGAGATGAAGGTCGGCTGGCATTTAGTTAATTATAGCAGTAATTAAGCCGACCGTAAATTGATCGAGAGGAGATAATCAAAGACCGGCGGGGTCAATTCGAGGCCGAGCAAGCGCTGGGTAAAGGCTTGAGCAGCGACCTCGCTCAAACCCTTGATCCGCCGCTCGATCACCAGCGGACCGAGCTGCCAGAGCTTGAACTTGAACCGCCGCCAGATCTCCCCCAGCCGTTCCGCCTCCAGATGGTGGAACAGTTCGTGGGCAACGACCAGTTTGAGCAGTCGATCAGACAGCTCTTTGGACTCGACCTCGCGCAGGAGCTTTTCGTGGAACTTGCGGGAGATGACGATCTCCTTTTTATCGCGCCGGTACTCGCTCCGCTTCAGCTTGCGGTGTTCCTCGCCAAAAACCTTGAGCCCCATGCTGACGGCGATCTTCCGGGGGTCATCGGTCCCGTATTCGCGTTTGACGGTATCCGCCGCCTCCTCCCCAAGGTTGAGGACCTCTTTAAGCAGGGAGTTCTTCTCATCGGCCGGCAGACGGGTAAAGACCTTGTCGTTGGCCAGCAGCAGATAAGCCAGCGCCAGACGGTTCCGGGCGGTGATCGTCTGGCTCTCTTTTTTCGCTCTCGGTTTGGCGCTCTTACTCATAGACACGCACTATTTTATCACTGATCCGGCCATTATTCACATCGATCCGGAGAAAATGGTAATAACCGCCGAACTCGGGCGGCAAAACCAGCTTTCCTCCCCCGCCGCCGGAAACCGTGTAGATCACTCCGTCCCGCTCCGAGCGGGCGTAGCCGTGGATGTGGCCGGCAAAGACCCGCGTCACTTTATATTTGGCGAACAGCCTGACCAGCTCTTCGGTCACCGCCCGGCCGGACATGATATGGTCCTGATAGATCGCCGACGGATCGAACGTCGGTTTGTGCATAAAAACGAACTTAAAACGCGCACCGGCCCTGGCCAGCTCATTTTTCAGCCAGTTGAACTGCGCCCGGGTAAAGCTCTCCTGAAAAGCGTTGTTCAAAAAGATGAACCGGTCGCCCTGATAGTCGAACGAATAATAATCCCGGCCAAAGTGCCTGGCGAACCGCCGCCACCCGCCGTAGACCCCATCGTGGTTCCCCATCACCTGGTAATACGGGATGTTCAGTTTCGCCATGATCGCGCGATACTTGAGGTAGTGCTCCTCTTCACCGTAGGGGACAAAGTCGCCGGTCTGGACGATAAAGGTCAGGTTTTTCTCCTGCTTAACTTTCGCCAGCAGATCATTAAGGACCCGGTAGTTCCCCTGATTGTCACCGAAGACGACGAAAGAATACGCGAGGACCGATGAGGCTAACACAAACCAGCAAGTAACGAGTAATGAGTAACGGGTAACGAGAAGGGCTGAGCGGGCAAAGACCCTTCCCGTTACCCGTATCCCGTTACCCATTACTAAATCAGCCCTAGCTCTTTCAATACCTGGCGGATCTGCTCTTTCTCATCCGCGTTCGCTTCAATTAGCGGCAGGCGCGGAATGCCGACCGGCCGGCCGATCATCTGGAGTGCCGCTTTGACCGGCGTCGGGTTGGCGGTGATGAACAGGACGTTAAAGAGCGGCAGCAGTTTATCATGCAGCGCTTCCGCTTTTTTGACGTCGCCGGCGTGAAACGCTTTGATCATGGCCGCGATCTCTTTACCGGCGATATGCGAGGCGACCGAAATGACGCCGACCGCCCCCACTTTCATCATCGGCAGCGCCAGGGAATCGTCGCCCGACCAGATCGTAAACCCGGTCGGCACCAGGCCGACCGTCTTTTTCGTCTGCTCAACGTTGGCCGCCGAATCTTTTAACCCGATTATGTTGGGGAAATCTTTAGCCAGGCGGGCGACCGTCTCCGGCAGCATATTAACGACACAGCGTCCCGGGATATTATAAATAATGATCGGGAGCTTAGTCGCCTGGGCGACCGCTCTAAAATGCTGGTACATCCCCTCTTGCGACGGCTTGTTGTAGTAAGGGACGACAACCAGCAGGGCGTCGACCCCGATCCGCTCCGCTTCCTGGGATGACTTGATCGTGGTGGCGGTTGAATTGGAACCGGTCCCGGCAATGATCTTGACCCGGTTGCCGACCGCTTGTTTCACGACCCGATAAAGCTCGTATTCCTCTTCGTGGGTCAGCGTCGGCGATTCGCCGGTCGTCCCGTGCACGACCAGCGCCTCCGAGCCGTTATCGGCGAGGTAATTGGCCAGTTTGCCGGCCATTTCATAGTCGACCGACAGGTCATTTTTGAACGGCGTCACCATTGCCGTCATTAAATTGCCGAGCTTGGTCATCGGGGCACCTCCGGATATCATATTTTATCATAACCGCCTGATCAAAAAAAGTGAAATATCCACCTCTTTTTCACGATAATATTATGTAAAATGGCTATTTTAGAAAGCCTTAGAGCTTTGATCCCGGGCCGTAAATATCTCTCCGGCAGCAAACTGGGCCGCACGGCGTTCCTGGCACCGGACCTCAAGAAACTGGTCGATCTCCGGTCAACCGTCATACTGCAAAATGTCGCTCCGGACCAGCTCAGTTACATACAAAGATCGCTGATCGGCCAGCTCTGTGCGCGGCCCTCTTTCCGGGAAGCCTCGCTCTTTTTTCTGGTGGAAGAGCAGACCTATCTCTTTGTGCCGAACAAACTGCTGGCGCACGATCCGTCACGGCCGCAGATCAGGGTCAAAAACAGCGGCTTGGCGATCTTTGATTCCGCCTGCGCCGGACAATTGCTGCAGGAGATAGCCGAGCAGAAAAGGCTGGCCAAACCACCCCGCCCCCTGGCCGAAATAACGGAACAGGCCAAGACCGTCCTGCGGGGGCAAACAGAGCAAGCGGAGACGTTTATTCTTCCTCACGGCAACGATCTGCTGGTCTGGGGGAAGGTTGAGATCGGCACCCCGCTCCCGGCCGGGAGCAAATATCGCGGGTATCTCCAGGTCGAACACCAGCAGATCCCGCTTGCCGTCAATCTCCTCCTCTCCCTGGGACGGCAGAGCCTCTCCTTTAAGTTTTTGATCACCGAGGTTGAGATGGCCAGTGTTCACGGCCGCGAGCTCAAGATGCTGGCCAATGACGAAGCGGGACGGTATGTCGATCCTGATCCGGCTAAACCGGTCCTGGCGATCTACTCGGATAAAAAATCGGAGATCCTCGAGATCCTGCAGGCATTAAGTGAAAAGCCGGAATGGCCGGCGATCGAAGCGGCCCGCGCTAAAAAGGGGCATTTCTCCCGCCGGGCCGGCTCCAGCGCCTTTAAAGACGCCGCCGGCCGCGAATGGCGCACTCTCTGTTACGGTAAATACGCCGGCACAGCGGAAGAAGGGGTCCTGGCCGAAGCCCATGAAAAAGGGATCGACTGGCGCCAGCTGGTCACCGGCCAGTTAACCTCGGTTATGGCCGCTCTATAGCACCCTCTTTTATGATTCTTTGCCCATAATAATGTGAAATTATCCCGCTCAGCCGCTGATAATCCATTGACCGAATCGTTCAATAGGGGGAATTACCATGATCGCACCAATTATTCTGTTAGGGGGAGCCGCTCTGGGCTTCTCGGCCTGCAGCTCTAAGGTGGTAAAGAAGCCCGAACAGCCGCCGATCTTTACCGCTTTGGGGCTGGAAGACAAAAACAATGACGGCGTGATCAACGAAAATCATTACTCTTGGTTTAAGGCAGAAGAAGGTTATCAATCGGCCATCGATGGCAATAAGGACAGGAAGATCACCCAGGAAGAAGGCTGGGAATATTTAAAGCGGAGCGGCGCAAATAACGCGACTGTCCGCGCTAACGGAGAGAAACTCCTGGCCGATCAACTGGTCAGTATAATTAACAATCCACAAACTGGCGCGCATCTCAATATAATTGATCCCAAATATATGATCGATCCGCGCTATTTTGACGAACAAAGACTGTTCGATTTTAACTGGGATAATTTCCTGGCCGCGCAACACACCCCGCTCTTAGACCAGATCGTCAGCAATAGCCGCTTCAACAAAGAATTGCGCGAAAAGGCGCTGTCCGCCGCTGATAAAAGGCTCATTACCCAGTCTGTACTGGAAAAGATTGCTCTTGATCCCGCCGAAAACATCTATATCAGGTTTCGGGCCAATGGCCTCCTGGGCAGCTTTTATAAGATCGATGTCAGCTTTATTAACGCTGCTCTGCCACAGCTGAGTGATCGGGATGAAGACAAGCTTTTCTGGAATCACTCCCGGCTGGATATCTGCCTGGGCGAACTATTAACGATTGGCTCGCTCGATAATCTACCAAAACTATCAAACCAGCAATTAAAGGATTTATATCTTGCCACGTCGTGGATCCATCACCCAAAATTGAACGAGATCAGCGGGACGGAGATCTTGCGCCGACTGGAAACCGACTCATCACTGATTTCTTTTGTGGCTGAGCATATGCGGGAAACCAAGGCCTTGGTCAATTTCGGAGATGCCACGACATTTCAATCTCTAGTCAGGCAATTGAACAGCGCTGATTCTCACCTCAACCTTGCGGATTTACTTAATTACGCGAAGCGCCTAGAAAAAAGTGGCCAGCTCGCCCCAAAAGACCGAAACCAGATCAATAAGCTGGTTGCCGAGCACAGGTATGAGCGCGAAGCTGATCTTCAAACTTTTCTTTCCGGGGCGGCAGACAGCACTAGCCAGATCGTCAGAATGGCTCAGCGTAATTTGAACGAAGTCGCTAGCGCCAGACGAGCTGGTCGGGTCGTCATAAAAAACCTGCATAGAGAAAGCTATTCGGAGCGCTGCTGGACCGGTTTTTTTGATGGCTGCGATCCAAAACTCGCGGAGGCTCGCCGGGTTAAAACACCCGAGACCTTTGCCTACCGGTTAACTTTACATGATTTCAATTTACCAAAAAACGCGCTTTCAGCCTCTCTGATCATTGTCGATCCTCGGGGAACAAAACATCGGCAGAACTGCGACGTATCCGGAAATAAGCTTTGTGACGCGACCAGCAATTTTTCTGCCCGCATATTCCTGAACACGGCCAGTAAAGAAGTCCAAGCATACTTGGAATATCAGGACATTGAAGGGAAATATATCGGCGTCAGCAATTCGTTTACGATCACCAACCCGGATTATCAGCCGGAGCCGGCTACCCCTTAAGCCCAAACGCCTTCTTCAGCTCTTTGATCCGGTCGCGGAGCGCGGCCGCCTGCTCAAAGTTCAGCTCGGTCGCCGCCTGAGCCATTTCATCCTCCAACGCCTTGATCAGATCGGGCACCTCGTTGGCCGGGACGAATTCTTTAAGCCGCTTGATCTCGGAGATCTTGCTCTCGCGGATCCGGTCGGAGATATCGCTGATCTCTTTGACGATCGTCTGCGGTGTGATGCCGTGCTCTTCGTTATATTCGATCTGGATCTTCCGCCGCCGGTTGGTCTCGCGCAGTGCCGCCGCCATCGAATCGGTCGTCCGCTCAGCGTAAAGGAGAACGGTCCCGTTAACATTGCGCGCCGCCCGGCCGATCGTCTGGATCAGCGAGGTCTCACCGCGCAGGAAACCTTCCTTGTCCGCGTCGAGGATCGCCACCAGAGAGACTTCCGGCAGGTCGAGCCCTTCCCGCAAGAGATTGATCCCGACCAGCACGTCGAACTCGCCCAACCGCAGTCCCCGCAGGATCTCGATCCGGTCAAGCGTCTCCACGTCGGAGTGCAGGTAGCGGACCTTGATCCCCGCCTCGTTCAGGTATTCGGAGAGGTCTTCCGCCATCCGCTTGGTCAGCGTGGTGACCAGCACCCGCTCCTGCCGGCCAACCCGCGCTTTGACCTCTTTTAACAGGTCTTCCACCTGGCCCTCGGCGCGCCGGACCTCAACGGCCGGATCGATCAAGCCGGTCGGCCGGATGATCTGCTCGACCAGCTGGCTGGAAACCTGCCGTTCGTATTTGGACGGTGTGGCGGAGACAAAGACGACTTGTTTAAGCTTCTTTTCCGTCTCCTCGAACCGGAGCGGCCGGTTGTCCAGCGCGGACGGGAGCCGGAAGCCGAAATCGATCAGCGTGTTCTTGCGCGCCCGGTCGCCGTTGTACATGGCGTGTAGCTGCGGCACGGTGACGTGCGATTCGTCGATAAAGACCAAAAAGTCGTCCGGAAAATAGTCGATCAGGGTCGACGGCGAGTCCCCCGGCTGGCGGCCGTCAAAATAGCGGGAGTAGTTCTCGATCCCCGAGCAGTACCCCATCTCCCGGATTATTTCCAGGTCATACCTGGTCCGCTGTTCCAGCCGCTGCGCTTCCACCAATTTATTCTGGCCGCGGAGCGCGGTCAGCTGCAGTTCCAGGTCCCGTTTGATCGCCAGGAGCGCCCCTTCCATCTTATCCTCAAAGGTGACGTAGTGGGTCCCGGGGAAGATTATCGCCCGCTCCAGCGACTGCAGTTTTTTACCGGCCACCGGCTCCAGCGCCGTCAATTTGCCGACCTTGTCGCCATCGAGCTCGATCCGGATCAGGTTCTTTTCGTAAGCGGGCATGATCTCGATGACCTCGCCGCGAACGCGGAACCGGCCCCGCTTCAGCTCAAAATCGTTCCGTTCATACTTTATGCCGACTAATTGCCGGATAAATTCTTCCCGATCGAGCGGTGTCCCCGGCTGCAGCACAATGGCCGCTTTCAGATAATCTTTGGGCGTGCCGAGATTGTAAATGCAGGAAACGGAGGCGACGACGATCACGTCGCGCCGCGAGATCAGCGCCATGGTCGCTTCGTGGCGGAGCCGGTCAAGCTCGTCGTTGATCGAGGAGTCTTTTTCAATGTAGGTATCGGTCTGCGGGATGTACGCTTCCGGCTGATAATAATCGTAGTAGCTGACGAAATATTCGACCGCGTTCTGCGGAAAGAACGAGCGGAACTCCTGGCAGAGCTGGGCGGCCAGCGTCTTGTTCGGCGAGATGATCAGCGTCGGCCGCTGGACCTGTTCAATGACATTGGCCATGGTGAACGTCTTCCCCGAGCCGGTTATCCCAAGCAAGGTTTGGAACCGGTCACCCCGGTTTAGACCGCCGATCAGCTGATCGATCGCCTTGGGCTGATCGCCGCGGGGGGCAAAATTAGAGGTTAGCGCGAATTCCGGCATATAACTGCGTCAAGGTCCCTTCGTTCCTGATCACCCGGTCGGCGAGTAACAAGTAGCTGCGGAGCGACGGCTGGGACGAAAGCAGCCGGAGCGCTTCGCCCCGGGACGATCCCCGCTTGATCAGCCGTTTCAGCCTGGTCGCGCGCGGTGCCGTCACGACCCAGACCTGGTCGACCAGCGGGACCAGGCCGATCTCCTTGAGCACCGCCGCGTTAATTACGATCATCCCCTTATGTTCCACGTTCAATGTTCTCCGTTCGATGCTCTCTTTCAACGCCGGGTGGACGATCTTGTTCAATAGCTGGAGTTTTTTCCGGTCGGCAAAGACGATCTCGCCGAGCTTCTTGCGGTCGACCCGGCCGCCCCGCATCAGGATCCGCGAGCCGAACGCCTTGACCAGTTCGTGCCAGACCGGGGTCTGCGCGGCGTACAGCTCGTGGGCAACTTTGTCCGCATCGATGACCAGCGCCCCGCTCCGCTTCAGGCACCTGGCAACTTCGTTCTTCCCGGCGGCCGCCGGGCCGGTCAAACCGATGATCATTAGACTTAAATTATAGCACGCGAAAGCGCCTTGACAACGGACGACAACTTACCTAGAATGCCGGCAGTGACGCGCAAGATAGCAGCAACTACGTTGGCCTTGATTTTAACCGCTTCCCTGGCCCTGGCGGCCGATCTCGACTTCCCCTACGGCAACGTCCGGCTGACCGTTCCCCCGGCCGAGAATCCTTTTCCCGGCCTCGGTAATTACTACTCCACGCTGGATAAAGGGATGAAAAGCGCGCTCTGGAACCCGGCTTCACTGGGCAAGCTTAAGCTGTCCGAAGCCTTCGTCGGCCTGGCCACCGCGACCGGCAGTTACAATATCGACCAAACCTTCAAACTGAAAGAGATGAGCGGCTCCTTCGAGGTCGGCGCCGGGTCGGGTCAGGATAGTAAAATGAACTACGCCCTCTTCTTCCGCTATCCCGGCCAGATCGGCGGCGGGATCGCGACCAAAGAAGTTGAGGTCAAGAGCCACCTGAATTACGCCACCACCGTCTCCGGCAATAACTTTTCCGCCGCCCAACGGGTCAACGATTGGCTGACGGTCGGCTTTGCCTCCTACAACCCGGTGGGCGCCGGGCTCGACCTGGCCGGCAGCTTCCCCCTCACCGGCCGGATGGCGATGAACATGTATAACACCGATATGGGCGATCTGCGGATCAACAGCGCCGGGCATCTCCTCTACCAGTTCGCCCCCGGGATCACTTATGAAAGTGGCCCGGTCTGGTCCGGTTTTCTTTCTCAGGAGGTAACGCTGCCGGTCATCAACATCAGCGAACTACGCAACGATCTGGCGATCCAGTCGCCGTATATCGGCACGATCGCCGCCCGGCACGGCAACCTGTACGCCGGTCTCAACCTGCTGCCGATCGCCGCCACTGCCGTGATCGACAACGACGTTCGGAGCGTGGTCAGTGCCGATACCGCTGATCAGTCTTTCTACGCGCCGAACTTTGATCCGACCAATCAGGCCGACCTAATCGACTGGACCACCAACGCCGGCCGTTACGGTACTTCCTCCGGCTATAACGGCAAAGTGATCGACGTCCCACAGGGGGAACTGATCGCCAACGCCAAATACCGCGGCTACTATAGCGGCAGTGCGGCCCGTTTCGATCTTGGCCTGATGTACGACTTCAGCGAGTGGTTCACTGCCGGAGTGGTCATGGAGAACATCGGCGGCGCCGCGCTGGAGATGAAAGGGAGCGGCCTGGCCAGCTATCTGAGCTATCGCGATTTCAACACTCAAGAAGCGCAAAACCTTTTTGAGCCGGGGAGCAGCGGCAGCTGGCAGCTGCTCTCCGATCGCTGGATCACCACCTACGAGGCCGGCGGTCAACCAATGTATCTGGAGCCGGTCAAAAACTATCCATTGCCAAAACGTTTCCGCTGCGGCTTCGCGCTCAAGCGCCCGTTCCTGATCGCCGTCGACCTGGAGACCAACCAGACCGCGATCACGATCCCGGGCTCGGTCGAAGCCAAGAACATCACCGTCAGCAATCTTAATTTTCTGCGGATCGGTACCGAGACCCAGGTTTTTGTCCTCCCCTGGTGGCTGCGCGGCGGCACCACGCTGGCCTTAAAACCGACGGTGACCGGGCTGCAACCGAAGGAACAGGAGAACATCGACAAAGCCTTTAAATTCGGCGCGCTGCCGCTCAAGCTCGATCTGGGGATGACCATCAACTTCTGGAGTTATCTGTTTGACAGCTCATTTGGGGTCAGCGCTCTGCCGCTGGTCAGCCTGCTCCAGGTCGACACGACCAATCTGGACCTGACCAAGATGGCCTACTGCAATGTCGGCCTGACCAAAGACGCCTGGCAGGTCAATTATCTCCTGCAGGCCGACCCGCTGGCGACCGCGGCGGCCTACAGCGAAAAACCGGCGCCGGCCGTGGGCGATAAAAGCTTTGAGAGCAGCGATCTGAAATTTATTCAAACATTGGCGGTGACCTATCGGTTCTAATATGAAAAAAACGATAATTGCGGTTTTAATGCTTCTCCTGGTCATTAGCGGCTGTGCTTTTGCCCGACCGACCCTGTCGGTCAAACTGAACGGCGTCACGGCGATCCCCGGCGATTCGCTCTCGGCGACGCCCCGGATCGAGATCATCGCCACCACGACCACCGGCCCGGTCAGAGCGACGCTGGAGGTCGGCTCGGCCCTCACCAACCTGACCTTTGTCCAGAGCGGCAACAACTATTACGCGACTGCGGAGATCACCACCGCGCTGGCCGACGGCATCTTCGCTTTGACGATCGAAGCGGCCGATGCCACCACGGCCGAAGCGGTTTACGAACTGACCCCGCTCTACGTCCGGACGGCCGGCGATCCGGCGGCGATCGGCGCCCCGCTCTGCTATCCCAACCCGTTCGATCCCGGTAACGCTGCTACTCCGACCGCCAAGATCGGTTACACACTGACCCGGTCGGCCAATGTCACCCTGTCGATCCACGATCTGGCGGGGACACTGCTGGTAAAACAGTCTTATGCGGCGGGAGTGAACGGCGGCTCGGCCGGTTATAACGCCGTCACCTGGGACGGCCGCTCCGCCGGCGGCAATGTCGCCGGCAACGGTATATACGTTTATCTATTGATCGCCGACGGCAAACTGGTCGGCAAAGGAAAAGTCACGGTCCTGAAACGATGAAACTTAATCGATCTATCATAATATTTACCTTCATTTGCTATTTTTCATTGGTCATTGGTCATTCGGCCTTTGCGCTGAACGGCACCACCGTCGACCCCGGCCAGAACCTGTTCGCGCCGCGCCAGCTCGGCATGGGCGGCGTCGGAGCGGCATTCGGCGGCGACGCCAACGCGCTCTTTACCAATCCCTCCGGCCTGACCGGGATCGAATTCCCGCAGCTAACTTCCGCCTCCCGCAAGCTGCTCGCGGATGAGACCCAGTACAATATATTCGCCTGGGCGGTGCCGACCAGCTACGGGACCTTTGGCCTCGGTTACGCCGGTCTGGGGGTCAGCGGTTCCCTGCCGACCTATCTTGATCCGGCGACCGGCCGGATCCTGATCAATCCGAGCCAGGAGGCTGGCAGTTACGATAACAGCGTGATCGCCCTCTCCTACTCCCGCCGGTTATCGACCTTCACCCTCGGTGGCAACTTAAAATTATTCAACCAGGCGCTCTCCGGCGGCGGTTACAGCGATCGCGGCACCGGGCTAGGCCTTGATCTCGGCGCCGGCTATAAAATGAACCATTGGCTCAACGTCGGAGCTAACCTGAGCAATATCCTGGGCGGCAGCATCAAATGGGCCAATACGGAAGATAAACTGGGCGCCAACTATAAACTTGGTCTGGCGGCCAATGTTCTCGGTGCGACCGGCGAAGCGCTTAATTTTAACGCCCAAAGCCTAAAGGCCGGGTTTGATCTCGATCTGCCGGTCGGCCTTTATCACCTCGGGCTGGAATACTCACCGGTCAAGAACATCGCGCTGCGCGGCGGGATCAATCAGGAGGCGGCCGGCAGCGGGCTAACCCTGGGGATCGGCTTAACGAACAACGGCTTCCGGTTCGACTATGCCTACTACCAGCGGCCGGGCATACCGGGCGACACCCCGCACTACTTTTCGCTCTCTTACGTCGGCGACCGGATCCTGACCTACGACCGCAAGCTGAAGAAGAAAGAAGTGAAATTCAGGGTCCTCCACCCGAAAGATCGTCTGATCACCGACCTGGCCGAGGTCGACCTCACCGCCGAAGGTTACGCGGAGCTCCTGGTAGACCAAAAACGGACCTGGACCGTTCCCGGCCTCTCCGCCACCAGCGACGCCTTTAATGTCACCACGACCGAGGCGCTCCTGGCCGCTTACGTCAACAATCGGCCGGTCGCCGATCCCAACTTATTTACCGCCAAGGAACCGCTGCGTGACGGCCGCAACGTGATCAACCTCCTCGGTTTCGTCAGCGGTGAAGCCGGTTCCGGCGAAGTCCGCGTCCTGCGGATCACCCCGTTCAAAGATACGCCGGTCTCGTTCTGGGCGATCGAGCCGATCGCGCTGTGCGGGGTACTTGGCCTGGTCTACGGTTATCCTGACGACACCTTCAAACCGGAACGCGGGATAACCAGGGCCGAGCTGGTCACCGTCCTGGTCAAGACCCTGCCGATCAGAGCAGAAGAGCTAACGCCGCTCGCCAGCGAAGAGATCTTTACCGACGTCAGCAGGAAGCACTGGGCCGCCAAGTATATCGTTTTCGGCAATCGTGAAGGGTATGTAACCGGCTACCAGGATGGCAAATTCCAGCCGAACAAGGTCTTAACCAGGGCCGAGGGGATTGCCCTCCTCGCCCGTTACGCTAAACTGGCGGAAGAAACCGGGCTCAAAGAACCGCCTTTCTCCGATCTGAAGGCCGACTTCTGGGCGAATAAATACATTGAACCGGCCAAGAAAGCCGGGATGCTGAAATACCTGGCCGGCAAAGAGTTCCGGCCGGCCGAGCCTTTCTCCCGGGCGGAAGCATGTGAAGTCCTCTACCAGGTCCCGAATATCCAGAAGCGGGCTAACGAATGGTGGGATACGGGTGTCGTCTCTGCGGCTCATCCGTAAGCCGCACCCCATCCGTGCTGATCGTCACCGCCCCCGACTCATCGGTCCGGTAGACTTTTATTCCAGCATTTTTCATTTTGGCGATCGTGGCTGGCGCCGGATGGCGGTAGCGATTCCCTTGACCGACCGAAACCACGGCGATCCGCGGTGAAACTGACCGTAAAAACTGATCGGTGGTCGAGGTCCGGCTCCCGTGGTGTCCGACTTTCAAAACTGTCGACCGGAGCGTTCGCGTTAACAGCTGCTCCTCGCCCGGCGCTTCCAGGTCGCCGGTGAAGAGAAAAGAGATCTGGCCGTAAACCAGCCGCATGGCCAGCGAATCGGAATTGACCTCGCCAACCACCGGGCGGAATAATTGCCCCTTAACACCTCCGCCAAGATCAAGAATGTCACCGGTCCGTCCGGCAGCATATTTGATCTTGTTCGCCCGGATCAGCTCTTTAAAGCGTCGATAGGCAGCCAAATCATAAACTGCTCCGTTATCGATCACCTGCTCGACTTTGAACCTGGCCAGGATCGGGTTCAAGCCGCCAACGTGATCATTATGCGGGTGGCTCAGCATGACGAGATCGAGCTTATTGATCCCCTTCCGCCGAAGGAACGGCATAACCACTTTGGTCCCGATCCGATCTTCCTCCTCTGGCCGGTCGGTTCCCCCGCCATCGATCAGCACCTTCCGGCCGGTCGGAAGTTCCAGTAAAGCACAGTCACCCTGACCAACGTCAAGGAAAGTGACGGTCAATTCCCGCGGGCCGAAACCAACTGGGGCCAAGGCAAAATGCCAGATCAGCGCGAGCAGGCAGACGCCGGCCGCCAGCCGCCGTCGGCCGTTCAATAACGCGATAAGCGCCGCATAATAACCGAGCACCAGCAGAAAAGAGGGCGCCGCAATATAAAAACTGGACCCAGGGAGCGCGGCCACGCCGGTGGCGATCAGATCGAGCGCCCGTAAAGCCAGCCAGATCGCGTTGCCAAGCAGTTGCGCCAGCGGAAGAAGGACAAAGCCGAGGAGAGTGGTTGCCAGCCCCAGAATGACCAAACACTCGACCCAGGGAAGAACCAGCAAATTCGACAGGAGCGCGCCTGGAGTGATCTGGCTCAGATTAAAAGCGATGATCGGCGACGTCGCTAGTAGCGGCGCCAGGGATATTGCCAGCAATTTCGGCAGCTTCTTTTCCAGTAGCGGCGCGATGTACACCAAAGCCCAGGTCGCCAGGAAAGACAATTGAAAGCCGAGGTCAAAGAGCACGCTGGCGTCGGCCACCAGCAAGATCAGGGCCGACAGAGCGAGGGAAGTATAAATCTCCTTTTCCCGGCCGAACAGCAGACCGACCAGCATCACCTCCCCCATGATCGCCGCCCGGACGATCGAGGCGCCGGCGCCGGTCATGATCACCAGCAGCAGGTTAAAAAATGAGGTCCCCGCCACGCTGGCGGAGATCGGAGAACCGAGGCTTTTAGTCAGAGCCAGACAAACCCCGATCAGGATCGAAACCTGAGTGCCGGAAACGACCAGGAGATGGATCAAGCCGGCCTGGCGGTATCTCTCTTTGGTCTCGTCGTCGAGCGGTGAGACGTTGCCGCCCAAAAGAAAACTGCCGAGGAGCGACGCCTCTTTTTGCGGCAGGATCCGGTTCAAGACGAGGTTGAAGCGGCCGCTCAGCCAGAGGGTCAGCTTAACCAGCGGATCGCCGCCAGAGCCAAGCTTTTCAGCGTAGAATGAGCGAAGGAATAGAACCTTTCTCCCCTCCGGCAGGAGCGGATTGGCAAATTGGACCGACTCGCTGACGACCCCTCTGACCTTGACCCGGTCTCCGTAGGTTAACGGCCCCTCACCCACCGGAACGGAGACATAAACTGTGCCGGTCGCCGGTCGGCTAATCTTCAAGGGGAAATGTAGCTGCTCATTTTTGACCTTCGGCTCATTGTCAACCTGGCCGGTCAACGAAACATAACCCCGGCCGACATATTGGCCGATCTCGTTGGCCGCCGGCAGGCTTCTGACCTGATAAGCAAAACACCCGGCCAGCAGAGAGAGGACTAACAGAAATAACCGCAGATCGTACTTTTTTATCGCCGCCACAACCGCTAATAGGGAAAAGATCTGGAGAAAAACCAGAGTTATTTCCAGGGGGAAGGGAAAGTTTTTAGTAATGACTATACCGCTAGCATAAGCAATTGTTATGATCGGGATCGGTCCACCCATACCACCCACCCCTTCCGGATTAACCACTAAGACACGAAGACACAAAGAAAACACAAAGCACAAAACCAGCGCTTTATAAGATGAACCGTCTGATCCCCTGTTTGATCATCGGCACATTGAAATTGATCAAAAAACCGAGGCGGGCATTTTTTAACTTCATATAACTCAACAACTGCGCGCTATGTACAGGCAATACATGCTCTACCGCTTTAAGCTCGCAAATTACGGTTCCTTCAACTATAACGTCCAGCCTCAGCGCGGCATCAAAGAATAAACCATCATAATTGATCGGAACTGGCATTTGACGCTGGACTATCAAGCCTTGTTTTTCCAGCTCATGGCAAAAACAGTGCTCATACACACTTTCCAAGAGGCCGGGCCCCAAGGCGGAATGGACAAGATAAGCGGAATGAACGATCTTTTTTGCCAATTCCTCATTATTTTCGTTCAATTCATCCCTCATTATCTTCGTGTCCCCCTTAGTGTCTTTGTGTCTTCGTGGTTCTGCCTTAAAGCGTCAGCCTCTCCTTCATCTTCTCAAGTTTAGCTTTGCCGAAACGGGGGACCTCCAGCAGCTGTTCCAAACGGACAAAGGGACCCTGCTTGCGGCGAAGTTCGACGATCTTTTCGGCTGTCGCCTTACCGATCCCGGGTAAAGAATCGAATTCGTCCACTCCAGCGGTATTGATATTGATCCTGGCCACTGCGCCAGGCTGGTTAGACTGGCTAACGGGTAAGCGGGACGGCACTATGATCTTTTGCCCGTCTTTGACCACCTCCGCCAGGTTCAAGGCCGAGATATCGGCGTCCACCAGCGGACCGCCGGCGATCTCGATCACCTCCAGTAACCGGCTGCCCGGCTTGACCCGAAAAACCCCCTCCGCCCCAACCGCCCCGCAAACGTGGACCATGATCCGATTATCCTCTGCCGGGGCGGTCTGTTCCATAATGATCCCAGACGGCGCCTCGGGAACAAGCTGGCGAAAAGCGGCCACCCCGAGGCCAACCACCAGGGCGACGATAAAGCCGAGAATGAGTAATTGTTGTTCTTTGGTCAGGCTTAGGTCCACGCGGGGATCATAGCAACTTTATTACCAGCCTAAACGACGCCTAAGCAGGAGCGGAATGTAGCGGTTTTCGACACCCCGCCCTACATCTTATAATAGATGCGGTAGATATCTTCGACGTACGAGCGGGTATGGGTCGAGATCGTCCCGTCGCGTTTAACCGCGTTGGGGCCGACCAGGTAACCGGCGAGCGCGGCGGAGACATCGCCGCTGAACCGGTCGACCAGCGACTTAATATAACGGACCGTCCCCCGGGCGTTCTGGTCGATATCAAAGCCGTTTTCCACCCCCAGCCCTTTGGCGGTCGAGGGTAACAGCTGCCCCAGCCCCATCGCGCCGGAAGACGAGACAGCCCGCGGGTTGAACTTCGACTCCCGGGCGATCAGCGACGCCGCCAATTTCGGGTTCAGATCATAGGTTTGGGCGTGCCGCATGATACTGCCGGTGATCTCGCTCGCCAGCTCCTCGGAGCGGTATTTCATGATGTAACTCTTGATCGCGGCCGGGGCGGCGGCCGGGTCAACCGCCGCAAAACCGGCCGGCGGCGGAGTCAAGGCCACGCCGGTATCGATCGCTTCGTGAGCGACCGGAAAGACCGGGCCAGCGGCGGGCGCTTTAGGCGAAGCAGACGGTCGGGTGTATCCTTTATTACTGCCGAAGCCGGAAAAGATGGAGATAACGAAGATCAGGACAACAACGCCGGTGGTAACGTCCATTACCGTTTCCTGAGAAGCTCGGGGAGAGCGTTAAAATACCTCGCTTTCAGTTTGGCGACCGGCAGATCGATCAGTTTCTTCTTTCCCCGCAGGACGGTCAGCTTTTGGCCGCCGACCTTGCCGATGATCGAACACGGCACCTGATAAAGCATGGCGATGTCGGAGAGGGAGAAGATCTTGTCGGGCGCGATCGTCAGCACGATGCGCGACTGGGTCTCCCCGAACAGCAACGGAGCGTCTTTCAGCGGGTCCGCCAGGTTGATAACCGCCCCTTTCCCGGCGAGGATCGCGCACTCCGCCAGGGCAACGGCCAGTCCGCCTTCGGAGAGGTCATGGGCTGATTTGACCATGCCGATCTGGATCGCTTCCAGGCAAGCCAATTGGACGCGTCGTTCCAGATCGAGATCGAGCTCGGGGATCTCACCTTCTACCCGGGTATGACCGAGCAGGACGACCAGGTCACCGTTATCCTTGAAGGGGACCGAGCAGCGCTTATTGATATCCTTGATGATCCCGATCATTCCGATCGTCGGTGTCGGCAAGATCGGTCCCTTGGGACTTTCATTGTAAAGCGAAACGTTGCCGGAAACGACCGGCAACTCCAGGAATTTACAGGCATCGGCTATCCCCTCAACGGACGACTTGAACTGATAGAACCGGTCCGGCTTCTCCGGGTTGCCGAAGTTAAGACAGTCGGTCACGGCCGCCGGTTCAGCCCCGGTCACGACCAGGTTACGGGCCGCCTCGGCAACCGCGATCTGCGCGCCGGTGTACGGATCGACCTGGCAGTAGCGGCCGTTGCAATCGGTGGTCGCCGCGATCCCCCACTCTTTCCCCTTCAACCGGATCACCGAGGCGTCGCCCCCCGGATAAACGGTCGTATTCGTCTGGACCATGTGGTCATATTGCTCGTAAACCATCTTCTTGCTGGCGATATTCGGGTCAGAGAGTAATTTGAGCAGTTGGATATTGTGATCGGCATTTGTTCTTATTTTGAGGTTGGATGTTGGATGTTTGGGTTTCTTAAATGCCATATCATAGAGCGGCGCTTTGGCCAGCTCTTCCGTCGGCGCTTTGGCAATGACCTGGCCGTTCTGCTTAATGATCGCCTGCTTTTCCGCCAGAACCTTGCCGACCACGACAGCATCCAGCCCCCATTTGTGAAATACTTTGAGGACTTTTTCTTCTTTCCCCTTCTCCACGCAGATCAGCATCCGCTCCTGCGACTCGCTCATCATGATCTCCCACGGCTCCATCCCCTCTTCTCGGAGGGGAACTTTATCGAGATCGATCTCGATCCCGACGTCGCCGGCGGCCGCCATTTCGGCGGAAGAGCAGGTTAAGCCCGCCGCTCCCATATCCTTGATCCCGACGATCACCCCGGTTTCCAGCGCCTCCAGCGTCGCCTCGATCAGGCACTTTTCGGTGAACGGGTCGCCGACCTGGACCGTCGGCCTTTTTTCGATCTCCCCGGCAGCGAATTCCGAAGAAGCAAGGATCGAACAGCCGCCGATCCCGTCGCGGCCGGTCTTGCTGCCGGCGTAAATGATCGGGTTGCCGACCCCGCCGGCCCGCGCCCGGGCCAGCTTGGTCTGCGGGCAGACGCCGATACACATCACGTTGACCAGACAATTGCCGGCGTAAGCGTCGTCAAAGTAGATCTCGCCGCCGACCGTCGGCACGCCGACGCAGTTGCCGTAAAACTGGATCCCGTCGATCACCCCGTTGAAGATATATTTGTTCAGCGGCGTATTCAGCTGGCCAAAGCGGAGCGAATCAAGGAGCGCGACCGGCCGGGCGCCGGTGGTAAAAATATCGCGGATAATGCCGCCGACCCCGGTCGCCGCCCCCTGTTTGGGCTCGACCTGGGAGGGATGGTTGTGCGATTCCATTTTAAAGATGATCGCGGTCCCGTCGTAGACGATCCCGCCGGCGTCTTCGCCGACCAGCGGCTCGTATTTGCCGGTTTGCGGAAAAAGTTTCAGGTATTTGCGTGACCGGGGATAGCCGCAGTGCTCCGACCATTCCACGGAGAACATCGCCAGTTCGGTCGGGGTCGGTTCGCGTTTGAGGATCGTCAGAATGCGCTGGTATTCTTGATCGTTGAGGCCGAGTTCGCGGTAGACCTTAGCTTCCATGACGAAGCTATTTTATCATATTACGCGTTTTTTGTCTTCGTCGGTGACGCCCTTAACGGTCAGGTTGATGCGACCCATGTCGTCGATCTCGGTGACCTTAACGATAAGTTCGTCGCCCATTTTGGCGGCGTCCTCAACCCGGGCGATCCGACGGTCGGAAAGCTGGGAAATGTGGACCAGCCCGTCTTTACCGCCCGGCAGTTCGACAAAGGCGCCAAAATTCATGATCCGGACAACCTCCCCCTTAAAAACATCGCCCACCTTCGGGGTAAAGGTGATCGCTTCGATCCGGGCCTGGGCGACTTTGGCCGCCTCGGCGTCGGCCGTGGTGATCAGGATAGTGCCGTCGTCCTCTATGTCGATCTGGACGCCGGTCTCTTCGGTGATACTGCGGATCATCTTGCCGCCGGGGCCGATCACGGCGCCGATCTTGCTCGGATCGATCTTCAGGGTAATAACGCGCGGCGCGTACGGCGACAGCTCGGTGCGCGGCGCCTTGATGACCTCTTCCATCTTGTCGAGAATAAAGTTGCGGCCCTCTTTGGCTTGCTGCAGGGCGCGCTCGATGATCTCGTGGGAAAGACCTTTGATCTTAATGTCGACCTGGATGGCGGTGATCCCTTTCCTGGTCCCGGTCACCTTAAAGTCCATGTCGCCCAGGTGGTCTTCTACCCCCTGGATATCGGTAATGGTGACCGCCTTGTCCCCTTCGGTGATCAGACCGATCGAGATGCCGGCGACCGGTGCGTCGATCTTGACCCCGGCATCCATCAGGGCGAGGGTCGAACCACAGGTCGAGGCCATGGAGGTGGAACCGTTGCTCCCGAGCACTTCGGAAACCAACCTGATCGTGTAAGGGAAGAGCTCTTCACTCGGGATGACCGGCAGGAGGGCTTTCTCGGCCAGAGCGCCGTGCCCGATCTCACGCCGGCCGGCGCCGCGCAGCGGGCGGACCTCGCCGACCGAATAGGCCGGGAAATTGTAATGGTGCATGTATCTTTTTTCGGTCTCTTCCAGGTCGAGCCCTTCGAGCCGCTGGCCTTCGCCGGCGGAACCGAGGGTGACCACCGTCAGGACCTGGGTCTGCCCGCGGGAGAAAATGGCCGACCCGTGGGTCCGCGGCAGGACACCGAGCTCAAAACCGAGCTGACGGATATCCTTGGGCCCGCGGCCGTCGACCCGTTTACCCTCTTTTAAGATCATCCGGCGCATCGCGTCGTATTCGACGTCTTCGATCACTTTCTTGATGTCGCCCGGGTGCTTGGCGACCAGCTCCGCCAGAGGAGCGTTCCCCTCGGCGCTTTTCTTGATCTCTTCAATGATCTTCTTGATCTCCGCCCCCTGTTTGTCCTTGTCGGCGATCTTCAGGGCGGCTTCGATCTTGGCCGCTTTATCCTGGACCAGCTTTTCCAGTTGGGGATCGACCTGATGGCAGACCACGTCGATCTTCGGCTGCCCGGCTTGCTTGACCAGCTCATTCTGCAAGGCGATCAGCTGTTTGATCACCACATGTCCCGCTTTGAGCGCCGCCATCATGTCGGCTTCGCTCACCTGGTCGGCGCCCGCTTCGATCATCGAGATCGAGTCGTTATTGCCGGCGATCACCAGGTCAAGGGAGGACTCTCTCATCTGGGTCGAGGTCGGGTTGACGATGTATTCGTCACCGACCTTGGCCACGCGCACCGCGGCCAGCGGCCCGTCGAAGGGGATCTCCGAGATCGAGAGGGCGGCCGAAGCGCCGACGATCGCCAGAATGTCCGGCGGGTTTTCCTGATCGACGGAGAGCGGCGTCACGACGATCTGAACGTCGTTGCGGAATCCTTCGGGGAACATCGGGCGGATCGGGCGGTCGATCTTGCGGGCGGTCAGGATCGCCTTCTCGGACGGGCGCCCTTCCCGCTTGAAAAATCCGCCGGGGATGCGGCCGGCGGCGTACAGCTTCTCTTCAAAGTCGACCAGCAGGGGGAAGAAATCGATCCCTTCGCGCGGGGTGGCGGCCATCGTGGCGGTCGCCAGGACCATCGTATCGCCCAGGCGAACAATAACGGAGCCGCCCGCTTCGCGAGCAACCCGGCCGGTTTCCAGCGAGAGGACTCGTCCGTTACCGAGGTCCTTTTCTACTTTTTTGATCATCTGAGTTCAAGTGCAGTGGTAACTTCGCCGTATTTCTTACTGTCTGTCCTTTTTAGATAGTGTAAAAGCCGCTTCCGCTGGCCGACCATCATCAGCAGGCCGCGGCGGCTGTGGTTATCATTGGTGTTCTTTTTGAGGTGACCGACCAGCTGTTCGATCCGGCTGGTCAGGAGGGCGATCTGGACTTCCGTCGAACCGACATCCCCGTCGTGCAGCTCAAATTTCTTGATTATCTCGGTCTTTTTATCTTTTGCTAATGGCATTATGTGACAATTATATCATAGCCGGCGAGCCCGGGCAACATCCTTTTTGATCTGGGCGATCAGGTCATTAACATCAGTGAACTGTTTTTCCGCCCGGAAGCGGCGGACCAGGTCAACCGTCAGCGTTTGGCCGCGCAGGTTTCCCCGGAAATCAAGGAGATGGACCTCAACCAGCAGCTCACCGGCGCCGAAGGTCGGCCGCGAACCGATATTGACCAGGCATTTTCTCGGTCCAACCCGGCCAAAATATACCCCTTCGGCCGGGATCAGCTTGCGCGGGTCAACTTTCAAGTTCGCGGTGGGAAAACCGAGTTTTTTCCCTACTCCTTTACCCCTGACCACCCGCCCCGTGATCCGGTACGGGTGTCCAAGCAGTTGGACCGCCCGGTTGAACTCGCCAAGACTAAGCAGCTCGCGGATCTTCCCCGATTTCGCCAGGTGGTGTCCCCGTTTAACCGGCGGAACAATGACGACATTGAAGCCGAAGCGGCGGCCCAGTTCTTTCAGCTCTGCCGCCCCGGCGTGCCGGCCGCGGCCAAAAGCGTAGTCATAGCCGACTACGACCCCGCGCACCCCTAATTTGCCGACCAGATAGCGTTCGATGAATTCGCGCGAGGTCAGCCGCTGCAGCTCCTGGCGAAAGCGGAAGGCGATGACCGAGTCGAGCCCGAGCGCGCAAAAAAGCGCGGTCCGCTCATTGAGCGTTGTCAGCAACCGTAAACCTCTCCCCGGGGCGATAATTTCCTGCGGGTGAGGATCAAAGGTAATGACCGCCGAGTGGGTCTGGAGCTGGCCGGCTTCTTTGACCGCGCGCCGCAAAACCTGCCGGTGTCCGACGTGGACGCCGTCAAACGTCCCGAGGGCGACGACCGGCTTATTCAACCTGCTCTTTAATGGGTGCCTGATGATCCTCATCGGGGATTAATGGCTGAAAAAGCCTTTGACCAGCAGGGTGGCATTGCGGATATATTCGGCCGAGGGGATAAAGAGGAGCTGCGACAAGATCAGCGTCCCCACTACCCGACCAAGAATAATGTAAAAGACCATCGCCCGGACATCGGCCTCGCGCCGTTTGCCGCGGATCGCCTGATCGGTAATATAAGCGCAGGTCGGGTCAACCAGGGTGACCAACAGGATCGTGGCGATCCCGTTGACGATGGCGGATAACTGGGAGGCGGTGATCCGGAATTCCGGGACCAGCGCCCCGGCGTAAAGTGACGAGAGAACTCCGATCGCGTAGACCGAAACGACGACCAGGTTCGTCCAGAGAAAGCCCTGCGGCATCCCCTGGAGCGACAGGTTGACGAATGAAGCCCGGGTCGGCAGGCGAAACTGCCGGCAGATGGCCAAGAAATTGTGCGGCTTGAACGCAGCGCCGATCAACCGCGGGACCGAGCCTCCCCGCTCAAAACGGTAGATCGCCTTAGTGAAGACAGCGACAAAGAACGGCGTGCAAAGAGCGCCGAGCGCGTTGCCGATAAAGGCGGCAAAGATAACACTGCGGAAACCGTCGATCAATCCCGCCGGGTTGCCGGTCAGGATAGCGTGGTCGACCAACCCGCCGAGGAACGGCGCCTGGAGCATATTGGATGTTCGGGTGATCAGTAAGGTGGCGTTAACGAACGAGAGCGAGGTGGCGATCTGTTTGGTCCTGACCCCCGCCAGCCGGAGCGACGAAGCGGCGGTTTCGGTAAAGTGGATGATCCCGGTCAGGACGCAAACGATCAAAAGCGGGTTCATGACGGTATTATAGCATGAAACCCCTGGCCCGCAGCCGGCAGGAGTCGCAAACGCCGCACGGCTGACGGCCGCCGGCATAGCAGGACCAGGTCTTTTCCAGCGGGGCGCCGAGGCGGCGGCCGAGCGCGACGATCTCTTTTTTGGTCAGGCGGAGCAGCGGTGTGACGATCCTGATCTTTTTCGCCCTGGTCCCCCGCTCGGCCGCCCGCTGAAAAGCGCGGTAGAACGCCGGCCGGCAGTCCGGATAACCGGAAAAATCGACCGCGTTAGCGCCGATAAAGATCGCCTTCGCGCCGATCGCTTCGGCGTAAGAGAGGGCGAAGCTGAGGAAGATCATGTTCCGCGCCGGGACATAGGTCGAGGGGATGCCTGTGAGTTTCCTGTTCTGCGGTATTTTCGTTTTTCGGTCTAACAGCGAACTCCCTTTCCAGGGCAATTTGATCCGGATGACGTGATACGCGACCGAAACGCCCTTCGCTACCGCCACCGCACTACGCAGTTCGCGCTTGTGCCGCTGCCCGTAATCAAAGATCAGAGCCGAACACTTGTATCCATTCTTCAAGGCGTGATATAGAGTGGTGGTCGAATCGAGCCCCCCCGAGAGCAGGACAACAGCTTTTCTCCTCCTGGTCATATTTACGGCTCGCGCCAGACCTCCGCGGAAAAACGGAAAAGGAGCGTCTCCGGCTCTCGCCAGGCATCTTCGGGTAATCCGGCCTTCAGGCAAACCTGCTTCAGGAATTCGTCCCGGTCCCAACCCTCTGCCAGCGCTACCTGAGGAAGCAGCAACCCCGACTCCTCCCCTCTTATAATGTACAGGCCGTCCCGACCGATCATTATCTCGGCCGCCTCCCGCAGGCGCCGCAAGCGTGAGAGGACCGAGATCTCCAGCCGGATGTTCACCAGGTCCTCTTTGGCTACCGGCAGAAACCGCGGATCATTAGTCGCGGCCTGGACAGCCATCTCCTGGACCGCGGCAAAGAGCGGTTTGACCGGCTGAACATAGCCGATACAGCCGCGCAGTTTATTATCCTCGGTCAGGGTAACGAATACCCCCCGCCGCTCGTTCAGGCTCTCTTCCGGCGGGGTAAAGATCGGCAGCTTTTTGCCGGCCAATTTGCTCTCCAGTGTCCGCCGGGCGATCTTGAGCAGTTTCTGCCGCTCGCCCGCCGTCAGGCTGGTTTCTGCCCGGTAGTAGACGACCGACGCGTAGCCAACGCCGGAGTTGGCGTACTTGAGCAGTTCGGTCCGGTTCGCCCCCAGGGCCGGGGCGAGCAACATGGTCGTGATCACCGCCGGCGCGCCGCACGCTTCGGTCTCGCCGCGCGCCAGCGCTCCAATATAAGCTTCCAGGCTCCCCTCGACCACCGCTTTGAGCCCCTCCCGGTCCATTTTTCTTCCCAGGTAATCGGGATAATAGTGCGACCAGTCGGTGCTGGCGACGATCAGCGTCCGGTCATCGACCAGATAGTTCAGGGCATAAGCGAGCGACTGGCAGTTGGCCAGGGAAACAGCGCCGAAAAAGAGCGGGACGATCTTGAACTCCCCAAGCGTCGACTGCAGGAACGGGAGCTGAACCTCCAGCGCATTGTCGGCCTGGTCGAACGGCGCGTTGTTCACTTTGATCCGCTCGCTGAGCTTACCGAGCCGGCTGATGAATTCCCGGTCGACCGGAACCTCCCCCAGCGGCGTAGCGAATTCGGTGTAGTCGGGCGCGGCGATCTCGTCAAAAGCCAAGCGGTGGCTGGCCCCAAGGAGAATTACCCGGTCGTACCCCTGGCCGGCCAGCAGTTTATAAGCATAAGCGGCGGTCTGGCCGGAATAAGGGTAACCGGCGTGCGGCACGATCAGCGCGACGATCTCACCGCGCTGCGGTCGGGGAGAAACTTTAGTGAGGAATTTATCGATCTGGAAGGAAACTTCCAGGCTGCTGGCAGGATAGAACGAGCCGGCCAGCTGCGCCGGCCTGACCGCCGCCACGCTGGCGGTCGCCAATACGACCGATATAAGCAACCAAATTGACCGGCGCATGTCGAAATTATAACACGGGTGTCGAAAATCACTACACCGAGCGAGCAGTTCGCCTCGTGCCGACCGCGAGTCGAGGTGGCAATAAAATTGCTGTATACCGCGCAGAGGGGGTGATACGAATGGGGGGACTTAACAGATCGATCCTCGCCGGCCGGCTGGTGGCCGATCCGGAGGTCCGTTATACCAGCAACGAACTGGCGGTGACGCACTTTCGCCTGGCGATCAACCGGAGCGGGAGCGATAACGCCGAGTTCATCAACTGCGTCGCTTTCGGCGGCCTGGCCAAGATCTGCGGCGAATACCTGAAAAAGGGTAAACTGGTCGCGGTGGAAGGCCGGCTGCAGATCCGCAGCTATCAGAGCAAGACCGGCCAAAAGCGGACCTCGACCGAAGTGGTGATCGACGAGATGCAGATGCTCGATAACAAGTTCTACAACGCTTCAACTAAAGCCCAGGAAAAGGCGGCCGCGGAACTGGTCGAGCTCTGAAACAGGTTTGCCCCGGACGATCCCCGTTGTCCGGGGCATTCCGATTTGTTATAATCCGGGTATGCTGAAAAAAGCGCTCGTCTCCCTCCTGCTGCTCGGCTTGACGATCGACCTGGCCGTCGCCGCCCGCAAACAGATCGTTCTCCCCAACCCGAAACTGATCGGCAAGATGACGCTGGAAGAATCGCTCTTCCGCCGCCGTTCCGAACGGGCTTTCCTCCCCAACGAATTGACCATGGAGCAGATCTCCCAGCTTCTCTGGGCCGCTCAGGGGATCACGGAAAAAAGCTGGGGTTTCCGCACCGCTCCCTCCTCCGGCTCCCTCTACCCGCTGACCATTTATATCGCCAAAAAGGACGGCGTTTTCCAGTATCTCCCCGACGGCCATAAACTGATCGAGGTTGCGACCGAGGATAAACGGTCGTCGCTGGTCCGGGCGGCGCTCGGCCAGGGCTATATCGCCGAAGCGCCGCTGGTCATCATTGTCGCCGGTAATTTTCGGATCACCGAAGCCAAGTATGGCCAGCGCGCCTACCGTTACATGAGCATGGAGATCGGCCACGTCGGCGAAAACGTCCTGCTGCAGGCGGTCGCGCTCGGTCTGGTGGCGGTGCCGATCGGCGCTTTCTGGGACGACGTCGTCGCCAAGGCGCTCGGTCTGCCGGAAACCCAGGACCCGTTCTACCTCATCCCGGTCGGTTATTTGCGCTCCGGCTCCTGACATGACCAGGCGCCATCCCGACTGGCTCCGCCTGCTCGCGCTCCTCTATATTGTCGTGGGGATCACCTATTTTTACGCCAACCTGTTCGCTCCGCGGCTGATCCCCCATTTTCTCCGGATCGGCATGACCCGCCGGCCGACCAACATCCTGGTCCTGGGAACGGACATCAGCTTTAACAAGGAAACCGGGGAGCCGATCATGGAGACCGGCGGCCGGACCGACAGTATCATGGTGATGCGGCTCGACCCGATCAGTTATAAAATGTTCATCCTCTCCATCCCGCGCGACACCTTCGTCCCGATCGACGGTTACGGCTACCAGAAGATCAACGCCGCCAACGTTTACGGCGGCACGCCGCTGATCAAAAAAACGGTCGAAAAACTGATCGGCCGCGAGATCGACCACTACATCAAGATCAACACCTTTGCCGCGGTCAAGCTGGTTGACCTGGTCGGCGGGGTCGACGTCGAAGTCGACAACGACATGTTCTACAACGACCGGGCCCAGGGGCTCTTTATCAATCTTAAGAAAGGCCGGCAGCGGTTAAGCGGCAAACAGCTGGAAGGTTTTATCCGGTTCCGCCACGACGCCCGGGGCGATCTGGGGCGGATCGGCCGCCAGCAGCAGTTCATGGATGTCCTGTTCCACTCGTTCACCAAACCGCAGAATCTGATCAAGGCTCCGGTCGCCCTGACGATCGCCATGCGCTTCATCCAGACCGATCTCCCCCTGCTCAAGATGATCCGGCTGGCGAACTTTGCCCGCATGCTGACGACCAAAGATCTGACCAACTTTACGCCGGCGGTCACCGACGCCGCTGACCCGGCCGCCGGTTCGATCCTGATCATGGATAAAAAGAGTCTGGACGAAGCGGTCCGCGCCAATTTTTAAAGCGTCCCGATATAGGGGAGTGCCCGCAGTTTTTCGTTATAGTCCAGACCGTAGCCGATGATGAACTTGTCCGGCACGGTAAAACCCTTATAAGCGAGCGGGACCCGGACTTTACGCCGGGACGGTTTGTCCAGCAAGGCGCAGATCTTGACCGACCGCGGCTTCTTATTCTTCAGGAAGCGGCGCAGGTAATCCAGGGTATATCCGTAATCGACGATATCCTCGACGATCAGCACATCCTTGCCGACCAGCGGCAGGTCGACATCTTTTTTGATCTTGATCACGCCGGAAGAAGCGGTCGACGCCCCGTAGCTGGAAACCTGGACAAAATCGAGGGCAACCGGCACGCTCAGGGAGCGGACCAGGTCGGCCAAAAAAACGAACGACCCCTTGAGGACGCCGATCAGGACAAGATCGCGCCGGCGGTAATCGCGGCTGATCTTTTTACCCAGGGCTTTGATCCGCTGTTTAAGACGGCGGGCGGAGATCAGCTGCGGCGGACGGGGCTTCATTCAAAGAGCGGAACGGTCGCGCCTTTGGCCAGGTCGAACAGGCCGGCGGAAGTTAAACGGAGTTCGGGAAGAGCGGTATTGGTCAGCAGGCAGAGCGTCGCCAGCGGATCGGCCAGTCCGGAGCCGAGCTGCTGCGCGGCTTTAAAGAACGCCTGTGTCTGGTCGGCCGCCGTCAGTTCCGCCATCAGCATCCCGCCGGTGACCAGCACCGCCCCCCGGCCAAGCGCCGCCACCCGCCTGATCGCCGAGGCGATATCTTCATCGCTCTTACCAACGGCAACGATGCACTCGCCGTTCTGGGTGAACGAGGAGGCGATCGCCCCTCTGTTCAGGCCGAACCCTTTGACAAAACCGATCCCGATCGCCCCGGTCGCCCTGACCGCCTCGACGGCGACCGCCTTCAGGATATCGCGCTCCAGGTCGACTCCGGTGTACTTGGCGACCGTGTGGCGGGTAAAAAGCGAATCGGCGGCCAGTTCAATGACCTTGGCGTATTTCCCGGCCTTTTTCAGCAGCAGGTCATCAACCTCAAAATGCTTGATCTGGCATTTTTCCGGCTTCATGTTGGCTTAAGTATATACCAGTGCTATAATTATTTCAATGAAGAAGCGCTATTTTTGGCCCGCGCTCGCCTCTTTTTTTGTCGTCGGTCTCGGTCAGGTCGCCAAGGGCGAAGGGACCAAGGGACTGCTGCTGATCCTGGCCTATTATTTTGCCATCCCCGGGCTGATCTATCTGACCCTGATGGTCAACGCTTATCTTTTTCTGACCACGCTCGGGATCGGGATCATTGCCGGGATCGTCCTCTGGTTCAATAACCTCTTTGACGCGTGGACACATGAGATCGTCGGTTAAGCTGCTGACCGTTTTTCGCATCCCGGTCGAGATCAATTACTCCTGGCTGATCATTTTCGGCCTGGTCCTCTCCACCCTGGCCGCCAATTTCAGCGCCGATTTTCCCGGTTTGTCCGGGCCGGTCCACTGGCTGCTGGCCTTCCTGACCGCGATCCTGTTTTTCGTTTCGATCCTGGCCCACGAACTCTCCCACGCCGTCGTCGCGCTGCGCGCCGGTCTGCCGATCCACGGCATCACCCTGTTCATCTTTGGCGGTGTTGCCCAACTGGGCGAGGAACCGGAAAACCCCGGGGTGGAACTGCGGATGGCGCTCGCCGGACCGGCGATGAGTTTTCTGCTGGCGGCGCTGTTCTACGTTCTGGGCCAGATCATGATGCAGCTTGGCGCCCCCCTCTACCTGGCCAAGATCGCTCTTTATCTCCTGACGATCAATGTTTTGCTCGGCGTTTTCAATCTGCTCCCCGGCTTTCCGCTCGACGGCGGCCGGGTCCTGCGCGCTCTGCTCTGGCAGTTGACCGGCAACCTGCGCCGGGCAACCGGGATTGCCGCTTTCGGCGGCAAAGCCCTGGCGGTCACGCTGATGCTGGCCGGTATTTTTCTCTTCTTTCGGAGCTACTATTTTAACGGCCTCTGGTATATTTTTATCGGGTTCTTCCTGCTGGAGGCGGCCGACGCCAGCTACCGCCAGGTCGCGCTGAAAAAACTCCTCTCCGGGGTCCGGGTCGGCCAGATCATGACCCAGAACGTGATCACCGTCCCGGCCGATCTCCCGCTCAGCCGCCTGGTCGAGGATTATTTTTTCCGTTTTCGTTTTGCCGCCTTTCCGGTCGTCGCCGATGATCGGCTGATCGGCCTCCTCACCTTCCACGCGATCAAGGAGATCGAACGGGAGCGCTGGTCGGCGGTCACCGCCCGGGAAGCGATGATCCCGATCACCACCCGCCTGACGATCGACCGGCACGCCGAGTTGACCACTGCCCTGGCCCGACTGGCCGCCAGCGGTTCCGGCCGGCTACTGGTAATGGAGGGCGACAAGCTGATCGGCATCCTTTCCCAGCGCGATATTATGAGCCTGTTCGAATATAAAGCGGAAGTGGACAAATGACCGGGCAGGTCCTGCTGATCGTCGCCTTCACCCGCTTCCAGGAAAAAGAGTATGATCCTCCCAAAGAGATCCTGACCAAGGCCGGTTACCGGGTGGTGATCGCCTCGTCCCGGTTGGGGACCGCAACCGGCAAGGTCGGCGGCCAGGCGCCCGTCGATCTTACCCTGGACCAGGTCAAACCGGCGGACTTCGACGCGGTCTGTTTTATCGGCGGCCCCGGCAGTTTTGATTATTACGACGACCCAACCTGCCACCAGATCGCCCGGGATACGGTCACGCAGGGGAAACTGCTGGCCGCCATCTGTGCGGCCCCGGGAATATTGGCCCGGGCCGGGGTTTTGAAAGGGAAAAAAGCGACGATGTTCGACGACACTGGCGAGATCGCCAGGGGTGGCGGGACATTTGTCCACCAGGGAGTCGTCATTGACGGCCGGCTGATCACCGCCGACGGACCGGCGACCGCCCGGGCCTGGGCCGAGGCGATCGTCACCGCACTCCATGGACAATAACGAGCTCGCCGGGATCTTCCGCCGGATCGCTGAACTGCTGGCGCTGAAAGCGGAAAATCGCTTCCGGATCAGAGCTTACCAGCAGGCGGCCCAGAACATCGAGCACCTCGGTCAAAACCTCGAGGACATTTATAAGACCGACGGACTGGCGGGGCTGCAGAACATCCCCGGGATCGGCCACGACCTCTCCCTCAAGATCGAGGAATATATCAAGACCGGCCGGGTCGTCTCTTATCGGAAATTAGTCAAAGAATTCCCCAAAGGGATGATCGAACTGGCCAATATTCCTGGCCTGGGGCCGAAGACCGCCCTGCTGCTGGCCAAAAAGCATCGGATCGATTCGCCGGCCAAACTGGAAAAAGCGGCCCTGGCCGGCCAACTCCGCACTCTTCCCGGCTTCGGCGCCAAAAAAGAAGAGAACATCCTGCGCGGTCTCGATTTGAAAAAGAAAAGCCGCGGCCGTTTTCTCCTGGACGAGGCCGCCGCGCAAGCCGCCCTGATCGTCGCTGAACTGCAAAAATTGCCGGAGGCAAAAAAGGTCCTCCCCTGCGGCAGCCTGCGGCGGGGACAGGAGACGATCGGCGACATTGATATCCTGGTGATCGCTTCAAAGTCAGAACGGATCATGAATACTTTTGTCTCCCTGCCGGCGGTCAGGAACATCCTGGCCCGGGGCGAGACCAAGTCGTCCGTCATCCTGAAGAACGGGATGCAAGCCGACCTCCGGGTCGTCCCGGCGAAAAGCTTTGGGGCAGCGGCCCACTACTTTACCGGCAGCAAGGCGCATAACATTCATATTCGACAATTGGCCCAGCAAAAAGGGTGGAAAGTTTCGGAATACGGGATCTTTAAAGGGAATAAACAGATCGGCGGCGCGACGGAGGAAGAGGTGTTCGGCAAGTTCGGCCTGCAGTACATCCCGCCGGAGCTGCGCGAGATGCGGGGAGAATTCGAGGCGGCGGCCAAAGGAAAAATACCGAAGCTTGTCGCGCTAACGGAGATCAAAGGCGATCTCCATATGCACACCACCGCGACCGACGGAGAAAATTCGATCGAGGAGATGGCTCTGGCAGCCAGGGAACTCGGTTATGAATATATCGCGATCACCGACCACACCCAGTCGACCCGGATCGCCGGGGGCTTGAACGAAAAAGAAACCCGGGAGAACATCCGGAAAGTTAAAGCAACCGCCAAAAAGGTCAAAGGCATTGCTATTTTAGCCGGCGCCGAAGTCGACATTCTCCCCGACGGCACGCTCGACCTTAGTGACGACCTCCTCAAGGAGCTCGATCTCGTCCTGGCCTCGGTCCATTCTAATTTTAAAATGCCGGGGGAAAAGATGACCGCCCGGGTCGTTAAAGCTTTTCAGAATAAATACGTTCGGGTCTTCACCCACCCGACCGGCCGGCTCCTGGGCGAAAGAGCCCCCTACGAGCTCGATCTGGAGCAGGTCCTGCAGGCGGCTAAAAAGTTCGGGATAATGATCGAGGTCAACTCTCACCCGGCCCGGCTCGACCTGACCGACGTCTGGTGCAAGCGGGCTAAGGAGCTCGGCGTCAAGATCGTCATCAACACCGACGCCCACTCCACCGACCAGCTGCAATTGATGAAATACGGCGTGCTGACCGCCCGCCGCGGCTGGCTGGCAAAGCAGGACGTCGCCAACACTTTGCCGCTGCGGCAACTTCTGTTAGAATTGAAGCGATGAAGCTAACGATCTATTCCGACGGCGCCTCCCGCAACAATCCCGGCCACGCCGGCCTCGGTGTGGTCATCAAAGACGGTCAGAAGATCGTGGCCGAGATCGCTGAATACCTGGGGAAGACGACCAATAATATCGCCGAGTACATGGCTTTTATCCGTGGACTGGAGGAGGCTCTGGCTCTGGGAGCCAAAGAAGTTCACTGTTATGCTGACTCCGAGCTTCTGGTCAAGCAGATCAACGGCGAATATCGCGTTAAACACGAAGGGCTGGTCCCGTTATACCACCACGCCACGGCGTTAAAGAAGAAATTCAAGGAGTTCGACCTGGACTATATCCCTCGTGAGCAGAACAAAGCGGCCGACGCCCTCTCTAATAAGGCCATTGATGATCACCACGCCTCGACGCACGGGCCGCTGTTTGGCACGATATAATTAAAAGGGCAGGCCTGTAAGCCGGATTCTGTATTTGTGCGATAATCTGTCTGGGGCCGCCATTGCTGACGGCCTCATTGCGACCTACTCGAGCTGATAACGAGGCGAGCAGCCTCTCACTCTTTTTGGTCTTGCTCCGCGCGGGGTTTAGCACGTGACCGTTGCCGGTCTTTTACGTCGGGAGCTCTTACCTCCCGTTTTCACCTTTGCCACTCAAGCTTTAGGCTGGAGTTCGGCCGTGTATTTTCTGTGCCACTTTCCTTCAGTTTACACTGACCTCGCGTTACGAGGCGCGCTGCTCTGCGGAGTCCGGACTTTCCTCCCCCTCGACTCACTTCGTTCGCTCGGGGTAATCGCCCGGCCTGCCCTGTTTAATTATAGCAAATATTCAAGGCTTTAAGCTAACAACTACCAGGCATAACGGAAATCGCAAATGACCCGGGAGGTTAGGTTGTAACCGACGGCGATCTGTTCCAGCACCGCCGTCGTTGCCTTGACCCTGAGCTCGCTAACATCTACCGAGCCGGAGCTGCCGGTCAAAGGGATCTTTTTCATCCCGCCATATGTAAGGGGCTTGAGGAAAAATCCGATACTTGGGCTGGTATCGATCAGCGCCGTCTTGCCAGATTCCGTGTCAGCGATCACCGCTCTCAGCTCAGCCAAGGTCGCTGCGCGAACGGCGCCGCTTTCAACGATCAGCCATTTGTAGTTGACGGTCGTAATATAACTATCCGCGTCCAGCACCAGATTAAGGGCGGGGAAAATGATCTTGTCGGTCGAGCCAACTTTGACCAGATCGGTCCCTTGCACATTATTAAAAGTGAAGGGTCGGCCGGCGTTCCAGCCGCCGGACACTTCAACACTATAGGTACCGGTGGGTAAAACGGTCGGGTTGGTAATGTAGACCGAGGGAGTAGCATCTCCATCAAAAGCTGCCGTCCAACCGCCACTTGTGATCCCTTCGACCGAAGCGACAGCACTAGTAAAGCTGCTGGTCCCGTTAGAGACCTGAACGGGGAACTTCAGTGTGGCGGTCGTTCCCGCTGGCGGCGCGGCCGCTCCGTTTCCCGCCCCGAAAAGTATCACATAACCATTGGGGCTGGGCCGGTAACTTTCATTGTAATGGCCGTTCAGCATCTGGCCGATCTCGCCGGCGCCGGAGTTGAAACCGGGCATCATTCCGATCTTGGCCACCAGCGTATAGCCGATGTTTTCGTTAAAGTCGAATTCCCCGTTCCCGTCGACATCCAGATTGGTCAGGACGGTCAGGGGATCGTCCATCTGGCCGTAGTATTGAGCGATGCTCAGGTCCATGTCCATCTGGCCGATCAGGCTGTTCAGGGCGATCGAGGGGGTCGCTTCGGCGCTGGTCTGGTCAACTTCAACGGTCCCCAGATCGGTCGTGTCACCGCTCGGGGCGATGAGCGGCAAAGAATCCCAGCCTACGTCCTTCTGCTTAAGATAGCCGAGCAGCGTGATCGTTCCGCCGCTTTTATTATAAAAACCGAGCACGTACGGCCATCCTTTCACCACCCCAACGCTAAAGGCCCCGTCGGCACTCAGGGTCGCCTTATATCGTTCGCCGTCCGCGCCGATCGCGACAATATCAGTAACGGCCAAAGCCGCCGCTCCCTTAACGCCGGCCACGGTCACGCCGGTATATTTACCCGCGATCGTATAGTTGGTTGTGACACCGCCACCGCCGCCACCTTGCTGCTGGCCGCAGCCGTGAATATTCACCAGGATCAAAAGCGTTCCCACCAGACCGAGACCCAACCCTAAACCGATCTCTTTATTCATCTTAAACCGCCTCCTTCAACACCTGCAGGATCTCGATCATCGCCCGGGTATCCAGTTCGCAATATTTTTCGAGCGCCGCCCGGACCTTTTGCCGATCGGCGTCCGCGATATTCTCGCCATAGGTGACCCGCATATATTCATAACGGGCCAAACCGCCCTCCCCGATCTCCAGGCCGTCATAAGTGATCCCGGTCAGCGCCGGCAAGACCTCTTTCATCGAAGCGCTTTTCCCCTGCGCCGGGTGGTAATAGAAGAATTTTTTAAAGGGGACGAGCAGATCGACAAAATCATCCTTGATCGCCTGATACCAGTGATGGTATTCCGGATAGACCGCGGCCGCCATTTTGATCCGCCCTTTTTCGTAATCGGCATTGTAAGCGATGATCGAACCGCCCGGTTTGATCAGGTCGCGCAGCTGCCGGAGCACCTCCGGCCGCGGATCAACGTCGCCCGGCGCCAAAAAAGCGTGGTGGACCGGCTTGGCCCCCTCTTCAGCAACAATATGCAGTGAAAACTGGAACGGCACATCCTCGTACGGCCGGGTCCCGTCGTAGATCGGGACCGGCGGGGCGATCGTTTCAAAATCCAAATAGTAATACGGGTATTTGAGCTGGCCGAGAAAATCGCGCAGCGCCGCCTGATCGACGAACGGCGCTTTGGTCCGGTGGCTTTCAACCTGGATCGTATGTTTCTCGTTCAACTCAAAATCAGCCGGAATATCCTGGAGCTTTAGCACCCCCCGCTCCATCAGATCAAAAGCGACCGTCCGCTGGCCCCGGAGGATAAAGACGTGGCCTTCCGGCAAGAATTTCCAGCACCGGTCATAAAGCGGGCACTCCTCACTGCACTGCTTGCCGACCGCGGTGGTCGGTTCGGGCCCGGCGATCAGCGCCTGCAGCTGCGCTATCTCAGCGGCAATATTACCAAGGAACGGCTCGATCCCTTCCGACAGCTCCTCCTGCGTGAACAATTGCTTAAGGTCAAGCGCACCGTGCCGGACGTATTCCCGGTTCATGAACATCAGCGATGTCTGCCTGATCTTGAGGCCGCGGTTGGTGTAAACGTATTTCTGGAACGCGATGTCGCGGTAGTGGTCATCTTTGACCTTGGTCGAGCTCTTGACCTCGATCAGGTCCCACTCGTCGTCGCCGACCGGCAGCAAAATATCGGCCAGGGCATAGGCGTTCTCAAACAGGAACCCGGCTTCGAACAATGGTTGGCGGGCCGCCAGCGCGGCGAACGATCGGGCGTCCTGCTGGTGCGGATTAAGGTCACGCTCGAGCAGGATCCCGCCGGGAAAAAGCTGCTGCGCGAGGGCGCCGACCTTGTGCCCCTCGGCAAAAAGCCCTTCCAAGAACGGGCTGGGGGGCGGCAGCTCCGACTTGCGGTGGTACTGGTACCAGAGGAGTTTGGGGCACTGCAAGCCGACCAGGTATTTACTTTTAGAAAGGACCGCCATTCACTTAATTATTCGTCCGCTTCCATCACAATGTAGGGGGTGCCGAGGCCGCTTTCCAACCCTTCGTAGCGAACAAAATCGTGGGGAAAAGCCTTTTTATACCAGAAGTAGGTCTTGGGGACGAACGCGCCGAGGAGATTGAGCGCCCCCAGGTCGGGGACCATCTCCAGTTTATAACAATTGGCCCCGTTCACCACCTCATCCCCCAGATACTTATAGGTCATCCGGTAGAGCGACGGCTCGTGGGTCAGCAGGTGTAAAGCCAGCTCCTTTTTAGCCAACGGATAGTTCGTCAGGATCGGCCCCATCATCTCTTTATCGATCAGGTCGGTTTTAAAATCGTAGCTCTTAACCTGACCGTTGACCGTGCAGTAGACTTTTTTCGCCGCCGCGTTGTAGCTCTTCTCCAGCGTCAGGACCACCCGGCCGCTCTTATCCTTCATCGTCTGCTTGATCGAGTACGGGACCAGTTTGTCGCCGTCGAGCCGGACATAGCTCACGGTCTGCCAGCTCTTGAAAGTTTTATCCTTGCCATAGACGCCCGCCCCGTTGTCTTCCATATAGAGGAATTGTTCGCCCGCAGCGGTGGTTATTTTGCGCGAATCGATCCTGCTCGACCAGAGGGGCTGGCTGCTCGCCTTATCCTTGGCCTTGAGCCCGGTCAACCCGACGTTGATATGAGTGACCACGACCTGCGCTGCCAGTCCCGCCCCAGCTAATAAAACCGTCAAGAGCAATGCGGCCAACGGCTTTTGCACTTACGCCTCCCCCTTCAGCTCCAGCCCAAGGAAGTAGCTGAGAACGGTCCGCATCGCGATGATCGCCGCCAGCATCCCGATCTCGCTCCAGTCCGGCCGGGTAATGGTCCGGATAATATCAGCGGCGATAAAGAACTCCAGGCCCAGGACAAGATAGGCCCCCAGCTTCTGCCGGAGGATCCGCTTGGCGGCCGGGTCTTCGTCTAACAGACTGAACAGAAAAGTCTTGACCGTCAACAGGATCCCCCACAAAATAACCCCCGTCCCGAGAAAACTGACCGCGTAAACAACGTAATTGACCAGCGTGAACAGTGAATTTTTCATTTTCCCCTCCTATTTCCGCAGCGCGAACTGGTAACCGAGCGAAACATTGGCCGGCGCCTGGTTATTGATGTAATTGACGACACCCTTCAGATAAACGACCGAACCGCCGCCGAGCGGCAGGCCAACATAAATCCCCAACCTGGGGACCAGGCTCCGGTAGGCAACACCGCCGATATCGTAAAGGTTCTGCTTAAGACCGGCGTACGGGTAGATCTTGTACCCTTTGATCTGGTTCAGGGCCAGGCCGGCGTTGGCCGACAAAATGATCCCGCTGGCGCTCGTTCCGCCGGACCCGGAAGTAGCGGAACCGAACAGGTATTCACCGGCCACGGAGACAAATGAATTACGCCCAGTTTCCGGCCGCAGGAGATAATATTTCACGCCCGGGACGATCAGGTTAACGTCAACCCCGCTGTCGTGGACCGCGGAATAGGTCAGCGTGTACTCCAGCCGCTGGTTCTGCCCCAGGCCGGCGCCGATCAACGTCCCGTTCTTGACATCGGAATTAGCCGCCAAAATATCGAGCGTCAGCCGGTCATCATCATTGAACAGGACCTCGGCCGAAACGAGCGGGACAAGGCAGCCAAGGAACAGTAAAACAGCGATCACGATCTTCTTCATTTTTCCCTCCTAGCGGCGATACTCGAGCCGCAATCGCGGCGGATAAGTCCCGTCCTCTTTGCTCAGGATCACAACCGTCCCGTCGACCGTCCCTTCCTGGATGACCGCCACGCCGTAATTAGGCGGGGTCCCGGCATACCACTCCCGGGCCAGGACCAGCAGAGCGTCATTGCCGATCTGGTTATAAGAGCCGGCGGTAAAGTTTCCGCTCATCAGGAAGGTCCCGGTGGGCGGGCGGGTTTCCCAGGTGGTCGCCGCGGTAAAAGCGCTGTTCAGCTTTTTGATCTGCAGCGTCGAACTGCCGGCCACGCTCGGGTAAAGCATCAGTGCCGCCGCTTCGAGCGAAGCGCCGGTCGGCAGGACGCCGCCGGTGAGCCGAAAACGGAGGTAAGTTTCGTAGCGCCGGTCAGTGGCGTTGACATACCCGGCTTTCAGCGCGGCATCGCTTTCGTGCGTGGTCGCGGGATCGCTCTGATCAACATAGGTATCGGATTCGACCGTGATCTCTACCACGTAACCTTCGATCGTCACGGAGGCGGAGCCGGTCACGCCGCCGGTCAGACAGCTGATCGTGGTCGTCCCCTGCCCTTTGACCTCGAGCGTCGCGGTCGTCCCCTCAAAGGTCAGGGTCCCGACCAAACTGTTGCTGCTCCGCCAGGTCGGGTTGATCGCGACCGCTTCGCCGCTGGCATTGACCCCCTGCGCGCCGAAAGTCACGCTCCCCAGCTGCCGCCCTTTGTAGGTTACCGGCGTCACTTCGATCGTGGTCAAGCCGGCAGCCGCTTCGTTCGTCGTCACCGTGATCTCGGCGGAAGCCAGCTGGGCCAGGTATTCCGCGTGCAGCACGCCCGCGCCTTCAAGGCTGGCGGTAAAACGGCCGCTGTAACCGACCGCCGCCACAACGCCGCAGGTCCCGGTGAACGTCCAAACCGGTTTGACCACGGCAACCGTCCCGTCGCTGTAATTGGCGATGCAGCTGAAAGTACGATTAGCGCCGACCTCGATCGTGGCAATGACCGGATTGATCGCGAGGCTGCTCAGGCTCTTGGTCGTCTGCTCGGTCACGGCATCGCCGCAGCCGTTAACGGTCAGGCCGATCAGCAGCCCGGCCGCGACCAGACCAGCTACCCAGATACCGGGGATCTTCTTCATAAGACTGCCGCCATTATAACAAAAAGGCCCCGCTCTTTCGAGCAGGGCCTTCTGTTTTGATCTGTGACCGAGAACCGCTTAGAAGCGGCGTTCCCGGCGCGCGCCGCCGCCGCCGCCCATATCGGACTTCGGCCGGGCCTCGTTGATGGTGATTTCCCGATCGCCCCATTTATAACCGGTCAACCCGGCAATGGCTTTTTCCGCGTCGGAATCTTCCATGTCAACAAACCCGAAGCCCCGGGACTTGCCCGAGAACTTGTCGGAGACCACCCGGGCCGAGATGACGTTGCCGAATTCTGAGAACTTGTTCTTCAGATCTTCGTCCGTCACGGACCACGGAAGGTTACCTACGAATATGCTTTTCATATTACAATACTTCCTTGTTCTAGATTTTTCTGCGGATTAATGGACGGAAGGATGACCGTTAGCGTGGTCCACTTCGGAGCTAAGACGCAGCCTCTTCTCTCACCTAATCCCATTAACTTCGACCTTAACATGAACAGAAAAATTATGGCAGGTCAGCCCCCGCCTGTCAAGTGCTATAATACCAGCATGAAAAAAAGGACTGGTTTGCTGCTGCTCCTCCTCGCTTTTTTCGCCGGCGCCGCCCTCGCCCACCAACCGGTGCTGGTCGGGCCCGAACTGATCACGATCGAACAGCCGGAGATCTCCCGGGCGTATTACGGCGAGTTGAACGGCAAGCCGCGGCGCTTCCTGATCAAAGCCCCCAAACCGTTCGTCCTCTACGTTAACTTACTGGTCCCCGATCAGGCCAATCCGACCGGCCGTTATTCCGCTTTTGTTTATCGGCTGATCTACAACCGCAAGATCCTGCAGACCGCCCTGCTCGCGGAAGCGGCTGATTGGCAGCGTTTCTACGAACCGTTCGGGGGAGACTACTACCGCCGGGGTCCGGCGTACAAACAGTCGGTCCCGGCCGGCGGCTACGAGATCGAAGTGTATAATCGCGACAACCGGGGGAAATACGTGCTGGTGGTCGGAGAAGCGGAATTCTGGGGGCCGCGCGAGATCTTGAACGTTTACTGGCTGGTGCCGAAGCTAAAAGTCGATTACTTCAACAGCAATCTGCTCAGTTTTTTGATCACGCCGTTCGGCCTGGTGCTGGTCGTGATCGCCGGGCTGGTCATCCGCGCCGTCCTTCAGCGGTGGTAGTCCTGAAGCGCTTTAACACTGAACCCCTTCTTCTTGACCGCCTCGATCCCGTTGACCGTCGCCTGGGCGCCGGAGAGCGTGGTGATCAACGGAATATTGTGCGCCACTGCCGCTGACCGGATCTTGGTCTCATCGGTCCGGGTCTTCTTGTCGCCGGGCGTATTGATCAGCAGCGCGACCTGGCCTTTGTTGACCAGGTCAAGAATGTCTTTTTTCGTCCCGCTCAGCTTGGCCACGATCTCGCAATCAACCCCGTTCTTCTTAAGGACGTTGCCGGTCCCGGCGGTCGCTACGATCTGGAAACCGAGATCGGCCAGTTTCTTGACGATGTAAACGATGTTCCGTTTGTCGCGGTTGTTGACCGAAACGAAGATCTTCCCTTTAAGCGGCAGGTTCTGCCCCGCCGCGATCTGCGACTTCATGAAGGCGACCCCAAAGTCGGCGTCGATCCCCATGACCTCGCCGGTCGAACGCATTTCCGGTCCCAGGATCGCATCCGCTCCCGGAAAACGATTGAAGGGGAAGACCGCCTCCTTGACCGAAATATGTTCCGGCTCCACTTCGGTCACGATCCCCTGCTCCTTGAGCGAAATACCGATCATGCATTTGGTCGCCACCTTCGCCCAGGGAACGCCGGTCGCTTTAGAAACAAAGGGGACGGTCCGCGAAGCCCGCGGATTGACCTCCAGGACAAAGACCCGGTCGTTCTTGACCGCGTATTGGACGTTCATCAGCCCTTTGACCCGGAGTTCTTTGGCCATGGCGTAGGTGTTCTGTTTGATCGTCTCGATCGTTTCCGGGCTCAGGGAGAACGGCGGCAGGGAGCAGGCCGAGTCGCCCGAATGAATACCGGCCTCTTCGATGTGCTCCATGATCCCGCAGACGACCGTCTGCTGGCCGTCGGCCACGGCGTCAACATCGACCTCGATCGCGTCCTCCAGGAATTTGTCGACCAGGACCGGGTGTTCCGGCGAGACCTGGACGGCGGTCGTCATGAACTCCTCCAGGTCCTTTTCGTCGTAGACCAGCCGCATCGCCCGGCCGCCCAGAACATACGACGGGCGGACCAGGCACGGATAGCCGATCTTGCGGGCGATCTTTTTCGCTTCGGTCGGCGAATAGGCCGTGCCGTTCGGCGCCTGGTTCAGTTTTAATTTGCGCAGCATTGCGGCGAACCGCTTACGGTCTTCCGCCCGGTCGATCTGCTCCGGGCTGGTCCCGATGATCGGCGCGCCCGCCTCCTGAAGCGGCAGGGCCAGGTTCAGGGGGGTTTGTCCGCCGAACTGGACAATGATCCCGTCCGGCTTCTCCTTGGCGATGATGCTGAGTACATCCTCGCGCGTCAGCGGCTCAAAATACAGCTTATCGGAAGTGTCGTAGTCGGTCGACACGGTCTCCGGATTGGAGTTGACCATGATCGATTCGCACCCTTCTTCCCGCAGGGCGAACGACGCGTGGCAGCAGCAATAATCGAACTCGATCCCCTGGCCGATCCGGTTCGGCCCGCCCCCCAGGATCATGATCTTTTTCTTTTTCCCCTTCGTCACTCGGCCCTCGTCCTCCACCTCATAGGTGGAATAATAGTACGGGGTGTACGCTTCGAATTCCGCGGCGCAGGTGTCGACCAATTTATAGACCGCCGACACCCCCAACGCTTTCCGCTTCGCCCAAACTTCCTTTTCCGTCTTGCCGGTCAGATACGCCAGTTGCTTGTCCGAGAAACCGAATTGCTTAGCCTGAAAAAGCGACTCCTTATCTTCCAGGACCCTTGCCCCTTGACCCTTGACCCTATTCTCCTCTTCTATTATCTGTTTGATGTTCTCCAGGAACCAGGGGTCGACCCCGGTCAGTTTGTAGACCTCGACCACGCTCATCCCGATCTTGAGGGCATGTTTAATGTAAAAGATCCGGCGGTCGTTGGGCGTCCGCAGCTTTTCCAGCAGCAGCCCCTCGTTAATGAACTCTTTGCCGTCCGCCCCCAGCCCGGCCCGGCCGACCTCCAGCGAGCGGAGCCCCTTCTGCAGTGCTTCTTTAAAAGTGCGGCCGATCGCCATCGTTTCGCCGACCGATTTCATCGAGGTGCCGATCACCGGCGGCGTGTCGGGGAACTTTTCAAACGTAAAGCGCGGGATCTTGACGACGCAGTAGTCGATCGACGGCTCAAACGACGCCGGCGTCTCTTTGGTGATATCGTTGGGGATCTCGTCGAGCGTGTAGCCGACGGCCAGCTTGGCGGCGATCTTGGCGATCGGGAAACCGGTCGCTTTCGACGCCAGGGCCGACGAACGGGAGACGCGCGGGTTCATTTCAATAATGACCATCCGGCCGCTCTCCGGGTGGACGGCAAACTGGATGTTACTGCCGCCGGTCTCGACACCGATCGCCCGGATGGCGGCTAGCGACTGGTCGCGCATTTTTTGGTATTCGCGGTCGGTCAGCGTCTGGGCCGGGGCGACCGTGATCGAGTCGCCGGTGTGGACCCCCATCGCGTCAAAGTTCTCGATCGAGCAGACAATGACGACGTTGTCCTTTTTGTCGCGCATCACTTCCAGCTCGTACTCTTTCCAGCCGGTCAGGTCTTCTTCGATCAGGATCTCGCTGATCGGCGACAGTTCCAGTCCCTTCTTAACAACTTCTTCGTATTCTCCGGCCGTCCGCGCCACGCCGGAGCCGGTGCCGCCGAGCGTAAAGCTCGGCCGGATGATGACCGGCAGGCCGACCTGCTTTAGCCCGCGCTTCGCCTCTTCCCAGGTGTGGGCAAAAAAGCTCTTGGGGAGGTCGAGCCCGGCCTTCTTCATCGCTTTCTTGAATAACTCCCGGTCTTCCGCGGTTTTGATCGCCTTGACGTCGGCACCGATCATCTCGATGCCGTACTTTTTGAGGATCCCGGTCTCGGCGATCCCGATCGCGGTGTTCAGGGCGGTTTGCCCGCCGATCGTCGGCAGCAGGGCATCAGGCCGCTCTTTTTCGATGATCTGGCAGCAGATGTCGACCGTGATCGGCTCGATGTAGGTCCGGTTCGCCATTTCCGGATCGGTCATGATCGTCGCCGGGTTGGAGTTTATCAGGATAACCTCGTAGCCCTCTTCGCGGAGCGCCTTGCACGCCTGCGACCCCGAATAATCGAACTCGCACGCCTGACCGATGATGATCGGGCCAGCCCCGATGATCATTATTTTCTTGATATCTGTGCGCTTAGGCATCCATCATCTCCGCGAATTGCTGGAACAAATAGTGCGCGTCATGGGGACCTGGCCCCGCCTCCGGGTGGTGCTGAACGGAGAAGATCGGCAGCTTTTTGTGCCGCATCCCTTCGACCGTTTTATCATTCAAATTAATGTGGGTCAGCTCAACCGTCCCCTTGGGGAGCGAGTCAACGTCAACCGCAAAACCGTGGTTCTGGGCAGTGATATCGACCTTGCGGGTCTTGAGGTCGATCACCGGCTGGTTGCCGCCGTGGTGGCCGAACTTCAATTTGTAAGTCTTGCCACCCAGGGCTAACCCTAAAAGCTGGTGGCCGAGACAGATGCCAAAGATCGGCTTTTTACCAATTAACTTCTTAATATTGGCGATCGCGTAAGTAACGGCCGCCGGGTCCGCCGGCCCATTGGAGAGGAAGATCCCGTCCGGGTTAGTTTTAAGGATCTTTTCGGCCGGATAGTCCGCGGGATAGACGGTCACTGCCGCTCCGATCAGCTGTAAGTTACGCAGGATATTGAACTTGATCCCGTAATCGTACGCCGCCACCTGGTATTTGTACTTTGGTTTTGTCTTTTGTTCTTGTCTGGAGGTTGGAAGTTGGATGTTTGATTTTTTTTCAGCCCAAACATACGGTTCCTTGCACGTTACAACCTTGACCAGGTCAACCCCCTCGACCCCCTGGCACTCCTTTGCCTTCTTAACCAGGCTCTGCTCCTCCAGGTCGACGGTCGAAATGACCCCCTTGAGCGACCCTTTGGTCCGGAGCCGACGCGTCAGCATCCGGGTGTCGATCCCTTCGATCCCAACAATGCCGGCCGCGGCCAGATATTCGTCCAGTTTCAAGGTTGAGCGGAAATTGGAGGCTATTTTGGAGTTTTCCCGAACCACGAACCCTTCGCATTGCGGCCCGCGCGATTCGATATCTTCCTCATTGATCCCGTAGTTACCGATCAGGGGATAGGTCATGGTAACGATCTGCCCTTTGTAGGAGGGGTCGGTGATGATCTCCTGATAGCCGGTCAAAGAAGTATTAAAAACGACCTCGCCCGAACGTTCCCCCGCCGCCCCAAAGGCTGTCCCCCTAAAGGTCGTCCCGTCTTCCAGCGCCAGTAGTGCTTTTGCCATAAGTTAAAAAAAAGGCGCCCCGGGCGGGCGCCTTATTTATCTCCTCTGATCGGGAACTTCATATCATAAGTAAGTATAGCGATTTTCTAAACGGCTGTCAAGAAAGGGTGTCCAAGCCGGTCTCAACCGACTCCACGGCAAAGCTCCGGGCATACTCCTGTTTCATGACCGCGGCGATCCGTTCCCCCGCCGCCTGGTCGGGGACGATCCCAAAGACGGTCGGCCCGCTGCCCGACATCTGCGAAAAACTGCAGCCGAGCTCGACCAGCTTTTCCTTGATCTGCTGGATTACGGGATAGCGCCTGATCACCACGAATTCCAGATCATTCCTCCGTCCTTCATTGATCATCCGTAATTCGTCATTCGTCATTTGATCGAATGCCTCATACGCCCACTTGGTCGGCACCTCCACGTCGGGAGTGACCAGGACAAAGTAACGCTTACCGTGGAACATCGTCCGCTTGACGTGCTCCCCCCGGCCGGTCACCTGGCAATTGCCGCCGGTCAGGCAAAAGGGGACGTCGGAGCCGAGCTGAGCGCCGAGCCCGAGTAACGAGGAACGGGTAACGCGTAACGAGGGGGGGGCCATTTCGTTGAGGCCAAAAAGGACCGCCGCGGCGTCGGCTGACCCGCCAGCCAAGCCCGCCGCCAGAGGGATATTCTTTTCAATGAATATTTTAATTCCATTATTTTTACTTTTTACTTTTGAATTTTGACTTTCCCAGAACAGAGCCGCCGCCTTGTAAGCCAAGTTTCGCTGATCGTTGGGTAGTTTAAGGTTAGTAGTCGCCAGCTGAATGCCGGACGGTATTTCGGTGAGAGTAACCTGGTCCGCCAGGGAGACCGACTGCATGATCGAGTCGAGCTCGTGGTAACCATCGGGGCGCCGGCCGAGGATCCTTAGAGATAGATTGATCTTGGCGTAGGCTTTGAGCCGGAGCACTTATCTACTTCTTTGCCGCAGCTTTGGTTAACCGCGACTTAAGGCGGGCCGCCTTGTTCGCGTGGATGATCCCCCGCTGGACAGCCTTATCAAGCGCCGAGATCGCTTTTTTAAGCGAATCGGCCAGATCGGCCGCCTTGGCGGTGATCGCCGTGCGGGTCGCCTTGACGACCTGCTTGAGGGAGTTTTTTTCGCGCCGGTTGCGGGCCGTCCGCTTCTTGGTCTTGCGGACGTTCTTGACGTGTTTCCGGGCGCTTTTTTTAACTTTTTTTGCCTGTTCAGCCATGAATGACCCTCCTGTACTGTTGACAATATAACATGAAATCAATTATCATAGCAAGCGATTTGAGCATACACGATTGGTTTAAAAAGAAGAAACTCCAGAGAGAGACCGAATACACCCGCGAAAAACTCGATATCCCCGGCAACTTATGGGTGAAGTGCTACAAGTGCGCCCAAACGCTCTACTCCAAGGAGCTGGAGGCAAACCTGAAGGTCTGCCCCAAGTGCGGCTATCATTTTAAACTGACCTCGGCCGAACGGATCAAACAGCTGACCAACGGCTCTCCCTTCCAGGAGATCGCCGCTAACCTGACCTCCAAAGACTTTCTCGGTTTCACCGATACCAAGCCGTACGCCAAACGGATCGACGAGTCGATCATGAAGACCAGCCACAAGGACGCGATCGTCGTCGGGTTGACCAGGATCGGCGAGCACGATGTCGCGCTGGGGGCGATGGACTTTGCCTTTATGGGCGGGAGCGTCGGCTCGGTCGTCGGGGAAAAGATCGCCCGGCTGATCGAGGCGGCGGTCGAAAAGAAACTGCCGGTCATCATTTTTTCTTCTTCCGGCGGCATGCGAATGCAGGAGAGCATCATGAGCCTGATGCAAATGGCCAAAAGCTCGGCGGCGCTCGGCCGGCTGCGCGAGAACGGCCTCCCCTACATCGCCGTCTGCACCGACCCGACGACCGGCGGGACGACCGCCAGTTTCGCCATGCTCGGCGACATCAATATTTCCGAACCGGGGGCGCTGATCTGTTTCGCCGGCCCGCGCGTCATCGAACAGACGATCAAACAAAAGCTCCCGCCCGGCTTCCAGCGCTCCGAGTTCCTGCTGGCGCACGGGATGCTCGACATCGTGGTGGAAAGGAAGAAGCTGAAGGAGACGCTGATCAATCTCCTCAACTTCTTTAAGAATTAACATGGCCAAAGAAAAACCGGTCAAGAACAATCGCAACCTGCTCGCTTTTGAGCAGCCGCTCCAGGCGGTTTACCAGAAGCTGGAACAGCTCCGGGAGATCCAGGAGTCGGGCAAGATGGACATGAGCGCCGAGATCAAGCAGACCGAAAAACGGATCGAAGCGCTCCGCCAGCAGTTATTTGCCAACCTTAACCCGATCCAGGTCGTCCAGGTCGCCCGGCACCTCATGCGGCCGACCACGCTCGATTACATCAGTCTGATGTTCACCGACTGGGTCGAGCTCCACGGCGACCGGAATTTTGCCGACGACCCGGCGATGGTCTGCGGCACCGCCCGGCTCGACGGCCGGTCGGTCGTGGTGATCGGCCAGCAAAAAGGCCATTCGACCAAAGAGAACATCGCCCGTAATTTCGGCACCGCCCATCCCGAGGGGTACCGCAAGGCGCTGCGCGTCATGCGTTTGGCCGAACGCTACGGCAAGCCGATCATCTCGCTCGTCGACACCCCCGGCGCCTACCCGGGGATCGGCGCGGAGGAGCGCGGCCAGGCCGAAGCGATCGCCAAAAACTTGAGAGAGATGGCAGAGCTGACCGTGCCGTTCGTTTCGGTCATCACCGGCGAAGGGGGCTCGGGCGGCGCGCTCGGGATCGCGATGGGGAACCGGGTCCTGATGCTCGAATTTTCCATCTATTCGGTCATTTCGCCGGAGGGGTGCGCTTCGATCCTCTTCCGTGACGCCAAGCGGGCGAACGAAGCGGCGGTCGCCATGAAGATTACGGCCAAAGATATGCTGGAGCTGGGGGTCATTGAAGACATTATCAAGGAGCCGCTCGGCGGGGCGCACAACGATCATCAGCTGGCGGCCAGGAATGTCAAGCAAGCGATCGTTAAGCATTTAAACCCGCTCCTCCCCCTCTCCCACCGCGAACTGATCGCCGACCGGTACAACAAGTTCCGGAAGCTCGGGATCTTTAACGAATAATCAGAGGTTGGCGGGCAGAGTTGACCGCTGACCGGTACAGCAACGCCCCCTTCAGGGAATATTTACCGGCCTTGACCCGTTCCCCCCTTTGGTCCAGTTGTTCCCAAATCGCCTGATACGTCCGGCTTTCACCCGGCTTGAGTGTTAGTGTCGTAAGCGCCTGCGCGAACATCCGGCCGGCCGACCAGCGCCAGTGGGCCTTGCCCGCGCGGTCATATACAGCAAAATCGGCTTGCCAGGCAGAAGGGAAAGTCGCGGTAAAGTCCTGCCGGCTCCGGTTGGTGACGGTCAGAGCAATCCTTACATCTTCCCCAAGCTGGTAAACGGTCTTGTCTGTCCGCAAGGTAACAAGAAGCAAAAAGGCGAGCAGGAGAGCCGAAAAGAAATGCCCAGGAGAGGATTTGAACCTCCACGAGTTTGACCCCGCCAGCTCCTGAAGCTGGTGCGTCTGCCAGTTCCGCCACCTGGGCATAACGATTATTTTCCCACAGATCGCTGTATTCGTCAATAAAGTTGATTTTAGTCGCCGAAAGTGCGAAAATATTTCACTCAGGCGTGCTCGCATCGAGCGAGTCGAGATGCCGCTGTGGTGGAATTGGCAGACGCGCCAGACTCAAAATCTGGTGGAGCAAACACTCCGTGTCGGTTCGACCCCGACCAGCGGCATTTTTCTGACTCAAAAAGCCTAGTTGAAGTGCATCACTATCTTGGCCAGGACGTTCGTTCCGGCTGATTTTGTCTCCAGACAGTGGCCGATCTCCCGGTTATGTTCCGCCACGTTCTGCGGCCCGTCTGCTTTGGGGAGCGCCCGGCCCGCGGCGTCGGAAGTCATCATAAAATAGCCGGCCGCCGTCGCGGTCGAATTTTTCAGCAAAACATCCGCGATCCCGGCAACTACCACCCAGCAATATTCGCCATTGGCTACACCGCTGTCGTAGACGGCGCCGATCGGCCGATCGGACTCCGCCGGCGTCGCCAGAAAGCCCATTTCGCCGCTCACCTCGTTGCTGATCGCCGCCAGCGTCCCTTTGACCGAGGTTGCACCGGTAAAATTCTTCAACCGGATCGCATAGCCCCCTTCCGGCGTGATCTTGAAGTTTGGTCCGGAAATCGCCGACGCAGCACCGGACAACCGAATATCGGTCTCAACTGTCAGATTACCGCTCATCGTGTCGCCACTCTTGAGGACTTTGGTCGAGTCGGTCGCCGAACCGGAAGAAGCGATTACCCCGGTCAACGCCGCGCCGCTCCCTTCAAAGCTGGTCGCTCTGACTGTTCCTGCGATCTCGAGCTTTGTCGACGGCTCCGTCGTGCCGATGCCGACGTTACCGGCCGTTGTAAAAGTCACAGGATTTCCCGAATCTCCAGGCCGGAAATATATATTATTGCCGGCAGAAGATCCGATCTCAAAATGGCCA
>JALOPZ010000005.1 GCA_025453605.1 Candidatus Margulisiibacteriota bacterium | reverse complement strand
TCAAACATATTGATGTCGTCGGGAGAACTCTCATAACCCTCTATCCAGTCGAGGTGATCATTTGTTTAAGTCGCTGCAAGATTGCGCCCGGAGAGATTTGAACTCTCAACCCTTAGCTTCGGAGGCTAATACTCTATCCAGTTGAGCTACGGGCGCAATCTTGCAAATCTGGTTATATTATACTCTATCCAGTTGAGTCCCGATGGACAATAATATATTGAATAATTATGTAGTCATCGGGATCCCGACTGTTCCACAATCATTAAATATTATATGATGTCGGGACTACGGGCGCAAGCCTGACGGATATTATATTAGCATAATTCCATGCAAGTTCGGAGCCGGATTTTACGAATAAGATATGTAATGACTTCATTTGCTGCCAGCATCGCCGACCGGCTCCCGCTCTACTTCCATCGCCTGCGCGACGGCGAAACGATCGATGACGTCGCCACCCGGTTCAACGTGATCGCGGAGCTGACCGCCCAGGGGAAAGAAAACCCGCAAACAGGCGACATTGTGGTGATCGATTTTCGCGAGTCCCGGGCTAGTTTAGCGTAAACGACTTCCGGGCAATAACCTCGTCCTTTTCGTTCCTGACCTGCACTTCCCAGGCCCCCCGCTGCCCCCCGTAAATATTCTTATAACTGTAGGTATTGACCGTTTGCGGCCCCAAATGAAGCTCGATCTGCGCCGCCTCGCTCCCGTCCGGCCGGAGCCAGACATGGCGGACGGTTTGCGCCCGATCGCTCGTCAGGCGGGTGGCGCAATAGAGCGTCTCCAGCTTCCCCGCCAGGATCTCGCTTAAGTCATCAAGCGGCTGGTTCGCCTCGCCAAGACCGGAGGTAAAAGTCATCCTCTCCACCCTGACCCCGCCCAGCTCACCGGCCGGACCGATCGCCGCTTTCAGTGCGGGGGCTGGCGCGGCAACCTTGAGCTCGCTCGGCTTTTGTTCGGCCGCCTGCAGGCGGGCCGCCGTCCCGCTCTCCACCCAGCAATAGACCAGTTTCCCTCCGAGGTAGAGACCGGCACAGATGATCAAGGCCATGGTCAGCAGACCGAGATAAAACCATTTGGGCTCGTCCTGGCGCGCGTAACCGGTAATTTTGCTCATCTTACTCTATTCTCCAATCTGCCGATCCCGGCAATTTCGACCACGACCATGTCCCCCCGCTCCAGCGGCCCGACCCCGGGCGGGGTCCCGGTCAGGATCACGTCATCCGGCTCCAGCGTCATGATCCCGGAAATAAAAGCGACGATCTCTGCTACCTTAAAGATCATGTTCGCCGTACTGGAACTTTGTTTCAGTTCGCCGTTTAGGAAAGTCTTGATGGTCAGGTTGTCGGGGTCGATCCCCGTGACGATCTCCGGCCCCAGGGGGCAGAAAGTATCGAACGACTTGGCCCGGGTCCATTGTCCGTCTTTACTCTGCAGGTCGCGGGCGGTGACATCATTGGCACAGGTGAACCCGCGAATCGTCCTCCGGTCCTTCATCACGACCGCCAGCTCCCCTTCATAATGCAGGTTTTTGGTCTGCGGCGGGTAGCTGATGTCCGCCTGATCGTAAATGACCGAGCTGGGCGGTTTTAAAAAAATGATCGGTTCGGCCGGCAGCGGCATTTTCAGTTCTGCCGCGTGGTCCTGATAGTTCAGCCCGACACAGACGATCTTGGTCGGTTTCAGCTTCATTTTTGACACCCCAGGCAGAATGACGATGTGCGCCCACCGATCTTTTGCCGCTTGATCGTTCCTTTACATTTAAAACACTGCTCCCCGTACCGGCCGTAGACCTTGAGGAATTTGGTGTACGCTCCCGCCTCCCCCGCCGCGTTGACATAGTCGCTGATCGAGGTCCCCTCATATTTGATCGCTTCGGTCAGGATGTTTTTGATCCCCCGGAACAGCAGGGCGATCTCCCCATCCTTGAGATTTTTGACCCGGCGATCAGGCCGAACGCGGGCAAAGTAGCAGATCTCGTCGCTGTAAATATTGCCGATGCCGACGACGTTCTTGTTGTCCATCAGGAACTGTTTGATCCGGTTGTTCGGCCGTTTGCCAAGCTCCCGCCGGAAAACATCAAGGGTAAAATTATGGTCAAGCGGCTCCGGGCCAAGATCATGGTCCAGCTGTTTGCTCAGGTCGGCATCGCTAAAAAGGCGGAGCCAGCCAAACTTGCGAACATCGTTGAAATAGAGCCGGCTTTTGTCCCGGAAAGTGAAAGTACCGTGGGTAAAGCGGTTCGGATCTTGCTCATAACCGGCCTTGATCGGGTGCCCGCCGACCACGCTGCAGCGGTCGCCGCAAAATACCAGTTGGCCGGTCATTTTCAGGTGGGCCAGGATATTCCAACCGCCGGTCAGCTTGATGATCAGCATTTTGGCCCGGCGGTCGACCGACACGACTTTTAAACCGGGCAAGGTCTGGCGGTAAAAAGGGAGCGGCTGGTTAAGCATTTTTCTGGTGTCGCAGTCAAAAGAGGCGATCGTCCGACCAACAATGGTGCGCTGCAGCCCGCGCCGGACCGTTTCGACCTCGGGGAGTTCCGGCATCGGTTAGAGCGTCTCCTTGTAGATCTCGATCCCCACGTCAAAGATCGTCAGGATGAGCGGGCCGATCAGTATCCCGGCGATCCCGAAGAGCTGGATCCCGCCGAGGATGCCAAAGAGGATGATCAGCGGGTGGATCTTGGCCCGGTCGCCGACGATCTTCGGCTTGATGATATTGTCGATCAAGCTGATGACAAAGGTCCCGTAGACCAGCAGCACGATCGCCCGCCAGAACTCGCCGGTGGAAAAAGCGGAGAGAAAAAGGTAAACATCGACCGGCACCCAGACGATCGCGGCCCCCAGCAGCGGGAAGATCGAGATGATCGCCGTCAAAAACCCGAGCAGGACCGGATTGGGGACGCCGAGCAGGAGAAAACCGCAGCCAGCCAGAACCCCCTGCACCAGCGCGACGACGATCTGCCCCATGATCATCCCCCGGGAGAGGTCGTCGAAGCGGGCGATGATCTGCTTGTAGCGTCCGGTCGGCAGCGGCACCAGTTCGGCAAAGAAATTATACAGGTCCTTGCCGTGCTTCAAAAAATAATACATCGAGAAGACGGTAATAAAGATGTTCAGGATCACTACCGGGACGCTCTTGATAATGCTCTGCAGCGGACCGACCAGCTGGCCGACCAGGTCGGCTGTCAGTTCCTTGAACTGAGGGAGAAAACCGGCGAACTGGGTCAGGAACGGCGGCAGATTATTGAGCGGCTGCTGGTTGAGCATGAAATTCTGGAGGAAAACGTACCCGCTGCGCGCCTCGCTCCCCAGGACGATCGTCACAAAAACGGTCGGCACCAGGACAAGCAGCACGATAAAAAGGCAGGTCAGGACCGAGCCGAGCTCCTTGGCCCGCAGTTTTTTGGGGAGGAGGCGGAGGATGTTCAGGTAGAAGGGATAAAAAATGTACGCCAGCGCGGCGGCCGAGAGAATGGCGACCAGGAACGGCCGGATGATCAGGAACGAGAGCGTAACCACCACGACCGCCACGATCACGGCGACGGTCCGGCGGTAGGACTCGAGCCGCTGTTCTTCTTTGTTCATGGCGGAATTATAGCAGAAAATCAGCCCGGCGTAAGTTCGACCGGCATAACGTAGAGATGGAGGCCGTGGTTGTCGTAGAGCTGCCGTTGGGCCGAGAATAAGGTGTAGTTATGCATCAGTGCCGGCAATAAGCTTCGTCTGGGGAAAACGACCTGGCCGCCAAAGAGCATCGCCTGCGGATACTTCCGGAGCAGGTCCGGGAGGTATTTTTCCAGTTCCTCGACCGTATCGATCCCGTAAAGAGCATGCGCTTCGGCGTGATAGCCGTGCCGGCGCATCAGATCGACATAGCGCTGCAGTTCGCCGGAGACCTTACGCTGGACCCGATCGAGCTCTTCCGTCCCCTTGAAAGCGGCCGCGTCGATCAACCCGACCTGGACAAAAACAAAATTGCGGAACTCGGTCCCAAAAGCCGGGAAAATATTGAAGATCGTCCGCAAACCGATCCCGGTGAAATCCTTGACCATGACCACCGCGGTCCGGGCTTGCGGGTCGAACGGTTGCCCCTGTCCGGCGCTCAGCGGGATCTCCCGGACCGGGTTGGTCGATTCGACCTCATCAACGATCGTGTTAAGTTCAGCGATCCTTTCGTCCGCATAACGGTAGGTTGACCGGACCGCCAGCATCAGACCGGCCAGGGTCCCGGTGATGAGCAGGGTGATCCAGCCGCCGTCAAAGAACTTGACGACCACGACAGAGAGCAGGATAAAGGTAGTCAGGGTCAAGCCGATACCGTTGACCGCGATCTTGCCGAGCCAGCGCCGTTCCTGCCGGCGCACCTGCAACCAGTGGCGGACCATCCCCAGTTGCGACAGACAGAAAGTAACAAAGACGTTGATACTGTAGAGAACGATGAGGTAACCGACAGATCCGTTGGTCGCGATCATCAGGACGATCGCCGCCACCCCCATGATCATGATCCCGTTCAGCGTGACCAGGCGGTCGGACAGCAGGGCGAACCGCTTGGGGACCCAGCGGTCGGCCGCCATACTGGAAAGGACGCGGGGTCCGTCGATAAAGCCGGCCTGAGCGGCGACAAAAAGGATCGCCGCTTCGGAGACCAGGGTCACCATCACGAACGCCAGTCCGAACCACCCCCAACCGGCAACCACCCGCTCAAAAAGAACGGCATTCAGGGTCTTGCCTTCGACCGGCAGAACATTGTACAGAGTATAGGCGATCATCAGACCGAGCACGACCGCGGCCAGCGAGATCATCATGTAGGTCATCGTGCGTTTTGCCGTTTTGACCTTCGGTTCGCGCAGGATCGGCAAACCGTTGCTGACCGCCTCGATCCCGGTGTAGGTCCCCGCCCCCATGCTGTAAGCCCGGAGCAGCAGGAAGATCATCCCCAGAAAACCGAGTTCGGAGGCAGAACTCCTGATGTCGACCACGGTCGCCTGCGCGACCGCCGGAAAAGCGAACAGGTGGGTCACCAACGCATAAACGATGACCAGGGCATGAGTGAGTACAAAGACCAAAAAGATCGGCATCAGGATCATGACCGATTCCTTGATCCCGCGCAGGTTCATCACGATCAAGACAATAAGCGCCAGGACCGCAAAACTGAGCTTGAAGACCAGCCACTCGGCCGGCAGGAAACTGAAGAGCGCGTCGGCGCCGCTGGCGATCGACAGGGTGATAGTCAGAACATAATCGATCAGCAGGGCGCAACCGGACACCATGCCGACCGTCGGCGACAGGAGTGTGCTGGCCACAATATAACCGCCGCCCCCGGTCGGGAACAATTCGACGATCTGGGAGTAGCTCTCGGCGATGATGTAGATCGTTAAAGCCGTCGCCAGGGCGATCAGGATCCCCAGGTAATGATATTTTCCCAGGGTAACGAACGCCTCGGCCGGCCCGTAACAGGAAGAAGACAATCCATCCGCCCCCAAACCTACCCAGGCAAAAAAAGCGATCAGGGAAAGGTGCTGAAAGACCGAACGGTCACGGGGGTTCCGCGCCTGGCCGATGAAGATATTCTTCAGGGCGAGGCGGAAAGTCGACCAGGGAGACCGCGTTTTTACCATCAAGCCCAAGAGCATAGCACCAAGTTGCTTTTAATACAAATAAGTATTAAGATAACTTTCAAATGCTCCGACTGCGGCCGCACGTTATCATTGCTTTTAGTTTTTTTCTGATCATCCTGATCGGCGGCATACTGCTTTCCCTCCCTGCGGCTTCGGCCGGCGAGCGCCCGACCAATTTCCTGGACGCCTGTTTCACCGCCAATTCGGCGACCTGTGTCACCGGTCTGGTGACGCTCGACACCGGCACTCATTGGTCGCTCTTCGGACTGATCGTGATCATGGGACTGATGCAGATCGGCGGGCTCGGCTACATGACCTTTTCCACTTTTATGCTCCTGGTCTTCCGGCACAAGCTGTTCATCTCCCAAAAACTGATCGTCAAGGAAGCGCTCAATATCTACTCCTCCACCGACGTCCTGGCGGTCATGCGCCGGATCTTTGTGATCGTCTTTACGATCGAAGGACTCGGGGCGCTGATCCTTTTTACCCGCTGGCTGCCGGAGTTCGGCTGGAAAAAGGGGCTGCTCTACAGCGTTTTCCACTCGATCTCAGCGTTCAACAACGCCGGTTTTGCCCTGCCGGCCAATTATGCCAACTTAATGCCGTACGTGACCGATCCGTTGATCAATCTGACGATCACCACCCTGGTCATCATCGGCGGTATCGGCTTTATCGTGATCGCCGATCTGCTGCAGCACAAGAAATTCTCGCTCCACAGCAAAGTCGCGCTTAGCGCCTCTCTCCTCCTGATCGTTCTGGGCAGCGTGGCGATCTTCGCCCTCGAACATAACAACCCGCGGACCCTCGGCCCCTTGAGCCTGTCGGGCAAGGCAATGGCTTCGTACTTCCAGGCGGTGACGCCGCGGACCGCCGGCTTTAACACCATCGATATCGCCCGGGTCGCGCCGGCCACCGCCCTCTTCATGATGCTCTTGATGTTCATCGGCGCCAGTCCGGGCGGGACCGGGGGCGGGATCAAGACCACGACCTTTGCCCTGATCATCGCCACGATCTGGGCGACGCTCAAGGGATTCAAGAACACGGTGCTGTTCAACCGGCGGGTCCCGGCCGAAACGATCCGCCGCGCGATCGCCGTCGCTTTTCTGGCGCTCGCCCTGGTCGCGGTCGCCGTCTTCGCGCTCAACAACACCGAGCGGTTCGGCCTGATGGAAGAAGCCTTTGAGGTCTTCTCCGCCTTCGGCACGGTCGGTCTTTCGATGGGGATAACTCCCGGCTTGAGTTCCGCCGGAAAACTGATCATAATGCTGGTCATGTTCATTGGCCGGGTCGGGCCGCTGACACTGCTCCTGGCCCTGGCGATCGGGCAAAAAGAACCGAGGATCAAGTTACCAAAGGAGGGAATTTCGATCGGATGAAAAAACAATTTGCGGTATTGGGGATCGGGCGGTTCGGCAGCAAGATCGCGCGGGAGCTCTATTACAAGAAGCAGGAGATCATCGCCATGGACAAGGACGAAGCGGTGATCGAGAACATCAAAGACCAGGTGACCCACGCCTTTGTCGGCGACATCACCGATGAAACCGCGCTGAAGGAAGCCGGCGTCACCGAGTGTGACGTGGTGATCATCGCCGAGTCGACCAACATGGAGAGCAACATCGTCGCCGCCCAGATCTGCAAAAGCATGGGGGTGCCGACCGTGATCTGCAAAGCGCAGAACACCGTCCACGGCAAGATCCTGAATAAGATCGGGGTCGACCAGATCATTTTCCCCGAGCAGGACACCGCCATCAAGCTGGTCAACAAGCTGACCAGCCAAGGGGTGCTTGATTATTTCGACGTCGGGGAGAATATCGCGATCATCGGGACCAAACCGCTGGCCAACTGGGTGGGGCAAAAGCTGTCAGACCTGGACCTGCGCAACAAGTTCAACATCACCATCCTGGCGGTCCGCCGTGGCAACGAGAACATGGTCATTCCGGCCTGGAGCACGATCATCGAGAGCAACGACACGCTGGTGCTGATCGGCCGGGAAGAGTCCCTCAAGGAACTCAACCTCGACATCACCCACAAGACCTAGAGATTAAAGCTCTGGGAGAAACCACCTTCGATGTAAGCATTGGAGCTGGAGGTCGAGGTCGATTTACTGGCATCCGGCACCAGGTAGCGATATTCGACGCCAGCGCTCAAACCGCTGAAGGAGAACCGGACCCCAACCTCCGCCTGGTAGCCGGTCGTGGAGTTGGTCGTTCCGCCCGCTGTCACCGAATTATAACCCAAACCGGCCCCGGCGTAAGGGGTCAGGATCCCGCCGATATTCTGGCTGAAGATCAGGTCGACAGTCGCCGGCATATAGGTAACCGTTCCCGCCGGCGTGTTATAGCTGGTCGTGTCGAGCGCGCCGCGCAACGCCAGGTTCTGGGTCAGATCGTAATTAGCGGCTACCCCGTACATCATGGAGGAACTGATCCCGGACCCTGGATTATACATCCCCGCCCGGCCGGAAATGTTCAGCGTCCCCGCTCCGGCCGCACCGATCACCAGACCGAACAACACCGCGATCACTAACGCTTTTTTCATGTTTCCCTCCCGTTTGGGGAGGATAATAACACTATGTTATACTTAAAATCAAATGACCGCCTACGATCTGCTCCTCTTTGACCTGGACGGGACGCTGGCCGACTCCCTGCCGGCGGCGGTGAGCGCGGTCCAGGCAATGCTCGCCGAGCTCAAGTATCCGCCCAAGAGCGTCGCCGAGATCAACGGTTACATCGGCTTTGGCGAGGTCGCCCTGGTGGCCGGATCGATCGGAACGACCGAACCGGAGAAAGTTGAGCAGGCGCGCGCCCGCTATTACCACTATGTCCGGGAGAGCATCCCGACCGTGCCGCTCTTTCCCCGTGTCGCTGCAACGCTCTGGGAGCTGAAGCCGCCCAAGATCGTCCTCTCCAATAAGCGCGACGAATTCATCCGGCTGATCCTGGAACACCACGGCCTGGTCCCGGCCTTTGCGGAGATCCTGGGCGGCGATTCGGCCCCCTGCCTTAAACCGGACCCGTGCGCCATCATCGGCCTGATAAAAAAATACCGGGTCGCGCCGGAGCGGGTCCTGTTGATCGGCGACATGACGGTCGACATCGAAACGGGGAAGAATGCCGGGGTCAAGACGTGCGGGGTCACTTACGGTTTTGACGGCCTGGACAAATTGGCCGCGCACCGGCCTGACTATCTGATCGACGATTTTGCCCGGCTAAGGGAGATCGTCGGTTGAAGGTCGACCACCTCAAGGTCGGGCCGATCCGGACCAACTGCTATCTGATCGGGGACGAAGCGACCAACAAGGCGCTGGTGATCGATGCCGGGGGAGAGACCGAACAGATCCTTGAACAGCTGCGGCAGCGCGGACTGAAGCTCGAACTGATCGTCGCCACCCACGGCCATTTTGACCATCATGACGGGGTCCGGCTCTTAAAAGAACAGACCGGCGCCCGTTTCTTAATGCACCAGGCCGACGTTTTCGGCCTTAAGACGACCGACGCACCCCAACCTGACGGCTTTCTCCAAGACAATGATAATGTGGAATGCGGCAGGCTGAACTTCAAAATAATTCATACGCCGGGGCACAGCCCGGGAGGCATTTGTTTATACAGTGAAAAAGAAAAGGTCCTCTTCAGCGGCGATACGCTTTTTCTGGGGACTTACGGGCGGGTCGACCTCCCCTATTCCGACGAAGCGGCCATGATCAACTCATTAAAACGCCTGCTTAATCTGCCGCCGGAGACCGTTGTCTTCCCCGGCCACGGCAAAGCGACAACGATCGGCGCCGAGCAAAATGTCATTGAAACCGCTTGGTAATCCGCTCTCGGGTGCTATAATTTCGGCAGGAGGCGATCTAAAATGATGGCTGAAAGCGCCAAACAGGCCCAGGCTATTCTGCGTGATCCCACTCATTTCCAATGGCCCATTATTACGCTCCTGCTGCTTGTTCTTTACATTTACTCGGTGGAAGTCGAGCGCCGGAACTGGAACATCTTTTTCGGCGGGCTCGCCCTGTGGGGGATGGACTGGTTCAACGAGATCTGGAACGGCCTCTTCTTTCACTTCAATAAGTTCGCCCCGGTCTGGGGAACGCCGGGCGCCACCTCTTATAACATCCTGATCGGTCTCAACATCGAGATCACCCTGATGTTCGCCGTCATGGGGGTTTTCGCCTGCAAAATGCTCCCGGCGGACAAGAAATTGAAGGTCCTGGGGATCCCCAACCGCTGGTTCCTGGCCGTTCTGAACTCCCTGCTGGCCGTGGGGATCGAGATCGTCCTGAACCGGATCGGCGCGCTGACCTGGGAGCATCCCTGGTGGAACCTGGGCGCGCCGTGGCTGATCTTCCTGATCGGCTACCTCCCCTTCTTTGTCGTTGCTTTCTGGGTCCATGATCTGAAACAGGTCAAAGACAAAGTGGTCGCCGTCAGCGCGATCCTCGGTTTTGACGCGCTCTGCCTGATCGTTTTCGGCGCGCTGCTGGGGTGGATCTGATCATGCCCGCCAGAAAAATGATCCCGCTCTTCCTGCTTGCCGCCCTGTTCCTCTCCCCCAACCTTACCTTCGCCTGCACCGACTTTCGGGTCAAAGCGACCGACGGGACGGTGGTGATCGGCCGGTCGATGGAGTTCCCGCTCGATCTGCAGTCGGAGATCTGCGTCGTTCCCCGCCAACCGGGTAAATACGGTTTTATCGCGCTCAACGCTTTCGGCCTCAAGACCGCCTACGTCGACGGCTTTAACGAAAAAGGTCTCTCGCTTGACGGATTGATGTACACCGGCGCCGTCTACGAGCCGGCCGGCACAGGCCGTGATCTGCCGCTCGACAGTTTTGGCGCCTGGGCGCTGGGGAATTTCGCCACGGTCGCCGAGGTCAAGGCCGCGCTGCCGACCGTCAACATCATTCCGCCCAAAAACCCGAAGCTCAAAAACTTTGGCATTCATCTGGCTGTGCACGACGCCGCCGGCCAAAGCGTGGTGATCGAGTTCATCGACGGCCAGAAGAGGACCTACGACAACCCGCTCGGCGTGCTGACCAACCGCCCAAGCTTTGACTGGCAGCTGGCTAACCTGCGCAATTACGTCAACCTCAATTCGCTCGACGTCGAGAGCAAGACGATCAACGGGGTCAAGGTCGAAGCGGCCGGCGTCGGGAGCGGACTGCGCGGCCTGCCGGGCGACTGGACGCCGCCGTCGCGCTTCGTCAAGATCGCCTTGAGCCTCGACGCCGCCCTGCCGCCCAAGAACGCGGTCGGCGCGGTCAATCTGGCGGAACATTTATTAAATTCGATCGACATCCCGAAAGGGGCGATCAAAGAGCCGACCGCTATCCCCGGGCAGTATCTTTACGGCTACGCCCAGTGGGCGGTTATCAAGGACTTGACCAACCGTGTTCTCTATTACCGAACTTACGATAAGACCGCCTGGCAAACGGTCGACCTGAATAAATTCGACCTTGGCGCCGGTAAAGAAATTAAGGCGTGGCAACTGTAAAGGCATATCTCGATCTCCTGCGGCTCCACTTTCTCCCCGCCTGGCCGGCGATCTTCTGCGGCGGGCTGTTCGTCAGTTTCGCCGTTCACGGCGGTTTCTCCTGGGGGCTCGTCGTCAAGGCGGTCCTGATCGCCGGGTTCGGTTTTGAGGCCGGCTTCATCCTGAACGATCTGATCGACGCTGGGCCGGACAGGAAAGATATCGATAATGACCTGACCGGTTATTTCCGCCCGTTCCACACCCGGCCGCTCGCCGCCGGCGCGATCAGTTTAATGACCGCCAAAGGGCTGTTCGTCTTTTTTCTCCTGGCGGCCGTCGTTCTGACCCTGTCGCTCCCCTCCCCGCACTCGCTCTACGTTATGGCGATCGGTTTCTACAGCATGTTGGCCGAAGCTTTCTACCAACTGAAAAAAAGGAAGCAAACCTTTCCCTGGTCGCAGCTGATCGGCCGGACCGATTTTGCCCTTTTCCCCGTCGCCGGCTACCTCTGCGTCGGCCATCCTGACTGGACCGCCCTTTTGATCTTGCTCTTCTTCTACCCGCTAGCCGAAGCGCACCTGGGGACCAACGATCTGATCGACCTCAAAAACGACGCGGCCCGGGGGATGAAAACGATCCCGATCCTTTACGGAGTCACCGGTTGTAAGCTTTGGATAACCGGTTTCTCGGCCGCCCACCTGGCGGTCGGCGGCTGGCTCCTAGCCAATTACGGCCAGGTCGTCCCGGCCTGGTTCCTCCTCGGCTTTGCCCTGATCGTCTTAGCCAACCTGATCTGCTGGCAAGAAAAGCTCCCTATCCCCAAACTGGCCGCCCTGCCGCTGATCCACCTCACCATGTTCACCTACGCGCTTGCGCTCATCTGGCGCTATTTCTTTCGGTAAGATGAACATAGACAAACGACTGGCAGCGTCAGCGATCATCCTTACCTGGCTAATGACTTTGCCGGCGGCCGCTCTTTATCAGTTCGCCTTTCCGGCTGAACTGATCGGCCGGCAATATACGGCGCAGACCCGGCTGAGCAAAGACGGTTCCCCGTTCGGCGAATCGACCACCAAGTTCGAAAAACTGCTCTATCAGGGGAAGACCTTTCTGGTCGTCACCGGCCGTTCGTCAGGGACCATCCAGGGCAAAGCCTTTGCCAGCCGGGTAGTCAGGTATTTTCTGCTGGCCGACGGCCGGATCACCAGCTATTCCCTGCAGGGGGAGACAAAAAGCGACAGTCAACCGTGGACCGACTATGATATCCGGTTCAACTGGGCTAATTTGACCGCGCTGGTCAAATATAACGACTATCAGAAGAAAGAAAAGATCAGTAAAACGGTGCCGCTTCAGCCGCAACTTGTCGCTATTACCGACCTTGACCTGTATCTCTCCTCCCTCCCCGCACGGGGGGTCAGGGAAGAGAAACTAAAAGCGCTCCTGCCCAACGGGCAAACTTTCGGCTTCCTCCTCAAACTGGCGGCCGGGCCGGCAACGGTGACCAGCCAGGGCCGCTCGGTTGCCGCCCGGCGGATCGAACTGAAACCCGATCTTGGCTTGATCAGTAATTTTATCCCTAATGTTAACTACTGGGTTAAAGCGGAGTCGCCCTACGAGCTGGTTCGCTATGCTGGAGCGATCAGCGGTCCGGGGTCGCCGGACGTTATCCAGGAGATCTGGCGGACAGACTAGACCCTGATCCAGACCAGCCAGATAAAGAACGAAGCGGCAGAGACAGCGGCCAGAGTGAACGGCAGACCGATCCGCAGAAATTGACCGAAACTGACCGTGTACCCCTCTTTTTTCAAGATCCCGCAGGCAACAACGTTGGCCGAAGCGCCGATCGGGGTAATGTTCCCCCCCAGGCTGGCGCCGATCAACAAACCGAATAAGAGCGGGGATGGATCGACCCCTACTTTGGCGGCCAGCGACATGGCGACCGGCAGCATCGCCGCCAGGAACGGAATATTATCAACAAAGGCCGAGACGGCGACCGAAAAGAAGGTCAGGACCAGGAAGCCGAAGAGGACGTTATTGCCGGTCAAAAGGACGATCTGGCGGGCCAGGTATTCGGTCCAACCGTTGACCGTCAGGCAGCCGACCAGAATAAAGACCAGCGCCAAAAAGCTGACCGTTTCCCAATCGATCTTCTGCAGGTGGGCCAGCAGCGGCTCTTTTTTACCAAACGCCTGCTCCGCCACCAACGCACCGGCCGCGCCGATGAGACAGATCAGACCGGCGGTGTTGCCGAAGAGCGCCCGGCTGAACGACGAAGCGATCAGCGCGGCGATGACCAGCAAAATGATCACCGTCGGCCGCCAGGTCAACACGGCTTCTTCCCGGACCGGCGGCGCTTTTTGCCGGAAGTGCCGGAAAAAGTACCAGAGCACGATAAAGGAAGCGACGGCGCCAAGCTCGACCGCAAAAAAGATCGCTGGCTTACCGTGATAGAAGAAGAATTCCCAGAAATTAAGCCCGGCAAATGCGGCCAGGAGCATACTGGGCGGATCACCGATCAGCGTCGCCGTCCCCTGCAGGTTAGCCGAGACCGCGATGCCGATCAGCATTGCGGTCGGTTCGACCTTGAGGCGGCTAGAAACCGCCAGGGCGATCGGGGCGATGATCAGAACGGTCGAAACGTTGTCAAGGAAGGAGGAAATGAACCCAGCCATCAGGCAGATCCCCATCAGCGCCCAGGCGGTGTTTTTGGTCTGGTTGACAATGTGTTCGGCCATGACCGCCGGGACCCGGCTTTCAAAGAAGAGATGACTTAAGATCCCCATCCCGGCAAAGATGCCGATCACGTTCCAGTTGACCGAGCGGAAAGCGTCGGGGAGCGAGATCGCGCCCAGGAGCAGAGCGAACAGGACCGCGACCGCCGCGGTTGCTGTCCGTCTTTTGGGCAAAGCGATAAAGAGCAGATAAGCCAGCGCAAAAACCGCCAGGGCGGCATAGCGGGGCGGAATTACTTGGATCATCCGCTGATTATAATACTTAGGCGAGGGTGAGAGCAAGCAAGCGATGAAATCGGCGGCTAAGACGGCAATTCCCGGACGGCCAGCTCGAGCAGCAGGTGTCCGGTCGGGGCCAGTGTCCGCAGGTTCTTGAAGACCTCGTCCGGCCGGTTGGCCAAAAAAACCCACAAATTATTAAGCGCATTATGGCGTTCGATCCGGATCCGCCCGCCTTGCCGCTCAAGTTCCGCTGAATAACCCCTCATTAACTGCTCTGCCCTTTCCTGTAGTCCATAGGCACAGATAACCGCGCCAATGCAGGAAAACTTGTAATAGGACCGATAAGTCCGCTCTTCAAAAGTCACCGGTTCCGGCAGGTCGAGCGGCTGGCTGATCGCCTGGTGGAAGCTGAACACTTGACGGCCTTGTTCGGCCAGCCAATAGTGGAAACGCATAAAACGGAGCGCATTCTCCCTGATCACCGGATCGTCAGACATCCGTAAAACGCGGACCTCGTCGCTCCGCAAACCGCTGAGCTGCTGGCCAATGGTGCTGAGCTCCATCCCGTTCTTGTTAGCCGCGCCTGGCGTACCGTGGATGACCAGTCCCTCTCCCCGCTCGTTAGTTCCGACAAAGAGGAGCGCGTGACCCAGCCCTTTCCGCTCGCCGTGCTCGATCGCCCATTGCAGCAGCCGCATTTTGGCCTTTTGGACCGGATTTCCGGAGATATGGAACGGGCGCATGATCACGTCGCCTGGCTGAAGGCTGGTCAACCGGTTAGCGGCAGCAATATTCATGGCGGATATATATCGAGGGATTTTTGCTGCGATTGCAAATAATATATTGAGCCAGCTATCCGGTCTTTTTCAGCTGTTTCTTGAAGTTCTTGACCATTCGTCCGAAGCTCTGGTCTTTTCGCTTCTTTTCCAGGCTCGACATGCGGTAATGATAGGATTCTTTTTTAAGCTTAAGATAGTTCAGGTATTTGGCCTCGCTTAATTTCCCGGAACTGACCGCCGCTAAGACAGCGCAGCCCGGTTCGTGGTCATGGGTGCAATTGGCAAACTTACAATCCTTCGCTAATTCGGATAGATCCCCAAAGACATCCGCCACCACTCCACCCGCCTCAACCAAGCCGACCTCCCTGATCCCCGGGTTATCGATGACCATGCCGCCGTTCTGAAGGACGAACAGTTCGCGGTGGGTGGTAGTATGTCGCCCCTTATTGGTGGCGGCGCTGATCATTTTAGTCTTTAACAGGTCTTCCCCCAGGAGTTCATTAATGATCGAGGATTTGCCCACTCCGGAAGAGCCCATGAAGCAATAGAGCTTCTCCTTTTCAATTGCCTGACGCAACGGCCCGATCCCGGCCCCGTCAGCCGCGCTGGTCGTGACGACCTCGACCGCCGGGAATCGCTCCTTGATCTGCGCGACTTTTTCCGTTAACTCTTCCACTGACAAGAGATCGCTCTTATTCAACACCACGACCGGAGTGATCTTGCCCGCACCGGCGAGAATTAAATAACGCTCCAACCGGTTCAAATTAAAGTCCCGGTCGACCGCCTGGACGATAAAAGCGACATCGATATTGGCCGCGATCGGCTGGGCGTCGTCCTTGTCCCCCGCTTTCCGGCACAAAATAGTTTTTCTGGGCAATATTTCCCGGATCACCGCATGGCCCGTCTCCAATTCGGAGACCACGACCAGATCGCCAACGACCGGATAATCGGTTTTGGCCGCGGCAGAGAACATCATCTTACCGGTCACTTCCGCCCAGAACTCTGCCGCTTCGCTTCTGACCCGGTACTTCCCCCGGTGCTGAGCGACGACCCGGGCGGTTAGATCTTGCATGTTAACTTTATGGGGAGGCTTCCGCGGTCGGGTAGCCGAGCAGTTCCTTAGCCTTGAAACCGAGATCATACATAAAATTGACTTCACCATACAGGTCTTCGATGTTCACGGCCGAGCAAAAGACAACGACCGTCACTTCCTGGCTCGGATCGTGCCGCATCACCGTCAGGTAATTCGGATGGCCGCCGTTGTGGCCGTAACCGAGCCCCGGCGTGTAGTTGCAGCCGAGGCCGTAGAAGCGGTGTTCCTCGCCGGTCGGCTGGCAGTCCATCATCTGGTCGACAGAGGTCTGACTTAAACCGGACCGTCCCGTGATCCATTTTTGACACCAATTAGCCAGATCGGCCGGGGTCGTAATGATGTTCCCTTCGGCCACAAACCCGGAAACGTTTTCGACAGTTAGATCAAGAATGGTCCCTCCCGCCCAGCCGTAACCCGGGGTAAAGGGCGCGGGAACGGTCTGATCGGTCCCCAGATAAGGAAAGCTGGTCGCGGTCAGGCCGTTCGGCAACAGCAGGGCGTCGCGCACGAACTCGTACAACCGCTGGCCTGAAACCCGCTCCACGATCTTGCCGATGATCCAGTAGCCGGTATTGCTGTAATGGAACCGGGTCCCCGGCGCAAAGTCTGATAACTCGCAGGTTGCCGCCACTCCAACCAGCTCGTCGAAGGTGAATGTATGGTCCGGATCGGGGACCACTTCCTTAACGTAGTCAATATAGCGCTGGCCCGCATAGGGAACCGCTTCGGTCGTCGGGATAATGTTATTACCGACGTCAAACACCCCCGCCTTGTGCCCCAGCAGCTGCCTGATGGTGATCTGGTCCTTGTTGGGGATATTGTAGTTAGCATCGCCGGGAACGTAGGTTTCCGTCGACCCCGGGATCAGAGCGGTGATCTTATCATCGATATTCAGTTTCCCCTGCTGCTGCAGGAGCATGATCGCGACCGCGGTAAACGATTTGGTCGTGCTGTAGCCGCGGAAATGGATATTCTCGTCCGCGCCGGCCACCAACCCGCTGGCCGCGAAATATTTCCCTTTCGGCGACATAATGTAGAGACCCACTCCCCCGCCCCAATTGGCTTTGCCGCTACCGTAGCTGGCCCACTGGCTCGTCACCAGATTCTGGAGGTCTGTCTGATACTGCGAGCCGGAGCCGGACAGGGTGGCGCAACCAACCAGGCAGACGGCGGCGAGCAAACAGCCAAAGATCAGGCTAGATTTCAATATATTTTCGATCGGCAGCATACGCTAATTATAACACGATTTGAAAATGCTATAATTTGTTGATGATGATCTTAGCCATCGAAACTTCGTGCGACGAAACATCCGCTGCAGTCGTAAAGGACGGCCAAGCAGTCCTTTCCAACGTCATCTCTTCCCAGATCGAGTTCCATAAAAAGTACGGTGGGATCGTGCCGGAGGTTGCCGCCCGCAAGCATATTGAGGTCATCAACCTGGTTATCAAGGAAGCAATGGACACGGCCGGCGTTAGTTTTAGCGAACTCGACGCGGTTGCCGTTACCTACGGGCCAGGGCTGGTCGGTTCGCTGATCGTCGGCCTGTCGGCAGCCAAAGCGATCGCCTGGGGGCTGGGCAAGCCACTGATCGGCGTGAACCACCTCGAAGGCCACATCTACGCCAATTTTCTCGTCCCTCGTCCTTCGTCCCTCGCCCCTCAATTCCCTTTTATATGTTTATTGGTCTCCGGCGGCCACACGATGATCATCAAGGTTAACGGGCACGGCCAGTACGAGACGCTGGGGCGGACGCGGGATGACGCAGCGGGGGAAGCTTATGATAAAGTGGCCAGGCTGCTCGGTCTTGGCTATCCCGGCGGGCCGGTGATCGATAAGCTCGCCAAAGAAGGCAACCCCAAAGCTGTCAAATTTACCCGCCCAATGCTCAATGATGGTTATGACTTCTCCTTCTCTGGCATTAAAACAGCGGTGGTGAACATCGTCCATCGTCCATCGTCCCTCGTCCCTCGCCCGGCGGACATCGCCGCCTCCTTCCAGCAAGCCGTAGTCGACGTCCTCGTTGAGAAAACTGTCCGCGCCGCGCTCGCCACAGGCTGTTCAACGGTCACCCTGGCCGGCGGCGTCTCCGCCAACTCACAACTGCGCGCCCAGCTGAAGGCCAGAGGCGAAGGCGAAGGCCTAAAGGTCCTGATCCCTCCCTTCGAATATTGCACCGACAACGCCGCGATGATCGGAGCAGCCGCGTCCTTCGTCCCTCGTCCTTCGTCTCTTGAGCTTTCCCCCGTTGCCAGCCTGAAGCTATAAGGCTATAATCTCCCCATGACCGGCAAAATGACCGAGAAACAGAAGCTGCTCTCCTGGTTCGTCAATTTCCGCTGGGCCGCCGTCATAGTCACCTTTATCATCTGCCTGATCCTGCTCTACCCCTCCCGTTTCAAACTCGATTTCGGTCCGATCCTGCTCCTGGCGCTGGTCGTTTGCAGCTACAATCTTCTCTTCTCCGTTCTGGGGCGAGCTTTTATTCGCTTCAGCGAAGACCCCTCATTGTCGTTTTTACGAAGCATGGCCGACCTTTTTTCGATCACCGCCATCATCCACTACACCGGCGGGGTCGATAGCCCGCTGAAGATCCTGTATTTGCTCAACGTCGCGGCGATCTCCGTCGCCGGCCAGTCGCAGATCGCTTATCTCCTCTCTTTCAACGCCGCGACTTTTTATTTTCTCGTCTGTTTCCTGGAAGCGTATAACTTTATCCCGCACGTTCAGCTAACCGCGCTCCCCGGTGCTCTCTACCTTGATCTCCCGTTCGCCTTCAGCAAGGCGCTGGCTCTTTTCTTCACTTCGGTCCTGCTGGTCTACATCATCTCTTATCTGACCCAGCGGCTCGGCGAGAAACAGGCCGAGATCGTGGAACTCTCCGACTCCAAGCTCGATTTCGTCAACACCGTCATGCACGAGGCCAAGAGCCCGCTGACCTCGATCATGGGCTACACGGAGATCCTGGCCGGGGAAAGCCTGGGCCAACTGGCCCCTCAGCAAAAGGAGCCGCTCAACGTCATCAAGCGGCAGTCGCAGCGGATCCTCTCCATGGTCAACGACCTGCTCAGCCTGGCCCGCCTGGAGTCGGGCCACACCAAGCTGGAGAAGAAACCGGTCGTCATGGCCGAACTGTTCGGCCATGTAACCGAAGAGCTTGGTCCGACCCTGAGCGCTAAAAAGATCAAGCTCGTCCAGGAGTTTGATCAGAAGACCCCGCCGGTCAGTGTGGACGAGGACAAAATCCTGGAAGTCCTCACTAACCTGCTGACCAACGCGATCAAGTTCTCCAACGAAAACGGCCGGATCTTCCTTACTCTTACCCCGCAGGGAAAAGAGATACTGGTCGCCGTGCGCGACGAGGGGATCGGGATCAAATCGATCGATCTGCCGCACATCTTTGAAAAGTTCTACCGCGCCGGCAAGGAATCGGCCGAACGGAAAGGGACCGGCCTCGGGCTGGCCCTGTCACGGGCGATCGTCGAGATGCACGGTGGCCGGCTCTGGGCGGTTTCCGCCGGACCAGATCAGGGCGCGGTCTTCTACTTTACCCTCCCCCTTTAAGCTTGCTATAATGGCCGCATGCGGATCGACGTTGATCATGTCGCCAGACTAGCCCGGCTCGGCCTGACCGAAGCCGAAAAAAAGCTCTTTGCCGACCAGCTCGCCGCCATTCTCGATCTGGCAGCCAGCCTGCAAAAACTGGACACCGAGACGGTCCCCCCCACCGCCCACGCCATCCCGATGAAGAATGTCCTGCGCGAAGACAAAGCCTCACCCTGCACCGACGTCGAAGCGATCATGGCGAACGGCCCGGTCATTGAGGACCACATGTTCAAGGTTCCAAGGATCATAGAGGGATAGGGTCATAGGGTCTTAGAAAATGCATACCAAAACCGCCCACGAATTACACGAATTGCTCGTTAATAAAAAGATCAGTTCCGTTGAGCTGACCACTGCTCTTTACGATCGGATCGCCGGAACGGACGATAAAATAAAAGGCTACGTCACCCTGACCAGGGACGAGGCGCTCAAGCAAGCCCAAGCCGCCGATGAAAGGCTGACTACAGGGGCGAACCCGACCCCGCTCACCGGCATCCCGATCGCCATCAAGGACAACTTCTGCACCCGGGGGATAAAGACAACATGCAGCTCGAAGATGCTCGAGAATTATCTCCCCCCCTACGACGCCACGGTCGTGACCAAACTGAAAGAGGCCGGCGCCGTGATCCTGGGGAAGACGAACATGGACGAGTTCGCCATGGGGTCGTCGTGCGAGAATTCCGCTTTTTTTCCGACCCGGAACCCGTGGAACCGGGAATGCGTCCCCGGCGGTTCCTCGGGCGGCTCCGCCGCGGTGGTCGCCGCCCGGTCGGCCGTCATGGCAACCGGTTCCGATACCGGCGGGTCGATCCGCCAGCCGGCCGCTTTTTGCGGAGTGGTCGGCCTGAAACCGACCTACGGCCGGGTGTCGCGCTACGGCCTGGTCGCCTTTGCTTCTTCGCTTGACCAGATCGGCCCGCTGACCAAAGACGTGACCGATACGGCGCTGATGTTAAACGTCATCGCCGGCCACGACGATCGCGACGCAACCAGTATCGAGCACCCCGTCCCTGACTACCGTTCGGCCCTAAAAAATGATGTCAAAAAGGTCCGCGTCGGCCTGATCAGGGAACTGCTGGGGAGCGGGATCGAGCCGACGGTTAAAGCGGCGGTCAAGGGGGCGGCCGATCAGCTCGCCGCCCTGGGAGCGGAGATCGTGGAAGTCTCCCTCCCTTCGTTCGAACACGCGATCGCCACCTATTACCTGATCGCCCCGGCGGAAGCGAGCTCCAACCTGGCCCGTTACGACGGGGTCAAATTCGGGCACCGGAGCCAGGAACACCGGGACCTGATCTCGATGTACTACAACACCAGACGCGAAGGTTTCGGCGCCGAGGTCAAACGGCGCATCATGCTCGGCACCTACGCCCTATCGGCCGGTTATTACGACGCCTTTTACCTGAAAGCGCTCAAGGTCCGGACGCTGATCAAGCGGGACTTTGACCAAGCGTTCGAGCGTTGCGATCTCCTCGCCTCGCCGACCACCCCAACCGTCGCCTTTAAACTCGGCGCCAAGTCGGCCGACCCGGTCGCCATGTACCTCTCCGACATCGCTACGATCCCGGTCAATCTGGCCGGTCTGCCGGCACTCTCCCTACCCTGCGGCAACAGCAGCGGCCTGCCGATCGGCCTGCAGCTGATCGGGCCGGCCTTCGCCGAAGAGCTGATCCTGCGCGTCGCCTACACCTACGAGCAAAATACTGCATGGCACCAAACCTCCGCCGTAATTTAACGCTCCTGCTGGTCGCCGGATGGGCAACAACCGTCCTGGCAGCGACCGCGGCCGACATCAAGAAATTTCCGCCGATCGCGGGCGAGATCTTTGGCCAGGCGGCGGCCGGCGTCCGCTCGATCACGGTCAACGGCAAACCGGTCACCTTTGACGGCGCCCAGAATTTTCGGGCCAATGTCAAACTGCGGGCCGGGGAAAAGTACCTGACCCTGCGGATCAACTACGAAGGGCTCCGGATCATCAAAAAATACCTGATCCTGCGCAAATCGGCGGTTACAAAGTTCAAGGTCTTTGTCCCCAAGGAAAAACTGGAAAAAGAGTTGCGGGCGATCAAGCCGTCGGCCGCGGAGCTGCTCCGGCAAAAGAGGGCCAAGCTCCTCGCCGCCCGGGAAAAGGCCGAAGCGGCCAGACTTTTTGCCGAGGAAGAGCGGTTAAAAACGGAAGCGAAATGGGTCAAGCAGGTCTCCTCGCCCCGGTTCTTTGCCAACGAATTCGGTTCGACCTCACCCGAGGGGTTGGCACAGGCGATCGCCCGGGACATTCAATTTATGGGAAAAGCGAAAGGGAGCAGCCTGGACCGACTGAACTCACTCCTTGCTCTCCCCGATCTGTACGAGCGGCTCCAGCGGAGCGGGAAAAAGGCTAAATTGTCCGCCCAGATCGAGCGGCTGATCAACGAGACGGCGGCGTTCCGCGGGCAGCCGTTCGCCAGCCTGTCGGTCTACCAGCAAAAGAAGATAATGCTGCTTAACCGGCTGCTGATCGAGCGGTTGTATGCCGCGGCCCCGGTCCGCCCATCGTGGCTGGCGGCCAAAGGGGCGCCGGCCGGACCAAAGACGGTTGAATACCTCTACGTCTGGGAGTTTAGCGACGGTAAACTGCTGGTGGTCAAAGAGAATAAAGGGGAGTACTCGGCCGAGATCAACCTGCCGGTCTCCAAGGAGTGGCTCGATCTAAAAGGGTTATCGGAGGCGGAATTACAGGAAATAATCAAAAAACCGCCTGTCCAACCGAAAAGGAAATGGAATATAATTAAACCATGGACTACGAAACAGTAATCGGCCTGGAGGTCCACGCCCAGCTGCTGACGGCGAGCAAGATGTTCTGCTCCTGCCCCAACCAGTTCGGGGACAAGCCGAACACCAACATCTGCCCGGTCTGCACCGGCCAGCCCGGCGTCCTGCCGGTCACTAACAAAAAGGCGGTCGAACTGGCGATCAAGACGGCGCTGGCGCTCAACTGCACGGTAGAGCCGAGCAGTGTTTTTGCCCGCAAGCACTACTTCTACCCCGACCTGCCGAAGAATCTCCAGATCTCGCAGTACGAACTGCCGCTGGCGACCAAAGGACACCTGGAGATCGAGGTCGACGGGGTTAAGAGAAAGATCGGCATCACCCGCGTCCACCTGGAAGAGGATGCCGGCAAGCTGGTCCACCAGGGGGCGGCCCGGATCATGGGGGCCGATTCCTCGCTGGTCGATTATAACCGGACCGGCACGCCGCTGATGGAGATCGTTTCCGAACCTGACCTCCGCTCGCCGCGGGAAGCCGCCGTATACACCGAGACGCTGGCCAACCTCCTCCGCTATCTGGCCGTCACCGACGCCAAGATGGAAGAAGGTTCGCTCCGCTGCGACGCCAACATCTCGCTCCGGCCAAAGGGCGAAGCCAAATTTGGGACGAAAACCGAGGTCAAGAACATCAATTCGTTCCGGGCGATCGAAAAGGCGCTGCTGGCGGAAGAAAAACGGCATGAGGAAGTCCTGAGCGAAGGGGGAAAGATAACCCAGGAAACCCGCTTTTTTGACGACGTGACCGAGACGACGACCGGCATGCGCGGCAAAGAGTACGCCCACGATTACCGCTACTTCCCCGAGCCCGACCTGGTCCCGGTCGAGCCGCCCCGGACGTGGGTCGCCGAGATCAAGGCGACGATCGGCGAGCTCCCCTGGCAGAGAAAGGCCCGATTTGTCGGACTGAGCGTCGCCGGCGAAGCGGCCCAGCTGCTGGTCAACGATAAGCCGCTGGCCGACTTTCTTGATGCAGCGGTAAAACTGGGGGCCAAAGCCCCGACTGTCGCCAACTGGCTGATCGGCGACATTACCGCTTACTGTAAAGAGAATAAAAAAGAGCTGGCCGGACTTAATTTCCCGCCCGCCGAACTGGCTGAACTCTTGACCCTGATCGAGAAAGGGACCCTGAGCAATAAGATCGCCAAAGAAGTGCTCTTTACCGCCCTGCAGACCGGCAAACCGGTCAAAGAGATCGTCGCCGCCTCGGGGATGACCCAGATCAGCGACGAAGGCGAACTGCTCAAGATCGCTCAAGAGGTCGTCAAGAGCAATCCCAAACAGGTGGAGCAGTATAAAGGGGGCAAAGAAGCGGTGATGATGTTCCTGGTCGGCCAGATGATGAAGGCGACTAAAGGGCGGGCCAATCCGGAGGCGGCAACCAGGCTGCTGAAGCAGGCCTTAGGTTAGTTCCTCGTAGTCCAGGCCCATCAATTGAGCATCGCGGCGCAGGACGATCCCCAGCGCCCTCTTCCCAAAACCAACGGCCCTGACCCGATCGGAAAAAAGCCCGTTCACCTGGCTCAGCACCCCACCCCGCTGTGCAAAATACTCATCGAGCGTTATGACCTCCCCGGCGCGGTTGAGGAAATCGTGATCAACCCGCATAATAAGACGGACAGCGGTCGTTAACTGGCGCTGAATATCGGCATTAACGGCCGTGACCTGGGCAAGCGTAGTACGCACGGTAGCCAGCGTTTCTCCGTCAAGCCGGACGATCTCCTCCGCTCTGGTGGCAGTATCGGTTTGCCGCCGCCAGATCTCCGTCCGCCTGGCCGAATAGGCGGCTCGCGCGCCGTTAAGGCTTTGCAGCAGCTGCAGCTTGACCTGGAGCTGATCGAGCAGTAAGGAGGTCAGTCTCAAGGTCCCGGTCATCCGGCTTTTGGCGCTCCTTAGCCATTCTTCCCGCATTTTCCCTCTCAAGAACGAGCCGAGGTAGCGGCCAAGCCTGTCAATTGTGATCCGGGTGATGCTCGGATCATATAACAGGTTGGTGGCGGTCAACCGGTCGGTCATCTCGCCGACAAAGTTCCCCAGTCGGGACCCGATCGCCTGTTCCGTCTCCTGTTTAACGGCGGTAAGCCGCTGCTGCTGGGCTGCCAACTCGTTGTCGCGCTGCGCCAGATCGATCTCCGCCAGTGTCAGCAGGCTCCTTGCCAGGCGGTCGGCCGGTCCGGTCCAGACCCTGGCCAGCTCCAGCGCCCCCTCCATCTCACAGGTCGCTTTGTCCTTTTTTAAAGCGTCATAATGGGTGAATTTCAGGTGGATCTCAAACAATTTGTCCCAGTAATCAGGGAAACGGAACTTGAGGAAAGCAAGCTGGGCCATGGTCTGGAGGTTGCTTTCCCGTTCGGCGGCGATCGAGTCAACCTGGTGTTGGATCATGCTGAGCAACTCCGGCGTCCGAACCTGCCTGGTCACCGGCCCTTTTTGCTTGAGGCCGAGCCCGGTCTGGCGAAAACCGGAGGTGGTGATCGTCCAGCACCCCTTCGCTTGATGAGCAACTTTTGTCACCTTCGGGCTGACTCTGGTCCGCTCCACGATCTCCCGACTAACGATCTTTTCGATATCGTCAAACAGCGACGTTAACTTAGCGTCGGCGGCCGGATTGTTCTGCCTGTCAAGCAATAAAGAAGCGATCTGCAGGTCCGACTTGATCTGCAGCCGTTCCGTAGTCGAACCGAACGGAAAAGTCTGTGTCAGTTGGTCAATAAATTCCTTGAGGGCCACGAAATCGGGGGGCATCCCTGGCTGCTCGCCTCTCGCCAGCGCTTTTGACCGTTCCGCCCCGGCAACATAAAGATCGATCCGGAGCCGTAACACCGCTTTGAAGAGAAAAAGATCACCGAGGGAGTGATCGATCTCCAATCGGTGCCGGGAATCTTTCATGATCGCGCGGTAATCGGCCAGCTGAAGCGGTTTATATTTGGGGGTCAGATCGATATAACCAAGCTCATTTCTTAGCCCGAGCTTGCGCAGATCGAGCACCCCGCCATTCTCACAAACCAATCGGCCGACCACGCCCATTTGCCGCAGCGGCTTCAGGGCCTTTTTGTTCTGGACCTCGGCCAGCACGGCCGGCACGACCAGCTTGTCAATCGGCATCGCAATCTGGTCAAGTCTGGCTAATGTCTTGATAAAAGCTTTTGTCTGTCCAGGCCGGACCACGGCCAATCGCTGCAGGTTCACTTCTGATTTGCGGCTGATCAGCTGGCGGAGCGGTTTGCCGTGGCGGAGCGATCCTATGACCCGGGCGACTTTGTTCATATCGATATTTTTTCGCATATTTCCCGGGATAATTTCAGATTATGTTATAATTTAACCATGAGCGCCATCGCTTATCCGGTCGGCAATTCCTTATATTTAAACATCACCAACCGCTGTACCAACGAGTGCCCCTTCTGCATCAGGAACAAATCGCCCAAGTTCAATCAGCAGTTCGCTCTCTGGCTGGACAAGGAGCCGACCGCGGACGAGCTGATTACCGCCATCGGCGACCCGACCCGCTACGAGCAGATCGTTTTTTGCGGCTACGGGGAACCGACGGTCAGGCTAGAGGTCATCAAGGAAGTCTCTCGGCAATTAAAAAGTCAAAAGTCAAAACTAAAAAGTAATGTTGTTATCCGGATCGATACGAATGGGCACGGGAATCTGTTTTGGGGTAGAAATATCTTGCCTGAGCTGAAAGGCTTGATCGACAAGGTCTCCGTCAGCCTTAACGCTCAGGACGCGGCGACCTACAACCGGCTCTGCCGGCCGCTCCAGGGTGAACGCGCCTACACCGCGATCATCGATTTTCTCAAGGAGGCAAAGAAATACCTGCCCGATGTTGAAGCAACGGTCGTCGACCTGCCTGGGGTCGATAAGGAAAAGTGCCGACAAATCGCGGCCGAACTTGGTGTACAATTCCGAATAAGACCGTATTACGAGGAGACTTATGTCAAATAAATTCGATCTCATTGTTCTGGGCGGCGGCCCAGGCGGCTACGTGGCGGCTATCCGGGCCGCTCAGCTCGGGGCCAAGGTCGCCCTGATCGAAAAGGATAAGGTCGGCGGGACCTGCCTTAACCGCGGCTGTATCCCGACCAAGGCACTGATCGCCGGGACCAACCTCCTGGAGAAGATCAGGAAAGCCGATAGCTTTGGCATCACCGCTAAAGAAATTTCCATTGACCCGGCCAAACTGGTCGAGCGGAAGAATGTTGTCGTCGGGAAGATCGTCAACAACCTCCACAAATTGATCGTCGGCAAAGGGATCACGGTCATCCAGGGGGAAGGGAAGGTTTTGGGGCCGGGAAAGGTTGAAATCGAGAACGTAGAACGTAGAACGTGGAGCATAGAAAGTAGAGCGCTAATACTAGCGACCGGATCGGTGCCGACCTGTCTCCCCGGCATGGCTTTTGACGGCAACCGTTTTCTCTCCAGCGACGACGCCCTGGAACTTAAAACCGTCCCCGAACAGCTTAATATCGTCGGCGGCGGGGTGATCGGTATCCACTTCGCGATGATCTACAGCGCGCTCGGAACAGCCGTGACGATCTATGAAGCCTTGCCGGATATACTCCAGGGGATCGACGGCGACGTCGTTGCTATGGTCCGGCGGGTCCTCGCTCGCCGCCGGGTCGAAGTCTTGACCGGCACCCGCTTTGATCCAACTCAGACCAAAGAGATGACCCTGGTTTGTGTCGGACGGACCCCTACTACCCCCGGTATCAAGGTTAACGAAAAAATGGAGACCGGGACCCCCGGGGTCTACGCGGTCGGCGACCTGGTCAGCCGGAAGCAATTAGCCCATGTCGCCTACGAACAGGGGGAGATCGCGGCCGAGAATGCGCTGGGCGGGAACCGGACCTTCAGCTACGACTGCGTCCCGATCGGTATTTATACTAACCCGGAGATAGCCAGCGTGGGAGTGACGGAGCAGGAAGCCAGGGTCATAGGGTCTAGGGTCATAGTTGGGAAGTTCCCAATGGCGGCATTAGGTATTGCCCAGGCAATGGGAGAAATTGAAGGGTTCGTCAAGGTCGTCGCTGATGAAAACGGCAAACTGCTCGGTGTCCATATCCTGGGGGCGGAAGCAACCAGCCTGATCGGGATCGCGGCCCTAGCGATGCGAAGCGGGCTGACCGTCGACAAACTGGGTGCAACGTTCCAGTCCCACCCCTCCTACCCCGAAGCGCTGCAGGAAGCCTCGCTGGCCGCCCTGGGCCGCGCCATCCACCTTTAATTCCGCCTTCTGACGGTGATCGACCCGCCCTCGACCCGGCCGGTGAAGCCGGGGCCAAAGCGGGGGATCAGGAGCGCCTCTTTATAGCTCGGTTCCAGCGCCGCAAAGATGGCGTTAAAGATCATGTTCAGCCCCGCCATACCATATTGATTGATCTGGCTATGGAATCTGAACGGAAAGCGCTGGTACTGCTCGTAGTCCCGCGGCTGGATCAATAAAAACTCGGCGTAGCGGAGCTGCTTACCCAGCGGACCGAAAAGTTCGCTGAGGCAGTCAAACGATTCGTTTAGCATTCCCTGGCCGCGCAGCGCCACCGCAAACAATGCCAGGCCGGCCACCGTCTCAAAGATGTTTTCGAACCGGTATTCATCGGCGTTAATGACCGGACAAGCCATTCCGGCCCGGATCCGGCCGAGAAAATCGCGGCTATTGGCCATGAGGAGGCGACCAAATTGATCCGGCTGACTGCAGAGAGTGCGGGCTACGCTGTAGAGGGCGGCTTCGCTGCAATAGGTGCGCATCGTGCGGGCAAGGAGGACCGGGAAGTCGGCAGTGAGAAAGTCGCCAAAGCGCTCGCCGGCATAATAGTCGGCAATATGGATAGCGGCGGCGTTGAAGCTGTTGGGCCGAACGGGGTAGCGAAGCTCGAACGCCGGCAGGCCGTTGTCCTCGCACTTGATCCGGGGCGCCACGCTGGCCAACGCCAGCGCTACCCCCATGGTCGCCCGATCGCGGACCTTGTCCGGTCCCCCATCCAGGTAAAGATCGATCCGTTTTTGGTTAGGGTTGACCCTAAGGAGCTGCCCCGGGCCGGGCGGCTCGCCGCTGACCAGACTAACCCGGAACCGGACAGAGTTAAAAGTCTGCTCCTCAAAACGCTGGAGGACCCCCTGCAGGGAGTAAGTGACATCGAGAACATCATTTAAGGCCCAGCCGAGCTGGCGGAAAGCGGGCCTCGTCTCGACCTGCCGCAGCTTTTTAACCGTCAGTGAGGTCGGTTTGGCGTTAAAAGAAAAGAGCCGTTCGGTCTTGTTGACCATACGGCTCTTTGTCGTTATTTGACGCGGGTTATTTCAGTTAATCAACGACCGTCAGCTTGACCGTTCCCAGTCGCCGCCCATCCTCGCGGGAGTTTATCGTCCCCAGGTAGATGCCGTTGCCGGCCAGGGTGCCGCGGTCGGTCCGGCCGTCCCAGGTCACCTTGTTGATCCCGGCGGTGCCGCCCTCCTGGCCTTTATTAAAGGTGAAGTTCTTGACCAGTGCCGCCGAGATACCGGCAAAGACGAGCTGGATATCGGCATCGCGCGATAGTTCATACTGGATCGTCACCCGGCCGTGCTTGCTGATGCTGTACGGGCTCGGGAAGGTGACCGGCGTGCCGATCAGGCGGACCGGGCCACCCATGACCTCGACTGTGGCCGCGTAGGTGCCGACCGCCGCGGTTCCCACGGTGCCGCTGCTCCGGGCAGAAACGGCAAAGAGGTGCTCGCCGGAGGTGAGCGGTTCAGCCAGGTTATATTCCAGACTGAGCGCGCTGATCTTTTCGTCGGCCGGCGCGGTGCCGGCGGCGTAGACCTTTTTGGCGATATTTTCCGCCTTGAGATCGAGCGTTTTCTGGGTGGCCGAGCCCTGGTCGATGATGATCGAGTAAGCGCCGATATCATTGCTGATCATGAACCCATCGGCAATATCGATCTGCGCTTTAACGTTGGTCCGTTCGGAAACGACAAAGGGGATCCGTTTACCGTCCTTATCGAACCGCTCCTGATAGAGCCGGCTGCCGAACCAGAGCTTGATCTGCGGCGCCGGCTCGTTGACCGCGGGTTCCGAACCCGGCAACCCAACCCCAGCGCCCAGGGCCATAACCAGACCGCCAACCGTTTGGTAACCGGTGCCGCTGATAACCACTTCCACCGGCCCGGCGCCGTAACCAGCCGGGTCCTTAACAACGGCAACTTTGCATTTTTCGCCGACCTTAAGAGGGAGGAGCCCATGGTTGGCTGAAGCATTAAGGCGGAATTTGCCATCCGCTTCGATCGTCGCGATCGTGTAAACGCTAACGATGCTCCGGAGCATATCCATCTCCTTGAAGAAGACGACCTCGTGCCCGGGCGCCTTAACGCCGCTGGTATCGGCCGCGTCGCCGACCGAGCCGGCAATCGTGTAGAACGGCATGAACTTGGGAACGGCCGCGCTGCAAGCCCCGGCCAGACCCAACAGGAAAATTATTAAAACGATGCTCTCTCTTTTAAGCCTCATGTTTTTCGTCACTTACAGCGTGATCGTCCCCGCCTTGGAAGTATAGACCTGGATCGGTTCGCGGACTTCCATCTCGAAATCGGTCCCGTCGATCACCTTGCCGCTCGCGTCAAAGGCGGCGAAGAGATTGTTGCCGGCGGCGTCAAACTTGTTCGCCTGATAGATCACTGTCACATAGAAGCCAGAGACGGCAGTGTTGGCCGCGTTGATCTTCTTGGCCAGGTCGCTCGCCTTGGCGATATCAGCGCCGATGCTGGCAAAGCACATTGAGGTCGGGCTGACATACTGATCGCTGACCGGCTCCTTGAAGGTAAATTCTTTGGGCACGCTAACCATGCCGCCGCTGCTCGGGATCTGGAAGCGGTAGATCTCGCCCCAATCAGCTTCCGAGCCACCACCAAAATAGTTGTAGGCCTGCGACTGGATCTCGTACCAGGTAGCGCCGTCAGCCAGGAAATAGGGTGTTTCCGTATTGGTCTCCACAATGCTCTTTGAGCCGGCAGCAAAGGTCCGGGCGGCATCCCACGCGTCGCCCTCTTTCCTGATCCGAATATTATAACCGATCACTTCGTATAAAGTCTTGCCGTCAGGATCGGCCTGTTCGACAGCGGAGATAGTAAAGGTGGGGAGGTAAAGACTCTTGGTCGAGTCATAAGAAAGGGAAAAATTGCCAGCCGCAGATTTCGGCTTCATCGGCTCGTCAGCCTTATAAACGGTCTTTAGATCCCAGAGCATATCAGTCGGTGATTGCCCTGCCCCTTTTAAGCTGCCTCCCTTGGTATTGTAATACGCGCCCTGAGCCGGCGCGGCAGTTGACCAAACCCGCACATAAAACGCTTCGGCCCCACCGGGGTCGATCTCGCCGTTGCAGTTGTAATCAAATTCGCCAGCAATGTTGTCAACCGCCGTAACGCCGGTGTTTTGATGCCCAACCAGCGCCGGCGAACCGGGATAATTGGTGTACAACGTACCGGAGCTGATGAACCCGCCTTTTGCCGGGTCAGGGGCGCCGGCCGATCCCTTAACGATCTGGATCAGGCAATCCTTGGGAAGAGCGGCCCCATTCCTGTCTGAGGCCTTGTATGTATTACCAAGCTGATCAGCGGCACCACTATATGTCGTTAAATTCAATCCAGCCGCCAGGACTGCGCCAGTCAAACAGACCAGCGAAACTAAGACTCCTACCCACCTTCTTTTTTTCAACATATTCATATCCTCTCCTTTGATCATATTTTATGGCCTCAATTGCCAATTATAAGCGGTCGTTCCTGTCCGTCTGAACCAGAAACCATCACCGATGCCGAAACTGTAAGTAGCGCCGACCCAACCGTCGGCAGTGTAGGTCTTTTTGTTGGCAAACTTGTCGTACAATTCTTCGCCGACGGAAACGTTCGTGAAAATATCTGAAACTTCTTTGATCAGCGGATAAGGATTACCAACCATACTGTAGCTGGGATTCAGGCTCAGGTTAACATCCGCCAGGGCAACAAGCCCAACGAACGTCACTTTTTTCGCCGTGTTCAGAATACGCAAATAGTAACCCCGACCATGTTCAAAGTTGACATTAGTGCCAACCCAGGAGCCGTCGGCATAAGTCGCCTTATTCATGCTGAAATCGTAAAGCTCATCCCCACCGGCGGTTTTATCCAGCTGGTTACCGATCGCCGTTGAAAGGGTCATATCGGTTGTCCAAACCGGTGCCTCAAATAAGGTGTAACCTTTCGGAAAATCGACGTCAACCTTCCCGACAGTCCGCGCGTTGTTGGCTGGGAGGAAGACATCGGCCTGCGCTGTACCGGTCGGGACAACCCGATAATAGGCATTGATGCCATCGCCAACTTTTAGAACAGCTCCGGAGACGTCGTCGGTCCAGGTGAACGCCGTGACATTGGCCTTGACCTTGGCCCAGCCGGTCGCCGCCGGGTCAAATTGCGCCCCGGCACCGGCCAGGCGCCAGATATCAACCGCGGAAACGCCAGGAGCGACAACCCAGGTCAAAGTAATAGTAGCCCCGGCGTTATCGCCATCTCGCTTGATCGTGGTTTGCTGGACCAGGCCATTATCATCGGGATCTCCAGTTATGACCGGACCAGCCTGCTTCACCCCACCCCCATAAAGCGGCCCGATGTAGAGGATGCTGGTCCCGTTGCTCGCACGGCCGATCACCGCGTCGCCGATCGAATATCCGAGATCGGCGGCCGCGAGGGCCGCGCCGGTGCCGCCGGTCCAAGCCAAACCAAGGAGCAAGGTAAAGGCTAATAATCTGCGTATCACTTTCTTTTTGCTCCTGCACTGAAGTTAACATTAAGAGCCGGCCTGTTCCGCCGATCAACCGGTAAGATCACGTTATTGTGCCGCCCGGCGCTCACCGCAATATTGCCGATGGTCCCGGAACCGTCGGTCCCATTGTAACTGACCGTGTAATTACCGGCCGCGACCTGAAAAACGGCCGGGGTAGTCTGCGGCCCGGTGCTGACCCCGGTACCGTTGTTAGTTATAGTAACATTGGCCGGATGATAGGCTTCGACGATCAGTTTGCCGGACGAGGCCAGCGTAGTCGTCGGCCCGGCCGCCGTCGTGGTAGTAGTTCCAATGGTCGTTGTCGTCGTTGTCGCAATGGTCGTAGCGGGCGCCAGAGTTGTGGTAGGGACGGGAACCGTCGTGGTGGTTGTCGTGGTAGTAGTGGTGGTGGTCGTTGTAGTGGTAGTCGTGGTTACGGGGGCGCCGCTGTTCAATTGACCGGAGGTCGCGCTCAGCAGCATGTAGTGGTATGTCCCGCTACTGGGCAGGTCAAAAGTCGCAGTGGCTATATATTTCTTCCAAACATTATTTTCATTATACCAATACTCAATATAATACCTGCCTGGCGGAAGATTGATCTGGTCCGCGACGCCCGGCACCCCGGTCATGCGGTAGCTGGGCCCGCTGACGCAAAGATAATCTCCGCTGGTATAGTATTTTACCGATAACCCGCCGGAAGGCACCGTCATGGTCGGCGAGTAGGTCGCGTAGAGCGTGCAGGTAGGGTTGTAATTGATGGTCTTGGTGGTGTTGGCATTATACTCCGCCAGAGTGAAGCCGATCGTCCCATCAGTCGCTGCCCTGGATGACCAGACCGGATTGGTAAAAGCGGAGTCGTTGTAATATACCGCGTAAAAGGAAGAAGGCTGATTGGCGGCTGTGCCTCTGGCAATAGAAAGAGGATAACCAGGGTTTATCTGGTAGCCCGTGTAGGCCTTTACGGTGTAGCTGGATTCCAAGGCGTACTTCCCGTAAAGCCTGATATAATAACCGTTCCCCGTGCCGCTATAGTTGTACACCGACGTCGTGACATTGATCGTCGCCGTCGCCCAGGCGGGGGCCAAGGATAATAGCAGCACCGCTGCTACGATCAGTCCCGAGAATTTATTGAGTCTTGCAAATATGCTTGCCCGAATGCTCATCATTTATTAAACCCCCGAACACCCCTCTAGTAATAAATCACTATCGCACTTATCGTTCCGCTTACGGCAGAATAAACCTTTTTTGTCGCCAGGTTATAATAGAGCGCTCCGCTGCCCAATTGGACGATATTTGTGCCGTTACTCTGTGTCGCCGACATCATGTAGATGGCGGTCGGGTTGGCATCGGACAGATCGACAACCACTGATCCGACACCAACAGCAACATTAAAAGCCGTCTTTTCTTTGAAGACATAGGCACCCGGCCCGGCCGTCAGCCCGGTATCACCGCTCACAATAGAAGTTGATTGGACATATCCGTTAAAATATGCGGCGCCATTAACATTAAGCTTAGATGTTGGGTTCGTATAACCGATCCCAACATTGCCGCCGTCAGGATTAATAACAATGTTCCCCCATTGGGACCCAGCGGATTTAATCGCTTCTATTTTGGCATAGCCACCGGAAGCCGCGGAAATAGTAAGTCCAAGACTGGTATAGCCGCCCGCTGCCGTATTAGGATTACCGATCAAAATACCACCTGCTCCTTGAGGATCAACGGTCAACTTTGCTGAAGGGGTGTTTGTCCCAATGCCAACCCTATGGGCCGCCTCATTTGCCATGCGTACCGGGTTCCCGATCAATGACAATGGCAATGCATACCCGGTATCATCATCCTTGCATCTGAGATAACCGGTATCAATTGAGCTGTCAAAGACCAGTGATAGACCCCTGCCTGTTATCCCCGCGCTACTCCCTCTTGCGATAATTGAGCCGTTGGCAACATCCAATCCGACAGTTGGGCTTGAGGTCCCGACGCCGACTTTCCCATCTGTCGCGATGAACATCAGCGGTTGGATTCGATTGGCGGAATCAAAAAAACCAAATCCGCCAACTCCGGCTCCCTTGTTGTTAACAAAATCAGTTTCACCGGCGCCTCCGGTCATTCCGTTCCAGCCAAGATACGTCCCCTGCGTATCATACCAGGTTGGATTACCAACGTTAAAAATGCCGCCCACAACGTTGAGCCGGGCCTTGCTAAACTGCGTCCCAATACTCAAGTTGCCATCAAGATTAAGCCTCATCTTTTCCGTGTCAGGGTCACCGTTTCCGAAGATGACGCTACCGCCGGCGGTGTAAGACGTCAAAATCAAACTCCCGGCGGTCGAGCGCAGTACAGTATCATTGGTCTTCGCAAAAGATGAATAATAACCATCATTCGTCGCTATCGCCCATGTTGACCAATTGTTGCTGGGAGGTTTACCAAGGCTGATCGCCGGGTAAGTATCATCCATAACCGCTAGCTTGATTTGGCTCTGGGGAGCGGCGCCAATGCCTACCTTTCCGGAATACTGGATCCCGTCGGTGACCGTACTCCATTGGGAACTCCCACCACTTCCACCGGCTCCCCAGTACGGGGCAACTCCAGGACCGCTTGAAGTCAGGACCTGACCAGCCGTTCCGCTGTTTCCGCCAATTTTTAAATCTTTGGAAATATCAACATCGCCAAGAACTGTTAGTGCCGCAGTGGGCGACGTCCCAACCCCTACCTTGCCTGATGTGTCGACGATCAAACCCTGAACATTTGCCCCGTTTATCTGAGCTCCGCCAAACACGGTCAGCGGCATACCCGGATTCGATGTCCCGATCCCAACATTGCCGTTAACATAAAATTTTGCGTTGCCAGGGTCGCCGCCAACGCCGACCTTATACGCGCTGTTGCTTAAAGTGACCTTGCTGGTCGTGGTATTGACCGTCCACCCGCCAGCACTGGATGTTCCGCCAGAACTAGCGGGCTGCCAGGTCGCTAGCCCGCTGGCGTCTTGACAGGTAAGGACATGACCGATAGTCGTAACATTCGCGCCGTTCCTGAGCTGGACCGCCATCGCATCAACTGTGCCTCCTACGGTAAGTCTGGCCGGGGTTTCGGTCGTACCGATACCGACATAACCATTCTTGTATCCGGCATAGCCAAAATCAATGATCAGGGCCGGATCAGAATAAGTTTTATCCCAGACAAAATACCGGTAATTAAGCGGCCGGCCGCCGGCGGTTGTTAATCCGGGTCCGCCCAATCCGGCTTCAACAACTTTAGTCCCCATGGAGCCGTAGGAAACCTCATAACGTTCGCCAACCGCTCCCTTGTAATACATGCCGGTATTCTCAAATAAGATCTGTGATTCGGTCGTTACACCGTGGCTGGGGCTTGACCCAACAGCTGAAGTTAAATGAATGGCTGCTCTTGGCGAACCCCAGATATCACCGATAGAAAGCTTTCCGCCGGTTGGTATAACAACGCCCCCCTTGGTCAGGGCTAGCGAGCTGGCGCGCAAGTCATTCCAAGCCTCAAGAGTCCCGGTCCAGGTCTTTCCGGAAATGTTGACATCTCCATAAAAACTCCCCGCCCATCCCCCAGCGGAGGAAACCGCGCCTTCAATAGCTGGCCCGCCTCCCTTTGACTCTCCCTTGACACCACCCCAACCAGCACCATAGACGCCAAAAAGCCCGGCAGATGTATCCCCTGTTTTGCCATAGACGGCATAACTCTTATCTGAAACGCCGAAAACCGCAATGCCATTAGGCCTTGTGGCATAGACCGACCCGCCGGACACGTTTTGGGCCGTAAATGCGTAAGGGGTGGAGTTGAGCGGCTGGTTTCCCGCAGTCACGATCGCCGGCGTAAAGGAGATATTAAGCATCAGATTATCCTGCGTCCAATCGACCGCCCCCAGGGTCCCAACCTCATCCTTGACCTCGCCCCCGCCGCCGATACTGACACTGAAGACGCCGTAGCTATCAACAAAGGTTATCCCATCGGTCTTTGCTTTAGCCTCATCCGTAGTCAGGGTGCAGGAGCCTTGATAAGCGCTCCCGATCTTAAAGGTGCATTTAACAGTGCTCCCCTTATCAAAGTTCGCCGCCTTCATCGCCTCATCGTTCAGCTTTCCCTGAAAGTTGATCCGCATCGGGACAGCCGCAAAAACGGGAGCGGTTATCAGCGTCACCGCCATCAATAAGGATATAACCGCTCCAACCAATAATCTCTGTTTCATCATGTGATTCCCCTTTATTTTGCTAACCGATCCTCGATCGCCTTAAGCCTGGCCCCTAAAGCCTGATTGGCTGCCTTAAGTGAATCGTTTTCCGCCTTTAACTCTTTGATCGCCTCGACCAAATAGGCGGGCAGTCTGTCGTAGGCAAATGCTTTGTAGCCTTTGTTGTCCGTACTGACCAGCTCCGGAACAGCTTTCTCAGCATCTTGAGCGATCAATCCGACCTGAGTCCCCGGCATGAAACCCTTATCAGGGAATTCATCTAGCCGCCATTCGTAATTGACTCCCTGGAGCTGACAGACTTTTTCCAGCGAACTCTTTAATGGCGCAATATTCTTCTTCCAGCGAACATCCGATCCAGCCCAGCTCCCGCCGTAAGCATAGGCATTGCCATTCACCATCAATTTATAACCAAGTCCCAACAGCGGATCTCCGTTTTGGGGAAGCTGCCCAACAAGCAGGTGAGTATTTTGGTTCGCTGCCGGACTGATAAAACAGTTGCCAATTGGATTAAATAGGATATTTTGGAAACCAACGCCAACGGATAGTGAGTTATCAACCGTATTGGAAAAACCGTTCCCGATTGCTACGGCATTATACGCGACGTTCGTAATGCTCTGACCAAACGCCGCGGCGCCATTGGCGGTAGCCCAGTTGCCGGTCGCGTCACCAACGATCAACCCGCCAACAACATGTAACTTTGTGTTCGGCGCGGTCGTACCAATTCCAACCTTATTGCTGATCTCATAGATCCCGGAATTTTGGAGCGTCGTATTATTATTTAACCCTTTGACCAAATAATTGGTAGTAACAGTCCCCGTTAATCCCGATGTCGGGAGAGTCGCCCAGGCAGGATTGCCTGATGAGTTAGTCGTTAAGACCTGCCCGCTGGTCCCCTTGGTCAGCGAAGCCAGCGTGCTTGTTCCGCTGGCATACACTAAAGCACCGGACGTATAACTGGTAAGCCCGGTACCCCCGTTGCCGACCGGCAATGTGCCGGAGACATGGGTCGTCAGGCCGATCTTTCCCCAGGACGGTTGGGCGCCAACACCACCGGAAAGGAGGGCATTACCAGTCGCGATATCCGCTAGCCTTGCCGGGGCACCGCTCGTCCCGCCCACGATCAAATCTCCGTTCGTCGTCATCGGATTAGTGAGCCCGCTACCACCCGTAGCCGCCGCCCAATTACCGTTGCCGTTGGCATCGCAGGTTAGCACGTAACCGCTGCTCCTGCCGGTGGGCATTTTGAAACCGGTCATTTCAACCAGACCGGCAACCGCCAGTTTGGATGTCGCACTGGTCATCCCGATCCCGACATTGCCGGCAAAATAGCCGGAGCCACCGTGGACGTTCAGCGCCGTCAGTGCGTACGGGGTCGAATTGAGCGGTTGATCACCAGCGGGAACGATCGCCGGTGTGAAAGAGATGTTGAGCAGCAGATTATCCTGCGTCCAATCGACCGCCGCCAGGGTGCCGATCTCATCCTTGACCTCGCCCCCGCCACCGATACTGACACTGAACACGCCAAAACTATCGACAAACGTGATCCCGTCGGTTTTGGCTTTAGCCTCGTCCGTGGTCAGAGTGCAGGAGCCCTGATAAGCGCTCCCGATCTTAAATGTGCACTTAACGGTGAGCCCCTTATCAAAGTTCGCCGCCTTCATCGCCTCATCGTTCAGCTTCCCCTGGAAGTTGATCCGCATCGGGACAGCACCCAAAACCGGGCTCGTCATCATCACGATCGCGACCAACCAGAACATTAAGACTTGTAGCTTTTTCTTCATTTCCATAGTTAATAACTCTCCCAATCTAACAATCCTTTACTCAACAGCCGGTAAACATACGGCGACTTGTAGAGCATCTCCACCGCTTCGGCGCGGGTCAGCGCCCGGTCGGGCTCAAAGCGCTTGCCGGCCAGGAACTCGAGCATATCCACCTTGGCGGCGCCGGCGATCAGCTTGGCCGCCCAGTGGGAATAAGCGACATCAGGGAACTCATACTGATAGACCTCTTCGCTGACGCTGGAGAAGCGGGTGATCATCGCCAGCCCTTCGGCCCGGGTGATCTTGCCGTTCGGTTTGAAGAGGTTGCCCGGGTAGCCTTTGACCACGCTGGTCGAGGCGGCCCGGGAGATAAACTTTGAAGCCCAGTGGGTGGATGGCACGTCCTTAAAATTGATGGACGAAGGACGAGAGACGAGGGACGATGCTTCCTCCGTCCCTTTAGTTTTCATCAGCAGGGAGCACATCTCGGCGCGGGTGATGTTCCCCTCCGGCTTGAAGCTGCCGTCGGGATAACCGGTGATGATACTCGACATCGCCAGGAGAGAGATCGGCTTGGCAACCCAGTAGCTCCGCTGGACGTCGGGGAACTCCTGGAGGCGCAGCAGCCGGAAGTTACGCTCAAAATTCGGCTTGCCGCCCCGGTCTTTGCCGACAGCGGCGATCTTGTTCTTGCCGATCTTAAGCTCAAGCAGTTGATTGAAGTTGCCGTCGAGGTCCATCCGCGGCGCCAGGCCGTTGAGGGTGAACGAGACGATCCCGGTATCATTGACGCGCCCTTTGACCGCGGCTTGCGCTTCAAAAGTCAGGGTCTTGTCAACCGGCGAGGTGAAAGCGACCCGCTCCGTCTGCTTGACCTCTTCCTTGATCGGCGGGCTGTAGGTGAGAGAGAAATAGTTGGTGGCGCTGTTCGCCGCCCAGGAGAACTGGTGGTAAGCGTAGTCGAAGCGGAAACCGCCAAAGTTGAAGCCGACGCCGCCGGTCAGATTGCTGGTCGTGCCGACACCGGTCCCGAGACCATCACCGAGCGCGTCCTGATCGATCCCCATCCGGAGCGCGACCATCGGGACCGGATTGTATTCCGCGCCGAGATGGAGGGTGGCCGGCATCTGCGAAAGGGTCGGATGCATAATGTAATCGGTGACCAGTTTGAGCTCCTGCGCGCCGAAAGTACGGATCGAATTGTTCTTGCCGATCACCCGCCAGGCGGCACCAAAACGGAACGCGGCCGGATAAGACTCCTCGTGACCGGTCTCGTAGCGAAGCTTCCCCCCCATCGACGCCGGCAGGATATTCTGGGCGTTCGCACCGAGAGTCAGCCAGGGGAGATTGGTGTCGTAGAGGATACCCAGGTCGAGCTCGGTCCCGTTGGCCGAACCGTTGGTAATGTCGGCGCCGGAAAGAGCCGAAGAAAAGAGCTTGGCACTGGCGCCGATCGAGAACTGCTTTTCCCAGCCAAAGCGCCGGATAAAGCGCGACAGGTTGGTCCCGTAGGAGAGATGGTAAACATTATTAAAGTAGCTAACCGGCGGTTTGGTGGTGTCGATAACATAGATCGGGTCGTCATCGGACGAATTGGGGTCTTTGACCGTGGCAAAAGCGCCGGAGATCGAAGCGCCGACGAAACCGAGGCCGAATGAACCAACGTCGGTCGGGTAGATGCCGGAAAAAGAGAGATAGCTGAACTCGTCAAGGAACTTCCCCGACATAGTGGTGAACTGCCAGTTGGCCGCTTTAGCCAGACCGGCCGGGTTACAATAAATGGCGGCGGTGTCATCGGAATACCCCGCTCCCGCCCGGCCGAGACCGAGAGTCCGGCCGTTGGGGATATTGCTGGAGGGATCGGGCGCCTCATACTGCGCGCATGCCACGCCAGCCGCGAGCAGAAGCAGCGCGGCCAGCAGCCCGGTCCGTTTAGCGGCTGTGGTGAACAACGATTATCCCACTTCCAATTTTGCCAAAGCGCGGGTGAATAACGATGGCGTTATAAATGCCGTCGGAGATGTCGACCCCCAGGTCGGTGAGCTTTTGGAGCGTGACCGTGGTATAGCCGCTCGGATCAGCGTTGAACTGCTTGCGGTAGACGATCTGCCGATTGCTGTAGCGGTAGACGACCAGCTCGAGCAGGACATCAGGCGGGACCGACGAAGTGCGAACCCCGTTCGCCGTCAGTTCACCGGGGGTAGCGACCTGCATCGTCAGGCTCGGATCGGTGGCCGGGTCGAACGTTTTAGCCGGCAGGGTCGTGGCAACCGGTTTTTCCACCGGAGTGGCCGAAGCCTCGACCACAAAGGTGCCTCTCCCACTGGTCGACTCGTCGGGATTGGCCAGGTAAAAATAGTAGGTCCCGGTCCGGCTGTTGACCGGATCGATCTTGACCCGGGCGTCGATCTTATTCTTCTTTTCGCTCGACACATAGCGGACCTCGTAGGTAACCAACTCAACCCCCGACTCCACCTCAAGCGTAACGGTAGAGTTGGTTTGAATATTTTTGCCGGAAAAAGCGAGATCGGCCTCATAAGTCGCCGTGCCGATATAAACCTTTCGATCAGAAACCAGGCTGTACGGGTCGGTAACCAGCTTATATACGTAACGCATCGGGCCGCCGACTTCCGCCGAAAGAAGACCGCCAACCGCCCAGGTGTTCCAGGGATCGGGGCTGTTCACACTATTAAAGTAGCCGCTGGTCACAACCGTAAACTCGCTCCAGTTCGTCCCGTCGTAGTTGAGCAGGCCGCCGTGGTCGCGCTCGGCCGACCAGATCTCTTTTGAGCTGTTCCCGGAGAGATGTTTGGGGAAAGCGGGATTGGCGCTGAACTGCGGCGTCCAGCTAACCCCGCCATTGGTCGTCTGATAGATGTAACCGTTACTGGTGTTGGAGTCGCCGCCGGCCGCCCAACCGAGGTTGTTATTGGCAAAATATATATCACGAAACTCAACATTCTCCACCCCGACCGGGCTGACATCCTGCCAGGTGACGCCGCCGTCGGTCGTTTTAAAGACCTTGCCGACCGGGGTCGTCGCCGTGTTGATCCCGGCGACCCAACCGTTGTTCGCGTCGAGGAAGTAGGCGCCGTAGAGGAAAGTGAACGTGGAATCGGTCTCGGCCGTATTGAGAATGTGCGAGCCGGTCCAGGTGGTGCCGCCGTCGCGGCTAATGAAAAAGTTGCGATAGTTGGCCAGCGAACCGGTGAAACCGGCACCGACCGTGACCGCGACCGTGCTGGTCCCGGTCAAGACAACATCGGTCAGATCGAGGTCGCTGACATGCAGAAGCTGAGAGGCGGTCCAGCTGGACCCGTCGTATTTGACCAGCGTTCTGGTATTCCCGACCGCCCAGCCATATGTCCGGGAGCCGATGGCCAGAGCGGAGAGGTCCTGGCCAGTCCCGCTGGCAACCGGGGTCCAGGTGGCGCCCCGGTCGGTGGTCGCCAGGATCGCGCCGGCGTCGCCGACCGCCCAAACATATTGAGGATCGGCAGCGGCGACATCGTTAAGAACGATTTCGTTAGTGGATACCTGGGATTTCCAAACCTGCGCGGCGCCGGCGGCGCCGATAAAAAGCAGCAAAAAGACCACACAGAAAACCGATCGGCCTCTCATGATGGTAACGTCATTTTAGTCCCTTACCCCGGTGATGTCAATATATTTTTTATGGTTTTTCTAGTCGCTCACAATGATGTAACCGACCCCGAGCGACCGCCCGCCCCGCACGACCCGGAACGTGTAGATCCCGTTCCCGGTGATCTTGTCCTGCGCATCCCGCCCGTTCCACACCACCGCGTTGTAGCCGGCCAAGCCCCCCATCGTCCCCCGCGCAAAGCGCCGCGCCCAGATCATCCGCCCGGCCGGCCCATAG
>JALOPZ010000003.1 GCA_025453605.1 Candidatus Margulisiibacteriota bacterium | reverse complement strand
CTGATCGTGTTCCCCTTCAGCACCGCGTAGAGCGCTGAGGCGGCCAGGTTGACCGTGTTGCTCTGCCCGCCGCTGATCGTATTCCCCTCAACCCAGGCCGCGGTAGCATTGACATACAAGGGATAGCCGGTCCCCGAAGCCGCCGCGTTGGTAATATTGTTATTGATCAGCCGTGCTCTGGTCCCCGCCAGATTAACGGTGTAATAACCGGCGGTCGTGGTGTTGTTCCGGACAGAAAAGCCTTCCAGCGTGGTATTGGCGCTCATAACAAGCGCGGCGGCAGCGGCCGCATCGATCACCGCCGCTGTCGAGGGGACGGCGACCGAGCGGAGGTAAACGCCGCTCTTGACGGTGAGCGGAAAAGTTTCTTTAGAACCGGACATAGTCGTGCTGTACGTCCCAGCCCGGACGCTGATCCGGCCGGTCGTGATCTGGCTCATGGCGTAGGTGATCGTCTGAAAAGGCCGTTCCGGCGATCCGTCACCGGAAACATTTCCTTCGGTTGAGCTGGCGTCGACCCAATAGCCGTAGGTGTCTTTATAGGTAAAAGCCGCTTCCGCGGTCGCCGCCTGCCCATCGGGGTTGACCACGGTCACTTCGACCGTCTCAACCGCGTGCGCCGGAGTATCGACGGTGATGGTGTTGACATCTACCCGGGTGACGCTGGTCGCCGGCACACCGCCAAAGTAAGCCCGGAGCGAATTGCCGGTTTCGCTCCCCACGCTAACGGTCGGCTCCGTCGCGGCGTACTTGCGGATGCGGAAATCATCCCATTTGGCGTTATTATCCAGGTAGTTATAGACCCCGACATAGCCAGAGCTCCAGCTCCCCTCCGTCCAGGAATTTTGGCTCACCAAGCTGGAAAATAACTGGTCACTGTAAAATTTTGTGGAGAGGGTCGTTCCGGCAAAAGTCTCCCGGACAGAGAGCCAGGTATTATCGGGGAAATTATAACTGACAGAGTTGTACGCCGAGCCCCAGCCGTCGCTGACCCGGCGGTGGAAATAATGGTCGCTGTTCGGGTTCCTTCTGATCGTGCAATAAAAGTTATCGTTATTCTTGGCCTGGGCCCGATGGATCATGCCGCCGTCCAAACCGGTCGGACAATACCACTTGTAATCCATAATGTAATTGGAGAACGGCGCGCTGGAGTTCGCAAAAATAAAACCGGCGGTCCCGCTAGACGCGAAATTCAAGGTGCCGCCCGTGGTGTTCCAGGTTCCGCCGTCGGTCACCCACTTGCTCAGATCGCCGCTAAAATCATCGAAGAAATCAAAAGTATTAGCGCCATTACTTTGGGAGGGGAGGCTCAGATCGCCGTAGGTTAAATAGATCGTTTTGCCGCCGTTGGGCAGACTCGGTACTTTGACCCAAACCCGGGTTGGAGCGGAACCGGTCGCCGATTCGATCCAGTAAGAAAGCGCCGTGGTCCCGTCCGCGTCGTAGAAGCGGATGTCGCCGCCGTCACTCTTCATCTTGCCGTCGGTAATCAAAGAAGCCTCCAGCGTGACCAGCACCTGATAATCGGTCAGCGCGGCGCCGCTGTTGTTGACCGTCACCGTCCGGCGGATGCTCCCCGGCATGAAGTTTGTCCCGGTAATGGTGACCCCGGTCCCGCCGAGCACCTGCCCGATATCCGGCGTGCAGATCAGCACGGTCGGCGGCGGATAAGCGACGTTAAAGCCGCCGGTCCTTGTGCCGGTCTGGCCATCGGGGTTGATCACCTGGACATCCCAGGCGCCGTACGCCAGATCGGTCAGGTCGAGGGTGCAGGTCAATTCGGTCGCGCTGGTAACATTGACGGCGGTCGCCGTCTTATTTAAGACGCCATTCACCAGCCTGACGCTGGTGGTCCCCTCGCCCGGCAGTTGGAACGCTTCACCGGTAATGGTGACCACGACCTCGCCGGTGCTTAAGCCGCTGCCGGGGGTAACGGAATAGACCACCGGCGGCAGCCAATAATTGAAAGCGTTGGTCTTTGCTGCAACCTGCCCGTCGGGATTGGTGACCGTTACGTCGACCAATCCGGCCGCGTGGGGCGGAGTGACCGCGCTCACCTGGGTGGAACTGATATAAGTGACGCTGGTTGCGGCGGTGCCGCCAAAAGAAACCTGGAGCGCCGAACCGGTCTCGGCCTTGACGCTGGCCGTCGGTTCGGCGGTGGCGTAACGGCGGATCCTCATGTCGTCAAAGTGGATATGACCGCCGGAGAACCGGTCGCCCACGTTAAGGCCAAAATAACCGCTGGTCAACGAGGTGTCGGTCGCCTGGGCAAACAAGGTATCGTTAACGTAAAATTTAAGGGCGGAACCGAACATCGAATATTTCCAGCGCGCCTTCACGCCTACAGTGTAGGTATAAGCGACGCTGTTTAAAAGCGACCAGCTGCCACCGACCTCTTTACCGATCAGCGCCTGGTTCTTTATTTCCCAGAGGTCCTGACCAAAGACATATAGATTGCTGTTGTTGCTATAACGACCCAGTAGGCCAAACTCGTTATAGGTCTGGCTGCTGGCGGTGATCAGGGTCACGCCGGCCTCTGCAATATAGTTTGACAGACCGGCAGTCCCCTCGGCGGTCATCAACAAGAAGAGATCGCTCGGGAAAGAGATGCTTAATTCTCCGTTCTCAGCCGTGATCACCGCGCCGGCGCCGCTATTCAGCGTCCAACCGGTGTAATTGCCATCGTTGAAATCATCAAAATAGATAAAAGTACCGGTCCCGTTGCTCGCCGGCGAAAGCGAAATATCACCATACTTCAGGAAGATATTCTTGGTCGTACCAGCCTCCAGCGTCGGCACCTTGACCCACAACCTGGTCACCGACGCTTCGGTCGTCTCCAGCCAGTAGCTCAAGGGGGTCGTCCCGTCGGTATCGTAGAAGCGGATGTCGCCCCGGTCAGCCCGCATCCGCCCGCTATCGACCAGCGTCTGCGTTTCCAGCGTGACCAGCACCTGGTGATCGGTCAAGACCACGCTATTGCTGTTGGTGACCTCGATCGTCCGGCTGAAGTCGCTCGGCAGAAAATCGGTGCCGGTGATGGTAACGCTGGTACCGCCGGCGGTCGGGCCGTGGGTAACAGAGAGCGAATCGACCGTCGGTGAGCTTAAGGCCCAAACGACACAGGCGCCGGCCAGCAACACGACCAGCGGCAAGAGGAATTTACTACCCCTTGTTAACATACTTTATCTCCAGGGTTCGCACCTCGGCATTTGGTTTCGGCTCTGCGCTCGGTTGGTCGCTGAAATGTTCGTATTTAACGCAGGCGTAGACCAGGACCAGCGTCGCGCAGGTCAGCGGCAGCGGGGAGGCAAAATTAGGCGCTCGGACCAGGAACGGCAGGGCGAGGACTACCGTGTAGTAGTAGGCGAACAGCCCGAGCGCAAAGAGCAGGAAGGCCGCCCGCTCCCGCTCCCGCACTTCCGGCCGTTCGATCGCCAGGTAGATACTGATCGCCGCGGTCAGCGCTAAACAGATCGCCCCAAAGACGAGCACCGCCCAATACCCATCGTTGTAGGTCAGCCGAAAACCGGCTGCCCCGGCCGTGATCCCCCGGACCATAAAAGGGGTAACAGCGTAGGCCAGCGTCAGCAGGAGCGCCGGCAGATAGAGGAGCAGCTGGTAGCGGGCGCAGGCTCTGACCCGTTCAGCGCAGAAATACTGCATAGAGAACTGGAGCAAGATCGTCAGGGCGAACAGGGCGCAGAAAACGTTGGTGCTATCGGCCAGCATCAGGGTCGTTGGATCGGTGTTATAGCGAAAAATGACGTCGGTCAGGCCGGCCAGCGAGAACAAAGTGGTCAGAACGATCAGCAGATAGCTCGGCTTTTTATAGAGCGCGTGGCCGGCCAGCAACCCAACCAGGAAAAACCCGGCCAGCGTAAAAATCAGGTCTTGATAATAGTACGCCGTCATGGCGCCTTCTTTTGGTTCACGATCAGCTCATAAGTCTGGCTATAAACGCCGAGCTCGTTCGCCGCCTTAAGCAGGAGCAAATGCCGCCCCGGCTTGAGCTCCGGCGCCTGCCATTTTACCACCAGGGAAGTGATATTGCCAGCGTCGCCGTAGCTCTGAATATCCGATAAGACAATATTTTTTTGTTTCACGCCGTTGAGCACGACCGCGACCGTTTTCTGGTCGATATTATAATGGCTGAAAAATTCCGTTTTGAGCTGCGGCGCCGGGCCAACCGCGAACGACTCCTGGGTCAGCGGCCGCTCCACCCCTTCAACCTCTAATTTCCTGATATTGGGGTACAGGTCTTCAACATTATCGGTCTCGATCACGGTCGCGGCCGGGCCGGCTTTAAGCCCCCACCCCCGCTCGCTGAACGTCTTACGGAAGACGACGGCGATCCGGACCGACTTGCTCGCCATATTCTGCGGCGAGAGGCGATCCCAGGCGGCAAACGTCACCCGGTAGGTGCCGAGCTGGTAGATCGTCGGTTTCCAGACAAAGAGACCGGTCAGAGGGTTGAGCGCCGCGCCTTCGGGCAGGTTCGCCGCCTCGTAATAGAGCTGCTTGCCCGACGGGACGGTCGCGCTGACGGTGAAGCTGACCGTCTCGCCGAAGTTGACCTCCTGACTGGCGAGCGGTGCGATGACCGGCAGGTTCGGCGGCGGCGCCGCCAGGGCGGACAGCCCGGTCAGCAGGACTATTAAGCTTAATAACAACCGCTTAGTCATCGAACATTTTCTCCAGGCGGTCATTGAGCGTATTGGTCTTGATCAGCATATAGGCGGTTTCGCCGCGCGACATTTTTTCGCGCCAGCCGAAGTTATCGCCCTTGATAAAGTCGAACGTCCCGTGTTCCTTAAGCTGGGTGATCGCCCGCGCCGCCCAGTGCCGGCCGGGAACGTCAGCATAGGGAGCTTCGAGAACCCGCACGTTGGGGAGATGGTCAAAGCGGGCGAGGATCATCGCCCCCTCGGCCCGGCTGATCGCCTTGGCCGGCTGGAAAGTCCCGTCCTTGTACCCTTCGACCACTCCGAGTTTGCTGGCGGAATTGATGTAACCGCGGGCCCAGTGCCGCGGTTTAACGTCGGAGAACGGCGTTTGGGCGGTCGTCTCTTCCGAGCCGACCGACCGCATCAGGAGGGTGACCAGCTCGGAGCGGATGATCAGGTCATCAGGTTGGAACGAACCGTTCGGATATCCGCGGACAACCCCAAGCGCGGCCAGTTTGCCGATCGCCGGCCGGGCCCAGTGGTCCGCTTCCACGTCCCAGAAAATCGGCATCCGGACGAGCCGCCAGTTAACCTTCTTGAGAAGGTTCCCTTTGCTGTCGTAGGCTTCGAGCAGGATCCGGTTGCGGCCAAGCGGCAGCGCCACCTCGGTCTCGAACTGCCCGTCACGACCGACGCTGACCTGCTCCCCCCGGACTTTGACCACGCTGACCCGCCGGTCGATCACCTGCCCTTTGAACGGAACCGTCTCTTCAAAGAGGAACGAGCGATCGGCCGGGGAACTGATATCGAAGAACTCGACCTTCCGTTTCTCCGCCAGCTTTTCCGGCCAGATCCCGTAGGTCAGCGAGAAGTAATGAGTGGTGTTGGCGGACAGGTTATTATATGTATGGTAAGCGTAATCAAAACGGAAGCCGTTATACATGAAACCGAGCCCGGCCGAAAAATCGTTGCTGACCGCCGGGTTGCCGGCGGTATCGGCAGTGATGCTCTGATCGAGCCCGGCCCGGACAGCGACGGTCTTGGAGGGGAACCACTCCGCCCCCAGGTGGTAGAGGTCGGGCGTATCGCGGCGAGTGAGCTGGCGGTCCTGATCAAGCGCCAGCACAAGATTAGGATTGGGCCGGTAAGCGAGACCGAGTTTAAGCGATGCCGGGAGCGTCTCGATCAGGGTCGAGCTCCAGGTGATCTTGCCCCCCATTGAAGCCGGCAAAGCATTGACTAAGTTGGCACCGAAGCCCCATTGCTGGTTGAGCGGGTACAGCATCCCCAGGTTTAACTCCATCCCGCTCGCCCGGTTGCTTGTTATCCCGGTCGCCGCCAGGTCCTGGTTCAAAATTTTGAGCGATGCGCCGAGGTGAACATCGTTAAGGTCCCAGAACCAGGGCCGAAAGTGGTTGGCATAAGAGAACATCAGGGCGGTGTTGGCGTACTTACCGCTCACCTCGCCGGTCGGGATGATCCGGACCTCGTCGCCGATGATGATCACCTCCGACGACGGGAAGCGGAATTCAATGTTGCTGCCGCCGTAGCCGATGCCAAATGTTCCGTTCAGAGTTGGATAAAGAGCGGAGATCTGCGAATAATCGTAGAGATTAAGGAACTTGCCCGACATGGTGGAGAGCTGCCAGTCATCGACCCGGTCGAGGCCGGCGGGGTTCAGGTAAATCGCCGAGGTATCATCAGCAATGCCGGTAAAGCCGCCCCCCATGCCCAGGACGCGGGCGCCGATCGAGAGCTGGGTGGGGTCGTTGGCGAACTTGGCGGCGGAGACAGTTGAGCACTGGCCAAGGACAACCAGAAAAAAAACCAGCACCCAAATGAAAGCCTTACGCATCTGCGGATTTATTATACTATAAATGGTATAATATGGTAATCATGAACATTTGTCAGAGCTGCAGCATGCCTCTTCGTCAGGACAGCGACTACGGGACCAACGCCGACGGCGGTCCGAACCGGGAATATTGCCATTTCTGCTTCACCGGCGGCAAATTCACCGACGAGGGGATCACCATGGAACAGAAGATCGAAAAGATGATCGCCAAAGCCAAGGAAGTGAACATCCCGCCGGAAAACGCCCGCCTGATGGCCCAGACCCTGCTCCCGACCCTCAAACGGTGGCAGAAAAAGTCATGACCGATCCGATCGACGGTCTGTCGAACCTGACCCAGATCTCGGCCAACATCGAAGTCCTGAAACAAGCTCAGCTGAACAGCACCGCCGCGGCCAAACAGTCCGGCGGGACGGCAACTGACGTTGATTCTTACCTGATCCAAACCGAACAGAACTTCAGCAAGATGCTTGATGTGCTGACTACGGTCAAGAGCGATGACACCGGCGGCAGTTCGAATTCCGATCCGCTCGCTTATTTCAGCAGTGAACAGAGCTCGACGCTCTCCGACCTTACCGCTCAGCAAAACGCTCTGCAGCTGCAAAAGCTGGCGGCGGCGGAACAAAGCTCGGCGCTGCTCGGCCGGACCGTGACCTACTACACGACCGATTCCCTGGAACAGCAAAGCGGCGTGGTCAGCAAGATCACCTTTAACGACGGCGGCGCCCCCTTCCTCCTCCTGGAGGACGGCAAAACGATCCAGGTCGGCGCGGTGAACAGCGTTAAATGATCAAAGATATCGTCCTGGTCGCCAATAGCCCCGGCGAACTCTCCGCGCTCGTGGCGCCGATCGCCGCCGAACTGGCGCATCACGCCGGCTACCGGGTCGTGCTGGTGTTAACTCCGTGCCAGTACACCAGCGGCTTTGAAGTCGAATACAGCCGCCGGCTCAAAGGAGTATCCCAGATCATCACCGCTGGCGAATACCGGAACTGGGTGATCATGAACCATCAGCTCAAGGTCAGGTTCGCCGAGCGCGGCGCCGTCATCTTTCTCGGCGGCGACCTCCTGCACGCCATGCTGGTCGCCAAAAAACTGAACTACCCGGCCTACGCTTACCTGAACGAACGGATCGCCTGGAAAAACTTTTTCCGCAAGTTCTTTGTGGCCGACGAAGCCGCCCTGAAGAAATTTGCCAAGCTGGCGCCGCGGGGCAAGGTCACCCGGGTCGGCAACCTGATGGTCGATTCCGTCGAACCGCTGAAAAAATGGGCGCCGGAAAAGAACGTGATCACCTTTATGCCCGGCAGCCGGCAATGGGAGATCGACTACATGACCCCGTTTTACCGGCAGGTGATCGAACTGATCAGGGCCGATTTCCCGCACGTCCGGTTCCAGGTCGTCAGCTCCCCGTTCGTTAAAGCCCGCCCGATCGAGGGCGCGCGGACCGTTAATTTTGAGGAGATCGGCAATTCCGAACTGGTCGTGACGATCCCGGGGACCAACACCGCCAAGATCGCCGCCCGCGGCATCCCGCTGATCGTCGTCTTTCCCCTCAATCATCCGGAAGTGATCCCGCTCGAAGGCCTGGCCGATCTGCTCGGCAAAGTGCCGGTGATGGGCAAACCGTTCAAGCGCTGGGTCGCCCACCTGGTCAACAGCAAAACGCAGTTCTTTGCCCTGCCGAACCAGAAAGCTGGCCGCGAGATCGCCCCCGAGATCAGGGGCCGGATCGAACCGGAGACCGTGGCCCTGCGCGCCGTCGAACTGCTCTCCGATCTTGACCGCCGTCAAACCATGTCGCGCGATCTGATCGCCGCCCTGGGCAAACCGGGCGCGGCTAAAAAGATCGTGGAGGAGATCGGTGCGGGACTATAAGCGTTTAATTCCGTTCCTGCGGCCTTACCTGCCGCAGATCGTCGCGACCTGGTGCTGCACCGTCCTGGTCACCGCTACTACCCTCTTGATCGCTCCGCTGGCCGGCAACGCTTTTCAGGCGATCGGGGCGAAAGACCTCTCCCTGCTTAACCTGACGGCGCTCTCCATTATCGGCCTGTACGCCGTCAAAGGGCTCTTTACCTACGGCCAGGAATATCTCTCCTATCTGGTCACGAACAAGGTGGTCGTTGATCTGCGCGTCCGCCTCTACGAACACCTGCAAGGCCTCTCGCTCGATTTTTACGGCCGCTGGCACAGCGGCGAGCTCCTCTCCCGGATGATGAACGATATCACCAATCTCCAATTGACGATCGTCACCAGTTTTACCGCGATCATTCCGCAAAGCCTGCTGCTGATCGGCCTGCTGGTCTACATTTTTATCCTGAACTGGCAGTTATCACTGCTGACCCTAGTCTCGCTCCCCCTGATCGTCCAGCTGATGCGCTGGTTCGCCGCCGGTCTGCGCCGGATCAGCGAACAGGTCCAGCAAAAGACCGCCGATATCACCGCCCATGTCCAGGAAACGGTCTCGCAGATCAGAGTGGTCAAGTCGTTCACCATGGAACGAAAAGAAACGGCTAAGTTCCGCGCCGAGAACCGGAAAGCGTTGGGGATCAGCATGGGGGCGGTCCAGATCCTGGCGACCCAAAGCCCGGTCATTGCCCTGCTCCAGGCCAGCGCCGCGGTCGGGATCGTCTGGCTCGGCGGCTTGCAGATCATCAACGGCCAGCTGACGCTGCCGCAGCTGATCGCTTTCGCCACCGCGCTCGGGATCATGACCGATCCGGGGAGCACGCTGAGCAAGGCTTTTGCGATCATCGCCCAGGGTTCGGCCTCGATCCACCGGATATTCGAATTGCTGGACACCCAGCCGAGCGTGACCGAACGGCCGGACGCCCAACCGCTCCGCGAAGTGCTCGGCCGGATCAATTTTGAGAACGTCGCTTTTGCCTACGACCAGAAACCGGTGCTGGCCGCGATCAACCTCAACGTTCGGGCCGGAGAGTCGATCGCGCTGGTCGGCCGGACCGGCGCCGGCAAAAGCACGCTGGTAAACCTGATCCCCCGGTTCTACGATCCGACCGCCGGCCGCCTCGTGATCGACGGGACCGACATCCGCGACGTGACGCTGGAATCGCTCCGCCGCCAGATCGCCTTTGTCCCCCAGGAGATCGCCCTGTTCCGGGGAACGATCCAGGACAACATCGCCTACGGCAAACCGGACGCGACCGGCCCCGAGATCGAAGCGGCGGCCCGAGCGGCCAACGCGCACCAGTTCATCAGCGCTCTCCCCGACGGCTATCTGACCGAGGTCGGCGAACGCGGGGCCAAGCTCTCCGGCGGTGAGAAACAACGGATCGCCATTGCCCGCGCGGTTTTGCGCGATCCGAAGATCCTGATCCTGGACGAGGCGACCTCTTCGCTCGACGCCGAGACCGAGGTCCTGGTGCGGGAAGCGCTCGACAAACTGATGCAGGGCCGGACGACCTTTATCATCGCCCACCGCCTGTACACGGTCGAACACGTCGACCGGGTCATCGTCCTTGACGCCGGCCGGATCGTCGAAGAGGGGAAACATCAGGAACTGGTCAGCCGCGGCGGTCTGTATCAAAAATTGTACGAGATCCAGTTCCAGAACAAATAACCATGGTTGCCCTGCTGGTATTCACGCAAGCTGTTTTCGGCCTGATCTTCAGGCTGCCGCCCCGCGCGGCGATCTGGCTGCTCCGCTTAAAAGCCCGCGGCTTATTTTGGCTTGCCCGCTTAACGCCGGTCAGGCGAACGGTCAGCGCCAATTACCGCGCTTTTTTCCCGACGGCCGATGGAGAGGCCCTGGCGGACAAGCTGCTGGCGAACATCAGCCAGTCAATTTTCGAGGTCCTCTGCTTCCCTTTCTTCCGGGCGCCGCATTTCCAGGCGATCTGCCGGCTGGAGGGGCGAGAGAACCTTGATCTCGCACTGACCGACGGGCGGGGTGTCCTCCTCCTGACGATGCACACCGGCAATTATGAACTGATGCAGGTCCTCCTGCCTCAGCTCGGTTACCGGCTGAACGCGGTGATGAAGGCCGCCCCCGGTGACCGGCTCTTTGACCTGATCAACCGGAGCCGGACCGCGACCGGCTGCCGGCTGATCAACGTGGAGACCGACAACATGTACCGCGAGTCGCTGGCCAGGCTGGCGGAGAATGAGATCGTCGGTCTGCTGATCGATACGGGGGCGCGCGAAAGCCGGAACGAAACGATCACGTTCCTCGGCAAAAAAATGCCGGCCGCGATCGGCTGGCTGACTCTGGCCCAGCGCTCCGCCGCCAACCTGGTGATCGCGACCTGCCGGCGCGACGGCGACCGGTTGATCGTCCGGATCGGGCCGCCGTTCCGGATCACCACCGAAAATCGCGACGCCATGAAGGAGCACGTCCGCCGTACTTTTGACGAGTTCGTGACCGCTCATCCCGATCAGTGGGCGCTCTTTCTTGATCAAGACGAGATCGGCCGGATCGTGCAGGGCAATGAGTAACGAGAGACGAGTAACGGGTAACGGGAAGGATCGCCCCAAGGCCTGGGGTATGCTCTTCTCGTTACCCGTTACCCGTTACCCATTACTGCTCGTTCTCCTCGCAGCCGTCCTCTACTTCTTCAAGCTCGGCAGTTTTTCGCTCTACAACGGCATTGAGACGATCTACGGCGAATTTACCAAGAATATTCTGCAAATGAACGACTGGCTGACGCTCCACTACAATGGCCAGGTCATCTTCGATAAACCCCCGCTCTACTACTGGCTGGCGGCCTTGCTGGCCAAGCTGATCGGCCTTAACGAGTGGGCGATGCGTTTTTGGGCGGCCCTCTCCGGCGTCCTGACGGTCCTGACCACCTATCACCTCGGCCGGAAGCTCTATAACGAACGGACCGGGCTTCTCGCCGGCCTGATCGTTATGACCGCTTTCCAGTTCCTGGTCCAGTCGCGGATCGCCGAGCTCGACATCGTGCTGACCCTGCTGCTGACCTTGAGCCTTTATCTCTGGTATCGCTGGTATGCTGACGGCGATCGGACCGCCGGCCTTTTGGCCTATCTTCCTCTCGCCTTTGGCCTTTTAATTAAAGGGATCCTGGCCGTCGCCCTACCGGGCTGCACGGTCATCCTCTTTCTCCTCTTCAAGCGGGAGCTCCCAAAACTGAAAGAGATGCGGATCGTTCCCGGCGCTTTACTGATCACCGTGATCGGTCTCCCCTGGTACATCGCGGAATACCTGATCCACGGGCCGGTCTTTATCGACTTTGCCCTCGGTTTTCTCTTTCTCGCCCGTTTTCAGGGGGTGGTTGCCGGCCATACCGGGCCGTGGTACTACTATTTTCCGGCCCTACTGATCGGCTTCGCGCCGTGGTCGCACTTTTTACCGCTGGCGCTCTGGCAAGCCTGGCAAGAGCGCCGGCACGATCCGGAACTCTTGGCCCTCTGCTTTATTCTTCCGGCCCTGATCGTTTTCTCGATCGCCAAGACCAAGATCCCCAATTATGTTCTGCCGCTTTACCCCTTCCTGGCGATCATGGTCGGCGCAAGCTGGGACAGATTATTGAGGGAACCTGCGGCTGAACGCCGCGGTTTCCTGTTTGCCAACCTGTTCTTCGCCCTCGTGGTCGCGCTGATCTGCGCCGGAGTAATGATGGTCGGTAACAACCAGTACCCGGCCCAGTACGTCACGCTCATCCCTTCACTGCAAGCCCTGGCGGCAGTTTTGGTCCTTGGCGCCTCTGTCTCGATCGGCCTCTTTCTGGTCAAGTCTTATCGCGCTTCATTCGCGGCTATCCCGGTTATGGTCTTTATCATCACCCTGATCCTGACCCTGTGGACATTGCCGGCGGTCGAACCGCTTAAGGGGGAAAAAGAGCTTGGGCAAAAAGTGGCCGCGGCGCTTACTCCGACAAAGCTGATCGCCGCCTATAACGTCGGTAACCGCCCCGGAGTTGTTTTTTATAACAGCCGGACGGTCGTGATGTTGAGCAGTGAAGCCGAGTCCCGGTCTTTTCTCCGGCAGCGCCGGGGATTCCTGTTCACCGCGGAGCGGCCCCTCCCCTTCGGCCGGTTATTCGCCCGCCAGGGAGAGTTGTTCGTTTACTATTAAGAGGCTATAATACCGCTATGGACCAACCGGAACTTTCCGTCGGCATCCCGACCTACAACGAGGCCAAGAACATCGAGACGCTGATCGTCCGGGTGCACGAAGCGCTCAAGCAGCGCGGGATCCGGCACGAGATCATCATCGTGGACGATAGCTCCCCCGACGGGACCGCCCAGCTGGCGACGGCAATGGCCGACTGCTATCCGGTGCGGGTCTATGTTCGGACCAAGCGCGAAGGCCCCGGCCCGGCCATTCTGGACGGGATCAGGCTGGCCGCCGCGCCGGTCGCCTGCATTATGGACGGCGACCTGAGCCACCCGCCGGAAGTGCTCCCCGAAATGTACCGGCTGATCAAGGAAGGTAAAGCCCGGCTGGTGATCGGCAGCCGGCACGTCAAGGGAGGCGGCACTTCACAGTGGATGTGGTACCGTAAGTTCTTCTCCTGGGGGGCGCGGATGCTCGGCCGCTTTCTGACCCCGGTCAACGACCTGACCGCCGGTTATTTTATGTTCGATAAAAAGATCCTGGACGGCGCCGCGATCAACCCGATCGGCTGTAAAGTCGGCCTGGAACTGATGGTCAAGGGAAATCACCAGGGCAAGGTGACCGAATACCCGATCGTTTTTCACGAACGGGCGGCCGGCGAAAGCAAAATGGGCTGGCGTGAGACCCGGTTATATCTGCGTCATCTGGTCAACCTGGCGCTCTGGAAGTTCGCCCGCCCTTTCCGGCAATGATCGACCTCTCGATCATCATCGTCAACCGGAACGGCCGCCATTATTTACCCGACTGTCTGGGCGCGATCTACCGCGGCACGCACCAGGCCTCGTTCGAGATCATCCTGGTCGATAACGGTTCGACCGACAGCTCCGTTGAGCTGGTCAAAGACCAATTTCCAGCGGTCAGGATCATCCGCAACCGGACCAATCTCGGCTTCTGCAAAGCGAACAACCAGGGCCTGGCCGTTTATCAGGGCCGTTTCGCCCTCCTGCTCAATACCGACACCGTGATCGGCGACGGCGCTTTTGACCGGCTGCTGCAGTTCATGGAGCGATCGCCCAAAGCCGGAGCGTGCGGTCCCAAGCTCCGGAACGCCGATGGGACAACCCAGCATCAAGGCGGAGTGTTCGCCCGCAAGTTCTGGTTATCCCCGGTCCCGGTCAAAGTTGATTATGTGATCGGCGCCTGCCTGCTGGTCCGGCGCGAGGTGGTCGACATTGTCGGCGGGCTGGACGAGAACTTTTTCTTCAGCAACGATGATCTCGACTGGGGCCGGCGGATCAGGCAAGCGGGCTGGGACATTTATTTTATCCCCGAGGCCGAGGTCCTCCATTACGGCGGTTTTACCATCAATAAATTCGACCGGCGGATCTTCGTCGAAGGTTTCCGCGGCGGACTCTATTTCTGCCGCAAGCATTACGGCTGGCCGATCTACCAACTCTACCGCTGGCTGCTGGCATTGAGCATGGTCCTCTCCGCCCTGCTGGTGATCATCCCCGCCTTTATCCCCGCCTACCGGGAAAAGCTGATCGCTTTCCTCCAGATATTCTGGATCGCCGTCACCGGTGATCTGCTGCCGCATTACCGGACCAAGAAAACCGTCCTGCTCGTCAGCAACGGCCACGCGGAAGACCTGGCGGCGGCGGCGATCGGCACCGGTTTGCGGTCGGAATACGAGGTCAAAGCGCTCCCGCTGGTCGGCCTGGGCAAGGCTTACGACCGGGCCGGGATCCCCCAGCTGGGACTGAAGCAGCTCCTGCCCAGCGGCGGCTTTGCGAAAGAAGGGCTCCGGTATCTGTGGCGCGACATTTTTGCCGGACTTTTACTGCTGACCGCGCGGCAGATCAGCCGCCTGCGGCGGGCGGCCAAAAATGCCGATCTGGTCGTCGCCGTCGGCGACGCTTATCTCGTCGCCCTCTGCGGGCTGTTTGCCCGCCGGCCGCTCCTCTTTGTCGACGGGCCGAAATCGGTCAAGATCGCCGGCTACTATCCGCTGGAACTCTGGCTGATGCGGCGCTACTGCCGGCAGATCGTCGTCCAGGACCAGGAAACCGCCGACTACCTGCGCCAGCAAGGTTTGCCAGCTCACTATCTCGGCAGCTGGGTAATGGATTATCTCCCGGTGACCGGCGCGCAGTTCGCCCTGCCGGCCGACGCGACCGTTATCGGCCTCCTCCCCGGCACGCGCGAGGAGGCTTACGCCAACCTCGGCCTCTGCCTCAGCCTGCTGGCGCGGCTTTATGAACTGGACCAGAAAGTTACCGGTCTGCTCGCTTCAACGCTCGATCGGTCCAAATTTAACTACCCCGGCTGGGAGTTGCAGGGCGATCGGCTGGTTAACCGGAGCGGCGCCGCGGCGTTGATCGCCGAAGGGAAATTTGCCGACGTCTGTCTCCGCTCCAAGCTGATCATCGGCCTGGCCGGGATCGCCAACGAGCAGGCGGTCGCCTTCGGGACGCCGGTCGTCTCTTTTCCGGGGAGCGGCGCCCAAACAACCTTGCGCCGCTGGCAGGAGATCCAAAAGATCACCGGCCGCTCCATGGAGATCCTGACCGGCGACGAAGAGGAAAAAGTCCGGCAGATCGACGAGCTGCTGCACAACGAATCCCGGTTGGCGGCCATGGCCGCGCTCGGCAAGGCGAGCAAACCGCAATGGGGCGGCGTGCCAAGGATCGCTGAGCTGGCCGTCCGGGAGCTGAACGCCGGTGGCTGATAAACGGCTGAACGTTCTCTTTATCACCAAATGGCTCCCCTCTGAGATCAACGAAAAAGCGGGCGTTTTTGTCGAAGAGTTCGCCAAAGCGGTCGCTCTTCAGCACAACGTTACCGTTCTCTTTGTCTATCCGGTGCGGAAAAAACCGGCCGGGATCGTCGCGGTTGAGCGCGAAGATCGCGGCCGCCTGCAGATCATCAAGGCCAAGTACTGGAATTTCCTCCCCCTCCCCGGCATACTTGAGGACGCGTTGACCAACTGGTGGACCGTGCGGCTTTTTAAACGATTGGTCCGCCCCTCTTTCCAGCCCGACATCGTCCATGCCCATGTCTTTAAAGCGGCGCCGGCCGCCCTCCGGATCGGTCAACTCGCTGCCTGCCCGGCCGTACTGGCCGAACATTCGACCGAATTCATTGACCGGCAGGCACTGACCGTTGAATATAACTGGCTGGCCAAACGGGTTTTCCCCCGTTTTGCCCGGATCTTGCCGGTCAGCGAACACCTGCGGCGCCATCTCCTCTGCTATGCCCCGGCCGCCAGGCTGGAAGTGGTGCCCAACGTGGTGGACACCGGACTCTTTGCCCCTCCGGCAGAAAAGCCAGCCAATGGCAACCGGCCGAAAAAGATCCTGACCGTTTCGGTCTTGCGCCGGGAAAAAGCGATCGATCAGCTCCTGCTGGCCCTGGGGGAACTCCGGAAAAGCCGGACCGATTTTACCCTGGATATCGTCGGGGACGGAGGCGAGCGGCGCAAACTTGAGGAGCTGACGGCCAAACTCGGCCTGGGGGGGTCGGTCCGTTTTCACGGCCAGCAAAATAAGGCCACGGTGGCCGCTTTCATGAAAGGGTGCGATCTTTTTGTCCTGCCGACCACGCTGGAAACGTTCGGCTGCGTTTTTATCGAAGCGCTGGCCTGCGGCAAACCGGTCGTGGCCCGGCGGATCGACCCGCTGCCGGAATTCATCTCACCGGCAATGGGGATTCTCTTCCCTCCCGACCAGCCGGGGGCGCTGATCCAAGCGCTGGCCAAAATGCTCGACCATTACGGCAGTTTTTCCAGCGAGCGGATCGTCGCGAATATCCGGGCTAATTTCAGTTTCGAGGCGGTGGCCGCCCGTCTTGACCGGATCTATCGGGCGGTGATCAGCGAGCGGAGCGACTCATAGACGGTCTCGACCGCCAGGCTATCCATGCAGTTCGGTTTTAGCTCGCACTGTTTTTTGTAGCAGACCAGACAATCGAGCGGGGCGCTTATTTTAGTCCCCAAACCGTAGAGCTCGATCTCGGCCGCCGAGGTTGGGCCAAATAATACGACCAGCCGGCGTCCCGTGGCGATCCCAAAATGCATCGCCAGGCTATCGCTCGACAACAGAGCCTGGCACTGGCCAACCAGGGCCGCGAAACCGCGGAGCGAATGGAGCCCGCCGTCGGGCATGCCGGTCTCCCGGGCGATCAGGCGGTTCCGTTCCCGCTCATCGTGCCCCCCCAGAATGAGCGAAACAACGCCGAGTTTTTTTTCCAGCCGCTTGACCAGCTCGATCGTCTGTTCCACTCCCCAGCTTTTCTGCGGCCACCGCTTCCCTGCCCCGGTGTTGATGCCGACCACCCGCTCGTTCTGGCCGATCCCCAGGTCGCGCAGCGCCCGGCGGCCGTACTCGACTTCGTCGGGTAAAAGCCGGAAGACGTAGGGTGAGACCGGAATGCCCAGCAGGTCGGCCAGGTGCGCCTGATAAGTTTTCCGGTTGCTCTTTTTCAGTTCGTTGGCCCGTTCCAGACCAAAGCGCGAGATCACCGACATGTCAAACCAGGCGGAAGGAGTATAGGTCACCCGGCCCTGATCAAGATAAGCGCCGATGGTCCGGTCGGCGCCAACGCCGCTGACGAACCGGCAAACATCTTTCTCGTCTTCCAACCCGATCACCAGGTCGTAACCGCTCAGCCGGTCGTGCTCTTCCCAGGTGTAGACCTGTCGGAGATAGGGATTCCCTTCCAGCAGCTCCCGGCTCGAGGCGGAAGTAAGCCAGTCGATCTGCGCCGGTTCATACTTTTCGGCCAGCCCCGGCAGGAACGAGGTCGTCCGCAAAACGTCACCGATCGCCCCGATCTTAACGATCAATATTTTGGCCATGTGCTATAATTTTAACATGTATTTCGCCGTTTTCCTGGCCGCCATCACGCTCTTTAAGCTCGCCATCGCCCCGCATTTTCCGCTGATCGGTGACGAGTCGTTCTACTGGGTCTGGAGCCGGCATCTCGACTTCGCCTACACGGCTCACCCGCCAATGATCGCCTACGTTATCTTTATTCTGACCGCGCTCTTCGGCCATAATTTTTTGGCGCTCCGTTTCGGGGCGATCGCCGCTGTTCTCCTCATCTCCTGGCTGGTCTATCTGACCGGCAAGGAGTTAGCCGATGAACGGGCCGGCCGCCGCGCGGCCATTATTTTCAATTTGCTGCCGACCTTCTTTGGCGGCGGAATGTTTCTCGTTCCCCAGACGCTCCTCTTTCTCTGTTGGAGCTGGAGTTTTTATCTGCTGGTCAGGCTGGTCAGGAGCGGCCACGGTCATTATTGGTACTGGCTCGGCTTAAGCGCCGGGCTCGGGCTGCTGAGCGACCATATCATGGCGCTATTTTTCCTGGCCACAGTCGCTTTTTGCCTGTTGGACCGGGAACAGCGCCACTGGTTCAGCCGGAAGGAACCTTATCTTGGGGTGCTGATCGCCCTGGCGGTCGTTCTCCCCTCGCTCATCTGGTATCTGACCAGCCCCCTCTCCCCTTTTATTTACTGGGGAAGCAAAGTGCGGACCGGCGCCGGTCTGCGGCTCGCCGATAATCTGCTGAATTTCTTCGGCCTGCAAATGCTCCTCTACACCCCGCCGATCTTTATCATGACCGTCGGCCTCGTATTCAGGCGCTTCTGGGAACCTGAGACTAAACGTCTCGGTTCCCAGAAGCAAGGAAACCGCGAAGTTCATTCGCAGGTTTCCTTGCGTTCAATCTTTGCCGCGGTCGTCTTCCTCCCGTTCCTGCTGCTCAGTCCGCTCGCCATGGTCGGCGGCCATTGGCCGGCTACCGCTTACCTGCCGGCAATTATCGAGTCGGGCAAAGCTAAAAGATGGGTCAGCTGGACAATTGTCGGTTTTGCGCTTTTGGTCAACAGCCTGGGTTTTGTTTACTATCTTTTCCTCTACCCGACCCCGCCGGCCTTGCGGGGGAAAGAGCTGACCGTTAACCGGGAGTTCGCCCGGTTTATCCGGCAGTCGACGCCGGTAAAAGGGAGAACTTATTATCTGGCCGATGACATCGGAACGTTCGGGCTGGTCTCTTTTCACGGCCAGGTAAAGGTCTACCCGGTGCCCGGCAAGCTGAAAGAGGCGGAAGCCTGGGGAACGGCACCGGTCCGGCCCGGTGACAACATCATTTATTTTACCCGCGAAAGGACAACGGAGATCGAGGCCGGTTTACACCGGGTCTTTCAACGGGTTGTCACCGAAAAAGAGCGGCGCCTCTTCACCAAAGACGCGGACATCCCGACCAAACTGACGATCTTCCACTGTACCGGCTTTAGAGGCGGACAGCTCCCTTAAGTCCCCGGCAGTCGTAGGGGACCAGCACGTCAAGATAGCTTTCGATCACGGCCAGTTTCAGGCGCGGCGCGACCTCGACCCGGCGGAAGTATTTTTGGAGGAGCACCCTGGTCGGCTGGTCATCCGGCCCGTAATAGATAACATCGTCACCCGGTTTCAAGTCGGGATATCCCCACATCATATATTGCCGCTTCCCGAAACCGTTCTCTTCCAATTTTAAAACACCGTCCGCCATATAGGTTTGCCGCCGGGCGTAAAAGGTCAACTGCGACGAACTCCCCAGAAAAGGGGTAATGATCGGCGTTGTCAGCGGGACCGAGGCAAAGGCCGCCGCTAATTTGTAATTCTGCCGGTAAGCGTCCTGCCGCGGCAGGATCGTCGCGGATCCGGCCAGGATCAGCGTGACCGCCAGCAGTGCGAACACGACCAGACTGATCACCATTCGGCGAGCGACCTGTTCCCGGTGGGCGGCCAGCAGCGCCACCCCGATCAGCGCCGCAAACTGGTAAACGATGACCCAATGCGCCCAGACCCGGATCAGAGCGGTAAAGCCGGTAAAAACAGCCAGCGGAACAAGCGCAAAAAGCCAAAGCAGCCGGCTTTTCTGCCAGAGCGGCCGGCTGTAGATCAGCAATCCCAGCAGGAGGAACGGCGTAAAATGGACCAGCTGATCGGCCAGGAGGCTCAAGAAATTATTGACGAAATCGGTCCGCCCCAACCGGGAAGTATGAAAAGTGAACGAGAGCCAATGATGCTGGTAATTCCAGATCAGGACCGGCAGAAAAACAATAACGCTCAGACCAAGTCCAAGCCACGGTTCCGCTCGCCGGAACCAGGGCCGGTTTTCCGGCAACAAGAGCCAGCAGAGGAGCGGCAGCAGGAAAAAGGCCATCGTGTATTTGCTCAGCAGGCCCAATCCGAAAGCCAGCCCCAGCCAGAGCCAGTCCCGCCCCCGCCCCATTTTACTGATCCGGGCCAGACAATAGAGCGCGATGATCCACCAGAGCGCCAGCAGATTGTCGATCGTCACCGTCAGCCAGACTATGATGTAGTGAGGGACGAGCTGAAAGAAGATCGCCGCCAGCGTTCCGATCTTCCGGTCAAACAAGGTTTTGCCGGTAGCGTAGATAAAATATGTGGCGATCAGGGCGACGATCAGCCCGGCCAAACGATAATGGAAGAGATCGTATTCCCCGAACAGACCGACGAATTTATTGAACCAGGCGATCAACGGCGGATGGTCGACGTAAGAGAGGGCGAGATGCTGCTGCCAGAGCCAGTAATAGGCTTCGTCGCAGGTGATCGGAAAAAGCGTTGCCGCCCAGAGCTTGAAACCGGAAACGGTCGCGACGATCACCAGGAGCGCTTTCATGCCGACCATAATACCGGGCATTATAATTGAATAGTCGGGACAAATAAAGTAAAATGACGGCAAAATGAACAGGCGAGCGCTTTTCTATATCTTGATCGCTTTTCTCGCACTATCTTTTCTGACCCTCCCCCGCAATCCGCTGCAGAATGACGACGCCGCGCTCTACGCGCTGGCGGCTAAGAACGCGGTCGTCCACAACATGTGGCTGGCCCAGTTCGTTACCCCCGGCGATCCCGCCTCTTTCCTGGATAAACCGCCGCTCGGCATCTGGCTCCTCGCCTGGCCGCTGAAGTTATTCGGGGTCAGCGAGCTGAACGTTCATATTCCGAATGTCCTCTATTACGCCCTGCTGCTCGGCTTGCTCTACTGGTCGCTGGTAAAACTGGCCGGCCGAAAGCTCGCCTTGAACGCAACCCTGCTGGCGGCGACCAGCCTTTGTCTCGTCGTCTACTCCCGCGCGCCGAAACTCGACGTGCTGCTGACGCTCTTTGTCATGACCGCGCACTTATCGCTTTACGACTACTTGAAAAATAACCGGCCCTCGTCCCTCGTCCCTTTCACCCTCTCCCTGGCCGCCGGTTTCCTGGTCAAAAGCGGCTTCGGGCTCCTCTTGCCGGCCCTAACTGGACTGTTCTTGCTCCTCTTTAATCCCCCGGCCCGCAAAAAGCTGCTGGCCCTTCTCGTTACCCCTGCCTGCCGGCAGGCACGGCGTTACTCATTACTGAACGCCGTCCTCTTTCTGGCCCTGGTCGGCGGCGTCCTCGCCCTGCAGCGGATCCCTCTGGGCGGCCAGTTCATCCCCTATTTAAAGGCGATTACGATCGAAAGCAAATACAACACCAGCTACACCGGCTTCGGTTTTTACCCGTCGGTCTTCGGCTTTCTGCTGATCACCATCTTCCCCTGGACGCCGTTATTCTTTTCGACGCTCAAGCTCCGCTGGCAAAAAGCCAACCTAAACACTTTCTGTAATATCTGGTTCTGGTCGAATCTCCTTTTTCTCCTCTTTTTCTACCGCCAGAACGACCTGCGGACCTTTACCGTCCTGGTCCCGCCGCTGGCCATCCTGGCCGGCATCAGACTGGCCAGGCTTTCCTGGAAACCTGCGACTGAACGTCGCGGTTTCCGGTTAGAAGTCGCCTGGAGCTTGTTTTTCTTAATTATTTTTTGCTTAATTCTTATTACCGGTATTACCAAACCGGTTAATCAGGATGGTTTCAGTCTGGCCGATGTAATTTTCCCCTTCGCGCTCTTCACCGTCGCTCTGGTCCCGTTAACCCTCTACTTTTGGCGGCCGCAAGCAGGGAAGTTCGTGCTGACTTACGGTTTAATCGTAACCGCCTACGCTGTGCTCTTCTATAATACCAAACCGATCGCCGACGCTTTTAATCCCGATGTCAGCTGGCCGACCTTGATCAAGGCCGAGGAAGCGCAAGGCCGGAAGTTCTATATCTACCGGCCGCCTGACCGGAAGCTCTTCTACAGTCCCGACCTCTTCTGGGTCGACTTTATGGCCGGCCCGGCCGATCGTTATTTCTGGGAACAAAGCGAACTCCAGCGCGAATTGGCCAAAGGGAAAGCGGTGCTGTTAAGCGATACGGAGAGCTGGCAGAAACTTGGTCTTAAAGCGGGGAAAGCCCTGGCCCAAGACAGCTATTCAAGCCTGGTAAAGTTTTAACGCCCGTTCGATCCCCTGGCGGAAATCGATCGTATATTGGAAACCCAATTTGTTCAGTTTGGTCGGATCGCCGGCCCGGGCAAAGACCCCTTCCGGTTTGTCAGAGGTGCCACGAACTTCGGGCTGATAACCGCAAAGCTGCGCCGCTAGTTTGGCAAAATCGATAAAACTGGTGTAGATCCCGGTCGTCAGGTTGATCGCCCCGGCATCGTCGATCCGGTCCATCGTCTTAAGGATCCCCGAAACGCAATCCTCGATATGGATAAAATCGCGCATCTGCCGCCCAGTCCCCCAGACAGTGATCAGCGGCTTACCGCGATTGGCCAGGACCCGTTTGCAGATCGCCGGGAACGGGTAATGGTCATCCTGGTCCTCACCGTAGCCGGAGAACGGCCGGTAAACAACTGACTTGAGCCCGTGTTTTTCGTAGGCTAATTTGGCCAGATATTCGCAGGTCAACTTGGCCCAACCGTACGACATGTCGGGCATGCCGATGTCGTCGTTGAACGAGATCATCTCTTCCTTGAGGAGCTGATACCCTTTTTCCCGCTGGTACTTGATCGGGTACGCGGCACTGGAGCTGAAGCAGAGCGATTTTTTCGGTTTGGCCTTGACCGCCCACTGCCAGTATTCGGCGTCGATCGACAGGTCGTCGGCGACCGCCAGCGGATTATTCTCGATCATCTCCCGTCCGCCGACCATCGCCGCCAGGTGAAAAGCGTAATCAAAATCGGTGTCGTTGACCCGCTGGAAGTAAGCGCGGCAGTCCTCATGATAAAAATGGAAGTTTTTGTAGTCGCGCGGCGAACAGAGCGGCCAGTGCTCCGGCAGCAAGCCCCCGGTTAAAGGGACGACCTGATCGACACAATGGACCTCGTCCCCCAGCGCCAGCAAGCGGGCGACCACATGCCGGCCAACGAAACCGGCCCCGCCGGTGACCAGGACCTTACGCATTAAAGTGCCTCCGGTACAATTGGAACGCTTCCTGCGACTGAGCGGGCAGATAATTGAGCAGCTGGTCCGGATCGGCCGGCAGCTTGTTGACGATCTCCAGATTATTCTCGTAGCCGACGTACTCTTTCTTCATATCGACCACCAGGTCGTGCTCGTTCCGCTGCTGGTAGACCGAAGCCTTGTTAAAGACGACCCGCGCCCCCCGCGCCTGAACGTAATAGGCCGCCCAGATATCATCCATCCGGCCGACGTGGGGAAAGAGGAAATAATCTTTCAGGAGCGCGCCGCGCATGATCGTATTCTGGGAGTTGAACGGCGCCAGCTTGTTAGCCGCGATGGGGAAACAGGCCGGATCGAACTTGCACTCCGGCCGGTAGATCATCCGGCAGACGGCGTCGATGTCGGGATCGCCGTCCCAAAAATCGGCCTGGACATCAAAGGTCAGCCGTTTTTTCATCTTCCGGCCGTAGTCGCGCCGCGGCACCAGTTGGAGCGGATACCCGCGATGCCAGAGCCGGCTTTCGTTCGTCGCGCCGACCGGATCGAACGCCGGCAGGTCGGTCTCGTAATAATTAGCCTCGGTTTCGGCCCCGAGGAGGAGCTTTTCCCCCCAGCCGTCGTAGGGGATGTTATCGTCGTCGATCACCGCCACGATGTCCGCCTTCAGGTCGTGGGCCCAGAGGAGGCCAAAGTTGCGACGCTGAATGCAGCGCCAGCCGATCGCCTCCGAGAGCGGCCGGTCGTATTTCTCCTGCTCTTCCGGCGTAACGTATATCCCTCGCTGCAGTTTGTAATCCTTGGGGGTCTTCAGGTCGCCGATCACCACCAGCGTCCAGTCCTTGAGCGCGTCAAATTTTTGGATCGCCTCGGTCGGCGGATTGATCGTGGTCGTGACGATCACTTTTTTCATGCCAGGATCTGCTCCTTTCGGTAAAAACGTGTTTTTAGTCCGATCCGGAAATACTCAAAATTTCGCCAGAAAGTGTTTTGGGTCTCCCCTTCGCTCCGCGCCTGCCACCGGGTCGGGACCTCAAGCGCTTTAACGCCCAGGCGGAGCGGTTTGATGATCGTCTCCAGCAGAAAAGGATGCCGCAACTCTTCCCAGCGGATCGACTGGACCAGCGCGGTCGGGAACAACCGGTAGCCGTAGGTCATGTCGGTCAGCCTGGTCCAGTATAAAAGGGAAAATAGTTTCTGAAAAACATAATTCAATAAGAATTTGAGGCCGCTGTACTCCTGAAAACCGCCGCCGGCGATCCAGCGCGAGCCGGTGATGATCATTTCAGGGTGTTGTTTGGCGGCAGCAATGAAGTCTTTGACCTTATCCGGCGGGGTCTCCATATCACTGGCCATCATCAAAACGTGGCTGCCGGAGGCAAAGGCAAAAGCGTCGCGCATCGCGCCGCCCAGGAACGGCCGCTGTTGCGTCAGCAGTTTGACCCGTTCGCCGTATTTCGCCTGAAGCCGGTTGCAGACGGCCAGGCTTTCGGGGGTCGTTTTGGCGCAGACCACGATGATCAGCTCGTGGATGTCGGCCCGGCAATCGGCCATGATGATCTCCACCGTCCGCTCAAGCAGAGTGGTTTCATTAATGACCGGCAGTATGATCGACAACGCTGTAAATTCAGTCGGCACGGGATGTTATTATAACATTTTTTCCTTTATAATAAGAATAATGAACATCTATCTATTTTTGCTGATCGCGTCGGTTATCCGGCTCGGCCTGGCCCTGCTTTTCCCGCTGACCGCCGACGAAGCGTATTACTGGCTCTGGTCCAAGCATCTGGCGCTCTCCTACGTCGATCATCCGCCGCTGGTCGCGCTGGTCAACTATTTGACCACGTTCGGGACCGCCAACCTCCTGACGCTGCGGCTCGGCGTAGTGCTGATCACCCTGCTGGTCAGCCTGGGGCTATACCGGATCGCCCGTGAATTATTCGACGAACGGGTCGCTTTCTGGTCGGTCGTCCTGTTCCAGATCCTGCCCCACTTTGTCGTGGTCTGGCTGACCCAGTTCATCGAACTGCCGCTCGCGCTCTGCTGGGTCGCCGCTCTCTGGCTGCTGGTCAAGATCGTTAAAACCCGGCAGCCCTTTTGGTGGTATTGGCTGGCGGTCGCGGTCGGCCTCGGCACCCTCTGCAAGTACACAATGTTCCTCTTCTGGCCCTCGCTTTTGATCTTCTTCTGGCTCTCTCCGGAGAACCGTTTCTGGCTTAAACGCCGTGAGCCTTATCTCTGCTTGCTGCTGACTGCCCTTTGCTTCTCCCCCGTCCTGATCTGGAACGCGCAGCACAGCTGGATTTCTTTCACCTTTCACGGCAGCAAGCTTAGCGGCGAGATCTGGGGGAGGAATCTGCTCCCCTTCCTGGCCGACCAGCTCGTCCACTTTACGCCGTTCCTCCTCTTCTCTCTTTACAACGTTTTTCAATTTGCCCGAAAGCGATCAACGGAGACCAAATTACTCTACTCTTTCTCGGCCCCGCTCCTGCTCCTCTTTCTTCTCCTCCCGCTCAAGATCAAGGTCTGGGCTCACTGGCCGTCGATCGGCTACCTGGCGGCCTTACCGTTAACGGTCAATTATCTGCTGGAAACCGATAAATCATTGAAAAAGTTCCTCACCTGGATCGGTCTTTTTACCGGACTGGTCCTGGTGGTCCTCTTCTTCGTCTCGCCCGGCGTTCTGCTCCACCAGGGCGACTATGCCCGGAACCGGCAATTAGCCCGGATCGTTCCCGCCGAGTACAAATTATTCGCCAAAACCAACGTGGCCGCCGCTCTGCTCGAGTTTTACACCGGCCGCCAAACCTATCTGGCGACCGGCGCCATGAAGGTCGGTCAGCCCTGGGGAGAGAAACAATACGAGCTCTGGGGGATCCCTGAGGTTAAAAAGGGAGAAAATGTTCTATATTACGGCGACGATAATCCGTTTTTCGAAGAGAAAGCGGCCGCCAATTTCGCAATGATCAGGGAATTGCCGAGCGTCAGGCTCTATTTGGTCGAAGACTACATTACCAATAACTTCAAAATGTTCCTGCTGGAAGGGTACAAGGGTTTAGCGCCCCACCCCTGAGCCGGGCAACCGGACATTCCCCGGGTGAACGTGTTTCAGCCCCGCTTTAAGACCGATCGCTTGCGCGCGCAGGACCGTTTCGACCGGGGTCGGCGGTCGGTCGATCATCTTATATGTAGGGCGAAAAGCTGAAACGTGCCAGGGCGTATCCGCCCCGACCTCCTTAACGATAAAGCCGGCGATCTCCGCCAGTTCCGCGTCGGAATCATTCAGGCCGGGGATGATCAGCGTGGTCAATTCGACCCAGACCCCTTTTTGCTTCATTAACCTGATCGTCTCCAGCACCGGGGCCAGTTTCCCGCCGCAATATTTATGGTAAAACTCTTCCCGGAACGACTTCAGATCAATGTTGGCGGCGTCAAGATACGGGACGATCGCCTCCACGACCGGCGGATTCATGTACCCGTTGGTCACAAAGATATTTTTCAGCCCGCTCTCCCTGGCCAACTTCGCGCAGTCATAAGCGAACTCAAAGTAGATCGTCGGCTCCGTGTAGGTATAAGAGATACTGGGGCAGCTGTTCTCCTGCGCCGCTGCCACGACATCTTCCGGCTTCTCGTCCTTTGTCTTTCGTCCCTCGTCCTTCGATCGGATCTGAGAGATCTCCCAGTTCTGGCAGAAATCACAGCGGAAATTGCAGCCAACGGTCGCGATCGAATAGGTTTTTGTCCCGGGGAGAAAGTGGTAGAGCGGTTTTTTTTCGATCGGATCGATCGCCGCGGCAACGACCCGGCCGTAGACCAGACTGTAGAGCGTCCCCTGGCGGTTTTCCCTGACGCCGCAAATACCGCGCCGGCCGTCAGCGATCAGGCAATTGTGGGGACAGAGTTCACAGCGGACTTTTAAATCGGCAAGCGGTTGATAAAAGGATGCTTCTTTCATTCGCAGCGGCAGTCGTCGCCGCAGCCACAGGAATGGTCGGACTGGGCAAGAAGCTGGTCAAAGGGGACCTCTTTCTGCTCGGCCGTAGCCATATTTTTGAGCAGACCGGTCTTTTTCTTCAGTTCCTCGTCGCCGATGATGTAAACGTGGGCCGCCTTGATCCGGTCCGCCGCCTTCAGCTGGGCTTTAAGCGACTTGCCGAGGTAATCGAGGTCAGCGCTGACCCCTTTGCTCCGCGCCTCCGCCAGCAATTGAACGCCGACCTGCCTGGCCGCGTCGCCGATCGTGGCAATAAAAAGCTCCGGCCCCTCCGCCGGGCGTTCGAGATTAAGCTTGTTCATTACTTCGATCAGGCGCTCCAGCCCAATGGCAAAACCGATCGCCGGAGTCGGCTTTCCGCCCAACTCCTCGACCAGGTTATCGTACCGGCCGCCGCCGCAGAGCGCGTTCTGCGCCCCCAGTTGCCTGGAAACAACTTCGAATGCTGTTTTGGTATAGTAATCAAGGCCCCGGACTAACCGGCTGTTGACCCGATATTTAACCTGCCAGGCATCCAGCCAGCCGACCAGTTTGTCAAAGTGGGCGCGACATTCCTGATCGAGATGGTCGAGGGCAGCCGGGGCTTTTTCGATGAACGACTGGCAGGATCCTTCCTTGCAATCGAGGATCCGAAGCGGATTGGTCAATAGCCGCGCCTGACAATCGGCGCACAGTGCCTTAGCGTGCTGACGAAAATACTGCTGGACCGCCGTTCTGTAGGCCGGCTGGCAGTTGCGGCAGCCGACTGAGTTGAGACTGACCTCCAGCTCCTTGAGGCCGAGCGCCTTAAAAAGATCAACGCAGAGCTTGATCACTTCGGCATCGAGCAGCGGATCGCTGGAGCCGAAGACTTCGGCCCCGGCCTGATGAAATTGGCGCTGCCGGCCCGCCTGCGGCCGCTCGTAACGGAACATCGGCCCGAGATAATAAAGTTTGGTCAGGGAGTCAGCCGTGATCAGGTTATTCTCCAGACCGGCGCGGACCACCGCGGCAGTCGCCTCCGGCCGCAGCGTCAGGCTCCGCCCTTTCCGGTCGGGGAAAGTGTACATCTCTTTTTTAACGATATCGGTCGAATCGCCGATCGAACGGGTAAATAGCTCGGTCGATTCAAAAAGGGGGGTCCGGATCTCCCGGTAGTTATAGAGGGTGAAATAATGACGACAGACGTTCTCCACCAGCTGCCAGAGAGGGCTGTCAGCCGGCAGAATATCCCGGGTCCCGCGGGGAGCAGCGTACTTCATACGGCTCAAGTATACCATATGTTATAATACGGCAAGTCATGCATCATCTACGCGCGGCGCTGGTCCTGGTCCTCTTCTTATCCTCCGCCGTAGGCGCGGTCGATCAGGAAGCACTCAAACAACTCTGGGACGTCCCCACCAATGAAGTTAATTTCCAGCTGCTCCGCTCCTACCAGAAGCCCGGCGTCAAGGTTCAAGAGATCTATTATTACAGCCGCTCCTACAACCGCCAGCCGGTCCGGATCTTCGGTTACTATTGCCAACCACTGAAAACCAAAGCCAAACTGCCCGCGATCCTCCTCTCCCACGGCGGCGGCGGGAGCGCCAGTTTGATTAAATCGGCCGAATGGGCGCGGCGCGGCTATGCCGTTCTCTCGATCGACCTCCCCGGCAAGGGAGAGCAGCGGCAAGGGTCGCGATCGACCGGCCCGAACATGGATGTCGTCAATCTGCTCTGCACCCAACCGGACCCGAGTTATAACTACCTGGTCCACGCGGTGGCGGCCGCCCGCTACGGCATCACCTTTTTGGCGACCCGGCCGGAGGTCGACCCCGACCGGATCGGGATGATCGGACTCTCCTGGGGCGGGGTCCTGACCCTGCTGACCAACGGACAGGATAAACGGCTGAAAGCGGCGGTCAACATCTTCGGCGCCGGCTTTATTCCCGAAGGGTGCACCTGGCAGGATTGGTTCAGCCAGATGCCGGCAGAAGAAAAACAGCGCTGGAACGATTATCTTGACCCGAAGAATTTTTTGCCGACCCAGCACGCGCCGATCCTGTTCGTGACGGGGACCAACGATCACTGTTATTACCTGACCACCTTCCAGAAAAGCTTTGAGCATGTCCCGGGGGAAAAAGCGTATTACCTGATCCCCAATCTCCGGCACCGTTTTCTCGCCTCTTCGTCCGATCCCGCCCTCGCCTGGTTCGATCTGAAGTTGAAAAACGCCCGGGCGGACTTCCCCGCGATCGAGCTGCTGACCCCGATCCATAAAGGCGAGAGCAGAGTGATCATTCCGGTCAAAGTGAACAGCCGCGCCGGGGTCAAGAGCGTCCGGCTGTACTACGCCCTCGGCGGTCCGCAGCAGTGGACGGCCAAACGGTGGCTGGAGGTAATCCCGCATGAAGAAAGAGGAGTCTATTATTTCGGTCTGCCGGCAGCGCGGCTGAAACCGGATATTCTCTATTTTGCCAGCGTGGTCGACCGGAGCGGCGGAGTCGCCTCGACACTGGTCCGCTCTCTGATCAATGTTAAACTGGAGGACGGCAACAAGACTTTTGCCGTCTCGTCCCCGATCAAGACCCTCTACCGAAACGAACCCCCGTTCACCCTGCTGAACGGGCTGGTAATACCCGGCATTCGTTTTCAGCTGATCAAATCAGAACAAGTCTACCGCGCCTACACTATTTAAAGGGGTCGTCTTTTTTGAAATCAGGGAGAAAGAGCTCGCTGCTCGCCAGTTCCTGCAGGTAAACATTTTCCAATCCCAATGCTTCTGCCGCGCTGACCGCCGCTTGATATTCCGCCGGGCGGAGCGGTCGCGAAATCTCCGGGTAAGCGGCCGCCTGGTGCTGCGGATTATACTGGGCCATCAGACTGATCCAGAGCTTTTTGGAGAGGGCCGCCAGAAACGCCAACACTTTTTCACTCTCCGCCAAATTGTTGGGCAAAACCAGATGCCGGACCAAAACTCCCTTCCTGGCTACTCCCTCATGATCGAGCTCGATATTGCCGACCTGGCGGAACATTTCGGCGATCCCCTGCCGGGTTACTTCGGGATAATTCTCCGCGCCGGAATATTTAACCGCCGGCTCATCTGTCCAGTACTTGAAGTCGGGCAAATAAATATCGACCAGCCCGGCCAGTTCACGCAAGAGTTCGACCGTATCGTAACCGCCGGTATTGTAAACGACCGGCACGGTTAACCCCTGTCGTTTAGCCGAGCGGATCGCTTCGGCCAGTTGCACCCCGTAATGCGTCGGCGATACCAGGTTGATGTTGTGGACCCCTTGCTCCTGCAACGCCAGCATTATCCGTGCTACTCCCTGCTCCTCCCTCAGTTCCCTGTCAGTCCCTCGACTTTGGCTTATCTCGTAATTCTGACAATACACACAAGAGAGGCAGCAGTTAGCAAAAAATATCGTCCCCGACCCTCGCCTACCAGAGATCATCGGCTCTTCACCGCGGTGGACGCAATAAGAAGCAACAACAGGGTTGATTCCCCCTTGGCACTTGCCCCTAAGACCCTTGACCCGATTGATCCCACAGCGGTGACCGCAAAGGGAGCACGATTGCAAAAGCGGAGAAAGCATAATATCATTATACCGTGGAATTGCAGCGGTTGGAAAAGAGCGATGTACTGTACCGCCACTGGCCGGCGCCGCAAACTAAGGCTGTCCTCCTCCTGGTCCACGGCCTCGGTGCGCACTCCGCCCGCTGGAACTTTTTCGCCGACTATTTCGCCGCCCGCGGCTTCACCTGTTACGCGCTCGAATTAAAAGGCTTTGGCCAAACACCGGACCGGCCGCGCGGCCATATCAATTCCTTCGCCACCTACTTGCAGGACCTGCGCCAACTCCGCCAAGCGGCCGAGCAGGCCCATCCCGGTAAAAAGATCTATTTGATCGGCGAAAGTCTGGGCGCCCTGATCGCTTTCCAGGCGGCTGCCCGCGAACCGGCCGGCCTGGCCGGCCTCGTCCTGATGTCGCCCGCTTTTGCCAACGCGATGAAATTTAGCTTGGTCGATTACCTGACCCTCCCCTTTTTCTTCGTCATCGATCCCCGGCACCAGTACAAGATGCCTTTCACCGCCGCGATGTGTACCCGCGACCTGGCTTACCGGCAAGTAATGGATAATAATCCCGACGAATACCGCTACGCTAGCGCCAAACTGCTTATTAACACCCTCTTTGCCCAGATCAATGCCGCCGCCCGGGCCAAACAATTCCGGCTCCCGGTCCTGATGCAGGTCTCCGGCCAGGACGCGATGATCTCGACCCCGGCCGCTAAAAGGACTTTCGGCCAATTGGCCACTGCCGACAAAAAGCTGATCGAGTATCCGGCCATGAGCCACGCCCTGTACATCGATCTCGAGCGGGAAAAAGTCTACGCCGATCTGCTGGCCTGGCTGGAGCCGCGTCTTTGAAGCGCTTCATTCTGGCGATCGATCAGGGGACCACGGGTAGCCGGGCGATCGTTTACGACCGGCGCGGCCGCCAGATCGCCAGCGCTTACCAGGAATTTCCGCAATATTTTCCTAAACCGGGCTGGGTCGAGCATAAACCGGAAGAGATCTGGCAAAGTGTGTACGCTACTGTCCAGAAGGTCTTGTCTAAAGTCCCCCCCACCTCCATCGCCGCGATCGGGATAACCAACCAAAGGGAGACAACGGTCGTCTGGGATAGAACAACCGGGAAACCGGTCCATAACGCCATCGTCTGGCAATGCCGGCGGACAGCGGAGCGCTGCGACCAGTTGAAAAGGAAGTGGGGTTTGGCCGGTTCGATCAGAAAAAAGACCGGCCTACCGATCGACGCGTATTTCTCGGCCACGAAGATCGAGTGGATACTCACAAAAGTAAAAAGTCAAAAGTCAAAAGTCAAAAATGTGGTATTTGGGACCACTGATTCCTGGATATTATGGAAGTTGACTGGTGGGAGGAGTCACGCCACAGACTACACCAATGCTTCGCGAACGATGCTTTATAATATTGAAAAACTAGCCTGGGATAAAGATCTGCTCAAGTTGTTCAATATTCCGGCGACGATGCTGCCCAAAGTGCTCCCTTCGTCCGGCGAATTTGGCGAGAGCGTGAAGATCGGCAAACTGCCGGCCGGGATCCCGATCACCGGGATCGCCGGCGACCAGCAGGCTGCGCTGTTTGGCCAAACCTGCTTTGAACCGGGAGAGATCAAGAACACCTACGGGACCGGCGCGTTCATCCTGCTTAATACCGGCCGGAAACGGGTCAATTCCCGGCACGGTTTGATCACCACCCTCGCCTGCGGACCGGAAGGCAAAGTCGCCTACGCCCTGGAAGGTTCGATCTTTATCGCCGGTGCGGCGATCCAGTGGCTCCGCGACCAGCTCGGTCTGTTGAAAAGATCGGCTGATTCGGAAAAGATGGCGCAAAGCGTCAAGGACAACGGCGGCGTCTACTTTGTTCCGGCATTCGTCGGTCTCGGCGCCCCCTACTGGAACCAGCATGCCCGCGGGACGATCGTCGGTTTAACTCGCGGGGCCAACAAGAACCATCTCGTCCGCGCCGCCCTCGAGTCAATGTGTTATTCAACCAAAGATGTCCTCGACACCATGAGAAAAGAGTCCGGTTTGCAGATCAATGAGCTCAAAGTCGACGGCGGCGCCGTCGCCAATAACTTCCTCTGCCAGTTCCAGGCGGATACACTTGGAATAAATATACTGCGGCCGAAAATAATCGAAACAACCTCGCTCGGCGCCGCTTACCTGGCGGGCCTGGCGGTCGGTTTCTGGCGAAATAGCGCCGAGATCAAGCGTTTCTGGTCGGTCGACAGGGTCTTCCGGTCAAAAAGATCCTCCGCCGAGCTCTACCTGGGCTGGCAGAAAGCCATCCGCTCATGTACGACGTCCTGATCATCGGCGGCGGGGTGACGGGCGCGGCGATCGCCCGCGAACTCTCCCGTTACCGGCTCAAGATCGCTCTCCTGGAGAAAGAAACTGAGCTCGCCTTCGGCGTTTCCAAGTCGAACTCCGGCATCATCCACCCCGGCACCCAAAACCCGCCCGACTCGCTCAAAGGAAAGTTTTGCGTGCTGGGGAATCTGCTGACCCGGGAGATCGCCAAAGAGCTCGGCGTCGATTTTAAGGAAGTCGGCGAACTGATCGTCATCTTTAACGAGGCAGACCGGCCGCGGCTGCAGCAGATCAAAGCGGAAGGGGAGCGGCTCGGCGTCCCCCGCCTGCGGATCGTCGAGCGCGCCTGGCTGCGCGAGCACGAACCGAACCTCAATCCCGACGCCCTCGCCGCTCTCTACGCGCCGACCGCCGGGATCATCTCCCCCTACCGCTGGGTCTATGCTCTGGCCGAGAATGCCGCCCGCAACGGCGTCAAGATCTTCCTCGGCCACAAAGTTACCGGTATTACACCAGAACCTGGAAACCGGAGACTAAACGTCTCGGTTTCCAGGACCGAGGAACCGAGACGTTCAGTCTCAGGTTCCGAGGTCACTTTCCGGGCTCGCTTTGTCATAAATTGCGCCGGCCTGTATGCCGACGAGGTCGCCAGACTGGCCGGCATTGACGATCTGACGATCAAACCGCGCAAAGGGGAAGAATTCCTGCTCGATAAAAAGCGCGAGCATCTGGTCAACCATATCATCTTTCCCCTCCCCACCCCAACGACCAAAGGAATACTGGTCATCAAAACGTCGGACGGCAACCCGATGATCGGACCGACCGCTGAAGAGGTCGCCGATAAAGAGGACCGGTCAACCTCCGACGCCGGATTGCAAAAAGTCCTGGCGGCGACCAGACAACTTGTCCCCTCACTCAGCGAGAACGATATTATTGCTTACTTCGCCGGCCTGCGGCCGGTCGCCGGCAAGGACTTTATCATTCGCCACGAAGCCAAGGTCCCCGGGCTGATCACCGTTGCCGGCATTCAATCCCCCGGCCTGACGGCCGGCCCGGCGATCGCCCTGCTGGTCGTCGAATTGCTGAAAAAACACGGTCTCTGGCCGCATCGCAAACTCAGTTTTCAGCATTACCGGCCCAAGACCACCCATCTGTTCTCGTTACCCGTGACCCATCTCCCCTTTCTGCTGGAACAAGACCCGACCTACGGTGAGATCGTCTGCCGTTGTGAAATGGTCTCGGCCAGAGAGGTGCGCGACGCCATCAAAAGAGGGGCGCGGACGCTCGACGGGATCAAGTTCCGGACCAGAGCCCAGGCGGGTCGCTGCCACGGCGGCTTTTGCACCACCCGGATAATGAAGATCATGATCGAGGAGCTGAAATTGAAACCGACCGAGATCACCAAACGCGGCCCCGGCTCTAATGTGATCGTGGAAAGTAGAGAGTAGAACGTGGAACAAAGGGATTTAGTGATAGTTGGAGGCGGACCTGCGGGAATGGCTGCCGCTTTAGCCGCCTATCAAGCGGGAGTAAAGGATATCCTGCTGATCGAGCGCGATCAGTATCTGGGCGGCATCCTTAACCAATGCATCCACCCCGGCTTCGGTCTCCATCACTTTAAAACCGACCTGACCGGTCCGGAGTACGCCGACCGCTTTATTAAACAAGTTGCGGCGGCCCAGGAGATCGAAGTCAGCCTCCGGTCGTTCGTCGTTAGGCTGACCGCCGACAGGGAACTGACCTATCTAAAGCCGGGTGGGATGGTCACTCTCCAGCCCAGAGCGCTGATCATGGCGACCGGCTGCCGGGAGCGGACGCGCGAGATGATCCATATCGCCGGCACCCGTCCGGCCGGGATCTTTCCCGCCGGCCTGGCCCAGAAGATGGTCAACATCGAAGGTTGGCTCCCCGGGAAAGAGATCGTCGTCATCGGTTCGGGCGACATCGGCCTGATCATGGCGCGCCGTTTCACCCTGGAAGGGGCCAGGGTCAAGGCGGTCGTGGAGATCCAAAAAGAGTCGCGCGGCCTGGTCCGCAACGTCGTTCAGTGCCTGGAGGATTTTCAGATCCCGCTCTACCTTAACCACCGGGTCGCACTGATCCACGGCCGGGACCGGGTCGAGAAAGTGACCGTCGAGAACAATGAGACCAAAGAGACCTTTGAGCTGACCTGTGATACGGTGCTGGTGTCGGTCGGCTTGATCCCCGAGAACGAACTGATCGAGCAGGCCGGATCGCCCGACCCGGCCAAGCCGAACCTCCCCGGTCTGTTCGTTTGCGGCAACTCGCTCAAGGTCTATGACCTGGTCGATAATGTCACCCGGGATAGTCAGAAAGCCGGCGAAGCGGCAGCGGAGTACCTGAAAAATGCTTAGAAAAATGACCTGCATTGAGTGTCCCAAAGGATGCCAACTTGAGATCAATGAAGAAGGCGGACGGGTGATCAGCCTGACCGGTAATCAGTGTGAAAAAGGGCTGGCTTACGGCCGGCAGGAGATCGAGAGTCCCATGAGGATATTAACAACGACCGTCCTGACCGAGGGGCTCGACCTTAAGCTCGTTCCGGTCCGGACCGATAAACCGATCCCGAAAGCCCGACTGCTCGAAGCGATGGCGTTGATCTCCGGCGCCCGCTTGACCCACCCGGTCGCCGTTGGCGAGGTCGTTATCAAAGACCTGCTCTGTCTGGGGGTCGACCTGATCGCGACCCGCTCAGTTCAGTAACGCGATCGCCAGATTGAGGAACGAGGCAAAGCTAACCCACAGGATATAGGGAACTAATAACCAGGCCGCGGCCTGATCGAGCCGGCGGAACCTGATGATCGTCAGCAGGATCAACGCCCAGAGAACAATGATCCCCAGATAGGCGCCCCATAAACTGTGCCAGGCAAAGAACAAGAATGACCAGAGGACATTTAACGCCAGCTGTTCGCCGAAAGCCAGCAGGGCGAATTTAACTCCTTTTTTGTCCCACCCCTTTTCCCAGACCAGCCAGGCGGCGACCGCCATCATGGCGTAGAGAAGCGTCCAGACCGGGCCAAAGATCCAGTTCGGCGGACTAAAGAACGGTTTTTGCAAAGCGGCATACCAGGTCGCGATCTGCGGCATCGTCGCGGCCGAGCCAAAAGCGGCGGCACCAAAACAGACGCCCAGGGAAAGGAGCAACCGAACATATTTCATAATAACCTCCTTACGCGCCCATATTATATACAAAAAGGCCCTGGTTTGCACCAGGGCCTCTTGTTGATCAACGATCCTTTTTATTAGAACCGGTTGAAATCGCGCCGGGGACCGCGGTCGCGGCCGCCGCCTTCCGACTTGGGCTTGGCTTCGTTAACAGTCAGCTCACGGTCGCCCCATTTGAAACCGGTCATCCCGGCAATGGCCTTATCGGCATCCGCGTCTTCCATGTCAACAAATCCGAAGCCGCGGGACTTGCCCGTGAACTTGTCGGAAACGACCCGGGCCGAGATCACGTTGCCGAATTCCGAAAACTTCGTTTTCAGATCTTCGTCAGTGGTCGACCAGGGCAAATTGCCTACGAATATGCTCTTCATGTGTACTTTCTCCTTTATTAGATTTTTCTGCTGGTTTAATGGATGGGGACCCGTTGCGGGGACACCTGATCAAAAGATGCAGTCACTTTGAATCTAAACCATTAACTTCGACTCTTCTATCCTACCCTATCTTCACCATTAATGCAAGCGGATTTCACTTTATTTTAAACGGTGGCTCGGTTCGATATGGATGATCACATCGGTGATCCCCGGGATATTGGCTTTGATCTCCTGCTGCAGATCGTGTGACAGCTGATGCGAAGCGTCGACGCTCATCGCCGGATCGACGCTGATGTGCAGGTCGATATGCATGTCGTCCTCCGGCCCGCGGCTCCTGACCTTGTGGCACAGTTTGACCGCTGGATGGGCCAAAAGCAGCCCCTCGATCATTTTATGGTCGACCGCTGCCCGGTCGACCAGGACGTCAAACACCTGCCGAATGATCTGGGCGGCGGTCATTATAATGATCACGATAATGACCAGTGAGGCCAGCAGATCGATCAGCGGATAACCGAGCCGGACGCTGATCAGGGAAAAGACAACCAGCAGGGATACAAAAATATCGGTCCGGGTATGGAGAGCATCGGCCGCCAGGATCGGGCTCTTCAGCTCTGCTCCCCGCCGCCGCTCGTAGTAGACGACCCAGCCATTGACCGCCAGAGTAACCGCCATGACGATAAAGGTCAGAGGACCGGCGTCCGGCGCGACCGGAGCAAAAAAACGGTTCAAAGCGGCCCGGCTGATCTCGTAACAGACCAGCAGCAGGAGCGCGGCGATCCCCAGGGCGGTAAAAGTTTCGATCTTTTTGTGCCCGTAGGGGTGGTCTTCGTCTTTGGGCCGGGAAGCCAGGGTGATCCCGACCAGGCCGATGATATTACTGGTCCCGTCGGAGAAAGAGTGGAAACCGTCGGCCACCATCGACATGACGTTAAACAGGATGCCGACGACGATCTTCAGGACCGCTACCAGCCAGTTCAGGACCAGGATCTGCAGCAAGACCTGACGGATGGCCAAAAACCGTTCTTTCATTAGCCAGAATTTTATCATATAATCGTTTAATGAGATACATCCTCGCCTCGGCTTCGCCGCGGCGCAAATTATTGCTGCAAAAGCTCCTCCAGACCTTTACCGTGGTCCCCAGCCGGGTCGACGAGAGCGCGGTCAGAGCCCAGACCCCCGAAGCCTTTGCGGTCAAAGCGGCGCTGGCCAAAGCGCTCGAGGTTTCCTGCCGCCACCCCCGGGCGACGGTGATCGGGGCCGACACGATCGTCGTCCTCGGCCAAAAGATCCTGGGCAAACCGCGCGATAACCGGGACGCAGTCCGGATGCTCCGCGCGCTGACCGGCCACACCCACCGGGTCATCACCGGCCTGGCGGTAGTTGGCAAACGGGTCGGCGCTACTTTTGTCACCACCACGGTCCGGATGAAAAAAGTCGGCGCCGGCACGATCGCCGCTTACGTAGCGACCGGCCGCCCGCTCGATAAAGCGGGTGCCTACGGCATTCAGGAGATCGAGGCAACGTTCATTGACCGGATCGACGGCGACTATGATAATGTGGTCGGGCTGCCGGTGGCGGCCTTAAAGATCTTATTAAAGGAGTGTCAAAAATGAAAAAGATCATCTTGGTTGCCGTTGGTGTGCTGGCCGCATTTGCCCTGACCGGTTGTGTCTCGCTTAATCCGCCGCAGATCGACCACCAGGAGACCAATGTCACCCCGCTCTCCTTTCAGGAACTCCAGGCCACCTCAAAATTTTCGATCAAGAACAGCAACCCGATCGCGCTAAACGGCGTGATCGATTACACGCTGGTCGTTAACGGACGGGAATTCAGCACCGGGCGGTCTTCATCGATCGAAGTCGGGGCGACCGGCCAAGCGACGTTCCAGATCGTCTCCCGGATCGATCTGGTCAAGGTTTTTGCCGTGGCGACCGATCTGGCGAACGCGATCGCCGCCGGTAAAACCAGCATCCCTTACGAATTAAGAGGGAAATTCCGTTCCAGCGTGGTCGGGATCGGGGTGGAAGCACCGGTCGCGGCGAGCGGCACTCTCCCGCTCCCCAAACCGACCGAGGTCGAGTCGCTGATCAGGTCGCTGCTCAAGTAACCGCCAGATACCGGTTGACTGCCGCGGCTGCCCGGCGCCCTTCATCAAGCGCCCAGACGATCAGCGACTGGCCGCGCCGCATGTCGCCGGCGGCAAAGATCCCTTTGACCGAAGTCATATAGTTCTGGTCGGTCTTAAAATTTCCCCGCTGGTCTAATTCGACCATTAACCCGTTGATCGGCTCCGGATGCAGGAAGCCCAACGCCAACAAGACCAGATCAGCCTCGATCGTCAGATCTGTTCCCGGGACCTCTTTTAAGCTCGAATCAACCCGGGCGCATACAAGACTATTTACTTTTTCCTTTTGACCTTTAAATTCTTTGGTCGTGATCGACCAGCGCCGCTCCCCACCCTCTTCGTGGCTGGTCGAGGTCTTGAAAATAAACGGATATTTCGGCCACGGCTGACCGGCCGGCCGCTCCCTGGGCGGCTCCGGCAGCAGTTCGATCTGAACAACGCAGGCCGCTCCCTGGCGGTGAGCGGTGCCGACGCAGTCGGCGCCGGTATCACCGCCGCCGATCACTACGACCTTTTTCCCCCGCGCGTCGAGCGGATTCGGCTGGGTCAGATACTCCAGGGCAAAATGGATGCCGGCCAGCTCCCGGCCCGGCACTTTCAGGTCGCGCGGCACCCGTGAACCGCCGGCCAGAACGACCGCGTCATGTTCGCGCTGCAGCTCCGCTACGGTCCGGTCGACGCCGATATTGACGCCGCATTTAAAAACGACCCCTTCTGCCGTCCACAACGCCTGACGCCGGTCGAGCACGCTCTTTTCCAGTTTGAACTCCGGTATGCCGTAGCGCATTAAGCCGCCGATCTTGTCCGCTTTTTCGTAAACGGTGACCAGGTGCCCGGCCCGGTTCAATTGGGCGGCGCAGGCCAAGCCGGCCGGACCGGAACCGACGACCGCCACTTTTTTCCCGGTCCGGACGGCGGGCGGTTGCGGCTTGATCAGGCCGTGGGCAAAACCGTATTCGACGATCGCCAGTTCGTTCTCGCGGATGGTGACCGGGTCGTCGTTGATCCCCAGGACACAAGCGAACTCGCAGAGCGCCGGACAGACCCGGCCGGTCACCTCCGGCAGGTTGTTGGTCGCCTGCAGCAAGTCGAGCGCCCGTTCCCAGTGGAGATTAGCGGTCAGATCGTTCCATTCCGGAATGAAGTTGCCGAGCGGGCAACCCCAGTGACAGAACGGGGTGCCGCAATCCATACAGCGGGAGGTCTGTTCGCGCGTGACTCCTTCGGCGCGGGGAGCGGCGACCGGGGCAAAGTCCTTGACCCGCTCGCAGGCCGGGCGGTAATCGGTCTTGCTCCGTTTGATCTTTAAAAACCCGTGCGGATTACCCATCGGAGACCCCCAATAGATCGAGTTCTTCTTCGTCCATCGCCGATTCGAGCAGCAGCCGGCGGTACTCGACCGGCATTACTTTAACGAAGCGCCGTTTCTCCCGGCCAAAATCGTCCAGAATATCCCTGGCGATCCGGCTGCCGGTCAGCGCGGCATGTTCGTTTAATAATTTGATGATCGTCCGCTCGTCCTCCGGTTCCAACCCCTCGAGCGCGACCATCCCCTGGTTGCAGCGCCCGGCAAAGTCGCCCGCCTGGTCATAAACATAAGCGATCCCGCCGGACATGCCGGCGGCAAAATTCCGGCCGGTCGGTCCCAGTACCACTACCCGGCCGCCGGTCATATATTCACAGCCGTGATCACCGACCCCTTCCACCACGGCGTTGAGACCGGAGTTCCGGATGCAAAAGCGTTCTCCCGCCCGTCCCCGGATATACGCCTCGCCGGCGATCGCGCCGTAAAAAGTAGTGTTGCCGATCGCCACATCGTTCTCGCGCCAGCCGTGGACGATGATCTTGCCGCCCGATAACCCCTTGCCGACATAGTCGTTGGCCAGGCCGAACAGCTCAAAAGTCATCCCTCTGGCCAACCAGGCGCCAAAACTCTGGCCGGCGACGCCGCCGAACTTCAGCCAGATCGTGTCGGCCGGCAAACCATGTTCGCCGTAACGGCGGCAGACTTCGCCCGCCAGCATCGCGCCGGTCGTCCGGTCCGAGTTCTTGATGGCGAACTTGCTTTTGACCCCGCTCCCCTTTTCCAGCGCCGGCCGGCAGACCTCGATCAACCGCCGGTCGAGCACCCGGTCGATCCCGTGGTCCTGTTTCACCTCGCAGCGTTGCGGCGCCGCGCGCCAGAGGATCCGGCTGTAATCCAGTTCTTTGGCTTTCCAGGGGAGGATCGCGCTGTTCACTTCCAGGAGATCGGTCCGGCCGATCAGTTCATCGACCGTCCTCACCCCCAGCGCGGCCATGATCTCGCGCAGTTCCTCGGCGACGAAGCGGAGGAAATTGACCACATATTCCGGTTTGCCGGCGAACCGCCGGGCGCACGCTTCGTCCTGGGTCGCCACACCGACCGAACAATTGTTCAGGTGGCAGTGACGGAGCATGACGCAACCGAGCGCGATCAGCGCCCCGGTAGCAAAGCCGTATTCCTCCGCGCCGAGCATGGCGGCGATCGCCACGTCACGCCCGGTCCGAAGCTGGCCGTCGGTCTGCAGGCGGACCCGGCTGCGCAGATCGTTCAGGACCAGGGTCTGGTGGGTTTCCGCCAGGCCAAGCTCCCACGGCAGCCCGGCGTGCCTGATCGAGCTGATCGGCGACGCGCCGGTCCCGCCGTCGCCGCCGGAGATCAGGATCATGTCGGCGTGCCCTTTGGCGACGCCGGCGGCCACGGTCCCAACGCCGGCCTCGGACACCAGCTTGACCGAGATCCGGGCGCGCGGGTTGACGTTCTTGAGATCAAAGATCAGCTGGGCCAGGTCCTCGATCGAATAAATATCGTGGTGCGGCGGCGGCGAGATCAGCGTTACCCCGGGAGTCGTGAAGCGGGTTTGGGCGATGATCGCGCTCACTTTGTGACCGGGGAGCTGTCCCCCTTCGCCCGGCTTGGCCCCCTGCGCGATCTTGATCTGCAGTTCGTCGGCATTGATCAGATAATTGGTATTGACGCCGAACCGGCCGGAAGCGACCTGCTTGATCGCGCTCCGCCGGTTGTCGCGGAAGCGTTCCGGCTCTTCGCCTCCCTCGCCGGTGTTCGACCGGCCGCCCAGCAAGTTCATCGCCACGGCCAGGGCTTCGTGCGCTCCCCGGCTGATCGAGCCAAAGCTCATCGCGCCGGTCGCAAAACGTTTGACGATGCCGGCGACCGGCTCAACCTGCTCCAGCGGGACCGGTTTGCCCGGCTTGAACTTGAGCAGACTGCGCAGCGTCGTCGGCTGGGCCGACTGATCGTCGATCAGCCGGGAAAACTCCCGGAAACGGGCGTAATCGCCGTGGCGGACCGCGTCCTGAAAAGCGGCAATGCTGTCGGGATTCCAGAGGTGGAACTCGCCGTCGCGCCGCCACTGATAGAGCCCGCCGGACGGCAGGAGCCGGCCGTCATTATACGCCTGCAGGTGCCGGCGCCGGACCTCTTCCGTCAACACGTCAAAACCGATCCCGCCGAGGCGGGAAACCGTCCCGGTAAAACAACGATCGATCACGGCGGCGCCGATCCCCACCGCCTCAAAGATCTGGGCACCCCGGTAACTGCGGAGCGTCGAGATCCCCATCTTGGACAGGACCTTTTCCAGACCGTGGTGGACCGCGACCCGAAAATGCCGGAGAGCGTGCGGCGCATCAATGGTCAATTCCCCCTGAGCGACCAGTTGTTCGATCGCCTCGTAGGCCAGGTACGGATCGACCGCGTCGGCCCCGTAGCCAAAAAGGAGGGCAAAATGATGGACCTCACGCGGCTCCCCGCTCTCCAGGATGATGCTCGCTTTGGTCCGGAGCGCTTGGCTGATCAAATGATGGTGGACCCCGCCGACCGCCAGCAAGGCCGGCAGCGCGGCGTGTTCGCTGTCTACTCCCCGATCGGTCAGGAGGAGAAAAGTAAAACCGGCGTTGATCGCCTCTTCCGCTTCCCGACAAACCCGCTCCAACTCGGCTTCTACGCCCCTTGCGCCCTGACCCTTGACCCCATAAAGGAGCGAGATCGTTTTGACCTTAAAGCCCGGTTTATCGATCCGCCTGATCGTTGCCAGCTGCTCGTTGGTCAGGATCGGTTCCGCTAAACGGAGCAGGCGGCAATGCTCCGGCGTCTCCTGCAGGATATTCTGCTGCTCGCCCAGATAGCTCTCCAGGCTCATCACGATCTCTTCGCGGATCGGGTCGATCGGCGGGTTGGTCACCTGGGCGAACAGCTGGCGGAAATAGCTGTAAAGAAGCTGCGGTTTGTTCGAGAGGACGGCCAAGGGGGTGTCGTTCCCCATCGAACCGATCGGTTCTTTCCCCTGCTCGGCCATCGGCTTAATTATCGTCCGGAGATCTTCGCGGGTATAACCGAACGCCTGGAGCGCGCTGGTCAGGTCCGCCTGCCGGTTTGCCGCTCCCTCAGCCGGGGGGAGCGCGGCCAGGTCGAGCTGCTGGCGACTTAACCAGTCGCCGTATGGCTGCTGCGCGGCCAGGTCGTGCTTGATCGTCTCATTGTCGATGATCTTCCCCTGTTCCGTGTCGATAAAGAGGATCTTGCCCGGTTCCAGCCGGCCGGACTTAACGATCGACGCCGGCGGGATATCGAGCACGCCGGCTTCCGAGGCCATAATGACCAGGTCTTGATCGGTCACAATGTAACGGGCCGGCCGCAGGCCGTTCCGGTCAAGGACCGCGCCGACCCGGATACCATCGGTCACCGCCAGCGCGGCCGGGCCGTCCCACGGCTCCATGAAGCCGGCGTGAAAACGGTAAAACTCCTGCAATTTCGGGCTGATCGCCTGGTCATGCTCCCAGGCCTGCGGGACCAGCATCATCAGTGCGTGCGGCAGGGAGCGGCCGGACAAGATCAGCAGCTCCAGAATATTATCGAGCGCGGCGGAATCGCTGCCGCCCGGCAGGACAACGTCCAGGCCGCGGGCTTTCAGCCAGTTGACGTTGCCGCGCAGCGTATTGATCTCGCCGTTGTGCGCCAGCAGCCGGAACGGCTGCGCCAGGTTCCAGGCGGGAAAAGTGTTCGTGCTGTAGCGGGAATGAACCAGGGCCAGCGCGCTGGTCACCTTCGGCTCCCGGAGCTCCGGATAGAATTTCTCCACCTGATCGGCCATCAGCAAACCTTTATAAATAACCGTGCGGGAAGAAAGGTTGGTCAGGTAGAATCCTTCAGCCTTGATCGTCCGCTCGATGGTCCGGCGCAATTCATACAGGCGGAGCTCGAATTCCGCCGGGGTGTTAACCTTGCTTCCTTTGCGGACAAAGAGCTGTTCGATGACCGGTTCGCTTTCCCGGGCGCTCCGGCCGATCGCCGCATGATCGACCCTGACCGTCCGCCAACCGATCAGATTTTGGCCGGCCTGGGCGACCGCGCCGGCGATCAGCGACTTGCATTTTTCCCGCTCCTTTTTCTCCCGCGGCAGGAAGACCAGGCCGGTCCCGTACGCCCCCGGCTTGGGGAGATCGAGCTGGGTTAAATAATATTCGTGCGGGATCTGGATCATGATCCCGGCGCCGTCGCCGGTCTGGGGATCGGCCCCGACCGCCCCGCGGTGGGCCAGCCGTTTCAGGATCTCCAGCCCCTGCTCCACGATCTGGTGGTTCACCCGTCCCTTGACGTCGACCACAAAGCCGACGCCGCAGCTGTCGTGCTCGTATTCCGGAGAGTATAGGCCCTGTGCTTTCATTTCTGGATACCCAGCCTTTTCAGTTTTGTCCGCAGCGTGTTCCGGTTTATCCCCAGGATCCGGGCCGCCTCCAGCTGGTTGCCGCCCGTGTAACTGAGGACTTTCAAAAGCAGCGGCCGTTCAACCGATTCGATCAGGAACCGGTAAACATGGCCGCGTTCTTCGGTTAACATCAGATCAGTGATCTCAGGTTCCATAATTCTCTTCCTTGCCTAAGATTTATGCAAGCCCGGTCAAAGAAAAAGGGACCGTCCGCCGTCGGCGGGCAGATCCCTTTTCCGCTAAACTACAGGACGGTCAGCAACTCCTGATACTTGGCCATTGGCCAGTACCCGTCTGCAACGATCGTCTCGGCCTTGTCGACGCTGGCCCGCAGCTGGGCCAGGGCGCCGGCGCCGATCCGCGCGTACAATTTGGCTTTCTTCCCCAGGTCGTCTTCCTTTTCGCAGGTGGTGATCGCTTTTTCCATCCCCCTGATCGCTCCCCTGATCTCGCCGTATAAAGCATTGGCCGCTTTCAGGTCGGCATTAAGCGCGCCGGTCTTACCGGCCGCCTTGACCGCCTCCCCCAGCGCACAGATCTGTTCGACCACGGCCGGTAGGATCATGGTCTGGGCGATATTGAGCGCACACTTGAATTCAACATCCTTGACCTTGACGTAAGCATCCTGTTTGATCTCCACTTTGGAATGGAGCTCGCGCTTGGCCAGCACCCCATATTTCTCGTAGAGCGCCAGGCACTCTTTGTCCAGCATCAGGTCGAGCGCGTCGGGAGTGTTCTTGGCGTTGGGCAGACCGCGCTTTTCGGCCTCTTTGTGCCACTCCGCTGAATAGTTATTCCCTTCAAAACGGACCGGCTTGGTCTCTTTGAGCACATCTTTCATGACCAGGACCGCGTTCTCTTCGACCGTCTTACCCTTTTTGGCCGTCAGCCGCCGGGCGATCTCGTCATAACCGTAAGCGACGAGCAGGTTAAGGGTGGTTCCCGCTTCGGCGCAGTTCTGGGACGAACCGACGGCGCGGAACTCGAATTTGTTGCCGGTAAAAGCGACCGGCGAGGTCCGGTTCCGGTCGGACGTGTCCTTGGCCACCTTGGGGAGGTTCTTGACCCCCAGGTTAATGTGAGCCAGGCTCTTTTCCGTCACGCTGCTGCCGACCCCTTCGATCTCGTCCATCAAACCGGCCAGATATTCACCCAGATAGACCGACATGATCGCCGGCGGCGCCTCATTGGCGCCGAGCCGGTGGTCGTTGCCGGCGTCGGCCACCGCCGCGCGCAGCAAGCCGCCGAACTTATTGACGCCGATCAGGATCGCCCCGAGCGTCAGCAGGAAGTTGATGTTCTTGATCGGCGAATCGGACGGCTCCAGATAGTTGGTCTCGTCGTCGCCCAGCGACCAGTTAAAGTGTTTGCCCGAGCCGTTGACGCCGGCGAATGGTTTTTCGTACAGGATCGCGACCAGGTTATGCCGCTCGGCTACGCGCTTGATGATCTCCATCAACTGCAAATTGTGGTCAATGGCGAGGTTAACTTCTTCGTAAAGCGGCGCGATCTCAAACTGGTTGGGCGAAACCTCGTTATGCCGGGTCTTAGAGGGGATCCCGTGCCGGTAGAGCTCAGTATCAAAATCCTCCATGAACATCATGACCTTGTCCTTGATCGCGCCGAAATAATGGTCTTCCAGCTGCTGCCCTTTGGCCGGCGGGGCGCCAAAAAGGGTCCGGCCGGTAATTCGTAGATCGGGCCGCGAATCGAACAGCTCTTTGGACACCAGGAAGTATTCCTGTTCCGGGCCGCCGTAAACCCTGACCTTCTTGACCGGTTTATTCCCCAGCGCTTTGTGCAGCTTGTTGACCGACTCGGTCAGCGCTTTCATCGAACGGAGGAGCGGTGTCTTGAGATCGAGCACTTCGCCGGTCCAGGAGAGATAAACGGTCGGGATGACCAGCGTCTTGGTATCACCCGCTTCCAGCAAAAAAGCCGGGCTGGTCGGGTCCCAGGCGGTGTAACCCCGGGCTTCGAAAGTCGATCTGATCCCGCCGGAGGGGAAACTGGAAGCGTCCGGCTCGGACTGGATCAGCTGTTTGGCGCTGAACCGCTCGATCATTTCGCCATCCTTGCCGTAGCTGAGGAAAGCATCGTGTTTTTCGGCTGTGCCGCCGCGCTGCGGCTGGAACCAGTGGGTAAAGTGAGTGGCGCCGTTCTCGATCGCCCACTCCTTCATCGCGTGGGCTACGTCGCTGGCAATGGTCTCGTCCAGCGAAGCCCCACTGTCCAGGGTAGCGCTTAACTTAGCGTAAACCTCTTTGCTAAGCTTAGACTTCATCACCTGCCGGTTGAAAGTGAGTTCCCCGAAGATCTGACTTGCCGTTTTTACCATGCTGATCATTCTCCTTATATCATGAGATTATTGGGACCGGACGCCAGAGTAGAAGCAACTTTATTACCAGCCGGAACAAGGGGTTATCATACAATTATGTAGATACTGCCTATATTTTAGACAATAATGTGGTTAAAAAGGAGGCAATTAGCCGTCAGGCCGGGTTAGCCAGCAGGACGCTGGCGCTGTTCTGCTTGACGATCAAGAAACCGCCCTCACCCTCGACCCGGGCGACTGTCCCTTCCGGGTCCTTGTAAACCAGTGCACCAGGAGCGAGTTCGGCCGCCAGCGGGGCATGGTCAGCCAGGACGCCGAGCCGGCCATCACTGGCCGGAACGTCAAGGGAGATGACCCGGCCCAGAAAAAGCGCTTTTTCGGCACTCCTGATCTCCAGGGCAAAATCCTTCATTTCTTCTTTCTGACCTCGTCGAGCGACCCGGCCATGTAAAACGCCTGTTCCGGCAGATCGTCGGCTTTGCCGGCGACGATCTCGGCAAAGCCGTCGATCGTCTCGGCCAGTTTGACGTAGCGGCCGGGGATCTGGGTAAAGCGCTCCGAGACGAAGAACGGCTGGGAGAGAAAACGCTGCAGTTTGCGCGCCCGGGCGACCAGGAGCTGGTCCTCTTCCGGCAGCTCCGAGACGCCAAGGATCGCAATGATGTCCTGCAGCTCCTTATACCGCTGCAGGATCTTTTGGACGGCGCGCGCCGTCGCGTAATGTTTTTCTCCCAGAATATGCGGGTCCATGATCCGGGAGGTCGAAGCGAGCGGATCGACCGCCGGGTAGATCCCCATTTCGACCAGCGAGCGGGAGAGAACGGTGGTCGAATCAAGATGGGCAAAGGTCGCAGCCGCGGCCGGGTCGGTGATGTCATCGGCCGGGACGTAGACCGCCTGGACCGAAGTGATCGATCCCTTCTTGGTCGAAACGATCCGTTCTTCAAAGCGGCCGACCTCGGCTGCCAGGGTCGGCTGGTAACCGACCGCCGACGGCATCCGGCCGAGCAGCGTGGAAACCTCGGAGCCGGCCTGCACAAAGCGGAAGATATTATCGACAAAAAAGAGAACATCTTTCCCCTCGACATCGCGGAAATATTCGGCCATGGTCAGAGCGGAGTTGCCGGCGATGAAGCGGGCGCCGGGGAGCTCGGTCATCTGACCGAAGCACATCACCGTGTTGTTCATGACCCCCGATTCCTTCATCTCCAGCCAGAGGTCGTTCCCCTCTCTGGTCCGCTCGCCGACCCCGCCAAAGACCGAGATCCCGCTGTGCTGGGTCGCGATATTGTGGATCAGCTCCGTGATCAGGACAGTTTTACCGACGCCGGCACCGCCGAACAGACCGGTCTTCCCCCCTCTGACGAACGGGGCCAGCAGGTCGATCACCTTGATCCCGGTCTCAAAGAGCTCAGCCTTGGAAACAATGTCCTCGAACGGCGGCGGATCGCGGCGGATCGGCATTCGGTCTGTCTTACCGAGCTCGCCGCCGTCGTCGATCGTTTCCCCCAGGACGTTAAAGACCCGGCCGAGCGTCTGCGGACCGACCGGAACTTTGAGCGGTGAACCGGTATCAGTGACCGTGGCGCCGCGGCGAAGGCCGTCGGTCGGCTGCAACGCTACCGCCCGGACGATCCCCTCTTCCAGCAGCATGGAAACCTCCGCCGTGACCGGCGGATCTTCGATCCGGAGGGCATTCCTGATCTTTGGCACCTGGTCGATCGGAAATTGCGCCTCGATCACTGCCCCGACCACCGACACAACCATCCCTTTATTCATAAACGCCCCTTACCGCCTCGGCGGCGGAGATGATCTCCAGCAGTTCCCTGGTGATATTCGCCTGCCGGGCTTTATTTATCGCCGTCTTCAGGTCGCGGGCCATATCGTCGGAAGAATCGACCGCTCCTTTCAGAACGATCAGCCTGGTGCTCAACTCTCCCATCTGCGATTCCAGGATCAATTTAAAAAACCGGCTTTCCAGATAATGATAATAGAGCTGGTCAACTATCCCGGCCGGCTCGAGCAGATAATCAACCGGTTCCCGGTCCCGGGGGAGATCGTCCAGCGCCGCCACCACCGGTTTTTGCACCAGCGTGCTTTGAAAGCTGTTGTAAGCGACGTGGATGTCGCCGCCCAGCGCGTAGACCTGCCGGAACAGGGCGGCCGCACTCCGGAAAACCGGTTTCTCCACCGCATGATGATCGGTCAACACGGGCTGTTCGCCCCGCTTGCTGAGCAAACTGGCCCCGGTCTTGCCCAGGATGACCAGCCTGGCCTCGGAGTTAGCTTGCCGGAACTTACCGGCCGCCTCAACGACCGCCTTGTTAAAATTCCCGCACAATCCCCTATTGGCCGTAATCACAACCAAAACTTTTCCCTCTTCTTGACCCTTGCCCCTTGACCCTTGACCCTTCAGTACCCCCCGCATCGGCTCCAGATATCGTTCGATCCCGTGGTACTGTTCTTTGACCTTTTTCGTCCGCACGACCGTCACCACCTGAAGCGCGGCAAAGATCGAGTTAAGGCTCTTGACCGTCCGAAGCCGTTGCCGGAATTTAAGGAGTGACACCGTAAGTCTCCTTGAATTGCAGGATCAACTTACCCAGCCGGGTTTCCGCTTCGGAGCCGAACTCCTTGAGCAGCGGGAGGAGCTCCGGATCGGTCCGGCGGATAAAGCCGATCACTCTTTTTTCAAAATCGGCCGCCTGGCTGACCGGGACCGTATCCATGTAGCCCTGGGTGGCGGCGTAGATCGAGATAACCTGGTCCTCGACCGGCAACGGCTGGTACTTGTCCTGTTTCAGGATCTCGACCATCAGGGCGCCGCGGGTCAACTGGCGTTTGGTCTCCTCATCGACCTCGGTCGCAAAAAGGGAAAAAGCCTGCTTCTCGCGGTATTGCGCCAGGTCGAGGCGGAGCCGGCCGGCGATCTTGCGCATCGCCGGGACCTGCGCCTTGCCGCCGACGCGGGAAACGGAGATCCCGACGTTGACCGCCGGCCGGACGCCGGCGTTGAACAGGTCATTTTCCAGAAAGATCTGGCCGTCGGTGATCGAGATGACGTTGGTCGGAATATAGGCGGTAACGTCGCCCAGCTGCGTCTCGATCAACGGCAAGGCGGTCAGCGAACCGCCCCCCAGCTCCGGCTTAAGCCTGGCGGCCCGCTCCAGCAGACGCGCGTGCAGGTAAAAAACGTCGCCCGGGTACGCTTCCCGGCCGGGTGGACGGCGCAGCAGGAGCGAGATCATCCGGTAGGCCTGAGCGTGTTTGGTCAGATCGTCGTAGATGATCAAAGCGTCGCGGCCGGAGAACATGAACTCTTCGGCTATGGCGCAGCCGGCAAAGGGGGCCAGGTACTGCAGCGAAGCCGGATCGGAAGCGCCGGCGGTGACGACGATCGTGTAGTCCAGCGCCCCGTACTCCTTGAGCGTTTCAATGAACTGGACGACCGTCGATTCTTTCTGGCCGATGGCAACATAAACACAGATCACGTTCTGGCCTTTCTGGTTCAGGATCGTGTCGATCGTCATCACCGACTTACCGGTCGACCGGTCGCCGATGATCAGCTCGCGCTGGCCGCGGCCGATCGGGATCAGCGCGTCGATCAGCTTGTAGCCGGTCTGCAGCGGCTGGGTGACCGGCATCCGGTCCACGACCCCCGGCGCGATCCTTTCGACCGGACGGAATTTATCGGTCTTGATCGGGCCGAGCCCGTCGATCGGATTGCCGAGGCCGTCAACGACCCGGCCGATCAGCGCGTCACCGACCGGGACCTGCATGACCCGACCGGTTGATTTTGCGGTATCCCCTTCCCGAACGGCAGTGTGCGGCCCAAGCAGAACGGCCAGCACATCTTCCCGTTCCAGGTTAAAGACCATCCCCATATATTTATTGGAAAATTCGACCATCTCGCCGGCCATCGCCGACGATAAGCCTTCGATCCGGACGATGCCGTCGAGCGATTCCACCACGCGGCCGACCTCGCCGACCCGCGCCCTAGGGCTGAACTCCTCGATCCGTTTTCTGATTATTGCCGACAGTTCTTCAGACAAGTAAGGCCTCCTTTAACTCCTGCAGGTCGCCGGCCAGTGAAGTGTCAAAATAACGCCCATCCTGCCAGCGGAGCTTGACCCCGCCGATCACCGTCCGGTCCTCCACAAAACGGACCCGGCAGCCGCCTTCGATCAGCGAAAAGATCTGGATCTTATCCTGCTCCCTGAGCTTATGGGCGTGCCGGACTTCTACGTAGCACGCCCCGATCCGCTCCGAGATCACCGCGGAATAGCGCTCGGCCAGCCAGGGGAGCTTATTGACCAGTCGTTCGCGAAAAAGAAGATCGAGCAGGCGACGGAGCAGCGGCGATGAGTCGGGCAGGACTTCGCTCATGACCTCCCGTTTGGCCGTCAGCGGAGCATTGCCGGCCAGGAAACGGCGCAGCTCCAGATTTTTCAGCAGCTTATCTGCCAAAAGATGGAGCTCCTCTTCCAGGGGGACCGCTTTTTCACCCGCCAGCTCGTACAACTTGGCGGCATCGATCGTTTTCATCCTCTGCTCTCCTGCAAACTCCGCTCGATCAGCGCCCGGTCCTGTTCGGCGGTCAGTTTCTGCCGCAAAATTTTGCCGGCCGCCGCCGTTACCAGATCAACTATCTCTTTTCTCGCCTCGCTCAGTACAGCGCTCTTCTCCCTCGCCAGGTCCTGCTTGGCCTTCTCCAGGATCAGGCCGGCTTCTCCGCCCGCTTTAGCGATGATCTCGTCCCTCGTCTTTCGTCCCTCATCCCTGGCCTGGGCCAGGAGCTCTTCCGCCTTGCGGTGGACCTCGGCCAGTTCTTTCTTGTGCTGAGCCAACAGCTCGGCGGAGCGCTGCTGATCGGCCGCGGCCGCTGCCAGCTGATCGGCGATCTGCTGTTCCCGCTGCGCCAGGAAAGCGAGCAGCGGCGGCAGCGCCACCTTATATAAAAGCAGGACCAGCAGGCCAAAGGAGACAGCTGTCCAGATGAACAATCCGGGTTCGAACTCGAACATCAGCTGTTAGACTTTGGTCGCCAGGATCAGACTGACGACGAGCGCGTACAGCGCGATCGCTTCGATAAAGGCGATCGCCAGGATCATCCCCGTCTGGATCTTACCGGCCGCTTCCGGCTGCCGGGCCATCCCTTCCATCGCCCTGGAAGCCAACCAACCGATCCCGATCGCCGTCCCGCACGCCGCTCCCGCCATCCCGATCCCCGCCGAAAAGAACGCTACAATTTTCGGATCCATAAACTTCCCCTCCCTTTTTCGCTTTAATGCCCTTCGACCGCCGTCGCAATGTACAGGGTCGTCAGGTAAGTGAAAATATAAGCCTGGATAAAAGCAACAAAGACCTCAAAGACCAGGACCGCCGTATTCCCCAGGACCGGCAGCGGCAGGATCAGATAGCTCTTGAAGAAAAAGATCAGCGACAGGAGCATCAACATGACAGCGTGGCCGGCAAATATATTGGCGAACAACCGGACCGCCAGCGAGAACGGCTTGGCGAACTGGCTGACGATCTCGATCGGCAGCATGAAAACAGCGATCGGCAGCGGCAGACCGGGCGGGACCAGCGAGCCGATGTACCCGAGCACCCCATGCCGGGCAACCCCGGCAGCCTGCACCACAACAAAAACGGTGACCGCCAGGGCGGCGGTCACGTTGATATTGCCGGTCGCGCTGGCCAGACCGGGGACCAGCCCGAGCAGATTGTTTACCAGGATAAAAGAGAAGACTGCGATAATGAACGGCAGCCAGCGCTCACGGCCGTGGTGCAGCTGCCCGGCGACCTCATCGCGTAAAAAGAGAATGACCACTTCCGCCAGGCTCTGCGCTTTGCCGGGGACGAGCTGCAACCGGCGCGAGACGGTCAGAAAAACAGTGAAGACCAGCAAAACCGAAAGCCAGATGGTGATCACCCCGTTGGTGATCGAGAGGTCCACGCCGCCGACCTCCAGCGGCATGATCGTTTGTTGTTCTAAATGTTCAAGGACGCTCATTATTCATCGCGATCTTATAGGCATTCCACAGGCCGGCAGCGGCACCCAGCAGCAACCCGACCACCATCAGCCAGGGCTCGGTCCGGAATTGCCGGTCAAGCCAGTAGCCTCCTCCTGCTCCCAGGAAAACAGCGACGGCGATCTCCACACCGAGAGAGGCGGCCTGTAACAAGCCGCTCCGCATATCAGCCATTAAGGGGATTTTATCAGCTAAAGGGCTTTCTGTCCACGCTCGCCGGTCCGGATCCGGACGACCTCTTCGACCGAAGAGATAAAGATCTTACCGTCGCCGACCTTGCCGGACGAACAAACAGACAAGATGATCTCGATCACTTTGTCGACCGTCTCAGCATTGACGACCAGTTCAACCTTGACCTTGGGGATAAATTCCACCCGATATTCGCCGACTCGCCACTCCAGCAGGATCCCTTTCTGCGCTCCCCGCCCCTTGACCTCGGTCACGGTCATAGCGGTATAACCGCTGGCATCAAGTTTCTCGCGCAGATCGTCCAGTTTCTCGCTCCTGATGATCGCTTCGATCTTTTTCATATTAAGCCACCTCCGCGTGTTGGGAAATATCAAGGCCGACCAGCTCTTCGTTCTCGCTGACACGCAGGCCGACGATCAGATCGATCAGGGTGGCCAGCGCATAAGTGACGATGAACGAGAAGACCGCCGTCACCGCGACCGTCACGATCTGGACCCAGAGCAGGCCGGGATTGCCGAACAGCAATCCATCGGCGCCGGCGGCGTTGATCGCTTGGCTGGCAAAGATCCCGGTCGCGATCGAACCCCACAACCCGCCCATCCCGTGACAGGCAAAGACGTCGAGCGACTCGTCGATCCGCAGTTTCATTCGGAGGACGATCATGTAATAAGAGATGGCGGCAGCGATCCCGCCGATCGCCAGGGCCGACAAAGGATCGACGAAGCCGGAAGCGGGAGTAATGGCGACCAAACCGACGACCGCGCCGGTCGCCACCCCGAGGACGCTCGGCCGGCGGTGGAGCCAGCTTAGGACCATCCAGACCAAAGCGGCGGCAGCGGCGGCGGTATTGGTCACCACGACCGCGGAAACCGCTAAACCGTTGGCGGCCAGAGCGGACCCGCCGTTGAACCCGAACCAGCCGAACCAGAGCAAGACAGCCCCGATCACGACCAGCGGAATATTGCTCGGCTCCATATTATCTTTACCGTAACCGATCCGTTTGCCGATCACCAGGGCGACCGCCAGGGCGGCAAATCCGGCGGTAACGTGGACCACTGTCCCGCCGGCAAAATCGAGCGCCCCGAGCGCCCGGAGCCAACCGCCGACCCCCCAAACCCAGTGGGCGACCGGATAGTAGACCAGGAGCGACCAGAGACTGGTAAAGATCAGGAAAGCGCCGAACTTGATCCGCTCGACAAAGCTGCCGACGATCAGCGACGGGGTCACGATCGCGAAAGCGGCCTGGAAGAGCATGAACGCCAGGGCCGGGATCGTGGCGGCATAATCAGGGTTCGGCGCCTGCCCGACCCCGATCAGTCCCAACCATTGCAGCCCGCCGATCAGCCCGGCTTTGCTCGGGCCAAAAGAGAGCGTGTAGCCGACCAACACCCACTGCACGCTGATCAGGAAGAGGGAGGCGAAACACATCATCACCGTCGAAAGGAGACTTTTTTTGCGGACCATCCCACCGTAAAAGAAGCCGACCGCCGGGGTCATTAAAATGACCAGCGCGGTTGAGATCAGGACCCAGGCCGTATCACCGGAATTTATCATTATCGCACCTCCTGCCAGAGTTAAAGCAATTTTATTACCAGGGCCGGCCAAGAGAAAAGGGCTACAATATTGTAGCCCTTTTACTCAAGTAACAAACAATTATGTAGTTACAAACTTCCGGCCAGATTAACGCTCAACCAGAGAGTGTTCTCTCCTGTCGGGCGGGAATCTTTGCCGACCACCGTGTAACTGATCGTCGGGGTGATCTTTGTCTCTCCCGCCGGGATTGTGGTCGATAAAGCCAGGGTTGCATCGCTCAGACCGGGGGTCACGCCCAGCTGTCCGCCGTCGTAACCGGCGGTCAAAGAGCCGTCAACCGCCAACGGCCCGACCACAAAAGAGTTTTTGCCGGTTAAACTGACATAAACCCCTTTCCCCTGATCATTATCATAAGCGATCATCATGGTCGGCGTAAAAAGAAGTCTGTTCCCGGTCAAATAATAGAAATATTCGGTGCTTTTCGCCGCCGGGCCGGTTACTGGTGGGAAATTATATAAACAGGCGCAAAGGTAATGCGTCCAGTCGTCGCCCAGCTTGGGTGAAAAACCGAGGGTGTAGTCGATCTCAGTGATCTCCTGTTTAGTGACGGTCCCGATATTGTAAGAAGCCCAAAAGCCAAGCGACAGGGGCAATTGGCCGAGCGACACTGTGACTCCCGGCTGCAACGCCGGTTGTCCGGCATTCAGGTCATACCCGCGCCAGATATACTTACTTACATAAGCGACATTCGCGTCGACCGCCCCGGCCCCACTTACCAGTACTAACCCAAAAAACCCGATCAGGAACAAAATTGTCAACTTCTTCATCATGATCCCCCCTTACCCCTCCTCCAGCAATTTTATTGCCAGGCGATCTTGTACTTCTGGATCTTATAACCGAGCATCCGTTCGGTCAAACCGAGGGCTTTGGCCGCCCGGCGCTGGGTCTTATGCGTCTCCAGGGCTTGAACGATCTTGCTTTTTTCGATACTTTCGACGATCTCCGGCAGCGAGGTCCCCTCAGCAGGGAGAGGACTTTCCGCTTCGCCCTTGAGCAAATTGACCGGGAGCTCGGCCGGGGTAATGACTTCTTTCAGGCAGAGGACGACCGCCCGCTCCATTACGTTTTCCAGTTCCCGGACGTTCCCCGGCCAGCGGTAGGCCATCAATCTGTCCAGCGCCGCCCGGTTTATCCCCTTGATCTTCTTTTTGTTCTCCAGCTTGAATTTATGGATAAAGTGATCGACCAGCAGCGGGATATCCTCTTTCCGGTCCCGCAGAGGGGGCAAATTAACGGGAAACACGTTGATCCGGTAATAGAGATCTTCGCGAAACTTTCTCTCCTTGACCAGGGTTTCCAGGTTCCGGTGGGTAGCGCAGATCACCCGGACATCGACCTTGACGGTCTGCGTCCCGCCCAGCCGCTCAAATTCCTTTTCCTGCAGCACCCGGAGCAGCTTGACCTGCGTCGGCAGCGACAGGTCACCGATCTCGTCGAGGAAAAGGGTCCCGCCGCTCGCCATTTCAAACCGCCCCGGTTTGCGCTCGGCCGCGCCGGTAAAAGCACCCCGCTCGTAACCGAACAGCTCCGACTCCAGCAGATTTTCCGGCAGTGCGGCGCAAGCTACCTTAATGAACGGTTTATCGGTCCGCGGGCTGGCATAATGGATCGCCGAAGCGACCAGCTCTTTACCGGTCCCCGACTCCCCCAGGATCAGCACGGTCGCCTGGGTATCCGCGACCTGAAGCGCTCCTTCCAGCATCGTCTCCATGGTCTTGGCGCTGTAAATGATGTTGCCGAACTTGTACTTCCCCTGCAATTGCCGTTTGAGCTTGAGGTTCTCACAGACCACCGCCTGTTTATCCGCTTCCGCCAGCTGGCGGATCCGGACCGCCTGCCCGACCATGGAAGCGATGATCATCAGCAGCTTAATGTCCTCTTCATAAGAGATGTCGCCGCGGAAGAGGTGATCGACCGACAGGCCACCAACGATCTTGTTACCAGTCTTGATCGGGACGCAGAGAAAAGCGAATTTCCGCTCCTTCAGCTCCTGGCGCGCCCGGGTCCGGTTGAGAAAAAGCGGTTCCGCTTCGATATCTTTGACGACCATCGGCTGTCCGGTCTCAACCACCTTACCCGTGATCCCCTCGCCGATCTTGTACCGGCCGCGCTCGACCTCGGCCCGCGATAGCCCGTGGGCGACCTCGATCCTCAGCTCATTGCTGGCCGGGTCGACCAGCGTGATCGTCCCGCGCTGCATCTCCAACCGGTCGGCAAAGATCCGCAGGATGGACGACAGGGCTTTTTCCAGGTCCAGTTCCGACGCCAGCGCGTCGCTGATCTCGGTCAGAGCCAGCACCTTATTATCACGCATTGTACTCATAATACATTATTGTAACAATATCTACATATTTGTCAAGCCCCGTCTAGTCCTTAAACTGCAGTTCTGGTGTATAATAACGTCCGAGGTGGCAACAATGAAAAAGACCGTCCCCGCTGTAATGCTCCTGCTCTCCCTGCTGCTGGCCCTGTCCGCCCCGGCAATTATGCCGTTTGCGCCGCAACGAACAATCGGGTTTCATATCGGGGCCAAAAATCCGACCTTTGACGAAAGCGAATTTCCCGACATCGATTTCTATTACACCCCGCAGATCAAATGGCGGGAACTGAAGCCGACCGGCACGCCCGAAGCGCTGGTCAGCTGGCTCAATAAAAGAGGTTTGATGACCAATCAACTGGTCGTGACCGATAAGAACGGGCTGGTCGATTTCACCGGTTTTCTGGCTCCCGGCAAGAAAGTGGTCGAAGTGCACGACCTCGGCTTCCTGCGCACGCTGGAAGAATCACTGAAGCGGGTGGTCGAGGAAGGGCAGGAATCCTTTAAAACCAACACCAAACCGCGCCGGTGGGACTGGGTCTCCGATATCGAAGGGCGCCCCTTCCCCAACTTCAAGGTCAGCAACGCCAGCGGCGAAGTCTTTAACCTGACAGAACTCATTACCAGGGAAGGAAAACCAAAAATGATGATCGTTTTCTACGTCCCTTACAACTACAAATTCAAGAGCGTGGAAGAACATATGGAAGAGGCCGCCGACCCGATGGCGGTGCTCGGCGCGATCACCCAGATGGAATCGGGCGAACACCACACCGCTTACCTGAAAGCGATCGAAGAAGAGCTGTATAACCGCTAGGGAGTAAAGATCGGCGGCAACCGGCGTTTGTGTTCACTGGCCCGGCGGCGTTGGTTAACGAGCCTTTCCTTTTGCTTGTCCCCGCCCTTACCGGCCAGGATCTTATCCAGTTCTTCGTAGGTGATCCCCATCTCACCCTCGTCGGTCTGTCCCGCCCAGAGCCCGGCGCTCGGTGCCTTCTCAATATACTCCTGGGGGACGCCGAGCTCTTTCGCCAGCGCCCGGACCTCACTCTTGGTCAGGTTACCGAGCGGCAGCAGGTCAACGCCGCCGTCCCCGTATTTTGTGAAGTACCCCATTTCCAGTTCCGATCGGTTGCCGGTCCCGACCACCAGATAGTTGAGCTTTTGGGCGTAATAGTAGAGCGTGATCATCCGCAGGCGCGGTTTAATGTTGGCGACCGCCAGGCCGGTTTCCCCCGGCTCAACCGGCAGCGCGCGGCAGAGCGCGTCAAAGGGGGCGCCAAGATCGACCCCGATGTATTTGAGCTGGAACCGTTCGGCCAAGCGGCGGGCGGAATCCATATCCGCTTCCAGGCTATGGCACGGCAAGAGCAAGGTCAGCGTCTCGGCCGGGAAAGCTTTCTGGCAAAGGAGTGCTACAACCGCCGAGTCGATCCCGCCGGAGAGGCCAACAACGCAACCCCGGGCCCCGGCTGCCGTGACCTGTTCTTTTAACCAACCCGAAATCTTGTTCGCCAGCATCATAACCCGGGCGGGACCAGGTTCGGCTTGGCCCGCGGATCAAGCTCGGTGACCGGTGGCACCCGGATCAGTAAACCGCTGAGCGGAGAGTCGGCATTCATCACGCTGTTGATACTCCCCAGTTGATCGCCGTAATCACCCGTGCCGTAAAACTTAACGGAAACCTCCCGCAACGTCTCCCCCGGCTCCGGCGAGTAGAAGATGATCTGGTCATGGACCCGTTGCTTTTCCACTGGAGCGGGAGCCAGGGTGGTCGTAGTAACTGGCGCGCTGATCGTGGTAGAGGTAGTGCTAGTAGTAGTGGTGGTGATAGTTGAACTGACCGAAGTGCCTGCCTCGGGCTTGGTCGAGGGACTAACTTCGGGGGCTAACGTCTGAAGCGGCGGGACTTTGATCACTTTATTGCTTAGCCTGGTCTTTGTCTCCCGAAGGCCGTTCCGCTCGGCCAGTTGCCGGGCGTAGGTGTCGGTTCCGTAATACCTGATGGAGATCTTGGCCAGCGTATCGCCGCTGGAGGTGTAGTGATAGAGCGTCTTTTGCGGGCCGGCCGCCAGCGCGCCGCCAATCGCGATCAGTGAAAAAAGCGCAAGCCAAAACATTTTTTTCATCGTCTTTCAGGGCAGTATGCCCCAGTTTTGCGCTCTTGTCAATTCACGCGGAACCCCGCCGGCTCGCCAATCAATAAGATTCTTTTGCTTTTCTCTGCCAGAAACCGGTCTGGAACCAGCCGTAGTTAAGCAGCGCCAGAACAACCTGGGCGATCAGGATGGCGACCCAGATCCCGGTCAGCCCCAGCCTGCCGGCCAGGTAAAAAGCAAGCGGGACCTGGACGAACCAGAGGGCGACCAGGGTAAAAAAAGCGGTCGGCAGACTGTCACCCGAACCGTTGATCGCCCGCCCCAGGACCAGGCCGACCGCCAGAAAGGGTAACCCGACGGCGGTATAGCGGAGCAACTCGACTCCGACCGTCACGACCCCGGCTTGATCATTGAAGATCAGCATCAGCGGTTCGGGGAAAACAAAAAAGAGGACGCCGAGCAGGAGAGTGATCAACAAATAATAACCGAGCGCCAGCCAGCTCGAGGCGACCGCCCGCTCCGGTTTTTTTGCTCCCAGGTTCTGGCCGACCAGCGTTCCCGCCGCGTTCGCCAGCGCAAAGCCCGGCATCATCGCGATCATATTGATCCGCAGAACAACACCGTAGGCGGCTACGGCCGCCATCCCGAACCGGGCGACGATGGTGATCAGCGCGATCCCCATCAGGCCGCGCAGGCTCATCTGGACCGAGGCGGGGAGCCCGATACTGAGGATCCGCCCCATCGCTCCCCAATCGACCCGAAAATCAGCCAGGCGGACATGGACCCGCGAGCGGCCGCGCAACAACACCTCCAGGGCGACCAGCGAGCCGATCCCTTCGGCAATGACGGTCGCCCAGGCTGCCCCGTTCACTCCCATTTTCGGGAAACCGATCCCGAAGATCAGCAACGGATCAAGCACGATGTTGAGCAGGACAGAAATGGCCAGGATGATCATCGGGGTCAGCGCGTCTCCCGCCCCCTGCAGGACAGCGGAGATCAGGAACATAAAGAACATGACGACCACCCCGATAAACATGATCTGCATGTAGCCGGTCCCCAGGGCGGCAACAGCCCGGTCGGCGCCCAGCAGCGCCAGGAGAAGCGGTGAAAGGAAATAGCCGATCAAACCGAAAACGGCGGAACCGATCAGCCCGAGCAGGAGCGATTGCATCGCATAATGGTCAGCTTTCGCTTTCTCTTTTGCTCCGATCGATCGGGCGACAAGCGCGGTGGTGCCGACGCCGACACCGATCATCACGAACATCAGGACCATTAGGATCGAGCCGCTCATTGAGACCGCCGCCAGCGCGTCCGGCCCGAGCCGGCCGACCCAGATCATATCGACCAGGTTGAAGGCGGCCTGCAGCATGTTGCCAAGCATCATCGGGATCGCCAGGATCCAGATCGCCTTGGGGAGAGAGCCGCTGGTCAGATCGCGTTCGCGGGTGAACCGGCGGTAAAACCTTCCGATCATTGTTTAACCGGGGATAATAGCCGGTCGATCGCCTTCGCCGCGCGCTTGCCGTCCCCCATGGCGGAGATCACGGTCGCCGCGCCGCGGACAATGTCGCCGCCGGCGTAGACGCTGGGGAGAGAAGTTAACCCTTCAGCCGTGACGATCACCCCGCCCCATTTTTCTGTTTTGAGCGCGGGAGTCCGCATCGGGATCAGCGGGTTTGGTGAATTACCGATCGCCACGATTACCGTGTCGACCGGAAGGCGGAATTCGGAATGCGGAATGGCGACCGGGCGGCGGCGGCCGGAGGCATCCGGTTCGCCGAGCTCCATCTGCAGACATTCCGCTTCTTTAACCCAGCCTTTCTCAGCGGCATGATAAGCGACCGGTAAGGTGAGGATCTTGAAAACGATCCCCTCTTCCCTGGCCCGCTTGATCTCTTCGATCCGCGCCGGCATCTCTTCTTGAGTCCGGCGGTAGAGGATGGTGACTTCTGCCGCACCGAGCCTTAACGATACCCTGGCTGCGTCCATAGCGACATTGCCGCCGCCGACCACGGCCACGCGTTTACCGATCTTAACCGGGGTGAGACTCTCGGGAAATTTCCAGGCTTTCATCATGTTGACCCGGAAGAGATATTCGTTGGCCGAGTAAACGCCATCGAGGTTCTCGCCCGGTATCCCCATGAACTTGGGCAATCCGGCCCCGGAACCGATAAAGACCGCTTTGTAGTCCTTGAGCAATTCCTCGATCGTGTAGACATTACCGATCAGCATGTCCGTTTTGACCTCGACGCCTAAGGTTTTAACGTATTCAACCTCCAGATCGACGATCTTCTTCGGTAGCCGGAACTCCGGAATGCCGTAAGTCAGCACCCCGCCGGTGACATGGAGCGATTCAAAGATCGTGACCTGATAACCGAGCCGCGCCAGATCGCCTGCACATGTTAATCCTGCCGGGCCGGAACCAACAACGGCGACGCGGGAACCTGCGGCTGAACGCCGCGGTTCCTGCTTCCCGTGTTCACGTTCCCAATCTGCCACAAACCGCTCCAGCGTCCCAATCGCGACCGGTTCGCCCTTCACACCGAGGATGCACTTCAGCTCGCACTGTTCCTCCTGCGGGCAGACGCGGCCGCAGACCGCCGGCAAAGCATTGGTCTCCTTGATCTTCCGGCTGGCCTCGGCAAACTTTCCCTCGGCGACCAGCTTGATGAACTCGGGGATCTTGACCTCGACCGGGCACCCTTTAACGCAGAGCGGATTTTTGCACTGGATACAGCGCTTCGCCTCTGCCATCGCCTCTTCCGGCGTGTAACCGAGCGGCACTTCCTGGAAATCGCGGACCCGCTCCGCCGCCGTCCGCTCCTGCATATGTAATCTTTTCTTCTTTTCAGCCATGTTATTTCTCCAGCCCTTTTAGCAACCGGCAAACGTGGTCGTGCGCCTGCTTCTCCACGTCTTTATAACCTTTCAACCGGGCCGTCAGCTCGGCGAAGTCGACCTGGTGCCCGTCGAACTCCGGCCCCTCGACGCAGGCGAACTTAATCTGGCCGCCGACAGTGACGCGGCAAACGCCGCACATCCCGGTCGCGTCGAGCATCAGCGGATTGAGCGAAACTACAGTTTTGATCCCGTGCGGCTTGGTTGTCTCACAGCAGACCCGCATCATCGGCACCGGCCCGACGGCAACGACCTCGGCGATTTTTTTACCGGAGGCGATAATATCTTTCAGCTCGTCGGAAACGAAACCCTTCCGCCCCGCCGACCCATCATCGGTGGTGACAACCAGCCGTGAGCTGTAAGCCGTTAGTTCTTTTTCATAGATCAGCAGTTCTTTGTTCCTGGCTCCGATGATCGTGATAACCTCGTTCCCGATCGCTTTATGCGCCTTGACCGCCGGGTAGATCTCGGCAATGCCTACCCCACCGCCGATCACCACGACCGTGCCGAGCTTGGCAATGTGCGACGGGGTTCCCAGCGGGCCTAAAAGATGCGCGATCTCCGCCCCCTCGGGCAAGGAATCAAGGACGGTGGTCGTCGCACCGACGATCTGGAAGATGATCGTGATCGTCCCTTTGGCAACGTCGGCATCGGCAATGGTCAAGGGGATCCGTTCGGCATCCTCCCGGGGAATAATGACGACGAATTGTCCCGGCCGGGCCGCCCGGGCAATATGCGGGGCGTCAACCGTGAGGCGGCTGACGTTCTCATTGAGCAGCTCTTTCTTAATTATCCTGGCCATTGTTAAAATTATACCATGCCCCGGCCTGCCGTCAGGCCAGGGTCAAACAGAGGACCCGCTGCTCGGTGATCTCGGACATCAGCCGGAGCGGCCGGTCATAAACGCGAATGACCGGTCCATACTCCGTTTCGTCCGGCAAAAGCTCACCCAGCCGGTTCGGCTGGCCGGCGAACGGCCCGACATCGAGCCCGTCGAACAGGGCGACGTAAAAGATATTGGCCTCGACCAGATCAAGGAAAAAGTGCGAACCGAATGAAAGTTCGGGCATAAAACCGATCGTCGGCTCCGCCACTTCGATCAGAGCGGCAAAATTATTGATCTCGGCAAAACTGACCGGCACTCCCAGCGAAGCGTCCCTGGTCCCCCAGCGTCCGGGCCCGATCAGCATCGTCGGCCCGCCGGCTAGACGATTAAGCTTGCCGATCAGCCGGGCGACCGTGTACTTCTTACCGTGCAGCAGGGCCGCATAAGCGCGCGGCTCGACCAGAATGACCCGCTTGATCCCCAGGTCAACGCTCCCTCCCATAAAATTGCCCTTACTCTCGAACAACCGCTCCCCCGCTCTGACCCGGCCCGGGAGCTTAACGCGCCCGCCCGCTCCCTTGGCCTGGAGCGGTCGGCACTGGAGGAGATTGAGCCGCATTGTTCCGGTCGCGGTAAAGTTCACGGTGAACTCAACGTCAACCGGATACTGGTAAACGGCTTCCAGCCTGGTCAGCAAAGCTTTGAGCCGGGCGGTAAAATCGGTCTCGGCTAAAAGACGGTCAAAGGTCAGCGTCCACCCGCCATTCTTCCGGCCGACCAGGTCGAGCTTCAGCGCCGGTTCCGCCGCGACCAGCTCGGCCAGCGGCACGCTCTGCAGTTCGTTGGTGCCGATATTGAGCAGATCGACGTCATGCTGGGAATATTTCTTAACGTCATCGTTGGCGTAAGGCCGCAGCTGGGGGGTGTCGAGCGCGATGATCCGCGGATAATCCCCCTCCACCCGATTGACCGCCCGGGTCCCGAGCCCGAAGACAAGGCGGACCATCCCCGCTCGGGGATCCATCTGCTCGTGCCAGACGAACGTATTGTACGATACGCCAACCCCGGCCAGGTAAGGGAGAAAATGCCGCTGGTAATGCGTCCCCGAAACCCGCTGGACCAGCAGTGCCATTTGCTCGTCCTGCTCCGCCATGCCGCGCTGCCGGCGGTAGGTCAGCGCATCCTCGTTCATCGTGCTGGCAAAGACCTGGCGGACGGTCCGCTCAAAATTGGCGTAACGAACCTCCGGGGCCCCCTGGTTAACACAAAAAATACTTTCATATTTACCGGCGAAAGCGTTGCCAAAACCGTCTTCCAACAGAGAACTGGAGCGAACAATGATCGGCGACTGGCCGAAATACTCCAGCAGCTGGTTAAATTGCTCTTTGATCTCGTCGGGGAACTTGCCGGTCTCCAGCTTGTCCTTAAGGTCGCCCGCTTTACTGAAGAACCCCGCTTCCGTTTTTTGCTCCAGCCAGAGGTCCCACCAGCCGTTCTCAACTATATAGGAGTAAAAGACGTCGGACCCGATAAAAAAAGAATCGTGCGGCTCCATGATCGCCGCCCACTCCTCCCCCAGGACCTTGCGGGCCAGCAGCATGCCGAGCGCCTTGCCGCCGATGAACCCGGTACCGATCATCCTGGTCTTGATCTCCAGGAGGTCCGCCAGGGTGATATATTCCTGGACCAGCTTGAGCATCCGCGGCTCCCGGACCAGCATGATCCGGATCAGTTTATCGCGCATGCGTTCGACTTCTTCCCCCTCATTCTTATCCCGCGCCAATTTCTCCGCTTCCAGGAACAAGCGGTCCCAGTAGTCCAGGTTCCGCCGCGCGCTCTCTTCGCCCCGGTCGGCCATATGGGCAAAAAGCCGGGTGGCGTCAACGCTGCTGGTGATCGGCAGAAATTTGCCGTCGCTCTCCGTATGCGGCAGGAACATGGTCGGCGAATAACGGTTCCAGACCTTGAGCGGGTGAAGATAAATATGATCATCATAGTTGTAGACATCGATCAGCAGCTGGGTCGTCTCCCGGATCCTGGCGATCGTTTTATACGAATGGTTATTGCGTAAAATGGCAAAGTAAGCGAGGGTATCAAGCTTGAACAGGTACGGACAGGTGACCAGAAAAAAGTTCCCGATCATCAGATCGGTCGCCCAGGCGGAAAGCAGATCGGAAAGGCAATCGAACAGGTAAAAGGCGCCCCGCCCTTCCCGGGTCACGATGTCATGGATCTGCTTGGAGAAAGATTCAAACCCGGCCGCGGCATCGAGCTGATACTTTTTCAGTCCGCTTTCATCGGTGACGACCGGCGGGTGTTGCGCAAAACGGATATATATTATCCGGCGATTGTCCCGCCTGGCCTGTTCCAGATACGGCCTTACAAAACGGCGATAGTCGTCCAGGTCATCGACCTGCCAGACGACGTTGTCGCCCAGGCGCAAACCTTGCACGACCTGGTCTAATCCAGGCAAACCGGTGCTGACGTAGTTGAGCGCGGTCATAGGTCGGAAAAATCAACCAGCTGGTCCGCGTCGACCAGGGCCGATAACGCTTTGCTGGCGGTTTCGATCCCGGCCTCCTCGACCGCGGCGATCGGGTTCAAGCCGCCGGGGACAACGATCCCGACCCGCTCGCCACCGATCGGGATCCCCAGGACCGTTTGGCCCGGCTTGCCGATCAGCAAAACGCGGCCGAACCCGGCCGATTCGATCTTGCGGATGATCGCCTCTGTTTCGTGGACTGTCGCCGCCGGGACCTCCCGGAGACCGGCCAGAACCTTGCCAGCCCCTGACGTCGCGGCCCCAACGCTGGTCATCCGGCTTTTGATAAACACTTCGTGCGGGTCAAGAGTCGTCCCGTCATAATTGATGATCGCGGTAAAACGGACCGGCCGTTCGCTCTCGATCTGTAAAAGCCCCCCCATTCTCGGCTCCATGGCGATCCCGTGTTTGAGCAAAACACCGTTGAGGTTAATGCTGCATAATGTTCCAAATCCAACCCAGCCCTCGGGGATAGTTACCCCCCCAAGATCATTACCGGCTTCAACTAACAAGACCTTGTCGCCGATGGTCAATTTTTTTACAAAGACCGGCGCCATGATCTTAAGCGCCTGGCGAAAGTCTTCTTTTTTCAGCAGCGAAAGGTTCAAAATTACCCGGCCGCTCTTTTTTTCCAGGTCATAATCCATCTGGTAAGAGAGGTTGTCGATCCGCGAGTTCATAAAGCCGACCTTGTCGAAGACCATAGCGTTGCTAAGCTCCTCGATCCCCTTACTGGTAATGACCCGCCCCTCCTTCCAGAGCCCTTTCATCAGTCCTTTTTCGCTCAGCTCCTTCAGGTGATAGCGGATAGTTCGTTCCGGCATGTCAAACCCCTGCACCTTTAGCTTTTCGGCGATCTCGGCCGACCCGATCGGCTCTTTCGCCTCGGCGACCAGTTTCAATATTGCGTTTATTTTCCTGTCCAAGTTTTCCATCACTAATTCGTCCCCAATTCGAGTTATTCGAGACCCTTACTTGACATACGGCAACCACTTGCCGTATAATCTTACCCGGCATCAGGCAATATTTCAAGTCAAGGAGGTGTGCCGCAATCTCGACTGGCTCCCTACTCGCCCAATATATACCACACAAACAAGGAGTTCACAATGGTTAAGCAGATCATCGACGAAGTCGTTAAGCGTAATCCCGGTGAAGTCGAGTTCCATCAGGCAGTGACCGAAGTTGTCGAGTCCGTCGCCCCGGTCCTGGAAAAGCACCCAGAGTATAAGCAAGCCAAGATCCTGGAGCGGATCTGCGAACCGGAACGCCAGCTGATGTTCCGCGTTCCCTGGGTCGATGACAGCGGCAAGGTCCAGGTCAACCGCGGTTTTCGGATCGAGTTCAACAGCGCCATCGGCCCGTACAAGGGGGGCCTCCGCTTTCATCCTTCGGTCTATCTCGGCATCATCAAGTTCCTCGGTTTCGAACAGATCTTCAAGAACTCCCTGACCACCCTGCCGATGGGCGGCGGTAAGGGCGGGGCCGACTTCGATCCCAAGGGGAAATCCGACGGTGAAGTAATGCGCTTTTGCCAGAGCTTTATGAGCGAGCTCTTTCGCCATATCGGCCCGGACACCGACGTGCCGGCCGGTGATATCGGCGTCGGGGGCCGGGAGATCGGTTTCATGTACGGGATGTACAAGAAGCTGCGCAACGAGTTCACCGGCGTCCTGACCGGCAAGGGGCTCGACTGGGGCGGTTCGCTGGTCAGGACCGAGGCGACCGGCTATGGTCTGATCTATTTCCTGCTGGAGATGCTCAAGGATATGGGCAAGGATATCAAGGGTTCGACCGTCGTTAGCTCCGGCTCGGGGAACGTCTCGATCTACGCGATCCAAAAGTGCCAGGAGCTCGGCGCCAAGGTCGTCGCCTGCAGCGATTCCAACGGCTATATTTATGACAAGGACGGGATCAATCTCAAGACCGTCAAGCAGCTCAAGGAGGTCGAACGGAAACGGATCAAGGAGTACCTCAAGTACCATCCGAAAGCGACCTACGAAGAAGGTTGCGACAATATCTGGAAGGTGAAATGCGACATCGCCCTGCCGAACGCCACCCAGAACGAAATCGACAAGAAGTCGGCCGAAAAGCTGGTGGAGAACGGCGTCTGGGCGGTCGCCGAAGGGGCCAACATGCCCTCCACTCCGGAAGCGATCAAGGTTTTCCAGAAAGCCAAGGTCGGGTTCGGTCCGGCCAAAGCGGCTAACGCCGGCGGCGTCGCCACTTCTGGCCTGGAGATGAGCCAGAACAGCCAGCGACTGTCCTGGACGTTCGAGGAGACCGATAAGTATCTCAACCGGATCATGAAGGCGATCTACAAGCAGTCCAAGGAAGCAGCCATTGAGTACGGCCAGGAAGGGAACCTGGTGGTCGGCGCCAATATCGCCGGCTTCCTTAAGGTCGCCCGGTCGATGTACGCGCAGGGAATAGTGTAAGAACGGAGAGCGTAGAACGGAGAGCATAGAACGGAGAATACCCCGGAGGACAGCCCACTCCGGGGTTTTTCTTTGGTCAGGACTTCGGCAGCTCCCCCAGCTCCTGCCGGAGACAGTTCAACTCCGCTTTCAGCCGCTCCACCGTTTTCTCCCGCCCGGTGATCAGCTCCTGCATTTCGCTGATCTCACTATTCTTCTCCCGATACTGTTGCGCCGCCCTGTCCAACTCGATCACCTTATCCATCAGGGAGGCCGTCCGCTCCCTGACCGACTCCTCAAGATGCCCCTTCAACCGTTCAAGCTCGGCGATCTTTCGCTTGGTCTCTTCCCGTAACGATAGATTTTCCGCCGCCTGCCGCCGGGCTAGTTGCTCTTCGCCGCGCAGCCGTTTATTGAGCGCCAGTAATTCTTCGCGCCGCTCCTTGAGGAGAAAAGAAACCTGGTAAGTCAGGTAAGCGATCGCGCAGAGAGAAAAGACGTTGGCCAAAGGCGTTACCCATATGTAGGGCGAGGCGGCAAGGCTGGTCGACGGCAGCAGCTCGGGAAAAATGATAAAACGCGGCAGCAGCCCGGCAACCTCGCCGAACCACTCGGCCAGATAGGTTAGAATGGCGATCAAAAGGACCACCGCCACCTGCCAGCCCGGCAGGGTCAGCGCCACGATGACCATGATCGTACTGTAGATCGGAAAGACAAAGCTGGCGATCCCGCCGGTATAATGCATCGCTGCCGCGCAGAAAAAGTTCAAAGAACAGGCGAGCCAAAAATACCAGCGCCTGGGCGATCCCCACCCTTGCTTGATCACCGCAACCACCGTCCCGGCGCCAAAGAAATAAAGGGCCATCAGGACCGACAGTTGCAGCCAGGGATAAGAAACTCCCAAATAGAGAAAACAAAGCATTAACAGGAAGAGAACGGGGAGCAGGGTCTTGCGGGAGACATTATCGTTATTGACGATAATTTCAATATCCTGCTTGTTCTGCCACTCTTTGTCTTCCTGGCTCAAGGGTGTCAACAGATCGCTCCTCCCGCCTAATATTTCGGCGCCCGGCCCAATCTGGCCAGCAGCTCGTTCGCTTCATTTTCCATTTCGATCAGTTCCAGCTCCCGCCTGACCGCCAGCTTGATCGCCCGCTCGCTCTCCGCCATGTTACCGGTCAATCGGTCATTGATCGCTTCCAATTCGTTGATCCGGTCCTTTAGCTCACCTTCCCGCGTGACCATCATCTTCTCCAGCCGGTCTTTGACGGCCTGGAGCGCGGCAACCTGGCGGTCCAATTCCCGCTGCAGCGCAGCCTTCTCCGTCGTCTGATCGTTCAACTGTCGCGCTTCCTGCTCCAGCTGAAGATTCAGGCTTCGCTGCTGCGCCTCCCTTTTCTCCAATAACCTGGCAGCCAGGTAAGCGTTCAGCGTGATCGCGGCGAACGACAGGATATTGGCCAGCGGAATGACCAGAAAATAGCGGGACCGGGAATAAACGGCCGGATCGAGAAAACCGGGGAAAATAGTGATGTGCGGCACTATCCCCGTGGCTTCCAGGGCCAGCACCAGCGCATAGGAGACACTGTGAACCAGAATGATCGTCATGATCTGGCCTAAAGACATGGTCAGGCCGGTCAGGACCGCGACGATCATTAAAGCCTGCGGGACAAAGCTCTCGATCCCGCCGGTGTAATAGATAGCCAGCGCGCCGAGGACCAGGTTAAAACAGAGCAGGAGGAAATATTTCTCCCTGCTGCTGTCCGGTCTGGCCGAAATGGACCGGACCACGATAAAACTGATCCCGGCATAAACCCCGAGCATAACAGTTAAAGTGAAAAGCGGATACGGCACGCCGGAGCAATAGGAAACCAGGGCAACGATGAATAATAAGGGAAAAAGGGCCCGCCGGGCGACAACGGTCATCTGGTGGATGATCCTGAGGTCGGAGTTCAAGTTTCGCCCAACCTCTTTTTGAGTTCCGCGTTCTCTTTCTTTAATTCCATGATCCGTTCTTCCCGGCCCATGGCGACCTTATAGAATTTTTCCAGTTCCGCGACCTTGCCGGCCATCGCCTCTTCGGCCCGGCGGCGTTCGGTAATATCGATCCCAAAAGAGATCGTGCCGGTCATTTTTCCGCCCTGCACCAGGTTACTGTTCTGCCAGGAGATCAGGCGCTCTTCCCCCGACTTGGTCAGGATCGGGTTCTCAAAATTATCAACGACCTTACCGGCTCGCTGCAGTTTGGCGAACTCATCCCAGACCCGGGGATACTTCTCTTTTGGCACCAGCAGCTCAAACCAGTCTTTGCCGATGACCTCCGCCTGCCGGTAGCCGGTGACCTTTTCTCCCGCCTGATTGAGCAGCGTGACCCTGCCCTGGTTATCGAGCCCGACCACCAGCACATTGGCGGTCCGGATCAGCGTTTCGGCATATTCTTTGGCCTGGCGCAATTCTTCTTCGACCCGCCGGCTTTCGGCCAGCTCCTTTTCCAGTTCCCGGGCGCGTTCCAGAGGTTCAGGCATTAAATGTCCCCTCCTCGCTCTCTCCGGTAATTGTAGGCCTTTAACCGTTGACCGGCAAGGTGAAGTTCGCTCGGCTCCCGCTCCCCAACCCATCAGACTCGATCCAGACCCGGCCGTGGTGCGCCTGAACGATCTCGGAAGCAATGGTCAAACCCATGCCGATCCCGCCCGATTCCCTGGTGTAGGAAGAATCGATCTGAAAGAACCGTTCAAAGACCTTATCCAGATAAAGCGGGTCGATGCCGATCCCCGTATCCCGGACCGTTACCTGCACCGCTTCTTCGGTGCTGGTCAGGGCGATCGTGACCGACCCATCCCGCGGGGTGAATTTCAAAGCATTGCCGAGCAGGTTCGCCATGACCCGGAGCAGTTTTTTGCGGTCGGCCAGCAGGCAGTAGCGTTTTTCCGGTTTTTCGATCGCGAGTTTGACCCCCTTTTCCTGGAACGAGTACGCGACAGCCCTAACGCTCTCTTCGACCAGCTGATCGATAAAGACCGGCTCCTTCTCCAGTTGCAGCTGGTTCCCGGCCTCGATCCGGGAGATATCGATCATCGAGTCGATCAGGTCCTGCAGGTGCTCGCTCTGGTGAAAGACCACTTTCAGCGCCTCTTTTTGTTTTTCATCCAGCTGACCGAACGTCCCCATCAGGAAGAGGGAGATATAACCCTTGATCGGCGTGAGCGGGGTCCGCAGCTCGTGACTGATGACCGACAGGAACTGCTGCTTCATGACGTCGGCCTTGCGCAACTCGGCAATATCCTTGATGATGGTGGAAACGCCGATGATCCCGACCGTCCGGTCCCGGATCGGCGACATGGTCAACAGCAGCGGCGTCTCCCTTCCCCCCTTAACGCGCCGCTTGATCTCGACCGCTTTGAGCTCTTCGCCGCGCAGGACCCGGGCGATCATGCCGCTGAGCTCCTCCGGTTGAAGGAACGGCGGCCGCTGGCCGATCAGCTCTTCCGGCTCGTAACCGAAAATAGCCCGGGCCCCCTCGTTCCAGCTCAGGATCTCCCCGTTCAGGTCGAGCGTAATGATCGCGTCGCTGCTCCCCCGGACCAGGCTGTCCAGGTAATCGCGGGTCTCGGTCACGTCACGGTAGAGCTTGGCGTTCTCGATGGCGATCGCCGCTTCGGAGGCCATCGTCAGCAGCAGCTCCAGATCGTCCGGACTGTACATTTCGCCGGACAATTTCTCGCCCAGATTGAGAATGCCGACCAGTTTTCCCTTGAGGAACGAGGGGATGGTCACCGCCGCTTCAAAGCCGATCATCTTGGCCTGGACCCGCTCCAATTTCTCCTTGAGCCCCGGCGTAATGGTCTCGCCGGCCAGCTGACTGCGCAGCTCTTCCAGCACGACCGCATCTTTCTTTTCCTCCAGGTAGGAAACCAGCGGATCCTCCAGCGCCAGTTTCTGGCCACTGATCGCGACCGGCAAGCCGTTGATCTTCTCAACCAGGAAACAGCCTTCTTTCTCTTCCAGCAGGAGAACGGAAGCGTTCTTGATGCACATTACCCGGACGATCGTCCGGTCGATCAAGCGGAACAGGGTGTGCAGATCGGTGACCGACGACATGGTCCGGGTGATCTCGCGGATGATCTTCTGGTATTCGGTGACCCGACGGAAAAAGAAGCGGTCGGTCACGCTTTGCAGCCGGTCGCGCAGCGGGACAAAAGTGATGGCGATCACCAGCGCCGCCGGCACTGCCGCCCAGAACGAATAGTAACCGAGCCAGGAACGGTACAGGTACTCAAAGCCCATCACCACGATCACATAGGTAAAAGTGATCCCGGTGGTGACCAGCGAATAGGTGGTGGTTTTTTTGATCACCAGGGTAACATCCATCAAGCGGTATTTAAGGATCGCGTAAGTCGTGAACACGATCAAAAAGATCGTCCCCAACGGTCCGAGCATGATCAGTCTGTACCAGCCCAGGATAACCGCGAAGGCGCTAAAGCCGTAACCTACCCCGGCCGCCAGCAGCAAACCGGCAAAGAAATACCAGTCCCGGACTTTCTCGGATGTTTTAGCCAGGGAATAGCGGTAAACCAGCAAAGTGGTTCCCGCCAAAAAATAAAGCGTGATGTGCATCATATATAGTTGGTGAAAACTGCCCAGTTTGATCAGCAGGCCGTGGTCGGGCGTGATCGCGGCAGTGACCAGTTGGCCGGTCGGAAAAGAGAGGAGCAGCACCAGGGAAGGCAAGATCAGCAGGAATAATTGATAAGGCTTGAACGGGATGTTCCCTTCCGGAAAACAACTGCACAGGAGCAGGAAGATGAACGGGATCGGCAAAGCCCCGAGGATCACGCCGTAGGCGGCCAGCACCGTCAACCCCGGATTAAGATCAAGGTTCCCGACCGCATAGCTGCCGACCCAGAAAGCAACGCAAAGACAAAACCAGAAAAAAGAGCGGGCGGTATCGCTGCGGGGGGCCGTTTTTAAGACAAAGCCCCCCAGGCTCAAGTTGACCAGCGCGACCGCGAATAAAGGGAGAAAAAAACCGCTGTTCGGATAAAGAGTGAAGATCAGCGTCTCAGACATACTTAATAATAAAACCGCCGATCATCCACTTACTCGATTCAAAGACGACCGCTGACAGCCGCTGGCCGCGCTTGAACCGGCCGCTCTTGAGCGCCTCGTCCAGAGCGATGATCACCGAAGAGGCGCCGGCATAGCCCAGTTTGTCGGCGTTGCCGAACCATTTATCGGCGGTGACCCCGTATTTCTGGTCAAAAGTCAGCTTGCCGTACTCCCAGAGCTTTTTCGACGGCAGCGTGGCCAGAACATGATCAACATCGGCGTATTGCAGACCGCTCCGGTCGATCAAACGCTCGAAAGCCTCGTAAAAACAGGCCGGCCCGATGTCATTCGTCGTCCGGTAATCCTGGCAAAAGTGATGGTCGCCGGTCCGGTAGGCCTCGGGGAGATCAAAGTTGCGCGTCCCCAGGTTCAGCCACATCCCCGGCTTCTTTTTGCCGCCGATCGATTGGTTATCGACAAATTCCAGTTTCAACCCCTGCTCGACCTTGTCCCGAGCCTTAAGAACGATCGCGCTGGCCGCGTCGGAGAGGAACCAGCGGAGGAGAAAACTTTCGGTCCCGACCTTCTCTTGATTATAATAACTCGCCCTCAAGTAAACCGATGACATTTGCGAATAAGCGACGACCACATTGCGGTAACGACCGAGCCGGATGGAGTCTTGAGCGATCTGCAGGAGCTTGCTGATCGCCGAGCAATTGGAGTGCAGCTCCATTTCGGCGCACTTCTCGATCCCCAGTTCCTCCTGGATCAGGGTCGAGGTCGGCGGCGTCTGCATGTCCGGGAGGGCGTTGCCGTACAGGAGGCAGTCGACCTCCCCGGCCGCCAAACCGGCCCGGTCGAGCGCCTGCCGGATCGCCTTGGCCGCCATCGTCGTATTATTCTCGGTAAAGCGGCCGGTCTGCGGATCGATCGCGTAATAGACCGACTCGACCCCGATCAGCCCTTTGGCCAAGCTCCGGAGCTTGCCCTCCATCCGCTTGACCGCGGGCGGAGCTTGTTCGAATTTACCCAGCACACTTTCTAGTTCGTCGAAGGGGATGGGATTACCTGGGAGGTAGACACCGGTCGAGACAACTTCAACCTCTTTCAGTCCGGTCATCTGGCGGCCTGCCTTTCTCGCGTATCGGGTACGTCGCAACGCGCCCGGCCATTATAACATGAACTTATTTATATTTCTGCGGCCGGCCAAGCTCCGCCAACAAAGCGTTGATCTCTTTTTCCCGCTCGATCATTTTCAGTTCGTTGCCGACCGCCACCTCGTTGACCAGCTTCAGCCCTTTGATCGTCTCCTGCAGCTGTTCATTCGTTCTAACCTGTTCGGTGATGTCGCGGAAGCACCAGACCCGGCCGATCACCTCTTTACCCAATCGTTGCGGCCGGGAAATTCTTTCAAAAACCCGGCCGTCCTTGAATTCTAAAGTATCGGTGCTCTCCTGTTCCGGATCGTCGTACAGTTTATTGACCAAAGTGATGAACCCGGACGGATCGCGCAGCTGCTCCATGACATAATCAAGCAGCTTTCTATCGTCCCGTTCCGCCGCCACCGTTTCGGGGATCCGCCACAGTTCGAGAAAACGCCGGTTAAAGGCCGAGACTTTCCCCACCCGATCGATCACCAGTACCCCCTCGACGATCGATTCAAGGGTCGAATTCAGGAGCGAGACCGCATGGCGGATATCATGCTCCGCCTGCAATTGAGCCGTCACGTCGCGCGCCACCGCAATGATGCCCAGGACCAGTCCCTTCTGGTCCCGCACCATGGCGATCTCCATCCGGCTCGGGAAAACCATCCCCTGCCGATGGACCCGCCAGATCAACCCGGAAAAACGCCCGGTCGCCTTGACCTGATTAATAGCGGCATCGACCTGGGCGCGCTGCTCCTCGTTGTGGAAAAGGTGAATATCTTTGCCGCTCAACTCATCCGGGGAATAACCGTGCATCCGGGCAAAAGCCTGGTTGACGAAAATAAGACTTCCGTCGGGATCGCAAAAACCGATCCCGTCGAGGGTCTGATCGACCGCGGCCGCCAGCAATTTAAGCCGCCTGTACTCCTGATCTGAAACATCTACCATGGGACACCTCCGCTTTAAAGCGCTTCGAGGTACTTATCGATCTCCCAGGGAGTGATCTGCATCCGGTAGTCGTCGAACTCGGCCAGTTTGGCTTCGACGAACTTCTCCAGTGTATGTTTGCCCAGCGCGGCCTGAACGACCTTGTCTTTCTTCAGCTCCTCAACCGCCCGCTTGATCGAGAACGGCAGCATGTCGATCTTCAGCTCGGCCCGCCTGGTTTCGTCAAGCTCATAAACGTCTTCTTCGACCGGTTTGGGCGGGGTTAACTCCCTCTCGACCCCGTCCATCCCCGCCTTGAGCATCGCCGCAAAGGCGATGTACGGATTACATGAAGGATCGGGACAGCGGAGCTCAAGGCGGGTCGCCTGCTCGCGGCCCGGCGAGTAGCGAGGAATGCGGATCAGGGCCGACCGGTTGATCTGCGCCCAGCAGATATAGACCGGCGCTTCGTAGCCGGAGACCAGCCGTTTATAAGAATTGACGGTTGGAGCGACGACAGCGGCCAGCGCTTTGGCATGTTCCAGCTGACCGGCCATGAACGAATACGCCAGTTTGGAGAATTTGTATTTGTCCTTAGCTTCAAAGAAGAGGTTCTTTCCTTTCTTGTCGAAGAGGCTCTGGTGGACATGCATCCCCGACCCCGCCTGTTTATAAAGCGGCTTCGGCATGAACGAGGCGTAGAGATCGTGCCGCTGGGCGATCGCCTTGATCGTGTATTTGAGCGTCAGGGCATTGTCGGCCGCCGTCAGGGCGTCCGCGTAGCGGATGTCGATCTCGTGCTGGCCGGGGCCGCATTCGTGGTGCGACATCTCGGCCGTCAGGCCCATCTGCTCCAGGGCGATAACAATATCTTTGCGGACGTTGCTCGCCATGTCGCGCGGTGAATAATCAAAATAACCGCCGACATCGTGCGGCACCGTGGTTATCTTGCCCTCCTCTTTCTTGAACAGGTAGAACTCGACTTCCGGGCCGCAATTGTAGACGTAACCGAGTTTTTCGGTCTCGGCCAGCGTCTTTTTGAGGATCGAACGGGGATCACCTTCGAACGGCTCGCCGTCCGGAGTATGGACATCGCAGAGGAAGCGGGCCGATTTGCGCTCCGGTGGGGTCCAGGGGGTAACGGCGTAAGTGGCCGGGTCGGGCCGCAGGATCATGTCCGACTCGCAGATCCGGACAAAACCGAGAATGCTCGAACCGTCGAACCAGATCCCCTTGTCCAGGACATCGGCCAGCCTTTCCACCGGGATCGCGACCGACTTGATCGAACCGAGGATGTCGGTGAATTGCAGGTTAACAAAACGGACGCCGTCGGATTTGGCTCGCTCCAGGACCTCTTTTGCTGCGGCACTTAACGCCATAATGAATCTCCTTCGATTATCAGGATAATCGATTATAGCTGATGCCTAAATATTAGGCAAGGAGCTTAAAAGAAGGCCAGTCTTGTCCCGGCCTGCAGAGTATATCCGTCGAGCGGCAGTTCTGTCCCGCCGGAATCCTTGACGCTGGTCTTCAGAATATTGAAGTCGGCAAAAACGCTGGTGTTCGGCCCGAGGGCGAACTCTGCCCCGGCGCCAACCTGGCCGCCGAGACCGGCATAGGTGGACGGTGAGGTCGCGACGACCGCATCGCCCTTGTTAGCAGTATAGTAATTGGCTTCCGCGTTGAGATAAGCGTTGACCAGTCCATGGGTGCTGGTCGTTTCTCCCCACGAAGCGAGATAGATCCGGGCGCCGTAACCGAAACGGAGGATGCTGTAGGTCGCGTTGACCGCGGCCCCCTGGTTGTTCTTGAAACTGGAGTAGCCGAAGCGCGGACCGGTGTCCAGGTTCTCGTTCAGTTTGGCGTCAAATTCGAGCCCGAGGTCAAAAGAAGAATCTTTGCTCACCAGGACATCCTTGGTCGGGGTCAAGAGACTCCCTCTGATCCCCAGCCGATAGGTTTTCCGGTTGGCCAGGGAGAACAGATCGGCAGTTTTTATCGTCGTCGTTCCCTCGATCGCCCAGACCGGCAGAGCGGTTAACGAAACAGCCAGCAGCAGCAAGCAGACAATTGTTTTTTTCATGATTTCCCTCCTGGCGGGCATTATAGAGCAAGCCCGGACATTCGGCAAGGGCGGTCAGTGGTGATGATGGTGATGTTCGTGCTCCCTGTCTGCCGGCTCCACCCGGCAGATCAGCCCCTCCGGACACGACTCGCATTCGGTCTGAAAGGTGGAATGCTGAATGTGGAACTCGGAATTCAGTTTTGCCCTGATCTCCGCCAGGATCTGCGGCGCCCGATCAGCCTGCGTGTCAGCGATCACCAAATGAGCGGAGAGCGCGTTCATCCCCGAAGTGATCGTCCAGACATGGAGATCGTGCAAGGTCTCTACCCCAGCGACCTGTTTGATCACCGCCGCCAGCTCATCAAGGTCAAGCCCGCGCGGCGTCCCTTCCAGCAGGATATTGACCGATTCCAGGACCAGGCTTAACGCCCCCCGCAGGATCATGCCCCCGATCAAGATCCCTAAAAGCGGATCGACATAGTACCAGCCGAGGTAACGGATCAGGAGGCCGCCGATGATCACGGCAACGGAAGAGGCCAGGTCGGAAATGACGTGCAAAAAAGCGCCGCGGACGTTCAAGTTGTCCCGCGAGCTCCTGGCCAGGATCACGGCTGCGCCGATGTTGGCCAGCAGCCCGACCGTGGCGACCAGCAGGAGAATGTCGCTCCTGACCGCCACCGGGTTCAGGAACCGGATGACCGCTTCATAAAAAATGTAGAGCGCGACCAGGGTCAGCAGCGAACCGTTAAAGAGGGCGGAGAGGATCTCCAGCCGGTAAAAACCGAATGTCCGTTCCTTGTTCGCCGGACGGGCGGCAAAAAGCGCCGCCAACAGTGCCAGCGCCAGGGCCATCGTGTCGGTCAGCATGTGGCCGGCATCAGAAAGGAGAGCAAGACTATTAGAAACGATCCCGCCGGCCAGCTCGACAAAGAAGATCAGCAGGACGATCAGCAGGGCCAGAGCGAGACTGCGTTGATTATTCATACCGCTTGTCCTTTCGTTTTTAACTGTTGATCCGGGACCAGGTAAAGGAGGAGCGCGGTGGCGATCAGCGCCATCAGCGTCCCGAAGCCGAAAGCGACGATCGGGCCGTTAGCCGGCCCGTAAAAGTCCCAAAGCCAGCCGGCGAGCGCTGAGGCCGGCAGGGCGGTCACGCCGATCAAAGCATAGTAAATACCATAAGCAGTTCCCCGGATCTCCGGCGCGGCCAGATCGGAAACGAACGCCCGGGGTGTGCTCTCGGTGATCGCGCTAACTATCCCGTAGACAGCGAAAAGCGGCCACGCCTGCCAGGTTTGAGTCGCTAAGGCGAAACCAGAAAGGAGGAATGCCAGGACAAGGAAGCCGTAAGACAGGACCCTTTTCCGCCCGAGCTTATCAGAAAGCTGGCCGAGCGGAACGGAGCAAAAGACATAAACCAGGTTGTAGACCAGATAAATGATCGGGATCAAATAAGGGACCACTCCCAGGTCCGCCGCCCGCAGGATGAAAAGCGCGTACGAGAAATTCGCCAGCTGGAAAAAGCCCATCACCACCAGGAACGGCGTGAAGCCGCGGTAAAACCCGCCCTTCGTCCCTCGCCCTTCGTCTTTCGTCCCACTCCTCGGCAGGTCCTTGACCAGAAAGACGATCGTTAACACGGAAAGCAGTCCCGGAATGACCGACAACCAGAAAACGGTCCGGTATTGGGTCATCAATTCCATTTTCAGGTGGCCGGAAAAGTAATAAAGGAAGAGCGAAGCCAGGAGCGTGCCGACTACCGCCCCGGCAGTATCCATGGCACGATGGAAACCGAAAGAGAGGCCCCGTTCGGACGGCTCCGTGGAATCGGCGACCAGCGCGTCGCGGGGAGAGTTTCTGACCCCCTTACCGACCCGGTCGGTAAAGCGGACAAACAGGACCAGCGGCCAGCTGTTGGCCAAGGCGATGAGCGGCTTGGTCAGCGTCGAAAGAGTATAACCAAGGCCGATCAGCATTTTTCTTTTTCCCAGCTGGTCAGAAAGCCAACCGGAGAGGATCTTAAGGAAACTGGCGGTCGCCTCAGCCACCCCTTCGATCAGGCCGATCACGGCGCGGCTGGCGCCAAGCGAGGTGAGGAAAAGCGGCAGAATGACCATGATCATTTCGGAGCTGACATCGTTAAAAAAGCTGGTCAGGCCGAGCGCCCAGACGTTCCGCTTGATCTTGAGCATGCTGAGCGTATTTTAGCCTATCTGGCGCGGAAAGTAAATTTGGGGCGGCCGCGGCGGGCAGATATGCACCATGAAGGACTTGAACCTTCAACCAACTGATTAAGAGTCAGCTGCTCTACCAATTGAGCTAATGGTGCATACCTGGGGCCGCTTTCCATTATACCAAAAAGTAAGTGACTGGGCGAGAGAGGACTTGAACCTCCAAGCCTTGCGGCATGCGCTCCTAAGGCGCACGCGTATGCCAATTCCGCCACTCGCCCACAAAATGAAGCGGGCCCGAGAGGATTCGAACCTCCGACCGACAGATTAGAAATCTGTTGCTCTATCCAACTGAGCTACGGGCCCAAAAGCACCTCGACTCCGCCTCGACAAGCTCGGCGTCGCTCGGTGTAAAAGCGGGAGACGAGATTCGAACTCGCGACATCCACCTTGGAAGGGTGGCGCTCTACCATCTGAGCTACTCCCGCCTACGTCCTGGTCGGGGCGACTGGATTTGAACCAGCGACCTCGTGGTCCCAAACCACGCGCTCTACCAAACTAAGCTACGCCCCGACAAACCAACTCGCGAATAAACCTTCGGCTTTTCCTCTTCTTCAGGTCAAGCTCTCTTCTTCTCGCTTCAGTATACGTCAAAAACGCTTCTTTGTGAATTATTCTATAAGGCAAATAAGCCTTGGTGCTTCTGACCTTGCCTGCATTATGGGCCTTGAGCCTGTCCTCCGGCTGGGCAGTTGAGCCGACATAATACTTGCCGTTTCTTTCGCTTTCCAGAACATAAACGTAAAACATTGTTTCAGTGTGGGGGCGACTGGATTTTCCCGACGACATCAATATATTTAATAATGGAATGTCGGGATCCCGTCGATTCCATAATTATTTATTTTATAGTGCGACGGGAGAACCAGCGACCTCGTGGTCCCAAACCACGCGCTCTACCAAACTAAGCTACGCCCCGTCCTGGTCAGTTTATCACGCTAAGCGGTTGCCAGGCAACAAATCTCCCCCTATAATGAGCGAAAAGAGGTGCCAGTATGAAATTTATCAAGCATTTGTTCGCCGCCCTATTCCTGTTCTCCCTGGTTTCCTCGACCCTGGCCCAACCCAACCCGCTCCAAATGAAGGTGATCCTTAAAAAGTTCGAAAAATACGTTAAAACGGAGATGCCCAAGTGGCAGGTCCCGGGCCTGGCGGTCGCCATTGTTCAGGGTGATAAAATGATCTACAGCAAAGGCTTTGGGACCAAGACCGCCGGCAAGAACGACCCGGTCAGCGCTTATACCGTTTTCCAGATCGGCTCAACCTCCAAAGCGTTCACCTCTGCCCTGGTCGCTGCACTGGTCGATGAGGGGCAACTTAAATGGGACGATAAAGTGCTCCGCCACCTGCCGGAATTCAAAATGAGCGATCCGTGGGTCAATAAGGAGTTCTTGATCGAGGACCTGATGGCCCAGCGGAGCGGCTTGCCCCCATACTCCGGCGACAGTCAGGCGGTTTTTGGTTTCAGTCGCGAGCATATCCGCAAATCGCTCGCCTACATCAAGCCGGTCAGCAGTTTTCGCAGCCGTTTCGCCTACCAGAACAACCTTTTTCTCGCCGCCGCCGAGATCGTGGAGCGAAAGACCGGCCTCTCCTGGGAAGCCAATATCCAGAACAGGATCTTTGCGCCGCTCGGCATGACCTCGTCCTCGACCGGCAGCCAGGCGTTCGCCACGGCGGAGAATGTTACCTCGCTCCACCTGGCCGAGGGGGACAAGGTCCGGGTCCTCCCCAGAAACTGGCGCTATAACGAATGGTGCTATACCTATGGGCCGGCCGGCGGGATCAATTCCAACGTCGTCGACATGAGCAAATGGCTCCGGCTCCAGCTCGGCGGCGGCGCCTTCGAAGGGATCAGGGTCATCAGCCAGGAGAACCTCGATTTCCTGCATACGCCCAAGGTCCTCGCTCTTGCCTCGACCGAAGGGAACTCATACTATTGCCAGGGGTGGATCTATCGGGAATCCGCCCCCTACCCGATCATCTGGCATAACGGCGGAACGACCGGCTGCAAAACGATGGTCGCGCTGGTGCCGCAGGCCGGGATCGGCATCGTCATTCTCTCTAATCTGATCTCCGGTCTACCCGACGCGCTCGCCTTCCAGTTCCTCGACCAATATTTCGGCAAGCCGGACCGCGACCGGTCGGGGATCGCCTTAGCCGCGGCCAAAGCGCAAGCCGCACAGGAGAAAGCCGCTGAACCACAAAGGCCGGCCGCGCCGGCTGCGCCGTTGTCGCTCGAGGCTTACGCCGGTTTTTACCAGAACGATGTTTATGGCCGGATCAAAGTCACGAAGCAAAAGGGAGGATTGGCCATTGTGTTCGGTCCCGCTCTGAGCAGAATGCCGCTGACCCACTTCGACGGAAACACTTTCGAGGCTTCCCTCCCAGATTTTGACGAACATTACGGCCAGGCCCAGTTCGTCGCCAATCCGGCCGGCAAGCTCACCAGCCTGGTCTTGACCGAGCTTAATAACGACGGTTGCGGGGTCTTTACCCGGGCCAAGAAATGACAGTTTGGGCTGACCTGACCCACGACGCCGTTTTTAACGCGGTCGAGCAGACGCTGGGCCGCAAGCTGAGCAATGTGCTGCGTCAGCGCAACAGCTATATCAACCGGGTCTACGAGGTCGAGGAACACGACAGCCGGGAAAGATTGATCGTCAAATTTTATCGCCCCGGCCGCTGGGCCAAAGAGCAGATTCTGGAGGAGCACGCCTTTCTGGCCGAACTGGCGGCCAAAGAGGTTCCCGTTATTCCGCCCCTGATCTTTAACGGCGCGACGCTCCACTTTTTCAGCTCAATGTTCTACGCTCTCTTCCCCAAAAAAGGGGGGCGCTCCCTCGATGAATTTAACCAGGAGGGCTGGCAGGAGATCGGCCGGCATGTCGCCCGGATCCACCAGGCCGGCGCGCTGCATCGGAGTTCGACCCGGGTGACCTGGCGACCGGCGGCGGCGACCCGCCAGCACCAGCAGACTCTCAACGCCTCGTCTTTCCTGCCGCCCGATTTCCGGGCTGCCTTTGACCGGACGATCGACGGATTTCTCGCTAAAGCCGATCCGCTGTTCGACACCCCGGACCAGCTGCTCCTCCACGGCGACCTGCACAAGGGGAATCTGATCCACCGGCCAAACGAAGGGATCCTTATCGTCGACTTCGACGATGCCTGTTTCGGACCGGCCATCCAGGACCTCTGGATGCTCCTGCCGGGCGGCCTGGAACACGTGGAAGAAGAACTGGGCTGGCTGCTCAAAGGGTACGAAACTTTCCGGCCGTTCGACCGCCGGACGCTCCGGCTCGTCCCCGCCCTGCGCGGGATGCGGCTGGTCCATTTTGCCGCCTGGCTGGCGATCCAGAGCAACGAACCGGATTTTGGCGTCCATTTTCCGGAAAGCGGCAACGCCCGTTACTGGAAAGAGCTGATCGCCGATCTGCAGGAGGTGACCGCGTCACTATGAGCAAGGCATTATGGAAACCTGGCACAATGGTCTATCCTGTCCCCGCAGTCCTCGTCTCCTGCGGCGATGCCCCGGCCAACTATAATCTGATCACGATCGCCTGGACCGGGACGATCTGCTCGGAACCGGCGATGACTTACATCTCGGTCCGGCCGGAGCGTCATTCTTACGAGATCATCAAGCGGACCGGCGAGTTCGTGATCAACCTGACGACCAAAAAGCTCGCTTTCGCGGTCGACTACTGCGGGGTTAAATCTGGCCGCGACCTGAATAAGTTCAAGCAGCTCAAGCTGACGCCGCTCCCGGCGGCGCACGTCAAAGCCCCGCTCCTCAAGGAAAGCCCGCTCAACATCGAATGCCGGGTCGAGGAGATCAAGCCGCTCGGCTCGCACGACATGTTCATCGCCAAAGTGCTCGGTATCCAGGCGGACAAGGAGTTTATCGACAAAAAGGGGGCGTTTAACCTCGCCCAGACCGACCCGATCTGCTACTCGCACGGCCGCTACTTCGTCCTCGGCAGGGAACTGGGGCACTTTGGCTATTCGGTCAAGAAGCGGCCGTAATTATTTGCTATAATGGTTGTCGCGTGGCGGCCATGGTGTAGGGGCAACACAGCAGATTGTGGTTCTGTTGTCACGGGTTCGATTCCCGTTGGCCGCCCCAATCATCTCTTATAGACATAGATCAGGGCTTCGGGGTCGGATAGCTCCCGATCATAGGCATACCCGTTGGTCGTGATAACCTCTTTTAGCCGGGGCGGAAGATAAGCATTCATCAGGCCGAAGACCAGATATTTGGTCCGCCGGTCAATGATCGCCTGATATATATCCTCGTCGATCAGGCGGGTCAGCGCCGGTCCGCGGTCGATCCCAAAGTCGTGAGCATAAATTAGACGGCCGAATAAGCGGACCTCGCTCCGCCCCCCTTTGACCGTCAGGTAATATTTGACCGGCTGGCGGCGTCCGGAGTAATGAACCGCGACCGGAAAACCGTAGACCTGATCACCCGGCCCGGTCAGGGCCCGGATCCGTTCTCCGATCCGCCGGAATTTGGGGATCGCTTCGCTCCCGTAACGCCGGGCGGCGATCTGATCGCCGCTGTAGACAAAGTAAAACTCATATTGATTGGCGATCGTGAACAGAGCGAGCGTCGCCAGCAACAGCAGCCAATAGACCCCCTTTTTACCTGTTCCGGCCGCGGCCGGCCAGTTGCCGACAGCCAGGCCGCCCAATAACGCCAACGCCGGGATCAGCTGGCCGAAATAATGACCGAGCGCATAGCCGGTCGCATAGACTCCGACCAGGGCGGCCGCGGTCCAGCCGAGCAACAAACCGTTCTTTTCCGTCCAGGCCTGCCGCCGCAGATAAAAGAAGCCGAGCCCGGCCAACAACCAAAGGAGAGAGTTCTCAAAAACAAAGATAAACGCGGTCCGGAAGAGGACATTCCCTAAACTGAACTTGAGCATCCCGCCGCTCAGGCCAAAGAGCGCGTTGAACATGACCGGGAGATCGCCGCGCAGCCAGGATTGCAGCAGGTAGAAAACCGGCACCACCGCGGCCCCGGCCAGGAACCGGCCGCTCTCCGGCCAACGGCGCCGCCACAACAAGTATCCGGCCAATCCGACCAGGTTGAAGAGTGCCGTCTGTTTGATCATGAGGGCCGCACCGGAACATATGCCGGCCAGCCCGACCCACCAACCGCCCAGCAGGGTACAGTTGAGAGCGGCGACCAGGAACGGCAACATCAGATTTTCCGCGCTGGCCGACGTCCCTTCGATAAATACTCCGCCGCTGAAGAGAGCGAAGAGCGCCGCCCCGGCTAGTCCGACTTTTTTCCCTCCCCACAACCAGCCGGCCTGCAGAACAAGCAGGGTCGTCAATAGAGCAAAGGCCGCCATATACAGCCGCAAACCGGGATCGCTCCAGCCGATCAGGCGGTAGAGATCGAACAGGAGCGGCGGCTTGACATCGACCAGGTCGCGGTATAAATACTCGCCCTGCGACATTCGGACGGCGATCTGAGTGTAGGTCGATTCGTCCAGATTGAGCGGTTCAGAGAGGAACGGCAGCCGGAGCGCACCCTGGACCAGGAGGATCAGCAAGATGATCAACCAGGTTTTCTTCATTGCCCCTTTATCCGGGCCTGGAGCAAAATCAAGAACAGGCTCAGGTAATCACCGATCAGCGCCAGCGGCCGGAACTTGCTGCTGCTTCTTTTCCGCTCGTAATGCATGACCAGCGGCACTTCGGTCACCCGGGCACCGAGCCCCGCCAGTTTGACCAGCAGCTCCGGCATGCACGAAAACCCGCGGCTTTCGATCAGCTTGTCGCCATAAACCTGGAAACCCCGCTCAATGACCGCCAGCCGGTAAGCGCGAAAGCCGGACGAATAATCACTCGCCCCTTTGACCGGGAAAACAACCTGCAAGAGCCCGCTCATCAGGCGGCTCAACAAGGCCCGAACCGCCCCCACTCCGGTCTGCGCTCCTCCGGCACAATAGCGTGAAGCGATCACGATGTCATGCGCGGTCATTTTTTCGGCCAGAGCAAAGAGCAAAGCGGGATCATGGGTGTCGTCAGCGTCCAGGGTCAGGACCAGGTCGTCCGGACGTCCCCGGCCGACCAGATAAGCCAACCCGGTTTTGAGAGCAGCGCCGAGACCCTGGTTTTTGTCGTGCCGCAGCAGAGTGACCGGATATTGAGCGGCGATCGCGGCCGTCCGGTCGCGGCTCCCGTCATCGATCACGACCGCTTCGTAGGCAAGCCCGGCCAGCTTGTGCGGCAAGTTCGCCAGCAATTGAGGGAGAGCGGGCTCTTCGTTGTAGGCCGGCAGGATTATAAAAACCTTCACCGGCGCCGTACCCAAAAGCTGAGGCCGATCAGGAGGAGCCCGGTCAGTCCGCTGATCAGCGCACCGAGCTTCAGGCTCATTGGTTCGTAAATAAACTCGACCCGGTGCCGCCCGGGAGAAAGCGCGAGGGAACTGAAGACCGCGTTCGGCTTGGGCTCGCCGGCAGAGCGCCCGTCAACCCGAAATTGCCAGCCGGGATAGCTACTTTCGCTCAAGAACAGGGTCGCGGTAGTCTCAGCCGTAACGGTCAAAGCGATCCGGCCGGGCTGATACGAAGTGATCGCGGCGCTCCCCTCCCCGCTGACCAGATATGCGCGCGGCTTAACATTTTCGTTCCGGTACAAATAGGTGGCGCGGCCGTGAACCTGTTTGGAACGGAGAAGTTTCAATCCGGGGAGCTTGATCGGCCGATCGTGCAGAATATAACCGACGTTATAAGCCGACAAGGTCGGGAGATTGCGGGCAAAATCGTCGGTCCCCAGCTGGCGCATGGAGAGCGACACCAATTTAACCGGCCGGATCGATTCATAACCGAAGTAAGCATACAGATGGCTGGGGATATGCCAGTTGGCCGCAAAATCATCTTTAGCCTGGCGGAGGGCGTCGGCATAATTTTCACCGGCGATCGTCTGGTTCGCTTTTTCCACCGCCAGGCTAAAGTAAACCCGGGAAAGGTCGCCGCGCCGGGCGATCAAACGGAACGTTTCGGACCGTTCGCTGTAGACCTCGGCCGGCACCCCGATCGCGATCATACTCCCGTTCGCCAGCAGGTCCAGAGCAGTCAGGAGGATCAGCAGCGCCAGGCCAAGCCCGGCTGCCAGACGACGCTGCCAGGTCAACCAGAGCGTCGCTGCCGCCGCCAAAAGGTATAAGGTCAGATTGACGGCACTGGCCAGATTAAACTTTAGATTGTTCAGCAAGATCGCAAAAAATAAATTGGGAATGCCGGCCGGATAACGGGTCAGGAGCCAGGCATATAGCGGCTCAAACAGCATAAAACTGAGTACTGTCATAACAACGGCCAGTCCAGCCAGACCGGCAAAGATCCGGGCGGCCAGCGCCATTTTAGTCCGCTCGCTAAAAATGTTTTCCAGACCGAACGCGGCCAGCAGAGAGGCGCAAAAGGTGAATAAAAACAGATACTTGACCGGATAGCGGACCAGCGAGATCCCGGGAACCAGATAAAAAAGCGCGGTGTAGAACCAGGTGTAGCGGCCGAAAGCGAGCAAAAGAGCGAAGAGCGCGGCCCCGCCCAAAAATGCGGCCTGTTTTCGCCCCCGGGCAAAAAAAGCGCCGATCAGCGGGATCACGCCAAAGTAGATCGAGATCAGCCAGTCCTGGTTGCTAGCGCCGAGCAACACCTCGTTGTAGCCCCCCATCAGGCCGGCGTTGCCGAAAAAGAACGGCAGAATAAAATTCAAAACCTCCCGCGGCGGCAGCGACCGCGTGCTGATCAGGTCAAAACCGGTCAGGAGCGTCCGGTCGGATAAACGGACCAGCTCCAGAAAAGGCAAAACCTGAACCGCTACTAAACCGGCCGCCAGGGCGCCGGCCGCTGCCAGAGCTAACAGATGGCGCCAGCGATCGGTGGAAAAGACCAGGACGTACGCCGCCAGGAACCAGGCGCTGACATATAAGATAGTCGGTTCACCACCGAGGAACATTAAAGCTAACACAATGGTCAGAGGGACGAGGGACGAAAGGACGAAGGACGAATTGGTCAGGCGGTCAACCAGCAGCACGGCCAGGGGCAACCAGATGACCGAAGAGAGAGAAGTGTTCATGTTGGAGACGGAGAGCAAATAGCCCGAAAAAGCAAAGGCCAGACCACCAAAAAAGGCCGCGGGCCGGCCGACCGCAAAATGCCGGAGGAGCGCGTAAGTAAAAGCCGCCGCCAGAAAGTAATGAGCGATCGAATAGTAATTGAAAGCCAGGTTAAACGGCAGCAGATAATGGATCGCGGTCAGCGGGTAGAAAAAGCCGATCTGAAGCGTCGCCAGCAGAGGGAAACCGCAGTAGATGTAGGGATTCCAGAGCGGTAGTTGCCCGGCCAGCACCTGCTCCGCCATCAGGTAGCGGAGCGGATAAAAATATCGCGACAGGTCCTTAAACCCAAGGATCTGCCGGCCGTCAAGGAACGGCCAGAAACAGAGGAGCGTCAGAAGGAGAAAACCGCCCAGGGCCAGCAGGTCGCCGCCGTGTTTACGGTAAAAGGACATAACGGGCTTTTTGGGTGCGCAGGTTTTTACGGACGGAGACCTTGATCCGGTAAGCCGTCCAGATATTCTCCGGGGTGACGACCTCGTCGGGAGTCCCCTGGGCGACCAGCTCGCCGTTCTTCATCAGGATCAGCCGCGAACAGAAGCGGGAAGCCAGGTTCAGATCGTGGAAAGTGGCGACGATCGAGCGGTGGCTCCGCAGTTTGCGGAGGAGCTTGCAGATGTTGACCTGATAACGGATATCCAGATGGGAGGTCGGCTCGTCAAGCAGCAGGACTTTCGGCTCCTGGGCGAGCGCCCGGGCGATCGCCACCCGCTGGAACTCTCCCCCCGATAGCTCGGTCGTCGGCCGTTCCTTTAACCCTTCGATCTTGAGTTCCTGGATCGCCCATTTGACCGCTTCGTAATCTTCCGGTCCCTCAAACGCAAAACGCCCCAGGTACGGCGTCCGGCCGAGGAGGACCAGGTCTTCGACCGTAAAGCCGTCGACCGGCTCCATCAACTGGGGGACAAAAGCAATCCGCCGGGCCAATTCTCTCCGCTCCAGGTGATCGATCCGATTTTTACCGACGGTGATCGTCCCGTGAAAAGCGGGGATCAGGCCGGTGACGGCCCGGAGGAGCGTCGTTTTGCCGGAGCCGTTCGGTCCGACGATCCCGACGAACTGGCCGTCGCCGACCTCAAAGGAAACGCCTTTGACGACCGGTTTCCGGCGATCGTAACCGCAGACCAGGTCCTCAACTTTGAGGATGCTCATCGCCCTTCGGTCCTCCGGCGGCGGAGGAGATAAAGGAAGAACGGCGCGCCGACCAGCGACATGACAATGCCGATCGGGACTTCCTGCGGGGACAGGATGGTCCGGGCCAGAACATCGGCCACGACCAAAAGGAGCATCCCGGACAGCGCGGAGAGCGGCAGAAGATAACGGTGGTTCGGGCCGATCAGGAGGCGGACCCAGTGGGGGACGATCAGACCGACAAAACCGATCAGACCGGAAACGGAAACAGCCGCCGCCGTCATCAGCGAAGCGGCGCCGATCAGGACGAACCGGGACTGTTCAACGTCTACCCCGAGGGTCTGGGCCATATCTTCGCCCAGCAGCAAAGCGTTGAGCTCTTTGGAATAGAAAAAGGCGACGCCGATGCCAAGGAGCGCGTACGGCAGGACGGTCAGCACGTTGCTCCAGCTGGCGGCGGCCAGACTGCCGAGAAGCCAGAAGTAGATCGCCTGCAGATTACCGGTCACAACGACGATCAACGAGAGGACCGCGGCGCAGAAAGAAGAGAGGGCCACACCGGCCAGGACCAGCGTCTCCGGCACAGTTTTACCGCCGATCTCCGCCAGCTTATAGACGACGTAAACCGCCAGCAGAGAGCAGGCAAAGGCGAGCAGCGGGATCGGGCTCATCCCGAATACGGTGAACGACAGACCAAACGCGATCGCCACCGCCGCACCGATACCGCCCCCGGCCGAAACGCCGAGGATATACGGGTCTGCCAGCGGATTGCGCAGGACGCCCTGGAGGATCACACCCGGAACGGCCAACAGGAGGCCGACCAGGGCGGACAGGATAACCCGGGGCAGCCGGAGCTGCCAGAAGATCTCGCTCTTGAACAGCTCGGCGGGCGAAAGCATGACCGAACCGAGGAGAAGAGAGAGCGCCATGGCCAATAAGAGGACCAGCGTTAAAACCAGGATGGCGATCAGACTTTGCTGTTTGCTATATTTTCTTTTCATTAATGAACCGCGCGATCGTTTCGACGGCCTCCACTACCCTTGGCCCCGGCCGCGATATAATGTCCCGGTCGACATAAAGGACCGCCCATTTCCCCGCCCCCTCCAACTCACCCCGCCGGACGGTCCCCTCAGGGACAATTATATAATCTGGCCGGATATTTAACAACTGTTCGCGGCTGAATTGCGGATAAGCGCCGCGGGCGCCGGCCGCAATGTTCTCCGCGCCGGCCCGGCGAAGAATGTCGTCGATAAAAGTGCCGCCGCCAGCGACGATCAGCGGCTCCCACCCGACCACGGCCAGCACGCGCGGCCGCTGCAAGACCAACTGCAGGCCCCACAACCGCGGCGTGACGGCCGACAATCGCCGGTGCATCGTGCCGATCAGCTCCGCCGCGGCGCGGTCCCGCCCGGTCGCGTTGCCCAACTGGCGGAGCGCCACGATGACCCCATCGATCGAACGCGCCTCAAGCGCGAGGACCGGCAGCTTCATTTTTCGGCAGCGTTCGATCTCGCGCGGCTGAGCGTCCGCCTGCAGGACGACCAGGTCCGGTTTAAGCGCCACGACCCGCTCCAGGTTCAGGGTGAAGCCGCCGACCTTGGGTTTGTTTTGCGCCTCGGGCGGATAGTTACAATTAGTCGTCACCCCAACGACCTGATCGCCCAGGCCGAGGGCAAAAAGCATCTCCGTGGCAGAGGGAATGCCGGAAACGATCCGTTGAGGGGAAGCCCCAGCCAGGGGAGCAGCCAGAAGCAGGAACAGGATGGTCACTGCGGTCATTTTCATTTTCCTTGAAATTATACCCTATTTTCACGGATAAATATCCGACAATGCCAACCAGGATCAACCCGAACATTCATTGGTACGGAGTGACCCAGCGCCAGACCGTGGTCCGGCCGGGGAAGAACTTTTTTCCGGGAGCGCCCGAGCTGCCGGTCGACCGGTACCAGCAGTTACTGGCCGGGCACGGGCCAAAACTGCTGCTCGGCCTCCGTTTGATCGGTGATTACGGTCTGGCACCGCTGGTCAGACTGGGTGATAGTTTATTGGTCCAGCCGGCCGATCTGGCGATACTGAGTAGACGCGGACTGAACGAAGGACAGAGCTTATCCAGATTAAGTATCAACCAGCGGGGAAAACTGAGCAACTATCTCTATGCCAACTGCCTGCATCCGACCTTCTTTACCGATACTGTCCATCTGCTCGGGACCAAGGCGGTCGAGATAAAAGAGAAAGTGCTGGAAGTCAAATTACGCAACCTCGGCCGCGACCAGATCGCCCGGGCCTGCGCCGTCGGAAAGCTCAATACGCTTGATCTGGACCAGGGAGATTTCGATCGGTTCGCCGAACGGCCGGTCAGAGAAAAGCTGGCGGTCCTGGAGAAATTAGGGGTACTGGTCATGAAACCCGGCGAAACTTTTTACGCCATGCGGCAGCTCGATCTGATCCGCTAAAAGCCTACGCTCCGATCCCCAGCGTTTTAAGTATTTCCCTGGTCGCGGTAATGCGGCGGACCTTGAGGTCACCTTCCGGTGCGCTGACGAGCCCCGCCTGCTCCATCTCGTCCATCAGCCGGGCGGCGCGATTGTAGCCGATCCGGAATTTCCGCTGCACGTACGAGGTCGACGCCTGGCCGCTCTCGATGATCAACTGGGCGACGTCGGCAAACAGGGCGTCCTTCCCTCCCCCGGTCTCTCTCTCTCCGTCGGCATTCTCTTTGCCAAAATCGATCGCTTTGATCCCGATGATCTCTTCCAGGTATTCCGGCTCAGCCTGCGCCTTAACGTGTTTGATGATCTTTTCGGTTTCCTTGTCGGTGACGAACGACCCCTGGGCGCGGGTCGGCTTCATCGCCCCGATCGGGTTATAGAGCATGTCTCCCCGGCCGAGCAGGACCTCCGCGCCGGAAGCGTCGAGGATAACGCGCGAGTCGATCTGCGTGGCGACGGCAAAGGCGATCCGCGACGGGATATTCGCCTTGATCAAGCCGGTGATAACGTCGACCGACGGTCGCTGGGTGGCGATTACGAGGTGAATGCCGGTGGCGCGTGACATCTGGGCGATCCGGCAGATCGCCGGCTCGACATGCTTGGCGGCGACCATCATCAGGTCGGCCAGCTCGTCGACGATCACCATGATATACGGCAGCTTGGGCTCATCCTTGATCTTTTCATTATAAGCATCGAGGTGCCGGGCGCCGACAGCGTGAAAGAGCTTATAGCGCCGCTCCATCTCCTTGATCACCCATTCCTTGAGCATGATCGCCGCTTTGCCGGCGTCGGTCACGACCGGGGCGAGCAGGTGGGCGATCCCGTCGTAGATCGAAAGTTCGACCATCTTCGGGTCGATCATCAGCATTTTGACCTCATCAGGCCGCGCCCGCATCAGGACGCTGGTAATGATCGAATTGATGCAGACCGATTTGCCGGAGCCGGTCGTCCCGGCGATCAGCAAGTGGGGCATTTTACCGATATCGCCGTAGATCGGGTGGCCGGAAAGGTCTTTGCCGAGGCCGAAAACAAGCTTGGAAGCGTGATGCATAAATTCGTTGGTGTTGATGATCTCTTTAAGGCGGACCGGGGTGACGGTCTGGTTCGGTACTTCGATCCCGATCACCGACTTCCCCGGCACGGGCGCTTCGATCCGGATCCCCTGGGCGGCCATCGCCAGGGCGATATCGTCGGCCAGGCTGTTGATCCGGCTGACCTTGACCCCCGGCTCGGGCTGGAGCTCGTAGCGCGTTACCGCCGGCCCCTGGTAGATAGCGACCACGGTCGCCGCGATGCCGAAGTTACGCAGCGCCTGTTCCAGCAGCTTGGCCCGCTCCTGGGTCAGCGCCTTCGATTTTTCCGCCGCCGCCCGCTCCTTGGCGGTCGAATCTTCCAGCAGATCGAGCGAAGGGAGGACATAATCTTCGTATCGCGCGTCAACCGGCCCATCACCCTCAGCCTTGGCCTTCGCCTCCGCTTTTCGGACAGGCTCAGCCGGAGTTTTCGGCAGAACGACCTCAACGATCGGTTTTGGTTTATCCGGTTCAATGGGGGGGGCCGGAATAACCTCCTGCGCGACCGGCTTAACGTTCTTGATCGCCAGCTCCTTGGCCGCCGCTTTCTTGGGCGACTCAACCGGCTCGGTCCGGTCAAAATGGAGCAGACCGTAAAACCAGTCGATCAGTGACTGGACGGTGACGTTGAACATCAAAAGAGCGGCGATCAGCGCCAGAGCGGAGAGAAAAACGTAAGCCCCGGCCAGGCCGATCGTCTTTTCCAGGGAAAAGGCGACGGCATAGCCGATCACTCCCCCGCCCCCTTTCGCCAGCTCGTGGGTCGTGATCCGGTCAAAATATTGCGGCGCAGCGAACTGGGCGATGGAGATAAAGACGAGGAACATGACGAGGAGACCGGTTAGGCGAACAGTCAGCTCCTTGACCTCGTGCCGGAGGAGCATGATCACCCCGTAGAGAGCGATAAAGGCCGGCATCAGGTAGATCCCGACCCCGATGGCCGAGCGGAGGGCTTTCTTGATGATGAACAGCCCTAACAGGCCGGTGGAGGACGAGAGATTGGCCAGGAAGATAAAGATCGCCACGGCGATCAGAAGAATAGCGACGATATCTTGTTTAAAACGGGAGGGGAGTCGCGGCTCGCGGGCGGCCGGTTTTTTCGGGGCGCTTTTACTCTTTTTCGGCGGCATCGCTGTTGATTATAACATAACCCCGTAAAAAACGAAAACCCCGGGGTTTCCCCCGGGGTTTTTCGCTTAAGACTATCTAACCGGTCAGTTGTTCGGCCTCGGCACGTAGACCCCGGCCGGTTTGGCAACGGCGCCAACCTTGGCCGCGGTCGCCTTCGGCTGCGGGCCGAAGGTCGCCATGGCGACCGATGAACCGGAGGCAACGGTCAGCTTGATCAGCATGTTGCTGTCGTAAATGCCGTCACCGTTGGTATCGATCTCGACCAGGACATAGTAGGTCCCGGAGGAGAAGCTGTAGCTGAAGCGGAGTGTCGCGCTCTTGGCCAGGATGTTGGAGATCCCCAGCGTCGACAGATCAAAACCGGAGGAGTTGAACTCGATCCATTTACCGCCGGTCCCGGCTTCGGCTGTGATCCGGCCTTCGCCCAGACCATCCGCCAGGCGGCGAACATCGACTATCCGGCCAAGACTGTAAGTGTAGTCCGGGCTGACCGCGTGGATAACCGCCTTACCGCTCAAAGCCGCCAGCACCGCCTCGGCGCTGGTGGTGCAGCGGTTACCGCCGCTGGTGCTGGGCAAGGTGCCGTCGATCGTCGAGTGGCCGTCGATATCGGTGATCACAATAAAGACTTTTTGCGCTCCATCGCGCCAGGCAAAGTGATTGTAGCCCCACATGATCGCGTCAAGCGGGTTCTCCGTCCCGTCACCGCCGCCATCGGCGATGACCGTCCCTAACACCGTCTGCAGAGCGGCCGCGGTCCCGAGCTGGGCAACTTCGCGGGTCGCATAAGCGTCAGTGTAGCTCGGCGTACCCTCGTCGGTGATCACGCCGGGCGGGGTCGGATGCTTGGGGCTGTCACCGTAAGTGACCAGGCCGAACTGGGCATTGATCCCGGCCGCTTCCAGCGATTGGGCAAAAGCGAGGATGCTGTTCTTGGAACCGGTGATCGCGCCCCCCATGCTGCCGGTATTATCAAGGATAAAAGCGATATCGACCGGCTTGGAATCAGACGGCAGCGTAACTGTTACCGGTGTGCCGGCGGTAATGGTGGTGGGGTCCGTGCCGACCTTGATCCGGGAGTTGGTGGTAGTAATGGAAACGGCGTCACCGGTCCCGATCACGACAGCGTTCAGATTAATATCAACCGTGCCGCCGGAATACTTGACCGAGCCGCTCAGGGTCGCTTCCGAGGTCCCGATCGTTGTGACCGAATCGATCGTCGCCTTCAACGTGCTCGACGTGACCGTGCAACCGAACATGGGGACAACGACCAGCGCCAGACAAGCCAAACCAATGAGACCGGACCAGACCTTTTTAGACATACCTTACCTCCTAGAGAGAATGAGCAATTTTAGATTACCCCCGGACGGTTGTCAATAGTATAAAGCCCAAACAGTCACAACCAGCCCAATGGCCACACAATAATAGGCAAACCCGCGCAGGCTGACGCGCTCGATCACCCCCATTAAAAATTTGATCGCCAGCCAGCCGGAGACCAAAGCGGCCAGAAAACCAAGGAGCAAGGGGAACAGGCCGATCCCGGTCGTCCCCGCTTTCAGGATCGCCTTACTTTGCAGTAGCCCTGCCCCGGCGATCGCCGGGATAGCGATAATAAAAGCGAAGCGGGCAGCCAGTTTCCGCTCCAAACCGCACGCCAGACCGGCCGAGATCGTCATGGCCGACCGGGAGAGGGACGGAATGATCGCCGCCCCCTGCGCCAGCCCGATCAAACACGCGTCCCGCCAGTTCATTTTGTCCTCTCTTCTTGACCCTTGACCCTTGACCCTTGACCCTAAAAATTCCCCCAGCAGAATAACTCCCCCCGTTACCATAAAGAACGGCCCAACATAGCGAAAATCGGCAAATAACGCCTCAAAGAAGTCTTTAAAGCCGACCCCCAGAACGCCGGTGATCACTGTCGCCAGCAGAACCAGCCAGAGGAGCCGCCGGCGGACAGTCAGCAGTTCGACCAGATCACGCCAGAAATAGAGTGCCGCCGCTAACGCTGTCGCCAGATGGACAACGGTGTCGAAAGCGATGTTCTCGGTCAGACCGAAGAGACGATAAACAAGCAGTAAGTGACCCTGCGAGGAGATCGGGAGGAATTCCGTCAACCCCTGCACTATCCCCAGCAGGGCGTACTTTAGCGCTTCGACTCCCATTTATGCCAGACGACAAGGAGCGGCGGGGCGACAAAAATAGAGGAGCACATGCCGATCGAGAAACCGATCAAGAGGGTCAGCGAGAACTCGCGCAGCGTCTCGCCGCCGAGCAGCAGCAGACAGAGAACGATCACAATGACCGTCAATACGGTATTGATCGAGCGGGCCATCGTCTCCCAGATGCTGATGTTGACCAGCTCGCCGAATTTTTTCTTGGCCAGGGCCGGCTTTTTCAGGTTCTCGCGGATCCGGTCAAAAATAACGATCGTGTCGTTGATCGAATAGCCCATGATCGTGAGAATGGCGGCGACAAAGGTGACATCGATCGTCCGGAAGAGGAGCGCCATGATCCCGGTGGTGATGATCGCGTCGTGGTAAAGGGCCAGCAGGGCTGCCAGGGCGTAACCGAATTCGAAGCGAAAAGAGACATAGATGATGATCCCGATCGAGGCCAGGAGCAGCGCCCAGAGCGCCTGCCGCGCCAGCTCGTTGCCGACCGACGGTCCGATGATATCGGCCTCCAGGATCTCGGCGGTGCCGACCTTGGTCATCAGGCCATTCATGATCGCCGCCCGGGTCTCGCCCTCCAGCGGCACGGTCCGGATCAGGACGTCGTTATCGCCTGATTTCTGGATGACGCTCTCGCCCAGCTTGAACTCATCGAGCACCCCCCGGACCTGGCCGACGTTGACCGGTCGTTCGAACCGAAGGTTGATCAGGGTGCCGCCGGTAAAATCGATGCCGAAGTTCATCGGCCGGCCGTGGACAAAAGTATTGAACGCCAGAGCGAAGATCGCCCCAGCCAGCAGGGTGGTCGAGATCAAAAACCAGATCTTAGAATTTTTAATTATGTCCATATTATTTATACAGCAGCTTTGAGTCCGGCTTGGTCACGATCTTACTGTCGACCATCATGTTCAGCATCATATGCGTCAGGGTCAGCGCGGTGAACATCGACGCCAGGATACCGACCGTCAGGGTGACCGCGAAACCTTTGATCGTTCCGGTCCCGACCAAGAAGAGGGTCAGCGCGCCGATCACGGTAGTAACGTTGGAGTCAAGGATCGCCGCGAACGCCCGCTGGAAAGCGGCGTCAACCGACGCTTTGACCGTCTTGCCGAGCCGGAGCTCTTCCTTGAGCCGCTCAAAGATGATGACGTTGGCATCGACCGCCATCCCGATCGAGAGGAGGAACCCGGCGATACCGGGGAGGGTCAAGGTCGCCCGGAAGAGACAGAGGCCGGCCAGGGTCAGCGGCACATACATTAGTAAGGCAATGTCAGCCAGAAAGCCGGGGAGACGATAATAAAGGACCATGAAAGCGATGATAATAACGAAGCCGATAACGCCGGCAACCTTGCTCCGGTCGATCGAATCGCGGCCGAGCGACGGGCCGACCACCCGGGTCTCGACCAGCTTGACCGGGATCGGCAGGGCGCCGGCCTTGAGCTTAATGACCAGGTCCTGGACGTCCTGAGCGGTAAAGCTGCCGGAGATCTGCGCTTTACCGGACGGGATCGGTTCGCGGACATTGGGCGCGGAGATGATCTTTTTATCTAAGATGATGGCGATCGGCTTGTTGACCGACCGGGCGGTAACGTCGCCAAAGACCTCTGCCCCCTTGCCGGTGAACTCGATATCGGTGACCGGATTGCCGTACTGGTCCAGGCCCGGCCATGCCCCTTTGAGGTCCGCACCGGTCAGGACGGTTTTCTTGAGGATGATCGGCTTTTCGCTCTCCACCCGGTCACCCTGCATCTCCCGGACGAAATCGAGCCGCGCTTCCGGTCCGTAGAACTCTTTGATCTTTTCGGCCGAGACGGTGCGCGAATCGCCCGGCGACCACTCCGCCTCCACAAACTCGAGCAGCGCCGTGTCGCCGATCACCTTGATCGCCCGCTCCGGGTCTTTGATCCCGGGGAGCTCCACTATCACCTGGTCTTTCCCCTTGCGCTGGATCGTCGGCTCGGTCACGCCGAGGGCGTCGATCCGGTTGCGGATCACGGCGGCGACCCCGGCCATGGCGTCATCGGAAACCTTGATCTTGGCGGTGTCCTGTCCTTCCAGGACCAGCCGCGTCCCCCCCTGCAGGTCAAGCCCGAGGGTAATGGGGAGATTGGCAATGATGTAGACGGAGATCCCGACCGTAGCTAGAAGGGCGAGGAATCTGAGCTGGTTAACATTCTTGCGCATCGCGTTTAAAAATATATCACAAAACGACCGAACGGTCAAAGAAAAAAATGCGCCCGGAGAGATTTTCCCGATGGACATTATTATATAGAATAATTATGTAGTCATCGGGATCCCGACATTACATAATCAAATATATTGATGTCGTCGGGAGAACTCTCATAACCCTCTATCCAGTCGAGGTGATCATTTGTTTAAGTCGCTGCAAGATTGCGCCCGGAGAGATTTTCCCGA
>JALOPZ010000002.1 GCA_025453605.1 Candidatus Margulisiibacteriota bacterium | reverse complement strand
TACCCCGGGGATAACAGGCTGATCTCCTCCAAGAGTTCACATCGACGAGGAGGTTTGGCACCTCGATGTCGGCTCATCGCATCCTGGAGCTGGAGCAGGTTCCAAGGGTTGGGCTGTTCGCCCATTAAAGCGGTACGTGAGCTGGGTTCAGAACGTCGTGAGACAGTTCGGTCCATATCCGGTGCAGGCGTCAGGGAAATTGAGAGGAGTCCTTCCTAGTACGAGAGGACCGGAAGGAACAGACCTCTAGTGTACCAGTTGTGGGGCCTTCCCGCAAACGCTGGGTAGCTATGTCTGGCAGGGATAAATGCTGAAAGCATCTAAGCATCAAGCCCACCTCAAGATTAGTTTCCCCATCTGTAAAAGGAGTAAGACCCCTTGTAGAACACAAGGTTGATAGGCTGGAGGTGTAAAGGCAGTAATGTCTGAGCTGACCAGTACTAATCGGTCGAGGACTTGATCTTTCTCGTATGCGGGGGTCGATTCTTATTTATCCGCCGAAGGCGGACATATTTTGGTTTATCTTTGAAAAAAGAATAAAAATCCCGGTGGCCATACCGGAGGTGTCCCACCCGTTCCCATTCCGAACACGGTAGTGAAATCCTCCTGGGTCGATGGTACTTCCTTGCTTCGCTTGGAGGGAGAGTAGATCGCCGCCGGGTTTTTTATTACCTGTCCGCCGTAGGCGGAGCCATATGCTATAATCCCTCCATCAACTAGCGGAGGTAAAAAATGACCGACAGAAAGATCCTGCTCAGCGAAAAAGCCATGCCCCAGCAATGGTATAACATCGCCCCCGATCTGAAAACACCGTTAGCCCCGCCGCTGCATCCGGCCACGCACAAGCCACTGGGCCCCGAGGACCTGGCGCCGATCTTCCCGATGGGGCTGATCGCCCAGGAGATGTGTCTTGATCCCATGGTTGAGATCCCGAACGAGATCATGGACGTCCTCAAGCTCTGGCGGCCGACACCGCTGGTCCGGGCGCTGAGCCTGGAGAAAGCGTTAAAAACCAAGGCCCGCATTTATTATAAGAACGAAAGCGTTTCCCCGGCCGGTTCGCACAAGCCGAACACCTCGGTCGCCCAGGTCTATTACAATAAGCAGGAAGGGGTCAAGCGAATAGCAACGGAAACCGGGGCGGGGCAGTGGGGTTCGGCCTTAGCCTTTGCCTGCACCCTTTTTGGTCTGGAGTGCCAGGTTTACATGGTCCGGGTCAGTTTCGATCAGAAGCCGTACCGCAAACTGCTGATGCAGACCTGGGGCGGCAAAGTGGTCGCTTCGCCAAGCAATCTGACTAAATACGGCCGGGCCGTACTGGCGCAAGACCCGACCAACCCGGGGAGCCTGGGCCTGGCTATTTCCGAGGCGGTCGAGGATGCCGTTGGCCGGGACGACACCAAATATTCGCTCGGCTCGGTCTTGAACCATGTCTGTCTGCACCAGACGATCATCGGCCTGGAGGCGATCGACCAGCTGAAAATGATCGGCGAAAAGAACCCGGACGTTGTCATTGCCTGCGTCGGCGGCGGGAGCAACTTTGCCGGTCTGGCTTTCCCCTTCCTTAAAGACAAGCTCAAAGGGAAGACGAACCCGAAGGTGATCGCCGTTGAGCCGATGTCGTGCCCGACGCTGACCAAGGGGCTGTACGAATACGATTTCGGCGACATGGCCGGCATGACCCCCTTGCTCAAAATGTTCACCCTGGGGCACGACTTTATGCCGCCGTCGATCCACGCGGGCGGGCTCCGTTATCACGGCATGTCGCCGCTGGTCAGCAATCTGGCCAAAGATAAGGTGATCGAAGCGCGCGCCTATCATCAGAAGGAATGTTTTGCCTCGGCCGTCCTGTTTGCCCGGACCGAAGGGATCGTCCCGGCGCCGGAAAGTTCCCACGCCATTCACTGCGCCATCGACGAGGCGAAGAAGGCCCGGGAGGGAGAGGTCATAATTTTTAACCTGAGCGGTCACGGCCATTTTGACATGGCGTCTTACGACAAGTATTTCTCCAATCAGCTGGAGGACTACGAGTACCCGGTGGAGCTGATCAAAGAAGCGCTGAAAAAAGTCCCGAAGGTCTAAGTCCGGGCTTCCTTAAAACAGTCAGCTAAAAGCGCGGGGACGCCGAGCGGTTGGATCTGGTTCCTCAGAAGCGAAGCGGTCCTTTGCATGGTCGGGCCAAGGCCGAACGGGCCGATGTTTTTATCGACCATATAATCAAGGATCGAGTAGGCTTTTTCCCAGTACTTCGGTCCTTCGGTCAGATTGCCCAGACCGATAAAAACGCGCTTGAGCCCATAAGTGCTCCGGTCGATCGCCGCCCCGTGATTGGCATAGGCGCGGAAGGATTCGGCTCGCGATAATTTCCCGGCCTCGTGCAGTTGGCTGCGCCGGTTTTCCAGCCATTGATAAACGATCTGCCGCAGCTCGGGCGCCTGGCTGGGGGACACTCTGATCGGGGGCGGAGTCAGGATCCGGGCTGGAAAAGCGCCTGTTTTCATCTTGGTTCTCCTTTAGAGGAACTCTCAGGTATATATCGTCCGAATTTGGCAATAATTTCAGAATAAGGTATAATAACGTTTGGTTTAGGGCGGTTAGCTCAGTTGGTAGAGCATGCGACTGATAATCGCAAGGTGGCTGGTTCGATCCCAGCACCGCCCATTTTTCCGAGCCGGCTGTGGGGCCGTAGCTCAGCTGGGAGAGCGCCTGGTTTGCATCCAGGAGGTCGGGAGTTCGATCCTCCCCGGCTCCAGTTAGTCAGCGGTTCTCCCGACGGTCATAATGATATAATAATTATGAAATCGTCGGGATCCCGATGATTCCATTATAATGATATTTAATGTGCATCGGGAGATCCCGCTCGGCTCCACCAGTTTCGTAGTTCAGTCCCGATGACATTAATATATTGAATGATGTAATATCGGGATCCCGACATTACATAATCTGATATAGAAATGTCGTCGGGACTGGGAGAACGCCTGGTTTGCATCCAGGAGGTCAGGGGTTCAACTCCCCTCCGCTCCACTGTTTCACCAGAGAAAGGACGGAAAATGATCCTGCAGATCTTCCCGAAAAAAGTCGATTTCTTCGCCCTGTTCGAAAAACAGGCGGCCTGTGCCGTGGAAGCGGCCAGGTATTTTAAGGCGACCGTTACCTCCGGCAATATCGGCGAGACCGAAGTGGAGACGATCCACGCGATCGAACAACGGGGGGACGACGCGGCCCACGCGATCATTAATCAGCTCAACGCTACCTTTATCACCCCCTTTGACCGGGAAGATATCCACCAGCTGGCGATCGAGCTGGACGATATCTGCGACATGCTTTACACCATCGTCAGCCGCCTTAAGGTCTATAAGATCAGCGGGGTCAACCCCAACCTGGTCAAGTTCGCCGACGTGATCGAGGAGTCGGTCCTGGCCGTGGAAAAGGCGATCAAAGGGATGCACGACCTGAAGCACCTCAACGCGGTGGCCGAGACCTGCATGGAGATAAACCGGCTGGAGAACATCGGCGACGCGATGCGCGACGACATGCTGACCGACCTGTTCGATAACGAAAAGGATTTTATCGCCGTCATTAAATGGAAAGAGATCTACCAGGAAGCGGAGACTGTCCTGGATATTTGCGAGGATGTCGCCCACCTGGTCCAATCGCTTCTGCTGAAGCAGGCTTAGGCTGACATGACGCTGGCCATTCTCCTGCTGATCGCCCTGGCGCTCCTGTTCGACTTTCTCAACGGTTTTCACGATTCAGCTAACTCCATTGCCACGATCGTCTCCACCCGCGTCCTGTCGCCGCGACGGGCTGTGGTCTGGGCGGCATTTTTCAACTTCATTGCTTTCTTGTTCTTTGGCCTGCACGTTGCCAACACCATCGGCAAGGGGATAATCGATGTAAATATCGTCGACAAATACATTATATTTGGGACCCTGGTCGGCGCCTGCGGCTGGAATATTATCACCTGGTATCTAGGGCTGCCAACGAGTTCTTCTCATGCCTTGATCGGCGGGATGATCGGCGCCGCGCTGGTCAAAGCCGGGCCGTCCGCGCTGGTGTGGGGCGGGATCAGTAAAACCGTCTCATTTATCGTGATCTCGCCGGTCGCCGGGCTGCTCCTGGGAGCGCTCCTGGGGGTGATCGTCTATTGGCTGGCCCGCAATAGCGCCCCCTTTAAAGTCGACCATTTGTTCCGTAAAGGCCAGCTTCTCTCGGCCGCCTTGTACAGTTTAGGACATGGTGGTAACGACGCGCAGAAAACCATGGGGATCATTGCCAGCCTGTTGTTCAGCTCCGGTTTAATGGGCAGCACTTTTGAGATCCCTTTTTGGGTTGTCGTCAGTTGTCACAGCGCGATCGCTTTGGGGACCGTGTTCGGCGGCTGGCGGATCGTCAAGACGATGGGGCAAAAGATCTCCAAACTGAAGCCGGTCGACGGCTTTTGCGCCGAGTCGGGGGCGGCGATAATGCTCTTTATTTCATCGGCGATGGGGGTGCCGGTCAGCACCACGCACACGATCACCGGGGCGATCATGGGTGTCGGCTCGATCAAGCGCTTCAGCGCCGTTAAGTGGGATATGGCCGGCCGGATCGCCTGGGCCTGGGTCATCACCATCCCGGCGGCGGCCCTGATTTCCGCCACGGCTTATTTTCTGGTCAAACTCCTGTAAGACTGAAATATTTGTCCCTTAATGACGATAAATACCTGTAATCCCTATGACAAATCGGATCACCGGCAAATCACAGGCCGATTTTCTCTATAAAGCAACACCGGGTAAATTCTGGGATGCGGCCGGGCGGATCAGGACTAATTATGGGGTCTCGCTGGTCGCCCGGATAAAGGACAAAAGGATTGACGCTATCCTTGCCAGCCTGAAAAGAGCTCTCCCCAGCAGCGGTAACGCCCACTTTCATTCTTATGTTCACGCGACGCTCATTGCCCTGGAATTCGATCAAGGGGACCACAAGATCGTTGGCGGGGCGGGTAAATATCGGGCGGAGTTAAACCGGTTGCTGGCTGGTTGCCGTCCATTTTCGATCAGGATCGATGAGCTGTTATTGAAAGTAAAGGAAGAGCAGGAGGCCAGGATCCTCCTGGCGGGAGAAGCCGAGGGGCCGGCGCCGGTCGCGGAGGTGCGAAAAAGGTTGGTCGAATATTATGGTTTTGATTTCCCGATCACCGATTATCTTTCCGTTAATCTGGTCACCTTTAACAGTGTGCCGGGCCCGGCTCAGCGGGAGAACATAAACGCGCTGCTGCGCGGTTTGAGCGGCCGGGTCGTTGGCCAAAGGCTTGCAGTTGAAAAGCTCTTATTGGTTCACCATCAGAACAACTTTTTGGCAGATAACCTTGAAGAGGTCGGCATCCCCTTAGGCCGGTGAGCGGTCGCTTAAGTCGAATTCGCCCAGCTCCGTTACCCAGCGCCAGTACTTCTGCGGGATCATCCGCTTAAGATATTTGATATTGCGCCGCTCCGGGATATACTGCGACCGGTAAAAGGCGAGCCAGTAGCGTTCAAAGTCGTCCTTTTTAACGGGTTGGTCGATCTTTACCGCTGCCAATTCACGCCGGAAGATCTCCTTGTCCCGTCCGATAAAAACTTCTTGGCCGAACTTAAGCATAATGTTATAGCGGGGAAAACGCTTCATGAAATGGAGCATGATCAGCTCGGCGGTCTGGTGTTCGAGCGCGAATTCCCCGTAGAGGACGCGATGCTGGTCGATCGGCTGCAACCGCATAAAGGCGGTCGCCCGGTATTTCTCCGCGCCGACGGCCCGGGCATACTTCATGAACTTTCTGGCCTCGTCGGAGACTTTGCAAAGCACATAGCTGACACCCTTTTCTTTGGCCTGGGCGATCGCCTTATCGATCACCGCGTATTTAGCCTGGTCCCGGTGGAGCAGGGCGAGCGCCACTTCCCGCCGGAATATCTCAATTGCTTCCGGCTCACCGGGAAGATCTGTTAAAGCTGATTCTGTTCGGTTTTCTTCAATAAAAAGCTTTAGCTGCCCCATCTTTGTGTCCCCCTTTGTGTCTTTGTGTCTTAGTGGTTCAATCCGGATTAACCACCAAGACACGAAGACACTAAGAAACCACGAAGGGGAAAAGCTCAAGCTGTTTGGTCGGTACTATGCTGCTGATCTCCCCTTGTTTACGGCCATTGAGCAGAATGAAAGGCTTGGCGCGTTTGACGACGACACCGATGTTTTTCAGTTCGTTAAGGTCGGTCAAGCGATGTTCCCGGCGGACGCGCCAGATCCGCTTGGCGGCGGTCGGGCCGACGCCGGGGATGCGCAGGAGAGTCTTGTACGGCGCGGTGTTGATCTCGACGGGGAACTGCTCCCGGTTCTTCAGTGCTGCTACCATCTTTGGATCAAGATCAAGACTTAAATTTGAGTCCTGCTGAAGGACAAGGTCTTCTAATCTAAATTCATAAAACCTCATCAGCCAGTCAGCCTGGTAAAGACGATGTTCACGCCAGAGCGGCGCTCGGTGGTAAGGTGGTTGGTTTGCGCTCTTGGACGCGCGGGTGGTTAGGTCCGGCGGGATGTAGGCGCTGAAGTAGGCGCGTTTGAGCCCCTTTTTCTGGTAGAGCCAGTTAGTTGTTTTAAGGAGCTCCAGATCAGTTTCGCCGGCGGCGCCGACAACGAACTGGGTCGTCTGGCCAGCCTTAAGTAATCCCTTTTGGACCTGTTTCTGGATCGCGTCGATCGGAGCGATCAGGTCGAGCATAAAGTTCTTTTCGCTGGCGATCAGTTTGAGGCGGTCCGGGGTCGGGCTTTCGAGGTTGACCGACATTCGGTCCGCCAACTGCGCGCCCCGTTCGATCAGGTGAGGCGAGGTGTGGGGGAGGGCTTTGAGATGGATATAACCGCGGTATTTGAACCGGTGGCGGAGGATCTCCGCGGTCTGGATCATCTTTCCCATGGTGTGGTCGGCGCTTTTCTGGACGGCTGAACTGAGGAATATCCCCTCCAGATAATTACGGCGGTAGAGTTCGATAAAGAGCCGGGCTAACTCTTCCGGTTCAAAGCTCGATCGTTCAAAATCGTTGCTGACCCGGTTGACGCAGTATTGGCAATCATTCCGGCAGGAGTTAGTCATTAAGACCTTTAAGAGGGAAACGCAGCGCCCATCCGGGGTATAGCTGTGGCAGATCCCGGCCGGAGCGTGGGAGCCGATCGTATCCCGGCCGGTCGGGCGGCCAGACTTGATCGAGGTTGATGCGCAAATGTCGTATTTGGCGGCGGCGCCCAGAACTGCCAGTTTTTGTTCAGTGTCCACGAAAGCTCCTGGAGGGGACATAACCGGATTTGTGCTCAATGACGGTCGCCATGATCGCCGCCCGCTCCACGGTGAACTCACCGTAGCGGTCGTTGATCGCGTCGACCGCCCGGAGGACCTTCTTGTTGTCCTCTTTTTGCGGCAGCAAGCTGATCTGGTCGAGATCATGGATCAAGCCGGAGACGGTGACGCCGACAAATCGGACAGCGTTTGGCGTCGGGCGGTTGCGAAGCGCGAATCGTTGGGCGTCGAGCGTCAAGCGTTCGGCCACCCGGTAGATCTCATAACCGTCGTCAAGATAATCCTCAACTTTGCGCTGCTTCCCCCAGAACTGGTAATTGCCAAAGCCGAGGGAAACGTGAACGACATTCCCCTTGCAGTTCTCTTTGCGCAGGCGGCGGCCGACCTGCTCGGCCAGGCGAAGGAGGTAGCCTTTGACCTCGGCCTGATCGGTCGTGAAGCCGGGGAGGGTGTAGGAGTGGCCCATCGATTTGGCGGCTTCTTCGTAAGCTGACGGCCGGACCGGGGCGTCGTCTTTTCCCTGGCCCATCTGCCAGAGGTGATCGCCCCAAACGGCGCCGAACCGTTTGACCAGCTTGGCCCTGGGGGCGCGGTGCAGGTCGCCAAAAGTCCGGATCCCCATTTGAGCGAGATATTCTTCGAGCTTCCGCCCGACGCCGCACAGCTCGGAAACTTTAATCTGCTCGATCTTCCCCGGTATGTCCGGCGGCCAAAGCTCATTGAGCCCGTCCGGTTTTTTTAATTCGCCGGCCAGCTTGGCCAGCAGCTTGTTCGGCCCGATCCCGATCGAACAGGTGAGGCGGAATTTTTCCCTGATCCATTGTTTGACCCTTTTGGCGATGGCGACCGGGCCGCCGCAACGGCCGGCCGTCTCGGTCAGATCGAGGAAGGCCTCGTCGATCGAAAAGACCTCGACCTGCGGAGTGTAGGTTCGGAGCTGGGCCATGATCTGCGCTGAGGTGTAGATGTATTTGTTCATGTCGCCGGCGACGATGACGAGGTCGGGACAGATCCGCAGGGCTTCCCAGGCCGGCATAGCGTTCTTTATCCCTCTGGCCTTGGCCTCATAGGAGCAGGCGGCTACTACCGAGCGCTTCCCCCCGGTCCCGCCACCCACCGCGATCGGCCGCCCGCGCAACAACGGGTTCGCCGCCTGCTCCACCGACGCGAAATACGCGTTCATATCGACATGCATGATCGTCCGCATGCCTTAGCCTTCGCAAGCCTTGGTTAGCTTCCAAACGGTTTTTTCGGCGTGAAAAGCCAATTCGTAATTGTTCGTCCCGTCGGTCACCGAGAAACAGTGGACCTTTTCCCGACCCTGCTTGTCGAGCCAGTTGTAATTGACTTCTTTAACCTCGTGCTTGCGGCCGTCCCAGACGAACCACCTGGGGATGATCTTGTCCCCTTTGAAGATGGCGCCGACCTTGATCGTCTCAGAACTTTCTAAAGAGCCCACGCACTTTCCCCTGGACGGCAATGTCTTTTACATAGATAGGCTTCATGGCCGAGTTCGCCGGCTCGAGGCGGACGCGGTTCTTCTCGCGGTATATTCTTTTCAGCGTGGCGGCGGAACGGTTGACCAGCGCGACGACGACCTCGCCGTCGTCCGCCGTTTCGCACTTTTCCACCACAATGAAATCGCCGCTCAGGATGTGGTCCTCGATCATGCTGTTCCCCTTGACCTGAAGGACATAGCAGGGACGCCGCCCGACCAGGGTGGTCGGCACCTCGACCTCTTCTGACTGCTCGCAGACCTCGATCGGCGCCCCTGCCGCGATGTAACCGTAAAAGGGAAGGAGGGTCCCCCGGGAAGTGATGCCGCCCAGCAGCTTGATGCCGCGCGGCGTGTTCTCGCGCTGGATGTAACCGCGCTCTTCCAGAGTTTCCAAATACTTTTGCCCGGCCCGCGGCGAGGCGAAACCGACCGCGCGGCAGACCTCGCGGATCGACGGCGGGAAGCCGCGATCGTCGATGTAGCGGCGGACATAGTCGAGGACCGCTTGCTGTTTCTGGTTCAATTCCATTTTTACCCCTCCCGTGAACAACTGTATACCGGACAGGATACAAGTGTATACCAGCCTGATTATTTGTCAAGGGGGAAAAAGCGCTTGACAGTTCACCCGGCGCTCGTGTACAATGATACCCACGCTGGAAGAAAGGGGGGCCGTGAGGTAATTTCAGCACCCGTCAACGGGATCGAACCTTCGTCTTGTTTTCCCTCCTTTTTGGCTTGCCAAAGAAACGAAACGGTTTTGCACTTTGAAAATCAGGCAGCGAGTATGATGCGAGTTCTCGTATCAGATTCTTTTTTAATATGTAATCGTATCGATTGAATAATCGAGTCATTTATCAGCTTTCAAATTTATTGAGAGTTTGATCTTGGCTCAGGACGAACGCTGGCGGCGTGCCTAACACATGCAAGTCGAACGCCCCGCAAGGGGAGTGGCAAACGGGTGAGTAACACGTAAGCAACCTACCTCAAAGACCGGCACAACTAGTCGAAAGATTGGCTAATTCCGGATGTGTTCGGAGGGTCGAATGACCTTCCGAGTAAACCCAGCAATGGGCTTTGAGACGGGCTTGCGTCCTATCAGCTAGTTGGCGGGGTAATGGCCCACCAAGGCGATGACGGGTAGCTGGTCTGAGAGGACGACCAGTCACAAGGGAACTGAGACACGGTCCCTACTCCTACGGGAGGCAGCAGTGAGGAATTTTCCACAATGGACGAAAGTCTGATGGAGCGACGCCGTGTGTATGATGAAGTCCTTCGGGATGTAAAGTACTGTCAGTGGGGACGATATTGACTGTACCCACAGAGGAAGGCCCGGCTAACTACGTGCCAGCAGCCGCGGTAATACGTAGGGGCCAAGCGTTGTCCGGAATTATTGGGCGTAAAGGGCGCGTAGGCGGCTTTATAAGTCAGATGTTAAATCTACAGGCTCAACCTGTAGCCGCATCTGATACTGTTTTGCTAGAGAGTGGTAGAGGAAAGCGGAACTTCCGGTGTAGCGGTGAAATGCGTAGATATCGGAAGGAACACCAGTGGCGAAGGCGGCTTTCTGGACCATTTCTGACGCTGAGGCGCGAAAGCCAGGGGAGCAAACGGGATTAGATACCCCGGTAGTCCTGGCCCTAAACTATGTTCATTGGGTGTTAGAGGTATCGACCCCTCTAGTGCCGTAGCTAACGCGTTAAATGAACCGCCTGGGGATTACGACCGCAAGGTTAAAACTCAAAAGAATTGACGGGGGCCCGCACAAGCGGTGGAGCATGTGGTTTAATTCGATGCTACGCGAACAACCTTACCTGGGCTTGACATGCTAGTAGTAGCGAACCGAAAGGGGAGCGATCCATAGCAATATGGAAGCTAGCACAGGTGCTGCATGGCTGTCGTCAGTTCGTGTCGTGAGATGTTTGGTTAAGTCCAACAACGAACGCAACCCCCATCTCTAGTTGACAGCGTAAAGTCGGTCACTCTAGCGAAACTGCCCCTGATGAAGGGGAGGAAGGTGGGGACGAGGTCAAGTCATCATGGCCTTTATGCCCAGGGCTACACACGTGCTACAATGCAGTGTACAAAGGGATGCGAATCCGTAAGGAAGAGCAAATCTCAAAAAACACTGCTCAGTTCGGATTGAAGGCTGCAATTCGCCTTCATGAAGCTGGAATCGCTAGTAACCGCAGATCAGCGTGCTGCGGTGAATACGTTCTCGGGCCTTGTACACACCGCCCGTCACACCATGGAAGCCAGAAACACCTAAAGTCTCCGGTTCGCCGGGGCCTAGGGTGGTGCTGGTGACTGGGGTGAAGTCGTAACAAGGTAGCCGTACCGGAAGGTGTGGCTGGATCACCTCCTTTCTAAGGGGCTTACCGTCCATTAACTTGGACATCAATTACTCCTAAGGTCGATGAGGCTCGCATCTGCTCCAACTGCCTGACTTTCAACAAATTAAGCCCTCGCGGGTCAAACCGCGGGGGCTTTTTGTTTTTAGCGATATCGGAAATCTTATTAGCCCAGCATAATCGGTAAGGCAGTGAGTGATTTGTGGACAGCATGCCCACATATAATTTTTAGGGGTTACGATATATTGAGTGGTCGCCAATCCGTCTTAATTTAGCAACATCACCATCTATAGTAAAAGTGAACCTATAATGTATGGTTATTCTTGCTTCCCATATTTTTCTTTTTTTGTCATGGAGTTTGATTCCTAGTGAGGGGTGGTTAAAATTCGTTCCCATGAGTCCAAATTGCTTCTTAGCAAGTGTCCGAATAGCTAGGGGAAGAGCTTCAAATTCTTTCTTAAACCTGGGATTAAGAATGTCAAAACGATTTATTTTCTGAGGGGTCATTCTTCCAGATAAGCAATGAGTTTGTTCGCGGAATCGAAGCTTAAATATTGTCCCAGCTCATAGGCCAAATCAATATCTTCTTGTTCTTTCTGCCCAGTGCTCATTGGTTTTGGAAAACATGGTTTCTTTGCTATCGCCACGGGGATAAATCTTTGTAATAATGATTCATATGTTTCTTTTGAATCAATCTGTTTATCAAGCTTTTTATATTCCTTGATAGTATCGATTACTTGCGGTGTCATTCCTTCTTTTCTTCCTTTTCCTTTTCTTTCTGTTTTTCTTTTAATAATGCAATCTGCTTGCCGATAGATCCCTTCATCGCAGAAATTAATGCAATGGCAACTGTTGGAGGCAGAGTGACCGTAACGACGCTTTCAGCCTTTTCAACATTGGGCGTTTCTGGGCTAAGAAGTTTAAATAACAAAAAGACTTCAGTGGGAGTTGCTGTTACTGAAACAAAGTTTGCGTATTTCTTTTCAGACAACCCTTGTGTGGTTTTTGCCATTATAATCCTCTCCCCCAAATATTCCCTTGTAAATAGTCGAAAAGCTTGCGTAAATAACTCATAGTAGAATTTTATAACCTTCGAGACTCACGTAATGATTTTACCGTATCAATAATCACTAGTCAAGCTCCCCATACACATATATTTGTCGTTTTAAGACCTAAAAAACTTGTGAAAAATCAATAATATTTTTTAGTTTCATCCCAATCTTTAACGGGATATTACGGCATGATAGAATATTCATATGAAACAGTGGGGGGCAGCCGTTTTCTGTCTGATGGTGCTATTTTCTGTGGCTCAAGCCTGGACCGCCCGGCAGGGCGGGTCGTTTATCTTGTCGGTTCCTTCGGCCGAAGGGGCAACGGCCGGCAGTGTGGTTTTCTTGGGGAAGTCCGAAACGTTGTTTCCCGACGGCAACGGTCTAAAAACCGTGCTTGGCGTTCCCTGCGAGCTCAAACCGGGCAAATACCCGCTGTCGCTTAGGTTGACTGGACCGAATGGTCTTAACGAGCAAAGGCTAGGGACGGTCGTTATCGGCCGAACCAGGTTCCCGACGGTCTCATTCTGGCTCAAACCGGCCAAGAAAAAGCTGCTGAAACGGGATTTGATCGGCGAAGAGTGGGCGCTGATCGAAAAAGTTCTGGCCCAAGAAGAGCCGGTTCAACTCTGGGTTGGAAAATTTCTCCGGCCGGCCAGCGGCGAAGTCTCCATGGCCTTTGGGACGCAGGAATACGTTAACCGAAAAAAGCGGGGCCAGCACCGCGGTTTTGATATTGCCGTCCCGATCGGGACCAGGATCAAAGCGGCTAATAACGGGACGGTCGTTTTCGCCCAAAAGCTGACCGCTTTCGGCGGGACGATCGTTATCGACCACGGGCAGGGGGTTCATACCCTCTATTTCCATCTCTCAAAGTTCCTGGCGACGGTCGGTCAGGCGGTTAATAAAGGTGACGTGATCGCGCTCTCCGGCAACTCCGGGATCTCGTCCGGGCCGCACCTGCACTGGGGCCTGTCGGTCCATAATCTGCGCGTTGATCCGAACCAGTGGACAAAACATGCCTTTTAAGTCAAAAGTAAAAAGTCAAAATTCAAAAGTATGTCGGGTTATTGATGTGAATCTAAACCGAGCGACCGAAGGCCTCCGGGTTGTTGAGGAGGTTTGCCGCTTTGTGCTAGAAGATCAGCAGCTAACGGTTAAGCTTAAGACTTTGCGAGGAGAATTAAGTCGGATCGTACCGCCGTCATTGCTGGCGCATCGCGACTCGCAGGGGGACGTCGGCCGCGAGCCTTATACAAGTGACGAGGGACGAAGGGCGAAGGTTGAGGATGTTTTTCGGGCGAACATGAAGCGGGCGCAGGAAGCTGTGCGCGTCCTGGAAGAGTTCGCTAAATTGCTTAAGCCGGTTTACGGACAGAAGTTCAAGGCTCTTCGCTTTGCTCTTTACACCCTGGAAAAAGAGCTGGCGTCGCGCGTCCATAAAGCGGAACTGCTCGATTTTAACCTTTACGTGATCATTGATCCGGCCGTGCACAAAGAGCCGGAAAAATTGCTTAGGGCCGGCGTTAAGATCGTCCAGTTACGAGCGAAGCAGTTGAACAGGGAGGACTATTTACGCCTAGCCAGGCAATTAGGCAAAAAGGCGAAGGCCAAAGGGATCACTTTTTTGCTCAACGACCACTGGCAACTGATCAAAGAGGCCGGAGCGGACGGCGTCCACCTCGGTTGGGAAGATCTGAAGGGTCGCTCATTTGCCGGTATCCGCAAAACGTTAGGTGATGATAAGCTGATCGGCCTTTCGGCCCAAACCCTGGGGGAGGTCCGCAAAGCGGACGCGCTTAAACCCGATTATATCGGTTTTGGTCCGATCTTTGGCACGCCGCTTAAAGCGGTCAAACCGGTCGGTTTGAAAGCCCTGGCCAAGGCGGTCAAGATCTCCCGCGCCCCGATCGTGGCGATCGGCGGGATCTGCCCCCGCACCTATAAGCAAGTGCTGGCGGCCGGTTGTTCCCGTTTTGCCGTTATCCGGGCGGCCGGCTTATTCCGCTGACCATTATTTTCTGCTATAATTATCTCTGGAAACCGCGAAGTTTATTCGCCGGTTTCCAGCACGAAAGGGGTAATTACCATGACAAAGAAACATAAGATCGCGGTTATCGGCGGGGACGGGACAGGGCCGGAGGTCGTCGCGGAGGGATTAAAGGTCCTCAAAGTGGTCGCTAAGAAGCATAACTTTGAGTACGAGCTGAAGGATTTTGACTTCACCGGTCAGCGTTACCTCAAGACTGGCAAGTTGGTCGAAGACAAAGACGTTGAAGAACTCAAGACCTACGAGGCGATCTATCTGGGCGCGGTCGGCGATCCGGCGGTCAAACCGGGGATCATCGAACACGGCGTCCTCTTAAAGCTCCGGTTCGCGCTTGACCAATACATCAATCTCCGCCCGGTCATCCTCTACCCGAACGTTTGGACCCCGGTCAAGGATAAAGGTCCGGAGCAGATCGATTTTGTCGTCGTCCGCGAGAATACCGAAGGGCTGTATGTCGGTACCGGCGGCTACCTGAAAAAGGGTTCACCCGATGAGGTCGCGACCCAGGTTTCCGTTAACACCCGCAAAGGGGTGGAGCGGTGCCTGCGCTACGCGTTTGAATACACCCAGAAACGGAACAAACGGAAACAGTTGACCCTGGTTGGTAAGACCAATGTCCTGACCTACGCCTGGGACCTCTGGGAGCGGGCCTTCCACGAGATCGGCCAGAAAGATTTCCCCGGCATCAAGCGGGAATACTCCCACGTTGACGCCACTTGCATGTGGTTCGTCAAGAACCCGGAGTGGTTCGACGTTATTGTCACCGACAACATGTTCGGCGACATCATCACTGACCTGGGCGCCATGATCCAGGGGGGGATGGGGATCGCGGCCGGCGGCAATATCAATCCTAAGGGGGTCTCGATGTTCGAGCCGATCGGCGGCTCAGCTCCGAAATACACCGGCCAGAACGTGATCAACCCGCTGGCGGCGATCGGCGCCCTGCAGATGCTTCTCGAGAATATCGGGGAAGATAAAGCGGCGGCCGACGTCGAAAAGGGGATCCGCTACGCCTGCACCCAGATGAAGTCGATGTCCGCCGGCAAGATGGGGATGTCGACCACTGAGGTCGGGGATACGGTCGCGAAGGCTATTTAGTCCGGCTTTTCAGATAATTGATCAGACCGCCGCGATCGACGATCTTTTGCATGAATTCGGGGAACGGCTGCGCTTTGTAGGATTTGCCGCTCGTTAAGTTCTTGATCTCCCCGGCGGCGATATCAACCTCGACCTCATCGCCTTCTTTGATCTCTTCCGCCGCCTGGGGCGCTTCCAGGATCGGCAGGCCGATGTTGATCGAATTGCGGTAAAAGATCCGGGCGAACGACTTGGCGATGATGGCGGAGACGCCAGCCGCCTTGAGAGCGACCGGGGCGTGCTCGCGGGACGAACCGCAGCCAAAGTTATCGCCGGCGACGATAAAGTCCCCTTTGTTCATCTTATCGACCCATTCCGCGTCGGCATCCATCATCGCGTATTTAGCCAACTCAGCCGGGTCAGAGGTATTAAGATACCGGGCCGGGATGATCAGGTCGGTATCGATATTGTTGCCGAATTTCCAAGCCTTGCCTTTCATGGGATGATTTTAGCAGATTTTCGGCAGCCAGGCCAGCACATCGTTAAGCAGCTCACTGAAGCGGCTCAGGCAGATATGCCCGGCCTCATAAACCATTTTCTGGTGGTGCGGATTGGGGGGGAGTTCGGCAAAGAGCCGCTCCGCTTCACGATAGGGGAGAACAGTATCTTTCCGGCCAGCTGCGACGAAAACCGGGACCTTGACCTGTCCGGCAATAGTGTCGAGAGATGTCCGCTCGACCAGCGCTTGCAGCTGCCCGGCTGCCGGATAGCCGAAATAGAGGTCGAGCTCTTCCCTGATCAGCGGGCTCAGATAGTTGAAGTATTTTTCGGCGTTGAAGGGGGGAGAAACGGAGACGACCCCTGAGATCCGCGGTTCGGCCGCTGCCATGAGGATCGCTTTCATCCCTCCCAGGCTGACGCCGAACAGCACGGTCCGGGGAGGGAGCGCAGGGTAGTTACCCTGCAAATAGTCCATGATCGCTTTGGCCAGGGCGCCCTGACGGTCCGTTCCCTTGAGGCGCGGCCAGGCTTCTCCCGAACCGGGATCGTCAAAGATCAGCGTCGCGTAACCCCGGTGCAGAAAAACCCGGCTCAGACGGTAGAACTCTTCTTTGACCGTGTTAGCGCCGTTTACAAAAATGACCAGTGCTTTGGCCTGCTTTCGGGGGACCGAAAGGTAGCCGGGTAAAGTGACCGGGCCGAACGGGATCTCGATCCGCCGGGGCGCATTGGTCAGGTGCGGTGCGGCTGTTTGGAAGAGTTGATAGGTTTTTGTTTGCAGCTCAAGTCTGTCGGCCAGGTTTTGACAGCCGAGCAACTGGGCGTAATGGTAAAAGAGCGCGGCTTGCACCAGCTTTTTAGCGGCCTCATGTTCCCGACTTTTACCCGCTTGCAGGAGAATGGTCCCGGCGGTTTCCAGCTCTTTTGCCTGGCTGCTTAAAATGTCTGACCAATCGGCAAAATTGTGGATCCCGGACAGACGGTCTTTTATCTCCCCTGATTTCAGGTTCGTCCCCAGGCTGAAACGGTGGATCAGCGAGGCAGAAAAGTGAGCCGCGCTCGTGACTCTCATCACCGCTTGCGGAATTTTTAGTTTAAAGAGCGTTTTGATGCCGGCCAGGCGCAATACTTCCAGTTTACCGATAGTCATAGCTATTCACAGTTATTATCGGTAAAAACGGCCGGCTATTTCAACTTAACTGAAATTACATCCGTTAAGGCCGGATATATGCTTGTTATGGTAACTGTCGGAAAAACCGTCGCGTCAAAACTCTGGCCGGTGACCACTGCCTATCTTAGCCGGACAGCCCGGCGGGTAGGGTACCAACTTGGGCTGCTGGTCGATCCGCGGGTAGAGCAAGGGGAAAATGAGCTGCGCCGCGTCTTGCGCGACCAGCAGATCAGGCCCGAGTCGCTGATGTATCTCCCCGCTTTTCGGGAAGGCTATCTTATCAACGAGCAGAATAAACTGGTGGCGTTTGTCCTCCATATTTCACCGGAGAATAACCGGGAACAGGCCTCTGCCTGGTTCGGCCGGAACGAAGAATTTGTCGGGCAGGTCGGTCAGATCATCGCCGGGCAGCCTGCCCAAGCCATAGCGCTGGTGAAGGCGATCGGAGCCGCGCTCGCCTGGGCGCGCCAGGCGGGGCACAACGACCGCCAGCTGATCCCTTTCTTTTCACTGGTGATCAATAATCCGGGCGTGACCGGATTGGCCGACAGAGCGCAGGTCGTGCTGGCTTTACCATGCCTGGTGGCGCTGTTACAGGAAAGGTATGTCGAATATCAGGCCAAATTGGCTCCCTGGGGCGAGAAAATCCCACCGGCTTTTTCCTTTGAACAGTGGGTGTTCTTCGATCTGCTGCGGAAACTAGAGAGTTAAAGAGCGGCGGGGCTGACGATCCGGCCGGCCACCGCGCTCGCTGCCGCCACCGCCACGTTGGAGAGATAGACCTCAGATTTCGGATGACCCATTCGGCCGACGAAGTTGCGGTTGGTCGTGGCGATCGACCGTTCTCCTTCCGCCAGGATCCCCATGTGCCCGCCGAGGCAGGGGCCGCAGGTCGGGGTCGAAACCGCCGCGCCGGCTTTGATGAAGATCTCGGTCAAACCTTCTTTCATCATCTGCAGTTCGATCTTTTGCGTGGCCGGTAAAATAATAAGGCGGACCGCTTTGTTGACTTTCTTCCCCTTTAAGATCTTGGCGGCGACCCGCATATCTTCGATCCGGCCGTTGGTGCACGAGCCGATGACCGACTGGTCGATCTTGACACTGCCGCATTGGCTGACCGGTTTGGTGTTGCTCGGCAGATGAGGGAAGGAGACCTGCGGCTCGATCTTAGAAATATCCCATTCGTAAATTTCTTTATATTCCGCGTCAGCGTCGGACCGGTAGACGAGCCCTTTGCCCGCTTTGACTTTCTTGAGGTACGCCTCGGTCTTGGCGTCGACCGCAAAGATCCCGTTCTTGCCGCCGGCTTCGATCGCCATGTTCGCCATGGTCAAACGACCCTCAACGGAGAGAGTGTCGATCGCCGGACCGGTGAACTCCATCGACATATAGCGGGCGCCGTCGACCCCGATCTGGCCGATGGTATAGAGGATCAGGTCTTTGGCTTCCACCCATTTAGGCAGTTTGCCGTGATAAACGAACTTGAGCTGTTCCGGCACCTTGAACCAGACTTCGCCGGTCGCCATCCCGGCCGCCATATCGGTTGACCCGACGCCGGTTGAAAAGGCGCCGAGGGCGCCGTAGGTGCAGGTGTGGGAATCGGCGCCGATGATCAGATCGCCCGGTTTGATCGCTCCCATCTCCGGCAGGAGAGCGTGTTCAACCCCCATGCAGCCGATCTCAAAGAAGTTGACGATCCCGTACTTCTGGGCAAAGTGCCGCATCATCTTCACTTGCTCGGCCGATTTGATATCTTTGGCCGGGGTGAAGTGGTCGGGGACCAGATAGATCTTCTTTTTATCAAAAACCTTGCTGACCCCGATTTTTTCGAATTCTTTAATGGCCGGCGGGGCGGTGATGTCGTTCCCCAGGACAAGATCGACCTTACAGCTGATCAGCTGGCCCGGTTCAACCGACTTGAGCCCGGCGTGTTTGGCGAGGATTTTCTGGGAGATCGTCTGTGCCATGGGCTTATTTTAGCATAAACCGTCCCGACCGGCCAGTTTGGCTGAAATTTCTGGACGAATTCGGAGAAAAAGTTACATGCCGCTCCCTGAAGTCAGATCGATCACCGCCCGCGGGAACTTGCCGATCAATGTGCAGACACTGATCGGCCTGCATCGGACCATTGCTTTTCCGGCCAAATTATTCGAACGCCCGGAGTGCGCGAACCGCCTGCACTCCCTGTCGACCGACAGCTTTAAAGATAAACCGACCATCATGGTCCTGGCGACCGGACTGATCGATCAGGACAAGGTGTCGTTAGCGGTTGCCGCCCGGCTGGAACACGGCATGGTCAGATCCCGTCTGGCGTTCGTCCTGGTCGAGAGCTATCAGGGAGCGGAGCGGATCGTGACCAGGGTAGATGAGGTCGAGGTTGAAAAGATCATCAAGCTGGGGGCGGTTCAAGCAAACCCGCGCCCTCAAACTATCGTCACCGTACCGATCGTGCCGCCACCGGTTACGCCGCCACCGGTCATTCCCGAGCCGGAACCCGAACCTAGACCGGAGCCGAAACCACCGCGGATTCCGAAAGAACCCCTGCCGGGAGAACCGGGTAACAGAAAAGCGATCGCGCAAGTTGTGGTTGAGCGCTATCAGGAGGCTGGGGTTACTTTGCGCCAGGTCTACGCTTTTATGAAAAGATATCCGCGGTGGGAATTCATGCTTGAGGAGAAAGTGGCGTTCGCTAAACGACTCGTCAGGGTCCACCCGCTGCCGTTGCCGCTGGCCTGGTCGTATGTTCTGACTTGTGCCGGGACTCCTCTCCGTTTGGGCAAGATCTGCGGTATTGCTAATAAGCTGGCGATGAGTTATTCGATCTACGGTTTCCCGCTCAGAGAAACTTATCTGGCGCTGATCGACAAAGCGCTGAAATTGCGGAATACCGATCCGGTCGCCTTAGAAGCGCTCCTCCGGCGCAGTCTGGAAGCCAGGCGGAAGAGAGAGTTTAATCTGGTTGGGTCGCCAGTTGCCCGCAGCCAGCGGTGATAGTTTTGCCCAGGCTTCTGCGCACGGTCACGTTCGCCTTTAACTTTTTAAGCGCCAACCTGGCCCGGTCGGTGTCCCCAGGGGCAAAAGAAAGCCCCGGCGACGGATTGTATTCGATCAGGTTTATATGACTGTCGATCTGCCGGGCCAAACGGTCAAGTTCGTGTAAGTCAGCCTCGCTATCATTAACTCCTTTAAGCAGGACATACTCGATCGTCACCCGCTGTTTGGTCTTTTGCTGATAGGCCGTTATGGCTTTGATCGTTTCCTCGATGGTCGGCAAGGCGGGATAGGGGACCAGCCGCTGACGGAGTTCATCGCTGGGCGCCGCCAACGACCAGGCGAGCTTCAGTTTTTGCCGCTCACCGGCGAACTGCCTGATGCCGGTGACGATTCCAACTGTCGAAACGACGATCTTGCGGCTGGCGATGTTCTGGCCGAGCTCGCTGTTAAGCAGCGTCACCGCTTTCAGCACCCGGTCATAATTGAGGAAGGGTTCTCCCATCCCCATGAAAACCAGATTGGTTATCTTTTGCTTTCCGGCAAAATGATAGACCTGGGAGATGATCTCGCTGACCGTCAGGTTCCGTTTGAAGCCCATCTGCCCGGTGGCGCAAAAGCGGCAGCCGATCGGACAGCCGACCTGGGAGGAGACGCAGACGAATTTCTTGTCCGGTCCGTGGTCCATAAAAACCGCTTCGATGGCCAGACCGTCCGCCAGGCGGAAGCGGACTTTTTCCACGTTGGCCTCTCCCTCCGCCTTTTCCACCTTCAGCGGAGGGGCGAATTCAAACCTTTGGTGGTAAGCGCGGAATAAGGCTTTGGCTTTGTCCGGCTTGAGGCCGGTCGCCGCGATCTCGTCCCAGGTCAGTTCGCTCATCAGCCAATTATACACCTCACGCTCTTATGGTATAATCTCCCCATGGACAAAAAAATATTCATTTCCGTGATCGGCGAAAGCAACTCTTCTCCGGAGATCTACAAGCTGGCCGAGGAGGTCGGCGCGGAGATCGCTAAAGCGGGCGCGGTCCTGGTCAGCGGCGGCTTAAAAGGGGTGATGGAGGCCTCCTGCAAAGGGGCCAAGAGTGCCGGCGGGACGACGATCGGCATCCTCCCCGGGAGCAAGCGGGAAGAAGGGAACGCTTACATCGATTACCCGATCATCACCGGCGTCGGCTACGCCCGGAACAAGTTCGTCGTCAAGACCGGCCACGTAGTGATCGCCGTCGGCGGCCATTACGGGACGCTGTCGGAGATCGCTTTTGCCCTCGGTTACAAGCTCCCGGTCGTCGGGCTCAAGACCTGGCAGATGATCGACCACTACGGTCAGATGGTCAAAGATGTCCACTACACCACCACGCCGAAAGAAGCGGTCGCGCTGGCGCTGAAGCTGGCCCGCGAGGCCAGGCCGGAAGAGCCGAGCGAATTCAAGAAGTAATGGCTACGCAACGCCAGTCAGCCCTGAAGGGGATCGTCACCTTGCAGATGAAGCAGGTGGCGCGAGACGAAGGGCGTCGAGCGGAAGAGATACGCGATGGGATAGCACGCGGGACAATTGCCATCCCTTTTAATCCCAGACACAAAGGCGTTCAAGCCGTCGGTGTCGGCGCCGGCCTAAGGACCAAGGTCAACGCCAATATCGGGACCTCGGCCGATTACCCCAGCGTCAAAGACGAACTGAAAAAACTCAAAGCGGCGCTGGCGGCGAAAACGGATGCCGTGATGGACCTCTCCACCGGCGGCGATATCCGGGCGATCCGCAAAAAGATCCTGGCTGCTTGCCCCAGGCCGCTCGGCACTGTCCCGATCTACCAGGCGCTGGTCGACAATAAGATGACGGCGGCCGGGATGTTCGCGGTGGTGGAAGAACAAGCCAAAGAAGGGGTCGACTTTATGACGATCCACTGTGGTGTTACCCGCCGCTCGATCGAAAAACTGAAGCAGCAGCCGCGCCTGATGGAAGTGGTCAGCCGGGGTGGGGCGGCGTTGATGCAGTGGATCATCGAGCATGATCGGGAAAATCCGTTCTTTCAGGATTTTGACTGGCTGCTGGAGATCGCCGCCCGGTATGATGTTACTCTCTCGCTCGGCGACGGGATGCGGCCCGGTTCGATCATCGATGCCGGCGACCAGGCCCAGCTCGAAGAGCTGAAGATCCTGGGTGATCTGACCAAACGGGCCTGGAAAGCCGGTGTCCAGGTCATCATCGAAGGGCCTGGCCATGTTCCTTATGACAAGATCGCCGAACAGATGCGGCTAGAGAAACGGTTGTGCCACGGCGCGCCCTTTTATGTTCTCGGCCCGCTCCCGACCGACGTTGCGCCCGGCTATGATCATATTACGGCGGCGATCGGCGGAACACTGGCGGCGACGACGGGGGCTGATTTTCTCTGCTACGTAACTCCGACCGAGCACCTCGGCTTACCAACCGCGGAAGATGTTAAAGAAGGGGTGATCGCCTCGCGGATCGCCGGCCATTGTGCCGATATTGTCAAGCAGGTGCCGGGGGCCAGAGAGTGGGATAAAAAGATGTCCAAAGCCCGAAAAGCCTTGAACTGGGGGAAACAGATCGAACTGGCGATCGATCCGGACAAGGCCCGCCAGATCCACCGCCGCCGCAAGTCAAAAGCCGACGATGTCTGCTCGATGTGCGGCGAGTTCTGCGCGATGAAGATCTCCTCGGTCGCCTTGAAAAAGGGTTAAGCCGACTTAACGACGTAATATTTAACCTTGCGGACGCCGAACCGGCGGGCATCGTTATATTCCCGGAACCAGATATCGATCTTCTTCTTGTAACGCGCGTTCATCCGGTCCTCAACCACGAAGACCCGACCCCGATAACCCTCAATATAGAGCTTGGTCCCGATCGGAAAATGGTTGGAAGCGATGACCCCTTCACGGCAGCGGGTACCGGAAGCGGTGATCCAGGGAGAATCGTCGGTCTGCCCGGGAAGAGAATTATAGGCCGAAGCGAGGATCGTTCCCCGGCTAACTACCCGGTAGCCGTGGGGGAGGCTTTTGGGCATGACCAGATAACCGATCGGAATAAGCGATAAGGACAGCAAAATAGTCGCGATGATCGGGATATAAGCCGGTCTGGCTCTCTCTCGTTTCCTCATACTATATTATCGTAATAACTGCCGCAAAAAGTGCGTTAAAAACGCCTTTTTTCCGTGCTATAATCAGCCTGATGAAGCTTTCCCAGATCGGCGAATTTGGCCTGATCGCACGGCTTTCCCGGCACGAACCGAGGTTGGCGGACACGGTTGTCGGGATCGGGGACGATTGCGCTGTTATCAAAGTAAAAAGTCAAAAGTCAAAAGTGAAAAGTAATGATCTGTTGTTATTAATGACGACCGACGCTCTGATCGAGGATGTCCATTTTAAACGAGCGGGATCGTCTTTTTTTACGTTAGGCCAGAAAGCGCTGTTGGCCAATATTTCTGACATTGCGGCGATGGGGGGGTGGCCGACGCACGCGCTGGTCACGCTCGGTTTGCCGCGCGGCCTGAGCGTCAAAGCGATCGACGAACTGTATCGCGGGCTGAATTCGCTGGCCCGCCGGCACCGGATCGATATCGTCGGCGGCGATACCGTTGCTTCGCCCAAGGCGCTAATGATCTCGATCACTCTGCTCGGCGAGGTAGAAAAGAAAAACCTCGTTCGCCGCTCGACCGCCCGACCGGGAGACCTGATCTGCGTCACCGGCCGTTTCGGCGGCCCGGCAGCAAAGCGCTACTCTGCCCGTTACCCGTTACCCGTTACTCGTCTCCAAGAAGCCAGAGCGCTCGCTAAAGAGAACCTCGCGACCGCCATGATTGACAGCTCTGACGGATTGGTCCGTTCGGTCCTGGAAATTTGCCGGGCCAGTAAGGTCGGTGCGCGGATATTTACCGACAAGGTGCCGCGCGCCAAAGGGGCGACCCTTGATCAGGCGCTTTACGGCGGGGAAGAGTATGAGCTGGTGTTTACCGTCAAGCCAAAAGCTAAAGACTTAAAATACAGGGTGGTCGGTGAGATCGTTGGACGGCGGGCAGGCGTTAAGCTGGTCGACCGGCATGGTAAAATAAAAGCGTTGCGGTCCGGCGGTTACGAGCATTTCCGATGATCAACAAAAGAAGACTGGTCAAAACTTTTAAGGAGCTGGTCAGGATCGACAGCTTATCCCTGCGCGAAGCGCAGGTCGCGCGCTATGTCCGGCGCGAACTGCGCAAACTGGGGATCCGCTCCGTGCAGGTCGGTAAGCCCAGGGGGGGCGACACCGGCAACATGGTCTCGTTTGTTTCCGGTCAGGGGCCGCTCCTCCTCCTCAATGCCCACCTTGATACCGTCTCTCCCGGTCGGAACATCAAGCCGAGGGAAAAACGCGGGGTGATCTGTTCTGATGGGACGACCGTGCTCGGGGCGGATAATAAGGCGGGCGTAGCGGCGATCCTGGAAGTGCTCCGGACGATCAAAGAGCAGAAACTGCCGCACCCGCATCTCCAGATCATCTTTACCGTGGCCGAAGAGATCGGCCTGGTCGGGGCAAAAAACCTGTCGCGCAGTGTGCTGAAGGCCGCATACGGCCTCGCCCTCGATGGCGGCCAGATCGACAAGCTCCTCAACGCGGCCCCTTCCCAGATCAACCTGACGGCGACGATCATTGGCAAAGCGGCCCACGCCGGAGTTCACCCTGAAGCGGGGGTTAACGCGATCCGGGTGGCGAGCGAAGCGATCGCGGCGATGAAGATCGGCCGGATCGACCGGGAAACCACCGCCAATATCGGCGTGATCAGAGGGGGGAAAGCGACCAACATTATCCCGGCTGAGGTCGAACTGCGGGGCGAGGCGCGCAGCCACGATCGGGCCAAATTGCGCCGCCAGGTTAAAGCGATGACCGACCAGCTCCGGAAGGCTTGCCGCCGGCACGGGGCAAGATTACGGCTGACGACCGAACAGATGTACCGCTCATTCGCGGTCAGACCGGACAGCCCGATCGTCAAACTGGTCCTGACCGGGATGAAAAAAGAACGTCTCCGGCCGCAGATCAAACCGAGCGGCGGCGGTTCGGACGCTAACATCTTCAACGCCCGCGGCGTACCGACGCTGGTTATCGGGGTCGGCGCGCGCCAGCTGCACACGACCGGTGAAGAGCTGGTCATTCGCGACTTTATCCGGGGGACGGAGCTGCTGCTGACGATCATCCGGGAGGCGGCCGGTGGATAAGTTCGCCGAACAGCGGATCAGCAGCCGGGAATTATTCCAAGGGCGCTTGCTGCGGGTCCGGATCGACACGGTTAAAGTAGCCAACGGCCTGGAAACGACGCGCGAGATCGTTGAGCATCCGGGGGCGGTGGCGATCGTGGCGGTCACCGCAGAAAAAGAGATCGTACTGGTCCGGCAGTTCCGCACGCCGACCGGGGAGGTCCTGCTGGAGTTGCCGGCGGGCGTCCCGCATCAGGGAGAGCAGCGGGAGGGATCTGCCCGGCGCGAGCTGGCCGAAGAGACCGGTTACCACGCGAAAAATGTCCGCAAGATCTGGGAAGGGTACGCTTCGCCCGGTTACTCGAACGAACTGATCGAGTTTTTCCTGGCGACCGATCTGGAACTAAAAAGCCCATCGCCGGACGAGGACGAGTTCGTCGAGCCGGAGCTGATCGGAGTCGCCGCGGCGGTCGCGCTGGTCAGGCAGGGAGAGATCCGCGACAACAAGACGATGATCGGGATCATGATCGCCGATCTCTTCCTCAAGGGCGAACTGAAATGAAAACAGCGATCAAGCAATTCCTCGATTTCCTCCAGATCGAACGGGGCTACTCCAAAAACACGACCGACGCCTATCGGTTGGACCTCCAGCAGTTTGCCCGGTTCGTTAAAGGGAAGAGTCCGGAGGCGACCGACCGGTCAGATGTCAAAAATTACATCGATCACCTCAACACCGAGGCTTTTTCCGCCGCCTCGATCGAACGGAAGATCGCTTCGCTCAAGTCGTTTTTCCATTTTGCCCAGGGTGAAGGTCTGGCCAAAGAAGACCCGACGGTCGACTTTAACCTGCCAAAAAAAGCGAAACGTCTCCCCAAAGCCTTAAGCATGAGTGATACGGTCAAAATGCTGATGGCGGCGCGGGGCAAAACGCCGCTTAATATCCGCAACGTGGCTTTGCTGGAGCTCTTATACGCGACCGGGATGCGGGCGTCGGAGATCATTTCGCTCAACCTGGCCGATATTAACTTTGACGTCTCCTTTGTCCGCTGTTTCGGCAAGGGATCAAAGGAACGGGTCATCCCGGTCGGCAGGGCGGCGCTTGGCGCCCTGAAGGAGTATCTGGAAAACGGCCGGCCCAAGCTGCCGCAACACGACCAAGAGGCGCTCTTCCTCGATAAGAACGGCCAACGCTTAACACGCTCCGGCCTCTGGGGGGTCGTCAAGAAGATCGTCAGAGAGCTGGGGCTGAAAGATAAGACCTCGATCCATACCCTGCGCCATTCGTTCGCCACCCATTTGCTGGAGAAAGGGGCGGACCTCCGCTCGGTCCAGGAAATGCTCGGCCATTCTGATATCGCGACGACCCAAATTTACACGTCGGTCTCGCGGGAAAGGTTGAAGAAAATGTACGCTAAGGCGCACCCGAGGGCATAATGGGAGAATTACTGCTTACTTTGCCGGTCCTGCTGATCGTGATAACGGTCCACGAGTTCGCGCACGCGCTGGTGGCGGACCGTTTGGGCGACCCGACCCCCAGGCTGGCCGGCCGGTTAACTCTTAACCCGATCGCCCACCTCGATCCGCTCGGCTTCCTGATGCTGATCCTGGTCCGCTTCGGCTGGGCCAAACCGGTCCCGATCAATCCGTATAATTTCCGCAACCCGCGGCAGGGGAATTTGTTCGTCAGCCTCGCCGGTCCGGCGTCCAATTTTCTTTTTGCCTGGGTCCTGGCCATAATCGTGAAAAGTTTGCCGTTCCAGTTAACCGGGCTATCGGCTTACCTGCTTAGCTATGCGATCTGGATCAATCTGGCGCTGGCGGTCTTTAACCTGATCCCGATCCCGCCGCTTGATGGGTCGCATGTCCTGGAATACTTTCTCTCGCCGTACCAGCTGGAAGGTTATTACCGGCTCCAGCAGTACGGTTTTATGCTCCTGGTCGCCGTTATCTTCTTCGGTTCGCCCCTCCTGATCGCGATCGTTGAGTTTTTCTACCGACTGCTGGTCTGATGAACCGTTATCTCGCCTCCCTCGAAAAATTCGGCATGAACCTCGGTCTCCAGCGGATCGAGCAACTGCTTGACCGGCTGGGGAACCCCCAGAGAAAACTAAAGATCATTCACGTCGCCGGGACGAACGGCAAGGGGTCGACCTGCGCGATGATCGCCGCGATCCTCCAGGCAGCCGGCTACAGGGTCGGCCTGTACACCTCCCCCCATCTTTTCAAATATAACGAGCGGATCAAGATCAATGGACAGGATATTTCTGATAAAGACTTTAGTCAGGGATTGACAGGGATCGGCAGGGAGGAGCAGGGATTAGCAGGGAAACTGACAGCTTTTGAAGCGCTAACGGCGCTGGCGTTCTGGTACTTCGCCAAAAAGAAAGTTGATTACGCGGTCGTTGAGGTCGGTCTCGGTGGGCGGCTGGACGCTACCAATGTTGTTACCCCGCTGATCTCTGTCATAACTAATATCGACCTCGAACACACCTCGATCCTCGGCCGGACGCTGGCCAGGATCGCGCTGGAGAAAGCGGCGATCATTAAACCGGGCGTCCCGGTCGTCACCGCCGAGGCCAAGCCGGAAGCGCTGCAGGTGATCAAGCACCAAGCAGAAAAAAAAGGGAGCATGCTGATCCAGGTCGGCAGCCAGGGGGAAGGGCTTCCTTCCGCGCTGGTCGGCGACCACCAGAAGATCAACGCCGCTTGCGCGGTCGTCGCCGTCCGCCTGGCCGATATCAAGGTCGACAAAGAAACGATCCTGCGGGGGCTGACCAAAGTAAAATGGCCGGCCCGCTTTCAGATCGTTAAAAAAGAACCGCTGACGATCGTCGATGGCGCCCATAACCCGGCCGGCGCCAGGGTCTTAGCGGCGGCTTTGCGCCTGAAATATCCGGGGCGGAAATTCGTTTTTATTTTCGGCACCCAGACGGACAAGGCCGCGGACCAGATGCTGGACATCCTCCGGCCGCTGGCAAAAAAGATCATTGTCACTCATTCGTCGCACCAGAATGCCGCCGAGAAAAAGTCCTTGCCGCTGGTCAGGGCGCTAACTCTGGCCGCCCGGGAAGACCGGGTCATCACCGGTTCGCTTTTTTTGGCCGCCGATGCCTTAAAACTTCTTGACCGGCGCCGGCGCGCGTAGTAGAATAAAACCCGCATGGCCGAGGAATACTTGAACATTAACCCTGTTCCGCCCGCACCCGAAAATGAGCCAGGCAGAGAGATAAAACTCCCGGAGCCGAACCGCTTCGGCGCGTTCCTGAAGAACCTGCTGACCTTTCTGCTGCTCCTGTTGGTCGTGATCGCCAGCTTTTGGGTCAGTTTCCAGCTCGGCCGGCGGATCCTGATGCCGGCCAAAAAACTGCCCGGGCCGCCGGTGATCGAAGCGCCGGTCCCGGAGACGCCGGAATCGATCAAGGCGCTGCAGCGGCTGCAGGCGGCGATCTCGGGCGAGAGCCAAAAGAAGACGGCGGTCAAAGCCAAACTGGTCTCCAGGCAGATCGTCAGAAAACCGGTCTGTAGACGGGCCAGGAGCGGCTATTACAAGGTGCAGGCTGGTTGGTTCACCGACCGGTCCCTGGCCAGCGATCTGAGCGGCCGGGTCAAAGCAGCCGGATTTGAGACTTATGTCCGCAAAGTGAACGGCGGCTGGCGGGTCCAGGCCGGCGCTTTTTGGACCAGGAAAAAAGCCGAAGCGCTGCGTCAGCAGCTGATCGCCAAAGGCTTCAAGCCGCAAGTGATCTTCGAATAAGCTAAAGGGGGAAAATTTCAATGTCTCTATACGACATGGTCTTTGGTCAATTTTCACGCGATCTGGGGATCGATCTCGGGACGGCGACCACGCTGGTGTTCGCGCGCGGGGAGGGGATCATCCTGTGCGAACCGTCGGTCGTCGCGATCAATAAGGATAATAACCGGCCGCTCGCTTTCGGTAACGAAGCCAAGGGGATGCTCGGCCGCACGCCGGCCAACATCGTCGCCGTCCGGCCGATGCGCGACGGCGTGATCGCCGATTTCGAGATCACCGAGATGATGCTCCGGCACTTTATCAACAAGAGCCACAACCGGTCGGCCTTTGTCCGGCCGCGGATCGTGGTCGGCGTCCCCTCCGGGATCACCGGGGTGGAAAAGCGGGCGGTGCTCGACGCGGCGATGCACGCCGGGGCGCGCGAAGCTTATCTGGTCGAAGAGCCGATGGCGGCGGCGATCGGGGCGAACCTGCCGGTCTCTGAGGCGCAGGGGAGCATGATCGTCGATATCGGCGGCGGCACCACCGAGGTCGCCGTGCTGGCCCTGGGCGGGATCGTCGTTTCCAAATCGATCCGGGTCGCCGGCGACGAGATGGACGAAGCGATCGTGGCGCACTGCCGCAAGAACTACAATCTGCTGATCGGCGAGCGGACGGCGGAACAGATCAAGATCGATATCGGCTCCGCTTACCCGCTGCCGGAAGAGAAGACGATCGAAGTGCGCGGGCGCGACCTCGTGACCGGGCTGCCCAAAACCTTAACGCTGACTTCGTCGGAGATCCGCGACGCTCTGGCCGAACCGGTCGCCACCGTCGTCGATGCCGTCCGGATGACGCTGGAAAAAACGCCGCCGGAACTGGCAGCCGACATCATGGACCGGGGGATCGTGATGGCCGGCGGCGGCTCACTGCTGCGCGGTCTGGATAAATATCTGGCCCAGGAGACCGATATGTCGGTCTATGTCGTCGACGATCCGATCTCCTGCGTGGCGTACGGCACCGGCAAGATCCTGGAAGAGATCGATATCTTAAAGAAGGTATTGATCATGCCGAAAAGCGGGCAGTGACCAGTTTCCGGCCTTTCCGCAAGAAACGCTCCTATACGCTCCCTGTTCTGATCATCTTACTGGCGCTTGGCCTGACCTATTTCTCCGGTCCGGTCCTGCAGGGTGCCCGCGTCGGGCTGCAGGCGGTGATCTATCCTTTTCAATACACGGCTGACGCCGTCTGGCGTTTTACGGTCGGTCTGCCCGGCGGCATCCTGGCTTTACGCCAGCAGGCGGCGGAGATCGTCAAACTGAAAGAGCAGCTGGCCGGTCAAGCCGCTCGGTTGACCATCCTGGAAGAGCTTAAACTGGAGAACGCCCGTCTGCGCGGCGACCTGTCCTTCCGATCGCGCGGCTATGCCGAGCGGCTATTGGCGGCGGCGGTAGTTGCGCGCAGCGGTTCTCCCTGGCCGGGCTTGATCGAGATCGATCGCGGTGCCAGCCACGGGGTCAAGGTCAATATGCCGGTCGTCGCCCAGACCGGACTGGTCGGCCGGGTCAGCGAAGTGGCGCCGTTCAGCGCCAAGGTCCTGCTGGTCAGCGATCCGCTGAGCGCCGTTTCGGCGGTGGTCCAGCGGAGCCGCGTGCTGGGGGTGATCGCCGGTTATTCGCCCGAGCTGCTCGAAATGAAATACCTGGGGACCGGCAGCGACGTGCGCGCCGGCGACGCGATCGTTACCTCGGCGATCTCCAGTCTCTTCCCGGCCGGTTTGCCGGTCGGTACGGTGACCAGCGCGGCCAAAGCGGATGTCGACCTCTTTTATCAGGTCAAAGTCCGGCCGGCGGTCAACTTCTCCGCGCTGGAAGAAGTTTTTGTGGTCCTCTAAAATGCGCGGGGCAAAACTGGCACTGGTGCTCGTTGCCCTGCTGATCGGCCAGACCGTGATCGCGCCTCGTTTCAGCTTTTTAGGTATAACACCGGATCTGGTCCTGGTCACTGTGATCGTTTTTTCCGTGCTTGGCCGCCGCGACGAAGGGCTGGCTTTTTCCGTTCTGGCCGGGCTAGGCCGGGACCTGGTCAGCCGGGGGGGGTACTGGCACACGGTCCTGCTCGTCCTGATCAGTACCCTGATCGTTAATTTTCGCGAGGAGCTCAAAAGCGACGAGTACGCGCTGACCGCCGGTCTGGTCGCGTTCTGCTGTCCGCTTTATTTCCTGGTCGAGGCGCTGATCATCTGGTTTAGTTCCGGGCAGGGGCTGGCCATGGAGCTGGTGATCAGGCAGCTGACGGCCGGGACGATCTATAATTTGCTCCTTGTTCCGCTCTGTTTCCCGCTGCTGCGGAGGATCATTGATGTCGATCGCTAAACGCAATTATCTGGGGATCGTTTTCAGCCTGATCTTTTTCCTGTTGATCGTGCGGCTGGTCCAGCTCCAGCTGGTCGACGGCGATAAGTACCGGAAAGTCGCGGCGGAGAACGCCGCCCGCAATATTCCCGCGCCGGCTGCCCGCGGAGTGATCTACGACCGCTACGGGGAAGTGGTGGTCGAGAACCGGCCGATCTTTGCTGTTCAGGTCATGCCGCAACTGCTGACGGCGGCCGATCCGGCCAAACGCCAGGCCATCCTGGATAACCTGGGCGTGCTCCTCGGCGAAAAGATCGAGTTCAAGATCACGTCGGACAAGCCGATCATCATCAAAGACAACATCAAGCCGGCGATCGCTTTTCAGATCGAAGAGCGCCGGCGGGAGCTGGAGGGAGTGGTTGTTTCGGTCCGGCCGGTCCGCTACTACCCGCACGGGAACGTGGCCGCGCATCTGCTCGGCTACGTCGGCGAGATCGACAGCAACGATCTGGCCCGGCTTAAAGAGCAGGGCTACCGGCTTGGTGACTGGGTCGGTAAGGACGGAGTGGAAAAATATTACGACCGGCTCATTCGCGGGATCGACGGCGGAAAGAAGATCGAGGTCGATGTTTACGGTACGCCGACCCGCCTGCTGGAGATCGCCGAGCCGGTCCCGGGCGCGGACGTTAAACTGACGATCGACCTGGCGCTGCAGCAGGCGGCGGAAAAAGCGCTCGCCGGGCAATCCGGCGGCGTGGTCGTGCTTGACCCCAACAGCGGGGAAGTCCTGGCGATGGTCAGCCGGCCGAACTATGACCCGAACCTCTTTTTGGAAAAGCTGGACCGCAACCTCTGGCGGCAGTTATCCGGCGGGCAGCATCCGTTCATGAACCGGGCGCTGGCGATCTACCCGCCCGGGTCAACCTTTAAGGTCGTGACCCTGACCGCCGCCTTGCAGGAAGGAGCGGTTAAACCGGGCGAAACGTTCTACTGTCCCGGTTATTATAAAGTTAACCGCCGGATCGCCCGCTGCTGGAAAGAGGGGGGACATGGTCACCTGACTGTTGAAGAGGGGCTGACCCAATCGTGTGATGTTGTCTTTTACGAGTTGGGCCGCCGGCTGGGCCCCGATAAACTGGCCGCCTATGCCCGGCGTTACGGCCTGGGCGAACGAAGCGGGATCGACCTGCCGCAGGAGAAAAAAGGGCTGGTGCCGGATGCGGCCTGGAAAAAACAGGTCTGGGGCGAGCAGTGGTATGAAGGGGATTCGATCAACTACGGGATCGGTCAAGGTTTTGTGCAAGTGACGCCGCTGCAGATGGCGCTCCTGTACGGGGAACTGGCGACCGGTAAAAGGGTGAGACCGTTCACCGTGGCGCAGGTCGTTAACCGGCACGGCGAAATCCTTTTCCAGGCTAAACCGGAGTCGCTGGGGACGCCCCCTTTAGCGCCGTCGGATCTTAACCTGATCCGGCAGGCGCTGGTCGCGGTCGTCGACCGGGCGACCGGGATCGCGGCGAAGATCCCCGGGCTGACGGCGGCGGGCAAAACAGGGACAGCGGAGAATCCCGGTTTAGCCCATGCCTGGTTCGTTTGCTATGCTCCGACCGTCGAGCCGCAGGTCGTGATCGCTTCGTTCGTGGAGCACGGCCAGCACGGCGACCGGGCGGCCGCCAACGTCGCCCGGGCGATCCTGACCTGGTACCGCGATCATCGGCTGGGGACGCAAGAAGTTTTTGACAATGGCCCAAAAATCTGATAAAATTACCTCGTTATGCATAAAATTGAACTGGAAGCGACCAAGCGGGAAGAAGCCGGCAAAGGGCTGAAAAAGTCCCGTTCGGCCGGAATGATCCCGGCTGTGATCTACGGTAAAAAACTCAAACCGCTCAGCATCGCGGTCGACCGCAAGCTTTTCGTCAAGAATATCCTTCGCTCCGAAGCGGGGATGAACGCCATCATCACCCTCAAGATCGCCGGCGAGAAAACCAAAGAGATCGCCGCGCTGACCCATGAGGTCCAGCGCAATCCGCTGACCGACGAGATCCTCCACGTCGATTTTCGCCACATCGTGATGGACGAAGCGATCAGGACCAAGGTCCGCATCGAGCTGACCGGGACCCCGATCGGGGTCAAGGATTCCGGCGGCGTGCTGGTCCACGGTCTGCGCGAAGTCGAGGTCGAATGCTTGCCGACCGATATCCCGGGGCACTTTACGGTTGACGTCAGCGCGCTGTCGATCAACGACTCCCTGCATGTTTCCGACCTGGCCAAAACGGCCAAAGTGAAGATCGTTTCCAACCCGACCGAGATGATCGCCAACTGCTCGCCGCCGACCAAGGAAGAAGAAGTGGCGGCGCCGGTCCCGACGCCGGAACAGGTGGCGGCCGCCGGTGACGCTGCCAAAGAAGTGGCGGATGAGCAGGTCAAGGAAAAGTCGGCTCCGGGTGCCGCCCCGGCCAAAGATAAGACCGACGCCCCCAAAGCCGAGAAAAAGTAGCAGTACCTTATGGGTGAATTTTCCGCTGAAGGCGGAGGCGTACATCCAGGTAAACCGATCATCTGGCCGACCGGCAAGTCCTCCTCAACGCCGGTCTCCAGCAGCCAGCAAACCCAAACCCCCGGCAGTGTCCGCAATGTCCCGTCCCAGACCGCGCCCGCCGAGGCGTCCGCTCCGGCGACCGCCGCGCCGAGCGCCGGGGCGCCGGCCAAACCTGCCCCGACCGTTGCCCGCCCTTTGACCGTTGAAGATATCCGCACCCATCTGCTGCAGCAGCAGATCGAACCGACCGATTTTAATACCAAGCTGGCTTCGCTGATGCTGCGCAACGGGGTGGAGGTTTCCCGCTCGAACTTTGTCAGGGTCATGACGATGCTGCAGGGGACGAATCAGTCTCAACCGATGCAGGAGGCGGCCCTGATGCTGCTGATGAAAGGGATCGATTCGCCCCAGGCGGTCAAGGTGCTGGGGCAATATTTCAGCGAAAATCCCGCGCTGGCTTCCCAGTTCGCCGCCCTAAAACAAGGGGCCGGCAACCTGATCAATACCCTTTCATCCGGCAAGGCGCTGCTCGATCCGAATCTCCTTTCGCAGCTGACCGCGATCCTCGCTCAGCTGGACGAGACTTTCCAGACCGTTTCGGAAAAGTCGCTCAGCGGCGGTAAGAAACTGTTCAATCAGGCGAATACGATCAATGATGTCCGGGCGCTGAAAGCCCTGCTCCAGGGGGTCGGTCAGAAATCGGCGGCCAAGGGTGGGGCCGAAGCCCAGGCTTTGACCCAGGCGATGGGGGAGCTGGGCGGCAAGCTGGACGGCATTCTGCAGAACTTGGTCGCCCAGGCGATCCTGTCGCAAAGCGGGCGGCAGGAAGTCAACTATCACTACCAGCAGATCCCCAACGCGATGACCACGCCGGAGAAGAACTTTGAGATCGTCATTCAGCGGGAAGGGGAAGGGAAGGGATCGCCGATCGATCCGCATAATACCCAGATCGTCATGACGCTGGAGACCCAGAACATGGGAAAGATCGTCATCTCGATGATTGTCAAGGATAAAAAGGTCTACATTATTTTCGTTTTTAACGCCAAAGAATACGGCGAGGACGGCCGCTCGCTGATCGCCCGGGAGTACGGCGGGTTCCAGGAGAAACTGGCGAACCAAAACTTTCAGATCACCGGCTATCAGGTCAAGGTCGACCCGGCCATGTGCAATATCAAGCCGTACCTGATCCCGCTGTTGCCGCAACTGGAAAGTATTTTAAAAAGGATCGATCTCGAGGCATGAGACATGGCTGAAGCAGAACAAAAACCGACCGCCCCGCGTAAGACCGCCGTAGCGATCCGCTATGATATCGACAAGGACCGGGCGCCGCTGGTCATCGCTTCCGGGCGCGGCCCGGTCGCGGATGAGATCTTAAGGATCGCCGATGAGAATAAGATCCCGATGTACGAGGACCCGGAGCTGGCTAAATTGCTGGCCAAATTGGAGCTGGACGCCGAGATCCCGGCCGAATTATATACACTGGTGGCGGAAGTCCTCTTTTTTGTCTACAAACTCGACCGCATGGCCGAAAAGCGCGAGCGGATGGTCGCCAAGCTGCGTGAAGAAGAAAAACAGGGGAAACGGCCTTAAAGCGTTTCCCGGATCGTCACTTTTTTCAGGATGACCGCTTCCGCCGGTTTATCGCGCTGATCGCGCTGCACTTTTGAGATCGCCTCGACCACTTCCTGTCCCTCGATCACCTGGCCGAAGATCGTATGGCGGCCGTCCAACCAGTCGGTCGGGGCGACGGTGATGAAAAACTGGGAGCCGTTGGTGTCGGGGCCGGAATTAGCCATAGCTAACCGGCCCGGCCGGTCAAAACGGAGATCGGTCACGATCTCGTCCTCGAATTTATACCCCGGGCCGCCGATCCCCAGGCCGAGCGGATCGCCCCCTTGGATCATAAAATCGGGGATCACCCGGTGAAAGATCGTTCCGTCATAATAAGGTTTTTGGGCGCGTTCGCCCGTGCGCGGGTCGGTGTATTCCTTTTCGCCTCTGGCCAGAGTGACAAAATTCTCGACCGTCAGCGGGACCTGCTTGGCGTAAAGCAGGCAGGTGATATTCCCCTGACTGGTTTCCAGGACCGCGTATAACTTTTCCGGCATCGGTGGTTTACCTCCCATGGCCAGGCTCGGGACCGTTAAACAGAAAAACAGGACTAGACCAAGCGCGACTCTCATCTTATCCCACCTCGCAGAGCAGAAGTATAGTATAATTTGCGGGTGAATTCAATTTCGGTTGTCAGCGATAACGGCTTGGCTTATAATGAGTGACATGTTAAAACGCCTGGTCCTGATCGGCTGTTTGCTCCTGACCTTTGGCGGCCTGGCCGCTTATGCCGCGCCGTCTTTGTCCAGGGCGGAGATCGTCAAATATAAAGCGCAGCTGGCTAAACACGAGCAAGAGATCAACCGGCTGCAGAAGAAGTTGAAGCTGACCAGAAAACCGGAATTGCGCGGTCAGATCATCGACAAGATCGATCTCAACCGGGCGCAAGCGCTTAAGATCAAGCAGCGGCTCTATCCGCGCCCGGCCAAACCGGCGGCCCCGGTCAGTACGCGGGGGAGGGCGATCTCCCTGGAGGCGAGCGTTACCCTCGAGACCGGCGTCATTGAGAACGTCTCTACGGCCGAAGGGGCGGCCAGGAAAGAGGTCCGGATCAGCGTGGCCCGGCACGAGATCGGCGTGGTCGGCGGGCTGTTGGCCGGAACAACCGCGATGCTGGGCGAGATCCGCGTCCCGCTCCGCTGGGTGTTCGGTCCGGCAACCGCCGTGGTCCGTCTCTCCGCCGGGCTCGCGCAGGGGAATAATGCCGCCCAACGCCTGGTCCCGATCAATGCTGACTTGCTGCTTAACTTCCCGCCCGGCTGGTTTACCGGCGTTGATAATTACCTCGGCGGCGGTCTCAATTTTGTGGCGGCTACCTCCGATGGCAAGCCGGGAACACTTGGCGGGCAGCTCTGTTATGGGATCGTCAGCGACGGTTTTGGCGGCCTGATCTTCGGTGAGCTCGGATACGGGGTCTTGCGGACCGGTTTTTCGCCCAGTTATAAAGGGGGAACGGTCATGGTCGGTTTTCGCAAAGCGCTCTTTTAACCGGGAATCCGCTCCGGAATTACTCCAGTTCGTAAAGAATGTTGGCCAGAACGGCGAGGCCGGCGGTTTCGGTCCGCAGGATCCGCTTACCCAGGCTGACCGTTTGCCAACCGTGTGACCGGGCTTGTTCGACCTCTGGCTGGGTAAAGCCCCCTTCCGGTCCGATCAGGACAAGCATTTCGACGCCGCGGGCGATCAGATCGACCGAGAGCGCCGACTTCAGCGATTTTTCGTTTTCCAGTTCCCAGGGAAGCAAGGCGACGGTTTGATCGTTCTTCAGTTTCAGTACGCCGGCCAGATCGGTTAGCGGGGAAACCTCCGGCACGATGGCGCGGCCCGATTGTTCGGCTGCTTCTTTGGCCAGCTTGCGCCAGCGGTCGAGTTTTACCCCTTTGGCGATCGTCCGCTCGGTCGTGACCGGAATGATCCGGTGGACACCGAGCTCGACCGCTTTTTCGACCACGAAATCCATCTTCTGTCCTTTGGGTAGAGCCTGGGCCAGGGTGATCTTGATCTTCGGTTCACTGTCCGGCCGATATGATGACTCAACCTGACAGTAGACCTTCTCCTTATCCGCCCGCTCGATCCGGGCCTTAAAGATTTCTCCCGACCCATCGAGCAGCTCGAGTTCATCTCCCGCCTTGAGCCGGAGGACAGAACGAACGTAGTGGGCGTCGGCCCCGGTCAGGTTGGGAAAATCGGCCGGCGGGACGAATAATCTAGGCATTTTTATATTGGCGCAGGAGCTCTTCCTGTCCTTTGCTTAGTTTGGTCGGGATCTTGACCTCGACCAGGACGTAGAGATCGCCTTTTCCCTTCCCCTGGAGCTGAGGCAGCCCTTTCTCCTTAAGGCGGAAATTAGTGTTCGGCTGGGTGCCGGGCGGGACCTTCAGCGTTGCTTCGCCGTCGATGGTCGGGACCTTGAGCTCATCGCCCAGGATCGCCTGGAGAAAAGTGATCTCGGTCCGGTAATACAGGTTGGCGCCGTCGCGGTTGAAGAGCGGATGCGGCTGGACCTCGATAAAGACATAGAGATCGCCGGGCGAGCCTCCTTTGGTCCCGGCATTGCCGGCCCCGGCAACACGCAGGCGGTAACCGGAATCGATCCCGGCCGGCACTTTGACCTTAACGGTGTGTTTTTTCTTTTCCCGGCCGTTGCCGTGGCAGGTCGGGCAGGGCGAGGCGTTAGACGAGCCGCTGCCGTGACAGGTGGGACAGGTGACGATCTGGGCAAAACTGCCGAGGACGGTCCGCTGGGTCTTTTTTACCTGGCCGGCTCCCTGGCAGGTAGCGCATTTGACCGGCGTCGTTCCCGGTTTGGCGCCGCTCCCTTTACAGGTGGTACAGGCGACATAGTGAGGGACTTCGAGTTCCTTCTCGACCCCTTTGGCCGCTTCCACCAGGGTGATCCGGAGGTCAAGCCGCAGGTCCTCGCCGCGCTGCGGTCCGCCATGCTGACGGGTTGCTCCCTGGCGGCCGTTGAAGAACATTTCGAAGAGGTCGCCCAGGTCGCCGAAGTTACCGGCGCCGCCGCCAAAGTCAAAGCCTTCGAAGCCGCCGCCAAAACCGCCAGCCCCTTGTGGACCGCCGGCTTGGCCGAAGTAATCGTACTGGGAGCGCTTTTGCGGATCAGAGAGGACCTGGTAAGCCTCGTTAAGCTCCTTGAACTTGTCGGCCGACCCGGCTTCCTTGTTGACGTCCGGGTGGAACTTGCGCGCCAAATTGCGGTAGGCTTTCTTGATCTCGTCGGCCGAAGACTGCTTGTTAACGCCGAGGACTTCGTAGTAGTCCCTAGCCATTATTTCTCTTCTTTAACTTCCGCTTCAGCGTCAACGGTCGGTCCTTGCCCCGGGCTCTGGGGAGGGGCTTCGCCTTCCGTCCCTTGCGTCGGCCCGGCCTCTTTGTAGATCTTGGCCGACATGTCGTAGACCTCTTTTTGTAAAGCTTCCAGCGCTTGCTTGATCGCGTCGGTCTCTTTTCCGGCCAGGGCCTGGCGGGTAGCGGCGATCGCCTTTTCCACTTTCTCTTTGGTCGCCGCGTCGACTTTGTCGCCGGCTTCCTTGACGGTCTTTTCGGCCGAATAGGCCATGGCGTCGGCCTGGTTGCGGATGTCGACCTCTTCCCGTTTCTTCTTGTCCTCGGCTTCGTGCGCTTCGGCTGCCTTCTTCATCTTTTCGATCTCTTCTTTGGATAAGCCGGACGAAGCGGTAATGGTGATCTTTTGCTCCTTGCCGGTCCCTTTATCCTTGGCTTTAACGTTGAGGATCCCGTTGGCATCGATGTCGAAGGTCACTTCGATCTGCGGGATGCCGCGCGGCGCCGGCGGAATGCCATCGAGGTGAAAGCGGCCCAGCGTCCGGTTGTCCGCCGCCATCGGCCGTTCGCCCTGCAGGACGTGGACCTCGACCGAGGTCTGTCCGTCGCCCGCGGTGGAAAAGACCTGGCTCTTGGAGGTCGGGATCGTCATGTTCCGCTCGATCAGCGGGGTCATGACGGAGCCGAGCGTTTCGATCCCGAGGGTGAGGGGGGTGACGTCGAGCAGGACCATCTCTTTGACCTCGCCGGCCAGGACGCCACCCTGGATCGCGGCGCCGATCGCCACGACCTCGTCGGGATTAACGCCTTTGTGCGGTTCCTTGCCGAAGAAGTTCTTGACCGCTTCCTGGACCTTCGGCATCCGGGTCATGCCGCCGACCAGGATCACTTCATCGATCTGGCTGGCGGAGAGGCCGGCGTCGGCCAGCGCCTGTTTGCACGGGATGATCGATCGGTCGATCAGGTCGGAGGCCAGTTGTTCCAGCTTGGAGCGCGACAGCTTAAGGACGAGATGCTTGGGACCGGTCGCGTCGGCGGTGATGAACGGCAGGTTGATCTCGGTCTCGCTGGTGGTGGAGAGCTCGATCTTGGCTTTTTCGGCCGCTTCCTTGAGCCGCTGCATCGCCATCCGGTCTTTGCCCAGGTCGATCCCCTGGTCTTTTTTAAACTCGTCGAGGAGCCACTTCATGATGTGCTGGTCAAAATCGTCACCGCCCAGGTGGGTATCGCCGTTGGTCGATTTGACCTCAAAGACCCCGTCGCCGAGCTCCAGGATCGAGATATCGAACGTCCCGCCGCCCAAGTCATAGATGGCGATCTTTTCGTTCTTCTTTTTATCGAGGCCGTAGGCGAGGGAAGCGGCGGTCGGCTCGTTGATGATCCGGACCACCTCGAGGCCGGCGATCGTCCCGGCGTCCTTGGTCGCCTGGCGCTGGCTGTCGTTAAAGTAGGCGGGGACGGTGATGACCGCTTTCTTGACCGGTTCGCCGAGGAAATCTTCCGCCGACTGCTTCATCTTTTGCAGGATCATCGCGGAGATCTCGGGCGGACTGTAATCCCGGTCCTCCACCTTTACTTTCGCCTCATCCTTGGCCCCTTTAACGATGCGGTAGGGGACGTACTTTAATTCGCTGCCGATCTCGTCGAACCGGCGCCCCATAAAGCGCTTGATCGAAAATATCGTATGCTCCGGGTTGGTGATCGACTGCCGTTTGGCGACCTGGCCGACGACCCGGGCCCCGTCCTTTAAGAAGGCGACGACCGATGGGGTCGTGCGGCCTCCTTCTGAATTCGGTACGACCGTCGGCTCGCCCCCCATCATCACCGCCACGCATGAATTCGTTGTCCCTAAATCGATACCAATGATCTTTTCATTTGCCATTTTACTTCTCCCCTTTCTTTGCGACTATTACCATCGCCGGTCGGATCACTCTGCCGTGCAGAGTGTATCCCTTCTGCATCTCTTCGATGATCATCCCTTCAGGCCCTTTGTGCTCTTTCTGCATGATCGCCTCGTGCAGGTTCGGATCGTAAGGTTTACCCAGCGCCTCGATCTCCTTAACGCCGTGCTTCTTTATAACGTCTTCGAGTTGCTTCTTGACCAGGGCGATCCCTTTGGCGCTCTTTTCCGAAGCGTGCTCCAGGGCGCGGCCAAAGTTGTCGATGATCGGCAACAGCTCCGTTATCAGGCTCTCGTTGGCGAACTGGACGAACTGCTCGCGCTCGAGTGCCGCCCGCTTTTTATAGTTGTCAAAATCGGCTAACGCGCGAAGGAGCCGGTTCTTCGTCTCCTCCAGCTGCTCTTTGAGCAGTTCAGCTTCACTCTTCTCGGCCGGCAATTCCTTTGGGACTTCCTTAAGCTCTTCACTCATCGTTATCACCGAACAGATTGTCGAGCCGGCGGGAGATCGACTCCAGAATGCTGGCGACCCGGGCGTAACCCATCCGGGTCGGCCCGATCACGCCAAACCCGCCCGTCGCGGCTTGCCCCATGTCGTAAGAGCTGAGCACCACGCTGCAGTTCCTGACCTCTTTAAAATCGTTCTCATGGCCGATCTTGATCGTCACCCCTTTATTAGTGGTGTACTCCTTGACCATGTCGGCCATCAGCTCTTCGTTCTCCGCCACTTCCATGACGTGCCGGGTGTAATTCAGATCGTTGAACTCGGGTTGTTTAAGCATGTGCGAAAAACCGGCCGAATAGACCCGGGTCTTGTTATCAAGCGTGGCGACGACCGAGGCGTATTCCAGCAGGTGGGAGAGGGTCTTCAGCGTCTGGTGGAGCGCTTCGTCAACGTCTTGCCGGATGGAGCGGAATCCCTCGGCAATGACCTCTTCCTCTTTCGTGGTCAATTGCCGTGATTTCATCAGATGATTGACGTAGTAGCGGTAGCCGAGGTCGGTCGGGACCCGGCCGGCGGAGGTGTGCGGTTGGACGATCAGTCCGAGCGCTTCCAGATCCGCCATTTCGTTCCGGATGGTGGCGGGGGAGAGATCGGGCATGTAGGCGCGCCAGATCGTTCGCGAACCGACCGCTTCGGCGGTGTGCAGGTAGTCCCGCACGATCGCTTCCAGGATCCGCTTTTTCCGTTCGTCCAATTCGATGGTTTTAATCATTAGCACTCACCATAACCGAGTGCTAATTATAGCAAGATAAAAGGGGAAGTGTCAAGAAGTGGCTAGACGAATCGGGCAAAGACCTGATTGCCCAGGTAGAGCCCTTTTCTGGTCAGCCGGTAGTAGTTGCCGGCCGCTTCCAGCAGGCCTTCTTTCATCAGCTCACTGACTTCTGTTTCAAAACCGGTGAATTTGTCCTGCTCCAGGCCATCGAGGAGGCGCAAGCCCAGGAAGAGCGTTTCGCGTTGATCGGTCGCGACGCGCGAATCGTTGGGCGGCATGCGTGTGGAGTGCTGAAGATATTCTTCGATACAATTAGGATTGGACCAGCGTTGGCCGTTGATATGCGAATGCGCGCCGGCGCCGACCCCGAGGTAGTTGCCGTTCCGCCAGTAGTTAATATTATGTAAGCACACCCGGCCCGGTCGGGCAAAGTTGGAGATCTCATAGTGGTGATAACCGTTAGCCGTTAGTGTTTCGATCGCGGTCTCGTACATGGCCAGCTCTTCGTCTTCGGTGGGTAACGAGTAACGGGTAACGGGTAACGAGGATGCATACCTTTCCCAGAAGGGGGTGCCTTCTTCAATTTGCAGATTATAAACTGATAAATGTTCCGGATTGAGTTCAATCGCTTGCTGCAAGTCGGCTTTCCATTCAGCTAACGTCTGTCCGGGTAAAGCGAAGATCAGATCGAGATTGATGTTGTCAAAGCCCGCCGACCGGGCGTCGGCGTAGAACCGTTTGGCGGTCGCCGCGTCGTGGATCCGGCCGAGCGTTTGCAGGTGTTGATCGTTGAACGACTGGACGCCGATCGAGAGACGGTTTAAACCGAGCTGCCTTAACTCCCGCAACTTCTTTTGGTTCGCTGTTCCCGGATTAGCTTCAGCGGTAATTTCGAGTGTAGCGGCGGTCTTTAGACCGCCATGCCCGGATGGCGACCTAAAGGTCGCCGCTACATTTTTCAGGATTTGCTCGAAATGCCTTGGTTCGAGCAGGGTGGGAGTCCCCCCGCCGAAGAAGATCGTGGAGAATTCCGTGTTGGGAATTTCTGCGGCTAATTTAGCAACATACGCGTCAATTGTCACTTCCTTGCCAGCGTAGGAGACAAAGTCGCAATAGTTGCACTTGCGTTGGCAGAAAGGAATATGGATATAGAGCGCGGTCATTGGTTGATGCGGAGGACGGCGAGGAACGCTTCCTGGGGAATCTCGACCCGCCCGATCAGCTTCATCTTCTTTTTTCCTTCTTTTTGCTTTTCGAGCAGTTTCCGTTTGCGGGTGATGTCGCCGCCGTAGCATTTGGCGAGCACGTCTTTCCGTCTGGCCTTGATCGTTTCCCGGGCAATGATCTTGCCGCCGATCGCCGCCTGGACCGGGACCGAGAACTGGTGCTGGGGGATCTCTTCGACCAGCCGTTCGGTCATCTTTTTGCCGTAGTAATAAGCCCGGTCGCGGTGAACGATAAAGGAGAGGGCGTCGACCGGTTCGCTGTTGATCAGGATGTCGAGCTTAACCAGGTCGGACGGCCGGTAACCGATCTGCTCGTAATCCATCGAAGCGTAACCGCGGGTGACCGATTTGAGCAGGTCGTGGAATTCGATGATCACCTCGGCCAGCGGCAGCTCGTAGGTGATCATGGCGCGCTTGGGATCGAGATATTCCAGGTTGATGTACGTTCCGCGTTTGTCCGTGGCCAGTGTCATGACCGCGCCGACGTATTCGGCCGGGGTGAAAATACTGACCTTTAAATACGGCTCTTCGATCGATTCGATCTCCGACAGGTCGGGGAGCTTGGTCGGATTATCGATCAAGAGGGTCTTTTTATTGGTCAGGTTAACTTTATAAACGACGTTGGGGGTGGTGGCGATCAGGCCGATGTTGAACTCGCGCGTCAGCCGCTGTTGGGTTATCTCCAGGTGGAGCAGGCCGAGAAAACCGCAGCGGTAGCCAAAGCCGAGCGCCGCCGAGGTCTCCGGCTCGTAAAAAAGCGCCGCGTCGTTGAGCTGGAGCTTTTCGATCGACTCCTTGAGCAGTTCGTAATCCTCGCCGTTGATCGGATAAAAGCCGCAAAAGACCATCGGCTTGATCGGCTGGTAACCGTGGAGCGGGGCCGGGGCGGGGGCCCTGGTCCGGGTGACCGTGTCGCCGACGTGGGCGTCGGCGATGTTCTTGATGTTGCCGATCAGGTAGCCGACCTCGCCGGCCGACAAACTGTCGCGCGGGATCAGTTCGAGCTTCAGCGTGCCGATCTCCAGCGCCTCAAACTCCTTGCCGGTCCCCATCAATCGGATCTTGTCCCCTTTATTCAAGGTGCCGTTAACGATCCGGAGATAGACGATGACGCCGCGGTAGGAATCGTAATGGGAATCGAAGATCAACGCCTGGAGCGGGGCCTGCGGATCGCCCTGCGGCGGCGGCACGCGCGCGATAACGGCCTCGATGATCTCGGCAATGCCGCGCCCCTCTTTGGCCGAAGCGAGCAGGATCTCGTCCGCTTTAAACCCGAGGGTGTTGATCAGTTCGTTCCGGGCCATCTCCACTTCGGCGCCGGGAAGATCGATCTTGTTGATGACCGGGATGATCGTCAGGTTGCTGTGCAGCGCCAGGTTATAGTTGGCCAGGGTCTGCGCCTCGATCCCCTGGGTGGCGTCGACCAGGAGGAGGGCCCCCTCACAGGCGGCGAGCGACCGGGAAACCTCGTAAGAAAAATCGACGTGCCCCGGCGTATCGATCAGATTAAGGATATAGCTGTTGTATTCCATTCTGATCGCCTGGGCCTTAATGGTGATCCCCCGTTCGCGCTCCAGATCCATCGTATCGAGGACCTGGGCGCGCATGTCGCGCTTCTCGATCGTCCGGGTGTGTTCGAGCAGCCGGTCGGCCAGCGTCGATTTGCCGTGGTCGATGTGCGCGATGATGCAGAAGTTGCGGATCCGGTCGAGCATGATGAAAACCATTTTAACATAATTAATAGAAGTTGACAGGTTGGATGTTATCGGCGATAATAACCGCAAGCATGAAACAGCTGATCATCCAGTTGTTGGCCGTCGTTTTGTGCGGTACAACAGCCCAGGCCGCCCTCGACCTGACCGAGATCGGCGTTGGGGCCCGTCCGTTGAGCCTGGGTCGGGCATATTTTGGCCTGGCCGACGACGCCAGCGCGATCTTCACTAACCCCGCCGGATTGTCCCGCAACAAGAGCCTTAACCTGGTCAGCATGAGCGGCGCGATGCTCGGCGACGTCAATTATGTTGTCCTGGGCGTGACGGAAATGTCGCCGCTCGGTAAATTCGGGGTCGGCTACGTCAACGCCGGCGTCGGCAGCATCCCGTTGACCCAGCTGGTCGGTTCCGGTCCGAGCCTGGAAGCCCAGCAGTACGGCGCCACCGATTACGCTTCCAATGTCCTGATCTTTTCCTACGGCTCCAAACTGAGCCGCTTTCTCCGCAATGGAGCGGGGAGCAATGTGGCGGTAGGCGCCAATTTAAAGGTCTTTTCCCAGGGCTTTTCCGGCGGCGGCGCGACGATGCAGGACGCGGCCGGCAGCGGCCTGGACGCCGATCTTGGTTTTTTGTGGAACGCCAATCAATGGCTCGACCTTGGCCTGACGCTGCAGAATTTTCTCCCCGAGAGTTTCGGCGGCAAATTCAGCTGGCAAAAGAACGCGGTGACCGAGGGGATCCCGCTGATCGCTCACCTGGGCGGCCGGATCAATTATTTCGGGCCGAACGGCTGGCGGGCGAACTGGGACCAGAAGCTCGATCTTCTCTTTGATCTGGAAAAGAACAACGATCAGAACCGGCCGCTGGCCGTCCACCTCGGTTGCGAGTACTGGCCGGTCGAGAACCTGGCGCTGCGCTGCGGTCTGGACCAGAAGGCGAAAGCGGCGGAAACCGGGACCGGGGTTGATAACAACGTTTCGGCCGGCGTCGGTTTCTTTTTGGCCGGCTTCACCTTTGATTACGCCTATCACCAGTTTGGTGAACTGACCGACAACAGCGCGCACTTCTTTTCGGTCGGTTACCGGGGCGAAGAGCTGCAGCGCCAGGAAGGGATCAAGGCCAAGGCGGAGAAGCGCAAAGCGACCATTCCGCAGCCGGAGATCGTCAGCAAACCGCTGCTCAAGACTTTTCCCGACGTCCCCCCTGGCTACTGGGCGCGCAAGCCGATCGAATACCTGACGACGCTCGACATCATGGACTCTTACGAAGACGGCAAGTTCTATCCGACCAAGGAGATCACCCGGGGAGAGTTGGCTGTCCTGCTGATCAAAGCCAAAGGGTTTGAGGTCAGCAAGGATATCAAGGTCAGGTTCAAAGACGTTCCGCTCCAGACCTACGAAGCGCCGTTCATCAGTCTGGCGGTGGAGCGGCAGTACATCAACGGTTTTCCGGACGGGACCTATCAGCCGGAAAAACGTTTGACCCGGGCGGAAGCGGCGGCGATCCTCGCCCGGTTTTCCGGACTGTACCAGAAGCCGAAATTGGGTAAAGCGCCGTACTGGGACGTGCCGGCCGACCACTGGGCCGCCTCTTCGATCGCCGCGACCAAGGACGCGGGCCTGTTCGCTTACATCGGCGATCGCGGGTTCGGTCCGAAAATGTTCCTGACCAGAGCCGAAGCGGCGGAGATCATCTCCAAGACACCGCTGGCCAAGCAAAAGATCGAGGCGTTGATCTCGGGCGGGGAGTAGGCTAGCGCGGAGAGGTGGCCGAGTGGTTGATGGCGGTAGTCTTGAAAACTACTGTGCCCGAAAGGGTACCGGGGGTTCGAATCCTCCCCTCTCCGCCATTTTTACCCGTGTTAAACTGCGGATCGGGGAGGAGGAAAAATATGGCTAAATACGTAGATGGGTTCGTGCTCGTCGTCCCGAAAAAGAATTTTGCGAAATATCGCAAGATGGCGCAGCTTGGCAGAAAGACCTGGCTGAAATATGGCGCGCTGGATTATAAAGAGTGTATCGGTGATGATATTCGTCCGAAAGCCACGGGAGGGGTGAAACCCCGGTCGTTTTCGGAAATGGCTAAAGCCAAATCAGGTGAGACGGTCTGGTTCTCTTTTATCGTGTTTAGATCAAAAAAACATCGTGATGCCGTAAACGCGAAGGTAATGAAAGACCCGGAAATGACCGGCCCGGAATGGAAAGATAAGCCGATGCCATTCGACATGAAGCGTTTCGCTTATGGCGGGTTCAGAGTAGTTGTCGATGCCTGAAATTAATTTTAGCGCCCAGAGCGTTTGACGCTCCAGTGGTTTTTGTCTTTTGCTATCCGGTGAAGATTTCGGTATAATAAAAACGCGCATCGCGACCGCAAAACGCCTGACGCTCTCAAGGAGGGGTACCCAAGTGGTTCAAGGGGACGGTTTGCTAAACCGTTAGTACCGCAAGGTAGCGAGAGTTCGAATCTCTCCCCCTCCGTTTTCTTTTACTTGTGGCTGTGATTTTGTCGTATAATGACGTTGCCAAAGGAGGTGATTGAGATGAAACGTCTTTTGAGCACGCTGATGTTCCTTGTTCTGGCCACCAGTTATGCTTTTGCCACTGTTCCCGGATCCTACTACATTGGGGCAAGCGAACCGCGAGCCGCCTCAGAAATTGCCAAAACTACTAAAAAGGCCGAAGGGTCCTGTATCAGTATTTTATCTCTTATTGCTTTCGGCGATGCTAGCGTTGATAGTCTGACTAAGAGCGCCAATATCAAGGAGATAAGATATATTGATAAAAGTACCTTTTCTATTTTTGGTCTTTTTGTTCAGGATACCTATAAAATATACGGAAATTAGAGAACAAATGGAGGACGAGATAAAATGAAAATGAAAGTGGTTTTTACTATTGTGATGAGTGTCTTGTTGATCAGTGGTGCTCTGGCTACTCCCATTGGGCTGCTTTATTCTGATGTGAAAGAGCCGGTGTCAGCGAGTTCTTTGGCCAGTTATACAAAAACGGCAAGCGGAACAAATACGAGCATATTGGCAATGGTCGGTTTTGGTGACTCAAGTATAGAAAAAGTCGCTCAAAACGCGGGAATTACGAAAATTAAGCATATCGATAAACACACGTTTTCCCTGCCTTTTTTCATATATATGACCGAAACCTTTACAATTTACGGAGACTAGGAGGATTTATGGCGAGAGTTCTCCCGATGGACATTAAAATCTAGTAATAATGAAATCATCGGGATCCCGACGTTCAATGAAATGATCATCAAATAATGACGTCGGGAGAATCTCTCCCCCTCCGTTTATTCTTCTTTGCCGACCACGTCGTATGGGATATTGGGATTATGCCTGGCGAGTGCTTTGGCTTGATGGGCCAGGGGAGGATCGAATACATTAGTGGCGATCTCGCGAAGCACGGTAGCCGAGTTGCTGTTGGTGGCCAGCTCCAGAACTTTCACATTCGAGTAAGCTGCCAACCTGACCATCCTGAGCGGATGGCAGACGATCTTAGCCAGCACAGCCAGGTCAGTAGTTTCGCGGGCCGTTCTTTTCAAGGCAACTATCCCAGGCAGTTTTGAGATCTTGTCGCGGCAGCAATCTTCAATGGCGGCCAGAACAAAAGGGTTCTTTTGCGCGGCCGGGTTGGCAAAGACCGCTCCCTGCACGGCGTGATTCCCGGGGTGCTGCTCGGCCAGATAGAGTAGTGTCTTGATGTCCCTGGTCGTTCTGGCCAGTTTGGCCGGCCCGCCTCTCAAAGTCTGAGCGGCTAAGAGCAATATTTCCCGGCTTCTGGTTAATTGGACTGCCATTATTTTTCTTCTCCGGATCGCAAGCTAAATAATCATCTTCACCGGCCCGGAAAAATTTCACATTTCTTCGGCGCCCATTATCTGATATAATTGCTTCTTCGGAAGGAATTGAGAAGCGAGGGCCCGTAGTGTAGCCCGGTTTAACACGCCTGCCTGTCACGCAGGAGATCGAGGGTTCAAATCCCTTCGGGCCCGTTTCTTTTTTACAGCGATGAAATTAGATAACCGCGACCTGGAAAAGATCGAAGCGATCCTGCGCGATGCCGTGCTGGCGGCCGATACGCCGTTGATCTTTATCGCGCTCAAACGGGAAGACTCGCCGCAGTTCGAAGTTAAGTTCGCTGTGCCGCAAGCTCTCCCCAAAGGGAACGAACTGGTCTTTCTCTCGTCCGTCAACCAATTCGTGGAAAAAGTCATTTCGGCCAAGGAGGGTGATTTCGCCTCCAGCATTGCCGAAGGGGCCAAGAATCTGCTGACGGTCTATGACATCGAGACGGCCGCGCGGCCGGTTTCGGTCAAGGCGTTCGGCCTCTGTCCGGTCGTGATCAACAAGGAGGTCCAGGCGCTGGTCTTCTTTGCCGCCCGGCTGGCGGATATCAAGGTGCTCAAGACGATCAACGCGTTCGCCTGGCAGATCGCCGCGCTCTTTGAGATCCGCGAGTGCCAGCGGATCGCTCACGACGCGAATCAGAAATCGCAAACGCTGGCGGAAGCCTCGTCCGACGCCTTTTTTACGATCGACACCCAGACCAGCCACGTTCACGTCAGCCACAATCTGCAGGAGCTGACCGGTTACGAGCCGGCCGAGTTCATCAAGGGGCTGGTCAACCCCGAAGAGTACGTAGTCCCCGAAGATCTGAGCAAGGTCCGCGATTTTTACCGCGATGCTTTCGCCGGTAAAAAGGTCGAGGTCGAATTTAAAATGAAAAGGAAAGACGGCAACCTGATCTGGTTCTCGATCTTTTCCAACCCGATCTTCGACTCCAACGGCAAACTGATCGCCATTCAGGGGGTTGGCAAGGATATTTCCGAGAACAAAAAGTCGACCTGGGAGCTCGAAAAGACCCGGGAGCGGGAACAGATGAAGACCGAGTTCATGTCGGTGATCTCGCACGAGCTGCGCACACCGCTGACCCCGATCCAGGGCTACACCGAGATGCTGCTGAGCGAACAGATCGGTAAGCTCAACCCGGAGCAGCGGACCGCGATCGATACGATCAAAAAACAGAGCCGCCGGCTGCTCAGCCTGATCGACAGCGTGCTGGATATCACCCGGGTAGAGTACGGCCGGCCGATCGAGATCAAAAAGGGGCCGGTTTCCCTCAACGCCGTCATCGACGACGCGGTCGGCATCATGGAGTTCCAGCTTCAGGAAAAGGGGATCAAGCCGGTGATCGAACACTCTCCGGAGATCGATACCCTGTTGGCCGACGAATCCAAACTGGCGCGGGTGATCAGCAACCTGCTCGGCAACGCGCTTAAGTTCACCCCCAACAAGGGGCACGTCAGCATCACCATCAGCAAGACCGGGGGCGTTGCCCAGGTTGAGGTCGCCGACTCCGGGATCGGGATCGCCAAAGAAGACCTGGAACGGATCTTTGAAAAATTCGTTCAGGTCGACAGTTCCTACACCAGAAGCGCCGGCGGGATCGGCATGGGCCTGACGATCGTGCGCGAGATCGTGGAAGCGCACGGCGGAAAAGTCTGGGCCCAGTCCGACGGTCTCGGTCACGGCGCGAAATTTATCTTTACATTGCCTCTCAGTTAAGATAAAATTCTTTTTGCCCGCCTAGGCGGGTAAACCTGACCCGCTAGCTCATCAGGTAGAGCACTTGCCTTTTAAGCAAGTGGTGCCGCGTTCGAGTCGCGGGCGGGTCAATTCGAAGATCTGGCGCGGTAGCTCAGCTGGTAGAGCGCTGCCCTGAAAAGGCAGGCGTCGCCGGTTCAACTCCGGCCTGCGCCAATCTTCGAAAAAAGCGAAAGGGGAAATAATAATGGCGCCATCATTGTCCCAGGTCCTGACCGTCGGTAACTCTGCCGCTTCGTCCTCCGTCGTAAACCCGCTTCTGCTGGCCGCCGGTTTGCTCCTTTCCCTGGTCGCGGCTGTTTCGGTCGCCAAAGGGGTGGAGGTTTTCCGTCGCCGCGGGGCTTTGGCCAAGCTGGCCGGCCCACAGCCGTGCCTGGAGGACACTCACTACCAGGAAAAGATGGCCAAACTCTCTTTTATGCTGGACGAAATGAAGCTGGAAAAAGAATCGGTCGTCGAACAGAACCACGAACTGCGCAACCAGCTGACGAGCCTGAGCAGCGCGCTTTACGACCTGAAGCAGCTTAACGAAAAATTGGTGCCGGCCCCGGAGCCGGTCAGCGAGCCGGTGGTGTCTGTCCCGGTGGTTGAGGCCGTGCGGCCAAAAACCAGGACCGGGCTCAAGAAAATGCCTAAAACCAAAACGCCGGTCCGGACCAAGGCGAAGGCGGCTGTTACCTTGCGAACTAAATCAAAGGAGGACGCAGGCCGAAAACCGCGCAGAGTTTCGCGCTCAAAAAAATGAAGAGATGTTTATTCGGGTTGCTCGGGGCCCTGATCCTGGCGGCGGCGGCAAGCGGGGAGTTCACTTTTTACCTGATCGATAACTTTGAGAACGGCCGGGCCGACAAGTGGTACCGTTTCGGCGAGGCCAGGATGACGGTGGAACGGAATCCCTCGGGCGAAGCGGTCAGTAGAGACCCGATCGCCGAGTCGTGCGGCGAGTACGCGCTCAAGCTTAAAAGCCGGGCGGTTAACTGGTTTGCCGGCGGGATCGGGACCGACCTGAACGTGGACGCCAGCGGGTTCAACCGCCTGCAGCTGGATATATTCGGCAGCGATAAGCACGGCAAGATCAAGATCGAGGTTTTTGACGACGATAACAATAACCTGGCGCTGGAGCAGGACGCGGCCCGGGATTGGCTGGCGACCAAAGATGACAAGTGGGTCGCCGAAGTGCCGGTTCTGGGCCCCGGTTTTACCCGGGTCTCGATCCCGTTCTCGGCCTTTAAGCTGGAAAATCCCGGTTCTGGTGACGGCCTCTGGAATCCGGACCAGACCAATGGGTCCGGCGGCCTGCTGAAAGTGCAATTGATCCTGCTGACCGACAAACCGGTCGGCGAGGTGGAAACGAATATTGATAATCTGCTGCTGACGTACTGATCGTTGAGGGAGGTAAAAAATGAAGAGGATTATTGCCGGCCTGATCGTGACTCTGTTGGTGGCCACCGGTGCTTTAGCACTGAAAGGGGGCATCGACCGGGAGAATTTGAGCCTGAAGGCCGGCCCGACCCAGCCGGGAGAAGCCCTGTCGCTCGTTTGGGTAGAATCCCTGATCTATCCCAGCGTAGTCCGTGACGAACGGGTCGTGTCGCTGGGGGTGCGGACCGCCGCGCCGGTCAAAGCGGTCAACGCCACTTTTGATTTTGCCGCCGCCCCGGTCAACCTGACCAGCCACGACGGCACGGTCTGGAGCGCCGCTTTCAAACTGCCGGGCAAGGTCGCGGCTGGGGTGCACGTTGCCCGCTACCAGATCAGCGGACAACGGGGGAGTATCCAGCGTTCGGTTGAATTTTTCGTGGAAAACAGCGGTCAGGGCCGGACGGCCGACATTTCGCACGGCGAAGTCTATAAGAACGCCGGCTGGCCGCTGACGGTCAGCGCTTCCTGCACCGCTTTTTCGCTGGACGCCAATCGGCACCTGCGCGCCGGGCAAGTCCTGACCAGCATTGCTAAAATGACCTGGTACAAGGTCGTTTTTGACGACGGCAAGGAAGGCTGGGTTTCCGCGGTCAACGTTAAGGAGCCGGCCGAGGATTTCTGCCTGCTCGGCGAGCGGGCGGAGAAAGCGGGCAAGTTCCAGGTGGCGGAAGAATATTATCAGCAAGCGCTGGCGATCGACGCCGCGCTGGTCAGTGCCCATGTCGGTCTGGCGCGGAGCTATCTAGCGACCGGCCAGAACGACGCGGCCGCCGAAGCGGTCAAGAAGGCCCTGCGGCTGGACGACCGCGACATCGAAGCCCGGGTCGTGGCCAACAGACTGGCAGAATCTTTTATGACGACCGGCCGGCATAAGGTCCGGGCCGGCAACTGGCAGGCAGCCAGCGGACAATTTCGCCAGGCGACGGAACTGCGGCCCGATTCGGCGGGCGCCTGGCTGGAGTTGGGCAACAGTCTGGCCGCCGTTGGTCTGAACCAGGCGGCCAAGGATGCCTGGGTTGCCGGTTTAAAGTCCGCTCCGCTGGACCGGAACCTACGGGCAAAACTGGGCGGCCGGGAGATCGCGATCGCTGAAGCTCGGGCTCCGTTACCGACCACGACCGCCCGTGTAGCCAAGCCGGCCGCGGTTGTTTCTCCGTTGATCGCCAACGATTCCCTTCAGCTGCTCAAGAACGGCAAGACCAACAAGGGGACGCGGATCGAAGCGGCGCTCAAATCGGTCGTGGCGCTGACCAAGTCGCTCGGGACGCCGATCGCGGAAAAAGGGTGGCAGGTCAAGAAACAGGGCGAAAAAGCGCTGGTCAGTTATCTCTGTGCCCAGGGGGGCGGCGCGCTGGAATCATTCGACTGGCTGGTTGACGTTGATACCCGCCAGGTCTTGCCGCACAACGATAACGCCCGGCTCCTGATGAGCCGTTGGTAAAGCTAGCATCGAGAGAAGTCGAGATGCCGGCGTAGCTCAGCTGGTAGAGCAACTGATTTGTAATCAGTAGGTCGCCAGTTCAACTCTGGCCGCCGGCTTTTTATTTTTGCGGCCTGGATGCCGGGATAGCTCAGTTGGTAGAGCAGCGCATTCGTAATGCGCGGGTCGTGGGTTCGATTCCCTCTCCCGGCTTATTTTTTTTGCCATGGCAAAATTACCGGTTTACCTCTATAACGGCGATGAGACCTACTTGATCGACGAGGCGGTCAAGGAGCAGCGGCGCCGCTGCTCCGGCTACGAAGCCCTGGACGGCCGTCAGCTTTCCCTGGAAACCCTCTCCAACGCGCTGTGCGGCCAGGGGCTCTTTTGCGCCGACCAGCTGGTCGTGATCGATCAGGCCAGGATCGCCGGGGAAGACCAGCCGGTGGTCATTGCTTTGCTCGAGAACCTGGCGCCCGGCACCACGGTGATCTGGCGCGAGCCGGCGTTCGACGGCCGGACCAAATTATTCAAATGGATCGCCTCGCACGGGACGGTGCAGACGTTCAAATCGTTCGCTCCCTGGGAACAGGGGGCGCTGCTGCAGTGGGTCAAGACCGAAGCAGAACGGCGGGGTAAACCGATCAGCGCAGGCGGTGCGCGGCTGTTGATCGAGGTCGGCGGCCGCGACCTACGCTGGCTGGTCAGCGAGCTGGAAAAACTGATCACTTTTTGCGCGGAGCGGCCGGAGATCGGCGAAGCCGACGTTGCCGCGCTGGCTTCGCCCGGCGAGATCGATTCGTTCGCTTTGCTGGAAAAATTACGGCGCAAAGACCTGCCCGGCGCGTTGGCGCTTTTTCAACGGCTGGTCCAGGGTGGGGTGGAGCTGAACCCGCTCCTTGGTTTGATCGCTACCCAGTACCGGCTGCTCCTGCAGATCAAGGCGCTCCCCGGCCGGCTGACCGACCCGGGGGCGATCGCCCGCGAGCTGAAAGCCAGCCCGTATTTTGTCGGTAAAAGCCTGGAGGGGGTCAAGCTCTTTTCTCTGCCGGAATTAAAACAGGACATGGCGCTCCTCCTCGATACCAGCCTCCGCCTGAAAGGAGGCGAACAGCCGGTCGTCATGCTGGAAACGCTGATCGCCACGCTCTGTCGTCATTAACATGGAATTCAATCGACGGCTCCGTATATTGTTCGGCCTGGTGATCTGCCTTTTTCTGGTGATCGTCCTTCGGCTGTTCTGGGTGCAGATCGTCCGCCACGCATTTTTTAACCGACTTTCTCTTGACCAGCGGACCAGGATCATCACTCTGATGGCGAGCCGCGGTGATATTGTCGACCGCAACGGCGCCGTCCTGGCGACTTCGATCGATACGTACTCCGCTTTTCGGCAAAAACCGCGCTTTGCCTGGGTCGCGCGGCGACTGTCGTCGGCCGAAGCCGACAAGCTGAAAGCGGCCGAACCGGGCAACATTGTCGTGCTCAAGGAGAAGAAACGGATCTATCCCAAGGGGGCGATCGCGGCGCAGCTGCTCGGTTTTGTCGGAGCGGATAACCAGGGTCTTTCGGGGGTGGAACAGGCGTTCGACCGCTATTTGAAAGGGAAAGAAGGGAAGGTCGTGACCGAGGGCGACCCCGAAGGGCGGGAACTGTACGGCGCGCTGCGCGAGATCGAGCCGGGCGAAGAAGGGATGAACCTGACCCTGACGATCGATGAGAATATCCAGTTCGTCGCGGAAAGGGAGATCGTCCGGACGATCCGCGAGTTCCGGGCTCAGTCCGGGATGATCCTGCTGATGGATGCCCGAAACGGGGAGATCCTGGCGCTGGCGAGCAAACCGGATTTTGATCCGAACGATTACAAGAAAGCCGACGCTAAACGCTGGCATCCGGCGTTCCTCGATCCTTACGAGCCGGGATCGACCTTCAAAGTGATCTCCACCGCGGCCGGTTTGGACGAAGGCGTGATAAATCCGGATTCCCGTCTGCCCGCTTCGGACCGGCTGGAGATCGGCGGTCGGGTGATCGAGAACTCGCACGCGATCAAGTGGCCGGGCCCGCAGATCTCGCTCTCTTTTATGCTGGAACAATCGATCAATACCGCGGTTGCCCAGATCGGCCTGAAGCTCGGTCCGGAGCGGTTCTACCGGCGCCTCAAAAAATTTGGTTTTGGGGAGCCGACCGGTTTCGGTCTGGCCGGTGAATCGAAGGGGATCGTCCGCTACTGGGAGAACTGGTATAAACCGGACCCGGCGATGATCACCTTCGGTCAGAGCATCGCCGTGACGCCGCTGCAGCTGCTCCGGGCGTTCTCCGCTTTTGCCAACCGGGGCCGGCTGGTCTCTCCCTACATTGTCAAGCGGGTCGAAAGCGACGACGGCAATTTCGTTAAAATGTTCGGCGCGGGGATGACCAACCAGGCGGTCTCGGGCCGGACCGCGGCCGAGATCAATAAATTATTGCGTAACGTGGTCCTCAACGGGTCCGGCCGGCGCGCGCAGATGGCGCTCTTCACGACCGGCGGGAAGACCGGCACGGCCCAAAAGGCGGCGCCCGGGGGCCGGGGCTACCTGAAAGGCCACTACATTGCCTCTTTTATCGGCCTGGCGCCGCTGACCGATCCCCGGCTGATCTGTCTGGTGATCGTTGACGATCCCCAGACCTCGATCTGGGGGGAGAGCGTGGCCGGGCCGTCGTTCAAGAACATGGTCGAGTACGCGCTCCGTTATTTGAACGTCAAACCGGACATGATATAATGCCGTTATGAAGAAGCGGGTACTATCAGGGATCCAACCGACTGGTAGGCTTCACCTGGGTAATTTGATCGGGGCGGTGGAGAACTGGGTCAGGCTGCAGCGGGAGTTCGACTGTTTCTTTTTTATTGCCGATTACCACGCGTTGACGACCGCGTATGCCGACACTAAGAATTTACGAGCAGACAGCAAACAGCTGACGCTCGACCTCCTCAGCGCCGGGATCGATCCGGACCGGTGCGTACTCTTCCGCCAGTCCGATATTCCCGAACACGCCGAGCTCCACTTGCTTTTTTCCATGATCACGCCGCTCTCCTGGCTGGAGCGGGTGCCGACCTACAAGAGCAAGATCGACGAGCTGAAGGAGCGGGACCTGGGGACGTACGGCTTTCTCGGTTATCCGGTCCTCCAGGCGGCGGACATCCTGATCTACAAGGCGAACATGGTCCCGGTCGGCGAGGACCAGCTCCCGCATCTGGAACTGACCCGGGAGATCGCGCGCCGGTTCAACCATCTCTACCGCGAGCACTTTCCGGAGCCGCAGGGGGCGCTGACCGCTTTTCCGGTGCTGCCGGGGACCGATGGCCGTAAAATGAGCAAGTCTTATCAGAACACGATCGCGCTGGCTGATCCGCCGGCGACGCTGCGCAAAAAAGTCGCCGGCATGGTGACCGATCCGGCCCGTGTTAAGAAAGACGATCCGGGTCACCCGGAGGTCTGTCCGGTCTATGCTTATTACCAGGTCTTTGCCAAAGAGCGGACCGGGACGGTCGCGGCCGAATGCCGCGCGGCCCGGCGCGGTTGCGTCGAATGCAAGAAAGAGCTGGCCGACCTGCTGCTAACCTACCTGGCGCCGCTGCACGAACGCCGGGCCAGGCTGGAAACAGAACCGGAAAAACTGGAGGAGATCCTGACGGCGGGAGCGGCCAAAGCGCGCCGCATCGCTACCCAGACGCTGGCCGAAGTGAAAGAGGCGGTCGGCTTGAGATGACCGAAGAGCAGGCTTACCAGGTCAAGCTTGACATCTTCGAAGGGCCGTTCGACCTCCTGCTCAAGGCGATCGACGACGGCGAGATCGAACTGCACCGGGTTTCCCTGGCGCAGATCACCGCCTCATATTTTGAGTACTGGCGGCGGGAAGAGCCCAATCTGATCCTGGCGGCCGATTTCCTTTACCTGGCAGCTTATCTATATGAACTAAAGGTCCGGCAGCTCCTGCCGCGGCCGGAGGAATCCGAGCAGGTCGAAGAACTGACCAGCCTGGAAGAATCGCTGGCCAAGCACATTGAGGAATATCAGCTCTTCAAGCAGATCGCTCAGGAACTGCGGGAGCGCAAGAGCGTTTTCGCCAAGGTCTACGGCCGGCACGAGGGGGAAGAGGTTGAGGGGGAGATGGAACTGGTCAACCTGTCGCTCCGCGATCTGGTCGTCGCTTTTCAGAAGGTCTACCGGGAAGCGGTAGAGCGGGAAAAGATCGTTGGGATCACTGCCGAGTCGATCACTATCGACCAGCGGATCGCCGAGATCAGGCAAATGGTAGCCGAGCGCCGGGCAGGGGTACCATTCCCCGACCTGTTCATCCGCAAGACCCGCCTCGAGGTGGTGGTCACTTTTCTGGCGGTCCTGGAGCTGGCCAAACAGCGTTTCTTGACCATCGTCCAGGACCGGCGTTTTGCCACGATCATGATCTTTGCCGCCGCGGCGGCAGAAGAGGGAAAGGGGATAGAACATGGAACCGACCAGAATTAAGAATATCCTGGAATCGCTGCTGTTTGTCGCGCGCGAGCCGCTGGCGGTCGAGCAACTGGAGGAAATGATCGGTGTTCCCCGGGATTATCTCGGCAGCCTGCTGGAAGAGCTGGTCGCCGAATTGCAGGGGCGGGGTATCCAGGTATTCAAGCTGGCGGGTGGTTACCTGATGGGGACCAACCCGGAGAACGTGGCGTTCGTCGAAAAGATCCTCCACCCCAAAGAAGAGACGCGCCTCTCGGCGCAGGCGCTGGAGACACTGGCGATCATCGCCTATAAACAGCCTGTTACCCGGGTCGAGATCGAGCGGATCAGAGGGGTCGATTCCGGTTGGGTGATCGACAGTCTGGTAACCAAAAAGCTGGTCAAGGAAGTCGGCCGGAGCGAAGCGATCGGCCGGCCGTACATCTACGCGACGAGCGAGGATTTTATGCGGCATTTCGGCCTCAAGGACCTGGCGTCCCTGCCGCCGCTCCCCTCGTCGGAAGCGGACCAGGAGACGATCTTCAAGTCGGCGTTGCAGGAGACGGCTAATTCGGAATAACCACTAAGGGCACTAAGAACACTAAGGTCGGATAAGAAGACAGGAAGAGGGGGCTGGGGTGGATGTTGAAGTATTGGTTGGCATTGAATAAGGTTAAGGGGTTGGGGCCGGTCAGGTTGCGGCGGTTGCTCGATGAGTACCGCGATCCCCGGACGATCTGCGAGACATTAAATTTTCCCGTCAGCGATATTGCCGAAGAGCTGGCCGCGCTTCAGCGGTTCAAGGCGCAGGCGGTAACGATCGACGACGAAAATTATCCTTCCTCCTTAAAGAATATCCACGATCCGCCGCCGGTCCTGTACGTTAAGGGGGGGCTGACGGCCGGAGATCGGCAAGCGATCGCCATTGTCGGGACGAGAAAACCGACGCGCTCCGGGGTGGAGACGGCGGAACGCCTGGCCGGTCAGCTGGCAGCGCTCGGCCTGACGATCGTTTCTGGCCTGGCGCTGGGGATCGATACCGCCGCCCATCGCGGCGCGCTGTTGGCCGGAGGGCGGACGATCGCGGTCCTGGGGAGCGGGATCGATCAGATCTATCCGTCCAGCAACCGAGCGCTGGCGGCGGAGATCGAGCAGCACGGTGCGCTGGTCTCTGAATTCCCGCTCGGCCAACAACCGGACAAATGGACTTTTCCGCAACGGAACCGGCTCATCTCGGGGTTATCGCTTGGCGTGATCATGGTCGAAGGGCACTACGACAGCGGCGCGATGATCACGGCCAAAGAAGCGCTCGACCAGGGCCGCGAGGTTTTTGCCGTTCCGGGTAACGTCTTGCTGGAACAGTCGAAGGGGCCGCACTGGCTGATCAAGCAGGGCGCCAAACTCGTCGAAGATGTCCAAGATGTCCTTGACGAACTCCGCTTGCCAAAAATGGCAAATGTCCAATGTCAAATGACAAATGAAGGTAGGGTTTATCCAGAGTTAAATGAAGAGGAGAAGAAGGTCATGACTTGTTTATCGCTGGAGCCGAAACACCTTGACCTGATCGCCGCTGAAACCAAAGCACCGGTCCAGCAGATCTCAGCGCTTCTGATGATGCTGGAGATCAAAAAAGTGGTCCGGCAACTGCCGGGGAAAATGTTCATTTTAGGCTAAATATCGGGGTTGCCAGATGGGGGGCATCAGGTTACAATAACCTTATAATGTAACCCTTCGCGAAAAATCGCGCCATGTCTCATTGCTCGAATTGCCTTTTCTCCCATTCGTGAAATGAGCCTAAGGGAAAATATGTTAGTGAGGGGGTTTCCTTATAAATGGTCCTCTTCTCCGAAATGTTCGTTTCCGAGCTGATCGGCGATCCGGTCGTCGACCGGGTGCAGGAAAATATCGGCCGGGTTAAGGATATTATCATCACCCTGGGTGACGTTTTTCCCCGGGTCACCGGCCTGCTGGTCATCCTGGCCGGCGAGAAAAAAGAGGAAAAGGTCATTTTGCTCAGCGAGATCGACCTGATCGGCCGGCAGTTCGTTTCGACCCGGGCGACCAAAGATCGTGTCCCCTTTACCCGATTGCGCGACGGCGAGGTCCTGCTGCAGCGCGACGTGATCGACCAGCAGGTCGTCGATCTGGAAGGGGCAAGGGTGCTCCGGGTGAACGATCTTCAGCTGGCCAAGGTGGACATGGAGGTCCGCCTCATCGCGGCCGATGTCGGTTTCCGGGGGATGGTCCGGCGACTCGGCCTGGAGGGCCCGGCCGCCTGGCTGGCCGCGCTCTTGCGCCGCCCGCTCCATGATAAACTGATCGGCTGGGACCATGTCCAGAGCCTCTCGGGCGGTAAGATCACCATTCCGACCCAGCAGATCACCGATCTGCACCCGGCCGATGTCGCTCAGATCATTTCTCAGGTGCAGACCGATAAGAAAGCGGAGATCTTCTCCTCGCTGACCGAAAAGACCGCCGCTGAAGCGTTGCATGAATTGGAGCCGGTGCTTGGGGCGCTGCTGATCCAGACGCTTGATACCAAGAAAGCGCTCGGCGTGCTGGAGAAGATGCCGGTCGACGAGGTGGCCGACATCATCGGCGACCTGCCCGGCGAAAAAGCGGATGAGCTTCTCCGCCTGATGCGGGTGCGTAAAGCGGCGGAGATCCGCAAGCTGCTCAAGCACCGCGACGAGACCGCCGGCGGCCTGATGACGACCGAGTTCATCTCCCTCGCCCTGAACCTGACGGTTGAAGAAGTTATCACCCAGCTCCGGCAGCTGGCGCCGAACGCGGAGACGATCTACTATCTGTACGTGGTCGACAACGACGGGCGATTGGCCGGCGTTATCTCGCTTCGCAGCCTGATCGTTGCCCAGCCGCATCTGCCGGTTTCCGAGGTGATGATCAAAGAGCCCATCGTCGTGGCACCGGAGATGAACGAGCGGGAAGTGGCCGACGTCTTTTCCAAATATAACCTGCTGGCCGTGCCGGTCGTTGACGCGGAAGGACGGATCCAGGGGATCATTACCATCGACGATGTCATGGACCTGGTCCTGCCGCCAATGTCCCGCCGAAAAAGGCTGATGGTGGGCTGATGCGGATGTTATCGGGGTGGGGGCGGATCTGGATCTTTCTGATGATCCTGGGCCCGGGGATCATCACCTCGTTCGCCGATAATGACGCGGGCGGGATCACGACCTACTCGATCGCCGGCTCCCACTTCGGTTATAAGCTCCTCTGGATCCTGCTGCTGATCACTGTTGCCCTGGCGCTGGTCCAGGAGATGTCGGCCCGGTTGGGCGTAGTGACCGGCAAAGGGCTGGCAGACCTGATCAGGGAGCAGTACGGTCTGCGCTGGACGTTCTTTGCCATGGTGGCTCTGCTGGTCGCTAACGGAGCGACGATCATCTCTAATTTTGCCGGGATCGCCGCCGGTTTTGAGATCCTGGGGATCTATAAATACTTTTCGGTCCCGATCATGGCGCTGCTGATCTGGTCCCTGGTGATCAAGGGGAACTACCGCCAGGTGGAGAGGATATTTCTCCTGCTCTGCCTGCTCGCTTTCAGCTACGTGATCTCCGGTTTTATGGCCAGCCCGGACTGGGGCCTGGTCGTTCGCTCGACCCTGACCCCGACCATTGAATGGTCCCAGCATTATCTGTTCCTGTTGATCGCTTTCATCGGCACGACGATCACCCCCTGGATGCAATTTTACCTGCAGGCGTCGATCGTTGATAAGGGCTTATCGCTCCGCCAGTATAAATACGAGCGGCTGGAAGTGGTCATCGGGGCTTTTTTTACCGATTTCATTTCGCTCTTTATCATTATTGCCTGCGCCGCCACCCTGTTTGCCCACGGGATCAGGATCGAAACGGCCAAAGAAGCGGCGGTAGCGCTCCGGCCGCTGGCGGGGACCTTTGCCGAGGTCCTTTTTGCGCTCGGGTTGATCGGCGCCTCGACGCTGACCTCGTTCATTGTGCCGCTTTCTACCGCCTATGCGATCTGCGAAGCGTTCGGTTTTGAAAGCGGTTTGAACCGGAAATACCGGGAAGCGCCGGTCTTCTACGGCTTGTATTCGGTCCTGATCTTTTGCGGCGCGGCCATTGTGCTGGTCCCCGCGCTCCGGCTCCTGTTCGTAATGTACTTGGCCCAGGCGATCCAGGGATTTTTGTTGCCGATCATCCTGATCTTTATGCTGCAGCTGATCAATAACCGGCGCCTGATGGGCAATTACACCAACCACCGCCTTTATAATGTTATCGTCTGGGGGGTGGTGCTGGTGATCGCCGCCGCTTCCCTGGCCCTGGTCTTCATGATATAATGACCGCGCATGTTCAAAAAGATCTTAGTCGCTAACCGCGGGGAGATCGCGGTCCGGATCATCCGCGCGGCCAAAGAGATGGGGATCGGGGCGGTGGCGGTCTATTCGGAAGCGGACAAAGATTCCCTCCACGTCAAGATCGCCGACGAGGCGTATTGTATCGGTCCGGCCGTGCCCGCCAAGAGCTATCTTAATATCCCCAGCATCATCAGCGTTGCCGAAGTGGCCGGCGTCCAGGCAATTCACCCCGGTTACGGCTTTTTAGCGGAAAACGCCAAGTTCGCCGACATTTGCGCGGCCAATGGGCTGGTCTTCATCGGCCCGGCGATCGAAGCGATGGAAAAGATGGGGGACAAGGCAACCGCTCGTAAAACGGTCGCTAAAGCCGGCGTGCCGACCGTGCCGGGTTCCGATGGGACGATCGCCGACGAAAAAGAGGCAAAAAAGATCGCCGATAAGATCGGTTATCCGGTTATCGTTAAGGCGACGGCGGGCGGCGGTGGGCGGGGGATGCGTTTGGTACGGGACCCCGCCGAATTTGTTCACCTGATGCGGATGGCGCGGACCGAGGCAGAGGCGGCCTTTGGCAATCCTGAGGTTTACGTCGAAAAATTCATTGAGGAGCCGCGGCATATCGAAGTCCAGCTCCTGGCCGATAAGTTCGGCAACACGGTCTATCTGGGCGAGCGCGACTGTTCGATCCAGCGGCGCCATCAGAAACTGGTTGAAGAATCGCTCTCTCCGGCCGTTGACGAAAAGACCCGGAAAAAACTGGGCGAAGCAGCGGTCCGGGCGGCCAAAGCGGTTAATTATTACAGCGCCGGCACCATCGAATTTCTTTTTGACAAGCATGGCCACTTTTACTTTATGGAAATGAATACCCGGGTCCAGGTAGAGCACCCGGTCACCGAGATGATCACCAACGTCGACATCATCAAAGAACAGATCCTGATCGCCGCCGGCGAAAAAATGGACCTGAAGCAGTCGGAAATTAAATACCGGGGGCACGCGATCGAGTGCCGGATCAACGCCGAAGATCACACCCGCAACTTTATGCCGTCGCCGGGCGAGATCCGGGCTTACCACGCGCCGGGCGGCCCCGGCATCCGGGTCGACAGCCACGCTTTTTCCGGCTATTACATCCAGCCGCACTATGACTCGCTGATCGCTAAGCTGATCGCCTGGGGGAAGGACCGGCCCGAGGCCATCCAGCGAATGGAGCGGGCGCTTGACGAATACGTTATCGACGGCGTTCACACCACTATCCCGTTCCACCTCAAGGTCCTGCGCAACGACGCTTTTAAAAAAGGGCTGACGACCACCAAGTTCATTGAAGAGCAGTTCGGCGGCTGATGGGCAAACGGACAACGGCCCGCCGCCTCGCCATGCAAGCCCTCTACCAGGCCGAAATGAGCGGCCACGATATCGCCGCCGCGCTCGACAATCTGCTGACTGAAGAGCCGTATATTGACGAGACCAAGAAATTCGCGCGCGAACTGGCAGAGGCGGCCTGGCAGAACCGGACGGCTAGCGACGGTTCGATCGCCCAGCTCTCCACAGATTGGCCGCTCGACCGGCTCGGTAAGGTCGATCTGGCGATCCTGCGGCTGGCTGTTTACGAGCTGACGGCAACCGACACTCCCCACTCGGTCATCATCAACGAAGCGGTCGAACTGGCCAAAAAGTACTCCGGCGAAGAAGCGGGTAAATTCATCAATGGTATCCTCGGCGGCTACTTGAGAAAGTAGCCGTTTTTATGGTAAAATAACGGTATGTTCACGGGGATCGTCGAGCAGATCGGGGTGGTAGCATCCTTCATCCGCACGCAGAATTCCGCCAAACTAGTCGTTTCGGCCGGCAAGTATTTTGATGATCTAAAGCCGGGCGACAGCGTGGCTGTCAACGGCGCCTGCCTGACCGCAACCCAGTGCCGACGCGGTTTTGCCGAATTCGACGTCTCCAATGAGACCATCAAACGTTCCGCCCTGATCGACCTCAAGATCTCCGACAAAGTTAACCTGGAAAAAGCGCTGCCGATCGGCGGTCGGCTGGGCGGCCATCTGGTCACCGGCCACATCGACGGGACAGCCGAGGTCCGGAACCGGACCAAGAACGGCGAGGGCTTTGATCTCTGGCTCTCGATCCCGAGCGACCTGCTCCGCTACCTGGTCGCCAAAGGGTCGATCGCGGTCGACGGGGCGAGCCTGACCGTCGCCGATTTTCGCGACAGCCTGTTAAAAGTGACCGTTATTCCGCACACCAGCCGGCACACGACCTTGACGAGCAAGGCGGTCGGGGACCGGGTCAACATCGAAGTCGATCTGATCTCCAAGTACATCGAAAAGCACCTGATGGGCGAGCCGCGCGGCGTCAGCGACGAGATGATGATGCGGCTCGGCATCATGCCGCTGGGGGGAAATGACAATAACTAAATTCAATTCGATCGCCGAGGCGATCGGCGACATCCAGAACGGCAAGATGGTGGTGGTGGTCGACGACGCCGACCGGGAGAACGAGGGCGATCTGGTCATCGCCGCCGGCAAGATCACGCCGGAAGCGGTCAACTTTATGATCACCAATGCGAAAGGGCTGGTCTGCGTGCCGCTGACCGGTGAACGGCTCGATCAGCTCGGACTGCCGCAGATGGTGACTGAGAACACCGAAAAGATGAAGACCGCGTTCACCGTTTCGGTCGACGGAGCGAAGAAGTTCGGCCTTACGACCGGCATTTCGCCGGCCGATCGGGCCCGGACGGTCGAGCTGCTGATCAACCCGCTGACCAAAAAAGACGACCTGGCGACGCCCGGCCACATCTTTCCGCTCCGCGTCAAAGAGGGGGGCGTGCTCAAACGGGCCGGCCACACCGAGGCGGCCGTTGACCTGGCCAGGCTGGCCGGTCTGTACCCGGCGGCCGTGATCTGCGAGATCATCAATCCTGACGGGAGCATGGCCCGGACAACGGAGCTGCGGGCGTTCGCCGCCCGGCACAACTTAAAAATGATCACGATCGCCGATCTGATCTCTTACCGGGTTCAACACGAACGCTTTGTCCGGCGCGTCTCCACGACCAGGCTGCCGACCGCCCACGGCGATTTTGTCGCTCACGCTTACGAGGATTCCCTAAGCGGCGACATTCACGTCGCGCTGGTCAAGGGGAAGGTTGAGGGTGAAAAGGACGTGCTGGTCCGGGTCCACTCCGAATGTCTGACCGGCGACGTCTTCGGTTCCCGCCGCTGCGATTGCGGCGAACAGCTGGCCAGCGCCCTGGAGAAGATCGACTTTACCGGCCAGGGAGTGCTCCTTTACATGCGGCAGGAGGGGCGGGGGATCGGCCTGAAAGATAAATTAAAAGCGTATGCTTTGCAGGATCAGGGGCTCGACACGGTCGAGGCCAACGAGGCGCTCGGTTATCCGGCCGACCTGCGCGACTACGGGATCGGGGCCCAGATCCTGGCCGATCTCGGTTTGTCGACGATCCGGCTGATCACCAACAATCCGAAAAAAGTGATCGGCCTTGAGGGGTACGGTTTGGCGATCACCCAGCGGGTGCCGCTGGAGATGCTGCCCAACGAGCACAACGCGCGGTATCTCAGCACCAAATCGGAAAAACTCGGCCACATTTTAAATGCCCCTCGGGGAACCTCGGGGCAAGGAGGAGATAAACATGGGAAAAGTCATCACCGGGAATCTTGACGCCAGTAAACTAAAGTTCGGGCTCATCGTTTCGCGTTTCAATGAATTGGCTTCGAAGGGGTTGCTGGCGGGGGCGGAAGACTGCCTCAAACGGCACGGAGCCAAGGATGTTAATGTCGACGTTGTCTGGGTGCCGGGGGCGTTTGAGATCCCGCTGATCGCCCAGAAGATCGCCAAGGATTACGACGCGGTCATCTGTCTGGGGGCGGTCATCCGGGGGAGCACGCCGCACTTCGATTACGTCGCCTCCGAGGCGGCCAAGGGGGTCGCCAAGGTTTCGCTCGACAGCGGGGTGCCGGTCATATTCGGTATTCTGACGACCGACAACCTGGAACAGGCGCTGGAACGGTCCGGCGCGAAACCGGGAAATAAAGGATTTGCCGCGGCGATGTCCGCGATCGAGCTGGCGAATCTGAGCAAGGAGCTGTAGACGTGGCGCGAGTTTTACTGGAGAATGTTTGCAAATATTTTGACGACGTCGTCGCGGTCAAGGACGTCAACCTGGAGATCAAGGACAAAGAGTTCGTTGTGATGGTCGGCCCCTCGGGCTGCGGCAAAACGACGACCCTGCGGATGATCGCCGGCCTGGAGGAGATCTCGTCGGGGAAGATCCAGATCGGCGACCAGCTGATCAATGACGTGGCGCCCAAGGACCGGAACATCGCCATGGTCTTTCAGTCGTACGCCCTGTATCCGCACATGAAGGTCTACGATAACATGGCCTTCGGCCTCAAGCTGAGCGGGATCCCCAAAAAGGAGATCGACCAGCGGGTTCGTGAAGCCGGGGATATCCTGGAACTGGCCAATCTGCTTGACCGCTATCCCAAGCAGCTGTCCGGCGGCCAGCGGCAGCGGGTGGCGCTGGGGCGGGCGATCGTCCGCAATCCCAAGGTCTTTTTGATGGACGAGCCGCTCTCCAATCTCGACGCCAAACTGCGCGTCCAAATGCGGGCCGAGCTGCAGCGCCTGCACAAGAAACTGGAGGCGACGATCATTTACGTGACCCACGATCAGACCGAAGCGATGACCCTGGGTCAGCGGATCGCCGTGATCTTAAACGGCGAACTGCAGCAGGTCGAGGCCCCTCTTAACGTTTACGACCGGCCGGCTAACCGCTTTGTCGCTGGCTTTATCGGCTCGCCGCCGATGAACTTTGTCCGGGGGACGATCGCCAAAAGCCCGGCCGGTGTTTACTCTTTCGAGTGCGACGGCTTCAAATTCGACGTGCCAGCCGATCTCGGCCAGCTCCTCGCGGCGCACGTCGGCAAGCCGGTGGTCTTTGGCCTCCGGCCGGAAGATATCTGGGATGTTCCCTCGTCGGGCTGGATCGAACAGAAGACGATCGTCGAATCCAAGGTCGACTTCCGCGAACTGATGGGATCGGAGACCTATGTCTATGCCAAGGTCGGCAGCGTCTCCCTGACCGGCCGCGTCGGCGCCATGGCAGACCCGCAGCCGGGGAGCAACTTTGGCCTGGTCTTTAACCTGCGCAAGATCCATTTCTTTGACCCGGAGACGCAAAAGGCCATTATTTAATGCCGAATGTTGAATGAAGGCTTAATATTTGAACGATCAACTCCCGGGCAAAAGGGGTATTCGCTCCCCGAACTCGATGTCCCGGCCGAAGAACTGACCAATCTTATCCCGGCTGAACTCCTGCGCCGGGAGCTGAACCTGCCGGAGGTATCCGAGCTTGACGTGGTCCGCCACTTTACCCGGTTATCCCAGCTGAACTTCTCGGTCGACACCGAATTCTACCCGCTCGGTTCGTGCACGATGAAATATAACCCCAAGGTCAACGAAGAAGCGGCTAAAATGTTCACCGAACTGCACCCGGGGCAGGCCGACGATTCGGTGCAGGGGATCCTGCAGCTCCTTTACGACTTCGAACGTTACCTCTGCGCGATCTTCGGGTACGACGCCTTTACACTGCAGCCGGCGGCCGGCGCGCACGGCGAACTGACCGCGCTGATGATGATCAAAGCGTACCACGAGGAGAATAAGTCAAAAGTAAAAAGTCAAAATTTGAAAGTGAGGAATAAGATCATTATTCCGGATTCGTCGCATGGGACGAACCCGGCCTCCGTTTCGATGGTCGGCTTTACGCCGGTGGTGATCAAATCGAACGGGCGGGGGAACGTCGATCTGGCGGCGCTTAGGCAGGCGCTGGGGGATGACACCGCCGGCCTGATGCTGACCAATCCCAACACCCTCGGGCTCTTCGATGAGCATATCCTGGAGGTGGCCGAGCTGGTGCACCAGGCGGGAGGGTTGCTCTACTACGACGGAGCAAATGCCAATGCCAATCTGGGGATCTGCCGTCCGGCCGACCTGGGCTTTGACGTTGCTCATTTCAACCTACACAAAACATTCTCCACCCCGCACGGCGGGGGCGGCCCGGGCTCCGGCCCGGTCGGCGTTACCAGGAAGCTGGAACCTTTCCTGCCTGTTCCTAGGGTAATTAAAGGGCCTGCCGGCTTCCAACTAACGGCCGAGAGCTACCCCAGATCGATTGGTCGCGTCCATTCGTTCCACGGTAACGTCGGCGTCATAATTAGGGCTTACGCTTATATTCGGTCGCTCGGGGCGGCCGGGCTGAAGGCCGCGTCGGAAAAAGCGGTCGAGAACGCCAATTACATGATGAACCAGTTGAAAGACCATTACTACCTCCCGTACGACCGGACCTGTCAGCATGAGTTCGTTATTTCGGCCAAGTGGCAGAAGGAAAAGTTCGGGATCAGGGCGCTCGACATCGCTAAACGCTTGATCGATTACGGTTTTCATCCGCCGACGATCTATTTTCCGCTGATCGTCGAGGAGGCGCTGATGATCGAGCCGACGGAAAGCGAGTCCCGGGCGACGCTCGACGCTTTTTGCGCTGCCCTGATCAAGATCGCCCGGGAATGCGCGACTGATCCGGAGCTCGTCAGGTCCGCTCCACACCACACTCCCGTCAGCCGCCTGGATGAAGCCAGGGCCGCCCGCGAGCCCGACCTGCGATGGACTGGCAACTCCTAAAGACTCCGCAGACGACCGGCCTGGCCAATATGGAGTTCGACCTCCAGCTCTTCCACGACTTTGAACAGGGGAAGATCGCACCAACCCTGCGGCTCTACTCCTGGCGGCCAGCCTGCATTACGCTCGGCCACAGTCAAATAATAGATGCGGAGATCAACGTTGAACTGGCGGCGGCGCGCGGCTGGGATGTCATTAAAAGACCGACCGGCGGCGGGATCGTCTTCCATAACGAAGCGGAAGTGACATACTCGCTGGTCATGGACAAAGATGACCCGATCTTGCCCAAAGGTCTGGTCCCTGCGTACAAAAAAATCTCTGAGGCGGTGGTTTTCGCTTTAAATAGTTGCGGAGTCCAGGCGGAAATCCAAAATTCGGCATTAGGTCCGCCGAAGGCGGAGAATTCATCATTATGCTTCTCTTACCCGGCTGAATATGAAGTGGTGGTCGGCGGCCAAAAGATCGTTGGCTCGGCACAGAAGAGGGGCCGCAAAGCCTTGCTGCAGCAAGGCTCAGTTTTTGTCCGTCAGACCCCGGCGGAAATGTTGCGCGTTCTCAAAAAACCGTCTGACGACCTCACCGCAGTCAGCGTCGCGGAGATCATCGGCCGGACACCGTCGTTTGAAGAGCTGGCCGACGCTCTGGTCAAGGGTTTTAAGACCGTTCTGGCCGGTCTGCTGCTGGGGCTTGCTCTGATCATGCCGGCCCAGGCCGCGACCTATCTTGATCCCGCTCTAAAGTGGAAAACCCTGGAGACCGAACACTTCTTCATCCACTTCTATCCGGCGGTCGAAGAGCAGGCGCGGCAGCTGGCGCCGCTGGCCGAAGAGGTCCACGCCACGATCAGCGGGATCTTCAAATACCGGTTAGACCTCAAGACCCATGTGGCGCTGATGGACGTGACCGACTATGGTAACGGAATGACGACGGTCTTTCCGTACCCCAACATCATTCTTTATCTGACCGATCTAAGCAGCAATCTGACCCCCTACAAGTACGACGATTACCTCCGTTATCTTTTTCTCCACGAATATGTCCACGCCGTCCACCTGGATATGGTCGAGGACGGTTTTGCCGCCTCGCGCGCGGTGATCGGCCGGCTGATCTTTCCCAACGCGATCGAACCGGCCTTTATGACGGAAGGGATCGCTACCTATCTGGAGACCGCCTACACCAACGCCGGCCGGGGGCGGGACCCGCGCTGGCAGATGATGATGCGGATGGACGTGCTGGAGAACAACGTCAAGAGCATCGATCAGGCGGCGGTGACGACCGTCCGTTGGCCGCAGGGCCATTTACGCTACCTTTACGGGGTGATGTTCCTCCAGTATCTGGCCAAAACTTACGGCGAGGGCGAACTGATCGCGCTGACCCACGATTACGGCGATTACCTTTTTTCGACCGGGATCGACGAGGCGTTCCAGGCCCACTTCGGTAAGAACCTGAAAACCCTCTGGCAAGAGTGGCTGGACAAGAGCAAGCTCACTTATCAGCGGCAGGCCGCGGGGCTGGGTAAGCTGACCGAGCCGCGGCTGTTGACGCGGAGCGGTAATTACAACCTGCAGCCCAAATGGTCGCGCGACGGCCGCGCCATTTATTATCTCCAGCAGAACGTGGACGACTATCCGCAGATCAGGCGGATCGACCCCGTCAACCGGCGGGACGAGAAAGTGCTCGAAGCGCGGGTCAGTGACGATCGTTTTACCTTTACCCCGGATGGCCGGTCGCTCCTCTTTGCTAAAGCGGATATTTACCGCAATTATTACACTTACAAGGACCTTTACCGGCTCGACCTGGGGAGCGGCGGGCTCACTCGTCTGAGCGAAGGGGCGCGAGCGACCGACCCAACCCTGGCCGCGGACGGTAAGACCGTTGCTTATATCGTTAATCGGGGAGGGCAGCGGCGCCTGGCCTTTGCCGCTTACAATGGCCGTCTCGCCCAGACCAGAATATTTTCGGCGGAGGCGGGTGCCCAATATTTTGCCCCGGCCCTCGGAACGGACAACCGGCAGATCGCGGTCGCCAAGAAGCTGGCAAGCGGCAACCAGGTGATCGTTCTGGCCGATACCGCGACCGGGGTCGAAGTTGAACTGACCGATGCCGCCCGGCCTTTTACCCGAGCGTTCAGCGAAGCCAACCCGGTCTTTTCCCCGGCTGGCGAGTACCTTTTCTTCGATGCGGACTATTCCGGTTTCATTAACCTGTACGCCTTACATCTGGCTTCCGGTCGATTATTCCAGGTGACGAATATGATCGGCGGGGCGATGATGCCCGATGTCAGCCCGGACGGCAAGCAGCTGGCCTATGTCTCTTATTCGTCCCGCGGTTATGATATCGCGGTATTGGACTTGAACCCTGCTAGCTGGACAGAAGTGCGAAATGCGGTGGCGGTTGCGAAGCGCGAAACGTCGGGCGAAAAGCGGCAAGCGTCACCGGAAAGCTGGACGATCAGGGATTACAACCCGTGGCCTGAGCTAAGACCGCGGTTCTGGCTGCCGGAGAGCTACGTTTCCAATACCGGCGGCCAGACGTCGGTCTACCTGGCCGGGATCGATCCGCTCGGCCAGCACCTTTATTCGCTGACCGGGGGGTGGGATTTTGCCGCCGGTAAACCGTTTTACGCCCTCGCTTACGTCAATAACCAATACGCGCCGCAGATCAATCTCGGGCTCTACCGCTACACGGTCGGCTACGACTGGAGCGGCCAGGCCTACTGGGAGGAACAGCAGGCAGCCAGTCTTCTCTTTTCCTGGTTCCAGAACCGGCTGTTCCGGGAATATGATAAACAGGCTTTCACGATCGGGCTGGAGTCGATCAACCTGAGCAGCGTTACCGATCCGGCCGGTCTGACCCCGCCGTTCCCTGACCGGGGGACCTTGAACGGCGTGATCCTGGGCTGGCGTTATCTTAACACCCGGGCTTATGCCGCTTCGATCAGCAACGAAGACGGGTTCGATCTCTCCTGCAAAGTGGAGAGCTATACGCCGAACCTGAACAGCGCTTTTGCTTTCACCAACTACAGCGGCGTGCTGAGCAGCTACTTTCGGTTGCCGCCGGCCCACCACGTCCTGGCGGCGAGGGTGAACGGCTTTGCCAGCCGCGGCCACCAAATGGCGCAGGGGAACTTTAACTATAAATACATCAATGTCCGCGGTTATAACTACGGTGATCTGACCGGTGATAAAGGGGCCGCCGGTTCGCTGGAGTACCGCTTTCCGCTCGGCTACCCGGAGAACGGGCCGCTTTACGGCATGACCTTTTACGACCGGTTCTGGGGGGCGCTCTTTTTTGATCTGGGGAATGCGACCGCCGGCCGGATAACCGAGATGCCGCTCAAACGCGGGATCGGGGCGGAGTTAAATATCGACTGGAGCGCTTTTTGGAGCTATTATCTCTTCAGTTTTAAGATCGGTTACGCCAGGGGGCTGGACAGCGGCGGAACAGAGCAGATCTACTTTAACCTCGGCCTATGACTCTTTTTTGATCGGCACTTCCTGGGGGATGGTGGCGGGCTTAAGCACGCCGGCGGAGATCAGGTACTTGATCGCGTCTTCGATCTTCATGTCGAGCAGGATAACCTCGCGGGCCGGGACCATGATCAGAAAACCGGTCGCCGGAGTGGGGGTGTTGGCGATAAAGATATTGATCATCTTTTCCTTGGCTTTCGCTTCGATCTCTGCCGCCGCGTCCGAGGTGACGAAACCGAGCGACCAGATCCCCTTGCGCGGATATTCCACGATACAGGCGCGCCGGTACTCATCGGCCGATTTTTCCTGGAAGAGGACGTCGTTAACCTGCTTGGTCGCCGAGTAGATGCTCTTGACGATCGGGACCCGGGAGAGGAGAGTCTCGCCGAACTTAAAGAGCCGGACGCCGAAGAGCTGAGTGCCGAAGTATCCCGCGATGAAGATCAGAGCGATAGTGATGATAAAACCGACCCCCGGCAGCGGGTGGCCGATGAAGAGGGTGATGATATTGCCGAGGATCCCGTCGAGGAACGAGAACATGAACCAGAGAAGCCAGATCGTGACCAGGAGCGGCAGCAGAGTGATCAGTCCGCGGACGAAATATGTGCTCAGTTTTGCCCAAAAAGCGTTCATCTATTGCCATTATACCATTTGTGCTATACTTTGGCCAGATAAGGGGGGTGCTTTTTCATGACCAGAGCTTATATCTTGGTTGAAGCGCTGCCGGGCAAAGCGATCGAGCTGATCAACGCGATCAAGAACCTGCCGGGGATGAAGACCGTCCACCTGGTGACCGGTCCCTACGACGTGATCGCTTTTGTGGAAACGGCTGACCTGAAGTCGCTGGGCGATTTTATCGTTAAAAAGATCCAGGCGACCGGTTGCGTGGCCCGGACCCTGACCTGTATCACTGTCGAAGAGTAGTCGGGTTTGTTCTGGCGTAGAGGAGCCGGTTGATCGCGGCGAGGAACGCTTTGGCGCTCGCCATAATGATGTCCATTGACGCCCCGTGGCCGACGTAGATCCGGCCGTTCTCCTTGATCCGGACCGTCACTTCCCCCTGCGCGTCGGTCCCCCCGGTGATCGCCTGAATAGTGAAATCGACCAGCTCCGGCGCCACCCCGGTGATCTTTTGCATGGCGGAGTAGATGGCGTCGACCGGGCCGACCCCGGCCACGTTAACTTCTTTCACCTTCCCCTGATAAAGGAGCTTGACCCTGGCGGTCGGTTTGGTGTGGGTGCCGGACGCGATCTCGACCGCCTCGAGCGTGTAGGTCTCCGGCACGACGTAGACCTCGTCGGAAACGATCGCCTCCAGATCGCGGTCGCCGACCTCTTTTTTCTTGTCCGCCAGCTCTTTGAACTTATTGAACGCTTTTTCGAGGTTCGCTTCGTTAAGGTCGTAACCGAGCGCCTTGAGCCGCTCCGCCACCGCGTGGCGCCCGGAGTGCTTGCCCAGGACCAGCTTGTTCTCCGTCAGCCCGATATCTTCCGGCCGCATGATCTCGTAGGTTTCGCGGGCGCGCAGGACGCCGGCCTGATGGATCCCCGCTTCGTGGGCAAAGGCGTTGGCTCCGACGACCGCCTTGTTCGGCTGGACGACGAGCCCGGTCAGATTGCTGACCATCCGGCTCGCCTTATAGATCTCCCGGGTGTTGATGTCGACCTGGGCAGCGAAGAAATCGCGCCGGGTCTTGAGCGTCATGACGACTTCCTCGAACGAGGCGTTGCCGGCCCGTTCGCCGATCCCGTTGAGCGTGCATTCGACCTGAGTGGCGCCGGCCCGGACCGCGGCGAGCGAATTGGCCGTCGCCAGGCCGAGGTCATTATGGCAGTGGACCGAGATCGTCACGTTCTTGGCCCTGACTTGAGGCACGTGCTTGATGATATTCTCGATCAGCTGGCCGAACTCCCACGGGGTGGTGTAGCCGACCGTGTCGGGGACGTTGATCGTTTGGGCGCCGGCGTCGATCACCGCGCCGATGACCTTATAAAGGAACTCCGGTTCGGAGCGGCCGGCATCCTCCGGTGAAAATTCGACGTCGGGGCAGAGCGAGCAGGCGAATTTGACCATCTCGACCGCTGTTTTAAGCACTGCCTCGGGGGTCATGCGGAGTTTTTTCTCCATGTGGATCGGGGAGGTGGCCAGGAAAACGTGAATGCGCGGTTTGGCCGAATATTTGACCGCGTCCCAGGCGCGCTGAATGTCTTCTTTCTTAGCGCGGGCGAGCGAGCAGATGATCGGCCCTTTGATCTGCTCGGCGATCTGCTTGACCGACTCAAAATCGCCGGGGGAAGCGATGGCGAAACCGGCTTCGATGGCGTCAACGTTAAGTTTGGCCAGCTGGCGGGCGATCTCCAGCTTTTCTTCCGGATTGAGCGAGGCGCCGGGGCACTGTTCGCCGTCGCGCAGGGTGGTATCGAATATCTTGATTTTTCTCGTCATAACATATACTATACTAACTATGAGTAAAAAAATCAAGACGATCGGCGTCATTACACCGGGCGGCGACGCGCCGGGGATGAACACGGCCATCCGGGCGGTGGTCCGGACGGCGATCTTCAGCGGGCTAAAGGTTTACGGGATCGAGCGGGGTTGGCGCGGCCTGATCGACAACAAGATCATCAACATGGAGCTCGCTTCGGTCAGCGGGATCATCAACCACGGCGGGACGATCCTCCACACTCACCGCTGTCCCGAGTTCCGCCAGAAGGCGGCCCGCAAAAAGGCCTACGAAAATCTGTGCGCTTACAACATCGAAGGGCTGGTGGTGATCGGCGGCGACGGGTCGCTGGGGGCCGCCCACGCCCTGCACAAGGAATTCGGCACCCGGGTGATCAATATCCCGGCCTCGATCGACAACGATATTTACGGGACCGACTACAGCATCGGCTTTGACACGGCGGTCAACACCGCCCTGGAAGCGATCGACAAGATCCGCGACACCGCCACCTCCCACGAGCGGGTTTTCGTGATCGAAGTGATGGGCCGGAACAACGGTTTTATCGCGCTTGACGTTGGGCTGACGGCCGGCGCCGAGGCGATCATTATTCCGGAGATCCCGTACAACATCGACGCGATCGGCCAGAAGATCCGTTACGGCCAGCAGCGGGGGAAATCGAGTTTTATAATCGTCGTCGCCGAAGGGGCGATCTCGGCCAACGAGGTCGCCGTCCATCTGCGCAAGCGGACGACGCTCGACGTCCGCGTCAGCATTCTGGGACACATGCAGCGGGGCGGATCGCCGTCGGCGCTCTCCCGTGAAGTCGCCTGCAAGCTTGGCGCCCGGGCTGTTCAATTGTTGATCGAGGGAAAATCGGCCTTAATGGTCGGTATTATCTCGGATAAAGTGGTGGAAACCCCGATCGACGAGGTCGCCCGCCGCAAAAAGAAGCTCGACCTGGCCGCCTACAAGCTGGCCAACATGCTGGCGACTTGACCTCAGTAGTACTCGACCGCGTTGCGCATCGCGAATAATTGGTGGTCTTGCGGCACGAACCGTTCGCCTTTGACTTTCAATAAGTCGCGCGCCATGATCTTATCGGCTTCCAGCCCCGGATAAACCCCGAACTGGCCATCCTTCATGAACTGGAAGATCGCGTCGCCGTAGCGCAGCCCGAGGATCCGGTCCATGACGTGAGCGACGCCACCGCGGATGGCGTGACCGCAGTTCTGGTAGCGGTATTCAAACCCTTTGGTGTGTTTCTCCAGAATAGCGAAAATATACTCGCCGATCCCGCCGAGCTGTTCGTTGCCGAACGAATCTTTCTTTTTCGGCATTTCGTCGCGCGCCTTGACCAGCGCGTATTTGGGATCGGCCTTGACCGCTTCGAGCATCTCTTTATGCCGCTGGTTGATCGCTGCCGGGTAGCGGGTGTCGAAGAGGCGGACCCCTTCCGAAACGACGACGAGGCAGTGTTGTTTCAGCTTGATGGCGTGCTCGACCTGTTTGATGACGTTATCGAGGTTGAGGTTCTCTTCGGGGAGGAGGGTGACCTCCGCGCCGCCGGCGATCCCGGCCCAGAGGGCAACCCAACCGGCCGAGCGGCCGAGCAGCTCAACGACGAAGCAGCGGTTGTGCGATTCCGCGGTCGTCCGGATGTTCTCGATAAAGTGGGTCGCTTCTTCGACCGCTGATTCAAACCCATAGGTCATCTCGGTCCCGTGGACGTCGTTGTCCATCGTCTTGGGGGCGCCGAACATCGGGAAAACAAACTGCTGGCCCAATTTCCCGGCCGCGCCCAAAGTATCGTCACCGCCCAGAACGCAGAGACAGTCAATGTTCAGCTTTTTCAGGTTGGCCATCGCTTTCTCGGGCAGCTTGGCTTCGAGATTAGCCTTGGAGAAGAGGTTGGTGCGGGAAGATTTCAGGATAGTTCCCGCGACGGTAAAAGATTCTTCGATCTCCATCAGGTTGAGCGGTTTAACGATCTTAGCCATTTCTGTCCCGGGATCGCGGGTCAGCGATTTCCACCCCTCCAGCAGGCCGACCAGTTCCATTTTTTCGTCGGTGGGAAGGGTAAGGTTAGCCTGGTTGATCCGCCGGAGCAGGCCGACGATCACCGCGTTATGGCCGGCGCAGTCGCCGCCGCCGGTCAGGATCCCGATCCGCTTAATATTCAGCTCTTTACCCTGAAACTTGACCTTCATCTGTTATCCCTCTTTCTTAGGCTTTTCCAGCCGAACCTAATACATTCGTGTTCTTGGCGACGATCAGCTTCTTTAATTCTTCGCGGGCCGGGCCGAGGTATTTGCGCGGATCAAACTCGGACGGTGATTCCGCGAAGACCTTGCGGATGATCGCGGTCATCACCAGGCGGCCGTCGCTGTCGATGTTGATCTTGCAGACGGCCGAGCCGGCCGCTTTGCGCAGCTGTTCTTCGGGGATGCCGACCGCGTTGTCCATCTTGCCGCCGAACTTGTTGATCAGGGCGACATATTCCTGGACGACCGAAGAGGCACCGTGCAGGACGATCGGGAAGCCGGGCAGTCTTTTTTCCACTTCGGCCAGGATATCAAAGCGGAGCGGGGGGACCGACTCGCCCGGCTTGACCTTGAACTTGTAGGCGCCGTGCGAGGTGCCGATCGAGATGGCCAGTGAATCGACGCCGGTCCGTTTGACGAAATCCTCGACCTGGGCCGGGTCGGTGTAAGTGTGCTTCTCAGCCTTGACCTCGTCCTCGATCCCGGCCAGGACGCCGAGTTCCCCTTCGACCGTGACATCGAACTGGTGGGCGTAGTCGACGACCTTTTTGGTCAGCGCGATGTTGTCTTCATAAGTGTGGGCAGAGCCGTCGATCATGACCGAAGAGAAACCAAAGTCGATGCACGATTTGCACAGCTCAAAGGTGTCGCCGTGATCAAGGTGGAGACAGATCGGAATGTTCGATTTTAGATCTTTACGGCACATTTCGACCGCCCCCTGCGCCATGTAGCGGAGGAGGGTCTGGTTGGCGTATTTTCGCGCCCCGCTCGAAACCTGGATGATGACCGGGGAATTGCTCTCCGCGCAGCCGCCGATGATCGCCTGCAGCTGCTCCATATTATTGAAGTTATAAGCCGGGACCGCGTACTTCCCTGCCATTGCTTTCCGGAACATCTCTTTCGTGTTGACCAGGCCCATTTCTTCGTACAATCTTTTTGCCATTTTATCCGCTCCCCTCGTTTATTTCAGCGTTGAACCGTTACAATATTATCATAGATCAGCCGGCAAAAAAAGATGAAATTATCCGGACCGGGGGCCGATAAGCAGGTAACTATGAACGGCATTAAAAGGATCAAAGCGGGCGGTCAGGCGAGGCAGTCGTGTCTGCCGTTCGCCGGCGTTGTCCGGGCCGGCAGTTCTAATTTCCTGCTGACCCCGAAAGCCCGGCTGGAGGTCGGCGGTAATCACGAGCGGCTGATCCGCTTTTTGGGAAAGCTGTTGACCGACCGGCGTTGGGATAACGATTTTGCCGCCATGATCGGCCGGCGGCTCGGCGGAAAACCGGTCGGCGAGTGTTCCCTGGTCAGGGTCTTTAACGATGACGGATATGTGGTCGGCCAGGTCGCGTTGGGAAGCAGCGGCGCGCTGGCGCTGATGCTGCCGCTGCGCGACAGCAAAATGCGGGCGATGGAGGCACTGGTCAAGGAAGAGCGGGTCCCCAATGGGCTCCGCCGCTCCGGCCTACTGGCCAAACATTACGGGATCTATATGATCGAACTCGGCCCGGGGGTGACCGTGCCGCTTTTTGTCCGGGAATACATCGCTGGCGACACCCTGCACGATCTGGTCGAAAAAAAGAGGCTGACCGACCGGCACATTTTCGCGCTCGGCGAGATCTTTGGCCGGATCTTAGCGCTGGACGAGCAAGTTGGCATGTCGAATCTTAACCCGAGCCATTTTATCTTTGTCGAGACAAAGAAAGGGGTCGAGGTCCGGATCAGCAATCTCTCCGAGATCGCCACCAACGTCGGGCCGATCGATTATCTTCGCCGGGGGCTAAGCGAAAAGATCTTCCGCGACGCTTTGACCAGGCGCGGGCTGGTCGCCCGGTTCGCGGCCGGCCTCTCGGCCGCGCTCCCCAAAAAACTGCCGACGATTATGGTGGTTGGCCTGGGCGCGGAGCAAGAGCGAGTGGCGGATGAGATCAAAGGGTTGAAGGCCCGGCCGAAGTACGAACGCGCGGCGTACAAGGACGAACTGACGCAAAAACTGCTTTACCGGCGGCTGCTTCAGACGATCGCCAAGAGTATTTAGTACTTGATCAGCTTGAGATAGCTGTCGACTTTTAAGGCCGCCCCGCCGACCAGCCCGCCGTCGATATCCGGCTGACCCATCAATTCCTTGACGTTCTCCGGTTTGACCGAACCGCCGTAGAGGATCCGGATATCGTTGGCGACATCTTTGGGTAATAACTTCCGGATAAAAGCGTGGACTTCCTGGGCCTGGGCCGGGGTCGCCGTTTTGCCGGTGCCGATCGCCCAAACGGGTTCGTAGGCGATTATGATCGACGTCCAGTGGCTGTTGGTCACGCCCTGGAATGCTCCGTTGATCTGTGTTTCGATTACTTTAAAGGTTTCGTTCCCTTCTCTTTGGGCTAAAGTCTCGCCGACGCAGATGATCGGCAGAAGATTGTGCTTGAGCGCCGCAAACAGCTTCTTATTGACCGTCGCGTCGGTCTCGCCGAAGTACTGCCGCCGTTCGGAGTGGCCGATGATAACATAGGTGCAGCCAACCGCTTTGAGCATCGGGGCGGAGACTTCGCCGGTAAAGGCCCCTTCGTCTTCCCAGTAGAGATTTTCCGCGCCGACGGCGATATTGGTCCCGACCGCGGCGTCGCTCAATTTCTGCAGCGCCGTGAACGGAGCGCAGAGGAGCATCGTCTTGTCGTGGACATCCTTCACCTGGGGGGCGAGCGCCTTAACGAAATCCGCCGCCTCGGTCGGGGTCTTGTACATTTTCCAGTTGCCGGCCATGATCGGTTTTCTTGTCATAGTGGAAATATTATAGCACACGCCAAACGGATAACAAACGTCACGGCTTCGCTTTGTCCAGAGTGTCCAGCTCCGCGATCAGTTGTTCCAGCTGGCGGTAGGCGGCGTCGAGCACTTCCTGATGCTGGTGGGCTTTGATCTGCAGTTTTTGGATCTCTTCGCCGCTGAGCTTGCCGGCCGCTTCTGCCAGCTTGAGATTGGCCGCTTCGAGCGCAACTTCTTCGTCGTCGATCATTTTTTCGACCGCGGTCGTTTTGGCCAGCAGCGCGCTGCGCTGTTTTTGGTATTCCGCTGCGCGCTTTTCCTGCGCGTGGCGGGCAGCCGCGGCCGCCTTTTCTTTTTTCGGCTTTTTCGTCTCCGTTTCCCAGCCGACCTTGTCGAGAAAGTCCTGGTAGCTCCCATCGAAGACGAACGTCTTGTCTTCATTAAAAACGATCAGCCGCTTGGCCAGATGGTGGAGGAACATCTCGCTGTGGGTGACGATAATGACCGCACCGGGGAACTCGTCGAGGGCGGCGATCAGCGAATCGCACGATTCGACGTCGAGATGGTTGGTCGGTTCGTCCAGGAGGAGGAGATTGGTCGGGGAGAGGAGTATCTTCCCCAGCGAAACCCGGCTCTTTTCGCCGCCGGAGAGGACGGAGATCGGCTTCAACGCCAGGTCGCCGCCGAACATCATCGCGCCGCACGTCTTGCGGATCTCGGTGTAGCGCAGATCGGGCCGGAGCTTGCTGAATTCCTGCTCGATCGTCAGGCTCTCGTTGAGCCGCTCGATATTGGTCTGGCCGAAATAGCCGATCTGACAGTTGTCATGGCTGGTGATCTCGCCGGACTGCGGCTTGAGTTCGCCCGCCAGCAGTCTTAAGAGGGTCGATTTCCCTTTGCCGTTCTTGCCGACGACGCAGATCCGGTCCCTTTTGGCGATATTGAGCGACAGCTGGTCGATCAGGGTCCGGTCCGGAGTGTAACCAAAGGAAATTTCGTTGACCCGCATCAATTGCTTGGCCGGGAACTCCTGGGCGTTGAAACGGAAACCGAGGTCCATGATCTTGGCCAGCTCTTCCTTTTTTCCCATCTTCTCCAGTGCCTTGACGCGCGACTGGACCAGGCTGGCGCGGGCGGCGAGGGCGCGGAACCGGTTGATGAACTCGATCGTCTCTTCCCGCTTTTTCTCTTCTTTCTGGCGGGTCTTTTCGTAAACTTCTTCTTCGACCGCGATCTGTTCGAACAGTTTGGCCGTGTCCCCCTCGATCTTTTTGACCTTGCGCCGGTGAATGGCCATGGTGTGAGTGGTGACGCTGTTCATAAAGTCGCGGTCGTGGGTGATGATCATCATTTCGTTGGGCCAGCGCTGCAGAAAGCGGGTAAACCAGCGGATCGAGACGATGTCCAGATAGTTGGTCGGTTCGTCGAGCAGCAGGAGATGCGGTTCTGCCAGCAGCACTTTGGCCAGGTTAAGGCGAACCTGGAAGCCGCCGGAGAACTCGGCCGGCGACTTGGCCAGATCGTCTTCGCCGAACCCGAGCCCGGTCAGGATCTTCTCCGCCTTCCAGATCTGGTCCTTTTCCTCTTCCGGCAGGCCAAGGCAAGCTTCTTCCAGTACGGTTGGCTGGCTGAACTTGAGATGCTGTTTAAGGTAACCGATGGTGTAGTTCTTCGGCAGTGAAATGCGCCCTTCATCCGGTTTTACTTCGCCGGTTATTAACCGAAACAGGGTCGTCTTCCCCGAGCCGTTCCGGCCGACCAGCCCGATCCTTTCCCCGTTGTGGATGTTAAAGCTGATCTCGTCGAGCAGTTCCTGCCCGCCGAACGATAATGAAAGGTCGTTGATCTGCAGCATATATTCAATATAGCACAAGTGGTCTGGACGGCCAAATGATGCTTTATGCTATACTTTATAAGTTGGATAAGGAGGATGCAAATGAAAACAAAGTTAGTTGGTGTTCTGATCCTGCTGGCTCTGACGGTTGTCCCCGCTTTTGCCGCTTACAATATGGTCCTGACCGGGCCGGGGCTCAAGGGTGAGGTGACCGACCGGGAACACCGGGACGGGGTCGGGCTCGTGGCGCTGAAAATGTCGAACAAGACGGGCGGCTCGGGGCCGCTGGTCATCGAGAAAAACCTGGACGCGGCGAGCAACACGCTGTTCGCGGCCTGTCTGGACGGTACCGTTTACCCTTCGCTGGTGATCGATGTGATGAAGCCGGTCGGCGGCAGCATGATGGTCGTGACCAAGATCACGCTCGGTAAAGCGACTGTCAAGAATGTCGAGCTGAAGTATGAGAGCGCGCTGATCGAAGAAGTGACGCTCGCCTATGAGACGATCAGCTGGAACAATATCGAGCTCCACCCCGACGGTTCAAAGAGCGGGGAGAGCACCCAGGGTTGGGACAACCGGGCGGGAGCGAAGCTGTAAACATGACAAAACTAATCAAGATCATCTCCCTCTCCCTGACCGCCCTGATCCTGGTCGGCGGTTTTACCTGCCGGGCCGAAGCGGTCCAGAAGAAGGTCATCCCGGGCGGGCAGAACCAGCTCAAAGGGATTGACGAAGGAAAGATCGGGGCTCAGCTTTTTAACGGGACAAGCAAATTCAAGGTGATCAGCGTTGAATACCCGGAGGTCGGCCCCAAAGGGGAGAAGCCGGGAAAAGACGAAAAGTGGATCGTTATCGAGACCGAGGTCAAGAACGCCCGCAAGTTCACCGGTTCCTACGGCGGGGTCAACTGCAAGCTGCAGCTGGTTGACGCCGATGATCAGCTTTTTGAAAAGGTCCGCCACGTCAACCGGAACGATTGGAAAAAATGGGAATCACCGCGGCGGCTTTTGCCGGCGGCCGGCCTCAAAGCCTGCTATGTCGCCCAGATCCCGAGCGACTATAACCCGGTCCGGCTGATCTATATCGTTGAGCCTGGCGTGCCGGTTTATCGGGTGAACTTTTAAACCTTGTTGTACGAGCCGGCTTCTTTTCAAGGCTCCGGTCGGCAGAGCGGTTATTTCGAAGGGTGGTACTTTAAGCTGGTCGATCCGGCCGGTGTCCGGCCGATCGCCATTATCCCCGGGGTTTCGCTCACCCGTAACGACGCGCACTCATTTATCCAGATCCTGGATGGCGGCAGCCACCAGTCAGCGTACCACCGTTTTCCGGTCACCGACTTTAAAGCCGATCCGAAAAAGTTCGATCTCCGGGTCGGTCCGAACCATTTTTCCGGCGCGGGGTTTGCTTTGGATCTCCCCGGGATTAAGGGGGCGGTCACTTTTGGCCGGCTGCAGCCGTGGCCGGTCAGTTTATTCTCTCCCGGCGCGATGGGGCCGTTCGCTTTTGTTCCCCGGATGGAGTGCCAGCACGGGATCATCAGTTTTGATCATTCCCTGACCGGCCAACTGACAGTTGGCGGCAGTAAGGAGAATTACACCGGCGGGCGCGGGTACATTGAGAAAGATTGGGGCCATTCTATGCCCAAAGCGTGGGTCTGGCTGCAGAGCAACGATTTTGCGCCGGAGGGGACTTCTTTGTCCGTTTCTGTAGCGCGGGTCCCGTGGCTCGGGATGTCGTTCAACGGTTTCATCGTCGGCTTCCGGCATGGCGGTAAACTCTACCGGTTCACCACCTATTTGGGTTCCCGGCTCAAGGAGCTCACTTACCAGCCGAATGGCGTGACCCTGACCTTTGAGGATAAGGATTACGTGCTCGACATCGGGGCGGTTGGCGGCGCGGCCGGCGGGACAGAGCTTGCCGCTCCGGTCGTCGGGGCGATGGAGGGGCGGATCTTTGAACATTTGCCGGCCACCGTCCGGGTCAGGTTATACGCCAAGGTGAAGAACGGTCGGGCCGAGATCTTTGCCGGGACCGGCCGGTTCGCCGGGTTGGAGATCGTCGGCTCCCTGGTCAGACGCGGCTAGCTATTACGCCGCTTGCGGGACGACGATGTAGCGGGTCGAGCGGCCGGCCCCTTCTGACTTGGCCAGCCCTTTGTCCTCCAGCATCGTCAGTTCCAAATGGGCGGTCTTGTGGGAGACATTGAACGCTTCGCGGTATTCCCGATTGGTAATGGCGCCGTGTTCGGTCATCAGCTGCAGGGAACGGATCTGGCGCTTGTTTAATCCTTTGCCTGACCATGGATTGGTCATCTCCTGCTCCTCGTTGTCCTTGGCCGGTCGGGAAGTGCTGCCATCGCGCACATAACAGATCTCGTCCGATTTATACGGCTTATCAAGCCCCTCGGGGACGGTGATGACCACGATCTTTTTGTCGGCTTTATTGACCAAGTCAAGGGTCGGAGTAATAGGCGGAGAACAGTGCTCTTTGCCGATCTCTTTGACCCAATCTTCAAACCGGCCGTCGATGTCGACCCCGACCAAATGCTGGTTTTTGTCGTCGATACCGTAGATGATCTTGCCGCCGTCGGCGTTAGAGAAGGCGACCAGTTCGCGGGCAATGTCGTCGGCCGCGGGGATGCTCTTTTCGAACTCGACCGACTGGCCTTCGCCTTGCCCCATCAGCTCGAGAATGTCGTCCCAGGTCATGTTGGGTTAATCGTAGCATATGCTATAATCAATGGCAATGTTCAAGGCGCTGCTCGACCTGATCTTTCCCCCTAAATGCGAGGTTTGCCGCCAGCCCGGCCGGGACGCGCTTTGTCCGGAGTGCTGCCGGCAGATCAAATTTCTCCGGCCGCAGCTTGGCGTTTACTCGGCGGCAGTTTACGACGGGGTCGTCAAAGAGGCGCTCCACCGCTTTAAATTCCAAGGCCGGCAAGGGCTGGCCGAGCCGCTCGGCGTCCTCCTGGTCCAGTACCTGAGCCAGGCCCCCGGCCTGAAGATGAGCGAGGTCGAGGCGCTGGTGCCGGTCCCGCTCCACCGGAAACGTCTGCGGCAGCGGGGGTATAATCAGGCAGAGCTCCTGGCCCGCGTGATCGGCCGCTACTACGACAAACCGGTCGTCACGGCGCTGGAACGGCAGCGCAACACCCACGCTCAATTCGACCTGCCGCGGCAGGAGCGGTTCACCAACCTGAAAGAGGCCTTCCGGGTCGGCGACCGGGCGGCGGTCCAAAACCGCAAGGTGATGCTGGTCGATGACATCTACACCACCGGTTCGACGGTCGGCGAGTGCGTTCGCGCCTTGAAAACTGCCGGGGCCCGGCGGATCGAGATATTGACACTCTCCCGGGCGGTCGAGTAGAATAAGAGTATGCAGATACAAATCACCGGCCAGAAGCTCGAACTGACCCCAGCGCTGCGCGATTACGTCCAGGGCAAGATCACCAAGCTGGAAGAGTTTTTCAGCGGGATCCAAAAGGTCGAGGTCGTCCTCGAAGCTCGGGCCAATTACGATGATAACCAGCGCCAGGTGGCGGAGATCCGCGCCTGGTTGAGCGGCAAAAAAGTGATCCAGGCGCAGGAGGCGGGCCAGGACGCGTACGCCGCCTTTGACCTGGCGCTTGACGAAGCTAAACGGCAGGTCGAGAAACACAAAGAAAAGCTCGGCCACGAAAAGAAGCGCGAAGCGCAAAAGCTTAAGATCGAGTCGCGCCTTAAGTCCCCCGGTCTCCCGCCTGAGCTTTGACCGCCGATGTTCGGCTGGCTGACGAAACTTATCGGTGCGGCCGATGAGAGGAAGATAAACTCTTACTTACCCCTCGTCCAGCAGATCAATGATCTCGAACCCTCTTTTAAACAGCTCTCCGACGAAGAGTTAAAGAACAAGACCGCCGAATTCCGGGCGGCGCTGGCGGCGGGGAAGTCCCTGGACGAATTACTGCCGGCCGCCTTTGCCGCGGTCCGCGAGGCGTCGTGCCGGACGACCGGCCTCCGCCACTTCGACGTCCAGCTGATCGGCGGCATTATCCTCCACGAGGGGAAGATCGCTGAGATGAAGACCGGAGAGGGGAAGACGCTGGTGGCGACGCTTCCGGTTTACCTCAACGCTCTGGCGGGACGCGGCGCCCACGTGGTGACGGTCAACGATTACCTGGCCAGGCGCGACAGTGAGTGGATGGGGCCGATCTACCGGGCGCTCGGGCTCTCGGTCGGCGTGATCCAGCATGACATGAGACCGGAAGACCGGCGCGCCGCTTATGGGGCCGATATTACTTACGGCACCAATAACGAGTTCGGCTTCGATTATCTGCGCGATAACATGGCCCTCTCGCTGGAAGAATGCGTTCAGCGCACACCGCATTACGCCATCGTCGACGAGGTCGACAGTATTTTGATCGATGAAGCGCGGACCCCGCTCATTATCTCCGGGATGGTGGAGGGGTCGGTCGCGACTTATCTTAAGGCGAACGAGGTCGTCCGCCGTTTGAACAAGGCAACCGACTTTACCGTCGACGAAAAGACCAAGAACGCCGTGCTGACCGAGCACGGGACCAAAAAGGTGGAAAAACACCTCGGCCTGGAATACCTCTTTGACATCGCCCACATCGACCTGGCCCACCAGATCGGCCAGTCGCTCCGCGCCTGGCACTGTTTTGCCAAGGATGTCGATTACGTCGTCAAAGAGGGGGAGGTCATCATCGTCGATGAGTTTACCGGCCGCCTGATGGTCGGCCGCCGCTATTCGGAAGGGCTCCACCAGGCGATCGAGGCCAAGGAGGGGGTGGAGGTCCAGGAGGAGTCGCAGACCCTGGCGACGATCACTTTCCAGAACTATTTTCGCCTCTTCCCCAAACTGGCCGGGATGACCGGCACCGCCAAGACCGAGGAGGGAGAGTTCTGGAAGATCTACAAGCTGGAGGTCATGACCGTGCCGACCAACAAAAAGATGGTCCGGCACGACTACCCGGACCTGATCTATAAGAACACCCGGGCCAAGTTCCGGGCGGTGGTCAACGAGGTTTCCGATTGGCAAAAGAAAAAACGGCCGGTCCTGGTCGGCACCATCTCGATCGAGAATTCCGAGCTCCTCTCCACCATGCTGACGCGCCGCGGCATTCCCCACCATGTTCTCAACGCTAAACAGCACGAGCGCGAGGCGGAGATCGTCGCCAAGGCAGGACAGCCGGGGCAGGTGACGATCTCGACCAACATGGCTGGCCGCGGGACCGACATCGTCCTCGGCCCGGGAGTGACCGAACTGGGCGGCCTGCACATCATCGGCACCGAACGGCACGAAAGCCGCCGGATCGACAACCAGCTCCGCGGCCGCGCCGCCCGGCAGGGCGATCCGGGTTCGACCCGGTTCTATGTTTCGCTGGAGGACGACCTGATGCGGCTCTTTGGGTCGCAGCGGGTTTCCGGGATGATGGATCGGCTTGGGGTCGACGAAGATACACCGATCGAGCACGGCCTGATCACCCGGGCGCTGGAGAACGCGCAGAAGAAAGTGGAACAGTACCACTTTGGCATCCGCAAACAGGTGCTGGAGTTTGACGATGTGATGAACAAGCAGCGCGAGACGATCTACTCCCTCCGCCGCCGGATCCTGGAGGGGAAAGATCTGAAAGAGAAGGCGCTCGAGATGATGGAGCAGACGGTCGGCGACTGGGTCGCCGCCTTTCTGCCGGAGAAAGCTGGCCCCGAGGAGTGGGATTGGGACGGGTTGTTCAAAGCGATCAGCGAAACTGTCCCGGTCAACGGCCTGGAACAGCTCAAAGAGTTGCCCCGTCCGCTGGCGGTCAAAGCAGCGGTCATCGATCTGCTGCGGCAGGCGTATAACCACCGCGAAACCGATGTCACCCCCGAGGTGATGCGCCAGGTCGAGCGGCTGGTGATGCTCCGGGTGATCGATACCGCCTGGATCGAACAGCTCCATAACATGGATGTTTTGCAGGAGGGGATTGGATTACGAGGGTATGGGGGAAGGGATCCCCTTATTGAGTACAAGATCGAAGGGTACGGGATGTTCCAGGAGATGATGGCCGGGGTCCGGGAACAGATCATCGGGATGATCCTCAAGGTCCAGCTCGGCGCCGCAGAAGAAGCGGCGCCGAAAAAACGGATCGTCAGCTACGGCGCTCCGGGTAAAGGGGCCGGCCCAGTCACGGCCAAAGCCGAAGTCACCGTCGGCCGGAACGACCCGTGCCCGTGCGGTTCGGGAAAGAAATACAAGCGATGCTGCCTGAAGAGTTAAGGGATAAGGTCGCCGGCCTCACGGCGCGGAGCGCGGAGATCGAAAAGATCATCGCCCTCGATAAAAAACGCGCCCGCCTGGCGGCGCTCGACCAGCAGGCGGCCGACCCCCAGCTCTGGAGCGACCAGGCCAAAGCGAAAAGCGTCCTCCAGGAGAAGAAGAGCGTGGAAAAAGCGCTCGCCACCTGGGCGGCGCTCAAGCACGGCGTGGCTGACTTGGCGGAGCTGGCCGGGATGGCCGGGCAGGACGATGTCGACGCGCTGGCGGCCGAACTCAAAGAGCTGAGTAAAAAAGCCGACGAACTGGAGATCGCCACGCTGATGTCCGGCGAATACGACGCCAACAACTGCATTCTGGCGATCAACGCCGGCGCCGGCGGGACCGACGCCCAGGATTGGGCCCAGATCCTCCACCGGATGTACAGCCGCTGGGCGGAGGGGAAAGGGTTTAGCGTAGAGGTCCCGGAACTTTCCTACGGGGAAGAGGCTGGTTTAAAAAGCGTCACCATGATGATCTCCGGACCGTACGCTTACGGTTATCTGAAAAATGAGTCGGGGATCCACCGGTTGGTCCGGATCTCGCCGTTCTCGTCCGAAGGGAAACGGCATACCTCGTTCGCCTCGGTCGAGGTCATTCCCGAGACGACCGAGGACATCAAAGTGGAGATCAACCCGAGCGACCTGCGGGTCGACACTTACCGCGCTTCCGGCCCCGGCGGGCAGAATGTCAACAAGGTCAGCTCGGCTATCCGCATCACTCACCTGCCGACCGGCCTGGTCACCCAGAGCCAGAGCGACCGCTCCCAGCATAACAACCGTGATATCGCCATGCGGCTGCTCAAGGCGAAACTGTACGAGATGATGCTCGCCCAGCATAAAGAGAAGATCGAGGAGCTGCGCGGCGAAAAGAAGAAGATCGAGTGGGGGAGCCAGATCCGCTCCTATGTTTTTCAGCCGTACACGATGGTCAAGGACCACCGGACCGGGATCGACGTCGGCGACGTTCAGCGGGTGATCGACGGTGACCTCGATCCGTTCATCGAAGCCTCTTTGAGAGGAGTGAAACGGGATGATCGATAAACTGAATCGGGCGATCCTGCTCCTGGTCCTGACCGCCGCGGTGCTGCTCGGCGCCTACCTTGGCCTGCTCCGCTTGACCGCCGAAAGCGGCGGCCGGGCGGTGGAACTGGTCCTCGACCTGAACGATTTGAAGAAGATGGCCGCGTTCGAGAAAAAACCGATCGGGACGGTCCTGCAGGAGGTCCGCGCGCTCGGGATCACCGAGCTCGGAGTTTTTGAGGAGACCTTGCCGGACGGAGCGGCGAACGGCGAGCTATTTTACGTCAAGGGGTCGGGCTTATTGCGGCTTAAGGAGCGACCGGCGGCGTTGTCGGCGCTGGCCGCCAGAGGCCTAATTAAACCTGATCGGACCTATGTATATCTCCTTGACGCTGGGGCGCGCCGGCGCGTCGCCGATCAGCTCCGCTGGGCGCTCGGCGACCGGAGCGCCCGCTTCCTTGGCCGCAATGTCCTTGAGCTCGATGAACTGGAAGAAGATCTCCGGCTCCTCGGGCTCGGTCTTTCGGAGGTCCAGCTCCAGTACCTGCGTAAATTCGGTTTCACCGTTGTCCCGCGGGTCTGGAACGACCCGCATTATCACCTCGGCAACCTCGGCGGCAAGATCGAAGCGCTCCGGCCGTACGGCCTGGTGATCTTTGACGGCGAAGAGCTCCTCGGTTACCCCGACGCGATCCCGGCCCTGGCCGACGCTCTGCGCAAGAGCCGGGTAAATTATGGATATGTTGAGATCGTCAAGCAGGAGGGCGACCAGCGGCTTAAAAAACTGATGGGGCAAAGCGTCGTCCGGGTCCACAGCGTTCCCAAAGATGAGCTGGCCAAGATCGATAAAGCTGAGGCGCTCGACCGTTTCGTCCGCGCGGTCCGGGAACGGGGAGTCAGGTTGATCTACCTCCGGCCCTTCCTCCCGCCGCAGATCGACGCTTTCCCGGTCGCCTATAATCTCCGCTATTTCCGGGAGCTGACCGAACGCCTGCAAGGCGCCGGTTTTACTCTGGGGCGAGCGACGGCCGCCCGACCGCTGACGCCTCAGGGGTGGCAGATCATTCTACTTGGGGCCGGCGTCCTTTGCGGCTCCCTCTTTCTGCTTGACCGGTTCATTAAGATCCCGGGCTGGCTCAGCCTGATCATCCTGCTCGGCGGGGTGGAGGGGCTCGCGCTGGCGGAGCAGTTTGGCCAAACTTTGTTGCTGCAAAAGGGGCTCGCCTTTCTCGCTAGTCTGGTCTTCCCCTCCTACGCGGTGATCGCCAATCTGAGCGGGAGCGGCCGGGACGAAAAACAGTGGTTACTTAAGTCGTGGCTGGTCCTGTTCGGCGTCGTCCTGACGACCGGTCTCGGAATTATCCTAATGATCGGGCTCCTTGCCGATAGCCGCTTCTTAAGCGGGATCGAGGTCTTTCCGGCGGTTAAACTGGCGTTGACGGTCCCGCTTTTGATCGTCGCCGCCTATTTTCTCCGCGACCGGCTGCGGACCTTTCTGAGCGTCCGCGTTAGTCTGCTAACGCTTGGCCTCGGCCTTTGCGGTCTGGGGGCGGTGGCGCTGCTCGTTGCCCGCTCCGGTAACTTTATTATTCCGGTGCCGGGGGTCGAAAAATACCTGCGCAACTGGCTGGAGATCGTGATGTTCGTCCGGCCGCGGACCAAAGAATTCCTGATCGGTTATCCGGCGCTGATGGTGGCGGCGCTTTGTTATTGGCGCGGCAACCGGACCTGGCTCTGGCTGGCGGCGACGGTCGGCGCGGTCGCTTCGACCTCGGTCTTTAATACTTTTTCCCACATCCACACGCCGCTCCTTATTTCGCTGGTCCGGACGCTCAACGCCCTCTGCCTCGGTGCGGTCGTCGGCGCGCTCGTCGCGCTGATCGCCGCCCGCTATATCAAGGCGGAAGAATGAGGGTCCTCCTATCCGGTTACTACGGTTACAACAACGTCGGCGACGAGGCGGTGCTGGAGTCGATCGTTATCGGCCTGCGCCGGCGCGTGCCGGACGTTGAGATCGCCGTGCTCTCGGCCGCGCCGCAATTAACCGCCGCCTATTACAATGTGGCGGGCGTCCCGCGCGGAAAATTACGTGCGGTCTGGCGGGCGCTCCGCTGGAGCGACATCGTGATCAGCGGCGGCGGGACCCTCTTCCAGGACGTGACCAGCGCGCGCAGCCTCTGGTATTACCTCGGCATCGTCTGGCTGGCGAAATTATTCGGCAAAAAAGTGATGGTCCTCGGCCAGGGCTACGGTCCGCTCAACTGGCCGTTCAACCGTTTTTTGGCCCGTTGGGTCCTTAATCGGGTCGATCTGATCACCGTGCGCGACACCGACGCGGAAACCGGCTTGCGCGGGCTCGGTGTGAACCGCCCGCCGCTCGCCGTGACTGGCGATCCGACCGCGCTTCTCCCTCTGCCGGACCGGGCGGAGGGGAGACGATTGCTGGCGCTGGAAGGGATCCCGCTTGACCGGCCGCTCGCCGGGATCGCGCTCCGCTCGCGGCGCAACCGGACGTTACTGAGTGAACAGTCGGCTAGCGATCTGGCCGCCGCGCTCGATCGCCTGGTTCGCGACAAAGGGGTCCGCCCGGTCTTTCTCCTCTTCCAATGCCCCGAAGACCTCCGCCAGGCCCGCCGGATCAGCGAGCTGATGCAGGAACGGTCGGAAGTCGTTTTTCGCCTCTGCCGACCCGCCGAAATGCTGACGATCGTGGCCGGGCTCGATCTCCTGGTCGGGATGAGATTGCACAGCCTGATCTTTGCCGCTCTGGCTGCCGTCCCGCTGATCGGCCTGACCTACGATCCCAAAGTCCGCTCGTTTTTGGCGACGATCAATCAGCCGTGCCTCGATCTTAACGACCTTTCCACTCTGAGCGACCGGATCGTCCGGAGCCTGGAGCAGGCCAATGATATCCGGGCAAAGCTGACCGGCGTCCGGGAAAGCCTGAAAAGGCTGGCCGACCGGAACTTTGAGCTCCTGGCCGCCAGGCTGCTGAAATGAGAGTGGCGATCGTCCACGATTACCTCGTCCAGTTCGGCGGCGCGGAGCGGGTGGTGGCCGCCCTCCATGAGCTTTATCCCGACGCGCCGATCTACACTTCGCTCTACGATCCAACCCGGCTGCCGGATAATTTCCGCCGGATGGATATCAGGACCTCCTGGCTGCAAAATATTCCGCTGGCTAGCCGCTGGTTCAAAGCGTTGTTCCTCTTTTACCCGCTGGCGTTCGAGCGCTTTGACCTGGGCGAGTACGACGTGATCATTTCGTCAAGCTCGGCCTACGCCAAGGGGGTCAAAAAGCGCCCCGACCAACTTCACCTCTGCTACTGCCATACGCCGATGCGCTTTGTCTGGCGCTACGACGATTACGTCGCCCGGGAAGGCTTACCCGAGCTGGTCAAACAGATCCTCCCTTTTTTTCTGGAACCGCTGAAAACGTGGGACCTGCAGACCAGTGCCCGGGTCGACCAATTCATCGCCAATTCGGCCACCGTGGCCGAACGGATCCGCGGGATTTACGGTCGCGATTCTGTTATAATAAATCCGCCGGTCGAGAGCGATCTGTTCCGGCCGGGGAGCGTTGACGGCGATTATTTTCTGGTCGTTTCCCGCCTCGCCGCTTACAAGCGGCTCGACGTGGCGATCGACGCCTGCCGCGCGGCCGACGTGCCGCTCCGGGTCATCGGCGAAGGTCCGGCCCGCGCCGCCCTGGAAAAACGGGCCGGGCCGAACACTGTTTTTCTCGGCCGGCTTGGCGACCGGGAGGTCGCCGCGCAACTGGCCGGCTGCCGCGCCCTCCTTTTCCCCGGGGAAGAGGATTTTGGCATCACGCCGCTGGAAGCGATGGCCTGCGGCCGACCGGTGATCGCTTACAAGGCGGGCGGCGCCCGGGAAACGGTGGTCGAAGGGGAGAGCGGCCTGTTCTTTACGCCGCAAACCGCGGCCGCCCTGACCGCGGTCCTGCACCAATTCCGCTTCCGGCAGTTCGCTAAAGCGCGGGTCCGGCAGCAAGCGCAGCGGTTCAGCAAACCGCTCTTTTTGGAGCGGATCGCCGGTTTGATAAGGGAGAAATATGAAGAAAAGTTCGGTCAAGAGCGGCGGCGCTAATTTCGGGACGACAATTTCCTTTGACCAGATCATGGAGATCTGCCTGCTGGTCATTGTTTTTCTGATCCCGATCATTTTTGACCGCCGGCTCGGGATCGTTTTTTCCGGCACTAAGGTCGCCTGGCTCCGCTGTTTTGTGGTCGTCGCGCTCGGCGTCTGGTCGCTCAAGCTGATCGTTCTGCGCGAGCACCGTTTTATCCGGACCGCGCTCGACTGGCCGGTCGTTTCCTTTCTGTTAACCACCACGGTCGCCACGATCACCTCGGTCCACGTTTACACCAGCTTTACCGGCTTCTACGGCCGCTTTGAAGGGCTGACCACCTGGTACCTGTTCGGGCTCCTCTTCTTTATCACGACCAATTTTGCCGCTTCCGCCGACCGGCTCAAAAGGCTGATCATCATCGTCGTTCAGTCCGGGGTGGCGATGGCGGTTTACGGCGTCATTCAGCGCCAGGAGCTCGATCCCTACGCCTGGGGCGGGGTCATCACCTGGCAGAGGGTGATCGGCACGATCGGCCAGCCGAACTTCCTGGCCGCTTATATTCTGATGGCTTTCTTCCTCGGCCTCTACCTTTTTCTGGAAGAGAAAAAACCGGTCAAAGAAACCGACTGGACCCTGCAGATCCTGCCGCTCAGTTATTTTGCGGCCGCCCAGATTGTTTTTATCGCGATGCTCTTTACCCTGCAGGCCAGCGATGTCGTGGTCTGGTATCTCGGTTTTGCGCTGGCGACCGCCGCGGCGCTTTTGTTCGCCTTCCACTCCGACCGGCTGCAGCCGCTGGTCCTGGACACGCTCTGGGGCGGTGCGCTGACGCTGATCTACATCTGTCTCCTCTACACGCAAAGCCGGGGGGGCTACATGGGCTTTTTTACCGGCGCGGTCCTCTTTGTCGTCGTCGCCGGGCGGCGCTGGCTTTTCCGCAACTGGCGCGAATTGAGCGTGCTGGGGCTGGTCATCGTCGCGATCTCGCTCTTTACCATGCTCCGGCCGGAATATTCGCCGTTCGAACGGTTTGCCGGCGAGATCGGCGCCAAGCAGGAGAGCGCCGGGCAGGGTGAGGTGACCAGCAAACTGGAGCTGAAAGGGGCGGCCGGTTCGCGCGGCGAGACCTGGAAAAGCGCGTTCGGCGTGGTCGCCGATAATCCGCTCTTCGGGGTCGGACCGGAAGTCCTGAAGATGGTCTTTCCCCGCTACGAGACCGATCTCTTCCGCTTCAAAGAGGCTTTTCACGTTAAGCAGGACCGGTGCCACAACGAGACCTTTGACGTCCCGGTCACCAAGGGGCTGATCTCGTTCTTCCTCTACTTGCTGATTATCGGGACGGTCTTTGCCACCGGCTGGCAGAAATTGGCGCGGGCCAGCGACCACGAGCGGCTGATGCTGGCCGGTCTGCTGGCGGCGATCGTCGCTTACCTGGTCCAGAACCAGTTCAGTTTTGGCGTCGTCGCAATCACCTCGCTCTTCTGGGTCCTCTGGGGGATGGTGATGGTCGCCGGAGAACGCCGGGAAGAGAAAGCGGCGCCGATCGTCTGGTCGGAGCTCCCGTGGCTGGCGGTCGCGGTCATTGCCTTAATTGCCGCGGCCATTATTTCGGTCGGGTTCATTTCGTTCCGCCAGGACATCCACTTTAAGAGCGGTAAGACTTACATGGAAATGCGCCAGCTGCCGACCGCGGCGGCCGAGCTGCAGCAGGCGCTCCGGATCATGCCGTTCGAAGGGACGACGATCTCCCACCTGGCGATCGTCTACCTGAACCAGGGGGACACTTCGGCCGCGCTGAAATACCTCCAATACGGCACGAAGGTCGATCCGCTCAACGCCGATAACTATTATATGCTCGCCCGCGTTTACTATTCGCAGGGGAACCGCGAGCTGGCCTGGCGTAATATCGAGATCGCCCTGAAGATCGATCCGTACTATGCCGAAGCGTACGAAACGCGCGGCCAGCTCCTGCAGAGTGAAGGCCGCTTGCGCGAAGCGGCCGAGATGTTCGAACGGGCGTTTTACGTTAATCCGACGGTTCCCGGTGTCCTCCACCAGATGGAAGCGCTCGACCGGCAGGTCGGCCGGCTCGTCAGCGCCCGCCGGCTGATCAAGGACGGCCTCGACAAGTTCCCTGATAACCTGGAACTGTACAAAGCGTGGGAAAGAGTGAGATGATCCTGAAAGCGCTGATCGATGCCGGCGGCATCATCCTCTCTTTCATCCTGGCTTACTATCTCCGGTTCAAGGTCATGCTCTTTCTCGCCCCCCAGTCGCTGCCGATCTTTGAACGTTACTTTAACACGCTCGCTTTTGTGGTGATCGTCTGGTTGGCGATCAACAAGCTGATCGGCCTCTACGACAATAAAAAGTTCACCGCGCTGGTCGATGAACTGGCGCTCCTCTTTTTCAGCGTCTCGGTCTCCTCGCTGGTGCTGGTCGGCTTTCTTTTTCTCTACCGCGAGCTCTGGTTCTCCCGCCTGGTCGTCTTGAACGCCTGGTGGATATCATTTCTCCTGCTGGCGCTCAGCCGGATCGCGCTGGCGGGCGGCCAGCGCCTGCTGCGCGCTTGCGGTCGCGGCGTCAAGAATACGCTCGTCCTGGGGGCGGGGGAGATGGGAGAGACGCTGGTCGCCAAGCTGCTGCTGGACCGGGGGCTCGGCTACCGGGTGGTCGGTTATCTGGACGACGATCCGGCTAAGCAGAAGCAGTGCATCAGAGGGGTGCCGGTCCTCGGGACGCTGGCGGCGGTCAGAGACATTATCCCGCGCGAACGGATCAATGAGGTGCTGATCGCCAGCGCCAAGATCCCGGCCGACAAGGTCCTCGATATCATTACCGAGTGCGAGCGGTTCGGCGTCGAGTTTAAGATCGTCCCGGGGATCCTGGAGTTGATCGCCAGCCGGGTCGACGTCGACGAGATCGCCGGCGTCCCGCTGCTGACCGTCTCCGAGATCAGGCTGCAAGGTTTGAACGCGGCAGTTAAACGGTCGGTCGATCTCCTCGCGTCCGGTCTCGGCTTGCTCCTCCTGTCGCCGCTGCTCGGCGCGGTCGCCCTGCTGGTCAAGCTGACCTCGCCCGGACCGGTCCTCTACGCGCAGGAGCGGGTCGGGCTCGACGGGCGCACCTTTCCGATGTATAAATTTCGCTCGATGATCAAGGACGCGGACAAAATGATCGACCAGCTGGCGGACCGGTCCGAGGTGGCAGGGCATATTTTCAAGATGAAGAACGATCCCCGCCTGACCCCGCCCGGCAGGTTTTTGCGCCGCTTCAGCATCGACGAGCTGCCGCAGCTGATCAATGTTTTGTTCGGCCAGATGAGCCTGGTCGGACCGCGGCCTCCTCTGCCCCGCGAGGTAGCCAAATATAACGCCTGGCACCGCAAACGCCTGCGGGTCCGTCCCGGGATCACCGGGCTCTGGCAGGTTTCCGGCCGGTCGCATCTGCCGTTCGAGGATATGGTGAGGCTTGATATTTATTACATCGAGAACTGGTCGCTCTGGCAGGACCTGAAGATCTTGCTCCGCACCATCCCGGTCACGCTGACCGGGAGCGGCGCGTATTAGTAAACGATTATTTTACCGCGGTAGAGCTCGTCAACCCCGCCAGCCGCCACCTGGACAATGTAAGGATAAACCCCCCGCGCCACGGTCCGCCCGAAGTGATCGATCCCGTTCCAGGCCAAACTGCCGCTGCCTGTTCCGGTCAGCGTCCGCTGCCAGATCAGCGTGCCGCTCAGGTCGAAAATGAAGAACTTGAGATCGGCACTTGAGTTCAGGACGTAAGTAAAGTACATTTCGCCGGAGCCGGCGGTAAATGGGTTGGGGGCGTGGCCGAGCCTGGCGACCGTGGCTGAACGCTGGATCGCCGCGACCTGGACGCTCAACTGCTGACTGCTGCTGTTGCCGGCCCGATCGACCGCCTCGATCCGCAGTTCATTGTGACCGGCCGTCAGCGGGAACTCGCGGATAAAGAGGGGGCCACATAGCTGGTAATTATCGATCAGCTTGCCGCTATTATAAACCTTGAGGCGGTCGGGGGACTGATCGACTACTTCTCCTGCCAGGCGAAGGCGTCCGCCGCTCTCCTGACTTCCGGTGATGATCAGCGTCGGCGCTTGATCGTCGATCACCAGGGTAAAAATAGTTTGCGGTCCGGTGTTGCCGATCCGGTCGCGCGGGGTGACGATCACTTCGTAACTACCGGGCGCGAGCGATCTGACCGGTTTAAGCAGAAGGGCCTCGCCGGAGACGACAACTTCGCCTGATGTTCCGAGCAGGTTGACCAGCGTGCCGGCCGGATCAAGCCCGGCTCCGGTGTCGCAGAGCGGCAGGGGGACGAGGGCTGGCGCGTTGCAGAAGAACGCCTCACCGCTGGCCAGCACTAAAACCGGCGCCGTCCGATCGATGTTCAGTGTCAACCTTTCCTCGGCCAGGTTGCCGGCCTCGTCGCGCAACCGGATGGTGACGTTGAACCGCCCGTCGCCCAGCTCGATCGGCAGCTTGATAAAACCGGAGAGCGAGCCGTCGTCCCGGCTGTAAATAAGCTGGTCCGGCACGCTCTGGCCGGCGATCACCAGCTCGGCTTCGCTCTCGTCGGCGACGTCCGCCTGCAGGTCGGTGACCGTTATAGAAAAAAGAATGCTCGAATCGGGTCTGAACCAATCATCCGGGCGCGGCTTGAGGACGGTCAGCAGCGGCTTGACCGTCGAATAAGCGACCGGCCGGGTCAGGGTGCCGGCGTTACCGGCCTCATCGGTCGCGATCAGCCGCAATTGATTGGCCCCGGGCGCCAGCGTCCATGGCCGGGAAAACTTACCTCCCGACTCCACGGTCGTCGCCGTCCCGTTGATCGTCAGCGTCCCTTTTTCACTCAACAGACCGGTGACGGTGATCTGCCGCGCTTCGCTGGTCGTCCCCGCCGGTCCGGTCAGCGTGATCAGCGGCGCTTGCCGGTCGAGCCGGAGGACCCTGGTCGGTGAGGACTGGCTGGCGGTCACTCCGTTAAAGGTCATCAGCCGCCAGTAGTAAACGGCGTCGGCGAGAGCGATCGGCAGCCGATACACTCCTTCCCCGGTCGCCGGGAGATCGAGCCGTTCAAAGGTCCAGGTCCGGTCGGCAGGAAAATCAGGGTCGGTCGAGAGATCGAGGCGGGTGACGACCGGATCGGTCGCCGGCTGCCGGTAACTGATCTCGACCGTGGCGCTGTTACTGATCGCCTCGGGGGAAGGTGTGTGCGGTTCGGGTGGTGCGGGCCGGGGGAGATCCAGTTTACCGTTCCGGTATTGGTAAATGAACGCGGCGATCTCCGGCGCCGGGTCGAGGAGCTGGGGACGGCTAAAATGGCGGCCGTTATCGGGGGAGACGGCGTAAAAAGTGTTCTGCCTGGTCTGGTAAGTTTTGGTGAAGAGGGCGATCAGTCCCCAGGGGGAGGCGAACAGCCGCGGCGCGCCGAGCGTGTCGGCTGAGCGCTCCAGGACGACCGCTTCGGTCGACAGACCGGGGACGTAGCGGAGTTCGGTCAGATCGCGGTCCGCTATCTTGACCAGGTAAAGAAAATGCGGCTGGCCGGCCCCATCCAGAGCGACCGCCGGGTCCGTTGCCGCTTCGCCGGTTAACTGCTGCGGCAAGGAGAAGGTGCGGCCGTTATCGGCCGAGAAGGTGAACCAGGCTTCCCGGGTAGTGCCATAGACCAGGGCGAGCGCGCGGTTGGGGCCGAAGGCGAGATCGGCGCTCGTTGTTTCCGCCGAACAGCGGTAAAGGATCTGCGCCGGACCGAAGTTGATCCCCTGATCGGGGGAGCGGCGGATAGTCAGGGCGAGGCTTTCACCGGTCGGGGCCAGCCAGGATTGGTAAAGGGCGCCGGATTGGTCGACGGTCAACCGGGGCGCGGCGAATGCCGTCCCGCCGAGCAGAACGATCAGAGTGAGGAGCAACCAGCGCTGCACGGCGTGATTCTACCATTCTTTACCGGCCGCCGCAAATACGCTATAATTAACGCTGCGACATGAAAAAGAACGCCAAGATCATCATTGTCGGCGCCGGGCCGATCGGCTGCTACACCGCCCAGCTTTTAAAACACGCCGGTTATAATCCGCTCCTGCTGGAAGAGCACGCGCAGGTCGGCCGGCCGGTCTCCTGCGCCGGGATAGTCGGGAAGGGGCTGTTCGAAGAGCTTCGGCTCCCTCTCTCGCGGCGATCGATCCAGAACACGATCAACGGCGCTCGGGTCAGCTACAATGGCGCCGCTTTTGACCTCCATCGCCAGACGGTCGCCTACATCGTCGATCGCGCTCTTTTTGACCAGGAGTTAAGCCACAAACTGGAGATTGAGTTCAATACCACCTTGCAGGACATCCACCCGATCCGGGAAGGGTACTTTCTGAAGACTAATAACGGCGAGTATTTTGCTGACCTGGTGATCGGCGCGGACGGGCCGAATTCCCGGGTCCGCAAGGCGCTCGGTTTTAATTCCGACATGAAGCTGTACCGCGGCTATCAGTACCGGATCAAAATGACCCCCGAGCGGCTCGACGCGGTCGAAGTCGACTACGTCAAACCGTTCTCCCTTTTTACCTGGTTGATCCCGGAAGGGAATGGGGTGGCCAGGGTCGGCACGATCTGCAATAATCCGTACCAGGAACTGAACCGCTTCCTGGAAAAGCATAAATTGACCGGGGAGATCATCGAGAAAAACGCCGGCGCGATCCCGATCGGCACCTGCGAGCTGGTTAAAGGGCAGGCAATGCTGGTCGGCGACGCCGCCTGCCAGGTCAAACCGATCACCTCCGGCGGCATCTACTACGGGTTAAAAGCGGCGGAAATGCTGGTCGACGCAGTCCGGGACAATAACCTGGCCCAGTATCAGACCCGCTGGTCGGAAGAGTTCGAGCAGGAGATCCGGATCTGCCTCCTCCTGCGCAATATTCTGGAAAACATGGGCGAAGACGTCCTGAAAAAAATGTTCGAGTATGTCCGGGACAACTCCCGGCTGATCGAGAAGATCGGTGATTTTGAGAACCATTCGTCGGTCATCTGGAGCCTGGTCTCCAATCCGCGCACTTACCCGACGATCGGCGCCCTCCTGATGGGGCTGGCGCGCAATCCGCGCTTCCTCTTCCGGTCGCTCTTCCGGTTGCCGCGATGAAAAGGTTAGCAGGTTTTCTTTTAACCCTGTTCATTCTGGCGCTCGGCATCTACCTGACGCAGCCGTATTTTCTCCCGTTCCTGGCCGATCATCTGGTCGTCCGCGACAGCCTTGACCGGGCCGACCTGATCATCGTGCTGAGCGGGGACAACAACGGCGAGCGGGTCGCGGAGGCGGTCGGTCTTTATAAGGCCGGTTACGCGCCGCGCCTCCTGATGTCGGGCGGTCCGCTCGCCTGGCACCTGACCGCCGCGCAGTGGATGAAAAAGCAGGCGGTCGAGTCGGGAGTCCCGGCGGCGGCGATCAGCCTCCAGGCCGAATCCCGTTCGACCCTCGAAGACGCGATTTTTTCCCTGCCGCAGGTGAAGGAGAGCGGGGCGCGGAGCGTTATTTTGGTCACTTCCCCTTACCACAGCCGCCGGGCGGCGGTCGTCTTTCGCAAGGTCTTTGCCCCGGCCGGGATCAGGGTGATCTCGTACCCGTGCCGCCGGAGCGAATTCAATCCCGACCGCTGGTGGACCCGACACGAAGACACCGGGTTCGTTGTTTGGGAGTATGTGGCCAATGTGTTATACTTTTTTAAGGGCTATTAACTCAAAATTAAAAATTAAAAAGTAAAAAGTAATGAAAATCGGTTTTGGTTACGACGTTCATAAGTTCAAAAAAGGGGGAAAGCTCCTCCTCGGCGGGGTGGAGATTAAGCATCCCCAGGGGCTGGAGGGGTGGTCGGACGCCGACGTTCTCCTCCACGCGATCATCGATGCGCTCCTCGGCGCGCTCGGCGAGGGGGATATCGGCCGGCATTTTCCGCCTGGCGACCCGGAATGGCAGGGTGCCGATAGCTTAAAAATGCTCGCCTTTGTCAGTGAACTGGTCAGCAGCCGCGGTTATTTTATCAACAATATTGATTCGACGGTCGTCGCCGAAGCGCCGCGGATCGCTCCTTACCTTGAGACGATGAAGAGCCGGATCGCCGGCGCGCTAAAGATCGCGCCCGAGCTGGTCAACGTCAAGGGGAAAACCGAGGAAGGGCTCGGTTTTACCGGGACCAGGCAGGGGATCAAGGCTTACGCGGTTTGTCTGATCCACAAAGAGCTATGAGACTCGGGGTAAATATCGACCACGTTGCGACCCTGCGCCAGGCCCGTCAGGAAACAATCCCTGATCCGGTCAGCGCCGCCCGGGCGGTCATTGCCGGCGGGGCCGACGGAGTGGTTTGCCACCTGCGCGAAGACCGCCGGCATATTCAGGACGCCGACGTCCGCCGCTTGCGCGCTTTGCCGGGCCGGCTCGACCTGGAAATGGCCGCGACCGACGAGATGGCCCGGATCGCTATCAGACTAAAACCCGATCTGGTCACCATTGTTCCCGAGAAACGGCGCGAGCTCACCACTGAGGGCGGGCTCGACCTTAAGTCAAAAGTAAAAAGTAAAAATTCAAAATTAAGGAATGTCATTCGGAAATTACAGGACAAAGGGATACTCGTCAGCCTCTTTATCGACCCCGATCACGATCAGGTCGCCGAAGCGGCGGTGCTCCAGGCCGATTTTATCGAACTGCACACCGGTCGTTATTGCCGGAAAAGAGCGCCCCGTGAATTGGAAAAACTTGGGGTCGCCGCCCAGCAGGCGAGATTGATCGGTCTGCGGATCAACGCCGGGCACGGACTCGATTATCAGAATGTCGGGCCGGTCGCCCGGATCCCGGGGCTGGAAGAGCTTAACATTGGCTTTGCGATAATTGCCCGCGGCCTGTTGGTCGGCCTGGAAGAGGCGACCCGGGAGATGAAGGAGGCTATCAAGTGAAGATCGCACTCGGTTCCGACCACGGCGGGTTTCCGTTAAAAACCAGGATCCTGGCGTATTTGAAAAAGCGGGGGATCGAATTCAAGGATTTCGGCACTTTTGCCGAGGAGTCGTGCGATTATCCCGATTTTGCTTATCCGGTCGCCCGGGCGGTTGCCGCGAAAAAGTATGACCGGGGGATACTGGTCTGCGGCTCCGGTGTCGGCGTTTCCATCACGGCGAACCGGGTCAAAGGGGTGCGGGCGGTGGTCGTCACCGACGCTTATACAGCTAAACAGAGTCGGGAGCACGGGGACAGCAACATCATCTGTTTCGGCGGTCGGGTGATCACCGCGGCTAAAGCGCTTAAACTCCTCGGGATCTGGTTAAAAACCCCGTTCTCCGGTGACGAGCGCCACCTGAGGCGGTTAAGGAAGATCGATAAGTGAAGGCCCTGATCCTGGCGGCCGGTTTTGGGACCCGGCTCGAACCGCTGACCCTGGCGGTCCCCAAGCCGATGGTCCCGATCGTCAATCTGCCGACGATGCAGCATAATATCGAGCTGCTCAAACAGCACGGTTTTTCCGAGATCGTTGCTAACATCCACTACCACCCGGAGCAGATCGAGAACTACTTTGGCGACGGGCACTCCTTCGGCGTCAATATCGATTACTCCTACGAAGAGACGCTGCTCGGGACAGCCGGCGGGGTCAAAAAGATGGCCGGGATCGCCCGGGTCGACGAAACATTCCTCGTTTTATCGTCCGACGCGCTGACCAGCATCAACCTGGGCCGGTTTCTTGCTTATCACCGGGAGAAAAAAGCGCTGGCGACCATCGCGCTGGCTAAGGTCCCCGATGTCAGGGGGTTTGGCGTAGTTCTGCAGGACCAGCAGGGGCGGGTGACCGGTTTCCAGGAGAAGCCGGAGCCGGCGGTCGCCTTGAGCGATCTGGCCAATACCGGGATCTATATTTTTGAGCCGGCCATTCTTGATCTGATCCCGGACGGTTTTTACGACTTTGGCAAGCAGCTCTTTCCCCGCCTGGTCAAGGAGCAGGCCCCGCTGTTCGGCTACCAGATGGTTGAGTACTGGAACGATGTCGGCGGGCTTGACCAGTACATCCGCTCCAATTACGACGCGATGAGCGGCGCGCTCAAGATCAGCATCCCCGGCAAAAAACTGGCCAGCTCTACCTGGGTCGGCGAGCGGGAGAACATCGACCGGAGCGCCCGGTTCGAGGGGTCGGTGATCATCGGCGACCGCTGCCGGATCGGCCGGGACGTCTATATCAAGGATTCAGTCATTGGCGACAAATGCGTGATCGCCGACGGCGCGGCGGTGACCGGGTCGGTCATCTGGTCAGACGTGGTCGTTTGCGAAGAGGCGGTGGTCGACGGCGCGGTGGTCGGTTCGTTCTCCCACCTCGGCAAAAAAGCCCGGATCGGTGCCGGCACGGTGATCGCCAACCGGGCAGTCATCCGCCCCGGCCAGGAGGTCCCTCCCCAGAGCCGGATCCGGCCCGATAATTTAGGCTAAAAACCACGCAAGTTTTCCTCCCTTCGGCCCGATAGAGTTAGTGAAATGAACAAAACAACTCTCTGTGCGCTCCTATTAGTTATGTTAATGGTTCCGGCGCTGGCTCAGGAAAACCTCGGGGCCCGGCCGATGGGGATGGGGGGCGCCTGGGTCGCGATGTCCGATGACGTCAACGCGATCTTCATTAATCCGGCCGGTATTGCCGGGTTGAAGCGGGAATCGGTCATGGCCGCCACCAGGCTTCAGGAGGGTCGGGAATATACGATGATCGGCGGAGTGGAAACGACCCCGTTCGGTAATCTCGGGATCGGTTACATCGGCTCCAGCGATCCGATCGAGGGGACTGTCCCGGTCACGACCTATGACGGCGACAGCCCGGTCAAATACACGACCCAGACACTTTATATCACGATGGCCCGCGACCTGAACCAGGCGATGCGGGTCCCCGCCAGCCTCGGTTCCCTGCAGCTCGGGATGAACGTGAAATTATCGAGCCGGAAGATCGGCATCGCCAACGGTCTCGCCCAGGATGGCGGCTCCAGCGTCGACCTCGACCTGGCGACGATCTTTAAGCCGAACGGCGACCTGTCGCTCGGTCTGGCGGTCCAGAACTTTATGGGGAATGACAAGAGCGCCATTGCCAATCTCTCGACCGTCGACCGGAAGCAGTACGCGGTTTTGGCCGGCGCGGCCGGCCGGCTGTTTGACGGCAATGTCACCTGGACGGTCGAAGGCGAGGAGCTCGGCTGTGAATGGACGCCGGTCAAGGGTTTAGCGCTGCGGACCGGCCGTTCCACCGATTGCACGACGACCGGACTCGGGATCAGCGTCGGCGGGATCAACCTCGATTACGCCTATTTGAACCGGACCAGCCCGGTCCACTACTGGTCGGTCTCGATCCTGCCGGAACCGGAAACCAGTGCCAAACGGGCCGGTTTGAACGAGATCTAAACGATAGTCACCGGCCGGTCGATTTGCTATAATCCCCCCATCATGGCATGGCTTTTCTCGGCGTATTTCTTTCTCCTCTGCCTGATCGGTTTGCTGATCCTGGCTGTTCTGGCCTGGCTGCTGTTGCCGCTGGGCGACCTGGCTCGTCCGCTGTATTACGCTATATTCCGACAAATGATGAAGCTTCTGCTGGCTTGCACTTTTATCAGGGTAGAAGTGGTCGGCGCGCCGCAGGGAAAAATGCGCGGCGGCTCTCTTTGGGTAGCCGAGCATCCCGGTTTACTGGAACCGCTTTACCTGGTCGCCGCCCGGCCGGAGCGTTTGCGCCTGGTCGCCGATTCCAATATTTTACGGGTTCCGCTCCTCGGCCGGGTTTTAAAAAGCGCCGGTTGCCTGATCTACGAATTGGGTGGGACCGACGTCGCCTTTCTCTTATCCCTGCGGGAGGCGCTGCAGCGGGGAGAGCAGGTGTTGGTCTTTCCGCCCGCCTTGCGGCGGCTGGTCAGCAAACCGGCCGAACTTGACGACGCGCTGGTCAGGACCGCGCGCCTGTGCGGAGCGGCGATCATCCCGCTCCTGATCGAGCAGCCGCCGGTCACGTCGGAGTATTTGATCAACCCCGGCCGGGTCCGGCTTAAGATCGGTTCCCCCTGGCGGCCCGCCGGTCCAGCCGAAAAGAGCACTTTGGCGAATTTATTTCGGGTGTTGGAGGAGGGGAAATGATGATCATCTGGCTGATCGTGCTGGTGGTCCTGATCGTGCTGATCAGTTTGGTCGTGCGGAATACGGTCGCCGCCGCGGCCAGCGCCGCGAGCCTGCGTGAGACCATCGACCGGCTGGAAAAAGAAAAGAGCGCCCTGGAACAGAAAACGGCCGAGGTTTATAAGATCGATTTTTTCAGCCAGGTTGACGACGATAACAAGCCATGAGATGGCTGCGGCGCCTGATCGCCAACCTTTATTACTGGCTCGGGATTAGGCTGCTCTTTCTTTTCTTTTACCTGTTTTCCTGGCTGATCGCCCCATGGGGCCCGGCGGGAAAAGTGTTATACCGTCAGATCGCCCGGGTGATCGTCGCCTTTTTTCTCCGGTTGGGCGGGGTCCGGATCGTCGCCCCCGGTCAGGCGGTGCTGGCCGCCGGCCGGACCATTCTGCTGGTCAACCGACCGTGCCGCAACGCTCCTCTCTACCTGGTAGCCGCCCTCTCGTCCGAGCTCCCGATGGTGGTAGCCGATTCGCTCCTCAAGCTCTGGATCGTCGGCCGGGTCTTGCGGACCCTCGGTTATATCCCCTATCCGCGTCGGGATGATGACCGGCCGGCTGCCTGGCTATTTGCCGGGGCGATCTATCAGCGGCTGCAGTCCGAAAAACCGGTCGTTATTTACTATGAGATCTTCTACGGAGAAAGCCGTCATTCCCGCGAAAAACTGGAGAAATTGCTTAGTCTGGCGGCTAAAGCCGGGGCGACCGTCCGTCCGCTGACGATCAGGACGGTCGGCGAGGGGAACAAGCCTAACCGGGATATCTTTCTCCTGGGCGAGGTTGACCTGGTCCTGGGGAAGAGCTGGGACCCCGGGGAGGCTGGGACAGTTGACCGGATCCGCGCCTTTTTTGCCCCCCTGGTTGAGGCCGTAAAAAAACCGTGATCCCGATGCAAGTTTTTTGGGGGTAAGCCCGATATAACCAGTGGAGGGACTATCAGATATGGAATCGACGGTCGAAAACATCAATTTGAATAAGCTCGGAGCGGAGATCGATACCCTCTGTAAAGAGGTTACCGATCTGCTCGCTCTGGAGAACCGGTCCGGCATCACGCCCGAGGAAATACCGTCGGGCAACAAGGGCGACTACGCCGCCGCCCGTAAGGAGTTGCTGTAATGGGCGTCCAAATGACCAATCAGCTCGCCGACTCGAACAAGTGCCCGGGCCGGCAAAATCTCGGCGAGCGCCGGCGGGCGACCGATGAGGCGGCCGAACGGTGTTTGGATATGCTTCATTCGCCGGTCCAGGGCGATACCAAAGCGGCGCAGAACGCGGTCCAGCGGACTGACCGGAACGGCCAGCCCAAGGTGGGCGCGGCCGCCCAAGGTTCGACTATGCCGGATCTTATTCAGGGGAAAGTCCGTCAGTGGTTCAATACGGCGACGATCTCGCTTTTGAAATAAGGGGAGAATAATGTTCGATTATTTGGCGCAAAACTTTAATCTGGTCAGCTTTTCGCTGGCGCTCTCGTTCTTGCTGATCGTTTCGGCGATCGGGCGGGTGCTGACCGGCTATGTCGCCCTGGCGGCTGCCCGGCGGCGGACCAAAGCGGCCCAGGCGCATCTGGAGCAGGTCCAGCAGAAGATGCGCTCCCAGCTGACCGACCTGAAGACGGCGCTGCGCGAGCAGAGGGATAAAAAATGAACGAAACCGGTAAAGTCTTATTGAGCGCCCGGCAGGTGGCGTCATATGTCGGTAAGAATAAGCTTAGCGCCTCCTCGAGCAAACAGGGGGCCGATGGGGAGATCAAGCTGCTCGATCAGGATGGCGATAAACAGATCAGCCTGAAGGAGCTGCAGGATTATTGCTCCGACACGGTCAAGATCTCTCTCTCCGAAAAGGAGTGGAAAGCGGTGGCCGGGGATGACGGGTTGCTGGCCGATACGGAGATCAAAGGGGATGCCCCAGCGGCCGGGGGTGGGAAGGTGGCTGTCGCGGGGGGGCGCCAGACCGCTGTACCCAACGGACGGCCGGCTAACGATGGGGTGGATGCTTATTTTGAAACTGTCTATTTTCTGAGCGGCGACGTCGCCAGCCTGCCGCGGGATAAATTTATGAGGGTCCTTACCGCCGCGGAGCTGCGCGGGGGGATCACCAGAGAGGATTTTGCCGAGATGATCGGCCAGAAAGTGGGCGAACAGCAGTGGCACAGTCTGATGGGTGATAAGGACAAAGTCTCAACCGGTGAACTGGTCGAGAATTTGCGCCAGGGGAAAACCTATTTGCGTGGGACCGGTCAGGACGCGCGGACTTTTTTGTCCGCCTCCCGGATCCGGACATTGATCGGCGCCAAAAACCTGCTGGCGGTGGCCAGAGGATTGACGGAAAACAATCATGAAGAACTCAAGCTGATGACCTCGCGGCATCGGGCGCTGATGGAGGCTTACTTCCCGCCTCAGGACGGCGAATACCGGGCCGACGACGTGGCCAGCCAACTGGCTGAGCTGCTCAACGGTTCAAAGCACGAACAACAGCAGGCGCTGATGGTCTTTTACAAACTGGCTTTGCAGCTTCAGGGCGAAATGTCCCGCGACGGGCTGGATATGGAGTTGACAGACGCTCTCTCCCGCGACCGGTTCGCGGCGACCATTCTCAGGCAGTACATGATCGAGGGTAAGCTGCCGGAGCGCAAGGCGATCGAAGAATCAGAGTGGAACGATAAGGCGCTCGGCAAGCTTCGGGAGCTTAAAAACCCGGAAATTGAGGCGAAACTCGCCCGGGTCGATGTCAAAGAGCCAGGCTACAGCAAGGCTTTTTGGCAGATCAGGGTAACACTTAAACAATTAGGTCAAACGGATGTCGGCCGGATCGGTCAGATTTTAGACGGTATTAGGCAAAATAAGGGGCAGGTTGCTGTCCCATCCGCCAGCTAAAAAAGTCCCCAAATTACGCAAGTTTTTCCCCCTTCGGACCGATATATATTTGTAATGACAGCACCGACCATTCAAGCCCCTGATATTAAGAACATCACCCGCGATGGTGAGCTCCTTGGCTCATCCGCCGCTGCCGCTCAACCGCAGTTTGTGACCGCCGATCCGATCCTGGCGGCCGGGGCGGAGTTGAACGGCCCCGACGCGGCAACCGTCACCGCCGGGACCAATCCCCCCGCTCCCCATATTCGCGCCGCCGGGCGGGAAGGCGACAACTACGTTGTCAACTCTGCCGCTTACGGCCTGGCGACCATGCCGGTTAACCCTGGCGTCGGTCAGCCTGGCGATGCTTGCCCGACTACTGGCGCTGGCCAGACCGGCGCCCCGACCGAGACCGGCGACTACGGCGCGGAAGAAGCTTTCGGCACTGTTGACGCAGGGCTGGACGGCCTCTTCAGCGGTTTTGATCCCGATAAAATGATCGACACCAGCGCCGGCGCCGACGGTTATTATTACCTCAAGGACGAGGCGCTTAAAGAGTTCACCCGCAAGATGATGCATTACCTCAACATGCTCCTCGGCCTGGCGATCGCCATGTCGCTCAAGGGGGATATCAACAACCTGATCGACGAGATCTATACCGGCCAGCAGATGGATAACGGCGGTAAATCGGCCAGTATGCGCGCCGGCGTCCTCAAGCTTTTCTCCGGTATCCTGAAAGCTTCTCAGCAAGGTTTTGCCAAGATGCTGGAAGAGGTCAACACCCATAACACCGCGGTTTACAACAAAAAGCTGGCCGACGCTCAGAACGAGTCGAACAGCAGCGGCTTTAAGTGGTCGAACTGGTGGTCGCAAGGTTATGAGGCCCAGAAGCTGAACCGGAAGATCTGCCAGGACCAGAAACAGTACCTGGAAGCGATGAAGCGGAACCTGGAAGTGTTCAAGCAGCTGATCCAGACGATGATCAAAGAGATGACCGACGGGCTGGCGCAGATGCCGGAGAACAGCGCGATGGGGATGCTGGCCCTTTCGGTCGCCTCCGGGCTGGGCGCGCTGACGGTCAAGCTGGATGAATTCGGCAAGCAGATCGACGATAAGATGGAGGAAGTCAACAAGAAGCTCGAGGAGATGGAGGCGATCGACGACTGCGACGCCGCCTGGGACAAGATGTGGTCGGGCGGCTGGGATGAATTCTGGTCCGGTATGGGGGGGTGTCTGCGCGCCGGCCAGAACTGGCTGGGAGAAGAACTGGGGGTCGGTGGTGCGATCATCGGCCAGGTCCTTAACCTGGGTCAGATGGGGATCAATATGACCCGTAACCCGGTCGAGTTTTGTCTGACCCTGGTAGCCAATATCCTTGACGTGATCGCCACGGCGCTCAATTATATCGGCGAGTTCGTCGACCACATCATTTGGACCCTTTTCGGCTGGGCCTACGATAACGAGAACTGGACTAGCGGCGAAGGGTGGGAGAAGGCCTGGGCGTCCAAAGAGGGGTGGGGGGCGGATGGCGGTTACGGCACTCACGGCGGTGTTGGCGACGCTATCCAGTGGATCGGCCGGGTCGTCGTTGACGATATCCTCGACAACATCGTGCTCGATAATCTCGTCGACGGGATCCGCTTTGTCCTGTACGAGGGGATCTCCCGGGCCTGGAATTATGTCAACGACAAGCTGGGCGGTTACGGCATTCTTTTGGTGCCTGGAGGCATGGTCCTCGATAGTTTAGAAGATCCGGGCCAGCGCGATTATTTCGGGATCGAAGATTTCGATCCCGACGGCGATTCGTCCGACGGGATCTACTACAGCAGCAACGGTAAAGCGGTGAAATGGGCGGAACCGGGTTTCTACAACAGCGACGCGATCCAGGACCTGCACATCGACCAGCTGGTTAAGGTCGTTCGGGGGAACGTCGTCAAAGCACAGAACGCTTACCGGATGGCCGCCGCCCTGGCCGTGCTCAAGAGCGAGATCCGCAACACTGTTTACCGCGAGCTGACCGGCCTGAGCGGTTTTGCCACCAACGCCGAACTGGTCGCCGCCGGGGCCGACTTGATGACCGGCCCGACCACCCAGATCGTCGACGCCGCCCTCTCGCAGCTGATGATGCGGGCGGCGGTTTTCAACCAGCTCCTCCTCAACATCGACACCTTTGACCGGCTGGAGCAGGCCAAGGCGATGCAGGCGGCCGCTATTGTTCTGATGATCGCGTCGGTCGTGATCGCCGCGATCTGCACGGTCGCCTCTCTCGGTTCCTCGACACCAGCCTGGGTGCCGGCGCTGACCGCGGTCGGCGCGGCTTGTGCGGCGCTCGGCGCTACCGCCGCTTTGGCCGCTTCCCAGATCTTGAGCGATATCGACACCCCCAATGTCAGCGCGCCGACTCCTTCTGATGTGGTAGCGGATACCGCTTCCACCGGCGAGACGGTCGTCGACGTCTTTAACAGCATTGACGCCGAGATCGCCCAGATGGAGAGCGCCCTCGCCAAAGGCGACGCTTTTCTGGTCAAAACCAAGGACGGGATGTACCACCTCGATTCCAAGGCGATCGCCAATTTCGAGCGGAAGCTGAACGCCCTTAACAACGCGATCCGCGTCCTTTTTTATCTCGCCAAACAGAAGCAGGATATTAACCGGCTGGTCAAGGCGACCTTCGGCGGGAGCCTGGGCGAATCGACGATCGAAGGGTTGACGATGAAGAGCGTCGAAGCGCTCCTTGCTCAGCGGCAGGCGGTCGCCTCGGCGATCACCTTCCAGCTGTCGCAGTACATCACCGCCCGGAACATGGAGACCCAGAAGCAGATCGCCCTTGGCAAAATGAACGCTGGCGCGGCGGGGCAGAGCGTCGGCGCGATCGCCGGTTTTATCGTCTCGCTCTTACCGGCCGGTTCGGTCGCCGGGGCGTTCATTAACCTCGGCGCGGCGATCGCCGGCTCGGCTGTTTCGATCGGTCTGGCCGCCAGCAACGAATCGCGCAATATCAGCTATCGGTCCAATGACAAAGAGATGGACGCTTTTCTGGCGAATCGGGCGGCCAACGACGATTCGATCGAGGGGAAACTGGATCGGATGGAAGCGCAGGCGATGCTCGACTTCCTGGCCAATGGTCTGATCGGGACCGGCGACGGCTACCACGGGCTTAACAACAGCCAGCTCGCCAAAACGATCAAGCAGATCCAGCGGATCTTCACCCTGAAGCAGGTCCTCTCCGATGCCTTGACGCTCGGCGCCAAGGTCCGGGCCGCGGTCCAGCGCGAGCTGACCGGCGTCGCGCCGGGGACCGCCGCCGAGGAGCTGACCAAATCGGTCAATCAGGCCAGCTTCTCGGCCGCTCTCCGGATCGTCAGCAACCTGGCGGCCGACCTGCGGACGACCGCGGCGGTAATGAACCAGGGGCGTGACGCCGAGAAACAGCTGATCAACGCCGGCATTACCGGCGGGATCAATATCGCCTGCTCGGCCGCCAGCATGTCCCTGATGGCGACCACCTCCGCCGGCTCGTTCGGGATGGCGTTGGCTGAGGTCCTGCCGGCCCTCGGCAACCTGGCCGCCAACATGTACAGCGTGATCGAAGCGAACAACACGACCAATGCCGATATCGGCGCGCTCAAGAACTACAATGTCAACGACACGGTCGACGAAATGAACGGCAAAAAGAAGAGCGAAAAAACCGGCGACTGGACCGACGAGCTGGACGCGCGCGAAGACGAGATCATGCGCCAGATGTCGACCGATCTGATCAACTCGCTCGACTACGGTCTTTCGTCCGTCAGCGGCGATACCGCGTTGGTCAACACCCGGATGGAGCGCTTATACAACGCCAAGCTGGCGATCGCCATGGCGATGCAGATCATGCGCGAGATCAAGGCGGCGATGGGCAAGTTCCAGGCCTCCACCAGTCTGACCGATATCGTCGAAGCGAACCGCTCGGCGGCCCTCTCGATCCTGGAGGCGCTCAAGGGGACGCTGGAGTCGATCGTTCAGCGCGAGAACCAGAAGCGCGAAGCATATGTTCAGATGACCCAGGCGTTCGTTGGCGCCGCGGTCTCGACCATCTCGCTCTCGTGCTCGATCGCCAGGGCCGGGACGAAGAAAGAGATCGCGCAGATCGATAAGCAGATCGCGGAGAGCTATCCGGCGCAATCGAACGTCGATAAAGAAAAGCTGAATTCCCAGAAGGGTGAACTGATCCGGAGCATGCGCAATGTTGGTAAACTCTCCTCAACCATCAATCTGGTCGGCCGCTCCTTGAACGCTCTGATCCCGCTCTGCTTCACCGGCGATGATGAAAAATCGAATACGGTCCATAATGATCTGAGCGGGAAGAAAACGGACGGGAAAGAGAAGAAGGAAGAGAATAACGCCTGCGCGACTGAAGAGCGTGAAGAAGAGGGGGCCGGTTTTGCCGGCGCGCTCGATAGTATGGAGTCTGACATCGAGACCCACCAGTATATGATGGCGCAGAGCGAAGAGGGGATGGACGTTCTCGGTTTTAAATCAATGCAGGCCGATGCCGCCCTTTCGTTCTTTAAGATGATGCCGGAGAGCTCCGTTTATACTATCCAGAGTTTCCTTAACCCGGATATCGCGACCGTTAACGAACTGGAGAAGGCAACTGCGTCCGATCAGACCCGGGCCGGTGAAGCGGGTGCGGCGGCGGCCGGCAATCCGGCGGCGGCCCAGCAGGTCGTGACCCACCAGTTCCAGCGGCAGGAACAGGCGGCCCGCTCCCAGAAAGTCCTGGCCGATTCGCTTGACGCCCTGACCAAATCTTTTGACGCCAAGATCGAATCGGGGAAAGCGGCTCAGGTCAAGCTGGAACAGGAAGTATCCGGCCTCAAAGGCCAGTTCAAAACCGCTCCGAACCAGGCGGCAGCCGGTAACCCCGAGCAGCTGACCAAAACGGAGATCAAGACGCTGATCGCCCAGAAACAGGCGGAGATCGCCCAGAAACAGGCGGAGATCACCGCTCTGGTCGCCCAGCGCAACGAGCTGGCGACAGCCAAGGGGACAGCCGCGCTGACGGTCGTCAAAACAGCCAATAACCTGACCAGCCTGGAGCAACAGTATGTTCAGAATAAGAAGGAGATCGCCGCGCTCCGGCAGGAGTTGGAGAGCGGTAAGCTGACAGCGGCAGAGCGGAAAACTAAGCAGGCAGACCTGACGAAGAAAGAGAATATCAAAATAGCTATTAATGATTCATATCGGAACGCCAAGCTAGCTCATAAAGCGGCCCTGGCCGGGACCGAGGCGGCCAAAGGGAAGATCGACGAACTGATGGGGGAGATCAAAGGGAACCGCGGCGAGATCAAGGAGCTGAACAGAGAGATCGCCGCCCTGCAGACCATGCTCAAGAACCTGGGTGAAGCGGTCGAAAGCGGCAGCGGATCGACGACCCAGACAACGACTCTGGCCAGCGTTGCGACACCGGCCGCGCAGCAGGCAGGGGAGCAGATCGTGGCGGCCGGACAGGCGGCTCTGGATGCCGGCCGGAAGATCGACGAAGCAACCGCGCAAAAGGCGGCCGACGCCAAGGCAGCCAATGCCCACCGGGTCGAAGAAGAGCAGGATATCTATGTCTCCAAAGCCGATCAGCTGATCGCCGATCTCAACCTGAGAAATAAGGACGAGAATACCTGTCTCGCTCTGCTCAAGGGGGTTGATAAGGCGACGGTCGAAGAGATCTTGAAGAAGCTGGCGGCGGCCCGGCCGGTCAAAACGGCAGCGGTCCAACCGCAGCCGGTCCCGGTTGTCCCGCTGGCGCCTCAGCCGCCGCGGTTGTATAATCTTGAGGTTGAGCGGGCCGGGATGATCCTGGCAAGTGTCGGCGAGCTCCCGGTCAAGGAAGAGAAGCCGGCGAAGAAGATCGAGGTTGCCGCGGCCCGGACCGAGGCCAGCGTCAAGAAAGAAACCAAGCAGCCCCGGTTCGCCAAGCCGGCGTCGGCCTACGACCGGTATCTGGCGGCCCAGCAGGAAGAAGCTGTTCTGGCCGGGGTCGGAAGGAACTATTCAGCATGAACATCGGGAACGTGAATCCGAATATTATCAACGACGCGGCGGCGATCAAGCCGGCCAATAAGCAGAGTTCGTCGAGCCAGGCCCAGAACGGCCCGAGCTTTGCGGCGAACCTGAGCCAGCTGGCCAAGTCGGCCAACCTGCAAATTGCCGACGGTAATTCGGCCGCTCTGCTGAACCTCAACAAGCAGAAAGAAGAGAAGCTGGAAAAGCTTTTCAGCTTCAGCGAAGAAGAAGAAAAAGCCCTGGAATCGTCGATAGACCGGATCCGCCAGCTCCTAAATGACCTGGGCCACCCCTCAAAACGCTAATTATCACTAATTACCCAGGATCTCTAATATCGCTAATGGGATTTTGCTAAAGACGCTAATCATCACTAATCTACGCTAATTATTTAATGTTACTCAATATTCGCGATATAAGCGTCAATTAGAGTGCTTCGCCTAATTAGTGAAAATCCCATTAGCGTTATTCGCGAGCGGACAAATTAGTGAGAATTAGTGTTTTCCCTGTCACCTCCGCAATGCAAGTTTTCCGCCTCTCCCCCCGATAATAACAGTGCCATGAGCATGCTGCGCGCCGAAGAGTCTCTCAAGAGCAAATACGGGATCGACCTGAGCGGAGGCGGTCTCTCGCTTAATTCCCTCGGTGATAACGTCTCCCAGGCGCTCGGTTTGGGGAATGACGGGTCGGGGACGGCCGGCGCCGGCGCCAAGCTCGACGCTATTATGCCGGCGGCCCACGAAGTGAAAAGCTACATGGCCGGGCTCGGCGGGCTGCCGCTCCCCGGGATGCTGGTCCAAAATACCGTTGTCTAGGATGCAAGTTTTGCGGGGCTCGACCCGATAAGCAATTGGAAGGGGATCGGAGATCAGGCTCGCTCTCGACAGGCGGGCCAAACTAAAAGGGGGTGAAAGAACATGAGCGTAGATATGACAGATTCTTTTATAAAGATGGACCAAAAGACCGATGCGTGGCAAAACCAGGTCATCAATGCTTTCGAAGGCGTTGACGCGAACTCTGGTGCTGACATCCAGGCTTCGGATTACAACGCGGGAAAAGGTCACACGACTGCCGAAGCGAATGCGGCCGGTTGCGTGGTCACCAGCGCCGGGAAAGCGGTCAAGGTTGACGGTTCGGCTTTCCTGTACGTCAATGAACAATTTAGCATGCGGCAGCAGAACCAGGCGAGCGGCTTGGCCTCTGCCTCGAACCTCGACAAGCAGATCAATGCGAAGCTGTCCCAGAAGCTGTAAGAATGTTGACGGTGGCCCCTCCGGGGGCCCCGTCCTCTTAAATCAGGCAACCCTGGTTGAAGCGGACGGAAAAGGAGATGGAAAAAGATGAGTGAAATTCAGAGCGGTTACGCAATATTATCCCAGCTACAGGGGGCTTCCTACGAAAAGGACGCCAGCAGCGTTACCGATAAGATCGTCGATTTCTGGCAGAAGTTCAACCAGGACATGAAGACCTATGTTGAAGCGATGTCGGACGACACGACCGAAACGGTCGAGATCCAGGGCCACATCGTGAGAAAAGACTCGGCGGCCGCCACCTATCTGGCCGACAAGTGGAACTCCGATACGCTCTCCGTGATCGATCGCCTCCTCGCTATCAAGAAGAACGATCTCGATCTCTCCAATAAGCTCTTCTCCCTGTTTGGCGGGTAACCCCGCTAGGGAGCAGGCATGACGTCGTGGAATAACCTCCTCGCTACGGACGAATATCAGCTGCGGCCGCCGCGCCGCAAGCTTATGCCCCGGACCCGCGACCTGCAGAACTTTCTCACCAAAGATGCCGGCTTAGCCCGGCTGGCCAATTTTGGCCAGGAGATGATGAAGTGGCTCCCCGGCTTTGAGCAGATGTACTGTGAAGGGACCGCGTTTGCCGACGAAGGCGAGGGAGTCGCGCTGCAGAACGGCAAAGAAACGACCAGAGTCACGGATGACTGGCTGAAAGAGTTCAACGAATGGGGCTTTACGATCGATGAAAACGACGGTAGTGAATGGCGCCAGTTCACCGACGATTGGAAGAGCAAGGCCGGGAGCAGCAACGCGGACGACCAAAAGATGTACCGGTATTACGAAGAAATGAAACGATTAGCCAAAAATGGCGTGGTCGATAACGAAGTCTCACTCAAAGCCTGGGAGGCGTCGCATCCCGGCAGTAGCGGCCTGAACGATTGGCGCAATAACTGGGTCTCCGGCCAGCGGCACAAATCCGGTTCGTTCGGCCCCGGCAGCAATGAGCAGGCCAATGTCTCGGCCGGTAAGAACATGGGGTTATCGTACAAAAATCTCGATTTCCGGGTCGCTGCCGGCGAGTGGAACCACCTAAGCCGGGCCAAACGGCCGGGGACACCGGACGCGGTAGGGGCGGCTGATGCCAATCAGGCCTACTTTATCAATGGGGACGAGGGATTAGGGCTGCTTAGCGATTGGACCGGTGAGAGCTGGAGCTTTACCCGGTTGACCAGTTGGTTGAACAGCACTTTTGGCAACAAAAGCTTTTACGACATCGTCATGAGCGGGGCTTATAATGGCCTCGACGCCACCGGTAAGATGATGCTCACCCTGGCAATGAAGGAATCGTCACGCCGGATCTGGTTCATGGAGCGACAGGTCTTTGGCCCGGTCGATCAGACGCGTAATGACAAACAGATGATGACGCATATCGATGCCTTTGTTCGGGCGCACAAGCCGTATTATAACTACCATGAGATCTCCCTTTTTACCAATTATTTTCAGCTCCAGCATACCGTCACCAATCACATGACTGCGTACTGGGAAGGGAACAAAAATGCTGGTTTAAGTCTCTCCCAGCTGGATAATATGCGGTTCTGGGATTTTTCCCAGGCGATGGGGGCCCGCCAGTTCAACGACTATCTGGGCGACTACGAAAATTATCGGATGAACGATCATACCCCATCGGTCGATCAGGATTCCGACCTGGCCAGCCAGAACCTTTTTACCTGGCGGTACACTTATTCCGGCCTGACCCAGGAGCAATATGACAACACGGACGTCGATGAGCTAAGCGACGCGGAAAAGCAGGATTTTCTGAACCGCAAGAAGCTCTACGACAAGGCTAATGCCTTTATCAAGAGCTGGTTCGGAAATTATTATGCTCGCGAGGCGAACCAGGTAAATTATGGCGGCGACCTCGGGATCGGGTTGGCGGTCAGCGGGATTCCGGTGACGATCGGGACCAACGATTATGTCCAGGATAAAGAGGGGAAATGGGTCGCGATCGGCTATGGCGAATTTGGCGGGCCGGGCGGGGCCGATTTTACTGAAGATATTAAATGGACCCCGGTGAACGGCGCATATGTTTATAACGTTCACAAGTATGCCGCGGAGCAGCGGACAGCCGCTTACGGTTACGACCGAAAATTTGCCGATAGTGTTATCCTGATCGCCAATAACGGATCGGGTGGAGGCGCGACCAGGTTATCCCCGAATGACGAAACGGTTTACTGGCGTTCGATCGTCAGCTCGCTCTATGGGGTGACGATGAACACCAAGCAGAACGAGGATTATTACCACCCGGCTTACTCCGGGATGCAGTTTGTTGGCCTGAACTCGACGACCGCGACCTCCGGCACGGCCTACACCAAGAACTGGGTCGTCCACCTGCTCGGCCAGCTCTACAAGAGCGGCAACGGGATGGGGCTCCGCCTGGCCGGGGAGCGGGCGCATGTGCGCAAAGCTAACGAGCGCGAATATAATCAGGATAAGGAAGATTTTACCGAAAAGGGCAACGAGATCGCCGCTAACAAAAAAGTGGAGGCGGCCAACGAAGCCAGAAAGGCGGCCAGCCGCCGCGCCGACCAGAAAACGGCTGAGAAACGGCAGCAGGAACGGGAAGCGACCGCTAAGGCGGCCGATAAACGGAGCAACGCGGAACGGGCCGAACGGAGCCGCCAGTTGCAGAAAGCTCCCGAAAAGAAGCCGAAAAAAGCCTGATCTAGCCTACAAAAAAACGCTCTTTTGATGCAAGTTTTCCCCCTCTTGGCCCGATATATTATTAGAGCAGAGCTATGAGCGAACTAGCACTTACCAGCGGATTTTCGGGAGCCAAAGAGTACGCCCTCCAGGCGAAGTTGGCGCTTGGCCAGCAAAAGCCGCAAGAACAGCAGTCGCTGACCGACAAATCCGCTGCCGCGACTAGGGAATCGCAGCTGAAATGGGTCGAGGATAATAGCGGCGCCGATTTTAAGGCGGTCGTCCCCGGGCTTGACGATTCTACCTCACTGCTCGCGTCAGCTACCACCACTGTCGGCGGGAAGCTCGACAGCGCCAAACCGGCCACCATGCGCGAAGAGCTGGTCAACCGCTTCAAGAAAGCCTACGTCGGCGCCTACGGCAACATGTTTTCGCACAACCGGCTTTTGGCCCGCGTCTCCGAATGGCTCGTCGGCAACGTCATGGACCAGCTTGCTCACTTCGGTGTCAGCGCCGAAGAGCTCTCCGACCTCCGCTCCCAGGTCCGCGCCGACCAGATCGACCAGAACCACACGGCGATGCGGCAGACCATTTACGACGAAACGATGCACGAGATACTGGCATGAGCAAGAAAAAAAGAGCGCAGAAAAAAGTCATTACCGAACTGAAGAACCAGCTCCTGGTCCAGGCGGAGCGGCTCGGCATCAGCCACGATTACCGGCCGGCCGTGCTCTCGGAGATGAAGCTGGAAGCGATCGACCGGATCACCGGCGATTTCTACATGGAAAAATCGAACCTTGAATACGAGATGAGCATCTTCGGCACCAACAAAAAAGAGATCCTGATCAAGCTGGAACGGCTCAACTCCTACATCCGCAAAGCGCAGGCCCTGCGGGCCCAGCACGCGGCCCAGCTGACCAAGACGCTCGAAAAAGAACAGGGCGATACCAAATTGGTCCGCCGTGCCGCTCAACAGCTTAACCCGACCCGGGTCAAGGTGGCGGTCTGATGAAAATCTCCGCCTGCATGATCGTCAAGAACGAAGCGGCTGTTCTGCAGCTGGTCCTTCCGGCGCTGGCCCAGGGGGTCGACGAGCTCATCCTGGTCGACACCGGCTCGACCGATCAGACCGTGGCGGTTGCCGAAAAGTACGGCGCCAGGGTCTATCACTTCCCCTGGATCAAGGATTTTGCCGCCGCCCGCAACGAATCGCTCAAGCACGCGACCGGCGACTGGATCATCTGGATCGACGCCGATGAGTATCTGGAGACCGCAGAACTGAAGAAGCTGCGTACGGCCATTGAGAACGGGAAGGCCGAGGCTTACGAGATCACGATGTGCGAAGCCCCTTACGGCACGACGCAGAACGGGTTCCGCTACCAGCGGGTCAAGGCTTTCCGGAACGGCCTCGGTATTCACTTTGTTAGGCCGATCAATGAGCAGCTGGTCGACGCGGCTGGTAAGGTCGTCAGCGGCCCGGCGCTGCCGATCACCCTTTATCACTGGGGTAAGCAGCGCGAGGCGGAGCAGATGGCGGCCAAACGGGAACGCTATCTGGAGCTCTACGGCACCGCCTGCGCCGCCAATCCGACCGATCCGTATTATCATTTTCTTCTGGCCAACACGCTGGCCGAGGTCGGCCGCAAGGCGGAGGCGATCGAGCATTACCGCCAGGTGGTTACGCTCGGAGCCGCTGCCGACCTGGTCTTGCAAGCTAAGGAGAAGATCGCGATCAATCTGTTGCAGCTCGGTGAATATCAGGCGGCCGGCCGGGCGGCAATGGAGCTTTATACCGCTGATAAAGAAAATATTCCGGCCAAGGATGTCTTTGCGACCATGTTCCTGATGCAGGGGAAGGCCGATCAGGTGATCGAGATCATGACCGAGGTCACTGGCAAGAAGTGGGACAGCCCGGTCGAGAACCCGTATCTCTATCAGGCGCTGCCGCACTACCTGCTCGGGCAGGCCTATAAGCAGAAAGGCGAACGCGAGAAAGCCGAAGCGAACCTGGCGCTGGCGCGCGCCATCTATCCGTTCGGGGCGGGGAACTGAACATGGGGATCGAACAAGCCAATAATCAACAGTTAGCGGTCGCCGCCAATCTGGCGCAGGCTCAGAGCCTGGACACGCTGCTCCAGAACACGCTCGACAAAAAAGTTGATCAGAACCAGGAACAGAGCAACGTTCTGAGCGAAAGCGCTCTGCAAAAAGCGCTGGAGAAAGGGGGAGGCAAAGCCGGGGAACATATCCTGGCGCAGATCGCCGCCCGCCTGGCCCAGCAGATGCCGGCGAACAAGATCATGCAGAGCCTGAAAGAGGATTTCGGCTTTGCCCTGGAGAACAAGGAAGAGGGCGGCCGTGACCGGGTAGAGATCAAGTCGGCCGACTATTATGTCGGTAAGAACCAGAAGGCCAAGCAGGATCCCGGCCAGCAGGGCGGTTCCGACGGCCAGCAGGCTGACCAGCGGCCGGCGAGCCGGGCGGCGGTCAAGGAATATCTTGGCGCCTATTCGCAATTTTTAGTCTCCGGCGGCGGCGAAGCGAAGAAAAAGCTGGAGCAGCTGGAAACCTCGCTCCTCAAGGATAAAGGCTTTTCGCCCAAGGAACTGCAGAGCGTCAAGCTCAACGCCGCCAATTCGGTCCGCTCCGAGATCATGCGCCAGGTCAAGCAGAGCTACATCAAGCAGCTCTGCGCCCCCGGCAAATCGGTCGAAGAGCTGCTCAGCAAGAAAGAGGTCCAGGGGTATATCGATTTTGCTTTCTTTAACGACAAGCTTGGCGGTTACGATTTCGGCGGCCGGGAGGGCGACCTGAAAGGGGCGGTCGACCGCCAAACAGGCGACCAGTCCCAGGAGCTCAAGGATTTTGTGGCGGAAAAACTGACCGAGGGGTTGACCAGCAAGACTGTCGGCGAACAGCCGGAAAACAAGATCGTCAAGGAGATCGACCAGGTCCTCAAGCTCGGCGAGAAGATCGGTTTCGACATCCAGGGCTTTATGCAGCGCCTCCCCGACATCAGTCTCGACCAGGGCTTGCTGCCGGTTATCGCCCATAACCAGGGGGCCCAGGCGGCGGCCGGCGGGCAGGGGGGAAGTGCCGACGAACGGCCGCGGCAGTACCAGTACACGGCCGACGAGGAAAAAGATATCCTGACCGATAAGCTCCGCGCCCTCTATCTGCGCCGCGCGGTCAACGGCGACTCCCGGACAATCCTGGAAACCCAGTTCAAGATGATCAAGCTCAAGAACGGGCTGATCAAGCTCGGCGTCAGCAATACAGAACAGATCGAGACGGAGGGGAAAGGGTTGGCCCGTTATCGACTGATGGAAATGCTGCGCGAGGGCTTTGAAGAGCGGGCGACCTATGCTAAGCTGTCCGGCAGCGCCTGGTCGATCACGGAAAAGAAGATCAAGACGGTCCTGCGGAATCTGGAAAAGCTCGGCGTCGCTCTGTCGCAGACCGAGCTCGATTCGCTCCGCGACAAGGCGAACGCCAAGATGCTGCAGGAAGCCCAGGAAGAGCTGGCCGTGGTCAAGGCGGCGATCGAGGCCCGGGGGCCGGTCGCGTTCCTGACCGGCAAGCAGAAGCTGCTGACTGACGTGATCGCCCGGCTCTGCGCCGAGTCCAATTTGGGTAATCCCGGCCAGGAATTGCGCCTGGTCCGCGAAGCGGTTTAAAAGGAGGAGAAGGATGAACATGAATATAAACGGTAGTTACGGTTTCGGTTCGCTGGCCAATTCTGCCCAGGCGATGGCGCTGCAGATCGATAACGTGGGAGCGGAGGTTTCGCGGATCATCCGGGACTACAACCAGAAGACCAACGAGGAAGTCTCGCAGGGGAATAAGATCGCCGAGACCAAGCTGCGCGAACAGACGATGCAGCGGCTGGGCCAACTGGAAAAACAACTTCGCCAGATCCCGCCCACCTTACAGGCCAGAGCGAACAAGGTCCTGGCCGCGATCGAGCAGGCCAAAGACCAGCTTGGCGGCCTCGGCGCGAGTTAAGCCAGCGCCTTCTCCAGGTCGGCTTTCAGCGCCTGCCGGTGCCGGTGGTCGTCGGCGGCGTTCCCCGCGCGGAGCGGTTTGCCGATCTTGATCGTCACTACTTTCCCCTGACGTTTTACTTTGACCGGCACGACCGGCAGTTTGGTCTCCAGTGCGATCAGTGTTACTCCCCCCTTGATCTCTCCTTTGTCAGTAAAGAAAATGACGCTTTCTTTCTTCTCCAGTTTACCGATGATCGCCAGCGCGTCGTCGTGCATTACGGTCAGGTTCGCTGGGTCCAGCGTCAGAAAACCAAAGAGCGGGATGACCAAGCGGCGGCAGGAAAAGATAAAGTGCGCTTTACCGGGGAGATAGGCGAGTGTTGCCATCCCGTCACGCGCTTCGGCCGGGTCCTGAATGTAGATGACCGGCCCGGCCGGAATATTCTTCTCCCCCTCAATCTTAACTGTTATTCTGGTCAACCATAACAGGACCCTGGTCCAGAATTTACCGAAATAATGCAGCATAATATCCTCCTTAACGGCTTCGGTCGATAAACTAACACAACGTTATTGCTTAGTCAAACATTTTGCGTTATTATCTAATAAAATGAAGCTGGAAAATCAGGTGGCAGTGGTGACTGGCGGTTCCGGCGCACTGGGTGGGGCCATCGCCCTTGAATTGGCCAGGGGAGGGGCGTTGGTAGTTGTTGGTTACGGGCGCAATAAAGCGGCCGCGCTCCGAACAGTCAAGCAGATCAAGGCAGCCGGTGGACGCGCCTTTCCGTTAGCCATTCAAGTTGAAAAGTCGGCTGCGGTCGAAAAAGCAGTGGCCGAGGTCCTCCGCCGCTTCGGCCGGATCGACATTCTGGTCAATAATGCCGGCATTGTCCGCGACAAACTCTTAATGCTGATGTCTGAAGCGGAATGGGATGAGGTCTTGAACGTCAATTTGAAAGGGATCTTTAACTGCTGCCAGGCGGTCCTTAAGCCGATGATCGCCCGCAAGAGCGGCGCGATCGTCAACGTCTCCTCTGTCTCCGCGCTCCGCGGCGTGGAGGGCCAGGCGAACTACGCGGCGGCCAAAGCGGGGATCGCGGGGTTGACCCGCTCGCTGGTGCAAGAAGTTTCGCGTTATAACATTCGGGTCAACTCGGTCGCGCCCGGACTGATCGAATCGGAACTGACCGACTCATTGAAAAGTAAATATCTGAAAATGATCCCGCTGGGTAAGGCCGGAAAGCCGGCCGAGGTCGCCCGCGCGGTTGTTTTTCTCGCTTCGGCCGATTCGTCCTATGTCCAGGGCCAGACCATGGTCGTTGACGGCGGTTTGACCGCCTGATCTCACGGAGGTGCTTTAATGACGGTAAAAGAACGCTTGAAAAAAATGCTGGTCGAGCAGTTGAACCTGGACCGTGATCCAGCCAGGATCCCAGACAGCGAGCCGCTCTTCCGGAAAGGGCTCGGTCTTGATTCGGTCGATTCGCTCGAGATCATCGTGGCGATCGAGCGCGAGTTCAAGGTCAAGATCAACAACCGCAATCTAAAAAAGCCGGATCAGGTCTTCAAAACGGTCGGCACCCTGGCTGAGTTCGTCGAAAAACTGACCGGCAAAAAGTGAAGCGCCGGGTCGTTATCACCGGCCTCGGCGTTGTCGCCCCCAACGGAGTCGGCCTCCGTTCGTTCCACCGCGCTCTGGCGCACGGCCGCTCCGGCATTACCAGAATTACCTCTTTCTCTACCAGGGAGATGCGCGCCCGGATCGGCGGTGAGGTTCGCGGGTTAACCGGGTTGTTGCCGGGAGTCGAGCGCGTTGCCCAGTTGGCTTTACTGGCGGCCCGGGAGGCGAGTGAACAGGCGGGGATCGGCGCCGGACCGTGGGGGATCTCGGTCGGGACCGTCAGCGGCGGCGGCTGCTCCGCTCAGGTCCTGGCGCGGCAGCTCGGTTTTTCCGGCCGGCGGATCACCGTCAGCAACGCCTGCGCGGCCGGTGCGACCGCGCTCGCTTGCGGCGCTGACCTGGTCCGGCAAGGCAAACACGATGTTGTCCTGGCCGGCGGGGCTGAAGCGTTCGAGCTTTTAACTTTCTCCGGATTCCACGCTCTCCGCTCGCTTGACCCGCTCTGTTGCCGGCCGTTCGACGCGGCCCGGCAAGGGCTGGTCATCGGTGAAGGAGCGGCTTTTCTCATCCTGGAAGAGCGGGAGCGGGCGCTCCGCCGCGGCGCTGACATTTGGGCAGAGTTTGCCGGCTACGGCCTGACCGGTGACGCTTATCACGAAACTGCCCCCGATCCGAGCGGCCGGGGCGCCGCCCGGGCGATCAAAGCGGCGCTGACCGCCGCCCGCCTTGATCGGAGTGAGATCGATTATTACAACGCCCACGGGACCGGGACGCCGCAGAACGACGCGATGGAGACCCGGGCGCTTAAGCGGGTTTTCGGCGTGCGGGCGACCAAGCTGCCGGTCAGTTCGAGCAAATCGATGATCGGCCATCTGATGGGCGCGGCGGGAGCGGTGGAGGCGCTCGCCTCTGTCCTGGCGATCCGTTACTCGTTCATTCCGCCGACGATCAATTACAAAAAGCGCGATCCGGAGTGCGACCTCGATTATGTACCGAACCAGGCCCGGTCCCGCCCTCTGCGGGCTGTCCTGTCCGCCAATTTCGGGTTTGGAGGGAGCAATGCGGTCCTCGCTTTTAAAAAATAAATACCGGAAAATGGACCGGTTTGCGCGGCTGGCGGTTGACGCGGCCCTGGTGGCGGCCGGGCGAAAAAACATTCCGTCCGGCACCGGCGTGGTGGTGGCGACCTTGACCGGGCCGCGGAGCAGTACCAAAGAGTTCCTACGCGACCTGAAAAAGCACGGGCCGGCGCACGCCTCCGCCCTCCGTTTTCCCCACACGGTCCTTAATCTGGCGGCCGGCATGGTCTCGATCGCGCTCGGGTTGCGCGGTCCGGTCGTGACGGTGATCGGCCGGTTAAATGAAGCGGTACAGATCGCCGCCGGGATGATAGAATACCGCCAGGCGCCGGCGTTCCTGGTCGGCTTTGTGGACGAGGGGAGCGGCGCTGAATTTCTCTTATTGCGATCAGCGAAAGGAAAAAAACGTGGCTGAGTTTCGACTCGCAAGCTGTCTGAAACACTCCTGGGAAGACCAGGACAAGGCCGCGGCGCCGGCCGAAACGGTCAAGGCGACGCTGGCCAAACTGCAAAAGCAGCCCGATCTCTCTCATCTAAAGCTGGAGGAGCGGCCGATCGACGTCGATGGGGCCTTCTCTTTTGCCAGCGTTAGCGACCAGTTGACGACCAACGGCAAAGGACTGACGCCCGACCAATCCGAGGCGAGCGCGGTGATGGAATTTGCCGAACGCTACTCCTGGCTCCATTTTGATTACGAGCATGCCCCCGGTTACATGGTCAAGTCGTGGAGCGAGATGAAAAAATGGAGTTTCCCGGTCCCCGACGAAACTTATTTTTTCCGTTGTTTTCCCGACTGGGATAATAGGGAAGAATTACTGGCGCAGGTCAAGGATATTCCGCTTAAGTGGCTCAAGGCCGTTTCGCTCAACGATTACCGGCCGTATTATTATCCGCTCAACTGGCACAATTACACGCAAACTTCCAACGGGTTGGCGGCCGGCAACGCCCTGGAAGAAGCGATCGTGCAGGCCCTGTGCGAGGTGATCGAGCGGGAAAACGTCTTCCGATTCTTTGCGGCTAAAAAGACGCCGCGGGAACTCGATCTCCGATCGGTCAAGCACCCGCTGGTCGTTCGCACGCTGGCCAGCGCCGCCGCGGTCGGGGTCAGGATCGCGGTCAAGGATATCTCGTTCGAGCTGGGGGTGCCGACTTTCTGTGTTTACGGGCAGGCGGGGCAGCGCCAGAACAAACTCTCGTTCCGCGGCTGCGGCTACGGCGCCCACACCGATCCGGACAAAGCGCTGATCCGCGCTCTGGCCGAATATTTTGAAGGCTATTCGCTGATGACCAATATCGAGCAGGAGCTCCATTTCAACTGGCCGGCCATGCTTGCCAAAATGCCGCGCCAGAATTACGGTTTCCTCGCCCTGCTCAATGACGAGATGCTCAGCGTGCCGGCCGCGCCGGTTAAAATGGAGGCGCTCCGGAATTTAAGCCGGGATGATTTTCGGGACGAGGTCCTGGAATTACTGGCGCTCCTGCGGGGCGAAGGTCACGACGTTTTTCTGATCGACAAGACCCACCCCCGGCTCGGCATCCCGGCTGTCCGGGTCTTTGTGCCGACCTTCCGGAACGTGATCAATACTAGTGCCCTTGACCGGGATATGTTGATGGCAATGGTCAATTTTGAAGCCGGCAACAAAGAGGGGGCCAAAAAGTATTACCGGCGCTCGCAGCTGCGCAACTATTACGTCGATCCGTCGGTCTCGCAGGTTAAGTTCGATCAGGCATTGAAAGGCGATTACCGGGAGCAGCTAAAAGCTTACGGCGGCCTGAAGCGCGACCTGCGGACCATGCTCAAACAACTGGAACTGACCATGAGGCAGAATTTACGGTCATGAGATTGATCTTCGTTAATTTTGACTCTTCCACGCTGATCGGGTCGATCAGCCGGCAGATCACGGCCGCTTTTCAGGCGGAAGGGGTCGAGCCCGAGGTTGTGGAGTATGTTGCCCTTGCTGAACAGGTCAAGGCCCAACTGGGGCTTGACCAGGCGCAAGCTAAGGCCCGGGTCGCCACGGTCCTCTGCGACCAGCTCAAAGGGGCCGCTGACACGTGGCTGCTGGCGCTCAACGGCCGGTTTTTGCCGGCCGAGGTATTCGTTCGCTTGCGGGCGGGTGGGGTCCGGATCGCCGACTGGGAGCTGGACGAGCCTTACTGCGTTGACGCCTCGCTCAAGGTCTCCCGCCATTGCGATCGGCTCTTTTCGGTCGATTCGTCGACGCTTGACCTGCACCGCGCCGGCGGTTGCCCGGCGGCGACCTATCTTCCCCTGGCTTATTTGCCTCAGTTCGATGGTGGGGAGATCACCGCGCAATACCGGAGCGACATCTGTTTTATCGGCACGCCGTTCCGCGCTTCCACCCGCGTCCGCTGGCTTGACGAAGCGGCCGATTTCTTGAGCCGCTACCGGGTCAGGCTGATCGGTTCGCATGTCCTGTCCGAGTCGTGGGCGCAGAACCTGCGTCATTACGACCAACTAAAGGAATTTGTGACCGAACAGTTCACCCCCTGGCCGGAGGCGAGCCGCTACATGCGCGGCGCCCGGATCAATCTCAACCTCCACCGCGACAGCTATGGCCAGCCGATCGACCAGAACGAGGGGAAGGTAACGGCGCAGTCGCCCAACGACCGGACCTTTTTCCTGGCCGGACTCGGCGCTTTTCAGCTGGTTGACGCCAGTCGGCCCGACCTGGGAAAACTTTATGAACCGGGCCGCGAAGTGATCGTCGTCGGTTCAGTCGCGGAGATGAAGGAAAAGATCGAGTATTATCTGCGTGATGAGGCGGCCCGTCAGGCGGTCATGGCTGCGGCCCAAAAACGGACCCTGGCGGAACATACTTACCGGCACCGGGCTCGGGCGATCCTGGCGGCGCTGCGCTGATCAGGCGACCAGCTCTTCCAGCCTAACTTTTCCGTCGTAGAGCGCTTTGCCGACGATGCAGCCTTCCACGCCGATCGTTTTCAGCCGCTCAATGTCCTCTTTAGTGGTAACACCGCCCGAGGCGATCACCGGCACCTTGATCTCGGCGGCGAACTTCTCGATCCCGGCAAAATTGGGCCCCTCCAGCATTCCGTCGCGGCTGATGTCGGTGTAGATGAAGCGTTTGACCCCGAGGGTGGTGGCCTCTTTGGCAAAGGTGAAGATGTTCTTCTTGGTGACATACATCCACCCTTCGCCGGCGGCGACCTCGCCCTTGGCGTCGATCGCCACCGCGATCTTTTCGCCGTATTTTTCGCAGACGTTGGTCAGGAGGTTGGGATTCTTGATCGCGGTCGTGCCGAGGATAACGCGATCGACGCCGAACTTGATCAGATCGGCGATCACGGCGTGGTAGCGGATCCCCCCGCCGACCTGGACCGGGATACTGATCTCCTTGATGATGTTCTTGATGACCTCAACGTTCTCCGGTGTGCCGGAGCGGGCACCGTCCAGGTCAACCACGTGGATCCTTTTCGCCCCGGCGGCGGCCCATTTCTGGGCGAACTCGACCGGGTTGTCGGAGTAGACGACGGCGGCGTCGTAGCGGCCCTGTTTAAGCCGGACGACCTTGCCGCCGAGGATATCGATCGCGGGAATTACTTCAAAGCTCATGAGCATAACCTACCAAAATTCCGCAAAATGTGCAACCCTTGTTCGCCGCTCTTTTCCGGGTGGAACTGCAGCCCGAAAATATTATCTTTCCAGACGCTGGAGACAAACTCCGGCCCGTAGTCGGTCCGGGCGGCGACAATCTGCTCGTCGGTCGGGTCGGCGTAGTAGGAGTGAGCAAAGTACATCATCGTTCCTTCATCGATCCCCTCAAAGATCGGCGCCTTGCGCTTGAACAGCAGGCGGTTCCAGCCCATGTGGGGGATGCTCTGACCTGACCAGGGGGTGCCGCTGAAGTTGAACTTCTTGACCTGGCCGCGGAGGAGGGCCAGCCCTTTTTGTTTTCCTTCTGCCGAGGCTTCAAAGAGGTGCTGCATGCCGAGGCAGATGCCGAGGAACGGTTTGCCGAGCGCGATCGCCTCTTCGATCACCGCTTCCAGTCCAAAACCGCGGAGTTCGCCGATCGCCGCGTCAAACGAGCCGACCCCGGGGAGGACGATCCCTTTGGCGCCGCGGATCGTCGCTTTATCCCGGGTGATCTCGGCGGCGAGGCCGACCTGCTGGAAGGCCTTCTGCACGCTCCGCAGATTGCCGGCGCCGTAATCGACAATAACTAGAGACATAGCGCGACCGCTCCGAGGACGCCCGATTCGGAACCGAGCTTGGCGCGGACGATCTTGACATGCTTGGCCGGGAGGGTGAGGGCGTACTTCTTGAACTCGACGCGGATCGGGTTAAGCAGCAGTTCTCGCATCTTGGAGACGCCGCCCCCCAGGATGACCATTTCCGGATTAAAAATGTTGACCAGATTGGCGATGCCGAGCGCCAGGTAATGGGCGGTCTCGTTGATCACTTTCAGCGCGGTGGCGTCGCCCTGCCGCGCTGCCAGCTCCACGGCAATGGCGTCCATGCCGGAGCGCCGTTTGATCGCCGTCCCCGAAGCGAGCGCCTCAAAACAGCCGTGGTTGCCGCAGCCGCAGAGCGGGCCGGCCGGATCGATGATCATGTGGCCAAACTCGCCGGCGGCGCCGATCGCCCCCCGGTAGAGCTTGCGGTCGATAATGATCCCGCCGCCGATCCCGGTCGAGATGGTGATATAGATAAAATGCCGGACTTGCCGGCCGGCGCCGAAATAAGCCTCGCCCAGGGCAGCGCAGTTCGCGTCATTATCGACGTGGACCGGGACCTTGAACTCTTTTTCCAGGATCTTTTTCAGGTTGACCTTTTTCCAGCCGGGGAGATTGGGGGGCTCGATCACAATGCCGGTCTCGTAGTCGATCGGGCCGGGGACGCCGATGCCGATACAGCTGACCTTGGTTTTCTGGCCGCGGATCAGCGCGTCGGTCGCTTTTTTCAGGTTATCGATCACCTGAGCCTGGCCCTTGGCCGCCTCGGTCGGAATATTGACGTCGGTGATGATCTTGCCGGTCGGCGCGGCCAGCGCCGCCGCGATCTTGGTCCCGCCCAGATCGATGCCGATGATCATGATGGGAGATTATAGCATATCCCGGTTGCCTCTTGACAAGAATTTGAGCGGCGTGTTACCATGTTAGCACTCGCATAGAGTGAGTGCTAATAAGAAAACGAGGAGGTGAATTCTACATGGTAAGTAAAAAACTGACACCGATCGGCGATCGGATCGTCATCAAGCCGGAGCCGGAAGAGACCAAGACCAAGTCGGGGATCGTCCTGCCGGACGCCGCCAAGGAGAAACCGTCGGAAGGGACGGTCGTCGCGGTCGGCAGCGGTCGGGTCCTGGACAACGGCCAGAAAGTACTGCCGGAAGTGAAGATCGGCGATAAGGTGATCTACAGCAAGTACGGCGGGACCGAGGTCAAGATCGAGGGTGACGAATACATAATCCTGGCCGAGCGGGATATTTTAGCAATTAAAGGATAGGAGGTGACCCAAAATGGCAGCAAAAGAGATGATGTTCGGAGATGAAGCGTGGCGCAAGCTCGAAAAGGGCGTATCCAAAGTCGCCAACGCGGTTAAGATCACTTTAGGCCCGCGCGGTCGTAATGTCGTGCTGGAGAAGAAGTGGGGGTCGCCGACGATCACCAACGACGGCGTGACCATCGCCAAGGAGATCGATCTGGAAGATCCGTACGAGAACATGGGGGCCCAGCTCCTGAAAGAGGTCGCCAGCAAGACCAATGACATCGCCGGCGACGGGACGACCACGGCGACCGTGCTCGGCCAGATCATTTTCCGGGAAGGGCTCAAGAACGTCGTGTCCGGCGTTAACCCGATGGCGCTCAAGCGCGGGATCCAGTTCGGGGTCGACGGCGCGATCGCCGAGCTCAAGAAGCAGAGCCGGCCGGTGGAGACCAAGGAAGCGATCGCTCAGGTCGCGTCGATCTCCGCCAATAACGACGCCGAGATCGGCAACCTGATCGCCGACGCCATGGAGAAGGTCGGCAAGGACGGCGTTATCACCGTTGAGGAATCGAAGGGGATCGAGACGACCCTCGAGGTCGTCGAAGGGATGCAGTTCGACAAGGGCTACGCGTCGCCGTACATGGTCACCGACCGTGAGCGGATGGAATGTGTCCTGGAAGACTGCTTCATGCTGATCACCGACAAAAAGATCAGCGCGGTCAAGGACCTGCTCCCGTCGCTCGAGAAGACGGTCCAGGCGAGCAAGCCGCTCCTCATTATCGCCGACGAGATCGAGGGCGAGGCGCTGGCGACCCTGGTCGTCAACAAACTGCGCGGCACGCTTAACGCCGTGGCCGTCAAGGCCCCCGGTTTCGGCGACCGGCGCAAGGCGATGCTCGAGGATATCGCGATCCTGACCGGCGGCGAGGTCGTCTCTGAGGAGAAGGGCCTGTCGCTGGAGAACATCGACGAAAGCTGGTTCGGCAAGGCCAAGAAGATCGTCGTCCGCAAAGAGGACACCACGATCATCGAAGGCGCCGGCGCGGCCAAGTCGGTCAAGGACCGGATCGCCCAGATCAAGAAAGAGGTGGAGCTCTCCGACTCTTCCTATGATAAGGAAAAGCTGCAGGAGCGCTTAGCCAAGCTGTCGGGCGGCGTCGCGGTCATCAAAGCCGGCGCGGCCACCGAGACCGAGCTCAAAGAAAAGAAGCACCGGATCGAAGACGCTCTGTCGGCCACCCGCGCGGCGGTCGAAGAGGGGATCATCTCCGGCGGCGGTTCGGCCTTCATTCACATCCTGCCGGCGATGGAAAAGCTCTTTACCGGTACCTCGGGTGATGAAAAGGTCGGCGTCGGGATCGTCCTGCGCTCGCTCGAAGAGCCGCTCAAGCAGATCGCGACCAACGCCGGAATGGAAGGGTCGGTCGTGGTCGAACGGCTCAAGAAAGAGAAGACGGGGATCGGTTTTGATGCCCAGAAATTCGATTACGGCGACATGTTCAAAGCCGGGATCGTTGACCCGCTCAAGGTCACCCGGTCAGCCCTGCAGAACGCCGCGTCGATCGCAGCGATGCTCCTGACCACCGAAGTCCTGGTCGCAGAAAAGCCGGAGCCTGAGAAGAAGCCGGCCATGCCCGCGATGCCGGGGGGCGGCGGTTACGGGGATATGATGTAAAATAGCTATAAGCGATAAGCTTTAAGCTATAAGAGGGGCCCTGGGAAACCGGGGCCCCTTTGCTTGACAAGGTATAGAGGGAATGCTAATATAATTGTGCATTAGAAATAAAGCTGATTTTGCTTGAGCGAAGTGGGAAATTCCCCACTTTTGCCGTTTTCAGGGCCCCTCGACTCATCCGCCTGCGGCGGATTCGCTCGGGGCAAGGGAGTTTGTTAATGAAGATCGAACATTTTAACGAAATGCTGGATGAGATCCAGCGCGAGCGGGGGATCTCCAAGGAACACATGACCAGCGCGATCAAGGCTTCTCTGGTTTCCGCCGTTAAAAAGCGGTTTGCCGAAGAGGATGTGCTGGAGTGCCGGATCAGCGAGAACGGCGAGGTCAAGATCTATAAGATCACCGAGGGGAACGAAGAAGACGTTACCCCGGCCGATTTTGGCCGTTTTGCGGCCCAAACCGCCAAGCAGGTCATCATCCAGCGGATGCGCGAGGCGGAAAAAGAAGAGTCCTTCAGCGAATTCACCAAAAAGGCCGGCGAAGTGGTGACCGGGATCGTGCAACGGCGCGAGTTTGGCGGTTATTTGGTCAACCTCGGCCGATTGGAGACCGTCCTCTCCGTGGCCGAACAGATCCCGGGCGAGATCTTCCGGGAAAAGGATCGGGCTAAGCTCTACATCGTTGAGACCAAAAAGACCCCCAAGGGTCCGCTGGTCGTTGTTTCCCGCGCTCATCCTAATCTGATCAAAAAGCTGTTCGAGCTGGAAGTGCCGGAGATCAAGGACGGCATTCTGGAGATCAAGACGATCGCCCGCGAGGCGGGCCGGCGGACCAAGATCGCGATCCAGAGCCACGACCCCAACGTCGGCGCGGTCGGCACCTGCGTTGGCCACATGGGCCAGCGGATCCAGAACATCGTCCGGGAGATCGGCCAGGAGCGGATCGACATCGTCGAGTGGAGCGATAATCCGCGCAAGTTCGTTGCCAACGCCCTGAGCCCGGCCAAGGTCCAGAAGATGGAGCTGAACGAGGCGGAGAAATCCGCTCGGGTCTGGGTGCCGGAAAAAGAGCTCTCGCTGGCGATCGGCAAGGAAGGGCAGAACGTCCGCCTGGCGGTCAAGCTGACCGGCTGGAAGATCGATCTGGTCTCGGCCGAAGAAGAGAAGACGACCGAAGTCAAAAAATCCAAATTAAAGGTCCACGAGCTGGCCAAAGAGCTGAACCTGACCAGCAGTGAGCTGATCAGCAAGCTGCGCGAAATGGGTTTTTCCGTCAAGGCGGCCAATTCGTCGGTGCCGGAAGAAGCAGCAGTTAAACTGCAGGAAGGAAAACAGAGTGGCGACACCCAAGAAGAAAACCAGTAAGATCAAGGTCGGCGACCTGGCGGTCGAGCTCCGGCTGCACATCAAGGAGCTGCTGGCGGCGTTAAAACAACTCGGCGTCGACGTCAAGACCGCCAATTCCTCGATCGACGAAGAGACGGCCAAGATCGTCACCGATCTGCTCCGGCCCAAACCCAAGCCAGCCGTTCAACCTGCGTCGCAACTGCAACCGATCCCCGGGGCACAACCGCAACCGACCGCGTTAAAACCGACCGGTATTTCGATCCCGGACAGCGACATCTCTGTCAAGGAACTGATGGACAAGATCGGTGTCAAGTCGTCCGACCTGATCAAGGAACTGATGCGCAAGGGGATCATGGTGACGATCAACCAGCGGATCGCCGCCGAGGTGGCAAAAGAAGTCGCCGCCAATCTGGGGAAAGAGATCGCGATCAAGGCGGCCAGGAGCGAGGCGGATGTGCTGCCGCAGGGGCATAAGATCGAGCGACGGGCGCTCCGCCCGCCGATCGTCACCGTCATGGGGCACGTTGACCACGGCAAGACCAAATTGCTCGACGCGATCCGTTCGACCAAGGTCGCGGACGGCGAAGCGGGCGGCATCACCCAGCATATCGGCGCCTATCAGGTCGACGTCAATGGCCGTAAGGTCACCTTCCTCGATACGCCCGGTCACGCCGCCTTTACCGCGCTGCGGGCTCGCGGCGCCAAGGTTACCGATATCGTGATCCTGGTCGTGGCGGCCGATGACGGGGTCATGCCGCAGACGATCGAAGCGATCAATCACGCTAAAGCGGCCGGGGTGCCGATCATCGTGGCGATCAATAAGATCGATAAACCGGACGCGAACGCGGACCGGGTCAAGACGCAGTTGTCCGAACACGGGCTGCAGCCGGAAGACTGGGGCGGTCAGACCGTGACCATGCCGGTCTCGGCCAAGCAGAAGACCGGGATCAACGAACTGCTGGAAATGGTCTTGTTGACCGCCGACCTGCAGGAGCTGAAGGCCGATCCACACGCGGTCCCGCTTGGTGTAGTGGTCGAATCCCGCCTGGACAAAGGGCGGGGAGCGGTCGCGACGGTGCTGATCAAGAACGGGACGCTCAAGATCGGCGATGTGTTTTCGTGCGGCGCCACCTATGGCAAGGTCCGCGCGCTACTCAACTATACCGGCGCACGGCTGGAAAAAGCCGGCCCATCCACGCCGGTCGAGATCCTCGGTTTCCTCGATGTGCCGACCCCGGGCGACATGCTGCAGGGAATGAATTCGGAAAAAGAAGCGCGGCTGCTGTCCGAACAGAAAAAAGCGCTGCTCAGCCGGGCCCAGCACGGCCGGGTCGTTTCGCTGGAAGATTTCTCCAAGCAGATCAAGCAGGGGGAGAGCCAGGACCTGAACCTGGTCATTAAGGCCGACGTGCAGGGGTCGCTCGACGCGATCCTCAAGTCGCTGGCCGACATGAAAGTCGGGCAGATCGGGATCCATGTTATCCATAGCGGGGTCGGCCTGATCAACGAATCTGACGTTATGCTGGCGACCGCTTCCAAAGCGATCCTGATCGGTTTTAACGTTGGTCAGGAGGGGGCGGTCGCCAACCTGGCCGCCGCCGAAGGGGTGGAGATCCGGCAGTACAATATCATTTACAATTTGCTCGACGACGCTAAACTGGCCATGGAGGGGCTCCTGGAACCGGAATACGAGGAAGTGATCACCGGCCACGCCGAGGTTCGCAACCTCTTCTCTTTCTCCAAGATCGGTAAGATCGCCGGCTGTTTCGTGACCGACGGCAAGATGACGCGCGGCACCGGAATGAGGATCCTGCGCGAGAAGAAGAAGATCTGGGAGGGGAAAATGGAATCGCTTAAGCGCTTCAAGGAGGACGTCAAGTCGGTCGAGCAGAATTTTGAGTGTGGCATCGCCATTCCCGGCTACACCGATTTCAAGGTCGGCGACGTGATCGAGAACTTTGAGGTGCGCGAGAAACCGCGCGGTAAATGACCAGACAAGAACGAGTAGAAGAACTGCTCCGGTCCGAAGTCAGCGAGATCATCCGCGCTCAGGTGGACGATCCCCGGATCGGGTTTATCAGCATCACCGGCGTTGACGTCTCCCCGGACCTGGAGAACGCCCGGATCAATGTCAGCATCCTCGGCACCGAAGAACAGAAGCGCGACGCGATGGACGGGCTGCACTCCGCCACCCGCTACATCCGCGGTGAACTGGGCCACCGGGTCGAGCTCCGGCTGGTCCCCAAAATAACCTTTGTCCGCGACGACTCGCTGGAGCGCGGCAGCCGCGTGCTCGGGATCATGAACAGGTTGGGAAATGAAACAGGCGTTCGCCAAAATAAAAGAGCGGCTAAAAAGCGCTAAGAACGCGATCGTGACCGCCCACGTCGATCCCGATGGCGACGCGGTCGGTTCGATGCTGGCGATGGGGGCGGTGATCGAGCAGTTCGGCCTCAAGGTCAGCTACTACTGCGCCGATCTGCCGCCGCGCATTTACCGTTTTCTCCCCGGCGCCGATAAGATCAGGCGCGAGGTGCCGGCCGGCACGCTTTTTGACCTGGCGATCGTCCTTGACTCCTCCGATCTCTCCCGGATCGGCGAGGGGATCGACCTGCGGCAGTGCGCCAGGGTGATCATCAACCTCGACCACCACCCGGACAATACCCAGTTCGGCGACATCAACTACGTGACCAAAGCCTCCTCGGTGGCGGAAGAGGTCTACGACCTGGCCGTTTACCTGGGCGCCAAGATCGACAAACGGATCGCCGACTGCCTCTACGCGGCGATCATCACCGATACCGGGAATTTCCGGTATGAGAACACCAACGTCAAGACCTTTTTGATCGCCGGCGAACTGCTTAAAGCCGGCGTTAACACCCACGAGATCAGCACCCGGATCTATGACAACCGCTCGCTGGCGGCGGTGCGGATCTGCGCGCTGGCGATGACCAATATGCAGATCACAGCCGATCATAAAGCGGCCTGGATGGTGGTGACCAAGGCGATGATGGACCAGACCGGGGCGAAGGGGGAGGATATGATCGGCATGGTCGATCATCTCCGCTCGATCGAAGGGGTGGAGGTGGCGATCCTTTTCCGGGAGGAGAAAGACGGTACGGTCAAGGTCAATTTCCGCTCCAAGGACCGGCTCAATGTTTCCGAGATCGCCCGGCGCTTTGGCGGCGGCGGTCACGTTAAAGCTTCGGGCGCGACTCTTGAGGGTAAGACCGACGAGGTGGTCCGCCGGGTCGTCGCGGAAGTCGAAAAGTATCTTCAGGCGGCCAAATACCTGGTCTGAAACATGAACGGGATCATCATTGTCAACAAACCGCCGGGTTGGACGTCGTTCGACGTCGTCGCCAAGGTCCGCAATGTCACCCGGGTCGCCAAGGTCGGTCACTCCGGCACGCTCGATCCGATGGCCACCGGCGTTCTCCCCATCTTTCTCGGTAAAGCGACCAAGTCGATCCAGTACTTTATGACCGGCGATAAAGGTTACGAAGGGGAGATGACGCTGGGGATCAAGACTGACACGGGGGATGCTGACGGTAAGGTCATAATGACCAATGACCAATGTCAAATGACAAATGAACGTATCCGTGAGGCCATGTCCAAATATATCGGCGAGATCGAGCAGGTGCCGCCGATGCATTCGGCGATCAAGGTTAAAGGGAAGCGGCTCTACGAGCTGGCCAGGCAAGGGATCGAGATCGAGCGCCAGCCGCGGAAAGTGAATATCTACGATCTGCGATTATTGGAACCTGAGACTGAACGTCTCGGTTCCAATAAGGTGTCTTTTACTGTCCTCTGCACAAAAGGGACATACGTCCGTCAGCTGGCGGTCGACATCGGTGACGATTTGGGGTGCGGCGCGCATCTCTCGAAACTGAGCCGCTTCTACGCTCATCCGTTCCATATCTCCCAGGCCCTCGATCTTGATACAATCGTCACCATGGCCAAAGCTGATATCCTGTCGTCGGTAGTTCTGAACCCGGAAGAGATCCTGGCCGGGATGAGAGAGGGAGCGGCAAATGGCTAGAGCGGCGGCGAGCAAGCGGATCGAGCAGCTCCGGCAGGAGATTCGTCACCACGATCATCTCTACTACGTCCTGGATAAACCGGTGCTCTCCGATCAAGCCTACGATAAGCTTTACCGGGAACTGGTTGACCTGGAAAAGGAACATCCGGACCTGATCACCCCTGATTCCCCGACCCAGCGGGTCGGCGGCGAACCGCTCAAAGCTTTCAAAACGGTGACCCACAAGGTGCCCCTGATGTCATTAGAAAAAGCCAACAATGAAGAAGAATTACTGGCTTTTGATAAAAGGGTCAGGGAAGCATTGAATAATAAGGATTTCGATTATTTCTTAGAAATGAAATACGATGGTCTGGCCATTTCTTTGAAGTATGAAAATGGTATTCTGACCCAAGGAGCAACCAGAGGAGATGGGATACACGGAGAGGATGTTACAACAAATATCAGAACGATTAAAACGATCCCCTTGCGCTTGCTCAAAGAGGTGAATATCGAAGTTCGTGGAGAGGTCGTTTTGTTGAATGACGATTTCATTAAACTAAACGAACAAAGAGCTGATAACGATGAGCCTCTGTTTGCTAACCCCCGCAATGCCGCTGCTGGCTCCGTAAGACAGCTGGATCCAAAAATATCGAGCGATCGGCCTCTAATGTTTTTCCCTTATTACGGCTCACCTCAAAAAGGGATACAGACAGAAGATAAAATGCGAGAATATTTGTCAGAATTAGGTTTTAAGTTAAACCCTCTTTGGAAGTACTCGAGCATTGAAGAGGTCATTAAAGCGGTCCATAACCTTGAAGATAAAAGAGGAAAACTTGATTATGAAATTGATGGGGTAGTGGTTAAGGTTAATGATTTTGTCTCCCAAAACAAAATGGGGGCAACTGCCCGGGCGCCTCGCTGGGCGATCGCTTTCAAATATTCTCCCATGCAGGCCGAGTCGGTCATCGAAGACATCCAGGTCCAGGTCGGCCGGACCGGGGCGATCACTCCGGTCGCGCATTTGCAACCGGTCCATCTGGCCGGGGTGATCGTTAAACGGGCGACTCTCCATAACGAAGATGAGATCCGGCGGAAAGAAATTAGAATAAAAGACCATGTTAAGGTCCAGCGAGCCGGGGAGGTCATCCCCGAGGTCGTTGAAGTTATCAAGTCGAAGCGGACCGGCCACGAAAAAGAGTTCGTTATGCCGCAGAAATGCCCGGTCTGCGGGGCGGAGATATTTAAGCCGGAAGGGGAAGCGATCGCCCGCTGCACCAACGCGACCTGCCCGGCACAGGTCATGGGTCGGGTCAGGCTCTTTACCTCCCGCGAGGCGATGGATATCGAGCACGTCGGCTGGGCGCTGATCGACCAGCTGGTGGACAGGAAATTGATCCATGACGCGGCCGACCTGTATACGCTGGAGAAAGCGGACATCATGAAGCTGGAGCGGATGGCCGATAAGTCCGCGCAGAACGTCATCAATTCGATCAAGGCGAGCCTGGATCGGCCGTTGGAAAGGCTGATATACGCCCTCGGCATCAGGCTGATCGGCCGGCGGACGGCCCAGCTGTTAGCCGACCATTATCACGATATTGACTCGCTGGCCGGGGCGCAAGAAGACGAGCTGTCAAAGATCCACGAGATCGGGCCTAAAGTCGCCGCCTCGATCGTCACTTTCTTTAAGCAAAAGGGGAATCGCGAGCTGATCGCGAAGCTTAAGCGAGCGGGGGTGAGGGTCAAGGGTCAAGGGTCTAGGGTCATAGGACCTTTGTCGGGCAAGACTTTCGTTTTTACCGGCGGTTTGGCTAATTACACCAGAACCTCAGCCGAAGAGCTGGTCCGCAAGCTGGGCGGGTCGGCTTCGGGGTCGGTCTCCAAACAGACCGACTACGTCGTCGCGGGCACTGATCCGGGGTCAAAATACGAAAAGGCCAGGAAGCTCGGGGTCACGATCTTAACGGAAAAAGAGTTCGAGCAGCTGGTCGGGAAGGGCGGCTAGAACCCGATCGCTCCTTCTTGACTCGCGGTCAGATAGCTGGATGAGGCGAGGTCCAGGGTGATCGAGAGGAATTCTGGCAGTACTTTCCCGTGTTTGATAATAACGATCTTCTCGCTGCCCAGACGATCGTGGGCTTCCAGCCGGATCTTCTCAACAAAGGCTTCGTCTGCTTTTTCGGGATCAGCCGACATGATCAAGATCTCTGTTTTCCTGAGCGGGTGTCTATCCAATAACGCGGTTTGATCGATCAGCCTGGCCAGTGAGGAAGGAAAGCCCTTTCTCTTAAGCTCACTCTGGATGGTTGTTCGGTCATAACTGGCCAGGCCGCACCGGCGTTGGCCGAGCGCATCCTCGACTATCACCGCGACCGCCACGCAGTTGGTACTTAAGCCGGACGCTACGATCTTTTTGGTCGGATTTTTCTGATCGACCTCGATCAAACCGTGCGAATTGAGCTCCACAAAGAGCGGTGACTGAATAACGGCAGTGATCGCATGTTCCGGCGGGGCGATGATCTCGTACTGACCGGCTCTGGCCGCCGTGATCGTCCGGACCATGACCGGGGTCGGATGGTTATTCCGGTTTAAACGCGGAGCTATTGGCTGTGGTTTTCTGACCCCTGCCATTACAGCTATTTATCGAAATGTAGCCGCCATAATTTCACCGTTATGCTAAAATTAGCCTATCGTGCGCGAAGCCAAAGCGGTCCTCAAACTGGTTAAGAATCTGCTCGAAAAGCGGTCGGCCCGCCGCAAAGAGGGCCGGTTCGTTGTTGAGGGACCGCATCTGGTCGAGGCGGCCGGCGAAAAAGTGGAATGCCTGGTCTACTGCGAGAACCTGCCGGTCGTTAAAGCACTGGAAGCGCAGGGGACACCGTGCTACAAGATCTCGCGCCAGCAGTTCGAGGAGCTTTCCGGCGTCGAAACCCCGCAGGGTGTCCTGGCGGTGGTCAGGGAGTTCGGCTTTGCTTTCCGCGACCTGTTAAAGGCCGATAAGACGCTGATCGTCTACTGTCTCGGGGTCCAGGACCCCGGGAATCTGGGAACGATCATCCGCTCGGCCGACGCGTTCGGCGCCACCGGGGTCATTGTCTCCAAAGGGACGGTCGACCTCTACAATCCGAAAGTCGTCCGCTCGTCCATGGGCTCTCTCTTCCACCTGCCGATCATCACCACCGAAGACGATGGGGCGACGATCAAGTATCTCAAGGAGCATAAAGTCAAGATTGTTGCAGCTGATGGCTCAGCTAAGCAGGATGTTGCTGCCGTTAGTCTGAAGGGAGCCGTTGCGCTCTTGCTGGGGAATGAAGGGGCAGGGTTGATTAAAAGCATCATTGAGATAGCCGACGAAGCGGCGCGAATACCGATGGTTGGCAGGGCGGAGTCGTTAAATGTGGGGATGGCTACTTCCGTGTTGTTATATGAAGCGTTAAGACAAAGGTCTTAGTGTCCTTTGTGCTCTTCGTGCCCTTAGTGTTAAGTCCGGAAGGGGAGAACCACTAAGGCACAAAGACACTAAGATAACACGAAGAAGAAGGTCATGAACTAGGCTTTAGCCACCCAGACCTGGAGGATGGCTTATTTGTTAAATTGTGAAATTGATTTTGAAAATCAGCGGCGAATATTCCGTAACCCAATCGAGCAGATCGAGACCAACAAGCTCTCCGAACTCCCCGCTTGTTTTACCCGGATGGAGGAGGCCTCGGCTAAAGGTCACTATCTGGCCGGTTACCTTACTTACGAAGCCGGTTATGGCTTTGAGCCGTGCCTGATCGAAAAGAACGAGTTCGATCTCCCCGTTCTCTCTTTCGGCGTCTATCCCCGCTGTCAGGTCAGCCATCAGGCCGTCCGGCCAAAACGGTTGACGATCAGATCCGACCTTAACCACTCCTGGCCGGAGTACCACGCCAATATCAGCCGGATCAGGGAATACATCGCGGCCGGAGACACTTACCAGATCACATATTGCGTCAAGAATAAATTCACCTACGAGGGGGCGCCCTATGAGCTTTACCGGTCGCTGCTTGATTTCCAGCCGGTGCCGTACCCGGCTTATCTTGGCCATCCCGACTACCAGATCCTCTCCCTGTCGCCCGAACTCTTTTTTCACAAGCGGGGGACGAGGATCGTCACCAAACCGATGAAGGGGACGCTGCTGCGCGACGGAAGCTGGCATAACGACCTGTTCGGCGCACGCTGGCTCCACCGCGACCCGAAGAACCGGGCGGAGAACATCATGATCACCGACCTGCTCCGCAATGACCTGGGGCGGATCTGCCGGTCCGGGTCGGTCCGGACGGTTAAGCTCTACGAAGTTGCCAAATACCGGACCGTCTACCAGATGACCTCGACCATCCAGGGTGAATTGAACGATGCCGCGCTCCCTTATTACGATCTCTTCAAAGCGATCTTCCCTTCCGGGTCGGTCACCGGCGCCCCCAAGATCCGGGCGATGAAGATCATCCGCGAGCTGGAGCCGGAAGAGCGGCGGATCTATACTGGAGCGATCGGCTTTATTACTCCGGAGCGCGAAATGTTCTTTAATGTCCCGATCCGGACCATCTTGCTGCAGGCTGGTCGGGGGGAGATGGGAGTGGGGGGCGGAATAACCCATTATTCCACGCCGGAGGGCGAATGGGACGAGTGCCTGGTCAAATCCCGATTTTTGACCGCCTCGCTGTGATATAATTAACGACAAGATGCGGGAGAAGATTGAGCAGCTCAAGTCGGCAGCACTGCGGCAGATCGTTGCCGCGGCGGACCTGGCCGCGCTGGAGGAAGCGCGGGTCCGTTTCGCCGGCAAGAACAGCGAACTGACCGCCCTCCTCAAAACCCTCGGCACCCTCGCCGCGGAAGAAAGGCCCAAGGTTGGCGCCCTGGTCAACGAGGCGAAGACGGCGCTCGAAGCCGCGCTGACGGAGAAGAAGAGCGCGCTGCAGCAAACGGCCCAAACCCAAAAGATCGCCGCGGAAAAACTTGACGTCACTCTGCCGGGGAAAGGGCTTAAAAGAGGGCATTACCACCCGCTGACTCAGGTGATGAACGAAGCCAAGAATATCTTTATCCGCCTCGGTTTTGAGATCGCCGAGGGGCCGGAGATCGAGACCGAGTATTACAACTTTGACGGCCTCAATATCCCGCCGCATCATCCGTCGCGCGACATGTGGTCGACGCTGTTCGTCGAAGGGGGGCAGCTGCTCCGGACCCACACCTCGCCGGTCCAGGTCCGGGTGATGGAAAAGCGGAAACCGCCGCTGGCGATTATCGCTCCCGGCCGCGTCTACCGCCGCGATTACGACGCCACCCACTCGCCGGTCTTTCAGCAGCTCGAAGGTTTTCTGGTCAACAAGAACGTCACTTTCGGCGATCTGAAAGGGACACTGACCGAGTTCCTCCGCCAGATGTTCGGTAAGGAGCGGAACGTCCGCTTCCGGCCGAGTTATTTCCCCTTCACCGAGCCGTCGGTCGAGGTGGATGTCGAATGGGAAGGGAAGGGTTGGATGGAGATCCTCGGTTCCGGGATGATCGATCCCAATGTCTTTAAAGCGGTCGGTTACGATCCGGAGAAGTTTTCCGGCTTCGCTTTCGGTATGGGGATCGACCGGATCGCCATGCTCAAGTACGGGATCGACAACATCCACCTCATGTACGAGAACGACTTGCGATTTTTGGAGCAATTTTAATGCGCGTACCGATCGAATGGCTTAAAGAGCTGGTCAGTTTCCGCGCCGGGGCGGACCAGCTGGCGGAGATGCTGACCAACGGCGGGCTGGAGACCGTGGCACTGCCGGACGAGGTGCTGGAAGTCGATGTCTTGCCGAACCGGGCCGACGCCTGGAGCGTCAGAGGAATTGCCCGGGAGGTCTCTGCCCTGACTAAATTCAAAATTAATAAGGCAAAAGTCAAAATTAAGGAGACGTTCAATAAGCAGGTCAAGGGGACCGTTAAGGTCGAAGTCCGCGACCAGGAACTCTGTCCGCGCTACATGGCCCGGGTTATTGAAAACGTCAAGGTCGGCGAATCGCCGGAGTGGCTTAAGAAACGGCTTGAGTTGTCAGGGATCCGGCCGATCAACAACGTCGTCGACGTGACGAATTATCTCCTCCATGAGCTCGGCCAGCCGATGCACGCCTTTGACGCAGCCCTGATCAAAGACCAATTCATCGTTGTCCGCCGCGCCAAACCGGGCGAGCGGGTCATTACGCTGGATGAAAAGCCCCACGAACTCAGCAAGGAGACGCTGGTCATTGCCGATCCGGAAAAGACGATTGCCGTCGCCGGGATCATGGGGTGCGCCAACACCGAAGTGAGCAGTACGACCAGAACGGTCATTCTGGAATCGGCTTTTTTCCAGCCGGTCTCGATCCACCGGACGGCTAAACAGATCAAGACCCGGACCGAGTCGTCGGTCCGCTTTGAGCACGGGGTCGACTGGCACGCGGTCGAAGAAGCGCTGGACCGCGGCGCAGCCCTGATCGCCGAGCTGGCCCGGGGCGATGTCCTTAAGGGTAAGATCGATACAGCGGCGGCCGCGCGGAAGGAGCGGGTAATAGAGCTGCGGAGCGCTCGTGTTAACCAGCTGCTGGGGAGCGAGATCCCGGTCGGTGATATGATCAGTATCTTGAACCGCCTGGGCTTTGGGGTCAAGAAAGCAGAGGGCAGCAAGTTGAAGGTGATCGTCCCTTCTTTCCGCGAGATGGACATTGAACGGGAGATCGACCTGGTCGAAGAGATCGCCCGGATCTGGGGTTTTAACCGGATCGAAGCGACGATGCCCAATACCGCGTTCCCCGGCAAAGGGACCGACCGCGAAGATCTACTAAGGCAAAGGCTGAGAGAGACGCTAGTTGGCTGCGGCCTTAATGAGGTCCAAAGCTACAGCATGATCGGGCCGAAGGAATTTGCCCGGACTGGCCTCTCCCAGGAGAAAGCGGTCAGGATCACTAATCCGTTGACGGTCGAGGGGAGCATTATGCGGACCAATATTCTCCCGGGACTGCTTAACATTGCCGTTCATAATCAGAACCGTCAGGTTGAGAATGTCTTTATTTTTGAGATCGGCAAGGTCTTCCGCGGGAAGGATGAACGCTGGTTGTTGGGTGGTTTGGTGGTTGGGAGCCCATTCATGTCAGCCCTGGACAAGGGCGCAGCCGATTATTCTTTTATTAAAGGGATCGTGGAAACTCTGTTCCGGGAACTTGGCGTGGAACTGCCTAAGGTCGTCGGTTCGAACAGCTTTTTGCTCCAGCCGGGGAAGGGGGCGGAGGCCGACGGTTTGGGGGTTTGGGGGGCGCTGCACCCGACGATCCAGCGGAACTACGAACTAACGAAGCCTGCTTTCTTCTTTGAGCTCGACCTGGACGCTTTATTTAAGCTGGTGCCGACCGGGAAACGCTACCAACAACTGCCGAAATACCCCTCCGTCAGCCGCGATATTTCGATGTTCCTTCCCGCCGGCCTGGAGCACCAGCAGATCGTTGAGCTGATCGAGCGGACCGGCGGCGACCTGGTGGAAGACGTTTATCCGTTTGATAAGTACCAGGACAGTATCGCCTACCGGATCGTTTACCGTCACACCGAGCGGACGCTGACCGAGGACGAGGTCAATAAGCGCCATCAGGACGTGGTCGGAGCGCTGACGACAAAACTGAACGTTAAAATCCGGTAATAATATGCCCGAACTAACCCCGATGGCCCGGCAGTACCAGGAGATGAAGGCCCTCCATAAGGACGCCATCCTCTTTTTTCGTCTTGGTGACTTCTATGAGATGTTCAACGACGACGCCGAGCTGGCGTCACGCGAGCTTGACCTGACGCTGACCGGCCGCGGCAAGGATGACAACCGGATGCCGATGTGCGGCATCCCGTACCACGCGGCGGAAGGCTACATCGCCAAATTGATCGAAAAGGGTTATAAGGTCGCCATCTGCGAACAGGTGGAGGACCCGAAGCTGGCCAAAGGGCTGGTTAAGCGCGACATTATCCGCATTGTCACCCCGGGGACGGTCCTGGAGTCGTCCATGCTCTCTGACAAGACCAATAACTACCTCCTGGCCGTTAACCACGAGAAAGGGCGGTTTGGATTGGCGTTCGTTGACGCAACGACCGGCGAGTTCAAGCTGTCAGACTTTAACTCGATAGAAAAACTGACGGATGAGATCAAACGGATCGCTCCGGCAGAGACTATTGTTTCCGATCTGTTCCCCGAGGAACCGCGACGTTTAGTCGCAGGTTCCGGGTTTAAAGACACTTACGATAACGACACCGCGGTCGAAAAACTCCTGGACCACTTTCAGGTCAAGTCGCTGGAGTCGTTCGGGCTGACCGGCCAAGAGGTCGCCTTGGGGGCGGCAGCGGCGATCCTTGATTACCTCAAGGTGACCCAAAAGACGACGCTGGGGCACATCAACGTCCTGAAACCGTATCACCCCGAGGCGTTCATGTTCATCGATGCGACGACCCGGCGAAATTTGGAAATAACGCAGACCGCCCGCGATAAATCGTTCCGCGGCTCGCTCCTCTGGGTCCTTGATCGGACCAGAACAGCGATGGGGAGCCGCCTGCTGCGGCAATGGCTCCTCCAGCCGTTACTGGACGTTAAGCTGATCGAAAAACGACTGGATGCCGTGGCGGAGCTATTTAACAATGGCTTGCTCAGAGCCGAGCTCGGTGAGGGGTTGAAAAAAGTGTTCGACATTGAACGGCTGACCGGCAAGGCGGCGACGCAATCGGCCAACGCGCGGGACCTGGTTGCTTTAAAGGAATCATTACACCAATTGCCGAAGGTTGTAAACTTGCTGGAGAAGGCCGGTTCGGAACTGCTTAAGGAACCGCGACGCTTGCTCCGAGAGGAATCGAGGAGTTCAGTCGCAGGTTCCTTTGTTGCCGAGATTACAGAGTTAATAAAAGAGGCCATCGTTGACGACCCGCCGTTCGTGATCAGGGAAGGCGGCCTGATCAAGCCGGGGTACAATGCCGAGCTCGACGAACTGAAGCAAGCGGCCAGCGGCGGCAAACAGTGGCTGGCGGAACTGGAGTCGGCCGAGCGCCAGCGGACCGGGATCAAGTCGCTCAAGATCGGCTACACCCGGGTCTTTGGGTACTACATCGAAGTGACGAATAGCAACCGCGATCAGGTGCCGCCCGATTATATCCGCAAACAGACCCTGGTCAACGCCGAGCGTTTCATCACCCCCGAACTGAAGGATAAAGAGACGCTGATCCTCAACGCCGACGAACGGATGAAGGAGTTGGAGTATCAGCTCCTGGTCGAGGTCAGAACTAAGGTCGCGGCTTTTACGAAGGAACTGCAGGCAGTAGCGTCAGCCATTGCGCAGACGGACGTCCTGTTGTCTTTAGCGGAAGTGGCGGTGGAGAACCGGTATTGCCGGCCAAAAGTAACGGGTAACGGGATACGGGTAACGGGGGGGCGGCACCCGGTAGTAGAAAAGACGCTCGGTGAGTTTCAGTTCGTTGCCAACGATGTTGAATTGAACGAGCGGACGAGCTTTCTGCTGATCACCGGGCCGAACATGGGAGGGAAGTCGACTTACATGCGGCAGGTCGCCCTGATCTGTCTGCTGGCGCAGATCGGCTCTTTTGTCCCGGCTAAGGCAGCCGAACTCGGCTTGATCGACCGGATCTTTACCCGGATCGGGGCGATGGACGATATCTACTCCGGCCAGTCGACCTTTATGGTCGAGATGACGGAAACGGCAAACATTCTCAATAATGCCACCGCCAACAGCCTGATCATTCTGGACGAGATCGGCCGGGGGACGGCGACCTTCGACGGGATGTCGATCGCCGCGGCGGTTGCCGAGTTTATTCATAACAAGATCAAGGCTAAAACGCTTTTTGCCACTCATTACCATGAGATCACCCAGCTGGCGGAGAAGAATCCGGGGATGCAGAACGTCAGTATGCTGGTCAAAGAAACGGGTGACCAGATAACGTTCCTGCACAAAGTGGCCACCGGCCCGGCCGACCGCTCCTACGGGATCCAGGTCGCCAAGCTGGCCGGGCTGCCGAATGAAGTTGTCAAACGGGCGAAAGAAGTTTACAATACGTTGGAGATGGTGGAGAATGATCTGGGAAAAAGGGGGAAAAAGAATGAAAAAATTAGTGGTAATCGGTTGTCTGCTCGTGCTGGCCAGCTCGGCCTCTTTGGCGGCGGTGACGGAGATCGTCGGCGGGGTACGGGATGGACTGGCGGTCGGTCTCCAGCTTGAGGCGGGCGTGGCGCGCAATCTGACGGCGCGCGGCGCGATCGTGTTCAATTCAACTAATCAGCCGTTAACCGGGCTTCTCGGCGTCAAGCTTCCGCTGGCGTCCATGGGCCGGATGCCGCTCAGCCTCGGGCTTGGCCTGGTCGGCTACTTCGGCAACAATCACACCGATGTCGGGTTCTCGCTGACCTTTATTCTCAACCGGATGCTCGATCTCGAGCCGCTTTTCCTGGAGGTTGGCATTGATGCCGCCGGTAAAGGCCGCCCGGTTGTCCAGTTAGGTTATAAGGTTTATTGATCGATGAAGCGCGCGATCTTACTGTTCGCTCTAATCGTGCTGACGGCGCAAGACGTTTGGGCTAACCATACCGCGATCATCGGCGGCTTCCGCGACGGTCTGGCTTTCGGCCTGCAGACCGAACAGAAACTGACCGACCGCTGGGAAGCCAATTTTGCCATGGAGACAACGACCGGCGAGGACATGACCTTTATTGGCGATAATCCGTTCACCATGTTTGGCGGGCTCAAATACCGCCTGGGGACGCTCGGCCAAAGCCCGGCGTTTCTTTGTTTCGGCGCGGTCGGGAACTATGGGGTGAATACGGAGTATGGCGGTTATGCTTCGCTGACCCTGGAGGATTTATATCAGAATCCGGCACTTTATCTTGATCTGGGGGCCGATATTTTCAGCGGGCACACGCACGCTTTCGTTCAGCTCGGTTATCGTTTGCTGGCCGAACCGTCCGGCCTATAAGCGCGGATCTCCGCCCAGTCTTTGACCCGGACAATATTCTTTTTCGCGGTTGGGCGGCGGTTCCACGGCTGGTCGACCAACAGGACCGTTCGGCAGTGATCGGCCAGTATTTCCGCTTCCGCCAGATTATCCTCTACGAATAGTTCGCACCCCCGGGCTTTCTTGAACTTGGTCAACTCCCGCGCGTGGTGCAGCTCGTGGTAAGGAAAGCCGTGCTTGTTCAGCCATTCCTTGGTTTGCCGGTTAAAGAGCGGCAAGCGGCTGGTGATCAGGACCAGCTGATGGAGCGGTTGCCACTCCAGTAAGGTTTCGACCGCTCCTTCGACCGGCGCCGCCTGGGTCAGCAATCTTTTACGCCAGGTGGTGAACCAGTAGCTGACCATCTTCAGCTTGTCTTCGCGCATGATCCGCACTACTTCGTTGGGGTCGGTTTCACCCGGCAGCCCCATATGTTTGTTAAAGTAGCCGGCCAGGTCGCGGAAAGTGTGCGCCAGGACGTTATCGATATCGAGGCCGATCTTCATGCCGCTATTCCGATCCTTTTAAAGAACCAGCCGGCGACCAGTCTGGTGAAAGGGGAGGCATTGACCAGGAAGCCGCGGTCCGCCGCCAAGAGCGCGCTGAGATCGATCAGGTCGTCCGCAAAATAAACGATGGTCGCACCCCGGTTGTCCGCTCTGATCCGACGCAAGACATCCAGCTTATTTAAAACGACCGGTCGTTTCTCGACCCTGATCGAATATTCGCCGTCGAAATTCAATTTCACCTTGAGCTTCTGGGCGATCGGAGCGGGGCAATGGGTCAGTAAAAAGACCTTGTCCCCGGACTGTTTAAAGCGGTCCAGGATCCGCTTGAACCCCTGTTCATAGTCGCTGCTGACGCGAGCCGCGATTTTCTCGCTTTCGGCTTCGAGTGTCCGGGTGTCGACCGCCGCCAACAGGCTCATGATAACTTGGCGCTGAAAAGTGACAACAGCAGGCAGCCACCAGAAGACTTTCAACAACACGATCATGCCATAGCCGAGCAGGCTGTATTTGGTCCGGTCGAGCTTCAGCAGGGTGTTCTTGTACAGCTCAGCCGTCGGCTGAAAACGGGCAAGCGTATTATCGACGTCGATCAGGAAGATGTTCAATGGAATTTATTATCGAGGCGATCCATTACTTTGGCGGGGACGATCGACCAGGCGGAGGTGACCACGCCCAGCGCCCGGTCGTTTTGGCAAACGTAAGCGGTCCCGGTCATTTTTCGCAAAATCCCTTTTTTCATGACCGCGTCGGTCACCACCCCGTCGATGACCGTTGGTCGGTCGGAAGGGACTTCGGCGATGAACCTGGCGCTGATCTCGTGCAGAATGAATTGGGAATCAAATGGAGCGTTATAAAACAGATGGCTCAATGCGGTGCCGAACTGCCGGACAGCTTCAAGGAGCAAAATACCCGGCAGGTGGCCGAGCGGATGGTCAAAGAAGAAGGGATGGGCGAGATCGGCGATAAGCTTAGCGCGATAGAGGCCTCTATTCTGGTCGAGCGCGAGTGGCTGGGAGATCAGAACATTCCCCTCGATCTTCTTGTGAACCAGCTTCTGGTCGATCCTGGTGCCGCTCAACTCGGCTCCCTGTTGACAGCGGGCTGCTGCCTGGAAAATTGACCGGTGATCAGCTTCGATATTTTGCGTGTTCGCTGCTTCATTTGGTGCCATAGCTTGACTGATTTTACCTCTTTAACCGGAGAAAATCAAAGAACAGCGGTCAAAATTGCTTATAGCTGCCGAAAAAGAAGATTTTGAACGCCTCAGCCCGTTGCTGGTTGGCGGCCCGCTTAAAGGCTTCTTCGGCCAGGATCAGGAATGGTTGTTTCCGGTTGTCGATCCATACGGCCAGCAGATCGCCGATAAAAGCCCGGATCGCGCCGGGATCGTAATTAGCGGACTGGCCGAATAAGCCGATCAGATCGAACAAGCCCTGGCCGGTTGCGTCGGTTTGCGTAACGACGTAGTCATAAAATTCGCGACAGAGGATGGCGTGCTTGATCAGGCGCTGTTTCTTGGCTTCGACCTGGTCCGCTATTTGCTGGAATATTTCCTGGGCTCCCGGCAGCAGCCTGTTTGTTTCGCGAGCCGTTTGCAGCTCTTTTTTCAGCGCGCCGACGCTGATCCCGGTCCCCAATTTATTCATGAGTTGGTCCAGCAGGGAGTGCTGCGATTCACTCCCCGCAGGCAAGGCCGCTTTTGTCAGCAGGACCTCTTCCATCATCAGATCGATATCAGAGAGATCGGTGCGGGCCATCAGCTCCAGCTGGGTCCTGATGATGACCGGCTCAAAAGAGGTCGCGCACCCTTTGACCAGCTCGTTGACCACATATTCGGGGGGCTGGGCCGGGTCGTATGTTCGCCGGCTGATCATGGCGTGAGTCGTGTCCGTCGCCCGGACGATCCGGGCTTGCAGGGGGATCTCACGGCCTTTGAGGCCGGTCCCTTGGGGATAGCCGCGGCCGTCCCAATCAAGGTGATGCAAACGGGCCGTTTCCGCGACCTGGACCATTTCCGGATAACTGCCGGCCACCCGCTGAATGATCTCGGCCCCTAAGGTCACGTGCTGCTGGACCGCGGCGTATTCCTCGTCGGTTAATTTACTATTGCTTTTGATGATCTTGGGATCGATGCCGATCTTGCCGACATCGTGGATCACGGCCGCGTTAAAGATCTGACTTTTACGCTGGGCGATCTTCTCATCGATCGCGGCGAGGTCGGTGATCTCCGGGTTCGTCCTGGCGATCTCCGCCCGCCACAGCCCGGCCGGGAGGTGTTGGCTGATCGCTTCAGACATTTGCGCGACCCGGGTGCAGTGTCCGCCGGTGTAGCTTTCGTTCGTTTCGATCGCGGCGGCCAGCACGCCGGCGATGCCGCCAAAGAATTCGGTCCGTTCCTCCATCATCTGAACGGATTTAGCCCGGCTCCTTTCCATGCTCGAACTCAACAGGCTAACCAGCATTCTTGCTCCCTCGGCGACCCGGGGCGAGCCGATAAAGGCGTAGACCGGGATGCTGTCAACAAAAGCGATAAAGCTCCTGACTTTTTCCATGTCGATCGTCGAAGGAGCGGTCCCGTTGCTGCGGCCGGTCCCTTTGATCTTCTCGGCCAGCAGGCGCAGGACCTCGATCTTATTCTTGGCCAGTCTGACCGTATCTTTCAAGCCGATATTGACCTTACCGATGACCTGGCCTTGCCCATTACAAACAGGGAGGATAATAAATGACTTGGGATAGCCCAGGTAGGCGCTTAATTTGATCAGCAGCGGATTAATCCCGTATCTCAGGAGTCGGGTAGGATGGATGACATCGTTGATCGGTCCGCTGATCCTGCCGGCAATGAGCTTGCGGTCAACCTTGGCTATCTCTTCGCCATCAAAGGCGACGCTTAAAATAATACTGCGGGCTTCCGAGGTGTTGACGATATTGCCGTATTTCCCATCCTTCATTTCAAAATAGTACTCGGCGACCGGTTTATGCCCCCAGGCCCGGAGATAACTGACCATCTTTTCGAGCGTTTCCCGGGTCGTTTGCGGGGAAAATCTCTCGACCTCTTGCCGGAGCGCAGCCAGATCGAGCGGAGCAGTCAACGGACCTCTTTCCAGCGGCCTGTTCCAGAACCGGTCTTCCCGACCGACGACCAGGGCTTGTCTGGTCCCCAGTTTGTTTGTGACCGGCACAGTTCCGGCGGCAACCCCGGCGACACGGATACACCGGGCGGCAGAACGCATAACTAAGCCAAGCGAATAATTAGTGATGTTGGACATGGCTGTCTTTGAATTCTCGGCCAAAACCGCTATGAATTTCAGGGAATAATCCTGATAGCATGTCAACGCATATTGACATGAATGTGAGGATGCGATATGATTGACCTATGGCAAATACTGCTCGTTGTTGTCAACTCGATCTCCGGCAGATGGCCAAAGCGCTCCAGGTCATTTCGGAGCCGAACCGGCTGAAGACCATCTGCTTGCTTAAACAGGGAGAGCGCTGCGTCTGCGAGCTGGAGGCGGCTTTACAGATCAAACACAATTTAGTCTGTCATCATTTAAAAGAGTTGAGCCGGCTCGGGCTGCTCCAGGCGAAAACCCGGGGTAACTTCACTTTTTACCGCCTGGATAAGAAGAACTATCAAGCGCTTTTGACCGGGGTCATTAAAGTGTTGGGGGTAAGCTAGAATGGAACGAGTCGTCCACGAAGAGCGGCGGTTAAGTGTGTTTGAGCAGTACCTGACCATTTGGGTTTTTGCCTGCATCGGGCTGGGGATCCTGCTGGGGAAGCTGTTTCCCCGGGCAGCGGTTACCCTTGATTCGATCGCCGTCTACCAGGTTTCCATCCCCATCGCCATCTGTCTTTTCTTCATGATGTATCCGATCATGGTCAAGATCGATTTTCACGAGGTCGTCAAGGCCGGTAAAACGCCCAAGCCGGTGCTGTTGACTCTGTTCATCAATTGGTGCGTCAAACCGTTCACGATGATGGCGATCGCTGTCTTCTTTCTCGGTTTTCTATTCAAAGCGGCCTTGCCGGGGACGGAAATCCTGAAAAGCGGGGAGACGGTCGAGCTGTTCCGCTCTTACATTGCCGGTTGTATCCTGCTCGGGATCGCGCCGTGCACGGCGATGGTCCTGATCTGGGGGCATCTGGCCAGGGGGAACGACGGTCACACGCTGGTCATGGTAGCGATCAATTCGCTCGCCATGCTGTTTCTTTACGCTCCTCTGGGTGGCTGGTTATTAGGCGTTAATCAAATGCCGATCCCCTGGGAAACAATTGTGCTATCGGTCCTGATCTATGTCGGTCTGCCGCTCTTGCTCGGCTACTATTCCCGCAAATGGGTGATCGCCAGAAAGGGCCGCAAATGGTTTGAGGATGAGTTCGTTCGTTATTTGACCCCGGTATCGATCTTGGCCTTGTTGATCACTCTGGTGTTGTTATTTTCTTTCAAGGGGGAATTGATCACCAATCAGCCCCAGATCATACTCCTGATCGCCATCCCGCTTTTTATCCAAACTTGTTTGATCTTTGGCCTGACCTACGCCCTGGCAAAGTGGCTCCGGCTCCCTTACCAGGACGCGGTGCCGTCAGCCCTGGTCGGCGCCAGTAATCATTTTGAAGTAGCGATCGCGACTTCGACCGTTCTGTTCGGTCTTGCTTCCGGCGCCTCCCTGGCCACGGTGGTCGGGGTGCTGATCGAAGTCCCGGTCATGCTTGGCTTGGTCTGGTTCGCCAAGATCTCTCGCCCGAAACTATTTCCGGAACAGCATCAGGTATCAGGGAGGGGATAATGGCAAACAACAATAACGACAAGCTCCGAAAAGCGGTCAAGACAAGCTACGGTAAAATAGCCGGATCGGGTCAAGCCGGTTGCGGCTGTTCCTCTTCAGGCTGCTGCGGGCCGGCCGAGGCCACGGCAGACGATCTTTCATTGGCGCTTGGTTATTCCCGGGCGGACCTCTCGGCTGTGCCGGCGGAAGCGAACCTGGGGCTTGGTTGCGGCAATCCGCAGGCGATCGCCTCCTTGCGTGAGGGGGAAACGGTCCTGGACCTGGGGAGCGGAGCGGGGCTTGATTGTTTCCTGGCAGCTAAAGCAGTGGGGAAAAAAGGCCGGGTTATCGGGGTAGATATGACTCAGGAAATGGTCAGCAAAGCCAGGGAGAACGCCCAAAAGGCCGGTTTTTCCAACGTTGAGTTCCGACTGGGAGAGATCGAGAACTTGCCGGTGGCTGACGGGACCATTGATGTCATAATCTCCAACTGCGTGATCAATCTTTCCCCCGAAAAGGAGAAAGTATTCGCGGAAGCTTATCGGGTGCTCAAGCCCGGTGGTCGGCTGGCGATCTCGGATATTGTCGCTACCGCGGAATTACCTGAGGAAGCAAAAAAGGACCTGGCGCTTTACACGGCGTGCATGGCGGGCGCTTCTACCATTAATAGCCTCGAATTAATGTTAAAAAAGGCCGGGTTTGAAGCAATTAAGATCAAGCCAAAGGACAAGTCTAAAGAATTTATCCGTAATTGGGCGCCGGGACATAAGCTGGAGGAATATGTGGTTTCCGCTTCGATCGAGGCGAGAAAAGGAGCTGCTTAAATGTTTAAATGGTTCGCGGATCTCATTACGTACGATCTTTTACGGCTTCCCAGGGGCGCCCATTTGTCGGAAAGCCTCAACTTTATCCTTTATGACGTTCCCAAGATCTATTTCCTTCTTTTAGTGATCGTTTTCTTTGTCGCCATTATCCGGACATTCCTGCCGCCGGAGCGGATCCGGAAGATGTTAAGCCGCAAAAAAGAGTTTGTCGGCAACATCCTGGCGGCCGGGCTGGGGGTCTTTACTCCATTCTGCACCTGTTCGGCGATCCCGCTTTTTATCGGCATGCTGGAGTCGGGGGTGCCGCTCGGCGTGACGATGTCTTTCCTGATCGCTTCGCCGATGATCAACGAGGTCGCTCTGATCCTCCTCTGGGGATTATTTGGCTGGCGCGTCGCTGTCACTTATATCCTGAGCGGCATGCTGATCGCGATCATCGCCGGTTTGATCATCGGCCGGCTGAAAATGGAAAGTTATGTCGAGCAATTTGTTTTTAAGGTCAAACAGGCGAACCAGAACGGGGAAACAAAGTTTAGCTGGAACGATCGGTTAGTTTACGCGGTCGGCTACACGATCGAGATCTTCCAGCAAGTCTGGCTATATGTTTTGCTTGGCGTCGGGCTAGGGGCGCTTATTCACGGTTATGTTCCGGTCGAGTTTGTGACGAAATATGCCGGCAACGCCAATCCTTTCGCGGTGATCATTGCGGTCGTGATCGGCGTCCCTCTCTATTCCAACGCGGCGGGGACGATCCCGGTCGTTCAGGCGCTCTTCAGCAAGGGGTTAGCTTTGGGGACGACGCTCGCCTTTATGATGGCGGTGACCGGTCTTTCCCTGCCGGAGTTCATTATCCTGCGTAAGGTTCTAAAGCCCAGACTGCTGCTGACCTTTTTCGGCACGGTTGCCCTTGGCATCATCCTGACCGGTTATTTCTTTAATTTGGTGTTTTAATGGAGATCAAAGTGCTCGGTCCGGGATGCCCCAACTGTCAGGAGCTGGAGAAGCGGGTAAAGAAAGCGTTAGAAGAGCTCAAGGTCGACGCGACCGTAACGAAAGTGACCGATTATGCCGAGATCGGCAAATATATCATGATGACCCCGGGGCTAGTTATCAACGAGAAAGTCGTCCACAAGGGTAAGCCGCTACCAAGGGTGGAGCAGATCAAGGAATGGATAAGGGCGGCCGGTAAATAAATCTCCGCTGCCGGTTAATATTGCCAACAAAAGCACCCCGCAGATGACTACGGTATTAGGATAGTTATGCACAATAATAGTGAAGCAGTTCCAGTTAAAGCGATAGCGCATAGATTACGGCATAATGGATATAACCATAAAGATGATAATCCGGTAATATCCTCTTGCATAATAATCATTTGTAATATATACTGTCTTCTATGGTAGATAAGAATGTTCCTAATCCTTTAGACGATCTGTTTACTGACGCTGCTAGTCAGATTACTCCGGCATCATTATCGGCAGTATTAAGGCCATTTATAAGGATAAATAGAGAAACAAAAAGAATACTATTTACGCCTGCGGGAATGGCGTTGACAGCGAATAATAAAATTATTGTCTTCATCCTTGCACGTAAAGCGATGCATATGCAAAAACTGGTGGATTCGGACTCTGTTGCTCCGAAGGACCTCAAAGAAGAGTTCGGGCGGGATGTTCCGCATGGGACGATAGACGCAGGCTTAAAAAGGCTCTCAGAAAGAGGGCCGATAAGGGGTCAGGGAGGCAGGTATTTTTTACCCGATTTTAACTTTGCCCAAGTTCAAGAGCTACTCAGTAAAGTGAAAGGAAAGTAAGCTATGGATAGTAAATTTCAAATAGCCTTAAAAAAGGCGAATGCGGAAGTAAAAGAGCTTGGGGTTGATGACCCGGAGCTTAAAAAAATTGCTTTTTCAAAAGCAATAGATTTTTATCTAAACGTAAACAGAGGGCTGAAGGAGCCGAAAGAATTGCATAGAATTGATTTAATTACGCGCAAGCCTTTAGAGCAGAAAGACTCCAGCTTCTGGGAAAAAGTGAGTGATGCTTCTGGTTGTGCTATCGACAAGCTAAAGGATGTTTACGCATTAAAGGATAAGCAAATATCATTGGTTCTTTCAAATATCCCTGGGGAGTCAAAGGCGGATAAGCAAAGGAATCTTGCCGCTCTAATACTTTATGCCTATTCTGAGGGGATGCATGAATGGACTTCTTCAACGCTTCTTGCAGAAGCTGCCAAACATTCAAAATTGTATGATACTAATAGATTTGCGAAAAACATAAGACATGATTGGTTTAGATCGCACGGGGTGAGAAAAGGAATAAAGTATAAGCTTTCTGGTCCGGGGATGAATGCTGTGAAGGCTCTATTAATAGGGTTGACGAAAAATAATGAATAGTTCGGATTTAAAACGGATTGTTGAACGATTAGATGATTATGAGCGTAGAATACGCGCGATAGAGAGTTCTCAGTCAGAGCCGCCGCTACGAAAAAATACGAAGATGGATCGTCCCACTGCTAAAAGTAGGGGGGAAGATCTGTTCCTCCCAATTCAGAAGCTTATCAAGGAACACTATTTTCATGAATGGCGGAATGATGTAGAGGTCTGCGATGTCTTGCGTATTCAATTGCTTACTAAAAAGAAGCCTTTAAGAGCCAGTATTGTCAATGTTTTAAGGGCCATGGTAAAGAATGGGAAGTTAATTAGAGACAAAATTCAAAAAGGTAAGCGTAGAGTATTTGCTTACAAACAAGCCGTTAATGGCTAAGATTAATTTTAAGGCTTTTGCCAATTACATAATACCCAAGACAAAGACAACTGCTGAACGAGTTATTGTTTTTCTATATTATCACTCTAAAATCCTCGGAGAAAGCGCCAGCCCAAAGGAGTTGGTTTCCGACTTTGAAACTGCTGGCCTAGGTGTGCATAACATTACAAGGGTACGCAATATCCTTATCCTTGATAGACGGACGAAGCGCCAAGCAGGCAATGATGCATGGATAATTACTTCAGATAAGTACGAAAGTGTTGAGGCGGAATATAATTTGTCGGAAATCTTTATTAAGAGGAAAATGCTTGGCGGCGCTGCCGTTAAAACGATGGGGAGCATTCGGCGCGATTCGTTTGTTGATCCAAAACGTTTCAAAGAACTGAAAGCTCTTCGTATAGCTGGATTTGACTTGTCCCGCCTTATAAGGATGAGCGAGGAGTTAAATGATAATTATATTAGGGGTAATTATATTTCAGTTATCATTCTTATTAGGGCGATATTGGACCACATTGCGCCAATCTTTGGTTATTCAAAATTTACTGAGGTTGTAAATAATTTAAGACAAGATAAGAGCACTAAAGCTTGTTTTCGGCAATTAGAAGACTCCTCAAGAAAGATTGCGGATGGCTATTTACATATTACTATTAGAAACAAGGAGGCCATGCCAACTCGGACACAGGTTAATTTTTCTCATAATATAGACTTGCTTCTTAGCGAAGTAGTAAGATTACATAAATAATATTTGCTGCCAATAGGGCTTGTTTCGAGCAGCTTGCCTACGCTTTCCTCAACTCCAAATATATGACTTTTAAAATCGCCATGATCGGGGCGGCGAAGAATATCCCCCAGACGCCGATCAGGTTCCCCAGGATCAGGACCGCCAACAGAATGGTCAGCGGGTGGAGGTCGAGTTTATTCCCCACTAGCTTCGGCACCAGGATATAAGCGCCGACCGATTGGACGATCAGATAAAAGGTCACCACCTGGACCGCCAGCTCCGGGGAAACGAGCAGAGCGATGATCACCGCCGGGATCGCGCCGATGATCGGCCCGATGATCGGGATCAGCTCCGTTACCCCCGCGATCAGACCGAGCACCAGAAAGAACTTGATCCCCAGCAGATAAAGGCCGAGACCCGTCACCACGCCGATCAGCGTACAGATGATCAGCTGGCTCTCCACATAGCTCTTTAATATGTAATTGGTCCTGGCCAAGACCTCGCCCAGCGTCTCCTGGTGCTGGGCCGGGACCAGCTTCATCAAGCCGGGGACCAGCTTTTCGTCCTCCTTGAGCAGATAGTAAACGATCACCGGAATGACAATAAAACCGATGAACTGGCCGAGCATCCCGACCAGCCCGAGCGCCAACTGCTGCAGGAAATTGCTGATGTAGTTAAAAGCGCTGTTCAGCCCGGTCGAAACCGCGGCGTCAACTTGCGCGGGGAGACGGAACCCGGCGTACCATTGCTGGCTGGAACGGGCGACTGCCTTGATCTGGGTGATGAAGTGCGGCAGACTGAGCGATAACTGGGTGAATTCTTCGCTGAACGACGGAATGATGAACTCGATGACGAGCAGCGCGAAAACAATAAACACGGCGAAGGCCAACAGAATACTGATATCGCGGGCCCACGGGAACTTCTTCGGGAACAGCCGCTCGGTTGTTTTGACCAGCGGATAGAGCGCGTAGAAAAGCAGGAGCGAGATCACGATCGGGAGCAGGGCGCCGCGGGCAAGATAAAGTAAGGCGGCAAAGAGGAGCAAGCTGGCGATCCGGGTCCACTGTTTAGCGTTCATGGGGCACCTCCGCTGTGTGCTATAATTTAAGCATGAAAATCTCGCGCTGGCAAATCTTTTTAGCCGTCCTGCTGGTCGGTCTGTCGGCCCTGCTCTACGGTCTCCATTTTCTGTTATTTCACGACGCTCATCACATTTTCATTTATCTCCTGGGTGACATCGCTTTTCTGCCGATCGAGGTCCTGCTGGTCACCGTCGTCCTGCACGAACTGCTGACCGTCCGGGAAAAACGGTCGCGCCGGCAGAAGCTGAACATGGTGATCGGCGCCTTTTTCAGCGAACTGGGGACCAGGCTGCTGATCCTCTTTTCCAATGCCGATCCGCGGCTGGATGAGATCAAAGGACAGTTACTGGTCAGCGGCCAGTGGACCGACCGCGAGTTTGCCCGCGTCCGGACGTTACTGCGCCGCCACCAGTACGCCGTCGACCTCCCGCAGATCGATCTGCCGGCGCTCCGGCAGCTGCTTGACCAGAAAGAGGAGTTCATCCTCCGGCTCTTCGAGAACCCGAGCCTGCTGGAGCACGAGACCTTTACCGACCTCCTGTGGGCAGTTTCTCACGTTGACGAAGAGCTCGATGCCCGAAAAGAGCTGGCGCACCTGACGGCACCGGACGCCGCCCACCTGGCCGGTGATATTAAGCGGGCATACGGCCATTTGGCCGTTCAGTGGCTTGATTATATGGCCCATCTTAAAGAGCATTATCCTTATCTTTTTTCGCTGGCGATGCGGACCAACCCGTTCGACGAAAATGCGGTGGCGGAGGTGCAATAATGAGCGAGTGGACCAGGGTCGAGGGAAAGAATGCCGGTGAGATCAAGTTGTATGCCTTAAGCACCTGCAGCTGGTGCCGGCAGACCAAGAAGTTCCTGACCGAGCAGGGGATCGCCTTTAGCCACATTGATGTTGATCTGCTGCCGGAGCCCGAACAGGACAAGCTGGCGGCCGAGGTGATGAAGTGGAATCCGGCCGAAACTTATCCGACCATTGTCATTAACGATAAAGTCGGGTTTCTGGCCACTGATCAGGCACGCCTGAAAAAAGAGTTGGGGCTTAAATGACGGAAAAACCGGCCAAACTTTATTTTAATCCCGACCAGGAGCTGGTCGCGGAGCTCACCCGCGGCTTAAAGGTTAACCAGGCGCGCTATGGCTACCGTTCCTGTCCCTGCCGGCGGGCCAGCGGCAAGCGGGAAGAAGACCAGGATATCATTTGCCCCTGTGTTTATTGCGCTCCGGATCTGGTCGAATACGGTACGTGCTATTGCGGCCTGTACGTTTCGGCTGAGGTCGCCGCCGGGCAAACAAAACCGCTCCTGCCGGTCCCGGAGCGGCGGCCGCCGAAGCCGCGGAAATGATTGAATCGCCTATTTCCTTGTGCTACAATAACTGCAGAGATTAACCCCGATTGACCTCCAATTCTGCCACGGGAGGGATGTTCATGAAAAAGATCGTTTTGGCCGCGTGTCTCCTGCTTCTTATTGCTTCGTTGTCCATTGCCGAAGGGATCAAGTACCAGATCATTAGCGAACGGACCGGCTTTCTCGGTATGGGCGCCAAACGGACGCTCATGCTTGATAAGGAGACCGGCAATTCCTGGGTTTTTGACGAAGGGAAATGGGTGCCGATCCCTCGGGCAGAGGACCAGTTAAGGGCCGAACAGGAAAAAGTCCGCTTTGAAGCCGAGATCAATGACCTGCGGGCTAAACAAGCGGCAGAGATCGACCAGCTTAAAGCGAAACAGGAAGCCGAACTGAAGATCCTCCAGGCTAAAAATGAAGAGCCGAAGGTTCTGGAGGTTTCCAGTCAGACCATGCGCTCGAGGACCAGCCTGCGGAAACCGACCCGGGCAAAAACGGTCGTCACCGCTAAAGCCAAGACAGTGGATGAAGCGGAGACCGGCGAAGAAGGCCCGCCCGCCTGGCTCACAGACTAAGCGGTTTTTTGATCTCGGTGTATTGACCCGGTTGGAGCGACCCCAGCTGCAATGGGCCGATCGCGCTTCGGACCAACCGGAGGCAGGGGAGTCCGACCGCCGCTGTCATCTTTCTGACCTGACGGTTCATCCCCTCGCTGAGCGTGATCGCCAGCCAGGTGGTCGGCACCGTTTTGCGGAACCGGATCGGTTTACTCCGTTCCCAGATGGCAGGCGGTTCGGTCAGGATCGCGACTTTAGCCGGCCGGGTTTTGCTTCCGCCGATAATCACCCCGTCCTCCAATTTTCGCCGCTGTTCTTCGTTCGGGTTCCCTTCGACCTGCGCCCAGTAGGTTTTTGGCTGTTTATAGCGCGGATCGGCCAGACGATGGTTCAATTGTCCGTCATCGGTCAGTAATAGCAGGCCTTCGCTGTCGAAATCAAGCCGGCCGACCGGATAGATTGCGGGGAAGGGAATGTAGTCCTTTAAAGTCGATCGACCCGCCTGATCGGTGAACTGGCAGAGGACGCCGTACGGTTTATTGAAGATGACATAACGCATCCACTTCAGTATAATATATCTGGTGGGAAATGAAAGGGGAGTGGCATCATGGCGCAAGAGATCAGTGACGCTCAGTTCGAACAGGAAGTGGAGCAGGCGAAAGGTGTTGTCTTTGTCGATTTTTGGGCTGATTGGTGCGGTCCGTGCCGGATGATGGCCCCGGTCTATGACAAGATGGCCCAAAAATATCCTCAGATCAAATTTTGCAAGGTCAGTACGACCGAGAACATGGAGAAAGCCGGCGAGTACGGCGTTTCCGGCATTCCCTGCATCATTGTTTTCCGGGACGGCAAGGAAGTTGAGCGTTTGGTCGGGTTCCGGCCCGAACCGGCCTTTGAAGCGGCGGTTAAAAAATATGCCTAAGCCCCTGGCCGGCGCTTGGCTCTTTATTTTGATCATGGTTGGACTCTTCACCCCAGCGCTGGCGCTGGGTGAAAAGAACGCGCCGGTCCAGCCGGCCCAGAACTTTGACCTGCCGGCCAACGGACTCCCGTCGATCGTCAAATTGGGAGCGGATTGGTGCCCGCCGTGCCGGGCGATGAAGCCGGTGATCGCCGACTTGACCGTCGAGTTAAAAGGCCGGGTCAACGTGCTGGACGTCGATATCGAGGAGCAGCGCGAGCTGGCCCGGAAATACAAGGTCAGGTTGATCCCGACGATCGTCTTTCTTGACCGGCAGGGGGTAACCCGCGCGGTCGTGACCGGTTTCCAGGACAAACAACAGCTAAAGGAGAAATTGAAGAGCCTTGGACTTCTCTAATCCTTTCCTGGCCTACGCGGCGGTCTTTTTTGCCGGCCTGATCGCTTCGGCCAGCCCCTGTACGCTGGTCATCTTCCCGCTGATCATCGGTTATGTCGGCGGCTATGCCGACGGCGACGTAAAAAAGTCCGCGCTTTTCTCCGCCCTTTTTGCCCTGGGCCTGGCGATAACTTTTACCGTTCTGGGCGCGATCGCCGCGCTGACCGGCGAGCTGCTCGGCGCGGTCGGCCCTTACTGGAAATACGTTCTGGCCGCGGTTGCGGTCCTCGTCGGCCTCCAGCTGCTCGGCGTGATCACCTTGAACGTTCCGACCACCGGCGTCGCCCGGATAAAACAACGCGGTTTGTTCGGCGCGCTTTTTCTCGGGCTCCTGTTCGGAGTGGCTTCTTCTCCCTGCGCGACGCCGATCCTGGCGGTCATTCTCGCTTACGTGGCGGCGAACCGGCACCCGGGGTACGGGATCTCGCTCCTTTTTGTCTATTCGCTCGGTTATATGGTCACGATCTTCGCGGTCGGGACATTCGCCGGGACGGCGACCGCGCTCCTCCGCTCCGCCGGATTTCGGCGGGCGATAAACTGGCTGCAAAAAGCCAGCGGCCTGCTCTTCATCGCGGCGGGAATTTATTTCTTCTTCGTGTTATAATGTCGCCCGTGAAAGTTCTACTCGCGGGCTACAATCTTGACGCGGAGGTCATTGCCGAACTAACGGCCGGCCGGAACCGCCAGGACGTCACCCCCGAGACCCTCTCTGCCGCCTACGCCCGGATCTCCCGCGATCCCCGGCCGATCGATGAACTACGCCAGATCGCCCGCCAGGAAGTGGAAAAAGCCCGGCGCTCCAATGCCAATATTATTTTTAAGATGGGACACCATTCGGTGGCCGAGCATGCCGTTTTCAACTTCGACCTGATCGGCGTTTCCCGCCTGGCCCTGGAAGAGCTCGAAAAGTTCCGGCTCTGTTCCTACACCGAAAAATCACAGCGTTACCAGAAGCTGGAGGGGGAGTACGTCATCCCCGAAGAGATCCGAGGGACGAGGGACGAAGGACGATTCATGGCGTTGATCGAAAAACAGAATACGGCTTACGCGGCAATGGTCGGTTCTGGCGTCGAGCCGGAGGATGCCCGCTACATTACTTCGCTGGCGACGACCGGGCAGGTCGGGATGACGCTCAACGCGCGCAATCTGGAGCTGCTGGTCAGGCGTTTTGCCTCGCACTCGCTGGCGGAGATCAGGGAGATCGGCCGGCAGATCTACGAACTGGCTGCCCGGATCGCCCCGTCGATCGTCCTGTTCACCGCGGCCAACGATTATGATCAGAAAAGCTATGCGGAATTGCGGGCCGCCGTCGCCGGGAAATGGGAGCGGAAGCGGCGGATCGGCCAGCCGGTCGTCCTGGTCGACTATACCGCTCAGGCTGATCTGAAATTGCTGGCGGCGCTCCTCCACAGCGCGACCGGTGTTTCCTACCAAAACTGTTTCCGGTTAGCCAAAGACTTGAAAAAACCGGCCCGTTTGGCCCTGATCAAAAAGGCTAACCAATACCTGGAATTTTATGACGCGGTCCACCGCGAATACGAGCACGTCAGCCTGACCTATGACCTGATCGTGTCGAGCAGCTGCTTTGCCCAGCTCAAGCGCCACCGCCCGGCAACCGTGACCGCTCAGCTTTACGATCCGGCTCTGAGCGTGACCGTGCCGCCGAAGATCCGAGGGACAAGGGACGAAGGACGATTTACAACTATCGTGGCCGAAACCGATCGGTTTTATAGTGAGCTGGCCAAGGAAAAGCCGCTGGCGGCGCAGTATCTGCTGACCGGCGCGCACCGCAAGCGGGTCCTGATGACGCTTAACGCGCGCGAGCTCTACCACCTGGCCAGATTGCGGGAAGACGTTCACGCTCAATGGGATATCAGGGAGCTGTCGGCCCGGATGAGCCAGTACGCGCGTGCGGTCATGCCGTTGACCATGCTCTTGCTCAGCGGCAAGGATAGCTACGCCGGCTTGTTCGAGCAGGTGTACGGCCGGCCGCCCAAAGTGCTCCCGCCGCAAGAATAGACCGGAAGGAGGTGACGGGTTGAATACTGCCATTTTGATCACGCTGATCATTTGCGGGACGATCATCTTTATCACCATAATCGCGCTCCTGTTCACGATGTGGGTGATCAACAAAGGGATTGCCATGCAGTCCAAATAACCGATGAGCTGTCAGCCTCTTTCACTGGCGCTGATCTGGCACATGCACCAGCCGTTCTACAAGGACCTGGTGACAGGCGAGTACATTCTCCCCTGGGTCCGCCTGCATGCCGTTAAGGATTACTACGACATGGTCGCGGTCCTGGACCGTTTTCCCGAAGTCAAAGCGACCTTCAACCTCGTCCCGTCGCTCCTCCTGCAGGTCGAAGATTACGTCAACAACCGGGTCAGCGACCGTTTTTTGGAGCTGACCCGGCGCGAGCCGTCCGATCTGTCGCTGGATGACCGGGTCTTTATCCTGCAGAACTTCTTCATGGCGAACTGGGACATCATGATCAATCCGTACCAGCGCTATCAGGATCTACTGTTGAAGCGCGGACGATTTGTCCCGCCGGCCGAGCTGGCCAGAGTGGCGGCCCGGTTTTCGCACCAGGAATTGCTTGACCTGCAGGTCTGGTTCAACCTGGCCTGGTTCGGTTTTATCTACCGGAACGAGGACCCGGTGATCAAGGGTTTGATCGCCAAGGGGAAATACTTTACCGCGGAAGACAAAAGCGCGGTCATCGCCAAGCAGTTCGAAGTGATGGGCAAGGTCATTCCCAAGTACCGGGAGCTGAGCGAGCGGGGGCAGATCGAGCTGACCACGACCCCGTTCTATCACCCGATCCTGCCGCTCCTCTGCGATACCAATGTCGCCCGGGAAGCGCTGCCGTGTATCAAGCTGCCGGAATCCGCTTTCCAGCATCCGGCTGATGCTGCCGCTCAGATCAAAATGGCGGTCGAGTTTCACGAACAGCGGTTTGGCCGCCGGCCGGAGGGGATGTGGCCGTCGGAAGGGTCGGTCTCGGAGCAGGTCATTCCGCTGGTCGCCCGGGAGGGGATCAAGTGGCTGGCAACCGACGAAGCGATCCTGGAGCGGACCCTGAATAAGATCGAACAGAGACAGCGGAACCTGGGGGCGGCCGAACTTTATCAGCCGTACCTGGTGGAGCAGGACGGGACCTTGGTGGCGATGGTTTTTCGCAATCATTTTCTGTCCGATCAGATCGGGTTCGTTTACAACCGCTGGAAGGTCCAGGACGCGCTGACCGACTTTTCTTCGCACCTGAACAACATTCGGATCAGTCTGCCGGATGATAACCGCCAATACCTGGCCTCCGTCATTTTGGACGGTGAGAACGCCTGGGAATTTTACCCCGGCGGGGGAAAAGAGTTCCTGGAGGCTTTCTACGGTCGACTGGCCGGCGATCCGCAGGTCCGCACGGTCAAGGTGTCCGACTATCTGCGGGAAAATCCGCCCCAGCGCCACCTGCCGCGCCTATTTGCCGGCTCCTGGATCAATAATAATTTCCGGATCTGGATCGGGCATGACGAGGATAATCTGGCCTGGGACTACCTGAATAAAGCCCGTCTGGCGCTGGACGGCACCGACAATCCGACCGCCTGGCAGGAGCTCTATATCGCCGAAGGATCGGATTGGTGCTGGTGGTACGGCGACGACCATTCGTCGGAGAACGACGCGGTCTTTGACGCCCTCTTCCGCAAGCACCTGCAAAATGTTTACAGCCTGATCGGCCGCAAGCCGCCCAAGTATCTGGAAGCGCCGATCAAACAGGTCCGCGCCATCCGGCCGCTCAAGGAGCCGGTCTATCTGCTCCAGCCGGTCCTCGACGGCGAGATCACCAATTACTACGAGTGGCTGCCGGCCGGGCATTTCGACATTAACCGGGCCAAAGGAGCGATGCACCAGATCGAGACCCTGCTCAAGGGTTTCTACTGGGGTTTCAGCATGAACACCCTGTTCGTCCGGCTCGATGTTAATTTTGTCCTGCCGCTCGAGGAATTACGCCGGTTCTCGTTCGCCGTGTTGACCCTGGCGCCGCAGGACCGGAAGGTCGAACTGAACTACGACGCCGCCGATCAGCGCTACCACCTCCGGTTGTATCGTCCGACCGAGAGCCACGATTACGAGCCGGCCGGCGAACTTACTAGCTTTGGCGTCGGCCGGATCATCGAACTGGGGCTGCCGTTCGCTGAGCTGGGCGCCGTCACCAATCAGCAGATCGAGTTCGTGGTCGTCGTTTATAAGGAAGGGCAGGAGATCGAGCGCTGGCCCCGCGGCGGGGGCGTGACCGTCGCGGTCCCGAGCGAAACCTATAAAGAGGAGCAGTGGTACGTTTGAAAAAGGTTAAATTTCTTTTCGGGGTCCATTGCCATCAGCCGGTCGGTAATTTCAGTCACGTGCTCGACGAAGCCTACGAACGTTCATATTTACCGTTCATTCAGGTGATGGACGCTCACCCGCGGATCAAATTTGCCGTCCACTACAGCGGCATCCTTTACGACTGGTTCCTGGCCAAACATCCTGAATTCATCGATTACCTGAAAAAACTGGTCAAGCGCGGCCAGCTGGAAGTGATCACCGCCGGTTATTACGAGCCGATCATTCCCATTATCCCCGACGAGGACAAGGTCGGGCAGATCGCTATGTCGAACCGTTTTATCAAAGAGCATTTCGGCCTGGCGCCGCGCGGTCTCTGGCTGACGGAACGGATCTGGGAGCCGCATCTCCCCAAGGTCCTGGCGCAGACCGGGATCGAATATGTCATGGTCGACGACCAGCATTTTCTGTCCGCCGGCCTGCCGCCGGAACAACTGCTCGGCCACTACGTGACGGAAGAAGCCGGCGCCGAGCTTAAGATCTTCCCGATCAGCAAGCAGCTCCGTTACCTGATCCCCTTTAAACTGCCGGAAGAGACGATCCGGTACCTGCACAGCCTTGCCACCGAGAGCGGCGACCAGGCGGCGATCCTGGCCGACGACGGTGAAAAGTTCGGGGTCTGGCCCGGGACCTATAAATGGGTCTTTGAGGAGGGCTACCTGGAAAAGCTGCTGACCCTGATCGAAGATAATAATAGCTGGATCGAGTCGCAGACCTTTTCCGAATATCTGGACAGCGTCCCGCCGCGCGGCCGGGTCTATCTGCCGACCGCCTCCTACTTTGAGATGATGGAGTGGTCGCTGCCGACCGCTTCGGCCAAGAAACTTGACCGGATCATCAACGAGCTCAAGCAGCATGGTAAATTCGAGGAGTACAGTCAGTTCTTTAAGGGCGGGTTCTTCCGCAACTTCTTCGTCAAATATCCCGAGGCGAACAACATGCACAAGAAGATGCTGCAGGTCAGTCAAAAACTGCAGACGCTTAAACAGGGCAAATCGCTGATCGGCGAACAGGAGCGCGACGCGCGCCTCCAGGCGGCCAAGGAGGAACTTTACCAGGGCCAATGCAACTGCGCCTACTGGCACGGGGTTTTTGGCGGGCTCTACCTTAATTACCTGCGTCACGCGGTCTACGAGCACCTGATCAAGGCCGAGGTCCTGATGGACCGCTACGCGCGCGGTAAGGACAATTATGCCGAGATCGCCGTGACCGATTTCGACAAGGATGGGCACGACGAGGTCATCCTGACCAACAACCTGCTCAATTTATATTTTGCGCCGGCCTACGGCGGCGCCCTGTTCGAGCTTGATTACAAACCGAAAGCCTTTAATCTGATCAACACGCTCGCTCGCCGCGAGGAGGTTTACCACGACAAGCTCAAGCACGCGGCGCGCGGGGGCGGGAGCGGGGTCAGTTCGATCCACGAGATCGTTAAGTCCAAGGAAGAAGGTTTGGAGCGGGCGCTCGATTACGACTGGCATCGCCGGATCTCCTTGCTCGACCACTTTCTGGCCGACGGGACCGAGCTGGAAGGATTTAGCCGGGCCAAGTATCAGGAGCTGGGCGATTTTACCACCGCCCCGTTCGAATACCTCCCTAAACGTCGCGGTAACGAGGTCGGGCTGCTCCTCCGCCGCACCGGCCAGGTCGGCGGCGTGCCGGTCCGGCTGGAAAAGGAGGTCACCATCTGCGCCAAGCAATCGATCGTGACGATAAATTACGAGCTGACCAATCTGGGCCAGGAAGAGCTCAGTGCCTGGTTCGGTTCCGAGTTCAATTTTTCCCTGCTGGCCGGCCGGGCCGACGATCGTTATTATGAGATTCCGGGCGAGACGCTGACCGATCGGACGCTGGCCAGTAAAGGGGTCAGCGAGTCCCGGACCGGCCTTAAGCTCGTTGACAAATGGAAAGGCTTTAGTGTATCATTCGAACTTGATCGGCCTGCTGATTTTTGGCGTTTTCCTGTGGAAACCGTGTCACAGTCCGAGTCCGGTTTTGAGCGGACCTACCAGAGTTCGGTCGTCCTGCCGAACTGGCGCCTGCAGCTCGAACCAAACGTCAGTTGGCGGGTCAAGATCGTCATTCGGATCGAGGAATAATGGTTAGGAGGAAAATCAATGCCTGAATTGCGTAAAGACCCGATTTCCGACCGCTGGGTAGTGGTTTCGACCGAACGCGGACGCCGGCCGACCGACTTTGGCGGGACCACCGTTGCCGCGGAGCAGGCGGAGACGAAGTTCTGTCCGTTTTGCGACGGTAACGAGGCCAAAACGCCGGCCGAGATAATCGCCTGGCGCAAAGCCGCCTCTCTCCCCAATACCACCGGCTGGGACGTCCGGGTTATTCCGAACAAGTTCCCGGCCCTGATCATCGAAGGCGACGTCAACCGGACCGGCATGGGGATCTACGACATGATGAGCGGGATCGGCGCCCACGAAGTGATCGTCGAAACCCCCAAGCATAACCAGAACATCCCCGATCTACCGGACGAACATGTCGAAAAGATCCTCTGGGCGTACAAACAGCGGATCACCGACCTGGAAAAGGACAAACGCTTCCGCTATATCCTGGTCTTCAAGAACTACGGGACCGCCGCCGGCGCTTCGCTGGCGCACCCGCACTCCCAGCTGATCGCTACCCCGATCACGCCGCGCTACATCAAACTGGAGCTGTCCAATTCCCGCAGCTATTTCCAGGAGAAAGAGCGCTGCATCTTTTGCGACATGATCCGGCAGGAGCTCGGCTCGGGCGAGCGGCTGGTTTACGAGAATGAGTATTTTGTCGTCTTTGCGCCGTTCGCTTCGCGCTTTCCCTTCGAGCTCTGGCTGATGCCGCGGCGGCACGAACACGGTTTCCAGATCATGCCCGACGAGGAGCGCCTCCAGCTGGCGCGCTGTCTCAAGGATGTCCTGACCAGGCTGCGCAAAACGCTGAACGATCCGCCCTACAATTACGTTCTCCACACCGCGCCCAATTCGGTTCCGCGGCCGGGGAAGCCCGATTACTGGGGAACGATCCAGTATGATTTCCACTGGCACATCGAGATCATCCCGCGCCTGACCAAGCAGGCCGGTTTCGAATGGGGGTCCGGTCTGTACATCAACCCGACCGCTCCGGAAGAAGCCGCGAAATATCTTCGGGAGGTGAAAGTGTAATGGCCCGCAAGAAAAAGGTTGCTTTCAAGTTCACCGCGCCGACCGCAGCGCAAGAGGTTAAATTGGCCGGTAATTTTACCGGTTGGGAGCAGGGGGCGATCGTCATGAAGCATGCCCGCAGTGGTGAATGGAAGGCGGATGTCAGCCTGGAACCGGGTGAGTACCAGTACAAGTTCATTGCCGACGGTTCCTGGCTCAACGATCCGGCCGCCGAACAGCAGATCGGCAATGATCAGGGGACGACCAATTCCGTTCGTTTTGTAAGGTAGGGGGATAATGCCGCCCAGAAAAAAAGCGGTGCCAACCGCTAAAGATAAACCGGCCAGGAAAACAACTACCCGGCGTCGGGTGATCCGCAAAAAAAAGCCTGTCATCGAGCTGCCGCTCAAGCCCGCCCCAGCCGACCAGCAGGTTGAAGAGAGCAAATATTACGCTGGTCCGGTCATTCAGAAATTCACCGAAAATAAACCGTGGGAGTTCCCCGGCGGTTACGATGACAACAAGATCGTTTTGCTGGTCCGCGATCCGTACTGGCTCTACGCCTATTGGGAGGTCAACGGCCGGCGGCGCGGTGAGATCGCCCGGGAGATCGGCCAGGAGCAGTTGGACCGGAGCCGGGAAGTTTTGCGCGTTTACGAGACCGCCGGCTGGCATTCCTTCGATGTCATTATTGATGGCGGCGCCCGCAGCTGGTACCTTAAGGTGCCGGAACCGAACCGGACCTATTGCGTTGACATCGGTTTCTTGACCCCGGATGGGCGCTTCATTGCCGCTGCCCGCTCCAATTACGTTACCACGCCGCTTGACCGGATGTCCGACGTGATCGACGAACAGTGGCTGACCCCGGATTGGGAGCGGATGTACGCGCTCTCCGGTGGTTTTGGGATCGGCCGCGGCTCCGAGGAGATCCGCGAATTGATGCGCCGCCGGCTGGAACAGGAATCTTCTTCCGGTTGGGTCAGCAGTCTCAGTTCGCCGGCCCGGGTCATGGGGGAAAGGCCATTTTGGTTGATGGCCAATTGCGAGTTGATCGTTTACGGCGCGACGGAACCGTCCGCGACCGTGACCGTCCAGGGGCATAAGATCGACCTGCGCCCGGACGGGACCTTTTCCCTCCGTTTCTCACTCCCTGATGGAAAACAGGTCATTCCGATCGAAGCGATCCGCGATGACGGGGCCGAGCGCCGCAAAATAATCCCGCAGGTCGAAAGAAAAACGGATTAAGGATGGAAAAAGGTTACCTGGCCTTAGTCCTCCATGCTCATCTCCCTTTCGTGCGGCATCCCGAGCACGAGGATTTTCTGGAGGAGGATTGGTTCTACGAGGCGATCACCGAAACCTATCTGCCGCTCTTAAAGGTCTTTGAGGGCTTATTGAACGACGGAGTCGATTTCCGCTTGACGATGTCGATCACGCCGACGCTCGCCTCGATGTTCGTTGACCCCTTATTGCAGGACCGTTATGTCCAGCACCTGGACAAGCTGATCGAATTAACCGAAAAAGAGCTGGAACGGACCCGCTGGCAGGCGGAGTTCCACGAGCTGGCCCGGATGTATCATCGGCTATTTCAGGAAGCGCGGGAACTGTTCGTCAACCGGTATGGCCGCAATCTGGTCACGGCTTTCAAAAAGTTCCAGGACCTGGGAAAGCTGGAGATCATCACCTGCGGCGCCACCCACGGTTTTTTGCCGCTGATGGAGGTCAATCCCAAAGCGGTCCGGGCGCAGATCATGATCGCGGCGGCTCAGTACGAAAAACTTTTCGGCCGCAAGGCGCGCGGCATCTGGCTGCCGGAGTGCGGCTACCAGCCGGGACATGACGAATTCCTCAAAGAGGCGGGGATCCGCTTTTTTCTGGTCGATACTCACGGTATCTTACACGGTACGCCCCGACCTAAGTACGGCGTGTTCGCGCCGGTTTACTGTAAATCCGGGGTCGCCGCTTTCGGCCGCGACATGGAATCATCAAAAGCGGTCTGGAGCGCCGCCGAGGGTTATCCGGGCGATTATCAATACCGCGAGTTCTACCGCGACATCGGCTTTGACCTTGATTACGATTATATCCGGCCGTACATCCATGTTGACGGGACCAGGATCAACACCGGGATCAAGTATTTTCGGATCACCGGGAACGTCGAACTGGCTTTCAAACAGCCCTATCACGAGCGGGCGGCGCTGGAAAGGGCAGCAGACCACGCCGGCAACTTTCTGTTCAACCGGGAAAAGCAGGTCGAACACCTGTACGATTGGCTGGGCAAGAAGCCGATCATCGTTTCGCCTTATGACGCCGAGCTCTACGGGCACTGGTGGTACGAAGGACCGGCCTGGCTGAATTTTCTCCTCCGCAAGATCCATTTTGATCAGACAACGGTCCAGCTGATCACGCCGTCGGAATATCTGGACCGCTATCCGCGCAATCAGATCGTCACCCCCTCGCAGTCATCCTGGGGGTATAAAGGGTACGCCGAGGTCTGGCTCAACGGGAGCAACGACTGGCTCTACCGCTATCTGCACAAAGCGGCCGACCGGATGGTCGAACTGGCGCAAAGTTACCCGCACGCCACCGGCGATCTGCGCCGCGCGCTGAACCAGTCGGTGCGCGAGCTCCTGCTGGCGCAGTCCTCGGACTGGGCGTTCATTTTCAAGACCGGGACCTGCCCGCCATACGCTTATAAACGGACCAAAGACCACATTGAGCGGTTCTCCAAACTGTACGACGGGATCAGGGCCAACGCGATCGACCTCCCTTATCTGGGTCAGCTCGAATGGCTGGACAACATCTTCCCCGAGGTCGATTATATGGTGTACGCTTGAGAGCGATCGTCCTGGCCGGCGGGCTGGGGACCAGACTTCATCCGTTAACGGTCAATATTCCCAAGCCGATGGTGCCGGTCGCCAACCAGCCGCTGATGGAATATGTGATCTACCTCCTCCGCAAGCACAAGTTCAAGGATATCACCGCCCTTCTTTATCACCAGCCGGAGTCGATCAAGAGTTACTTTGGCGACGGTTCCGCCTTCGGGGTCGATCTTACTTATGCCGAGGCCAAAGAAGATTACGGCACCGCCGGGGCGGTCAAGTTCGCGGCCCAGAATTTTCCCGACAAGGACGAGCCGATCTTGATCATCAGCGCCGATCTGATCACCGATTTTGACCTGGAGGCGGTCACCCGGTACCACCGGCAAAAGCAAGCGCTGGCCACCCTGGTCTTGACCCGGGTAGCCAATCCTTTGCCGTACGGGATCGTCATCACCGATAAAGAGGGCCGGATCAAGCGCTTCCTGGAAAAACCGTCCTGGAGTGAGGTCTTTTCCGATACGATCAACTGCGGGATCTACGTTCTGGACCAGGCTGTTCTGGCGGCGATTCCGGCCGGCCGGTCGTTCGATTTCAGCCAGGACCTGTTCCCCCGCTTGTTGACCGACAAAAAACCGCTGTACGGGTACGTCGCGGATGGGGTCTGGAAAGATATCGGCAGTCTGGCGGAATACGCCCGGGTCCACGCCGAGATCGCCGGCGCAAAAAAGTTCCAGATCGCCAGTGACGCGGCGGTCGATCCGACCGTGCGGCGTGAGGGGACCGTGATCATCGGCGCGGGGACGACCGTGGCCGCCGATGCCCTGCTGGCCGAGGTCTCGATCGGCCGGAACTGCCGGATCGGCCCGGGGGCCAGATTGCGCCACAGCGTCATCTGGGACGACGTGACGATCGGCGCGGAAGCGCAATTGGAGCAGGCGATCGTCGCCCGCAGGAGCGTGGTCGGCGACCGGAGCCTCCTGGAAGAAGGGACGGTCATCGGCGAAGAGTGTCACCTCGGCAAGGATGTCAATCTCAAACCGTATGTCAAGGTCTGGCCGCATAAAGTGATCGAGGCGGGGGCGACGGTTTCCCGCTCAATGGTTTGGCGCGAACGCTGGAGCCGGAGCATTTTCGGCCCTTACGGCGTCACCGGCCTCTGCAATGTCGAACTGACGCCGGAGTTCGCCGCGGCGCTCGGCGCCGCTTACGGCGCGGTCCTGGGTCAGGGGGCGCACATTTCCACCTCCCGTGATTCGCATAAATCGTCGCGGATGATCTACCGGGCGCTGATCGCCGGAGTTCTTTCGGCCGGGGTCAACGTCTCCAACCTGGAAGAAGTCCCGATCCCGGTCAACCGCTACGAGCTCAAGGCGCTTAAAAGCCGCGGCGGCTTCCACGTCCGCAAATCACCCTACGATCCGCAGGTGATCGACATTAAGTTCTTTGACGAGAACGGGATGGACCTGACCTCCGCCCGGGAGAAAAAGATCGAACGGGTCTACGCCAGCGAGGAATACCGCCGCGTCGGGGTCGAGGCGACCGGGGAACTGAGCTTCCCGTTCCATCGGGTGGCGGAATCGTACAAAGAGGGAGCGCTCAGCGGGGTCGACCGCGAAGCGATCAGCAACGCCCGCTTCAAGGTGGTCGTCGACTACGCCTACAGCTCCGCGTCGTCGATCTTCCCGTCGATCCTCGGCGATCTGGGGATCGAGGTCATCGCCGTCAACGCCCACATCGACGAAACCAAGATCACCAAGACCAGGCAGGCGTTCGAAAAGGCGCTCGACCAGTTGTCGCAGATCGTCAAGTCGCTCGGCGCCGACCTGGGCGTGATGCTGGACACCGGCGCGGAAAAGGTCTTTCTCTGCGATGAGCGGGGGGCGCTGCTGCGCGGCGATCAGGAGCTGGCGGTCATGGCCCTGCTGGTCGCCAAAGCGACAAAACAAGCCCAGATCGCCGTGCCGGTCAAAGCCAGTCGGGTGCTCGATCAGCTGGCTCAACAGTTCAATTTTCAGATTATCCGGACCAAGACCAGCGTTCGCGATATGATGGACGCTTCTTCCCGGCCGGGGATCAGCATGATGGGGGAAAATCTGGGTGGTTTTATCTTCCCGGAGTTTCAACCAGCCTTTGACGCTATGTTCACCACGATCAAACTGCTGGAACTGCTGGCCCGGACCAAGGAAAAACTCTCGGCCGTCTCGGCCGCGGTGCCGCGGATCGTTATGACCTGCAAGGATGTCTCCTGCGCCCCGGAAAAGAAAGGGACCGTTTTGCGCACGATCATCGACGAGGTCAAAGATGAGGAAGTCGACCTGACCGACGGGGTCAAGATCTTTGACGGCGAGGACTGGGTCCTGATCCTCCCCGATCCGGCGCGGCCGATCATCCACGTCTGCGCCGAGGCGGACAACGATCGGACCGTGCAAAAGCTGATCGCCCGTTACGTCGAAAAGATCGATTCGATCATATGAAGATCCTTTACGTTACTTCAGAGATCGTCCCGTTCTCCAAAACGGGCGGCCTGGCCGACGTCGCCGGAGCGCTCCCCAAGGCGCTCAAGGAGATCGGTCATGATATCCGCGTATATACTCCCCGTTATAAGGACGTGCCGACCGCGATCGACCCCGGTTTTCCGGTCTTTTTCTTCGAGGACCAGCGGTATTTTGGCTCCCGGGCGGGATTGTACCAGCTCCCCGGCGGGATTGATTATCCCGATAATCTGGAGCGGTTCGCGGCTTTCTGTCAGGGAGCGTTCCCGCTGTTGAAACAGCTTCGCTGGAAGCCCGACGTTATCCATTGCAACGACTGGCAGTCGGCGCTGGTCATCATGTATCTTAAGCTTAAGTACAAGGCTGATCCCTCGTTGCAGCGGATCGCGACCGTGTATTCGGTCCACAATCTGGGATATCTGGGGATGTTCGACAAGAACAAACTGCCGGCGACCGGCTTCGGCTGGGAGGTCTTCAAACAGGACGGCCTGGAGTTCTGGGACCACCTGGCGCTGGCTAAAGCCGGGTTCGTTTACGCGGACGTCATTAATACCGTTTCGCCGACTTACGCCCGGGAGATCCAGACCGCCGAGTATGGCTGCGGTCTCGACGGGCTGCTGCGGGCCCGGGCACACGACCTGTACGGGATCATTAACGGGATCGATTATGACCTCTGGAACCCGGCCACCGACCAGAATATCCCCAAGCGGTTCAGTCCGGCCACGATCGTCTTAAAAGCGGAAAACAAACTGGCGCTGCAAAAGGCCAACAGCCTGCCGCAGAAGAAAGAGGCCCCGGTGATCGGAATGATCGCCCGGCTGGCCGACCAGAAAGGGCTTGATATCCTGGCCGGAGCACTGGAAGGGATGATGAAGCTCGGCTGCCAGTTCGTCGTGCTCGGGACCGGTGATAAAAAATACCATGAGCTGCTGACCGAATTAAAGAAGAAGTATCCCGATCAGCTGGGGATCAACCTTAAATTTGACGCTGCCCAGGCGGAACTGATCTATGCCGGGGCCGACCTGTTCCTGATGCCGAGCCGGTATGAGCCGTGCGGCCTCGGCCAGCTGATCAGCTTCAAGTACGGGACCGTGCCGATCGTCCGTAAGACCGGCGGACTGGCCGACACCGTCCACGATTTTAACGCAAAGACGGCCGAGGGCGAGGGTTTCGTCTTTACCGATTATTCGGCCAAAGCGCTGCTGGCGGCGGTCAAGCGGGCGGTCGAAACGTATCATAAGAAAATGCTCTGGGTCCCGCTGCAGACCAAGATCATGGACCTTGATTACTCCTGGGACGCCTCGGCCAAGCAGTATGTCTCCCTCTACATGAAAGCGCTGGCCAAGGTCGGCCTCTCTGCGCTATAATAGAGCATAATGTACCGTCCTGAGATCAAGGTGCTCGATTGCACCATTCGCGATGGTGGTCTGATCAATGACCACCTTTTTGATGACCGGCTGGTCCGCGCCGTTTACCAGGCGTGTTCTGCCGCCGGGGTTGACTACATCGAGCTCGGTTACCGCGCATCCAAAAAGTACTTCACTGCCGGGAAATTTGGCGAGACCAAGTTCCTGGAAGAAGCTTTTGTCCGGCGGATGATCGACGGGATCGAGTCCAAGTCCAAGCTCTCCGCCATGGTCGACATCGGCCGGGTCGACGCCGAAGATATTCCGCTCAAAAAGGATAGCGTGGTCGACCTGATGCGGGTCGCCTGCTATGTCAAGGATATCGACAAGGCGATCGCCCTGGTCAAACAGTGCGCCGACAAAGGGTACGAAACAACGGTCAACATCATGGCGGTCTCAACCGCTTTGGTTCCGGACCTGGAAGAAGGGCTCAAGCAGCTGGCCGAGTGTCCGCTCAAGGCGGTTTACGTGGTCGACAGTTTTGGAGCGATGTTCTCCGAGCAGATCCATTTTCTGACCAACCTTTATAAGGGGATCCTTAATCCGAAGGGGATCGAAGTCGGCATTCATTGCCACAACAACCAGCAGCTCGGCTTTGCCAACACGATCGAAGCGGTCCGCAAGGGGGCAAATTACCTCGACGCGACGATCTACGGGATCGGCCGGGCGGCCGGTAATTGCCCGCTGGAGCTGCTGCTCGCTTTTCTCAAGAATCCCAAATTCAAGCTCGATCCGATCCTGGAGATCATCGAAAAAGAGTTCATTCCGCTCCGGCAGCAGATCGAGTGGGGGTACATGATCCCTGACATGATCACCGGCATCCTCAACCAGCACCCGCGCTCCGCGATGGAAATGCGCTCGGGGAAGGGGAGCAAGCGCTTTGTCGAGTTGTACCGCAGTCTGCTCAATGATGGGGAGCTCGCCTGATGTCCGGCCATTCTAAATGGGCAACGATCAAACGCTCCAAGGCGAAGACCGACGCCGCCCGCGGCAAGGTCTTTACCAAGATCATCCGCGAGATCGCTTCGGCCGCCCGGATCGGCGGCGGCGACCCGGCCGGTAATCCCCGGCTTCGCCTGGCGATCGATAAGGCCAAAGCGGCGAACATGCCCAATGATAATATCAAACGGGCGATCGACAAGGCGACCGGGGCCGGAGCGGTCGCGATGGAAGAGCTGACCTACGAAGGCTTCGGGCCGGGCGGCGTGGCGATGATCATCGAAGTCCTGACCGACAACCGGAACCGGGCGGTCGGCGAAGTTCGCAACATTTTTGAAAAAGGGGGCGGGAATCTTGGCGCCTCCGGCAGCGTTTCCTATATGTTCAAGCGCAAGGGGAGCATAGTTTTTGACAAAGCCGGGATCGACGAAGAAAGCCTGACCATGACGGCGATCGACGCTGGGGCAGAAGACATCCAGAGCGGCGAGTCGACCGTGGAGGTCCTGACCGCGCCGGAGCAATTCGAGGCGGTCCGCGACGCGCTCAAAGCCAAAGGGTTCACGCCGACCGAGGCCGAAGTGACGATGGTCGCCGATACTAATGTCAAAGTGACCGGTGAGCCGGCGCAGAAGCTGATGAACCTGATCAATAAGCTTGAGGAGCAGGACGATATCCAGGCCGTCCATGCCAATTTTGACATTTCCGACGAAGAAATGGAAAAGTTGCAGTGAAGCTGGTCTGCGACCTGCACGTCCACACCGTCTCCTCGGGCCACGCTTATTCCACCATTGAAGAATACGTCCGCCAGGCAAAAAAGATCGGTTTAAGCGGTCTGGCCGTGACCGACCACGGTCCGGCGATGCCCGGCGCCCCCCATTTCTACCATTTTGCCAACATGCGGATGATCCCGGAAAAAATGAACGGGGTCCGCCTTCTGCGCGGGGCGGAGGCGAACATCATCAACAAGCAGGGGGAGATCGATCTCGACCGGGAAACGCTGGAGTGGGGCGGCCTGCAGGTCGTGATCGTCGCCATGCATCCCCGGGTCGGCTACGATAACCAGGGCGAACGGCAGAACACGGATGTCCTCCTCCGGGCGCTGAAAAACCCGGCGGTCAAGATCATCGCCCATCCGGAGAACGCCAAATACCCGCTCAATATTCCGGAGACGGTCGCCGCGGCCAAGGCACGCGGGGTGCTGATCGAGATCAATAACAGTTCGCCCCTTTCCCGCCCCGGGAGCGGCGACAATAGCCTCGCTTTTGCCCGGGAAATCAAGCGCCAGGGCTGGAAAGTGGTGCTGGGGACCGACTCGCACATCGCGCCGATGGTCGGTGATTTTACCGAGGCGCTGAAAGTGGTAAAAGCCGCCGGCCTGACGGAGGACGACGTGGTCAATACTTCGTGGGCAAAGATCGATAAATACTTACTCAAGCATTAGCCGTTTCGTTTGCCAGATAACTTTCAATTAATCCGCGCTGGAAAGCCGGCAGCTGTGCAACTATCGCCCTTTGTTTTTCCAGCCCCTGATGTTGCAATAAGGCAACCGCCCAGGCCGCGTCATTAAGGTTACTGCAACATGTGTCGTACGGGATATCTTCCCATTCTTTCTCCGTGTAACCGATCCCTGTCTTTTCTGATTTAGGGAAATGTCGTTCTATTAATTGCGCTATTGTGTCCGCCGGTGTTTTTGAGTATTGGATAACAACTTCTGCTAAATGCCGACAGCGGTGATCCAGCGAGAGCTGCGCTACAGCCAACAGCTCGAACCCAGAAAGATCGTCTTTAAGGATATCAAACGCCGTCCTTTTTAACTCATCTAGAACATGCCAACTATCGACCGCCGCTGCTTCAAATAATATGTGCCGAATGGCGGTTTTCGGTGTTCGCGGATGTTTAATTATCCTATCCTGAAATGGCTTCAGCGGCCGGTCTTCACTGAAGGCTAATAAAGCTGAAAGCTCATCCTCCTTTAATGTATGCCATATCCGGTCGTAGGCAACCTGTCGATGCATTCCCCAATCCCTAAATACATTTTGGCGAACAGTCGAGTGGGGAGCATCGTTTACCAGCCGGAGGAGCAAATTTCTTGAGGCTCTAGGATGTTTCGCGATCAGTAGTTTTACGAAATCGTTGATTTGGTTCAGATTAACGCTGATCTCATCCAACTCAGCCGTCGATAAGCTCGCTTCCACTCTTTGATAAGCTAGTTTTACTGCATATTCATACTTATGAGCTAATGAATTATCTATGTTGGGACTAAGTATCTCGCAGAGGACTTTTCTCGGTGTATTAGGGTGCTGGCCCAAAAACAACAGAAGATGGCTGCTAATAATCTTATCTCTAACATCCTCGGCATATAGCTCTTTGAGATCGGCAGCAGTCAGGTCCCCGGCCGATTTGGTAAAACAACGATAAAAATCGGCTTCGATCGCTTCAGGGATCAAGCCGTGTCCCGCTGGTGCAATAAACCGTTTCGCAGCTTGAATTAAAGCGCTGTGAACCACCTTGGCATCAAATAATTCAATGAGGAAAGGTTGAAAACGGGCATTCAATCTGCCGGCCAGATTGTCGGTTACCGACTTTCTTACTTCTGGAGATTTTCGGTGGGAAAGTTTAGCTAATGAGTGCCAATTCAAATACGGATCTCCGGCTTTACCCATATCTCCATCAAAAGGATTATGGACGGCTAAAAAGCGTTTAGGGCCGAAAACGCTGCCCCGGCCTAATCCGCTCAATACTAATCGTAATCCCATCTAAATTCGCCTCCAGATTATCCGCTATAAAGCAAAACCAGGTTGTGCGGATTGACATAGATATTTCAGCGTAAATAGTAAATAATTTCAGGCTTTCATTATCACGATAAAGGCATTATAATTGGGAAAATGCTGGCTAAAAGGATCATTCCCTGCCTCGATGTGACCGAAGGGCGCGTTGTTAAAGGGACAAAATTCGTTGAACTCCGGGATGCCGGCGATCCGGTCGAGCTGGCCGCGTTATATGACCGAGCCGGGGCCGACGAGCTGGTCTTCCTCGATATTACCGCTTCGTCCGACAAGCGCTTCATCATGATCGAAGTGGTCAAAAAAGTATCTGAAAAGATCTTTATCCCCTTTACGGTCGGCGGCGGGATCAATGACGTAGAGACGATGCGGGAGATCCTGGCGAGCGGGGCCGATAAAGTTTCCGTTAACACCGCGGCGGTCAAAGATCCGGCCTTGATCGAAAAGGGCGCAGCCAAATTCGGCAGCCAGTGCGTGGTCCTGGCGATCGATGCCAAGAGAGTAACGGGTAACGAGGAACGAGTAACGAGATGGGAAGTATATACCCATGGTGGGCGGACACCGACCGGGCTCGACGCGGTCGAGTGGGCGAAAAAAGGTGAGCAGCTCGGCGCCGGCGAGATCCTGTTAACGAGCATGGACCGGGACGGGACCAAAGACGGTTACGACCTCGATTTGACCCGGGCGATCAAAGACGCGACCAATATTCCGGTCATCGCTTCCGGCGGGGCCGGGAAGATCGAGCACATTCATGACGCTTTCCTCAAGGGGCGGGCCGATGCCGCGTTGCTCGCCTCGCTGCTGCATTACCGGGAATTGACCATTAAGGAGATCAAAGATCATCTTGAGCGAAAAGGGATCACTGTCAGACGTTAACCGGGCGCTCGATCGCTACCTCCCCAGGAAAAGCAAACTGGCCAGGGCGATGCGTTACTCGGTTTTTGCCGGCGGGAAACGGTTTCGGCCGATCCTCTGCCTGGCCGTGGCCCAGGCGCTGGGCAAGCCGGCTAAAAAGGTCTTGCCGTTCGCCTGCGCCGTGGAAATGATCCATACCTTTACCTTAATTCATGACGATCTGCCGGCGATGGACGACTCGCAGTTGCGGCGCGGCAAGCCGACCTGTCATAAAGTCTACGGTGAAGCCCTGGCGATCCTGGCCGGGGACGCGCTCAACACTTTAGCCTTTGCGATCATTGCCGACCGGCCGGCCGCCGTGCTGGAGCTGGCGCAAGCTGCGCTGACGGTGGTCGAAGGCCAGGTAGCGGACGTCACGGCGCCGCAGCGGCGCTTAACCCTTCAGAAATTGCGGGCGATCCACCGCTGGAAAACAGCCGCGCTTCTAAGCGCGTGCGTTCGGGGGGCGGCGCAGCTCTGCGGCGCGACCGGCCGCCAGCTTAAGGCGCTGACCGCCTACGCGGAGCACCTGGGGATGGCATTTCAGATCGCCGATGATATACTTGACGTGACCGCCACCGCCGCGCAGCTGGGCAAGCCGGTCAGGTCTGACGTGAAAAAAGGTTTTCCGTATGTTGTCGGCCTGAACCGTTCGCGACAAATGGCGGCGGCGGAAAAGGAGCGGGCGCTGGCGGCCCTGCGGCCGTTCGGGCCCAAAGCGGCGCGGTTGGCAGAACTGGCCCGTTTCGTTACGGAGCGAACAAAATGATCAAACCGGATCTGGCACAGTTCAAGCGTTTGGCCCGCAAAGGGAATCTGGTCCCGGTCTACAAGGAGATCGTGGCCGATATGGAAACCCCGGTCTCGGCGTTCAAAAAGATCGCCGGGCCATACTCCTTTCTCCTCGAATCGGTCGAAGGGGGAGAAAAGATCGCCCGTTATTCGTTCCTGGGGACCTGTCCGAAGAACGAGGTGCAAAGGCCGCGCACTTTCGCGCAGATCAAAGAAATTCTGGCCAAATACCGCCCGGTCAGGGTGGCTGGTTTGCCTCGTTTTTCCGGCGGACTGGTCGGTTATATCAGCTACGACGCGGTCCGGCAGATCGAAAGGATCCCGAACGCCAATCCCGACGATCTGAACCTGCCGCTGATGCAGTTCATTCTGGCCGAAACGCTGCTCGCTTTTGATCATTTAAAGCACCGGATCGTGATCATTGCTAATGCCCGGATCAAGGGGGATCCGGCCCGGGCTTACCGGCAGGCCGTCCGGCAGATCGCCGCCCTGGAAGCAAAACTAAAAAAACCGCTCCGGACGACCGAGCTGGAAGCTGATCGGCAGCGGCCGGTCAAGTTCCGCAGCAATGTCAGCCGCCGGGAATACGAAGAGATGGTCCAGCATGCCAGACAATACATTAAAGCGGGGGAGATCATTCAAGTTGTTCTCTCGCAGCGGCTGGAAACCAGGTGCCAGGCCGATCCTTTCAATGTTTACCGCGCGCTCCGGGCGATCAACCCGTCGCCTTACATGTACTATTTCCAACTGGGCAACACCCAGATCGTCGGCTCCTCGCCGGAGGTAATGGTCCGCCTGGAAAAAGGGACGGCGACCCTCCGGCCGATCGCCGGGACCCGACCGCGCGGTCGGGACGAAGCCGAAGACAAGAAACTGGCCGATGAGCTGCTTGCCTCCAAGAAGGAGAGGGCGGAACATGTCATGCTGGTCGACCTGGGGCGCAACGATCTTGGCCGGGTCTGCGATTACGGCAGCGTTCGGGTGACCGAAGAGATGGTGATCGAGAAATATTCCCACGTCATGCACATCGTCAGCAACGTCAGCGGCAAGCTCAAGCGCGGGCGCGACGCCGTCGATCTGGTCCGGGCTGTTTTTCCGGCCGGCACCGTTTCCGGCGCGCCCAAAGTGCGGGCAATGGAGATCATCGATGAGCTGGAGAACCGCCAGCGCGGACTGTACGCCGGCTGCGTCGGTTACTTCAGTTTTTCCGGCGAACACGATTCCGGGATCGCGATCAGGACGATCCTGATCAAGAACGGCCAGGCCTACGTTCAGGCCGGCGCCGGTCTGGTCTACGATTCGGTCCCGGCCAAAGAGTATCAGGAGACGCTGAATAAAGCCCGGGCGTTGCTGACCGCGGTCGAAACCACCCGATGATCAATTTCCGGATGCTTAAGCTGTCCGATCTCTTCCTCTGGGCGGCGGTCGGCGCTTTGCTGGCGATCGGCCTGGCCGCGATCTTCAGCTCCACCTATCAGCTGCAGCTGAAGGCAGGCGGCGATCCCTTTCTCTTTGTCACCAAGCAGAGCCTGGCCCTACTGCTCGGTCTCGTCGGATTAGGCTTGTTTTGTTACCTTGATTACCAACGGCTCCGCGCCGCCGCGCCGTATCTTTACCTGCTGGTCATCTTTTTGCTGGTCGCGATCCTCTTTACCGGCGCCGGGGTGTCCGGCGCCCAGCGCTGGTTCCAGCTCGGTTTTTTTTCCTTTCAACCGTCGGAGATCGCCAAACTGGTCCTGATCATCGCGCTGGCTGCTTTTCTGACCCGGGAACGGGGGATCCGTTCCGTTTGGGCTGTCGGGCTTTTACTTGGTCTGGTCGGATTGCCTTTTCTCCTGATCTTTAAGCAACCCGACCTGGGGACCGCGCTCGTCTTTTTTGCCATTCTGCTGGGGATGCTGGCGGCAGCCGAGACTGCGCCGCTCCTGCAGATCCTGCTGATCACCCCGGTTATTTCTCTTTTGCTCCGGCCGATCTTTCCGCTCTGGTTGATCTATCTGGCGGCGGTCGCGCTGGCTCTGTTTCTTACCCAGGCGCGCTGGTTTCACTGGCTGACCGTGCTCGGTTCCAATGTTGGGGTCGGGATCGCGTTGCCTTTTCTTTGGGGGATGCTTAAATCTTATCAACGCCAGCGGATCGTCGCTTTTTTAAATCCCGGGGCCGATCCGCTGGGTGCCGGTTACCATACTCTGCAAAGTAAGATCGCGATCGGTGGCGGCGGTTTTCTGGGTAAAGGCTTTTTGCAGGGTTCGCAGACCCAGCTGCAGTTCATCCCCGAACAGTTCTCCGATTTCATCTTTTCCGTGGTCGGCGAGGAATTCGGACTGCTTGGGGCCCTGCTGGTCCTCTCCCTTTTCGGACTGATCGTCTGGCGAGGGCTGGTGATCGCGGCGGGGGCCCGCGATAGTTTTGGTCGCCTGCTGGCGTACGGCATCGTGACGATGCTGGTTTTCCATTTTGGCGCTAACGTCGGGATGGCTTTGGGCGTTTTGCCGGTGGTCGGTATTCCGCTCCCGTTCTTAAGCTACGGAGGGTCGTCGCTGGTCATGAATCTGGCCGGCCTGGGGATACTGCAAAGCATCGCGATGCGCCGCCAAAAGCTGATCTTTTAGAGGTTAAAACTGCTGTCCGCGACCCCGCGCGCTTCAAAGGTCTCTTTCTTGACCGAGATTGTGACCTGGCGGCAGCGGAGCCATTCGGTCCCCCGTTTCAGGGTGACGTTCCCCTGCAGGGTTACGGTTTCGTTCCGGTCGTCGTAAAAAGCGCTGTCGGACCGGGCCTGGCGCTCCTTTTGCGTCGCTTCCACGTTTCCGGACGCCCAGGCGTCGCCGTTCCGGAGAGAATAGAGCATCTCCTCCGCTCTGATCACTGTTTTGTTCTCCAGCACCGTTACGGTCCGGCCGCGCAGCCGGAGTTTCTGTTGCGCGCGCGAGTAGAGGCCGCTTTCAGCCCGGGACCGTTTCTTCCCCTGAACGACCTCCAGGCTCCCCTGCAGCGCGATATCCTTGTTCAGGTCGACAAACAGATCGGCCCGATCGCAGCGGATGGCGGTGCGGGTCCGGCTCTCTTTTAAACGGAGGTCGATCTCGCCCCGGGCCGCCAACGCTTCGGTCTCCCCCCAATATTCCAGAGAGGCAGCGCGGAGGTCACTGTCCCGCCGCGTTAGATTGATCCCGCCGTTAAAGACCGCCGTTTTTTTCTCCTGGTCGATATTGAGCTCGTCGGCCCGGATCACGCTCTCTTTTTTCTGCAGTCTGATCCGGCCCCGGACCTCGGACCGTTTCTCGGTCGGAAAATACTTGATCGAATCGCCGCGGAGGCTGGTCCACTCCCGTTCTTGCTTCGGGACCCGGCTGAATTTACCCAGGTCAAGAACGGCGGTCACGCCGCCGTCCGCTTCAACGACCTCGCTATGCCGCCAGGCCCGGCCGTTGGGGGCGGTCAGGTTGGCCAGCACCGTCCGGCCTTCCCGGTTCAGGATCTTCCCCTTGCTGATCCCGCTTAAATGGGTGATCTCCTGGGCTTTATCGGACCAGCCGCCGGCCGCGACCATCTCCCAAACGGTCCGGCCATCCTGGCGGCCGACGACCCTGGTTTCCCGAAATTCGGCCAGCTTATCGCTTTTATCACGGGTGAAAAAGGTGTTCTCGCGCGGCGAGATCAGCAGATAGGTCAGCGCAAGGATAAATAGCGAGAAGAAGACGCCCCAAAAAATACTTTTCCAGGAAAGGTTCTCTTCCATGTTGACCATTATAGCAAATGTTGCTATAATTCGCCTGATCGTGAGGTCGTAAAAACAGAAATAGAAAGGTAAGGTAGAGTTATGGCAGTTAAGGTTGGGATCAACGGTTTCGGTCGGATCGGTCGGCAGGTTCTTTCGGCGATGGTGGAGAAGGGGGTCCTGGGCAAAGAGATCGAGGTCGTGGCGGTCGTCGATGTCGTGACGGACGCGAAATATTTTGCCTACCAGATGAAGTATGATTCGGTCCACGGCCGGTTCAAGGGTACGGTGTCCGCGGCGGCCGAGGATGTGCTGGAGGTCAACGGCCAGAAGATCAAGTGCATCATGGCGACCAAGGAGCCGGGCCAGCTGCCGTGGAAGGACCTGGGGGTCGATTACGTGATCGAATCGACCGGTTTGTTCACCGATTCTGAGAAGGCTAAAGGGCACCTGGCGGCCGGCGCCAAGAAAGTGATCATTTCCGCTCCGGGCAAAGGCGACGTCAAAACGATCGTCATGGGCGTTAATGATCAGGAATACGATCCGACCAAGCACCACATCATTTCCAACGCTTCCTGCACCACCAACTGTCTCGCTCCGGTCGTGCACGTCCTGGTTAAGGAAGGGATCGGGATCGAGACCGGTCTGATGACGACCATTCACGCTTACACCGCCACCCAGAAGACCGTCGACGGCCCGTCCAAGAAAGACTGGCGCGGCGGCCGCGCGGCGGCGATCAATATCATTCCGTCGACCACCGGCGCGGCCAAAGCGGTCGGCGAAGTACTGCCGGTCACCAAAGGTATATTGACCGGGATGTCGTTCCGCGTTCCGACCGCGGACGTTTCCGTCGTCGATCTGACCTTCCGTTCGGTCAAGGATACTTCGATCGAAGAGATCGACGCCCTGCTGAAAAAGGCTTCCCAGAGCTACCTGAAGGGGATCCTCGGCGTCGCCGACGAAGAGATCGTTTCGACCGACTTCATCCACGACGATCGTTCGTCGATCTACGATTCCCTGGCGACACTGCAGAACAATCTGAAAGGGGAAAAGCGCTTCTTCAAGGTCGTTTCCTGGTACGACAACGAGTGGGGATATTCCTGCCGCGTGGTCGATCTGGTCAGGATGATCGCGGCCAAGAAGTAGGAGCGGTAATGGCCAAGCAGACGGTCGAGGACATTAAGCAGCTGAAAGATCGACGGGTCCTGGTCCGGGTCGATTTTAACGTGCCGCTTAACGATCGGCAGCAGATCACCGACGATACCCGGATCCGAGCGGCCCTCCCGACGATCACTTACCTGGCCGATCAGGGTGCCCGGGTCATTCTCGTCTCTCATCTTGGCCGCCCCAAGGCCGGTCCCGACGATAAGCTGCGCCTGGCCCCGGTCGCCAAAAAACTCGCCGAACTGCTCCCCCGACCGGTTGCTTACGTTAAGGATTGTATCGGCCCGGAAGTAGAGAAGGCGGTTGCCGACCTTAAGTCCGGTTCTGTCCTCCTGTTGGAGAACGTCCGCTTCTATAAAGAAGAAGAGAAGAACGACCCGGCGTTCGCCAAAAAGCTGGCCGCCCTGGCCGATATTTATGTTAATGATGCATTCGGCACCGCCCACCGGGCACACGCCTCGACCGAAGGGGTGACCAAGTACCTGAAAGGTTACGCCGGCTACCTGATGGAAAAGGAGATCAAGTTCCTCGGTCAACTGCTGGAGAATCCGCCGCGGCCGTTCGTCGCTATTTTGGGCGGCGCCAAGATCTCCGGCAAGATCGATGTGATCGCCAGCCTGATCAATAAGGTCGACACTTTAATCATCGGCGGCGGCATGGCGTACACCTTTTTTAAGGCGCGCGGAGTCGAGGTCGGCAAGTCGCTGGTGGAGACCGACAAGATCGCGCTGGCCAAAGAAACGCTCAAGCAGGCGATCGACCGCGGCATCCCGTTGATGCTGCCGATCGACCACGTCGTGGCCGAGAAGTTCGACGCCAACGCCAATTCGCAGATCGTCACCAGAGCGGGGATCCCGGCCGAATGGCAGGGGATGGATATCGGGCCGGAAACCATCACTAAATTCGGCCATGCCATCAAGAAAGCCAAAACCATCTTCTGGAACGGACCGATGGGGGTTTTTGAATTCCCCAAATTCGCCAACGGGACGATCTCGATCGCTAAAACGGTCGCCGCCGCGACCGCCAAAGGGGCGATCTCGGTGATCGGCGGCGGGGACTCGGTCGCGGCGGTCGAGCAAGCCGGACTGGCCGATAAAATGACCCATATCTCGACGGGAGGCGGCGCCTCTCTCGAGTTTGTTGAGGGGAAGACCCTGCCGGGCATTGCCTGTTTGCAGGATAAGTAGTCGCGGGGGTGTAGCTCAGTTGGGAGAGCGCGGCGTTCGCAACGCCGAGGCCAGCGGTTCGATCCCGCTCACCTCCAAATAAAAGGATGAAAAATGAAAACATTATTGCTGCTGGTCCAGTTCCTGACCGCGGTCCTGCTGATCGTAGCTGTCCTGCTGCACACCGCTAAGGGCGAGGGGTTGGGCGGGATCGGCGGTTCGGCCAAGCTGTTCGGCACGCCGAAGGGGATGGAAGAGAGCCTGGACCGGATCACCTGGGGATTGGCGATCGCTTTTATGGTCGTTTCTGTGCTACTGGCCATGTTCAAAGCCTGATAAGGCTTAAAGGAGGCGTCACATGGATTCTGTTCAGTCATTGGCCCCGTTTGCGGCCGCCTGGTCGGTCATTTCGCCGCTAATTGCCACCTTTGTCACCGCCTTGGTTTTATTACTGGCCGGATTTCTGCTTGCCCGCGGGCTGGCCACCGCCGTGGTCTATGTTCTAAAGCTGGTCCAGCTGGATAAAGGGAGCAAAACGGTCAAGTTTAACACTGTACTGGAAAAGGGCGAAATCAAAAAGAGCCTGACCGACATAATCGGGGAGCTCTGTTACTGGGCGATTCTGCTGATCACCGTGATCGGCGTCGCGAAGCTGGGCGGAGTTAAGATCGAACCGGCGATCGCCAAGCTGGTAATGTACCTCGGCTCGGTCGTCATGGTGGCGATCGTCCTGGGGATCGGTCTCTTCCTGGCCTCCCTGATCGCCAATCTGGTCAAGCTTGTGGCGCTTAATTTTGGGGTTGACGGTGGTAAGTCTTTAGCCCGGCTGGTCTACTATCTGGTCATACTGTTCACTTTCCTGGCCGCACTCGCGCAGCTGGGCGTGCGGCCGAGCTCGATCATCGGCAAGCTCGACATCGTTCTGGGCGCGCCGGCCCTGGCGGCGGCGATCGCTTTTGGCCTCGGCTGCAAGGACATGGCGGCCGATTTCCTGCATAATATCTTCAAAGGCAAATAGGCCTCAACTGTCAGATCAAACTAAAAGGAGGTGAAATACATGAAAAAGATCTTTTCTTCGATTCTTTTACTGGTGATGGTCCTCTCTCTGGCCGCCGTTGCCGCTCCGGCAACCCCGGTCAAGAAGGTCACGACCAGCACGACCGCTTCTTCCGGTTCCACGATGATGGGCCTGACCGGGGTAACCCTGACGTCGATCGGCTGCCCGGCGGCTCATTTTGGGATGGGCGGCTGGAGCATGGATATCGGCGGCTCGATCGCCAATGCGGCCAACACGACCACCATTACCGTGTTCGGTAGTGCCCAGCTTCCGCTGAGCAAGGTCAATGACAACCTGGTCACCTACTGGGGGCCGGGGGTGCTCTATAATTCGACCGGCAACGGCACGGTCACGATCGCCGTTCTGATCGGGGCGGAGTACATGTTCGCGCCGAACCTGACGCTTTTTGCCGACATGACCGCTTTCTCGCTGACCTCAGCCAATGGAGCGACGAACTGGGTTGTCGGGCAGAACAACCCGCAAGTTTACACTGGTGGAAGACTTTATTTCTAAGGTGTAGTTTATTTTGCCAAGCCTCCCGTGAGCGATCACGGGAGGCTTTTTTATTGCCGCCCGGCGTGAATTATTGTAAAATGGACAGGTGCTAAACTCGATCGCGATCTGGTTGTCAGCAGCCGTGCTATCCCTGCTGCTGACGTTCCCCGTTCTCCGGCTGCTCCGCTTGCTTAAGGCGGGACAAACGATCAGGGCAGAAGGCCCGGCAACGCATCAGGCCAAAACCGGCACCCCGACCATGGGGGGGGTCGGTTTTGTGCTGACGATCCTGATCATGGCGCTGATCCTGATCAACGTTGAATTCCACCCTGCCTATCTGGCGCTGGTCCTGTTGACGCTCGCCTTCGCCCTGATCGGCCTGGCCGACGATCTGATCAAGATTTATTTCCGGCGCAATCTCGGCTTAACCTTCTGGGAAAAAATATTATTGCAGACCGCGGCCGCCGGCGCTTTTGCCATTGTCCTGACCTGGCTGGGGCACAATCTGGGGACGGTTGGGATCGTCCCCCGGCTCGGACTTTATCAGGGATTGTTGTATCCGTTCTTTGTTACTTTCATTATCGTCGGCGCGGCCAACGCGACCAACCTGACCGACGGGCTGAACGGCCTGCTGGCCGGCACCGGGACGATCGCTTTTCTCGCTCTGGCCATACTGGCGTTGCAGCTGGGACAGACCGATGCCGCGACCTACGCGCTGATCGCCGGCGGGGCGCTGTTCGCCTTTCTCTATTACAATTTTCCCCGCGCCCAGTTGTTCATGGGGGATGTCGGTTCACTGGCGGTCGGCGCCGCGCTGGGGGGACTGGCGGTCATCCTGCGCGAGGAATTGCGGCTGGCGCTGATCGGTGGCCTGTTCGTGATCGAAGCGTTATCGGTCATCGTTCAGGTCGGCAGTTATAAGCTGTTCAAGCGGCGGGTCCTGCCGATGGCGCCGCTGCACCACACCTTCGAATTGCTGGGGATCAAGGAATGGATCGTCGTCGTCGTTTTTTGGGCCGTCGCGATCGTTCTGGCGGTAGCGGGCGTATGGATCTGAAGCATAAAAAGGTGACGATCTTCGGTCTGGGTAAAAGCGGGATCGCCGCCCGAAATAAGCTGTCAGCGCTGGGAGCGATCGTCAGGACCACCGACTCCAAGGTGGCCCCGCACACCTTAGCTGACATCGAGGGGGCAGACCTGATCGTAGTCAGTCCCGGGGTCCACCTGGATATTCCGGTCCTCCTTGAAGCCCGGCGCCGGGGGATCAGGATAGTTTCTGAACTGGAACTGGCCTCCTGGTTCATCAGCAAGCCGATCGTCGCCATCACCGGGACCAACGGTAAGACGACGACCACGACGCTGCTGGGCGAGATGCTTAAGGCGGCCGGGAAAAAGGTCTTTGTCGGCGGCAATATCGGCACCCCGCTGGCCGAGCTCGACGATTCGCTCCTCGATTATGTCGTAGCCGAGGTCAGCAGCTATCAGCTGGAGGCCTGTGATAGCTTCCGGCCATCGATCAGCGTCATCCTTAATATCCAGCCTGATCATCTGGAACGGCATCACACCATGGCCGAATACATCAAACAAAAAGCGCGGATCTTTGCCAATCAGACCGGTGATGATTACCTGGTCTACAATGAGGATGACCCGGAGGTCAAAAAGATGGTGCTAGGGGCTAGGTGCCGGGTACTGGGCTTCGCCAAAACTAGAGCGAAAGAAATCATCACCCTTAAGCCCGAAGAGATCAAGATCCCGGGGAAACATAATCTGGAAAATGCGCTGGCCGCCGCGCAGGCTGCCTATCTGTGCGGTGTCGATCGGGCCACGGTCGCTGAAGTCTTAAGGACTTTTCCCGGAGTGGAACACCGGATCGAATACACCGCGACGGTCAACGGAGTAGAGTGCTACAACGATTCCAAGGGGACGAATCCCGACTCGACCATGGTAGCGATCGATACCTTTCCCGGCCGGGGGATCGTCCTGATCCTCGGCGGGCGCGACAAAGGGACAGAGCTGCAGCCGCTCGTCGACAAGATCAAGCGGCAGGTCAAGGCGGTGGTGCTGGTCGGTGAAGCGGCGCCCCGGTTCGAAGCCGCGCTCCGGGCTGCCGACTATCAAGCGATTTACCCGGCCGGCTCTTCATCGCTTCAGCCGGCGGTCCGACAAGCGCTGACCCTGGCCGGCTCGGGTGATCTGGTTTTGTTCTCACCAGCCTGCGCCAGTTTCGATATGTTCAGCAATTACGAGGAGCGGGGGAAGGTTTTTAAGGAGCTATGCCGAAAACAAAACACCTAGACTATCTGTTCCTCTTCGCGGTCATCGCTCTCTGCGCCGTCGGCCTGACAATGATCTTCTCGGCCAGCCCGACCATGGCGCTGAAGCTGGGTGACACTCTTTACTTTGTTAAACGTCACCTCTTTTACCTGGCGCTCGGTCTAGCCGCTCTGTATTACGGTTTTCGCCTTGACCTGGACAACCTCAGAAAAAGGGCGGTACCGCTGATGATCATCGCGGTCGCCTTGCTGATCGCGGTCTTTATTCCCGGCGTCGGACGCAAGGTCCTGGGGGCCTCCCGCTGGATCGATCTCGGGATCCTGTCGTTCCAACCCTCGGAACTGATCAAGTTCGCCCTGGTCGTCTTCCTGGCCAAATGGCTGGCGGATCACAAAGAGCAGATCACTGGCCTGGTCCGTGGCTTTCTGCCGCCGCTCTTCTGGTTGGGACTGGTTTCGCTCCTGATCATGAAACAGCCGGACATGGGGACGAATTTAACCATTGCCGGCGCTTTTTTCGTGATGCTCTTTGTGGCCGGAGCCGAGGCCTGGCATCTGGGAGGGTTGGCGCTGCTCGGTATCATGGCGATCACCGGCCTCAGTATCGCCGAACCGTACCGCCTCCGCCGCCTGCTGGCTTACCTTGATCCATGGCAGGACCCGCAGGGGATCGGGTTCCACATCATCCAATCGCTTCTGGCGGTCGGCTCGGGTGGGCTGTTCGGTTTGGGCCTGGGCGCGTCGCGGCAAAAATTCTTCTACCTGCCGCAGCAATTCACCGATTTTATTTTTGCCATTCTCTGCGAAGAGCTCGGCTTTATCGGCGGCACTGCCGTCGTCGGCCTTTTTCTCCTTTTTGCCGCGCGCGGTTTTATGATCGCCCTGTCGACCCGGGATGAATTTAAACGCTACCTGACCGTCGGTCTGGTCAGCTGGTTAACGATCCAGGCGATGATCAATATCATGGTCGTGTTGGGGATCATCCCGACTACCGGTATCCCGCTCCCGTTCATCAGTTACGGCGGGACCGCCACCATCATCAATCTTTTTGCCGTAGGAGTGGTCTTAAATGTCTCACGCAAACCATAAAATTGTGATCGTGGCCGGCGGCACGGGTGGCCATATCTACCCGGGAATAGCCGTGGCTCAGGCGCTCGAGGGACGAGGGACGAAGGACGATATCTTGTTCATTGGCAGCGAAGAGGGGCTGGAAAAAGAGCTGATCCCGAGGGCCGGCTTTCGCCTGAAGCTGATCAAAGCGCGTCAGTTGACCCGTCGGGTGTCTTACAAAGCGGTTACCGCCCCCTTGATGATGGTGATCGGCTTTTTTCAGGCGCTGGCGCTGCTGGCGGCGTTCACCCCCAGAGTGGTCCTCTCGTTCGGCGGCTACACCGCTCTGCCGGTCGTTTTGGCCGCCAAGGCGCTGGGGATCAAGGTCTTCGTCCACGAGCAGAACGTCCTGCCCGGCGCGACCAACCAGCTTACTTTTCGGCTGGCCGACCGGATCTTTTTATCTTTTCCGGAGTCGCTGGAATATTGCCAGGGAGAGGTCGTGGGCAACCCGGTCCGGGCCGAGATCTTCACGACCCGCCGCAGCGGCGGCAGCAAGAAAGTCCTCCTGGTCCTGGGCGGTTCGCAGGGCGCCAGCCGCCTGAATCAAGCGGTCGCCGCGGCGCTCCCGAACATCGACGGAGGCAAATGGGAGATCGTGCACAGTCTGGGCCGCCGCGATTTCCCGCGCTACGCGGCGCTCAAGAACGGTTTTTACCGGCCGCTTGAATATATTGATAACATGGCCGCGGCCTTAGTCTCGGCTGACCTGGTCATTAGCCGGGCCGGCGCGACGGCGATCGCCGAATTCACCGCGGCCGGTCTGCCGATGGTCCTGGTCCCGTACCCGTACGCGGCGGCCGGGCATCAGGACCACAATGCCGATGCGCTGGTCAAAGCGGGAGCGGCGCTCAAGATCGCCGACCGGGATTTTACCGCCGCGCGGCTCCTGGCGCTGCTCGAGGACGGGGCGCTTGATCTGGCGGCGCTGGCCGCGCGCTCCCGGAAGTTCGCCCGGCCGGAAGCGGCCAAACGGATCGCCGAGGCAATATGGACCTAGAGCTGGAACGGGCCAAAAATATCCATCTGGTCGGGATCGGCGGCTGCGGCGTCTCCGGCCTGGCCCGCATTCTTCACGAAATGGGCTTTAAGGTCAGCGGCTCCGATCTCAAGGAAGGACCGAACACGATCCGGCTCAAGGACCTGGGGGTCAAGATCCTGATCGGCCACGAGGCGTCGCAAGTCCGGGATGCCGATGTCCTGGTCTATTCATCCGCGGTCGGCGAAGACAATCCGGAAATGAAAGAGGCGCGGGCCAAAGGGATCAAGATCGTCCGCCGGGCCGAGGTCCTGGCCTGGATCATGGCGCGTTCGCGCCAGCGGATCGCCGTCGCCGGGACGCACGGCAAGACCACGACCACGGCGATGATCGCCCGGGTCATGGACGCAGCCAAGCTGGACCCGACCTTTTTGATCGGCTGCGACATGGATTACGCTGACGGCAACGCCAGACTGGGGGCCGGCCAATATTTTGTCGCCGAGGCGGATGAATCGGACAGCTCGTTCCTCTATTACGCGCCGACCGCGGCGGTGATCACCAACATCGAGGCCGATCATATGGAACACTTCGGCAGTATGGAGGAGCTGTTCGCGACCTTTGAACAGTTCGCCGAGAAGGTCGACCCCGAGGGGTTTATCGCGATCGACGGGACCGACCCGAACAACCAGCACCTGCGCCAGGCGGTCAACCGCCGTTTCATCACCTACGGCCTCGACGCGGAGATGCAGTACGGCGCGATCGATCTGAAATTCGCCGGTTTCGGCTCGACCTATACTCTGCTGCATAACGGTGAGGAGCAGGGCCAGGTCGCCCTTTCTGTCCCGGGCTGGCAGAACGTTTTAAACAGCCTGGCGGTCTTTGCCGTCTGCCAGGAATACGCGCTCGATTTTGCCACCATTGCCGGCGCGCTGCAGACATTTTGCGGGGCTCGGCGCCGTTTCTCGACGGTCGGCGAACAGGGGGGAGTGCTGATCATCGACGATTACGCTCATCACCCGACCGAGATCAAGGCCACTCTGGCGGCTGCCCGTTCCGGGTGGCCTGGCCGCCGCATCGTTTGCGTTTTTCAGCCGCACCGCTACACCCGGACCTTTTTGCTCAAGGACCAGTTCGCGCTCGCCTTTGGCGATGCCGATCAGGTGATCATTACCGACATCTACGCCGCCTCCGAGCAGCCGATCCCCGGCGTCTCCGGCAAGACGATCGCCGACCAGCTTCCGGCTAATAAGACCACCTACCTGCCGAAAAAAGAACAGATCGCCCAGACGCTGGCCGGTGAGTTGCGAGCTGGCGATATCGTGCTGACGCTGGGAGCCGGCGATATTTTCAATGTCGGTAAAGAACTGCTGGCCCGCTTAAAGATGAAACAATGAAGATCATCCGGCGGGAACCGCTTAAAAAACATACCTCTTTCCGGATCGGCGGTCCGGCCGATTATTTCTGCGTGCCGCAAAACCTGGCCGATCTGCAGGCGGCCGTAGCTTTCGCGCGGGACAATAAGCTCGCCGTGGCGGTGCTCGGGGCCGGGACCAATCTCCTGGCGCTCGACCGCGGTTTTCGCGGCCTGGTGATCAAATTTGCCGGCGGTTTAAGGTCGCTCTCGCTCCGGAACCGGGTAATCCACGCCGGGGCCGGGGTGCTCCTGCCGACGCTGGTTGCCAGGGCCGGCAATGAGGGATTGACGGGACTGGAGTTCCTGGCCGGGATCCCGGGGACCGTCGGCGGGGCGGTGGTCATGAACGCCGGCGCCTGGGGGAAAGAGATCGGCCGTTATCTTCTCCGGGTCACGGTCATGGACCGGGCCGGCAAGATCAAGGTGCTCAAACCGGGCCAGCTCCGTTTTGGGTACCGGCGCAGCCTTCTGCAAAAAGGGAATTACTTTCTGGTCGAAGCGGTTTTCCGTTTGCGTCGAGGGAGCCGGTCGGCGATCAAGGCCCGAATCGACCGTTACCTGAAAGAGCGCCGGGCCAAGCAGCCGCTCGGCAGTCCCAATGCCGGCTCGATCTTTAAGAATCCGCCCGGCCGGTTTGCCGGGCAGATCCTGGAGGCGGCCGGTTGCAAGGGCTTGCGGGTCGGCGACGCCCAGGTTTCCCCTAAACATGCAAATTTCATCGTTAACCTGGGCGAAGCCAAAGCCGGCGATGTTCTGCGGTTAATGACCAAGATGCTGGGCCGGGCAAAAATGAAGCTTGAGCCGGAAATCAAGATCATGGTAAAATCGGATCAATGAACGTTACTGATCTGGCGGCCCGCGCCAACAAGCTGCGGCAGCACATCATCCAGATGACCTGCGCCGCTTCCTCGGGCCACCCCGGCGGCTCGCTTTCGGCGGCCGATATTATCGCCGTCCTTTATTTCCACCAGTTGAACCATCGCCCCCAGGAACCGAACTGGCCCGAGCGCGACCGCTTTGTCATGAGCAAGGGGCACGCCGCTCCGGTCCTATACGCGGCCCTGGCGGAAACAGGCTATTTCCCGGTCGACTACCTGAAAACTTTACGGCGGGTCGACAGCGCTCTGCAGGGCCACATCGATATGCTCTCGGTCCCCGGGATCGAGATGTCGACCGGTTCGCTCGGGCAGGGGCTCTCAACCGCCAACGGGATGGCTTTAGCGGCCCGGCTCGACCGGAAGAGCTGGCGCGTTTATTGCCTCCTGGGCGACGGTGAATGCCAGGAAGGGCAAGTTTGGGAAGCGGCCATGACCGCGGCTCATTACAAGCTGGACAATCTGACGGCGATCGTTGACCACAACAAGTTCCAGATCGACGGCTGCCTCGAGGACATCAAAGACCCCCGGCCGTTCGCCGATAAATGGCGGGCGTTCGGTTGGAACGTCCTGACCTGCAACGGGCACGACTTTAAAGCGCTGATCAGCGCGCTCGATAAGGCGGGCAAGACCAAGGGCAAACCGTCCGTGATCATTGCCGATACGATCAAAGGGAAAGGGGTCAGTTTCATGGAAGCGAACCCGCTCGATTACCACGGTAAGGCTCCGTCGGCTGAAGAGGAGAAAAGGGCGCTGGGCGAGCTTTGCCGTTTACCGGGGCCGGGCCAATGAGAAGCGAAGCGACCCGCGACGCCTACGGCCGGGTCCTGGCCGAACTGGGCAAAGAGAATCCGAACATCGTTGTCCTGGATGCCGACCTCTCCGTTTCGACCAAGACCTGCATTTTTGCCAAAGCTTTTCCCGACCGCTTCTTTGATATGGGGATAGCGGAACAGGATATGATCGGTACGGCCGCCGGCCTGGCGGCCGCCGGCAAGATCGCTTTTGCCTCGACTTTCGCTGTCTTTGCCACCGGCCGCGCCTGGGACCAGATCCGGATGTCGGTCGCTTACACCCGGCTCAACGTCAAGATCGCCGCCACCCACGCCGGGATCACGACCGGTGAGGACGGAGCGTCGCATCAGGCCAACGAGGACATCGCTATTATGCGGGCTTTGCCGAACATGACCGTCGTCGTCCCGGCCGACGCGCTGGAGACCGAAAAGGTGATCCGGGCCGCGGTTGCTCATTACGGTCCGATGTACATCCGCTTGAGCCGGCCCAAGGTCCCGGTCGTGACCGAGGGGATCAATTACGACTTCAAGATCGGTCAAGGAGCGGTCCTGCGCGACGGCAGGGACGCCACCGTGATCGCCTGCGGCCTGATGGTCGGCAAAGCGCTGGAGGCGGCCGCGCTCCTGGAAAGAACCGGCCTGAGCGTCCGGGTGGTCGATCTGCACACGATCAAACCGCTCGACCAGGAGCTGATCGTCCGCTGCGCCGAGGAGACCGGCGCCATTGTGACCGCCGAAGAGCATTCGATCCTCGGCGGGTTGGGCGGGGCGGTGGCCGAGACGCTAGTGGAGAACGCCGTCGTCCCGATGCTCCGCGTCGGCCTGCACGACGTTTTCGGCGAATCGGGGACCCCGGACGAGTTGCTGGCCAAGTACGACCTGACGCCGGAGAGCATCGCCGCCGCCGTTACCGCGGTCGTTAAAAGGAAAAAATGAAACGCCCCTCCTGGGACGACTACTTCCTGAAGATCACCGCCGATGTGGCCGAACGGGCGACCTGCGTCAAACGGCGGGTCGGCGCGATCATCGTCAAGGACCACCGGATCCTGGCCAGCGGCTACAACGGCGCGCCCAAAGGCTTTGCCCACTGCACGGAACAGACCTGCATCCGCAAACAGATGAACGTTCCCTCCGGCCAGCGCCATGAACTGTGCCGCGGCCTGCACGCCGAGCAGAACGCGATCATTCAGGCCGCCTGGCACGGGGTCAGGATCGAGGGCGGTACGATGTACTGCAACTTTCAGCCGTGCGTGATCTGTGTTAAAATGATGATCAACGCCGGGATCGTTCGCCTGGTTTACACCGGCGGCTACCCGGACGAACTGGCCCAGGAGATGCTCAAGGAATCCGCTCTGGAGGTAGTCAAGTATGAAAGTGGGATATCTCGGTCCTGAAGGGACCAATAGCGAAGAGGCCTGCCAACTTTATCTGAAAAAACTGGAAGGTAAGGCCCAGCTGGAGCCGTTCACCACCATCCACGACGTCCTGTTCGCCGTCGACCGCGGGCGGATCAACGAGGCGATCGTGCCGATCGAGAATTCGATCGAAGGGACGATCGGCCTGGTGACCGATATGCTGGTCAAAGATGTCAACTTAATGATCAAGCAGGAATTGGTCATTCCGATCTACCATTACCTGATCGTCCAGAAGGGGATCGGCCTGCGCGAGATCACCGATATCATCTCCAACCCCCAGGTCCTCGACCAGTGCAAGGACTTCCTGCGCAAACAGCTGCCGGGAGCGAAACTCCACCTGGCTTACAGCACGTCCGACGCCGTCCGGCAGGTGGCGACCTCGCTCGGCGAAAAGGTCATCGCTCACGGCCGGGTCAAGGGGAGCGTCTTTGCCGCGATCGGCACTGCCGCCTCGGCCAAGCTCTACGGTTTACGGATCGTCTCGGTCAAGATCAACGCGCCCGACAACAAGACCCGGTTCGTCGTCCTGGCCAAAAAAGACCACCCGCGGACCGGCCACGATAAGACCTCGATCGTCTTCACGATCGCCAAGGACCGGCCGGGCGGCCTGCACGACGTCCTGAGCGAATTCGCCGTCCGGAACATCAACCTGACCAAGATCGAGTCGCGGCCGTCCAAGAAGGCGCTCGGCGACTACTACTTCTTTGCCGATCTGGAAGGTCACCGGGCCGACCGGACCATCGCTGACGCGCTGCAGGAGATCAAACGCAAGGCTTCGCGGCTTAAGCTGCTCGGTTCCTATCCCAAGGCAAAATAGGAGGCGCCATAATGGTCCAGACTTATCTGATCAATCTGCTGATCTTCTGTACGATCCTGTTGGTGATCGCGCTCGTCGTCGGCGCGGTCCAGTTGATCATGATCCTGGTCGACGTTCGCAAGATGACGCACGAGGTCAAGGAGAAAGTCATGTTCCTGACCGGTTCGGTGGTCGGGACGGTGGCGCTCGCGGTCAAAAAGGGTGTCGAATTACTGTTCAAGAAATAAGGAGGGAACGAACATGGGTAAATTAGGTAATTTTGTTAAAACACTGACGGTGGGTGGCGCGCTCGGCTTTGTCGCCGGCCTGCTTTTTGCCCCGCAAAAAGGGGAAGATTCGCGCAAGCAGCTGCAGGACGCGGTCGAGAAGGGGAAGGTCAAGTTTACCGAGCTGAAGGATAAGATGGGCGGCAGCTGTTGCGGCGGAGATCCCGATTGCTGCAAAGACTAGAAGCGCTGGTCGCTGCCGCACTGAGCGAGCTGGGCGTCACTGACCTAAAAGGGGTTAAGATCGATCTCTCCCCCCGGCGGGAGCTGGGCGATTACGCTACGAACGCGGCGATCGTTTCGGCCCGCAAGCTTTCCCGCCAACCGCTCGAACTGGCCGCCGAACTGGCCGCCCGCGTCCGCTCCGATATGTTCGACCGCGTCGAGGTCGCTAAACCCGGCTTCCTTAATTTTTTCCTTAACGAGAAGTTCATTCAGCAGAGCGTCGCGGGGATCATCGCCCAGGACAAGGAGTGGGGACGAGGGACGAAGGACGAAGGACGAATTCTACTGGAGTTCGTTTCCGCGAACCCGACCGGGCCTCTCCATGTCGGCCACGGCCGCTGGGCGGTCGTCGGTGACGCCATCGCCCGCCTCCTCCGGACGGCCGGTTACGCGGTCGAGACCGAATTCTACGTCAATAATATCGGTAACCAGGTCGATAAACTGTGGGCTTCGGTCCAGGCCGCCCGCGCCGGTCAACCGGTGCCGGAAAACGGCTACGGCGGCGCTTACATCAAGGAGGTCAAAGGCAACTCTAAAGAGGAGTGCCTGGCTTCGATCCTCAGCGAGCAACAGGCGACCTTAAAACAGCTCGGCGTCGAGTTTACCCGCTTCTTTAATGAGAGCGACCTGCACGCCAAAGGCGAGGTTAAAGAAGCGATCAGCCGGCTGGAAAAGAACGGCAAGACTATCGTGGAAGAGGGCGCGGTCTGGTTCAAATCGGAGGAGATGGGGGACGACAAGAACCGGGTCTTGGTCCGCGCGGACGGGTCGCCGACCTACTTTGCCGCCGATCTGGCTTACCACCTGGACAAATACGCCCGCGGTTTTGACCGCCTGATCGATATCTGGGGGACCGACCACCACGGTTACGTCAAGCGGGTCAAAGCGGCGGTCGAAGCCATGGGTCTGCCGCCGGAGAAACTGGAGATCATCATCGGCCAGCTGGTCACCCTCTACCGGGGGAACGAACCGGTCCGGATGTCCAAGCGGACCGGCGAAATGGTCACCCTGCAGGAGGTCCTCGACGAGATCGGCCCGGACGCGACCCGTTTCTTTTTTGCCGCGTCCGACGTCAACTCGCATCTCGATTTCGATCTCGAGCTGGCCAAGAAACAGAGCAATGACAATCCGGTCTTTTATGTGCAGTACGCTCACGCCAGGATCTGCAGTATCCTCAAGAAGGCTGGGGACGAAGGACGAAGGACGAGGGACGATCTGTCGTCACTGAACGAGCCGGCGGAGCGGGAACTGATGCTCAAGCTGCTGGCGTGGCCGGACGTGGTCAACGGCGCGGCGCGGCTCCGGCAGCCTCACAAAGTAACCGAGTACGGCAAGGAGCTGGCGACCGTCTTCCACCACTTTTACGAAAAATGCCGGGTGATCGGCAATCCGGCCCGTCTCCTCCTGGTCGACGCTTCTCGAATCACTCTGCGGAATGTGTTAGAATTGCTGGGTATCAAAGCACCGGAGGCCATGTAAATGAAGTACGCGTTCTTTAAAGGGAAGATCGTTCCGTTCGGCGAGGCGAAGATCGGGATCATGACCCACGCTTTTAACTACGGGACCGGGGTGTTCGAAGGGATCCGCGGGTACTGGAACGCCGAAAAGAACAACATGTTCATCGTCAAGCTGCGGGCGCATTACGAACGGCTGGAGAGCTCGACCAAGCTGGCGCTGCATTCTTCGGTCAAGTACTCGCTGTCGGAGCTGGAAAAGATCACGTTGGAGCTCTGCCGCCAGAACGATTACCGCGAAGACATCTACCTGCGCCCGATCTATTACAAGTCGCAGGAAAAGATCGGCCTCGGGCTGACCGGCATCGAAGAGGATTTCTGCATGTTCGTCGCGCCGTTCGGCGCTTATCTGGATATCAGCAAGGGGATCCGCGTCTGTGTCTCCAAATGGTGGCGGATCTCCGAAAAGTCCGCACCGCAGGGGGCCAAGATCAACGGGGCTTATTTCAACTCCTCGCTGGCCAAGGCTGAAGCGCTGGAAAAAGGGTACGATGAGGCGATCTTATTATCGCACGCTAAAACGGTCGCCGAAGGGTCGGGGGAAAATCTCTTCCTGGTCAAGGACGGCCAACTGATCACGCCGCCGCTCTCAGAGACGATCCTCCCCGGCATCACCCGCGTCTGCGTCATGACGCTGGCGGCCAAAGAGCTGGGGGTTAAAACGGAGGAGCGGCCGATCAAGCAGGATGAGCTCTACACGGCCGATGAATTGTTCTTCTGCGGGACCGGCGCCCAGATCTCCCCGATCGTCGAGGTCGACGGCAAGCGCGTCGGCAACGGCCGGCCGGGCGCCCTGACAATGCAGCTGCAAAGCCTCTATTTTGCCGCGGCGCGGGGCGACAACCCCCGGTACGCCGACTGGGTCACGCCGGTCTACTGATGATCAGCGGCGTCGGCGTCGACATCGTTGAGATCGAGCGGATCAAAAAAGCGGTCCAGAAATACGGCAAAAGTTTTCTCCAAAAAGTCTACACCTCGAGCGAGATCCTCTATTGTCAGATGCTGAAAAGCTATCGTTTTCCCGAGCTGGCGGTCCGTTTTGCCGCCAAAGAGGCGTACGCCAAGGCGCTGGGGACCGGGATCGGCAAGGTCTCCTGGCGGGACATTGAGGTGGTCAACAATAAATCGGGTAAACCGCTGATCGCCCTCAAAGGGAAGGTCAACAAGAAGGTCCACGTCTCGCTCTCGCACAGCCGCGAACAGGCGATCGCCATGGTGGTGCTCGAACAATGAAACGGTCATTGCCGGCCAGAAAAAAGGCGAGCCACAAGGGTGATTACGGCAAGGTCCTGATCGTGGCCGGTTCGCGCGGGATGTTGGGGGCGGGGGTGCTGGCAACGCGCGCCGCGCTCCGGACCGGTTCCGGGCTCGTCTACTGGGCTGTCCCCGACGATCTCGTCAATTACGCCAACACCATCACCCCAGAAGTGATCGTTGTTTCTCTGCGGGATGTTAATAAAGTAACGCCGGATGCAGTCGCCATCGGTCCGGGGATCGACCAGAAATTAGATGTTAATGAGATAATTCAGCAATTCACTCTGCCGCCTGCCGCTATCGTCATAGACGCGACCGCCCTGCCTCAGCTCAAGGCTTTCGCCGGCCGGGCTATAATCACGCCGCATCCCGGCGAAATGGCCGCTTTGCTCGGTCTGACCGTTGAGGCGGTGCAGGCTAACCGCCGCGGGATCGCCCTGCAGGCGGCGTTAAAATTCGGCGCGGTCGTCGTCCTTAAAGGACACCAGACCGTGATCGCCGAACCGGAGGGGAAAGTCGTCATCAATAAGTCCGGGAACCCCGGGATGGCCACTGCCGGAGCGGGTGACGTTCTGACCGGGATGATCGCCAGCTTAGCCGGGCAGGGATTACCGGCCTGGAACGCGGCGGTCACCGGTGTTAATTTACACGGTCGGGCCGGCGATCTGGCCGCCCGCCGGATCGGCGAACCGGCGCTGATCGCGTCGGACATCATTGAACAGATCGGTTATGCCATACAGAAAAGTCACTGAAAACGTCGGCGATCAGACGATCCTTCTGGTTGAGGGGCTCGGCCGGGTTGTCATGCTTGCCCAGGAGACGATCCGGGGGATCATGGCGGGCAAAGCCCGCTTCAAGCTGACGCTGGAGCAGATGGTCAAGATCGGCTACGAGTCGATCCCCCTGGCGCTGGTCGCTTCCGGCTTTGTCGGCATGGTCTTTGCCATGCAGATCGCCACCGAGTTCGTCCGCTTCGGTGCCGGCAAATATGTCGGCGGGGTCATGGCGATCGCCATGGCGCGCGAGCTGGGGCCGGCCCTGGTCGGGATCGTGATCGCGGCGCGGGTTTCCGCCGCCATTGCCGCCGAACTCGGGACGATGCAGGTAACCGAGCAGATCGACGCGCTCAAAGCGCTGGGGAGCAACCCGGTCCGCTATCTGGTCATCCCGCGTTTTATCGCCAGCGCGCTGATGCTGCCGCTGTTGACGGTCGGCGCGATCGTCACCGGTTTTACCGGCGGCTATTTTGTCGCCGTGCTGGTTGGCCACATCAACCCGGTGGAGTACCTGGAAACCGCCCGCTCGCTCCTCAAGCTCTGGGATATTTTCGGCGGCCTGATCAAGACTTTTTGTTTCGGCATGGTGATCGCGGTCGTCGCCTGCTACAAGGGGTTGAATGCTGCCGGCGGGGCCAAGGGGGTGGGGGAAGCGACCACCTCGTCGGTCGTCACCTCGCTGCTCAGTCTGTTCGCGCTCAACTATTTTCTTTCCCTGGCGTTCTTTAAATAATGATCAAACTAAACAAGCTGAGCAAAAGCTTTGGCGACCACCAGGTGATCGACGGGGTCGACCTCGAGATCCCCGACGGCCAATCGCTGGCGGTGATCGGCCCCTCCGGCTGCGGTAAGAGCACCCTGCTCAAGCTGCTGATCAGGCTGGAAGAGCCGACCGGCGGCAGCGTCAGCGTCAACGGCCAGGATATTGTCCGGCTGGACGAGGAAGGGCTGATCAGCCTCCGGCAAAAGGTCGGTTTTGTCTTCCAGTACGGGGCGCTCTTTGACTCGCTCTCGGTCTTTGAAAACGTGGCGTTCGCCCTGCGCGAACACGCCAAATTGCCCGAACGGCAGATCGCCAGGATCGTCGGGGAAAAATTGAAGCTGGTCGAGCTGGAGGGGACAGAAAAACTGATGCCGGAAGCGCTCTCCGGCGGGATGCAAAAACGGGTCGGCATCGCCCGGGCGCTCGCTTTTGACCCGACGATCATCCTCTACGACGAGCCGACGACCGGACTCGATCCGATCACCTCTGTTACGATCGAGAATTTGATGGTAAAATTGGCCCGCGAGCTGAAAGTCACTTCGGTTTTGGTCACCCACGTGATGCAAACGGTCCGGCGGGTCGCCAACCGGGTCGTCATGATAAACGAAGCGAAACTGATCGAACTTGGTTCGCCGGCCGAAGCGGCCAGGTCGACCGTGCCGATCGTCAAAAAGTTCATTACTGGAGGGATCGATTAATATGGGTTTATCCACCGCCGCCAAGGTCGGGATCGTTACCATCCTCGGGCTGGCTCTGCTGGCGGCCGTCGTCGCCTGGAAGACCGAGATCTTCATGATCGGCCAGGGGTACGAAGTGATCGCCTCGTTCAACGACATTGAAGGGTTGACCATCGGCTCCGAAGTCCGCTTCCGCGGCTCCAAGATCGGCAAGGTGATGAAGATCGATCCGGGGCCGTACGATATCAAGATCTTCGCGGTGGTCGATAAAAGCATCAAGATCCCGAACGATTCGGTCCTTCGGGTCTCTTACGACGGCATCGTCGGGGTGAAATATCTGGAGATCAAGCCGGGCACCGCCGAGGCGATGTACGCCCGGGGAGAGGTTTTACGCGGCACCCGCACTTCGGCGATCGTCGACTTTGTCGATATCGGCTCCAAGAACCTGGAAGAAACCCGCGCGATCCTGCAGGCGGTCCGCAAGATCATCGAAAATCCGCAGCTGCAAAGCTCGTTCATCAACGCCGTGGTGGTAACCGACCGGACCGCCCAGGAGATCGAGAAGCTGACCAAAGAGCTGCGCGCCACGAACAAGGGGATCCAGGATATCGTCGGCGATCCGAAATTCCAGGCCAATGTAAAGGGAACGATCGGCGAGACCGCCAAGACCCTCACCTCGGCCAATCGCTTTTTCGAGAATGCGGGTAAGCTCAACATGCGCGCTTCCGGCGGCGTTGATTTCGGTTCCCAGGCCAACGCGGTCCGCGGCGACGTCGACATCATCCAGAGCGACTCGACCTATTACCGGGTCGGGTTCGGTGAGGGGCCGAGCCGGACCCCCGCGCTCCTCGACTTCCTGCTGACCAACAAGACGAGCAGCAACGTCGGTTTCCGGCTCGGTGTGATCAACAGCCAGCTCGGCGGAGGGGTGATCCTTTATCCGCAGCAGGGGGGGAACATCCTGGCCGACATCTACGACCTCAATAACCCGCGGCCGAGCAATCCGAAGGTCCGGCTCGGCTACGAGCACGAGCTGCAGGATTTCATGGACGTGCTGGTCCAGGGCGACGACCTGTTCAACGCGGGGAGCCGCAACTACATGTTCGGGATCAGGGTCAAGCCGACCGGGGAAAAGCTCTATTAGGCTTGACAGTCCGCTGGCCCGGTCGTACAATCAGTTCAGATGAGAGGAGGTGCGAGAATGGCGGAAGTCAAAGGTTATTGCGTAAAATGCAAAAAGAAAACTGAAATGAAGAGCCCGAAGCCGGTTACGATGAAGAACGGCCGCAAGGCAACGAAGGGTGAATGCCCGCATTGCGGGACCAAGATGTTCAAGATCGGCGGATAGTTTTTCGATAAGTTTAAACGTTTAAACTCAGGCCGGGTCAAACGATTGTGAGACCCGGCCTGGTTTTGTTATAATGGGTCGGTATGCCTCACGGAAATAAGTTCGTCCACCTGCATTGCCACACCGAATACAGCCTTCTCGACGGCGCCTGCCGGGTCCAGGACCTGGTGGACCGGGCTAAGGAGCTCGGTATGCCGGCGGTGGCCGTGACCGACCACGGCAACATGTACGCGACCGTGGAGTTCTATTTGGCCGCAAAACAGGCGGGGATCAAACCGATCATCGGTTGTGAAATGTACCTGGCTCCGCGCTCCCGCCACGATAAAGAGACCAGGGAAGACCGCTCGCCTTACCACCTGACCCTCCTGGTCAAGAACGAGACCGGCTATAAGAACCTGATCAAACTGGCCTCGATCGCCTCGATCGAAGGCTTTTATTCCCGCCCGCGGATCGATCGGGAGCTGCTGGAGCAATATCATGAGGGGCTGGTCGCCCTGTCGGGTTGTTCGCAGGGCGAGATCGGCCGCGCGCTGCGGGAAGGGGACGAAGCTAAAGCGGTCACCGCGCTCCAGTTTTACCGGCGCTTATGGGGTGACGATTTTTATCTGGAGATCATGGACCTCGGGATCGCCGAGCTTAAGGAGCTGAAACCGCGCCTGATCGCCTTTGCCCGAACCCACCAGCTCCCGCTGGTCGCCACCAATGATGTCCACTGCGTCAAGAAAGAAGACCTGTATCTCCAGGATGTCCTGGTTTGCATCCAGACCAACTCCTTCCTGGACGATGAAAAGCGGCTCAAGTTCGACAGCGACGACTTCTATCTGAAATCGGCGGCGGAAATGGCGGAACGGTTCGGCGACATACCCGAGGCGCTGGCCAATACCGCGGTCGTGGCCGATAAATGCAACTTTGAGCTGGAAACCGGCGTCCTCCATCTGCCGAACTTTGCGGTGCCGGCCGGCCAGACGCCGGACTCTTTCCTGGAAAAGCTGGTCTGGGACGGGATCAAGCAGAAATACGGGACCCTGCTGCCTCCCGAGGTGATCGACCGGGTCAAATACGAGCTCTACACGATCGAGAAGATGGGCTATGCCTCTTACTTTCTGATCGTCTCCGACTTCATCAACTGGGCCAAAGCGCAGGGGATCCAGGTAGGGCCGGGGCGCGGTTCGGCCGCCGGCAGTATCGTTTCGTACGCGCTCTCGATCACCAACATCGAGCCGCTGAAATACGGCCTGATCTTTGAGCGCTTCCTCAACCTGGAACGCATTTCCATGCCCGATATCGACGTCGACTTCTGCTTCGAACGCCGCGGCGAAGTGATCGAATACGTGACCAAAAAATACGGGTCCGACCACGTCGCTCAGATCATTACTTTTGGGACGATGGCGGCCCGCGGCGCCATCCGCGACGTCGGCCGGGTCCAGCGCTTCCCGCTGCCGGAGGTCGACAAGATCGCCAAGCTGGTCCCTTTTGGCCCCGACATCGACCTGAAAAAAGCGCTGGAGAGCGTCAAGGAGCTCAAAGAGGCTTACGCCAAAGATCCCCGGGTCAAACAGCTGATCGATACCGCCCGCGGGATCGAAGGGATGGTCCGCCACGCCTCGGTCCACGCCGCCGGCGTCGTTATCTCGCGCCTGCCGGTCATGGACTACGCGCCGCTGCAGCGGCTGGACGAGAACTCGGTCGTCACCCAGTACCAGATGAACCACCTGGAAAAGATCGGCCTGCTCAAGATGGACTTTCTCGGCCTGCGCAACCTGACGATGATCGCCCACGCGGTCGAGCTGCTCAAGCGCGACCGGGGGATCGAACTTGATATGAACAACCTGCCGATGGACGACCTGAACACTTTCCGGCTCCTGTCGGCCGGCGAAACGGTCGGCGTTTTCCAGCTGGAAAGCCGGGGGATGCGGGAGCTGATCAAGAAGCTGAAGCCGTTCACCTTCGAAGAGATCATCGCTCTCCTGGCGCTCTACCGGCCGGGCCCGCTGGAAAGCGGCATGGTCGACGATTACGTCAAACGGAAACACAAGAAAGTGCCGATCAAGTACGAGCTCCCTGAACTCCAGCCGATCCTGCGGGAAACCTACGGGACGATCCTCTACCAGGAACAGGTGATGGAGATCGCCTCCAAGGTCGCCGGCTACTCGCTCGGCCAGGCCGACGTCCTCCGCTCGGCCATGGGGAAGAAAAAGGTCAAAGAGATGGCCAAGCAAAAGGAGTTCTTCATCGAAGGGGCGGTCAAGCGCGGCGTCTCCCGGCACAAGGCGGCCGAGCTCTTTAACCTGTGCGAAAAATTCGCCGGCTACGGCTTTAACAAGTCGCACTCGACCAGCTACGCGCTGATCTCCTACCAGACCGCCTTTCTCAAGGCGAATTACCCGGCCGAGTTCATGGCGGCCCTCCTGACCTCGGTCATGGGGAACACCGACAAGGTCCGGCTCTATCTGGCCGAGGTCCAAAAGCTGAACCTCAAGGTCCTGCCGCCTGATGTTAACGAGAGCGGCCGGAACTTCACGGTCGCCAAAGAGGGGATCCGTTTCGGTCTAACGGCGATCAAGAACGTCGGTATCGGGGCGATCGACTCGATCATCGCCTGCAAGGCCAAGGACGGCCCGTTCAGGTCGTTCGACGATTTCTACCGCCGGGTCGACACCCGGGCGGTCAACAAAAAGGTCGTCGAGAGCCTGATCAAGGCGGGCGCCTTTGATTCGTTCGAGCGGGGGCGGGCCTACCTGCTGTCCAACTACGAGAAAATGATCGGGACAGTGGTCAAAGAACAAAAAGAGCGGGCGAATGGGCAGGAGGCCCTGTTTGCCTTAGCCCCCCAGTCCCCAGTTCCCAGTCCCCAGGGAGAAGTTGGTGATGAAGTCCCTGAGTTCAGCCCGGACCAGCTGCTCAGAATGGAGAAAGAACTGCTGGGGCTTTACATTTCCAGCCATCCGCTGGAACGTTTGCGCGAATCGCTCGACGCCCAGACCAGCCAGAACGTCGCTGATCTCGGCGAGATGAACGAGAACGAACCGGTCAAGGTCGGCGGGTTACTGGCCGATTGCCGCAAGATCGTGACCAAACGGGGCGACATGATGATGCTGGGCAACCTGGAAGACCTGACCGGGACGATCCCGATCGTTGTCTTCCCCAAAGCCTACGAAAAAGCCGCTCCTTTTCTCAACAACGACGAGGCGGTCATCGTCAAAGGTAAATTGAGCCGCGATTTCCGGACCGAGGAGCTCAATGTCCAGGTGGAAACGGTCGACCCCCTGGTCGAACTGGAAAAGGTCCGCTCGCTCAAGATCGAGCTGGTGGACGTCGGCGATAAAAAAGTGTTAGAGTTGATGAAGGACGCCCTGATCCTCCATCACGGCGGCGATCCGGTCCTGATCCGGATGGACGGCAAGAGTGTGGAGCTGAACCGCGACCTCTGGGTCGATATCAATCCCGACCTGATCGAGCAGCTGGAGAAGATGCTCGGCGCGGGGGCGGTCAACGTCGAATTCTCGGTGCAAAGGAAGGTAGCTGCCAATGGACCTGTCGAAAATAAAGTTTGACGCTAACGGACTGGTGCCGGTGATCGCTCAGGACTATAAGGATGGGACGGTCTTGATGCTCGCCTACATGAACCAGGAATCGCTGCAAAAAACGCTGGAGAGCAAAGAGATGGTCTACTGGAGCCGGTCGCGGAAAGTCCTCTGGCACAAGGGGGACACTTCGGGCCACATCCAGAAAGTGAAAGAGCTGTATTACGACTGCGACGGCGACGCCATCGTGGCTAAGATCGAACAGGTGGGGGACTGCGCCTGCCACACCGGCAACCGGAGCTGTTTCTTCAATAAGCTGAGCTAGATCAATTCGTCGGTCCAGATCCGGCAATAGCTGCCGATCAGCGGGATACTGAATTGCGGCTCGGGGCTGTCGGCGTCCACTGTTTTGCCGAACTTATCGCCGACCAAAAACCTGCCCAGCTTGGTCGACATTCTTAAACCGCTGAACAAGTCATTTTTACTGTCGCCGGAAGCCTTGAGCGCTTCCGCGAGCAGAAAGTTCGCCCGGGTCTGATCGATCAGCGTATATTTTGTCTGGATATGTCCCGGTTGTCCGTAAGTCGCCGAACCGCTATGGCAAACGCCATCAACTCCCTGCCTGACCTCATGATGAACGGTAATCGCCAGGTCCAAAATATAACTGCGGTCAGCCGCTTTCAAGTCCAACCGGTGCAGCAATCGTTCCGCCATCGGCTGTTCAACCCACTGCAGCAAAAGTGGGCGGCAGGTCCGGTCCTTGATCCTGGCGGTCAGGCCATCAAGCGCGGCATCGACCAAGGCATTCTCCTTTTGCCAGAGGAGGGAGACCAGGATGTTCTCCGGAAAAGTTTTAGCTTTAATCCTACCGGGGAGCGCCCCGGCGGGAAATAATTTTAAGGCGGCAATGAACGCCTCGACATCATGACGGCCAACCGGTAATCCGCGCTCGATCATGATGTTCGCCGCGGCGATCGCCAGGCCGGCATCTTCTTTCAACAGGGGAGGAAGCATGTTGGCCGGAAAGGTCTTCACGTTTAAAAGCCGGCCGAGATCACTCTCGCTCCTGGCCTGCAAAGCAGCGACGAACGGTTTTTCGTACAGGGGCTCAACCGTCACTCCTTTTTCCACGATCTGATCAAGCGCGGCGGCGACCAGGGCAGGGACGGGATGGGTCAAAAGATCAAGAATGACCGGAGCCGGCAATTGTCCGAGTTTGATCCGGGCCAGCAGATTCTGGACGGCCGCCTCCCTGATCGACCCGACCGGCGATTTGGACCGGTCAAGGACGATCCGGTAATTAATAAAAGGATTACGAGCCTGCGTCTGCTCGCTGTAGGCTCGGGCGCAGAAACCTCTTAAATGAGTGATCAATCCCATGTGACGCCTCCTTAGAGCGAACCAAACTCTCTTCGACGGCTAACCGGCTTAATTTCAGCCTTTCATATCTCGGCAGGAAAATATGGTAAAATGGCTGTAAATGGAAGCCGACAAGATCATCATCAAAGGGGCCCGCGAGCATAACCTCAAGAACATCAATTTGGAGCTGCCGCGCAACAAACTGATCGTTTTTACCGGCCTGTCCGGCTCGGGCAAATCGTCACTCGCTTTTGACACCATCTACGCCGAAGGGCAGCGGCGCTACGTCGAGTCGCTCTCCGCTTACGCCCGCCAGTTCCTGGAGCAGATGCAGAAACCGGACGTCGACAATATCGACGGCTTATCCCCGGCGATCTCGATCGATCAGAAGGCGCCCGCCCGCAATCCCCGGTCGACGGTCGGGACCGTGACCGAGATCTACGACTATCTCCGGCTCCTCTTTGCCAACATCGGGGTCCCGTTCTGTCCCAAATGCGGGCGGAAGATCGAGCGGCAAACGGTCCCGCAGATCGTCGACCTGATCCTTAGCGACCTCGCCGGCAAGGCGATCCAGATCCTGGCGCCGGTCGTCCGCGGCCGGAAAGGGGAGTACAAACAGCTGTTCGAAGATATCGCCAAGGACGGTTTTATCCGGGTCCGGGTCGATAAGAAGCTGTACGAGCTCAGCGAAGTCCCGGTCCTGAACAAGAAGGTCAAGCACGATATCGAGATCGTCGTCGACCGGCTGACGGCCGACGCGAAACACCAGAAGCGCCTGGCCGAATCGGTCGAGGCTGCCCTCAAGTACGGCAACGATCTGGTCATCGTCGCCTCGGGCGAGGGGAAGAACGCCCGGGACGCCCTCTACAGCCAAAAGTTCGCCTGTCCCTATTGCGGGACCTCGCTCGATGAGATCACCCCCCGGATCTTCTCGTTCAACAGCCCATACGGCGCCTGCAGCGAGTGTTCCGGCCTCGGCAACAAGCTGGAGTTCGATCCCGACCTGATCATCCCTGACCGGAGCCTGACGATCAACGAAGGGGCGATCGCTCCGTGGGGCGAGGCCGCCTCTTATTACATCCAGAAAGTGGCTTCGGTCGGCCGGACCTACAAGTTTGATCTCGACACCCCGATCAGCAAATTGACCAAGGAGCAGCTCAATGTCATCCTCTACGGCAGCAAAAAGCCGATCAAGTTCACGGTTGAGATGCGGCACGGCTACTGGGAGCACGAAGGGGAATACGAAGGGGTTGTTAACAACCTCAGGCGCCGTTACCTGGAAACCAAGTCCGAGAATGTTCGCTATTATCTCTACCGCTACATGAGCGCGATCCCGTGCCGGGTCTGCGGTGGTCAGCGGCTCCGGCCGGAGAGCCTGGCGATCAAGATCGCGCAGCGGTCGATCGCCGACGTCTCGGCGATGTCGATCAAAACCGTTCAGCGCTGGCTCGCTGAATTGAAGCTGACCGACCGCGAGGTGACGATCGCCCGCCAGATCGTTAAAGAGATCAAGGCCCGGCTCCAGTTCCTGATCGACGTTGGTCTCGATTACGTCACCCTCGGCCGCGAGTCGGCGACCCTCTCCGGCGGCGAGGCCCAGCGGACCCGCCTGGCGACCCAGGTCGGTTCCGGGCTGGTCGGCGTTCTGTACATCCTCGACGAGCCGTCGATCGGCCTCCACCAGCGCGATAACCAGCGGCTGATCGAGACGCTGGAGCGGCTGCGCGACCTGGGGAACACGATCATCGTTGTTGAGCACGACGAAGAGACGATGCGGCGCGCCGATTTTCTGGTCGACATCGGCCCGGGGGCGGGGGTGCATGGCGGAGAGATCGTGGCGACCGGCCAGGCCGACGACCTGACCAAAGTGGCCCGGTCGATCACCGGACAGTATCTCTCCGGCCAAAAACGGATCGAACTCCCCGGTGAGCGGAAAGCGGGTAACGGCAACTGGCTGACGATCAAAGGAGCCAAACACCACAATCTGAAGAACATTGACGTTAAATTCCCCCTGGGGATATTTACCGCGGTCACCGGTGTCTCCGGTTCCGGCAAGAGCTCGCTGATCAACGACATCCTCTACAACGCCCTCGCTAAGAAGTTCTACCGCTCGCTGGAGAAGGCCGGGGCACACGAGGCGATCACCGGGCTCGAACAGATCGACAAAGTGATCATCATCGACCAAACCCCGATCGGCCGGACCCCGCGCTCCAACCCGGCGACTTATACCGGGGTCTTTGACCATATTCGCAACCTCTTCACCATGACCCAGGAAGCCCGGATGCGCGGCTACAAATCGGGCCGTTTCTCCTTTAATGTCAAAGGGGGGCGGTGCGAAGCGTGCGGCGGCGACGGGCTGGTCAAGATCGAGATGCATTTTCTGCCGGATGTCTACGTCCCCTGCGACGTCTGTAAGGGGAAGCGGTACAACCGGGAGACGCTCGAGGTCCATTACAAGGGGAAAAGCATCTTTGACGTTCTCGATATGACGGTGGAAGAAGCGCTCCAGCTCTTCGAGAACATCCCGCAGATCGAGCGGAAGCTCCGCACCCTGGTCGACGTCGGTCTCAGCTACGTTAAACTTGGTCAATCGGCGACGACCCTCTCCGGCGGCGAGGCGCAGCGGATCAAGCTGGCGACCGAGCTTGCTTCCCGGTCAACCGGCCGGACCCTTTATCTCCTCGACGAGCCGACGACCGGCCTCCATTTTGACGATATCAAGAAGCTCTTGACCGTCCTCCACCGTTTAACCGCGACCGGCAACACGGTGATCGTCATCGAGCACAATCTCGACGTCATCAAGACCGCCGATCACGTCATCGATCTGGGGCCGGGGGGCGGGGATGAGGGGGGACGGATCGTGGCGGAGGGGACGCCGGAAGAGGTTGCCAAGGTAGCCCAAAGCTATACCGGCAAGTACCTGAAAAAGGGCCTGATCTGACCTCCGCTACCAGCCGATGAAATATCCGGGGGTGAGGAGAAGAATATGACGTTAATTTGCACCATTATCACGAAGGATGGAATTGCGATGTCAGCTGATACCGCGATTTATTATGATAGACCATTAGCAAATACAGCAATCAAAACAATATATTCCAAAAAACTCAATTTGGGCACTTCCTGTTATGGAATATGGACTCATGATATTGAAGAAAATGGACAAAAACGATTCTTTGAGATGAATACAGTTGTCGGTGATTTCATTGCTGAATTTGAGAACAAATATAAGGGGGATCAAATATCATTAATGGCCAACGAACTTGCAGAAAGAATTAATAAATTCTTTAATAGATGTTTTAAAAAAGAAGAGATAGGATTTCATCTCGCTGGTTATGAAGCGAGTGCGTCTGGAACACTCCCCGCTGTATTCCATATTGTTGTTCAAGAGAGCACTGGAAAGCTTATCGCCCAACCAGAATTCCATGAAAATGACAAGTGGTTCTCTCATAAGGAGCAGTGCAATTGCGAAAATAAGAAAGAGTTCCTTGATAAAAATATACAGTTTGAAATTCGGAATGGAGACTGGGAGGTCTTTGCTGGTTTAAAGACAAAGATGAAGGAATATTTTGATTTACATCGAGCCAGCGGACGCATCAACTTCCCCTACATTAGAAATTTAGATGATTTGGGTGACTATGCTGCTTTTAGTGTCCAAATGATGACCGAGATATATCGCCAAAGTGATAGAGGGCAAACTATTGGAGGCCCTATTAATACTATTACATTTAACGATAAAGGATTGAATAAACAGTTTTTTAGAATTTCTGGGGACTATCCCATTGAAATACCTCGCCCCAAAAGCATATGACAAATATCTGGATATACACGATCGCCGATCATGACCTCCGGGCCGCCGAAATATCGGGGGTTTAGGAGATAAAGATGGCGATCTAACCGTAATGAATGTATCTGAATCATTTGGAAACAAGGAGATGTATTTATGGTAGAAAACAAAAAGCACCAAGCAAACAAAAAATACCTGAATGATTTATGGGAAGCTACTTATAATCATTTTGACGAGTGGATATCCGAAGGACAATGGAAGATAGCTTTAGCTGAGGTTCGTAAATACATTGAAGATAAAATACAATCGAAATCTCCGTATAAATTCGTTTCTTACTCAGAACTTAGTCAAGTTGTTAATTCTGGGAAGAGCGAGATAACTCTTGAAGGTGAGGGTTATAATCCTGTTTTATGGTATCTAATTGGCGAAATGTCCAGAGACACTACGAAGGAATATAGAGGCATGTTGTCGGCATTTGTTGTTCATAAAAACGGCGACAAGGAGCCAGGTGACGGATTTTATACTTTTTCAAAAGAACTTGGTTATGATTACGATGATAGTGACGAAGAATCCTTTTGGTGGAAACAGTTGCGGCATGTTGCTGCTCATTATGGAACTACATTGTAATGGGTTCCTTTGTAGCACATAAATTGGATCCGGAAAATCAATTTCATAAGAGAACTTTTTGAATAGAGATGGGCATGAAATGGGAGGAGGTGCTTTAATCGATCTCTCCTTTTTGGCCTTATAATACTTTTCTCCTTTTTCCTTGAATACCGCCTCAAAACACGCTAAAATTAACACTCCAATGGCAGACGAGAAGATACCCCCACAGAACCTGGCAGCCGAGCAGTCGGTGATCGGCGCGATGCTTCTGGATAAGAACGCCGTCGTCCGCGTCCTGGAGATGATGGCGCCGAACTGCTTTTACCGCGACGCCCACCGCTTTATCTACGAAGCGATCATCGAGCTCTTTGACCGGGGCGAACCGATCGACCTGGTCACCGTGACCGAAGCGCTCCGTAAATCGGGCAAACTGGAGCAGGCCGGCGGCTCGGTCTACATCACCGACCTGCTTAACTCCGTCCCGACCGCCGCCAACGCCGAGTACTACGCTAAGATCGTCGAAGAAAAGGCGATGCTCCGGCGTCTGATCGAGTCGGGGACCAGGATCGTCAGCGACGCCTTCAGCGACCCCGATGACGTTGACCAGGTCCTTGACCGGGCGGAACAATCGATCTTTGATATCGCCATGAAACGATCGCGCGAAGGGTTCCAGAAGATCGATTCGGTCATCAAGAAGGTCCTCGATAAGATCGACGCCCTCTACGGCAAAAAAGAGGCGATCACCGGGACGACGACCGGATTCCCCGATCTCGATAAGCTGACCGCCGGGTTCCAGAGCTCCGACCTGATCATCATCGCCGCCCGGCCGTCGGTCGGTAAGACCGCTTTTGCCCTCAATATCGCCCAGGAAGTGGCGATCAAGCACAAGATCCCGGTCGCCGTCTTCTCCCTGGAAATGAGCAAAGAGCAGCTCGCCCAGCGGATGCTCTGCTCCGAGGCCGAGGTCAACGCCCAGCAGCTCAAGACCGGCAGCCTCTCCGACACCGGCTGGAAAAAGCTGACCCGGGCGCTCGGCCGGCTCTCCGAAGCGCCGCTCTTTATCGACGACACCTCGGCAATGACCGCCACCGAGATCCGGGCCAAGGCGCGGCGGCTGAAGATCGAAAAAGGGCTCGGGCTGGTGATCATCGACTACCTCCAGCTGATGCGGGGGCGGGAGCGGTCGGAGAACCGGGTCCAGGAGATCTCCGACATCGCCCGCTCGCTCAAAACGCTCGCCCGCGAACTCGACGTCCCGGTCGTGGCGCTCTCCCAGCTCTCCCGCGCCGTGGAACAGCGGCCCGACCGGATCCCGCGGCTCTCCGACCTGCGCGAATCGGGCGAGATCGAACAGACCGCCGACCTGGTGATGATGATCCATCGCGAAGATTACTACAATCCGCAGACCGAGCGGGGGAACGTCGCCGAGATCATCATCGCCAAACAGCGAAACGGACCGGTCGGCACGGTCGAGCTCGTTTTCCGCAAGGATATCGCCAAGTTCAGTAGTAAAGAAACCAGGTATGAAGAGGTCGCTTAGCGGGCTTTTTCTCCTCGCCCTCGTTCTGCCGGCCTTTTCCCTCCTCAAGGAACTGACCATCAACGCCGACACGGTCAACGTGGAAAAAGCCAAATACCGGATCGAGGCCTCCGGTTCGGTCGAAGCGGTCTATCAGGATATCGTCCTGACCGGCGACCACGTTATCTATAACACCTCCGCGGAAACTTTCTACGCTGACCGCGGCTTCCGCCTCATTTTTAACGGGATCACGTTCGAGGGCCAAACGCTCGACTACCGCCTGGTCTCGCGAGAAGGGGTGGCGACCGGCACCGACTTCCATTATCAGAACGTCAGACTGGCCGGCAGCCGGATCGATCTGGCGGCTGACGAATTGCGCGTCCGCGGGGCCAACTTCACCACCTGCGACCTTGACCACCCGCATTACCGCGTCACCGCCGCCGATATTCTGCTGTATCCGCAATACGGCTGGCTGGTCGCTTACTGGGGATATTTCTGGCTGGACGGGATCCCCGTTGTCCCGATGCCGACCTATATCTACGATTTCAACGCCTCCACCCGCGCCCAAAAGAACCTGCCGCCGTTCCCGGCGATCGGCAGCGATCCGGAATACGGCTCGTACATCAGCGAGACGCTTGCCTGGCACCTGCGCCGAGAACTGTCCGGCACTTACACCTTGAGCTACGCGGCCAATAAAGGGCTCGGCGGCGGCGCGCAGGCCAATTATATCGTCAACGACCAGCACACCGGCAATCTCCGGTTATACGCCAATGCCAAGGACGGCTTTTTTGGCGGCTTGACCCATTACTGGCTCTTTGGCGGCACGGTCAGCGAGCAGAGCGGACCGCTGCTCGAACTTTTTCCGCTCCCCAAGTACCGCCAGTTCGAGCTGGAAACCGAGCTGTCGTTCCGGGAGCGGCTTAACTACCAGCATGTCAGTTTTACTCCCGGCCTGACGCTGCGGACCCGCCGGGGCGAACTCCTCCGCAAGGAAGCCAAGTATGACCTGGAGCTGAAAGGGGGGCTGATCGCGGAAGACGGTGGGATCAGGACCACCGCCGGCGGATACGATCTCCGTTTATACGGCGACTTCCAGGAGTTCCCGGTCGGTTTCGTCACCCCGTCGCTCCTGCTTAACGCCACCTATTACGGCAACGGGACCCGCTGGGTCAAACCACAGCTGGCGCTCGATATCACCAAACGATTCACCCCCGATCTGTCGCTCTCCGGCGCCTATTATCATTACCTGACGGTCGACGGGACCAGCCCGTTCAATTACGAGCTCTACCGTTTCCGCGCGGCCGACCGGCTGCAGTCGACCGTTATGTTCCGGACCGGCGAGACCGGCGGCAAGGTCCACGCGTCCTACTTTCTTGACAACTGGTCGCCGGAGGATATAGACTATTCTTTGCTTTTCCGCCTGCATTGTTACGATCTGGAAGCGACCTATCGCTCAATGAGAGGAGAGTTCCTGCTGTCGTTCAGTCTGGCAGCGCAATAAACCATGTTCATCACTTTTGAAGGGCCCGAAGGTTGCGGCAAATCGACCCACTCGACCCGCCTCAAGAGCTATCTTGAAGGGAAGGGGGAGCGCGTCCTGCTGACCCGCGAACCGGGCGGCACGCAGGTCGGTAAAGCGCTGCGTGATCTGCTCCTGGACCGGACCAGCGTGCTTGACGACACGACCGAGATCTACCTTTTTGCCGCCGATCGCTCCGAACACGTCAGCAAGATCATCCTGCCGGCCTTAAAAGAGGGGAAGACGGTCATCTCCGACCGTTTTATCGATTCGACGATCGCCTACCAGATCGGCGGCCGCCGCCTGCCGGAAGACCTGGTCCGCTATCTCAACATGGTCTCCTCCAAGGGGACGCTCCCCGACCTGACCATTCTCCTCGACGTCTCGCCGGAGATCGGCCTGAAACGGGCGACCCGCAACCGCCAGGCCGACCGTTTTGAGCAGGAGGTCGTCGATTTTCACCGGCGCGTGCGCGCCCGCTACCTGGCGATCGCCGCCGCCGAGCCGGAGCGGGTCAAGGTCATCGAGACCGACGACAAAGATATCGACCAGGTCCAGAGCCTGATCAGGGAGATCGTCGATGCAAAGCGCTGAAACCCGCCTCTCGGCGGGCGAGATAAGAGAACGCTTTCTTAAGTTCTTCGAGGCCAAAGGCCACCAGCGGCTCCCCAGCGCCTCGCTGGTCCCGTCCGACCCGACCGTCCTGCTGACCCTGGCCGGTATGCTCCCGTTCAAGCCGATCTTCCTCGGCCAGGAAAAACCGCGCTTCAAGCGGGTCACGACCGCGCAGAAATGCATCCGGATGATCGACGTGGAGCGGGTCGGCCAGACGCCGCGGCACCACACCTTTTTCGAAATGCTCGGGAATTTCTCCTTCGGCGACTATTTTAAAAAAGAAGCGATCCAGTTCGCCTGGGAACTGCTGACCAAGGAGCTGAAAGTGCCGATCCCCCGGCTGCGCATCGCCGTTTTTGAAAAAGACGATGAAGCCTTTGACCTCTGGCACCAGGATATCGGTCTCCCCAAAGAGATCATCTTCCGGCTCGGCGAAGATAACAATTTCTGGTCGGCCGGCCCGACCGGCCCGTGCGGCCCCTGTTCGGAGATCTATTACGACACCGGTTCGGAGCGCGGCTGCGGTAAGCCCGACTGCGCCCCCGGCTGCGACTGCGACCGCTGGCTGGAGATCTGGAACCTGGTCTTTATCCAGTACAACCGGAACGAGCAGGGGGAACTGCTGCCGCTCAAGCAGAAGGGGATCGACACCGGCATGGGGCTGGAGCGGATCGCCTCGGTCCTGCAGGGAGTGGCCGATAATTTTGAGACCGATCTCTTCCGCCCGCTGATCAAGCAGGTCGAGACCCTGGCCAAGAACAGCGGTCCCGCCTCGGTCCGGATCATCGCCGACCACAGCCGGGCGATCACCCAACTGATCGCCGACGGCGTTTATCCGAGCAACGGCGGCCGCGGCTACGTTCTCCGCCGCCTGATCCGACGGGCAGTCTCGCACGGCCGGAAGCTGGGGATCGATAAGCCGTTCCTGCAGGGACTGGCCGACGGCGTGATCGCCGGCCTCGGCGACGTTTATCCCGATCTCAAGACCAAGGCCGCGGTCATCCGGCAGACGATCAGGGAAGAAGAAGACGCTTTCCTGGCCACCCTGGAGGCGGGCCTGAAATGGTTCACTGAACTCGCCGCTCGCCGGACGATCGATGGCGGCGCCGCTTTTAAATTGCACGACACTTACGGGTTCCCGATCGAATTGACCGTCGAGCTGGCCAAAGAACAGAATATCCCGGTCGATCTGGCCGGCTTTGAACGGGAGATGGCGGCCCAGCGCGAGCGGGCCCGGCAGACCGGGATCAGCGACAAGAAAGCCGATCTGGCCGCCCTCGATCTGGCTCAGCTTAATCAAACCAATTTTTCCGGTTACGAAAAAACGACCGACGAAGGGAAGGTCCAGGCGCTCTTTCCCGCACAAAAACTGGTCGTGCTCGATAAGACCCCTTTCTACGGCGAAAGCGGCGGGCAAGTCGGCGATACCGGCCTGCTGGCCTGGGATAAACACGAGGTCAGAGTGGTCAACACCCTGGTTTCCCCCAAAGGGGTCGTCCTGCACGAATTGGAAAATATCGACGGCCTGAAGAAGGATCAGAAATTAAAAGCGACGATCGATGCGGCCAAGCGGGCTGCCATCCAGGCCCATCACACCGCCACCCATCTCCTGCACAAAGCGCTGCGGGAAACGCTCGGTGATCATGTCAAACAGGCCGGTTCCTACGTCGGGCCGGATAAGCTCCGTTTTGACTTCAATCACTTTCATGCCGTTAAAGCGGCTGAACTGGAACAGATCGAACGGCTGGTCAACCAGAAGATCGCGGAAAAGTTAAAAGTCGAGGTCTTGAAAAAGAGCTATCAGGAGGCGGTCGCCCTCGGCGCCATGGCGCTCTTCGGCGAAAAGTACGGGGAGACGGTCCGGGTGCTGAAGATCGGCGATTACAGCCTGGAGCTCTGCGGCGGGACCCACGTTAAGAACACCGCCGACATTGTTTTTTTCAAGATCATGTCGGAGAGCGCGCTCGGCTCCGGCGTCCGCCGACTGGAAGCGGTCGCCGGTCCGGCAGCCAAAGTGCACATCATTTTCCAGGCCAAGTCGCTCCGCGACCAGGTCGAGGCCCAGCTCAGCCGCTATCGGGCTCTGGAACGGGAACAGGAAGAGTTGAGCGGCCAAAAATCGCTCGGCAGCAACATCTTTGAGATCGAGTTCACTGAGCTGGAGCGGCTCGGTAAATGCGTAGACAACCACGATTCGGTCAACGTCGACAAGTTCCTTGAACACCTGCGCGGCCGGGTCGACTGGCTGCAGGAGCGGATCGCCAAGGCGGAGCGGACGATCGCCGAGCTCAAGACCAAGCAGGCCACCGCGGCGATAACCGAGACCGATGAGGTGATTTACCTGCGAACCCTCTCCGGCTACTCCATGGATCAGCTCCGGGCCGTGGCCGATAAGGTCAGGGGATGGGGGAAAGCGACGGCGATCATTCTGGTTTCCACCGGGGCGCGACCGATCTATCTGATCACCGTGACCGACCAGCTGGCGCAAGCGGGGCTAACGGCCAAAAAGCTGGCGGAAACCTTCAACGCCGTGACCGGCGGCCGGGGCGGGGGGAAAGAGACCAAGGCTGAGGGCGGGGGAGGCGATCCGGCCAAGATCGAAGCGGGGCTGACCGCCATTAAACAAGCTCTCTCATGAGGATCGTGGCGCTCGATTACGGGAGCAAACGGATCGGCGTCGCCGTTTCCGACCCGCTCGGTCTGATCGCCCAACCGGTGGCCACGCTCGATACCGACCAGGCGATTCCCCAACTTCAGGCCCTGCTCGCCAAATACGACCGGATCGACGAGATCGTCGTCGGTCTGCCCAAACGATTGTCCGGCGAACTTGGTCCGGCCGCGGACAAGGTTCAGGCCTTTGTCGCTCAATTGCAGCAGACTTTGACCGTGCCGGTGACCACCTACGACGAGCGCCTGACCACCGCCGCGGCCGAACGGACGCTGATCGAAGCGGGCCTCTCCCGGCAGAAACGGCGACAGGTCATCGACCGCTCAGCCGCCGCCCATATTCTGCAAGACTATCTTGACCGGAGAAAGAAATGAAGGATAAGCCGGTCTGGCTGCTGGTCATCCTCTTTATCATCATGATCTGGCCGGCTAACCCGTTCGATCTTTCTGTCCGCCGGGTCATCATTCCCGCCGGCAGTTCGGTCCGGGCGATCGAGCGGACACTCCGGCAGCAAGGGATCCTGCCGCGATACACCGCCTTCCGGTTGTTCGTCAGGTTCTGCAAATTGTCCGCTCGGCTCAAGGCCGGTGAATATGATTTTTCCCCCTCCGATCCGCTGCCGCGCCTCATCACCCGCCTGGTGATCAACGAAACGGTCCCGCTCCCCGTTCAGGCGATCACCTTGCCGGAGGGGACGTCGATCTACAAAATGGGGCTCTTGCTGCAAAAGGGAGGATTTAAAAGCTGGCGGCCGTTCCAGGGGCTGGTCCAGGAGGGGATCACCGCCAAATTACGGGAAAAATACTGGCATATCTTTAAATTTGTCCCCTCCGAATCGCTGGAGGGTTACTTATTCCCCGATACCTATCAGTTCTACCTCAACACTCCGGCCGAGACGATGGCGCTGGTGATGGTCGATCGGTTCGATCAGGTCGTGCTGCCGTTCTGGCGGCGGGCGAAGCAAGATACCAAGATGACCCTGCACGAAGTTTTAACCCTCGCCTCGATCATCGAAAAGGAAGCGCAAAAGCCGGCCGAGCGGCCGCTCATCTCTTCGGTCTTCCATAACCGTTTGGCCAAGGGGATGCCGCTCGCCGCCGATCCGACCGTCAAATACGCGCTGGAGCGGCCGAGCAAGCGGGTCTTTTACGACCAGTTGTCGGTCAATTCCCCTTACAATACATATAAACGGAAAGGGCTCCCGCCGGGGCCGATCTGCAATCCGGGGCTTGATTCGATCAAAGCGGCGGTTTATCCGGCCAAAACGAATTATTACTTTTTTGTCGCCAACAAGGACGGCAGCCACACCTTTTCCATTGATTGGGCCGGGCATCAGAAGGCCAGAAGCAGAATTAAGTAGTAAGGTTTATCCCCAGCTCTTGATCTTATGCTAGACGTTCTTGACCGTATTGGCTACGCAATTCGACTATTATTCACGCGTTAGGTATTCTATTCTCGTTGCCACATAGCCAGAATTTACTCCCCAAAGTGTAACATAGTGAAATTTTACTGCTTAAATATCGATTAAATAATGTAAGGAATGACCAGAACAGGAGAAAGCAAGATATGATCGGACCGCTCTTTTTAGGCTTACTAGCCATTACCGCTCTTAGTTGCAAAGGAAAAAGCTCTGTCCATAAGGCAGACGAAACCGATCAGCCTGCCGCTTCCCTAATTCCATCGTCCCCGCCGGCACCAGCTGAACCGTCAAAAACTGACCAGAAAGCACTAATAACCGGACCGGCTTTGCTGATCCAGAACATGAATGGACACGATCAGGCCAATTGGGAAATCGCCAACTGGCCGAACAAAGGCGTTTTTTCCAGCACCTGGCAGGCGGACAACATCACTTTTCGCAACGGGATAATGATCATTGAGCTGAACAAGAACAGCGGCCAGTATCCTTATGCTTCCGGAGAATACCGAACATTAGACGATCGCTATGGTTACGGCTGTTATGAAGCTCGAATGATCCCTGGCCAGGGTACGGGCGTAATGGCTGGTTCGCTTTTCAATTATACCGGGACTTTCGGCAAAGAGGGGCACCATGAAGTTGACATTGAATTCCTCGGCAAGAAGAAAGGACTGGTCCAGTTCGCCTACCACACTAACGGCAAGCATTACGATCGTCCGGAGCAGGACCATCAATACCAGCTCCCGTTCGATCCAACCCAGTCATATCATAATTACGGTTATCGCTGGGAACCGAACAAGCTCACTTATTTTGTCGACGGCCAGGCGGTCAAGACCTACACCAATGATATTCCATCCAAACCAGGCAAGATCATGCTGAACCTCTGGACCGGCACGGAAGAGGTAACCGGCTGGCTGGGCAGCGTTTATAAGGAGAACGGTACCCAGGCCAAGATCGACTGGGTAAAATATACGACCCTGGACAAATGCGGTCAGAGTGAACAGGTGGTTGCTCCGGTCGCGCCGACAACGCCGCCGTCGGCGGCCCCGAGCGGCAAGTTAACTGCGAGTTTAACCGGCGTCAACCGGGGCAACCATTCGTCCGGAGATATCCCGGTCTCGGTCAATTTCCAGCTCAAGGTAGCACCCGCCAGCACTTCGTCGATCAAGCTTTTCTTCCGAACCGACCGGGAACACGCACAGGGGGAAAATGCCTGGACCGGGCCGGGGAGTTATAAATTCACCGGCAACGTCTGGTCCGGTCACAAAGGTTGCCTCGGAAAACCGTGCGGCAATAAGGTCACTATTCCGGTCATCCTTCGGGCTTACAATGCCAGCCGCGAATCGCTGGGCGAAGTAAATACCTCTTTTACCGTCGCTCAGATCAAGTAGGCGCTTATTCCCACTCGATCGTGGAGGGGGGCTTGCTGGAGATGTCGTAGACGACGCGGTTGACCTCGGGGGTTTCATTAACTATCCGGTTGCTGATCTTTTCCAATAATTCATATGGCAGGCGCGCCCAGTCGGCTGTCATCGCGTCGAGCGAAGTGACCGCCCGGATCGCGATCGTGTTCAGGTAAGTCCGCTTATCACCCATCACGCCGACCGTCCGGATCGGCAGGAGGACGGCGAACGACTGCCAGACCTTCCGGTAATAGCCGGCATCCTTGATCTCGGAGACGACGATGTCATCGACTTGCTGGAGAATTTTAACCCTTTCTTCCGTCACTTCGCCGATGATCCGGATCGCCAGACCCGGTCCGGGGAAGGGCTGGCGGTTGACGATGTCGTCCGGGATGCCGAGATCCCGTCCCAGGACGCGCACCTCGTCTTTGAACAACAACCGGAGCGGTTCGATCAGCTTAAAGCCCATCTTTTCCGGCAAACCGCCGACATTGTGGTGGGTCTTGATCTTTTTGGCGACCTTGCCGGTCGTCGTCCCCGGCACCGCGCTCTCGATCACGTCGGGGTAGAGGGTCCCCTGGGCCAACCAGGGGATCTGGCCCAGCTTTTTCGCTTCGACCTCGAACGTCCGGATAAAATTCTCGCCGATGATCTTCCGCTTCTGCTCCGGGTCGACCACCCCTTTTAGTTTCTCAAAGAAGAGCGCTGCCGCGTTAATATTGAGAAAATTGACCTTGAAACGGTTGACGAAGAGGTCGTCGATCTTTTTCGCTTCGTTCTTGCGCATAAAACCCTGGTCGATGAACATGCAGACAAGCTGGTCGCCGATCGCCTTGTGGATCAGCGCGGCTACGGTGGTCGAATCGACCCCGCCGGAAAGGGCAAGGAGCACTTTGTCTTTCCCGACCTTTGCCCTGATCTCCCTGACCTGCTCTTCGATAAAGTTGGCGGTGGTCCAGGTCGGCTGGCAGCCGCAGATGATATAGGCGAAGTTCTTGATGATCTCGATCCCTTTGGGCGTATGGACAACCTCGGGGTGGAACTGGACGCCGTAGATCTTTTTGGCCGGATCGCCGGCCGCGGCATATTTGGTGTTATCGGTGTGGGCCAGCTGCTTAAAGCCGGCCGGAAGACCGACGACCGTGTCGCCATGGCTCATCCAGCATTGCAGCTGGCTGTCGAGCCCGGCAAAGATGTTCGATTGATCGTCAATTAAGAGGTCGGCCTTGCCGTATTCCCGCTTGTTCCCCGGCTTGACCTCGCCGCCGAGCTCTTTGGCCAGCAACTGCATCCCGTAGCAGATGCCGAGGACCGGAATACCGGAGGTCCAGAGTTTTGGGTCGGCCTTGGGCGCGTCTTGCTCATAGACGGAGGCGGGGCCGCCGGAGACGATCACCCCTTTGACGTTCCGCTTCTTCAGCTCTTCAACGGGGATATCGTGGGGGTAAACTTCGCAGTAGACATTGCACTCCCTGACCCGCCGGGCGATCAGCATCGAATACTGTGCGCCGAAATCGAGGACGACGATCAGGTCGTGCTTGGCCATTACTTATACATACCCAGGGACTGCGCCTTCTGGTACACCTTTCCTTCGGTCAGGATCGACGGGGCAATCACCACTTCAACCTGCTGCATCTCCTGGATCGTCGCGGCGCCGAGCGTCCCCATCGACGTCCGGAGGGCGCCGACAAAGTTCATCGAGCCGTCGTCAAAGCGGGCCGGGCCGTGAATGATCTCCTTGAGCGAACCGATCGTGCCGACCTTGATGCGCGAGCCGCGCGGCAGGGTCGGGGAGGGTGTCGCCATCCCCCAGTGGAAACCTTTGCCGGGGGCTTCGCTTGCCTTGGCGATCGGCGAGCCGATCATCACCGCGTCGGCCCCACAGGCGATCGCTTTGCAGATGTCGCCGCCGACGACCATCCCGCCGTCGGCGATGATCGGGACGTAGATCTTATTCTCTTTGAAATAGGAGTCGCGGGCGGCGGCGCAGTCGGAGATCGCCGTCGCCATCGGGATGCCGACGCCGAGGACGCCGCGCGAGGTGCAGGCGGCGCCCGGCCCGATGCCGACCAGCACGGCGGCGACGCCGGTCCCCATCAGCGTCAGGGCGACCTCGTAGGTGACGCAGTTGCCGACCATGACCGGGATCTTCATCTCGGCGCAGAACTTTTTCAGATCGAGGACCTGCGAGGTCTTGGACCGGTGCTTGGTCGAGAGGACGGTCGACTGGACGACAAAGATGTCGGCGCCGGCGTCGCGGGCGATCGGACCGAGCTCCAGCGCCTCCTGGGGAATGGAGGAGACGGCGGCGATCCCGCCGGCCGCTTTGATCTCTTTGATCCGCCTGGCGACCAGCTCCTTTTTGATCGGTTCCAGGTAAAGCTTCTGCATGAGTGGGACATATTCTTCTTTGGGGACCGAGGAGATCTGCGCCAGGACCTTGTCGGCATCCTCGTAGCGGAACCAGACCCCCTGTAAATTGAGCACCCCCAGGCCGCCCAGACGGCTCATTTCCGCCGCCAGGCGCGGGTTGACAACGCCGTCCATCGCCGAGGCGATGATCGGCACTTCGAACTTACGGCCGCCGATCGTCACCGAAATGTCGGTATCCTCCGGATTGATAGTGATGATCGAGGGGCAAAGGGCGATCTCGTCAAACCCGTATGCCCGCCGGGTCTTTTTGGCCTTGCCTAATTCTATATCCATTATTTTTTCCTCTCTTTCTTGTTCTTGGTCGGCACGTTGGCCGTATCCTTGGCCTTAGCGGTGGCGATCATTTTTTCGAACTCTTCCATCAGCGGTTCCGGCACCCAGACCTCGCCGCATTCCTGGCAGACGTAAGCGGGGACCGCTTCCATCATGTACAATTTGCCGCCCTGATAATCTTCGAGGTTGACCTTTTCCAGCGCCAGGGCGCCGCCGCACGCTTCGCAGGCCTCGGGCTCTTCACCCAGGAGCGACCGGTATTTTTCCAGATCGGGATCCTGCGGATTGACCTTTTTTTCTGTCATCAAGGTTTTGTGATTATACAATGAAAGCGGCGTCCTTGGCAAGGAACGGCGCGCTGTGTTATACTAACCGCGGAAAGAGAGGATAAGATGCATTTTAACATCGACCACGTGCGGAAAACCGACCCCGAGATCGCCGCCGTCCTGGACCGGGAGCTCGACCGCCAGCAGAATAACCTGGAAATGATCGCCTCGGAAAACTTTACCTCGCGGGCGGTCATGGAAGCCTGCGGCTCGGTCTTGACCAATAAATACGCTGAAGGTTATCCCGGCAAGCGGTACTACGGCGGCTGCGAGTTCGTCGATCTTTCCGAGCAGATCGCCATCGACCGGGCCAAAAAACTTTTTAACGCCGACCACGCCAACGTCCAGCCGCACTCCGGCTCCCAGGCCAATTTCGCCGCCTACGTCGCCTGCCTCCAGCCCGGTGACACGGTGATGGGCCTGAATCTCTCCCACGGCGGCCATCTGACCCACGGTTCTCCGGTCAACGTCTCCGGTCTCTACTTTAAGTTCGTCTCCTACGGCGTCCGCCAGGACACCGAAACGATGGACTTTGATCAGATCCGGGCGCTGGCCAGGGAGCATAAACCGAAAATGATCGTCACCGGCGCGACCGCTTATCCGCGGACGATCGATTTCGGTAAATTCCGCGAGATCTGCGACGAGGTCGGGGCCGTCCTGATGGTCGATATCGCCCACATCGCCGGGCTGGTCGCCGCCGGGCTCCATCCGTCGCCGGTCCCGGTCGCCGAGATCGTTACCTCAACCACGCACAAAACGCTGCGCGGACCGCGCGCCGGCCTGATCCTCTGCCAGGCGGCCTTCGCCAAACAGGTCGACAAGGCTGTTTTCCCCGGCATTCAAGGGGGACCGCTCGAACATATCATCGCCGCCAAGGCGATCTGCTTCCGGGAAGCGCTGACCCCGGAGTTCAAGGTTTACCAACAGCAGGTGATCAATAACGCCCAGGCGTTGGCCGCCGGTCTGCTGAAGAACGGCCTGCGGCTGGTCTCCGGCGGGACCGACAACCACCTGGTCCTGGTCGACCTGCGGCCGTTCAAGATAACCGGCAAAGACGCTCAGCCGGCCCTGGAAGCGGTCGGGATCACGGTCAATAAAAACACCGTGCCGTTCGACCCGGAAAAACCGACCGTCACCTCCGGCATCCGGATCGGGACGCCGGCCCTGACGACCCGCGGGATGAAGGAGGGCGAAATGACGCTGATCGCCGACCTGATCGCCCGGGTCCTCCGCCACCTCGGTGACGAACAGGTCAAACAAGAAGTCAAGGAACGGGTGCTGGCTATCTGCCGGCAGTTCCCGCTCTACCGGTAGGGAAAACAGAGCGTTCAATGATCGAATTGACCAACGTCTTTAAAACCTATTCGAGCGGGATCGAATCGCTCTACGATATCAACCTCCACATCGGCAAGGAAGAGTTCGTTTTTCTGGTCGGCTCCTCCGGCGCCGGTAAAACGACCCTGCTCAAGCTGGTTTACCGGGAAGAACGACCGACCTCGGGGAAAGTGGTCGTCGACCGGGTCAACGTCGCTGAGCTGGACGCCAGCCAGATCCCGTTCCTGCGCCGCAACATCGGGGTCGTTTTCCAGGATTTTAAGCTGCTGGCCAAGCGGACGGTCTTCGAGAACGTCGCCTTTGCCCTGCGGGTGACCGGCGCACCGCGCTCCACCATCCGGCGCAAGGCGATGCAGGCGCTGGAGCTGGTCGGTATGCTCCGGCGGGTCAATTCGTTCCCGCACGAGCTCTCGGGCGGCGAAAAGCAGCGGGTCTGCATCGCCCGGGCGATCGTCAACAACCCGCCGATCCTGCTGGCCGACGAACCGACCGGCAACCTTGACCCGGCCACTTCCTGGGATATTCTGCAGCTCCTCGATAAGATCAACAAACGGAACACCACTGTCGTCGTCGCTACCCACAACAAGAGCATCGTCGACGAAATGAAGAAGCGGGTCGTGGTGCTGGAGAACGGGCGGCTGGTCCGCGACCAGCAGCTGGGGATGTACCATGTTTAGCAGCCTGGAATTTTTTATCGTCGAAGCGTTCCGCTCCATCCGGCGCGGCGGTCTGATGACCTCGGTCGCGGTCGTCACCATTGCCGTGTCGCTCACCATCTTCGGCACTTTTCTCCTGCTGGTCCTTAATCTGGGGAACATCGTCAGCGTTGTCTCTTCGCGGATGGACCTGACCGCTTACACCCAGAAAGACCTGTCGCTGGACGAAGCGGCGGCGATCCAGCTCAAGCTCTCCCGGCTCCCCGGCGTGGAGAAGGTCGAATTTACTTCCAAGACCGAAGCCTGGAACAAGTTCAAGGGCGATTTCGGCGGCAAGTTCGCGCTCGACGAAGTGATCCGGGAAAACCCGCTGCCGCACACCTTTGCCGTTCAGGTCCGGACCCCCGACCAGCTGACCCAGGTCGCCCGGACGATCTCCAACCTGGCGGACATCGACGAGGTCCGCTACAGCGGCCAGCTGATCAAGCAAATGCAGACGCTGGTCGGCGCCGTCCGCCTCGGCGGCCTGTCGCTGGTCATCCTCCTGTCGCTGGCCACGCTGCTGATCGTTGTCAATACGATCAGGCTGACGGTGCTCGCCCGGGAGACCGACCTCTATATCATGAAGCTGGTCGGCGCCACTAACAGTTTCGTCAAATGGCCGTTCATCATCGAAGGGGTGATCATCGGCCTGCTCGGCGGCGGCGTCGCCTGTCTGGTCCTGAAAGTATCGTACGAATCGACCGTCCTCCGCCTGACCCAGGCGCTGCCGTTCCTGCCGCTGGTCGGCGATACGTTCCTGCTGACAGCGATCTACGCCGTGACGGTGATCGGCGGGATGGCGCTCGGGATCATGGGCGGATACATCTCGGTCTCGCGGGCGCTCAAGAACGAAGTCTAACGGTCAGAAGGGGGAGTCTATTATGTTAACCTGGTTAAGAAAGCACACTCGAACGATCATGATCGCGGTTGCGGTCGTCTTTGCCGGCTCGATGTTCTACGGGCTCGGCTATCAGGGACTGCAGGGGGGAGGCTCGGGCGAACGCTCCCGCGTCCTGGCCCGGGTCAACGGCCAGGAGATCAGCCCGCTCCGCTACCAGGAATTGATGAACCGGATCAGCCAGCAGTACGGGACCGATCTCTCCCCCTCGGAGATGGCGCAGATCGAGTTCCAGACGCTCGGCCAGGCGATCGAATTCACCCTGCTGGTCAACGAAGCCAAAAAACGGGTCAAGGTCTCGGGGAGCGAACTGGAAGCCTCGCTCGATCAGATCATGCGCCAGCAAAAGATCCCCTCGAAGCGGGAACTGGAAGCCGCCCTGAAACGGATGAATCTGTCGCTGGGGCAGTTCCGCGACCTGATCCGGGACGACATTCTGGTCCAGAAGCTCCAGCAAAAGATGCTGGCCGAGGTCAAGGTCCTGCCGAGCGACCTGCGGGAATATCGCGCCAGCCACATTTTATTGTCGGACGAAGCGAGCGCTAAAACCGTCCTGGCGCAGGTCAGGGCGGGCGGTGATTTTGCCGGCCTGGCTAAAACCTATTCCCGTGATCCCGGTTCGGCCGCCCGGGGCGGAGACCTCGGCTTTTTTACGACCGGAAAAATGGTCCCGGTCTTCGAACAGGCGGTCCTGGCGCTCAAACCGGGCGAGGTGAGCGGCCTGGTCAAGAGCCCGTTCGGTTACCACCTCATTAAGCTGACCGACTCCAAAATGCGCCAGTTCAAAGTGCGAGACGATCAGGTAGAACAACTGGTCCTGAACGAAAAGCAGCAGAACACCTACCAGCAGTGGTATGTCGACGTCATGAGCAAAGCGAAGGTCGAGGTCGTTAATCCCACTCTGAAAGGGCACGACTTTCGCTTTAAGGGGATGGCGGCGCTGGCGGTCACGGAATACAAAAAAGCGATCCAGCACGACCCGGCCAATCCTTTTATCCCGATCTACCTGGGGGACACTTACATGCAGCTCGGCCGCAAGGACCTGGCGCTGGTCGAATACGAGAACGCGGTCCGGGTACAGGGTGGGAATCCCGCTCTTTATCTGGTCCTGGGCAAGGCCTACGAAGCGGCCGGCGAAAAAGAGCTGGCCGCCACGCAATTCCGCAAAGCGTCGCTGATCGCCGGTGACAGCCGGGAAATGCACGAAAAGCTTCTCCAGCTTTTTCAGCAGATGAAGCGGCCGACCGAAGTGGCGCGGGAAAAAGCGGAATTAGCCCGGATCGCCAAAAAAGAGGCGTTCGAGAAAGAACTGTTGGGGAAATAGGGACTAGGGAACTTAAGGGACTAGGGATTCGGCGGCACCCAGGATCTGCTTCAATTTCTCCGGCGTCCGGCCTTCGCAGTAGATGCGCAGCAGCGGTTCGGTCCCCGAAGCGCGAAACAGGACCCAGCTATCGTCCTCAAAGTAGAACTTCAGGCCGTCCAGATCCTCTACCTTGCTGATCCGCAGTCCCGCCAGCTCTTGGGGCGGGTGTTTTTTCAGCTCCCCGACCAGCGCCTGAGCTTGATCGGTGTGGCGATCGATCCGATCGTAATAGTAATAGCCGTGCTCGGCCATCAGGCCGTCCAGGATCTGCCCGAGCGTCTTCTTTTCCGTCGCCATCAGTTCCAGCAGGGCCAAACCGGCCACCGTGCCGTCGCGCTCCGGGATAAAACCTTGCAGCGCCATCCCGCCGCTCTCCTCGCCGCCGATCAGGATCGGTCGCTCCAGCATCATTTTGGCAATGTACTTGAAGCCGATCGGCGTCACGGTCAGCGGCAGACCGTACGACCGGCACAACTTATCGATCAAGCCGGTCAGGTTAAAGGTCTTGACCACCGGGCCGGTCAATTTTCGGTTACGGACCAGGTGGTAGAGCAGGAGGCAAAAGATGTTATGGGTGTTGATGAAGCGGCCGTCCGCGTCGATCGCCGCAATGCGGTCGGCGTCGCCGTCGAGCACGATCCCGACCGTCAGCCGGTCCGGGTGCTGGAGCGCCGCTTCCCGCACCAGGGAGAACGACTCTTCCAGGTTAACGGGAAGCGGTTCGGGATTGATGCCGCTGAAGAGGGGATCGCGCCAACCGCGGATCTCGGTAACCTCAAGGCCCAGTTTTGAGAAATACCCGGCGCCGCTCCCATGCATCGGATCGACCACGATGTTCAACGGGGCCGCCTTGATCCTGGCCAGGTCGGCCAGCTTCCCGACCTTGGCCAGATAATCGGGATCAGGGTCAAAAAGGGTGATGTTCCGGTCGGAGCCGGTCGGCGCTTTGGCGGTCGCCAGATTAGCCTCGACCGCTTTGGTCGTTTCGGGGAAAGCGGAGCCGCCAAAATTCTCTTTGATCTTAAAGCCGTTCCAGTCGGGTGGATTGTGCGACGCGGTGATCATGATCCCGGCCCCCAGGTCAAGATGGTTAACGGTGTAGGAGAGAGCGGGCGAGGGGAGCGAATGCGCCATCAACAGCGTTTTTAGGCCGGCGCCCGAGCAGACCTCGGCGGCGGTCCGGGCAAAATCTTCGGACTGAAAGCGGTTGTCATAACCGACCGCTATCCCTTTGCCGTCCAGGCCTTGAGCTTTCAGAAAATCGACCAGCGCCTGGGTGACCAGCCGGACATTCTCGAAAGTAAAATCGGCGGCGAGACGCGCCCGCCAGCCGTCGGTCCCGAACTTGATCATTCGAGCGGCTCCTCGGGAACGATCTCCTCCTGGGTCAATTCTTCGGTCGGGGCCGGTTCCGGCTCCGGCGCGGCCGGCGGCGCCAGCAGATAATCGGCCGGCGTTAAGCCTTCCGGCGCCGGAAAATTAAGTACCGGCTGGCCGGCCAGGACGATCTGGTTGTATGATTTCCAGATCCGCGGGCAGATCGCCACTTCGGCGATCCCTTTCATCGGCGAATTGTCGTCGTTGCCGACCCAGACGCCGGTCGCCAGCTGGGGGACAAACCCGACGAACCAGGCGTCGCGGAACTCCTGCGAGGTCCCGGTTTTGGCGGCCGCCGGCCGGTCGATCTGGCCGCGGAAACCGGTCCCCCGGGAGAGGACACCGCGCATCAGGTCGATCATGATCGCCGCCACGTTCTCGTCCAGGACGCGGCGCTCGACCGTCCGATGGTTAAAGAGCGCGACGCCGTCGCGGTTCTCGATCTTGGTGATCGCGGTCGGTTCGACCCGGATCCCGGCGTTGGCAAAAACCCCGAATGCCGAGGTCAGCTCCAGGATCGAGACCTCCGAGGCCCCCAGGGCGAGGGCGAGGCCGGGCTCCAGCTTGCTCCTGATCCCCATCTTCTGCGCCACATCGATCGCGCTCTGGATGCCGACCCGCTCGAGCAGTTTGATCGACGGGATATTGAGCGAGCGTTCCAGCGCGCCGCGCATCGTTACCGCGCCGTGGAACTTGTTGTCAAAGTTGTTCGGCGTCCAGGTGCCGCCCGGATTCCAGCGGTTGGGCCAGACGGTAAAGGTGGTCGGCGTGTCCTGCAGGACCTCCCCGGGCATCAAACCCTGTTCGATCGCCGCGGTATAGACGAACGGCTTGAACGAAGAGCCGGGGGGGCGCTTGGCCTGAGTGACGCGGTTATACTTGCTCTCCAGAAAATCGGCGCCGCCGACCAGCGCTTTGATGTAGCCGGTGCGCGGGTCGAGCGAGACCAGCGCCGCCTGCGAAAAGTGGTAGGTTTTGCCTTCGGACGACAGGAACTGGGTCACGACTTTTTCCGCCGCCGCCTGCAGCCTGGTGTCGAGCGAGGTGTAAACCTTGAGCCCGCCGTGGTAAACCATCTCTTCGCCGTATTTATCGGTCAATTCCTGCAGGACGTAGCTGATAAAGTAGGGGGCGGTCTCCCCCAGGCTTTTCAGGTTCTTCGGCGAGAAGTCGAGACTGGCGATCGCCGCCAGCTTCCCCTCCCGTTCGGAGATCAAGCCGTGCTCCAGCATTTTATTGATCACGAAGATCTGCCGCAGCTTTGCCCCCTTAAAATTCCGGTAGGGCGAGTAGAGCTCCGGCCCGCGGATCAGACCGGCGATCATCGCCGACTCGGCCAGGTCAAGATCGGCGGCGCTCTTGCCGAAATAGAGATTGGCGGCCGACTCGATCCCGTAAGCGTTGTGGCCGAGGTAAACCTGGTTAAGATAAAGCTCCAGGATCTCTTCTTTGGTGTAACGCCGCTCGATCTGCAGCGCGATCAGCGCTTCCGCCAGCTTGCGGGTGTAGGTTTTCCGCTTGTTGAGAAAGAGGTTGCGCGCCAGCTGCTGGGTAATGGTGCTTCCGCCCTCCACGATACGGCCGTAAGCGAAGTTCTTGATCCCGGCCCGGACAATGCCGTAAAAATCGAGCCCGTGGTGGTGGAAAAAGTTGGGGTCTTCGGTCGCGATCACCGCTTTCTGCACATAGGTGGAGATCCGGGAGAGCGGGACGACCTGGCGGTTCTCTTCCTGATGGAAGCGGGCCAGCACTTTGCCGTCGGCGGAAAAAAGCATGGTGCTTTCGCTCGGCAGATAGGAGTTCAGGACCTCCGTATCGGGGAGCTGGGTGATGATCTGCAGCGCCAACCCGGCCAGCGCGGCCATGATCAGCAGCAGGATGACCAGTGAATACTTCTGCCAGTGGAGCCGCTTCTTCGCGAGCATTGAAAAATTATACCATTTATGTTACATTTTTAGAATGCCGGCCAAGATCCTGATCATCCACGGTCCGAACCTGGCGCTCCTGGGCGAGCGCGAGGTCAACGTCTACGGCAGTTTTACCCTCGACGAGATCAACGCGAAACTGCAGGCCCTGGCCAAACAGGAAAAAGCCGAACTGGCGATCGTCCAGCTCGACAGCGAAGGAGAGATCGTCGAACAGATCGGTAAGGCGCGCAAGGAGTTTGGCGCGCTGGTCATCAATCCGGGGGCCTACACCCATTACAGCGTGGCGATCCGCGACGCGATCGCCGGGGTCGGCATCCCGACGGTGGAGGTCCATCTCTCCAACATTTACGCCCGCGAGGAGTTCCGCCACAAGTCGGTGATCGCCCCGGTCGCCGTCGGCCAGATCTCCGGTTTTGGCGTCAACAGCTACTTGCTCGGATTAAAAGCCGCCCTCGACCTGCTCAAGAAATGAACCCCGCCCAGCAGAAGGCGATCGACATCGCCTGCCAGGTAATGGGAAAACTCCGCCTGCGCGCCGGCCAGACCGAAAAAGAGATCGCCGCCTGGATCGAACACGAACTTTCGGCCGCCGGAGCCAAGCCGTCTTTCCCGATCATTGTCGGCTCTGGACTAAACTCACTCGATCCTCACGCCAAACCTTCCAATAAAAAGTTAAAAAAAGGCGACCAGGTGGTCGTTGATCTGGGGGCGAAGTATCAAGGGTACTGTTCCGACCTGACCCGGACATTTTTTATCGGCCAACCGACCGCCAAGTATCTGCACCTCTACAACCTGGTCCGAACGGCCCAGCAGCGGGCGATCAAGGCGGTCAGGGCCGGAGTGCTTTGCCGGGAAGTCGACATTACGGCGCGGGAACATATTAAGCGCTATTGCTTCAAGCGGTGCCACATCAGCGAAAAACAGTGTCCGGGCGATTGCTTTATCCACACGACCGGCCACGGGGTCGGGGTCAAGATCCACCAGTCACCGCGGATATCCATGAAAAGCCGGAAAAAGCTTATGGCCGGCATGGTGATCACCGTCGAGCCGGGCATTTACGTTAAAGGATGGGGCGGGATCAGGATCGAAGACATGGTGCTGGTGACGAAAAAAGGCTGTATAATATTAACACGATGAAAAACATCGCCATTATCGTCGCGGGCGGCAAAGGGAAGCGGATGGGGGAGCCGAAGCAGTTCCTCAAGCTCGCCGGCAAGCCGATGCTCGCCTGGACGGTCGACGTTTTCCAGCGGACCAAAGCGGTCGACGGGATCATCCTGGTCGTCGCCGCAGACCAGTTGACGCTGGCCAAACGCCTGCGCGCCGACAAGATCATCGCCGTTGTCCCGGGCGGTAAAGAGCGCCAGGATTCGGTCCGCAACGGGCTGGCCGTGCTCCCCAAAGAAACCCAGGTCGTGATCATCCACGACGGCGCCCGGCCGGCGGTGACGCCCGACCTGATCAACGATACGCTCAAGGAGGTCCGCGACTGCGGGGCGGCGATCGTCGGCGTTCCGGTCAAGGATACGATCAAAAAGGTCCACCACCACGGCCCCAAGGTGATCGAGAGCGAAACGATCGACCGGGCCGGTCTCTGGGCCGCGCAGACGCCGCAAACCTTTACCGCACCGATCATCAGGAAAGCCTACGATCAGCTCAAGGAGGCGGTGACCGACGACGCCATGGCGGTCGAAAAGCTCGGCATCAAGGTCAAAATGGTGATGGGGAGCTACACTAACCTGAAGGTAACGACGCCCGAGGACATCCAGATCATGACCGCGATCCTGAAAGGAAGGCAGAAATAGATGAGCGATTTTATCCTGGCCCTGCTGAACAACTTCACCTTTGTGGCGGTGGTGATCTCCTGGTTCCTCGCCCAATCGATCAAAGTGGGGATCTACTGGATCACTGAAGGGAAGTTCAATCTCTGGCATTTCTTCGAAGCGGGCGGCATGCCTTCGGCCCACTCGGCCTCGGTCACCGCACTGACGCTCGGGGTCGGCCTGACCCAGGGGTGGAGTTCTCCTTTCTTTACCACCTCACTGGTCTTTGCCCTGATCGTGATGTACGACGCCACCGGCGTCCGCCGGGCGGCCGGCAAGCAGGCGGAAATGCTCAACAAGATCATCGACGATATCTACGCCAACGGCAAGGTCCGCCTGGAAAAGCTGAAGGAGATACTGGGCCACGACCCGATCGAGGTTTTCTGCGGCGCCGGCCTGGCCAGCGTTATCACTCTCCTCACCTACTATGTCTACTTTACTCGATAAGATCAAACTGCCGGAAACTCTCAAAGAGTTGTCGACCAAACAGCTGGAACAGCTGGCGGCCGAGATCAGGCACAAGATCATCGAGGTTACTGCCCGGACCGGTGGCCATGTCGCCTCCAGTCTCGGCGCGGTCGAGCTGACCCTGGCCCTGCACGCTTCGTTCGACAGCCCCCGGGACAAGATCGTCTGGGATGTCGGTCACCAGGCTTACGCCCATAAGATCCTGACCGGCCGGCTGGAGTCGTTCTCGACCCTGCGGCAAGCCGGCGGCATATCCGGTTTCCCCAACGCGCAGGAAAGCCCGCACGACCAGTTCACCGTCGGTCACGCCTCGACCTCGATCGCCCAGGCGCTCGGTCTGGTCAAGGCGCGCGAGCTGGCTAACGAGAAGCACGCGGTCGTGGCGGTGATCGGCGACGGCTCGCTTTCGGGCGGGCTGGCCTACGAGGCGATCAACAACGTCAACGGCCTTAAGAGCAACGTGATCGTGATCCTTAACGACAACGATATGTCGATCTCCCGTAATGTCGGCTCGATCGCCAATTACCTGACCCAGGTGACCACCAGTAACGCCTACGTCGAGCTGCGCAACCGGATCGAAAAACTGGTCAAGCGGATCCCGCGGGTCGGGGTTTCCATGTTCGAAGCGGCCCGTAAACTAAAGGACCGGACCAAGCACATTGTCGTCAGTTTTAAGGTCGACGTGATCTTTGAAGAGCTCGGCTTCAAGTATTTCGGCCCGATCGACGGCCATAACATCCCGCTGATCATCAGCACCCTCCATCACGCCAAGGACGTCCCCGGACCGGTCCTGATCCACGTGCTGACCAAGAAAGGGAAAGGCTACCCACCGGCCGAGCATGACCCGACCCGCTTTCACGGGACCGGCCCCTACGAGATCGAAAGCGGTAAACCGCTCAACGGTAACGGTAAAACCACCTACACTCAAGCCTTTGGCCAGGCGCTGACCGAGCTGGCCAGAGCGGATGAGCGGATCGTCGCGGTCACCGCCGCCATGCTCGACGGGACCGGGCTCGACGATTTTGCCCAGGCGTTCCCGGAGCGCTTCATCGATGTCGGCATTGCCGAAGAACATGCGGTAACCATGGCCGGCGCCATGGCCAAGGGGGGCAGCCGGCCGGTCGTCGCAATTTACTCGACCTTTCTCCAGCGCGCTTTTGACGAGATCGCCCACGACGTCTGCCTGCAGAACCTGCCGGTGACGTTTGCGATCGACCGGGGCGGGATCGTCGGCGAAGACGGGGCGACGCACAATGGGCTCTTTGATCTTGCTTATCTCCGCTGTCTGCCGAATATCGTCGTGATGGCGCCGGGTGACGATTCGGAGCTGAAGAAAATGCTCGCTTTCGCGGTCCAACACCCCGGCCCGGTCGCCCTCCGTTACCCGCGCGGCGCCGCCGCCAGACTGGAGCGGAAATCGTCACCTGAGATAACCCTCGGCAAAGGCGAAGTCGTTTTCGGCGATCCGCGCGCCGCGGTCCGCATTGTGGCCCTCGGTTCCATGGTCAGCCCGGCGATCGCCGCCGCCAAACAGCTGGGCAATTGCGCGGTGATCAACGCCCGGTTCGTTAAACCGCTCGACCGGGAGTTGATCCTGCAGGCCGCCAGGGATTGCGGTCTGCTGGTCACGATCGAGGAGGGGGGACTGGAAGGGGGGTTCGGCTCAGCGGTCCTGGAACTGCTCGATCAGGAACGGGTCAGCGTCAAGACGCTCCGGCTCGGCCTGCCGACCGCCTTCATTGAACACGGCCAGCGGGATGAGGTCCTGGCCAAATACGGCTTGACCGGCGAAGGGATATTCCGCAAGATCAAGGAGAACCTGTGAAAACCGACATTGAGATCGCCCAGAAAGCCAAATTAAAACTGATCGTGAACATCGCCAAACAGGCGGGGATCGATCTTAATGACGTTGAGCTGCACGGTTGTTACAAGGCGAAGATCAACCTCAAAGCGTTCAAGCATCTGAAAAAAGCCAAGACCGGCAAACTGATCCTGGTCACCGCCATGACCCCGACGCCGCAAGGCGAGGGGAAGACGACGACGACGATCGGGCTGGCCCAGGCGCTCCCCAACGCCCTGGTCTGTATCCGCGAACCATCGCTCGGACCGGTCATGGGGATGAAAGGGGGCGCCGCTGGCGGCGGCTGCTCTCAGGTCCTGCCGATGGAGGATATCAACCTCCACCTGACCAGCGATATGCACATGATCACCTCCGCCCATAACCTGCTGGCGGCGATGGTCTACAATCACATCTACCAGGGGAACGAGCGCGGGATCGACGAGGGGCGGATCGTCTGGAAACGGGTGATGGACATTAACGATCGCTCCCTGCGCGGCCAGTTCGACATCACCGCCTCGTCGGAGGTGATGGCTATCCTTTGTCTCTCCCAGGACCTGGCCGATATGAAAGCGCGGCTCGGCCGGATTATCGTCGCTTACGACCGGCAGGGGAAACCGGTCACCGCGGCCGACCTCAAGGCGAACGGCGCCATGGCGCTTCTGATGTTTGACGCGCTCAAGCCGACCCTCTGCCAGACGATCGAAGGGACGCCGGCGTTCATTCACGGCGGGCCTTTTGCCAACATCGCCCACGGCTGCAACACGATCGTCGCCACCGAAATGGCGCTCAAGCTGGCCGACTATGTCGTGACCGAGGCCGGGTTCGCGACCGACCTGGGGGCGGAGAAGTTCTTTGACATCAAGTGCCGCGTTGCCGGGCTGACGCCGGCGGCCGCCGTCCTCGTTGTCACCCGCCAGGCGATCGAGCGGAACGGCTACGACAATGTGGCCAAACACGTAGAGAATCTCCAGCTCTTCGGCGTCCCGGTCGTGATCGCGGTCAACCGCAAAGCCAATGACAGCGACGCCGACATCGCCGGGATCATCGCGGAGTGCGTTAAGCTCGGCGTCCCGGCAGAAGAGTCCGACGTTTGGGCCAAGGGGGGGAAAGGCGGCAAGGCGCTGGCAAAAGCGGTCGTTAAGGCAACTGAACAACGGTCGGCTTTTAAACCGCTTTACGACCTCAATTTACCGTTAACGGAGAAGATCGAGCTGATCGCGACCAGGATCTACGGCGCCGACGGCGTCGATTACACCGCCAAAGCGCAGGCTGACCTGGCTTTGCTGGCGGAGAACGGTTTCGGGCAGGTCCCGGTTTGCATCGCCAAGACCCAGTATTCATTAAGCGATAATCCCAAGGCGTACGGTCGGCCGCGCGGCTTCCGGATCACCATCCGCGAGCTGAAGCCGTCCGCCGGAGCTGGATTCGTCGTCGCGCTGGCCGGCGACATCATGACAATGCCGGGCTTGCCCAAACACCCCGCCGCCGAGAATATGGATGTCACCGCGGACGGGAAGATCACGGGACTATTCTAATGGACAAGAAACGGATCGCCAAAGCGGTAAAAGAGATCTTGATCGCCCTGGGGGAAGACGTTGACCGGGCCGGCCTCAAGGAAACCCCGCGTCGGGTCGCCGAACTCTACGCCGACCTCTTCTCTGGTCTGAACATCGATCCGGGGAAAGAGCTGACGATCTTTAAGCAGGGCGAGCACGAAGAGATGGTGATGCTCAAGGACATCCCGTTCTATTCGATCTGCGAGCACCATCTCGTCCCTTTTGTCGGCAAAGCGCACGTCGTCTATATCCCGACCAAGGGACGGATCACCGGACTGTCCAAACTGATCAGGGTAGTAGAGGGTTACGCTAAACGGCCGCAGGTCCAGGAGCGCCTAACCAGCCAGGTCGCCGATTGTTTAATGGCCAAACTTCAACCGCAGGGGGTCCTGGTCGTGATCGAAGCGGAACATCTCTGCATGTCGATGCGCGGGGTTAAAAAACCGGGGACCAAGGCGATCACCTCAGCGGTACGCGGTGTTTTCCAGACCGATGCCAAAGCCCGCTCCGAAGCGCTGGCACTGATCAATTAGGCAGCTTGCCGTTCAGAAAAGCCTGCAGGAGTTCGGCGGTCGACTGATTAAGACCGGTTTGATCAAGCTTGCCGGTCGCATGATACTCCATGATCCGGTTCCGGTGTTCAACCCCCAGCTTTTTCCCCAGCTCCACGCCGAACTGGTCAAAGCTGTTGATCCCCCAGATAAAGCCCTTGGTCGCCGCGCGATGTTCGGTCCAGGCGAGGAGCAACCCGGCGGTAAAAGGGGTCAGCTCTTTGAGCAGGAGCGAACTTGACGGCCGGTTCCCCGGAAAATTTTTCGGCAGATACTCGTCTTTCTTGCCGAACGCCAGGGCATCGGGCTGGGCAAAGAAGTTGGTCATCAGCTCTTCGTGGTGGGTGACCGACTCGGCCGTCGCCGCGCCGAGCGGATATTGCGGTTTAATGAAGCCGATAAAATCGGCCGGGATGATCTGCGTCCCCTGGTGCAGGAGCTGGTAGAACGAGTGCTGGCCGTTCGTCCCCGGCTCGCCGAAAACAACCTCGCCGGTGGCAAAACGGACCGGTTTCCCCTCCAGGTCGACCAGCTTACCGTTGCTCTCCATTTCGACCTGCTGGGTGTGGGCCGGCAGTTTGCCGAGCCCCTGCGAGTAAGGGAGGAGTGCCCGGGTGCCATAGCCCATCAGGTTGATGTTCCAGATGTCAAGCAGCGCGGAGAGGACCGGAATGTTCTCCTCGAAAGCGGCGTGCAGATAATGCTGGTCGAGCCAGTACGCCCCTTTGAGGATCTGCTCAAAGTTATCGTAACCGAGATAAAGGGCCAGCGGAACGGCGCCGACCGCCGAAGTGGCGCTGTAGCGGCCGCCGACCCAGTCCCAAAAGCCGAACATGTTCGCCGGATCGATCCCAAAGGCCTTCACCTTGGCCTCCGCGGTCGACACGGCGATCATGTGTTCCTTGACCACGGCCGGATCGCTGCCGAGCCGCTCCTGCAGCCACGCTTTGGCCGTCTCCGCGTTCTTCATCGTTTCGGCGGTGGTAAAGGTCTTGGAGATCACAATCACCAGGGTCTCTTTGGGATCGAGGCCGGCGGTCTTGCGGGCAAAGTCGGTCCCGTCGACGTTGGCGACGAACACCAGCTTCTTTCCCGGCAGAGCAAAAGGGGCGCACGCTTCGGCCAGGTACTCCGGCCCGAGATAGGAGCCGCCGATCCCGATCGCCACGATGTTGTTGAACTTGTTCTGAGCGGCAAAAGCTTTTACTTTGGCCAGGACCTCTTTGACCTCGGGATATCTATCCGGATCGCGCAGAGCAACGTGGAGTACCGCCCGCGCTTCGGTCGCGTTGATCTTCTCGCCGTTGAACATCGCCTTGATCTTGTTGCGCAGGCCCGACGCTTCGGCCAGCCGCAGCAGGAGGGTAACGGCCGTTTCATCGACCAGCTGGCGGGAAAAATCGTAATAAAGGTGCGGCGTCTTAACTCCCCGGCGGGCAAAGAGCCCTTTGAGATCGGCGGCCAGGCCGGCGCGGTGGTGTTTGAGCGCCTTGAATTCGGCGCTCTGCTCAAAACTCGGCATGATAAAGGTATTATATCACGAGAGGTTGGTCCGGATCAGAACATCGAGGATCGCTGTCCCGGCCGGCTCAATCTGAAGTCCGCTGATCATCGGCTCGGCGCAGAGAAAAGTCCCCTGCGGCGGCTCCGTCCACACCATCCAGTGGGTGACCGCCGGTTTTGAGGCGCTGGTCTCCAGGGAGATCATCAGCCGGTCCAGATAGAGCAGTCGGCATAGGTCGTTTTCTGGTCCCGCCCGGAACCGCCAATCCCGATTGACCAGCGGGCCGCCGATCAGTTGCCGGCTCAGGATCCCGTCGCCGATCTTGATCCCCTCGCTGAACGCTTCGTAAGGTTGTTGGTGCATATCAACCAGGGCTACCCCAGCTTCGCTATAAGGGAAATACGAATGGAGAGCGAGATCGACCGGCACCGTCTGATCGCTCAGGTTGCGATATGACAACCGGACCTGCAAGGCGTTCTCTTCGAGCAAATTAAGGTTCAAGCCGACCCGGAAAGGGAAGGGAAACGTCTGCCGGAGAGCGGCTTTATCTGTCACCGTCTGATCGGTCAGCGACAGGATCGCGTTCGTCCCGCTCTCTTGTTCGACCGTCAATTCGCTGGTCCGCAAAAAACCGTGCCGGTCCAGCGGCTGACTGGCGCCCGGCAGTGGTCCGGCTGGGCGGCCAAAGACCGGGAAGCAAAAATGGGTTTGCCGGCCGTTGCCTGGCACCCGGGCCAGGATCGGCCGGTAGCCGAACTGCCAGGCGAACTTGCCGCCGCGCGGATCGAGCGTGACGATCGAGCGATGTTTTTCCAGGGTGATCATGCCAATTCCTGCCGTAACGCCCCCGCCCAGCGCCAGGCACTCTGATTGGTGAAGAGGATATTGATATTAGTCTTGCGGGCAATATCGTTGAAGAGAAAAACGTCCTGCTGGTGCGGCTGCGCCCAGCGGGGATTGATCAAAAAGATGACATGCTGGCAGCGTCCTTCGACGATCTCCCGGGCGATCTGGGCGTCGCCGCCGGTCATCCCAGATGAATAGCCAAAGAACTGGTCAGTCAGGTCCGGAACTTGAGTGGATAATTCTTTGGCCGTCGTACCGGTGCAGATGATCCGCTTAAAGCGGGCAAACTCGGCACTGTATTCAGTCGCCAGGGCGGCGATCTCTTCTTTCGGCTTCCGGTTGCCGGCCTCGCTGTGCGCGATCAGGGCCAGGGTCTCTTGCGCCGGGTCGACCACGCCGGTCCGGCCTTCGACCCACAGCTGGGCCGAACGCGGATTGATCATCATTTCGCAGTCGTGGTGGAGCGCCTGATTAAAAATCGTGTTGTTGGAGACCCAGGAGAAGACGCTCTGGACCTTGGTGATGTCAGCGATATTGACCACCGCCTGGCAACTTTTGTCGACTATATCGGCGGCGATCTGGACCAATCCGCCCTGGTCGGACGGCAGGTAGGGGTGGACGTCGAGGCCGTGACCGGGCCCCTGTTCAAAAAGATCGCGGCCGACACCGCCGGTGGTAATGATCCGGTATCGGCGCAGTCGGACTAAGTTCTCTTCGACGAGTTTATAGGCCGCTCCGCCCGGTTTGCGGGTCGCGGGGGAAGCTAGGATCGCCAGGGTCGGTTTTGCGATAGTGGTCATCAGCTAACTGTCGGACCGCCGGCCGGAAAATTTCAGCTATTTTAAAGCGGCGGCGACGATCGCCCGGGCTTCGGCCTGGATCTGCTGCAGATGATCCGGCCCTTTGAAGCTTTCGGCATACAATTTATAGACGTCTTCCGTCCCGGAGGGGCGGGCGGCGAACCACCCTTGCTCGGTCACGACCTTCAGCCCGCCGATCGGTGCGTCGTTCCCCGGCGCCCGGGTCAGTTTGGCGACGATCTGATCGCCGGCCAGCTTGTCCCCGGCGACTTGATCGGGGGAGAGCTTCTTCAGTTTCGCTTTCTCCTCCGGCGTCGCGGCGGCGTCGATCCGGGCATAGACCGGGGCGCCGTACCGCTCGGTCAGCTTCTGGTAGTAAACGCCGGGATCGTGCTCGGTCCGGGCGGTGATCTCGGCGGCCAGCAAGCTCAAGATCAAACCGTCCTTGTCAGTGGTCCAGACCGACCCGTCCTTTTTCAGGAACGAGGCACCGGCCGACTCCTCGCCGCCAAACCCGCAGGAACCGTCGATCAGACCGGGGACGAACCATTTAAACCCGACCGGCACTTCCGATAATTTTCGGCCGAGGCCGCGCGCCACCCGGTCGATCAAACTGCTGGAGACGAGTGTCTTGCCGACCACGGCATCAGCACGCCAGCCGGTCCGGCCGCGGAAGAGATAATCGATCGCGACCGAGAGATAGTGATTGGGATTCAATAAACCGCGGCTCTGAGTGACGATCCCGTGCCGGTCGGCATCGACATCGTTGCCGAAGGCGATATCATATTTGTTCTTTAACTCGATCAGGCTCGCCATCGCGTACGGGGAAGAACAATCCATCCGGATCTTGCCGTCCCAGTCAACCGTCATGAAGCCAAAAGTAAGATCGACTTCCGGATGGAGGATCGTAATATCCAAACCGTATTTATCCGCGATCGGGCCCCAGTAGGCCAGGGTGGTGCCGCCGAGCGTGTCGGCGCCGATCCGCAGGCCGGCCGCTCTGATCGCCGCCATATCGATTATCTCTCCGAGCGCGTTGACATAGGGGGTGACGTAGTCGAACTGGTGAGTGGTCCCGGCCGTAAGCGCGGCCTCGTAAGGGAGACGGTTAACTTCCCGGTTACCGGCGGCCATGATCTGATTCGCCCGCTTTTCGATCACACCGGTCGCGTCGACGTCGGCCGGGCCGCCGTGCGGCGGATTGTACTTGATCCCGCCGTCGGTCGGCGGGTTATGCGACGGGGTGATGATCACGCCATCGGCCAGGCCGGTCGTCCGGCCACGGTTGAACGAGAGGATCGCGTGCGAGATAGCCGGAGTCGGCGTAAAGCGCCGGTTATCTTCGGTTAACTGCGCCATCACTTCGACCCTGTTCGCGGCCAAAACCTCCAGGGCGGTCTTCATCGCCGGCTCGGAGAGGGCGTGGGAATCCATGCCGAGGAAGAGAGGCCCAGTCACGTTCTGGCCGTGCCGGTATTCGGCGATCGCCTGACAAACGGCCGCGATGTGCGGCTCATTGAACGAACCGTTCAAGGCGCTGCCGCGGTGCCCCGACGTCCCAAACTCCACCCGTTTGCCTGGCGCTGTTTCGTAATAAGCGCGCCGCAAGCTCTGGACATTGATCAGGATCGAAGCAGGGGCTTTTTTTCCGGCTAAAGGGCTGATCGTCATTTTCCTTTCCTCCGTTTCATTCTAATATATTTCTAGCTTTTCGCCAAATCGGTTCTGACCGGCCAGGTTTCCAGGTAATTGGTCGGTAGGGCGACAAGATGGACATCATCCTTCAAAAAAGCACGCCAGTTCTTGCCCAGTAAAAGGTCAAAGACCTGGAGCGAATATTTCTTGACCCAGGGAGAATTGACCTTGAGGGCGGAGTCGGTGACTACCTGCCGCATGACGTCCCAGATCTGCCGGGTATTTTCCCGCAGTTTGCGGCGCGAATCGGCCAGCCCGACCGTCAATTCATCGATATCAGCGGCGGTCAGCTGGAGGCCGTGCTGCCGGAAATGATGCTCCAGCCGGTCGAATTCTTTAAAAGCCGGATTGATCGCCCGAATGATCTCGGTCAGTAGTTCATTGGCCCGGGACGTCCAGTACAGTCGGTTTTTTAATATTTTGGCCCGCTCCGCCCGGGCCAGATATTTTTTCGCCGCCCGGCCGAGCTGTTCCAGTCGGGACGAGGCCAGCCGCGGATCGGTCAAGCATGGAAAAGATAGTTCAAGCGCCTGTTTGATCCCCGCCATACCGGGCGCGCTGGCAAAACCACCCAGCCCCCAGGCTTCAAACTTTTTCCGGGTCAGGGTCTTGATCACTCTCGCCCTCAGTTCAATTAACCCGGGAACGTCCAACTGGTCAGCCGCAATGATCGCGGCCCACAATTCGGGCGCGTGCTGGCTGACCTTGCGTCTGATGTTGCCGATCGCCGATTCGGTCGTCCGCCAGCTCATTCCGTTCAGGTCCGCCCGCTCGATCCCGAGCGGAGCAAAAGCGTCAGCCACCAGGCCAAACAAGGTCTGGCCGGTCCCGTCGAGCAGATGGTGGCCGATCCGAAAATCACGCTCCAGCTCACGCCGGCTGATCGAGGTGACCGCTGTCCTGACTTCGGCCAGGAGCTCGGGCGTAAGCGGCTGCTGCGCGGCCAGTTGGTGACAGGTGCTGGCGATCAGCTTCCCTTTGGGATGAAAAGCAAAGATCCGCTCTCTGGTCAGGTTTACCAGACGCTGCATCCGGTCTGGTGCCGATCGGAGGATTATTCTCATACACCGTTTTCTCGGTGTCCTCCGGCCGAAATTTCAGCTATAATTTCCCCATGAACGCGGTCGAACTGGCCGGGATCAAGATCGACAATGTGACGCTGGGCGAAGCGGCCGCGCAGGTCGAGAAATTCATTGAGTCCAACCATCCTCATTTGATCGTTACCCCCAACCCGGAGATGATCGTCGCCTGCCAGCACGACCGGGAATTAAAAGAGATCATCAACAAGGCCGCTCTCCGCGTTCCGGACGGGGTCAGCCTGGTCGTCGTCTCCCGACTCCTTGGAACACCGCTTAAAGAGCGGGTTTCCGGCATCGACCTCCTCCTGCGGCTGGCGGCGGTCGGAGCTGGGCTAGGGTGGAAGATCTTTTTACTGGGCGGGGCGCCGGGGGTGGCGGCAGAGGCCGGCCGCAACCTGCAGGCTCAATTCCCCGGTCTGAAGGTGGTCGGCGCCGAGGACGGATATCAGCGTGACGATTCGGTTGTTATAAAAAAGATCCTGCATGCCGAACCAGATATCCTCTTTTGCGGCCTGGGAGCGGGTAAGCAGGAGCGCTGGCTTAATCATCACCTGGCGGAGTTAAAAGTTGTCGGGATGGGAGTAGGGGGGAGCTTCGATGTGATCTCAGGCCGGAAAAAACGGGCGCCCACCTGGACGCAAGCTCTATATATTGAATGGCTCTACCGCCTGGTGACCGAACCGCAGCGCTGGCAGCGGCAGCTGGCCCTCCCCAAGTTCCTCTGGTTGACGCTGGTCCGTAAGCCCTAGCATTACCCCCTCAGCTTTTCGCGCTATTCAAATTGGACGATCTCGTCTCCCCCTTAATAAGGGGGAGACAAATTACTGTCACCTAATAGTTAACAAGAACTGAGGGGGTTACCCCACGTGCGGCCTAAAACCTGAAATCTTCACTCTTTTTTGCCGATAATTGTTGGTAATGCCAACGAGCATTAACTATACACACCTGTCAGCCATTACGACCGGGATGCTCCGTATCACTTACCTGGGGTGCGAGCAGCGTGAGGTTGTCCGCGCGATGGTCCGGGCGGTACCGACCGAGGGGAGGAACCTTGCGGTCGCCAAGCTCTCTTCCCTCGCCAGGAACGATTCTTATCTGGGCCTGCTGACCTTTCGCCAATGGCACACTGAGTTAACGACCTTCTTTGAGCAGTATCGCCAGGAGCAGCCCCGGTTTCGCGCTTACTTCCCTTCTTTAGACGACTATTTTACCCTCCCTTCCGTCGGTGCCGCCGATAAGCTTCGCCTTAATTTTTCCGTCGATTTTATCTCGAAAACAGCCAGGAAGCACGGTCCGGTCGAAGAGATCCAATTCCGTCTCGCGGCTTTGACTTTCCTTAATCTGCTCGACCTGGCCGCCAAGATCAAGGAGCGCCAGCGGACCGGGCAGCCAATTACCGATCTGCTGGACAAGGCTAATCAGGCTTTCGCGCAAACAGCGGACCCGGCCATGCAATTCTTCGTCCACGATTATATTTGAACTCCCCTGGTTCCTAATCGCCTATTCTCGTGTTATAATCGCTCCTGATGAGCGAAGTATTGCTGGAGATCGAACTACCCGGCATTAAAGCCTTTAAAAAGGGTAAGGTCCGCAACGTTTTTGACCTCGGTGATTCGCTCCTTTTAGTCGCTTCCGACCGTATTTCCGCGTTTGACTCGGTGATGCCGACCGGCATCCCCGACAAAGGGGCGATCCTGACCCAGATCTCCCTTTTTTGGTTCGATTTCACCAAGAGCATCATTAAGAACCACATCATTGAAGCCGACGTCAACAAATACCCAAAAGAGCTTCTCCCGTTCAAAGACAAACTGGCTAAACGGTCGGTGATCGGGAAAAAGGCGGAGCTGATCCCGATCGAGTGCGTCGTCCGCGGCTACCTCTCCGGCTCCGGCTGGAAGGATTACCAGAAAACAGGATCGATCTGCGGGCTCAAGCTGCCGGCGGGACTCAAGGAGTCTTCCAAGCTCCCCGAACCGATCTTTACCCCGACGACCAAGGCAGAGGAGGGGCACGACCTGAACATAACTTTCGCCCAGGTCGTCGACCAGGTCGGAGAGGAAACGGCCAACACGATCAAAGAGAAGACGCTCAAGGCCTACCAGTCCTGCGTCGAGTTCGCGGACAAAAAAGGGATCATCATCGCCGACACCAAATTCGAGTTCGGCTTTGTCGGCAGTGAGATCATCATTATCGACGAGATGCTGACCCCCGATTCGTCCCGCTTTTGGCCCAAAGACCTTTATAAGGTCGGCCAGTCCCAGCCGAGCTACGACAAGCAGTTCCTGCGCGATTGGCTCGAGTCGATCGGCTGGAATAAGGAACCCCCGGCCCCGAAACTACCCGAGGAGGTGGTGCAAAAGACCCGGGCGAAGTATCTCGAAGCTTACACCAAAATTACAGGGAAAGGCGCCATTTAGGAGGTCTATTATGGATATCGGCAAAGCGTTCGTTGATTCGTGGACCATTTACATCAAAAATTTTATCGTCATCCTGCTGGCCGGCATTATCGCCGCCCTTCTCGGCTGGCTGATCGCCCCGACCATCGGCCTGCAATTCATGTTCGTAAAAGCTAAACGCGGCGGCGCGGTCGTTTTTAACGACGTTTTTGCCCCATTCGGCAAGTTTTTCCCGCTCCTCGGCGCCGCGCTCCTGATCTGTTTGCTGTTCGGGCTCAGTTTTGTACCGGCGGTCGTCTGTTTTAATTACGGCTGGAACCTGATCGGCGGCCTGTTCATGGCGGCGGCTGTGATCGGGGTCGTCTATTACGGCGTCTGCTGGCTCTTTGCCCTGATGCTGATCTATGATAAAGGGGTGCCGATCGTGGAAAGCCTGAAAGCCAGCCGGGCCCTGGTCGTCAAGAACGGCTGGTGGCAGCATTTTCTCCTGCTCATTATGGTGGGGATCGTGACCGGCCTCGGCAACGTCCTTTGGGGGGTCGGCGCGCTGCTGACCATGCCGCTGGGGACCGGCGCGATCGCGAGCGCTTATGTTGACGAAACGAAATAACACAAAAAAGATCAAAATAGGAACGGTTGAGATCGGCGGCGGCAACCCCGTCGCCGTCCAATCGATGACCAAGACCAAGACGGCGGACATCGACGCCACGGTCAAGCAGATCAACGAGCTGGAAAAGGCCGGCTGCCAAATCGTCCGCTGCGCGGTCCCTGATAAGGAGTCGGCCCTGGCCCTGAAAGAGATCAAGCAGCAAACGCAGCTGCCGATCGTGGCCGACATCCATTTCAATCATCAGTACGCGCTCCTGGCAGCCGAGGCCGGGGTCGACAAACTGCGGATCAATCCGGGGAATATCGGCTCGCTCGACAAGGTCAAAGCGGTCGTCGCGGCGGCCCAGGAGCACGGTATCCCGATCCGGGTCGGGGTCAACTCCGGCTCCCTGGAAAAAGAGATCCTCAAAAAGGCCAACGGGCACATTACGGCCGAAGGGCTGGTCAAGAGCGCTTTGCAGAACGTGAAGATGCTGGAAGACCTTGGTTTTAGCGACATTGTGGTCGCAGTCAAAGCCACCTCGGTCCCGATGACGGTCCAGGCCTATCGTTTGATCGCGCAAAAGATCAAGTATCCGCTCCACGTCGGCGTGACCGAAGCCGGGATCCCGCGGACAGGGATAGTCCGTTCGGCGGCCGGCATCGGCGCTATTTTGGGCGAAGGGATCGGCGATACGATCCGGGTCTCCCTGACCGGCGACCCGGTCGAAGAGGTCCGCGTCGGTTACGAGATCTTAAAGGCGATGGAGCTGACTTATCACGGTGTTTCGATCATCTCTTGCCCGACCTGCGGCCGGACCGACGTCGACGTGGTCAAGGTCGCGGAGGAGATCGAAGAGCGGACCAGGCAGATCAAACAGCCGCTGACCGTGGCGATCATGGGGTGCGAGGTCAACGGGCCGGGCGAAGCGGCCGATGCCGACGTTGGGCTGGCGGCCGGGAACGGAGTAGGGCTTATTTTCCGCGAGGGGCAGATCGTCCGCAAGGTCCCCGAAGCGGAGATGATCGAAGCGCTGATGGATGAGATCGAGTCGATGTCAATCAGATAGGAAGGAAAAAAGACGATGATCGATAGATATACGACCCTGAAGATGCGGGAGATCTGGTCCGAGGAGAACAAGTTCCGGAAATGGCTGGAGGTCGAACTGGCCGCCTGCGAAGCGTGGGCTTCGCTGGGAAAGATCCCGCGCGAGTCGCTCGCCCGGATCAAGCGGAAGGCCGCCTTTGATGTCGACCGGATCAACGAGATCGAGAAAGAGACCCAGCACGACCTGATCGCCTTTTTGACCTCGGTCGCCGAAAAGGTCGGCCGCGATTCCCGTTTTATCCACCTCGGGCTGACGTCGTACGATATCGAGGACACCGCCCGGTCGATCCAGCTGCGCGAGGCCGCCGACCTGATCATCAAGGATGTCGACGAAGTGATCAAAATCCTCAAACGGCGGGCCAAAGAAGAAAAGAACACCGTGATGATGGGCCGGACGCACGGCGTCCACGCCGAACCGATCACCTTTGGCCTCAAACTGCTCGTTTGGGTGGCGGAAATGGAGCGCAATCGCGACCGGCTGCTGCGGGCACGCGACGTAATCGCCGTCGGCAAGCTCTCCGGCGCGGTCGGCACCTATGCCGCCGTCGACCCGCGGGTCGAAGAATATGTCTGCAAGAAGCTGAAACTGACGCCGTCGCCAGCCGCCACGCAGGTCCTCCAGCGGGACCGCCACGCCGAGTTCATGACCACGCTGGCGGTGGTCGCCGCCACGCTGGAGCAGTTCGCCACCGAGATCCGCGGCCTGCAGAAGACCGAGGTCTGGGAGGTCGAAGAGCCGTTCGGCAAGGGGCAAAAAGGCTCCTCGGCGATGCCGCACAAGAAGAACCCGATCACCTGCGAACGGATCGCCGGGCTGGCCCGGGTCGTCCGCGGCAACGCCATCGCGGCGCTGGAAGACGTTGCTCTCTGGCACGAGCGCGATATCACTCATTCCTCCGTCGAACGCGTTATTTTCCCCGACAGCTGCCAGCTGGTCGATTATATGCTGCAGAAGTTCGCCTGGGTGATGGACGGCCTGGTCGTTTTTCCGCAGAACATGCGGCAGAATATCGACCGGAGCCGCGGGATCATCTTCTCGCAAAAGCTGATGCTCGCCATGACCGAAAAAGGGCTGACGCGAGAAGAAGCTTATAAGATCGTCCAGACGGTCGCCATGAAGTCGCGCAATACCGGCAAGCAGATGCGCGAACTGATGCTGGAAGACCGGGACACCCTAAAGCACCTCTCGCCGGTCGAGATCAACTCGATCTTTGACCTGCGCAACCATCTTAAGAACATCGAAGTCATCTTTCGGAGGTTTGGATTATAATGGCAAAGATCAAAGTCTACGTTACCCCTAAACATGGGGTGCTCGATCCGCAAGGCAAGACGGTCGAAGCAGCCCTTCATACCATGGGCTATAAGAACGTCTCTAATGTCCATATCGGTAAATATATCGAACTGGAAGGCCCGGAGAACAAAATCGATGAAATGTGCAAAAAGATTCTTTCTAACCCGATCATCGAAGACTACCGATACGAGGTTACCGAATAAATGAAGTTTGGGGTCATTGTTTTCCCCGGGTCGAACTGCGACCACGATTGTTATAACGCCGTTAAGGACGTCCTTAAGCAGCCGGTTGAATACGTCTGGCACCAGGAAAAGAAACTGGACCACCTGGACTGTGTGATCGTCCCCGGCGGCTTCTCCTACGGCGATTATCTCCGCTGCGGCGCCATTGCCCGGTTTTCGCCGGTCATGGAAGCGGTTAAAAAGCACGCGAGTAGGGGTGGTTTAGTGCTCGGGATCTGCAACGGTTTCCAGATCCTGACCGAAGCCGGCCTCCTCCCAGGCGCCCTGATCCGGAACCGGGATGTCCATTTTATCTGCCGCCACACTGATTTACGGGTCGAAAACGCCAAAACCCCCTTTACCAATAAGCTGAAAAAGGGCCAGATCCTTAATATTCCCATTGCCCATGGCGAAGGTAATTACCAGTGCGATAAGAAGACCCTGACGGAGCTGAAAAAGCACGGCCAGATCGCTTTTACCTACCATGGGGAGAACCCGAACGGCTCCGTGGCCAATATAGCCGGGATCCTCAATAAGTCAAAGAATGTCCTCGGGATGATGCCGCATCCGGAACGGGCCGCTGAGGCCATTCTAGGCTCCGCTGACGGGCTGGGGATCCTCAGCTCGATCCTCAATACGCGATAACCCCCTCGGTTTAACCTCAACCAAAAGAGCTCTATATTGTCAGCTCCCCAGAGTGTGGGGGTTAAGCCTGTGGACAACGGGCAGGTGACGTTATTTTTCGCCCTCTCACGCCAAATAATAACTAATCGCCACCTCACCTTAACTCCACATAAGATATATTATGCGACGTTAGATTGTGGCGACTTTTGTCTCTAGGACATGGCCCATGAAGGCCTTTAAGGGCTTGTTATAAAGCGCTTTGTGTCCCCCTTCGTGCCTTAGTGTCTTCGTGGTTAATCCGGAAAACCACTAAGACACAAAGACACTAAGAGAACACGAAGATGAGGGAGATCCTGGGAGCAATATCATTCGCTTCAGCCCCCTACCCCCGAAATGCATGATTTAGCCTAGAAAACCCGATATAATTATAGTATGGCAGAACCGATCATCAACCCGGTCACCCCGGGGTCAATGAACGAAGCGATCGCCGGCAACCAGGGAGCGATCTTTACCGCGACCGATAAAAAGGTGATCGAAGAACGCGGCGGGACGGTTGAAAAAGGGACCGATTTTAAGTCGCTCTTTATGCGGGGCGATATAACGACCAAGGTCGAGAACGAGCAGACCACGGTCCAGCAGGAAGAAGATATCAAGGAGCTGGAGAGCCGTCTCAAGGCCCATAACCGGATGCTGAAGCGCTCCAACATCATTGCCCCCAAGGATAGCGCCTCGATCGGCGGCCCGACCCCGGAAACAGCCGCGATCATCCCCACCCCGATCGTCCGCAAAGCCAATCCGGAAGCGGTGCTGGAGAGCCTGGAGAGCGTGGCACTGAGCCGGGAGACGGCCAAAATGGCCAAAGAGCTCAACCTGGACGCAGCCGAATTGCAGGACAAGCTGGCTTTAAGCGAAGAAGAGCTGCACGCGCTGGTCTATAAGATCAAGGAGCTCCATCTCCAGCGGCTGTTAACGACCGGACAGGACGAGTTTAACGCGCTGACCGCGGAGATCAAGAAAGAGACCCTGGCCGCCAGCCGGCCCGAAGCGGCCGCCTGGCTCTCCGAACAGCTCGATAAATTGACCGATGATACCCGGGTTTACAAGCAAAAGCTCGACCGCTCGATCAAATCGATCGGCTTAACTCAAGCCGAGTAGCTTGTGCGTCTGGGGAATAACGCGGACATCCTTTAGATAACGGAGCGCGCTGGTGTGGAAAGCGAACAGCTGCTCGGCCTTCGGCGCGTGCTTGATCGCCCCGTGCGGCGTACACGGTTGAATGATCGTGACGATCTTGTCATCAACCGCCGCCACCAGCTTGGCCGCCTCCACGATCTCCGTCACCTTGGTCTCCGGCACCACGATCAGCTTCACAAAGAACGATTTAAGGTAAGCGATCTCCAGGAACTTCTGGTGTTCTTTCCAGTATGGCGATTGGCCGGTCGCCGATGGCAGTTTAATATCCATGGCAATAACATCAACCTGGTCGATAACTTCATTTAGATGGTCCGGCAGCGTCCCGTTGCTCTCCAGATAGACCGGCAGCTTCAATTCTTTTCTGGCGAGCGGCAAAAACGACTTGAGGAAGTCGACCTGGAGGAGCGGTTCTCCGCCGGTCAAAGTTAAGGCAGATGTCAGCCCCGGCAAAGCTAACGTGGCTATTAGCGCGATTAATTCGGCCTCATTTACCGGGTTTGGCCGGTTTTCCCACTTATGGGAGCCGGGTTGAGCCTCGTAACGAAAAGTCGGCGTCACCTCGCGCGCCAGCGGCGAATCGCAGTACTGGCACTCTAGATTGCAGCCAGCGAAGCGAACGAACAGCTGCCGCTGGCCTAAATACAGCCCTTCACCCTGAAAGGAAGAGAATACCTCGTTTAGTTGGGCGCTTGCAGTCATCAAAATAGATGATACACCAAACCGACCCCCGGTAGCTACCCCTATTACCCCCACAGCGATTATTAACCATCAGTTATAAACAACTCAGCTCCCCCTTAATAAGGGGGAGCCGACAATATAGAGCTATTTTGGTTGAGTTTAAATCGAGGGGGTCGGACAGCCTAGATGATCGTATCGACTATCTGGTTGATCTTACGCTGAGCCAGGAGAGTGCTGGCCAGGGCGAGCAGCTCATCAACGCTCTTTTGCGCTTTGCGCTCGGCGGCAAACTGCTTTCCCCCGCCCTCTCCCGCCGCGACCTGGCCGATCGCCGCGTTAGCGCGAGTGACGGAACGATTTAATGCTTCTAAGCCGTTCATATACTGTTACCTTTTCCCAATATATTATCGTCACTTTTGGCGGGAAATTTCAGGCTATTTCAGGCAGGCTTTTTCCTGGAGATAGGCTTTGAGCGCATCCTGCCAGGAGCGAAGGTCATCGAGGCCGAGCTGTTTAAGGTGGTCGTGCGCGAGAACCGAATAGGCCGGCCGTTTCGCCTTAGCCTGGAACTCGGTGCCGGAGACCGGTTCGAGCGGCGTCTTGGAGCTGATCAGGCGGAGGATCTCCCGGGCAAACTCGTACCAGGAACATTGGCCGGCATTGGTAACATGATAGAGCCCGTACTCCGGTTGTTCGATCAATTGCAGTATTTTGGCGGCAAGGTCGCGAGCGTAGGTGGGTCCGACGATCTCATCAGCAACCACTTTGATCAGTTTGCCTTCTTGGGCTTTCTTGACCATTACATCGACAAAGTTTGTCCCACCCTTCCCCAAGCAGCCGGCAGTGCCGAAAAGAGCACTGGTTCTTATGATGTAATGCTGGGATAGGGTCGAACTGACCTCTTTTTCACCGGCCAGTTTAGAGGCACCGTAGACGGTCGTTGGATCAGGATTATCTGTCTCCTTATAAGGGGTCTTCTTGGTACCGGCAAAGACATAATCGGTGGAGAGATGGACCAGCGCGGCATTTAACTCTTTACAGATCCGGGCGATATTGCCGGCGCCGGCGGCGTTGACCGCGTAGGCGAGCTCCTTTTTCTCTTCGCAATCGTCAACCCGGTTGTAGGCAGCGGTGTTGATAACGACCGCCGGCTTGATCTGTCCTAAAACCACCCGGCTTTTAGCCTCGTCGGTGATATCAAGGTCAGCCACGGTCAGTCCAACCGCCTGCGGGGCGAGCTTCATCAGATCGGTCCCGAGCTGTCCGTCGGCGCCGATAACGGCGAGTTTCATTATTTTCCTCTGCTCCATTTTTCGCTAACGGTTGTATAGTTTCCAGATCAGATATCTTGAGACATTGATTGCCACAAGCGATATCAGGGAGGCTATAATAACGACATTACGGGAATATTCTGCCTCGCGGTACAGAAACATAACGATCAGATAAGTAAAGAATGCAGCGGAAAATATTCCGAAGGAGACCGTAAACTGGTTATCCACCCGGTTCAGCATATCGGGTTGGAGCTTGTATAATCCGGCGAGGTTCAGCACTACCAACCATAAAACGGTCAAAAACAACAAAGGTCTGTAATAGATCGCCAACAATGAAAAAGTATTAAAGGCGTGAAACTTCAAAGTAAAAGCAGCTAGGAAGGAAAGGTTGACCAAAACCACATCGGTGCCGATCTTCAAGAACAAATAGCGCCAGGCTCTGTTCATATTGCCCCCCCCTTAAAGAGCGGGATCATCTCTTTGATCTTGTTCCGAATCTCCGCTTTCTTACCGGCTCGCGCCAACTGCTCCAGGGCCAGGACATCCTCACGCAGCTTTTCGCCGGCAATCTCTAGTGAAGGGGAAACAAAGATCTTTTCGTGTTTGGTCGCCGATGAGCCCTCTTCGCTGGTCAAGATCTCCTCGAACAGTTTCTCTCCCGGTTTAAGACCGATAAATTTGATCTCGATATCCGTTCCCTCTTCAAACCCGGAAAGCCTGATCAGGTCACGGGCCAGGTCAACTATCTTGACCGGCTCGCCCATATCGAGGATAAAGATTTCCCCGCCATTGCCCAACGCTCCGGCCTGGATCACCAATTGGACAGCCTCTGGGATCGTCATAAAATATCTTTTCGCTTCCGGATGGGTAACAGTGACCGGGTCGCCGGCCGCGATCTGCCGCTTAAAGATCGGAACCACACTGCCGCGACTTCCCAGAACATTACCGAACCGGACCGAAACAAATTTAGTTTTCGTTCCCGATTGCGCCTTAGCCTGAACGATCATCTCCGCCAGACGCTTGGTCGCCCCCATGACGCTGCTCGGGTTGACCGCTTTATCGGTCGAGATCATCACAAATTCCTTGGCCTGATAACGATCGGCCAGATCGACCAGGTTCCTGGTGCCGACGACATTATTCAAGATCGCCTCTTCCGGATCGCGCTCCATCAGCATAACGTGCTTGTGCGCGGCCGCGTGAAAAATAACATCCGGTTTAACGGCCTCAAAGACATTCGTCATCCGGTCCAGATCGCGGACATCGGCAATATGGACCGACAGGTCGAGAAAAGGATAGCGCCCCTTCAGCTCGTTCTCAATATCGAAAATACTGTTCTCACCCTTCCCGATCAGGACCAGTTTGGCCGGGTTATAAATAGCAACCTGGCGGCAAAGCTCGGAACCGATCGAGCCGCCGGCGCCGGTCACCATGACGCAGGAATTGGTCAAATAAGAAGAGATGCTTTCCATATCCAGCTTGATCGGGTCGCGGCCCAGCAAGTCCTCGATCTCGACGTTCCTGATCTGGTTGACATGCACCGTGCCATCGATCAGCTCAAAGATGCCGGGGACGATCTTGAACTTGGCTTTGCTCTGTTCGCAGAGCTCAACCACGCGCCTGATCTGCTTGCGGGTCGCTGTCGGGATAGCAATGATAACCTCATCAACACCATTGGCCTCAACTATCGCCGGAATGCTCTCGCAATCTCCCAGAACCGGCAGATGATGAATAAATAGTCCCTTTTTATTCGGATTATTATCAACAAAACCGACCGGGTGGTATTTGAACTTGGGATTCTTTTGGATCTCCCGCAGGATCATCTCTCCGGCATCCCCCGCCCCCACGATCAGGACTCGTTGCTCTTCGCCGGTCCGACTAAGCAAAGAATGGGCATCTTTCCAATAACGGATCGCCAGGCGAACCCCGCCGATAAAGGCAAAACAGATCAAGCCCTCAACGACAAAAACCGCCAAGGGAAAGTCGCGGTTGCCAAAGGCCACGACAGTCAAGGCCAGGAAAGCCGTGCTCAAAAGGACCGCTTTGATCAGGGCTACCACTTCCCTAACGCTCATGTATTGCCAGGCCCAATGGTAAAGACCAAAATTACGGAAAGTCCCGATCCGAAAAGCTATGCTTAACAATATTACCCACCAAAACTGTCCCAAGAGTCCAAATGTACCAACCAAACCATGCCCATTTAAAAGATAAAAGGCCAGCAGCATTGAGGCGACCATTGACAGGATATCGCTGATAACGAGTAAAATAAGCTTATAACGCCTGACCAGATCCAGGCCAAAATAATAGAGTTTATCCACCGTTTTTGCTCCCGGCAGATAATTCCAGCCTTTTAATGGGCAGAATAACAGAAAGCACCGATAGGATCATCAATTTGTTCAGAGGAAGAGACATCCTGCTTGTATTTTACCACTTTTAGGGTCGATTTTATAGGCGGGTTAAAGCAGATCTTTTAAGGTATCGGCCACGTATCCGGCCTGTTCCGCCTTCAAGTTGTTGTAAAAGGGCAAGGCGATCGTCCTTTGCGAGACAGTTTCGGTCACTGGAAAATCCCCTTTCTTAAAGCCGAACATTTCCACATAAAAAGGCTGCAAATGGATAGGAGAAAAGTAATCATTACAACCGATCCCTTTCCTTCTTAGCCCTTTTAAGATAAAATCTCTGTCCTTCAGCTTATATCCGGCGCTCAACTTAACAACGTAAACAAACCAGCTGCGCTTGATTCGATCGGTTGAGCGCGGCGGCAGTTCTATACCCTTGAGGCTCCGCAACCGATCATGGTACATCCCGGCCACTCGTTCTCTTTTATCGAGAATCTCATCTAAGCGCCTCATTTGCGCGATTCCTAATGCGCAATTTATATCACTTAGACGATAGTTGTACCCTAATCGCTGATGCTGCAACCACCCGGCATTTTCGTCTCGCCCCTGGTTGCGCATACTTTTACACAACTGAGAGATCTTTTTATCATTGGTGACGATCACTCCGCCTTCGCCAGTCGTAATCTGTTTGTTGGGATAAAAAGCAAAACAGCCTGCGTTACCGAAGGAGCCCGCCTTCTTTCGACGATATTGGGCGCCAAGCGCTTCGCAGCTGTCTTCGATCAAAGCGAGACCGTGTTTTTTTGCCAGTTTTTCCAGCTCAGCCCATTCCGCCGGATAGCCGAAAACGTCGACCGCTAATATGGCCTTGGTGTTTTTGGTGATCTTCTCTTCGATCTTACTCGCGTCAATGTTCATCGTCCGGGGATCGATATCGACAAACACCGGCTTTGCCTGCTCGAACAGGATGCAATTCGCCGAGGCGATGAAACTGAACGGGGTGGTGATCACTTCATCGCCCTGGCCGATCCCGAGAGCCCGAACTATAAGATGAAGGGCGGAAGTCCCGGAATTAACAGCCACGGCATATTTCACTCCTGCGTAATCGGCCAACGCTTGTTCAAATTCAGGGAGCTTGGGACCCAGACTTAGATGCGGAGTGCTCAGAACATCGGTGACTGCTTTAATTTCCTTTTTGGTAATATCCGGACTTGAAAGGGGGATCTGCATAAAGATATTATAGCTTATTCGTTCTTTTTTCCCAAGCGCCCCGAAAAGTTATCCAAAAAGAAAGGATAATTAGCTTCAGATCGAACCAAAACCCATTTTTGTCGATATATTCGACATCATATTTGAACTTTTCTTCCCTGGTAGCGTCTTTGGGAGCATAGATCTGTGATATGCCGGTCAGCCCGGGCCGGACCTTAGCCCGTTCAATAAAACCCGGTATTTCCGTTATATCCTTATACTTTTTTCCTTCTTTTTCATCGTCGATCCATAGCGGTAAAGCTCTCGGGCCGACAAAGCTCATGTCGCCTTTCAAAATATTGACCAACTGAGGGAGCTCGTCCATGGCAGTCGCCCTGAGGAAGTCCCCGACCCGGGTTTTCCTGGGATCATTCGCCAAATCAAGGTCAAGGTGGGGCTTGTCGGGATCGTGCTTCATGGTCCGGAACTTTATGGTCTTGAATATTTTCCCGCCCCGACCTACCCTTTCCTGCAGAAAAAAGATCGGCCGCCCGTCTTCCAGCAGGATCAAAGAAGCAATGAAGATCCACAAGGGGAAAGATATCAACAACCCCAAAAAGGACAATAGTAAATCGAACGCTCGTTTAACCATTATTATTTCTGCTTTTGATATTCAAAAAAGCCTTTATTGCTTTTTCTGCCAAGTAAACCTTCGGACACGAGCTTCCGCAATAAACTGGAAATCTCATACTTCCCTTCCTTAACCAACGATTCCATTATAGTCAGGCAAACATCCAAACCGATCAGATCACCAAGCGCCAAAGGGCCGAGAGGATGATTCGCCCCCAGGCGCATAGCTTTGTCTATATCTTCAGCCGAGGCTACCCCTTTATCGATCATATTTGCCGCTTCATTTATCATCGGGATGAGTATTCTATTCACCACAAATCCCGGGCTATCCTTAGTTAAAACGGCCATTTTGCCCAATTCTTCGGTTAATCTTGTTATAACGTCAATCGTTTCTTTAGTGGTATTATCCCCAGGCACAATTTCAATCAGCTCTAATGATTCAACCGGGTTAAAATAATGCATGCCCAAAAACCTGCTCGGATCTTTAACATAGCTAGATAGCTTATTGATGCTAAAAGAAGAAGTATTTGAAGCAACAACCGCATTATTTGCCACGACCTTGCCGACCTTTAAATACACATCCCGCTTAATATTTTCATCCTCTTTCACAGCTTCAATTACCAAGTTTGCATTAGAAATAATTTCAATCGCATCAGAAGCGCTGAAATTGCCACAAATAGCATCTCTTTGTTCCTGAGTAATCCTTTTTCTCTGGAGTTCTTTCGCGGACTTTCCTTCAATGTAATTTATCGCAGCCTGATGAATGAACGGGTCCCAGAGCACGACCTTAAAACCATGTTTTAGGAATAAATAGGCGATTTGCGGGGCCATTACGCCTGCGCCTAATACTGCAACTTCTTTTATCTTATTGACGCTCATGTCAGATCAGTCTGGATCAGGATATTTGACTTTCTCTCGATGTCCAATTGGTTTGGCGGGTAGCCCAAATACAACCGTCCAGGCCGGAACGTTTTTCCTAACTAAAGAACCGGCCCCGATCACCGCGCCATCCCCTATTTCGACTCCGGGCAAGATCCTGCCCCCCATGGCGATGAACACATCCTTGCCAATCTTGATATCTTGTTCAACCACATGTCTTTGTTCGAAAGGGATCATCGGTCCGGACGCCCTATAACCGCCTTTGGGAACATCCGATGAAGTCACTATCGCCGACGATTGAGCAACACACGAATAATCGCCAATGATAAATGCACCCCCGCCGGTGATCACAACGTTTTGGGCAACATGGACCCTCTTCCCGATATTTATCGATTTTGCACCCAAAATTACGTTTTTATCGATCCAGGCAAATGTATCAATTTCAGTTTCTTCCGGATATAGAATGATCACTCCCTGATCGATTATTACATTCTTTGCTAAATGTTTCAATTTACGGGAATAATATATCGCCCGCAGATAACAGCCCAAATAGCCTGGCGTACCTGGTAAATAAGTAATAAGCGCCTTTATTACGTCTGCATAAATTGGGACAGGCAAAACCAAAACTATCCCAAAAACATATTCAAATATCGTGAATATCAAAGAAACCAATCGAAGGGAAAGCAAAAACCGGGCAATTCGTATTGTGAAAGACACCTCCTGGTGTCTAGCTTTATTAATATTAATTAGATGATCAAAGAATTCTTTATCAATAATCATAAATAACGCCTCAATTATACACTATTCTCTTTTTGCTTTCTTGGCCCCTTCTCATTAACAGAATAATTGTTACGAAGGCCCTTTCCCTTCTTCAAGACATCTACATATTCCTCGGCAACCATCCGGTTGATTTGCTCGGCATCATAATATTGAAAACACCGCCGCCTGGCTTCCTTCCCCATCCTTTTTATTTCTGCCGGCTGGTCCAATAACTGTTTCAGCGCTCCCAATAGCATCTGGCCATCACGGGCCGGTACCAGCAGGCCCGTTTCTCCATGTATTACAGAATCGACGATACCGTTGATCCTTGTCCCCACTGTAGGCAGACCCATGGCAGCCGCCTCGATAACGGACGTGCCAAAACCTTCGCGGTAGCTGGGTAGGCAGAAAATATCAGAGAGCGATAAATATTTTTCCGGGCGGTCCGTATAACCGATCCAATGAATCCTTGGGCATTGTCCGGGACTGCCCATAATCGATGATTTGGTCCCGCTGCAATCCTGGTCTTGCGGGCCGGCCAGGATCAGATCGACATCATAGTTCTGATCCAGAAGAGCGTTAAAAGCGGCAAGCAATTCGCTAATCCCCTTTTCTTTCGTTATCCTGCCGACATAAATAATTATTTTTGAATTTTCAGCGATGGACAGGGCTTTCCTGAGCTGTTGTTTTTCGGCGGTCGAAAATTTATCCGGATCAAAACGGATCAGATCAACGCCGGCGATTGACCCCCGGCCGATAACCGCTATTTTGCGAGCAGCTAGAATGCCTTCTTTCGCCAGGAACTTGGCCTGACTGTCGCTGTCGGCATAGCATTTAGTGCTCAGCAGGCCAATCACTCTGTCGGCCAGGCGAGCGCTCCATCTCAACGGGCCATGCAAAGTGACCCACGGCTGGCCCGTATAGGTATGAAGCCGGACAGGGACCCTGGCAATAAAAGCGGCCAGGGCCGTTAACAGGCCTGCTTTTGGCGTTGTGGAATGGACAATATCAAAACGCCGGCTCAGGAAAAAACTTGTCAGCCTGACCAGGGCGACCAGGTCCTGCCAGGGTTTTAAAGAACGGGGAATATTGATCTTTTTAACGCTTAGCTTCTCATCAATCTCGAATGATGACCATTCGGGCCCCTCTGACGAGACCAGGGTCACCCGCATCCCTATTTCCGTCAAATAATCGATCTGCGATCTTATAAGTGTCGCCATGAATACCGGGACCGTGGAGACCCGACAGATCCTTACGCCTTTCAACTGTAGCACCGATCCCCAGCGATCATTTCGACCAGCAACAGGATTATGTTTCATTTAGATCGCTCTCACGCCTTCGCCGGCCTGTCCGCAATTCTTCCCCTCATGGTTACAAGCCAACGATCGATAACGTCGGTCGCAATATAGCACCAGCGCGAGGTGCAAGGCGAAAAGCATGATAGCTGGTGGGTTTTGCATTGCTTGATTGTAGTGCAGGGTCGAGAACAGCCAGAGCAGTGAAATTAATGCATTGATCGATCTAAGTCGTGCCCATTGCTGCTGGGCTGCCGACCCGCTTTTCGGCAACTTCAAGGAAGGGACGCAGATAACGAGCAAAGTGACAACAAAGATAATAGCCCAAATCAGGCCCGCTTTAAGCACGACGTCAACAAAAAAGCCAAAGTCGGTTGGGATATCCAGAGCGGTCGTTCTGAAATACTGAGCGCCAACACCGATCATTTTGCTCAACCAATCCTGAGATAACCAGATTAATACCGGTTGAAAATAAATATAAAGAGATAGCTCTGTACGTGTAGCCCCGACTAATTCTTTGCCATTCGAAAATCCTCGCACATCATTTGCTGAGACTAGGTTGTCCGCCGAGAACGTTCTGCCAAACAATACCCCCTGGGCGGCAAGAAAATACAAGCTTACAAACAATAAGCCCATAACGATCAGGAACATTAGCTTTTGCTTTTGCTTAATAAACAAGTAGTAAATAATCACCGCTAAGACAAGCATCATAAAAACAGTGTTGTTCAGTGCGATCAGCAATACCGCAAAAGAAAGGGCGCTCCATAATTTGGAACGCTCTACTTTAATTTCGCCTAACCCAGAATATTTAGTGCCAATAAACCAGATAAAGGCAAACAAAGAAAGCATGCCGGCGATCTGCGAGCCGAGCAATACGCTATTAAGCCCTCCGGCCTCCCATGAAAATAATCCGATCAGATGAGCCACATCTGCCGGATTGTATGTCTTATATTTCCATGAGCTGACAGAATTAAATAATTCCGCCAATAGGGGCTGTTTACCCAAAACAATAACAACGGTCTCAACGAGCATGCCCATAATATAGAATTTGTAAAGAAAGGAGATCCCGCTAACTATTGTCTGAGCAGAAGCGCCAACCCCGGTTAATAGCTGGTCATAGAAAATAAATGTAAATATCAATATATACCCGCCGGCGGCCAGGATCACGAATCCGCGATCCGTAACTATATTAATTAAAAGGAGGAAAGCAAGGAAAGCCGCCCAGGCTGAGTGTTTTGACAAAATAACTGCCCGTCCATCCCGCAGCGAAAGACAGCTGAGCCCCCAGGCGGCAAAGATCAAACCAGGCGTTGTAACTATTGATGGGATATTAAATAACGAGCACGCCATCGGGATTAGGCTCGAGATAAAAACCAGAACAAAAGGAAGGTTGCTTGTCTTCAACTTCATAATTTAGTGTCAGCTCTAAAAATACGCCAGACTTCGCCTATCACGGCTTGTCGCAGATCCTTGCTCTTGATAATTAACGAACGCATCCATTCCTTGCCTAGCACCAGCGACCAAAAGAGCGCGGAGCGCCAAGTAACGGCGGGACCAAATCTAGCCTTAACGAACTTCTTGATCACTTTAACGTAAGACCGCCATACCTTCAACCTGTCCTTGCTCAAGCCAGCCGCGTTATCATAATAGACATACAGCGGCAGCAGGATCTTTTTCACTTTGTAGCCCTGGTTAAGCAGCCGCAAATAGAGGTCAAGATCCTCGGACGCGCGGAGCTGTTGGTCGTAGCCACCGACTTGTCTTAGCAAATCCGTCTCCCCCATCAACGCCGCCCCGGTGATCCGGTTGAACAAAGCGTTTTTAACCGGAGAGAAATTAGTTTTTACCCGCGCTTTTGTATAGTGGCTATAGCTGGGCGCAGCGTCGGGAGCAAGGCGCAGTACGTTACAAGTTACGACCGAACCGGGGGTCAGATATCTAAGCTGGAACTCTATCCTTTGCGGGTGCGATTCGTCGTCGGCGTCCAAAAAAGCGACGGCCCCGCTCCGGGCGGCGTACAAACCGACATTACGCGAGCCGGCTAAGCCGAGATTTTCCTGATTACGAATATATTTAACGCGGGGAAAGTTTTCCGCGATCTTTTTGATCTCCGCTCCGTCGGGCGAACAGTCATCGACCACGATTATCTCGTCGACCGGGTGGGTCTGGTTGACGATCGAATCGATCGCCCGGCGGAGCGTCCCCGCGCATTTGTAAGCCGGAATAACGACCGTTACCGCCATTTTAACCAATCCCAGTCTCCCGCCAGCTTAGACTGGAAGACCCGAAGGTCATCCTGCGCCCAGATGGCCGTTCTGGCGAGACAGAAAGGGTCATAACCGGACAGATTAGAGCCGGATCTGCTGCCGGCCGCGAGACTGTAACCGGCGGCCGCAGCGGCCTTACGGACCCGTTGATCGACTGCCCCGTGAGGGTACGACATGGTCGTAACAGATCGGCCAATAGCATCCTCAAGCCACTGACGACTGCGCACCAATTCTTCCTGTAATTGACCGTTATCGCACTCGGTCAGCCGACAATGGGAATAGCCGTGGGCGCCAATAGATGCCCCGGGAACAGCCGCCAGTTCCCTAAGACCCGCGACTGAAAGATAATGCAGTTGGCCGGACAAAACAAAATGGGGAGTAACAAAGACCGTAAAGGGGAGCCCAAGCTCGGCAAGGACCGGAGCGGCAACCTCCAAGTTGTCCCTAAAACCATCATCAAAAGTAATTGCCAGACCTTGCCCTGTCATTTCGTGCAAGCGGGTAACTTCCTTCAAAGCTGATCCGGAAACATTGCGCATCTGCTCTTTAAACAGTTCCGGGGAAATATTGTAGAGACCGTAAATATCTCCGGGAACTTTTGAACCGACCGCATGATACATAAGGATACGAAATCCTTTTGGCGCCCGGGCAAGTCGCTGATAAATTCCATAAACCGAACTAATTAACGAGCCATAATAACGGCGCCTACCTTTCATTGCTATAACCTCATCCCATCCCACCGCGTTTTATCCGGACCGCTAAATTACCCAAAAACCTGGCCAACCGGCTGCCGGCTTCCCATTCCCCAAGATATTCGACAACCTCTCCCCCAAAACCAAGCTTAAAATGATTTACACCCTGGCAACTTTTATCGCGAGGAGCGATCCCGCCAAAATCAAGCAAGGTGATCCCATCATTGCGGAGACGGATGCGCAGTTCGGCCAGCATGGCATAAGCGGCGTTCATATCCCTCCCCCGCCCAGTCGTGGCTGCGGTACTGTAATGCCCCCGGTTTGACTGGGTAAGGACCATCGCCGCCGTAATAGGCTCTCCTTCAAAGCGGCCGACGATCACTTTTACTGAATCAGCCAAATGGCGCCGCAGCTCGACCAATTGCTCATAACTAAAAAGGCTGAAATTCAATCCCTTATCTCTGACCAGTATCTCGGAGAGGTCAGCCAGAGAGCGCAGGATGTTATCGTCATTCCCATATTGCCATTCAATATTGTTCTTGCGGGAATGGCGAACGTAGTAGCGGTGTTTTTTTTCCATTTTTTTCAGCCAGAGATCTTCATTGTCGTTAAGATCAAGAAAAACCGAGTATCCGCTCAGCATTCGCACCGCGGGACGGCTCATATATTTGGCAAGGTCGCTGTTATTCGCGTCATTAAGCGGTTCCATAAAATTGCATCGCAGATAACAACGCCCCACGGCCTTCTCCAGGTCCCTGACCAAAGCCGCCATCAGATCGGAAGAAACATCACCATTGAGACACAAAGGCCCGCCAGGGATCCAGATAAACTTCATGCCGCCAGGCATTTTCCGGACAAAAGCCTGAGCTAAGCCCACCGGAACACCGGTTTTTGTGCGCGCGACCAGACGAAGCGTACCCCCGCCACTCCCCCCCTTAAAATCACCCCAACCCCATTGCTGGTAAACAGTGGCCTGCGGGATCTGCTTTATCCAGCTGGTCCAGTCAGAGCGTCTCTCGCTGTCAATTATTTCCCAGGTCATATAATTACCACCCTTGCTGATTGATAGTGTTCTGGGGCCAGCGGTTCTACGGCTGCGGGCAGATCGGGCCATTTTACACAATCCAGGCCCAAACCAGCTGCGATATTCTTCACTTTATCGGCCTTGTTGCGATCCGCATAAAATGGATATCCATATGGAGCCACCCCATCGGACAGATCACCGAAGATCGGCTCAACGCCTTCCTTAGCCAAAAGATGATGCAATCTTTTGTAGAGCGTTCTTCTTCTTGTCACTTCGGCCGCCGCCTCAAATTTGGCGATCAGCTCCAAGCTGCGGCAATGCGGTTCCGGGTTGGCCGGCAGCTGGGACTCACTCTCCGGAGCGGAAACCGGCAGCGCTTCTCCCGTGCGGAAGCGACGGACAAGACGAACCATCTTTTGGGACAGCAGTAAAATATTGATCCCAGTGCGGCGTTGGATCTGGGACAGAGCGTAGCGGGCCCGATAACCGAGCGGCAAAGCGCGCGAACTGCACGGCAACTGCACCTCGAGACGGGAGCGCCACTCCGGTTTGTTCACCGCTAGGGCACCGCCATCCGGTATTACCAGGGTCTTGCGCAGGCTAAAAATACTCAGGTCCCCTCGTTCCCCCAAGAGCGCACCGGCAGCGTCCCGGCTTAAGAACCCGTGGGCGTTGTCTTCGATCAGGGCGGCGTTGTGCCTGGCGCAATAAGCACGAAACGGCGCCAGTTCCTGCGGGAAACCAAAATAATTAACCGCTAAGACAGCCCGGACATTTTGCGCCTCGGGCAGAGCAACGGGCCGCAACCGCCGGTCGACATCATAAAAGACCGGAATCGCCCCGGCAGCATAGATCGGCGCCAGCAGATCACGGCAGATAAAGGCCGGCACCAAGACAGCGTCGCCTTGCTTGGTTTCTAAAAGTTTCAGAGCCGCCAACAAAGCGTGCCGGCCCAGGCGAAAATAACGGACTTCTCCGGTTGTCCACTTTAGTTCCATATGCCCTGCTCGCTTAGCGTTTTGATCGCGCTATTAACCCGATTGAACCAGGTATGTTCGTTTAGCACCCGTCGTTTCCCTTTATTTGATATCTCCTTCAACAGTGCGTCATTGCTCAAATAACTCTGTACCAGTTTAAGTAGCTCCTGTTTGTCCCTAAAGGCAGCGATCTCTTCCCCGACCTGGAAGTGCAGGTCCAGGTTTTTCTGGTAGTCAACCAGTTCAGAGGCGCCGCTGGCCAGGATATCAAAAGTTCTGGTATTCAAACCTTCTTTAGCTTCCGGATCATGGACATTCAATGCGATCCTGGAGGAAAGATAGAGCTTCAGGACCTTTTCTCCCGCGGCTAGGCCTTTATAATAAGCAGGTACTTTTTGCCCTTGATCCATAAAATACTTAACCCAGCCATCGCCAAAAACACCAAGGTCATATTGTTTTAAGCTTTCCATAATCTCCACCCTGTTTGGGTGAGGCGCACCAACAAAACAAAGATCATAGCCAAATTCCTTTTTTTCAGCCGCGCTAACCTTTATTTGACCATATCTTTGCGGGTCAGTCGCTAACGGTAAATATGAAACGCGGTCGATCCCTTTTTGCCTGATCTGCTCAACGTAGTAAGTATCATAAACAAAAATATAATCATACAAGGGCATACCCTGGGCAAAGTTAGTCCGTCGATAATCATCGGCAAAAATGCCTGCATACGAATAAAACGGATCATCCCAGATATATGACACTACCGGAACGTTTGTAGCGCTTTTTATCTTTCGTAATGTCTCAGGGAAGAGATGATCCCCTTTAATAATGAAGATAAGGTCAGGCCTCTCCCGCCTGACGGCGGCCAAAAGTTCCCGGTTTTCTTTACCAAGGTAATATTTTAAGATCGGGTTTAAGAGCGGTTTTAACAACGGCAGTTTTAGGCCGAGCTGGCGCGCCAGCTTCTCCTGCAGCGTCGTTTTGGTGCCGTAATTCAAGAGGACGGCCTCGAACCCGGCTTGCTCAAACGCTTCCCGGATCGCTTCGTCGATCCCATAAAACCGCGGTGAATTGATCAGGACCTTTTTCTTCATTTTTGGGCGGCCTTCATGCGCGTTAACCCTTCGACCAGGGATAAAGGAGCGATCTTCAAGACTTTTTCCATTTTTGTCGTGTCATAAGACGTATCGACCGGTCGCTTGACCAATTCGTTAAAATATCCCTGCTTGACCGGTTTGACCAGGTCCTCAGCAAAGCCAAATATTTTGGCCGCCGTCCTGAGGAGAGCATAAATACTCGCCCGTTCCGCCCCCGCGATGTTAAAGGCGCCGGTCGCCTTGGTTTCTATGATCCGCCAGATCGCCCGGGCGCATTCGTCGGCAAGGAGCGAATTGGAAAAAACGTCGTCATAAGCCTTGACCGTTTCTCCCTTGTTGAATTTCTTGAGCGACATCGAGACGATGTTGTCCCGCTCGTAGGTATTGTTCCAGCCATACATTAGGATCGGCCGGACGATCGCCGGCAGATTCCTGGCTTTGAGCGCGCGCCGCTCCCCTTCCAGCTTGGTCCGGCCGTAATAGTTGATCGGCCGGGCGATGGCGTCTTCGCTGTACGGCGCCTGGTCGCCGTCGTAAATCCCGTTCGAAGAGATATAGATCAACCTGGCCCCGTGGCGATCGCACAGTTCCGCCAGCTTATCTGTCCCATCGACGTTGATCGACCAGGTCAGCTCCTGGTGCTGTTCCGCGTAATCGGGGCTGCCTATGCTAGCGGTATGGATAACTACTTCCGGCTTAAATTCCCGGAAGATCTTTTCGTGTCCTGCCTGGTCAAGGATATCGAGTTTCAGATACTTGATTTCGCCCTGGTCCGGCACCGTGTAGTTGCCAAGATAGGTGACCAGCACTTCGTCGTCCCGCTCTTTGCTGTCGATCAGCGCTTTACCCAAAAGGCCGGTCCCGCCGGTGATCATAATATTCATTTCATTCTCCCCAGCGCGGCGAGCAGCTGATCGTTGTCTTTCTCGTCGCGGACGGCAAACCGGACGAAGGAGCGCTCGCCGATCCCCTTTTTCCCCCGGCAATCCTTGATAAAAAGTGAATCGCGGTTAAGCAGCCGCGCCGTCAGTTCGGCGGACGATAGGCTGCCCTTAACTTCGCAGAAAATATAATTGGCGTAAGAGCGGAGGGGCCGCAAATAGTCGATTTTCTTGAGTCCGTTATAAAGCCTCTCCCGCTCTTTGACCAGCGCGGCGCAGGCTATAGTATAATCCGCCGCGTATTTGCCGATGATCTGCAGGAAATATTCCCCGAACGAATTGATGTTCCAGATCGATAGTGTATCGCGCGTGGCGGTTAGCAGCTCCGTATTGGCCGTCGCCATCACTCCTAAACGGAGACCGGGGACGCCGTAAGATTTACTGATGCTTTTAACAACAACCAGATTCCGGTTCTGGCGCAAGATTGCGTGATCGATCAAACTATTCTGCAAAGACCCATCCACAAAATCGACGAACGACTCGTCCAGGATCAGCAATTTGCCTGCTTTGCCTAATTCTTTGGCCAACCAGAGGACATCTTCTTTAGGCAAAGAATGCCCGGAAGGGTTATCCGGGTTGATCAGAACCAGGGCGGCAATATTTTGCCGCGTGCAGAAAGAGCTTAGTTCCTGGGCCGTATAGCTAAAATCGTCATTCTGCGGCTGAAACTCGACCAATTTACCGTTCCTGATCGTTTCGTGGTATTCGTTGAACGTCGGGAACGGGACGCCGATATTCCCCCGCAAGTCGGGGATCAACCCTTTGATCAGCTCCGCGGCGCCGTTGCCGACCAGGATCTGGTTCGCGTCGCAGCCGAATAGCTTGGCCGCCAGCAAGTCCTGGATATTCAGGCCGGAAGGATACTGGGTCAGTAAAACCGGGAAATTTTCTTTGAGTTCCGCGATCAGCCGGGCGGGCGGAAAATACGGGTTGACCAGATAGCAAAAGTCTTTGAGTTTAGGGAAACGCCAGTAACCGCCGTATCTTTTTTGCATCAGAACGACACGGTCCGACTCTTTAGCGAACAGGACGGAAGCGATATCGAGGTCCTGCAGATCGTCGATCTCATACCACAGCTTATCTCCGACCGGCAGCGCCTTTAAGCCGTCGGGATCGATAAAAGTCAGCAGTTTGAACACTTCTTCGTAGTAGCTATTCTTGCCGTTAGAACTTATGTAAGCCGCTAAAAAAGGAACGAACTTATTTTTACAGAACTCCCGTGAGAACTTGTAGATATTAACCGTTTTATAGTACTTGCCGGCCTGGGCCCAGTTGAATTCTTTCTTGGCGATATAATTCGCGACGTGCCCGGTTTCGTCCAACAGGGCGACCGTTCCATCCATCCACGGCTCGTGCTTGGCGACCACCGCGACATTGGCGGATTTTTCCCTGATCAAGTCGCCGATAATGCTGGGATCAAAGATCAGATCGCTTTCCAGGAGGATAGTATCGTCACTCTCTAGATATTTTTTGGCCAGGAATAGCGAATAGATATTGTTGGTAGTATCGTAAACCGGGTTCAAGACATATTCGATGGTTAGCCCCTTATAATCTTTACCGAGAAACTTCTTGACCTCGTCGGCGCCGTGGCCGACGACGATGATGACCCGCTCAACCGACCCGGCGGCGACAATGGCGTCCAGCGTGTACTCGACCAGCCGCCGGCCGTTGAACGGGACCATGCATTTCGTCGAGTTTTGGGTCAAATCACCCAACCTTTTCCCCATCCCTGCCGCCAATATGACCGCTTGCATTTATTGCCTCCTGATCTTCCTTAAGCCGTTAACTGGTAAATATTGCATTTTGACAGATATAAGGACCAATGCGGGAATTCCACGCTCCTGATCTTAACAAGCCGATGGTCCCTTTCCGCTTCCCGGGCATACTTAGGATTATAATAGATAAAAGTCACTTTCCTCTGTTTTTCTTTGATCGATCGTCTGGCGCTGCGTAAGACTTGATCTAAGATCGGATAGGGAAAAGGGTTAAAAAGATAAAGATGGGTCACCTCGGCCGGGATCTCGTAATCGAGCGCATTAGCCGCGACCAATTCGTAGTTTTTGCATGCCAGCCGGGGTTTCATGATCTGTAAATTACGCTCGGCGATCTTGATCAGTTGGTCCGAGATATCGACCCCGACGATCTTTTTAAATGGTTTGCTGCCGGCCAGGATCATGGCCCGCCCTTTCCCGCAGCCCAGATCGAGGAACACGTCTGCTGGCCCGATCTCCAACAGCTTTAGGACCCTCAGCATTTCGCCGATCGGCGTCGACTCGCATCTTTCGCCGGCAGTGAGCGGAACGCCGAGCGAATCAAGGGCGGCGATCTCTTCGGTATCGATCCGATAATAACGGTCGAGTAGCAGACCGTAGAGACGTCGGGCCGGCAGATATATACGGAATCTGATCAGCTCTTTTAGAACTCTAAATAATCCTTCCTTTTTCACGGCCGTTATTATCCCTTTTAATCTCGTCCTCATAGAAAGAAATGCTCCGCCGGCAAGACCGGCTTGTCGACCGACAGGAACAGCTTATTGTAGGCCCAGCCGAGTTTTTTCCGCCGGCTGACCAGGTCGATCTCCCGGACCACATTCGCAAAATAAACGGTCCCGCCAAGCAGAGTCAGGCCCAGCCGGAAATCCGGCAGGCCGGCACCAGCAAAGATAATATTTATAATAGCCAGCGCCGGCCAGACGTAAATGGCATAATTTTCGTGGAAAAGCACGGTAGCAACGGCCCTGATCCCCTTCCAGAGTAAGGAGCCGTCCCGTTCGTCGGTTTTTGCCTCTGTCGCCGGCCCGGTCCGGTCGTTCGCCCGGTTTTGCTGCCGATACATGCAGATCGCCCACCACCCCAGCGCAAAGCGGTCCAATTGCAGCACCGACGCCAGGATAAATAAAATACCGAAAGGCACCAGCCAGAAAGGAGCACCGCTGTGGTTCAGGGCGCCGACAAATATCCCGGCCGACAAAGCAACGGCGGAAACGGCATGCATGATCCAATCGATATACTGCCCTTCGATCCCGCCCTCGTTCTTAAATCGCGCCACGCCGCCGTCAACGTAATCCAAAAAGTAAAAGATAATATATGAACAAGTGCCGATCAGGACCAGGAATTGGTCGTTGGCAGCCAAAAGTATTCCACCACTGATCGCGACCGCGCCGGAGAGCCAGGAGACGGCGTTGCCCGACCAGCCAAGGTTAACGAAAAGCCAGACAAAAAAGATCGAGGGTGGTACCAGTAACTTATCGCGCCAATTATCGTAGGCAAAGAACCGGCCTGTCCGGCACTTCTCTTTTACTTCAGTTAAACTAATCATGTTGCAGCACCTGCTTGATTTCCACTAGCGGCTGTTCGGGCAAACGCGAATAAACAGCGCAAAACTCTTTACGAGCCGCTTGTACCGGCGCGCTGGCCCACCAGGCAGGGACATCCTCCCAGACCTGGGCCAGTTTTTGCGCGGCGGACTCCGGCGTGACATGAAATATCCCGGTAGTTTTAAGTCGTTCAAAATGCGGGACGGCGCTGTCACGCAGCTCATAATGGCGCGGGTCCCAGAAAATAAGCGTCGGGATATTCAGCGCCATCGTTTCCAGAAATGTCGTGGCGTTATGCGTTGAAACGCAAATGCGCGCACCGCCAATCAGCGGTGCGATCGAGCCCTGCCCTTCATCCAGACAAACCCCCGGGTAACGCTCTTGCCAGCGCCCCTTTTGGTCCCAAGCATAATCCTGCCGCTCTAGTCTCACTGTTAACCTGGCGCGGATCGGCGAAGGCAACGCCGCGACAAAACGGCATTGGTTCTCGAAATAGTTTAACCATTGACCGGCCACCGGAACGCTGTATAGCCGATAACTGTAACGGGGGATTGTCATCCCAACTAATAGCGCAGTTCCGCTCGGATCCCACCGCTGATCGCGGCCCACCAGTTTAATATTGCATACCGGCTTGATCTTTGGCCTGGTTTTATCGCTCCAGCCCCATGATAGCCAGCGATCGCTGATCGCGACCTGATGGTCTTCCAGTGATTCCCAACGTCCAACGCCATAATTGCCGCCATGCTGCCCGATCACCAAAGGCGTGCCTAGTTCAATTTTATCCGCCGCCCAGGCCTTGAAGACGTCATCGGCATAAAAGGAATTACTGGTAAAAAGCAAACGCGGCTTTTTGGGCCATGGCAACTTACGGCAAAGGGACTGAAGCGCGTTATACCCCTCCAGGTAAAGTGTCGGGAGGTGACAGGGGATCATTGCCCGAATGATTGCGGGAAAGCCCTCCAGATCAGCCCGGCCGATTTGCCAATGACGCCGAACCCATTCAACTTGTATCTGCGGCACCGGTCGGTGGCGCCAGCGCCTTGGGAGCTGCCCTAACTGCCGCTGCAATTGAAGATCCTGTTGGAGCGGCAGGTAAGTGGACAAAAAGAAGTATTCGTCATCGCGGACGAATAGCTGAGACAGACTTGAGCTGATCCCAGCTAGTTGGCATTTCAACCTACCCATCAAGGTCGACCCCTCCCTTTCTTTTGGCGCCTCATCCGTCGTGTTCAGTGGGACCTTTTCAATTGGCATAGTGGTCCATTCCCTGAGCAGTGAACCATAGATCGCCTCATTCCAATAATCATCAACGCTGAGGTTCAAATAACCTGTCATATCGTTTGGCACAAGCTGCCCTCTGTCTTTCCCCAGAATACGCACCCCTTCAGGAGTAAATTCCTTAACGGCCCGGCGGACCATCTCCCAGCGGTCAAATAAGATCTCCACAAAGGCCAGCAGCCACGGCCCGATAAGGATGCGCCAGTAGCGGAGGGAATGATCACTGCCGTGGAGCTCGTTAAGTTTAGCCGCGAGTTCCTGCAAAAGCTCCTCATATAAACCTTGCAGATATTGGTGATCGCGCTGCAGCTTGTGTCGATCGTCCCAATGATACGGCACTACCTGGACATCCAAACCAGCCCACACCTGACGGCGCTGGTAAAGCTTGCACCATTCGCCCAGGAACAAGAGCGGCCGCTCTTTGTTCCAGGTGCGCTCATCAGCCGTAGTAACAAGGAATCTTTTCATTTGCTATTTACAGCGGAGCCTCGCCATCATCTTTTTTTCGCTGTCATATACGACTTTGACGCCGTCACCCAAGGCTTTTTCGATCGTCCGAATATCACGGACCAGCCTCAGAAATCCTGAAGTTTCTACCGAAGCTGCCTGGTCGCTCCCCCACATGGCCCGGTCTAACGTTATATGCCTCTCGACCAGGCAAGCGCCGTAAACTACCGCCGCATAGGTCGTCTGCAGGCCGACTTCGTGCCCCGAATAACCGACGGGGTAAGGGAATTTGCTCTGCAGGGTTTTGATCATCCGCAGATTAAGCTCTTCCGGTTTGCAGGGATAGCTGCTGGTGCAATGCGTCAGGACCAGTGTATCCTTACTAAGCAGGTCCAATGCATGTTTGATCTGCGCCATGGTCGACATCCCGGTGGAGACGATCAGTGGCCGATTGGTCGCTTTTAGACGTCGCAGGAGGTCGTCGTCCGTTAAAGAAGCAGAGGCGATCTTATAACAAGATGGCTCAAATTGTTCGATAAAATCGACCGAGGCGACATCCCAGCACGAAGTGCACCAGATGATCCCTTTTTCGCGGCAATACCGGTCGATCTCCGCGTAATCATCGCGGTTAAGTTCCAACTTTTTGCGATATTCCATATAAGTCATTTCGCCCCACGGAGTTTCTCGGATTAGATCCCGTTGCGCCAGCGGCACGCACAGCTCCGGGGTCCTTTTCTGAAATTTAACCGCATCACATCCGGCCAGGACCGCGGCGTCGATCAGCGTCTTGGCAATCTCCAGGCTGCCGTTATGGTTGATCCCGATCTCAGCGATAATAAAACAGGGCTGCCCCTCGCCGATCACTTTCCCGCCGACCCGTAATTCTTTCGTTTTCATGCTTCCTCCTTATTAATAATCCACTCGCACAGCTCAAAGTCTTCCGGGGAATCGATCTGGAAAGACGACCAATAGTCCATGACGTGCACTTCGACTTTCCCGCCCAGGCGGACGTTGGTTTTTTTTAAGATCTCCGTTATGCACATGTAGATGGAACCGTTTTCCTGGTACTCTTCGGGATGGTCCTGGTCGCGCATCCGCCGCCGATAATCGTAATTGATCGGTTCCACGCCGTTGATCGCGCGCCGCCAGAAAAACCGGTCGTTGCGGCAAACCGACAGCAGTGAGTCCGCCTTTTTCTTGTAGAGCGTCTTTATCGCCCGGTCGATGTCATCGGCCCGGCGGATCGGCGAAGTGCACTGCAGTAAAACGACCAGGTCGGGGCAGAAACCGCCCTTCTCTACCTGCCCCAAGACATGCTGAAGCGCCGATTCGGAAGTGGCATGGTCGCCGCTAATGCTCTTGGGCCGCCAAACGACCTCCGCGCCGTATTGCTCCGCTATCTTCGCGATTTGAGGATCGTCGGTCGAAACAATGATCATCGTCAATAATTTCGACTGTTTGGCTTGGTCAATGGTGTGCGCGATCAGCGGCTTACCGCCCAACGGCAAAATATTCTTATTGGGAAGCCTTTTAGAGCCGCCGCGCGCCGGGATGACGCATAACACTTTCTTTTTCATACTTATCCTTTCCTTCCGCTATTCTTCCGCAAATAAACCGAATAACGGTATTTTGCGTTGTCATAAAATGGGAGGTCAAAGCTTTCCTGGTCAATGATATCGATCCCGAGTTTTAACTCCCCGGCCAGCTGGCGGAACAGCTCTTGCGGAACAAAGAGGTGATCGGTGTTCGCTGAACTGACCCGCTGATGGTTTTGGTGCGTCATCTTACGCAAAGCCAGGGCCATTTCCCGCTTGGCCAGGTCGGAAACGTCACCGATAAAAACGGATCCGCCCGCCCTGGTGACTCGGACCATCTCCCGCACCGCGCGCGCAGCCGCGCCTTCGGACGACAAATAGTGAAAAGTGCTGTAGGAAATAGTTTTTTCAAATTGCCCGTCGCTGAAAATACTTAGATCGGTCATGTCGCCGTGGTAGAAATCGCCCTTAACGTTGCGTTTTGCCGCTGCCAAGATCGGTTGGGAATAATCCAGCCCCGTAACCTTGAGTTCGGGAAATTTCTTTAATAAGCTGGCTAAGAAAGCTCCGGCGCCGCACCCGCATTCCAGGATCTTTTCGCCGTCTTTTAGGCCAAGCGGTCTGGTGACCTGCCCGACCATATAATCCCATTGCTCTGCGTCTAGCAGATCAAAACCGTCAACATGATGCAGCGGGACATCAGCTTTCTGTCCTTTTTTATCCCAGATTTCCTGCCAAATCTTGCTTCTACTTACTGTCATTTAAATACCGGCCAGGCTAGTTGCCGCCCCCCTGATCTTGCCGAAGACATGCTTGAGGCTTGATCTGGATACATAGTGGAGCAAGATCCCGATCAGCGCAAACAAGATTATGATCGCCGCCTTAATCATGACCTTAAAGAGGAAACTACAATCGACAGGCATTAGCAAATAGACCGGAGCCGTAAAACCGATCAGCAGCAGGTACATACCCAGCAATCTCCATTTCCCCAGAGGGAGCGGATACAATTTCATACCAAAATATAGGAGCATCAGGTTATTGGACAAGGCGCTGGCGGCGATCGCGCAGGCCGCCCCGATCGCCCCGTACCTGGGGATCAAAATGATATTAAGGGTCATATTGATGACCACACCCATAATCGAAACCGGCAACAAATATCCCATCTTTTTGGAAAAGCTGACCTGGTTCATCGCCAAGGTGGCGATGATAGCGAACAGATAAAAATAAACATAGATCGGCACAACATACATGGAAGGATAATAGGCCTTGGTTGTAAGGATCTTTATCATTTCCTCCGAATAATATATTATGCACAAACCGATGATCATGAAAAGAAAAGAAATCTCATAGAAACGCTTTATGATCGCTTCCCGGGCTGTGGCAGTATTCTCGTGAGCTTTATTCATGAAGTACGGGTCCCACGATTTGGCTACCCCATCCTGCAACATTTTTAAAAGCACGGAAAATCTTTCCCCAAAAGAATAATAGCCGACCGATTCCGTGCTTTTGTATTTATTGAGCATGGTTTTATCAAAAGACGAATAGAGTAACCCGACCATGCTGTTCGGGACCAGCGGAAAGGCCAGTTGGAGCGACATTTTCAGGTCGGTCCAAGAAAACCTCAGCGCAAACAACTCCCGGTTAATGGCCAGCAGCGCTCCCAGCGTTACGGTCTGTGAAAGCAACAAAGCATAGATCAAGGCCAGGTAAGTCATAGAGCGGCAAAAGATAAAATAGAAAGAAAAAGCGGTATTTAAGACTATGCGGGCGATGATGATCGCCGCATATTGCGCCGACCTGACCTCCGCCGTCAGCAGCGTGGTCAGATAAAGTATCAGGTATTCCAAACAGCCGCCGACGAACGATAAAAAGATCAGTCCGGTCATCAACCGGCCCTGGAACAGGAAAGAAGACAGCCAACCGGCGATAAAATAGATCAGAACACCAAAGATCAAGAAGATCAATATGACCGCCAGGGCATTTGTCGAACAGATCGTTCTCAGCTTTTCCCGATCATTCTTGAACTGGAAATAATAGCGAAAAGAGGCAAAATGAAGATTTACGGAAATGACCCCGGCGGTCAAATTGCCGAACATGACAAAAAGGGCCACGACACCGTAGTCGGCAGGCGACAAGAACCGGGTGTAAACGGGCAGAACAATGATCGTGACAACAACGGAAAACGCCGTTGAGATCAAATAAACAGAAGTGTTCCAGAGAAACCCGCGTTGCTTATTTTCGCTCACTGTAAGAACTCCCCGATCTTCTGCCTGATGAACAGGTGCGGCGGATGCTCAGGGTCATAGTTCATTAAGTAGGCCGCATAATCCCCCATTTTATGCCGATATTCTTCATCAGGCATTAACCTGATCTCATTTAGCCGTTGTTTAAAAAGCTCATAATCATCGTTTTTGAACATAATGGCTGATTCGTAATCGTTATAAAGATCCGTCCCGGTAAAATCGCAATATAAGACCTTTTTACCCCAGCCAAACGCTTCCCGCGGCGCCGTCGAGCCGGAGCTGACTATGATCCTTGCCTGGTCCATCACTTGATAAATATTTCGCTCCTTGAAATTCGGATCAATCAGCCGAACATGCTCGGGATAAAGGCTCCGGAAATATTCCTTTTCGTTGCCGTAAACAGGGATATTTCGATCCGGGCTATCCGGTTCCGAACGCATAATGACCACCGCCGTAAGGCCATATTCCGCAATGTAGCGGCCGAGCAGCCGGTCCATCTTCTTCATTGATGTCATGGTCCGTTGCACGTCCGGCCCATTCCCGATGTTACCCCGCCAGCCGGAAACGACGCAGAGATCATACGGCGGGTTGCTGCCTTGCCTCGTTTTAGGCCGATGATAGCCAGCCAGGAGCGATCCGAGCGGGTAATAATGGTCAATCCGGTGCCCGGCTTGCGAATAAAGGTCCTTTTCGTATTTGCCGAAACAGAACAGATGCCCGATACGGTAAGGCGACTGGAGACCTCGAAACTCGACTTTGGTCCGGCTGCCGTTCTGGATAGCGAGGAATTCAGCTTCCCGGTAATGGGCGCAAAGCCAATGGAAGGCCCCGTGATTATCGATCAGGGTAACAACAACTTTAGGCTTAAAGCACTTCAAGCAGCTTAAAAGATAGACGTTCCATAGCTGCCAGGCAAAATATCGGGCGAGTTTCTTAGCATTGGCAAACCACCTAAATTCGATCTGTCCTAATGAAGAGATAAAATTATAGATGATCTTCGGGCTCAAATAGATCTCCTCAAGCAAGGAGTCAAATACAAAAGCGGGTAGCTCCGGAATTATCAGCTCTTTGATCCGTTCGCTGCCGATCCGTTCAAAGATGACGATCTCGCTTGGCGCCGGGCTGCGGAATAATATTTTTCTACCTAGCAGCTTCATTAGTCTCCGCCAGGCGCTTTAACGCCTGCCTGTCGATCTTACCGCTCGGATTAAGAGGGAGAGTATCTAAAGAATAGATCGCTTTGGGGACGAACACGGCCTGAAGTGCTTGCTGGCAGGCTTCACTGATCTTTTTCTTCTCTGTCTCAGTCAATTGCTTGGCGATAAAAGCCGCCAATTTTTGTGGCACACCGCTTTCATAGGCGGCGGGCACGACCGCAACGTCTGGCGTGGCGGCGACCTCCCGTAAGACAGACTCGATCTCCCCAAGCTCAACCCGCTGCCCGCCGATCTTGACCTGCGCATCGATGCGGCCCAAGCATTCTATGTGGCCGTTTTTGTTAACCAGGGCCAGATCGCCGGTTCTGTACCAGCGCCGGGAATCCCATGGCATTGAGACAAACACGGCGGCCGTTTTGGTCTCGTCGTTTAAATAACCGAGCGTCACCTGCGAACCGGTCACGCACAATTCGCCGATCTCCCCGTCCGGAACCATCTGCCGGCGCTCATCGACGATCACGGCGAACTGCCCCGGTAATGGCGAACCGATCGGTACGATGTTGTTACTGTACTTGTTGGCATGCTCGTGCTTTTCGTAGACGTGCCTGGTGACATAAACGGTGGCTTCGGTCGGGCCGTACAGGTTCTCGATCGTACTGTTCGGGGCGGCCAGGCGCCATTGGTGGGCCAACGCCTGCGGGAACGGTTCGCCGCAAAACGTGGAATGTTTAAGCGAGGGAAAAGCACCGGGTTTTAGCTTACCCAGTTTGCTCATAAAATTGCCCAGCGTCGGGACCGACGCCCAAAAAGTGAGCCCTTCCCGCTGGATATATTCCGACGGACAAAACAGGTCATCGGCCGCCAAAGCGCAGAGCCGGCCGCCGTTGAACCAGGCACAGAACATGTCGCTGACCGAGGGATCGAAGCTCAGATCAAAGGTTTGCGAGAACCTGTCCTCAGCAGTGAATTTATACATTTCGGTCATGTTCGCGATGTGGCTGCAAACATTAGCGTGCGTGACCATTACCCCTTTCGGTTCGCCGGTCGAACCGGAAGTGAACATCACGTAGGCCAGATCGCCGGGACCGACAGGAACCGGCCCGTGCAGCGGACTGACGTTAGCAATATCGTTTTCGGGCCGGATCACGTGTTTGATGGTCCCGCCGGAATTAAGCAGTTCCTCCAGGCAGATATTCTCCGACTCGTCGTAAATAATAGCCGAGATCGCGGCGTTCCTGATGATACTCGCCAGGCGGCGCGCCGGATGCTTGGGGTTCAATGGCACGTATGAACAACCGGCGTATAAGACCCCCAGGACACCAACATACGCCGCGACCGTTTTTTGCGTGGCGATGCCGATATTATTTTTCACCAGACCGTACGACCTGATCAGTGCCGCTAGCCTCAGCGCCCGGTCATTCAGCTCCCGGTATGTGATCTGCCGGCCGTTGCAGGACAACGCGATGTTGTCTGGGTATTTAGCAGCGGTCGCAAAAACATGATCAGCGATCATTGACCAGCTCCAGAATAGCCTTAACGCTGAGCGCCCGTGCGATTTCGGCCGGTTTAAAGTTGAGGCCGGTCTCTTTTTCGATCGCCGCGATAAGGACCACGTGGTTGAGCGAGTCCCATTCGGACACGTTGCGGATATCTGACCTATTATCAATTTTAGCCGCCGGCACGTTCAGCACTTCGGCAAAGATCTGCCGCAGTTTTTCCAACGTCAGCAGCGCGGCACGGCCTGTTTGTTTGCCCTGCAACCGGAGTTTTTGGTAGTCGCTGGCCAGCATACTGTAAAGGTAGCTGTCTTTTTTCTCGCCGTTTGCGAACCGGTAATAGTCTCTTAAAATCCCTTCTTTTTGGAACCCGGCCGCCGTCACTGACGAGATGGTCGGCAAATTGTCGACCGAAGTAACGCCCCAGAGCCGGTTCAGCTTCAAGACCTCAAAGGAATATTTGACTACTATAAGCTGCGCTTCCAGAATATAACCGCGCCCCCAGTATTCCGGCGATATCGCGTATCCCCATGAAGCCGATTCCCTGGAAGTATCGATATCAACCAGGCCGATCGAGCCAATGATCTTATGGTTATCGATCAGCCGGATGAACCAATACATGTTTTTTCGCCCCTCAATCTTTTCCCCCATCCGAGCCAACAGCTTCTTAAGATACGCACCGGTTTCCTCAATGCTTTGGAAAGGCTCGAACTCAAAATGCCGATATAAACGAGCATCCTTTGAATACTCATGCATTTGCTCCAACCCATCCATGGATATTCGTGTTAGATATAGATTTCTATTTGGCACTATGCTTTGATCAAGTTCCGGCAACACGCCGCCGGGGATCTCACTATCAAGAGCCTTGTAGAATTTATCTATATCCATCTTAGCCTCGCTTGCCATGCGGTCTATTCGCTTATTTCTTCCTTAGTTTTTTCCTGATCGGCACTTCGCTGGGATAAACCTTCTTAACTCCGTCCCCCATCGCTCGTTCGATCTGCCTGACAACTCCGACCAGCATTCGGAAACCGGCCGGTTCAACCGATGCCGGTTGATCAGAGCCGTACATCGCTCGATTAATGGTAATATGCCGCTCCAGCGAGCTGATTCCCAAGGCCGCCGCCCCGTAAGAGACCGCCAGCCCAACCTCATGGCCGCTGTAGCCAACATTACAGCCAAAATGTTTTTTCAGCGTTTCGATCACGCGGAGATTGGCTTCGTCATCGTTGGTCATCGGGTAGGTGCTGTTGCAATGCATCAGCTCATAAGAACAGCCATGTTTTTTGAAGACATCAACAGCTGCCTCGATCTCCTCCATGGTACTCATCCCGGTCGAGATAAAAGTGTGTTTCTTCTCCTTGGCTATGGCTGTTAACAGCTCCATGTCAGTCAACAGAGCAGAAGCAACTTTATTATGCTTCATGTTATAGCCCAGCAAAAACCGATGACTTTCAATGTCCCAGGGCGAAGCAAACCACTCTATCCCCTTCTCCTTGCAATAGCGGTCAATTTCGTCATACTCCTTTTTGCCGAATTCCAAACCCATTTTTTGCTCCCGGTTAGTTGTGCCCCAGGGGCTTTCTCTTTTAGCGTCAAGTTCTTCCTTGGTATAAACCAAGTCAATGGTCCTCTTCTGGAATTTAACAGCGTCGGCGCCGGCCTCCTTGGCCACATCGATCAGTTTCTTGGCGATGGTCATATCCCCATTGTGATTGATTCCGACTTCAGCGATGATAAATATAGACATTTTATTACTCCTTCTCCGATTAATATTATTTCCTGATCAATGATTTGTAGAGCTCGTAAATTACACCGTCACCCCCCTTTGCTTTCATTATAATATCGGCAATTACCAATATCTCTTTGGCCGCGTCCTTGGGCGCGATCTTTATGGCCGCCAGCTTCATCGCGGCCAGGTCGTTAAGATCGTTGCCAACGTAAGCGACGCTATTTAAGCCAAAATTGTTTTTCTTAAGGTAGTCAAGCATGGTCGTTTTTTTATCGGACACCCCATGAATACAGGGGAGACCGAGCTTCTCGGCTCGTTTTTCCACGACTTTATTTTCCTCGGTCGAGATTATGCATTGGTGGATCCCGGTCTTTTTGATAGCACTGACCGCCAAACCATCGCTCCGGTTGCAAAAAACGCTTTCGGTCCCATCGGACGAGACCAACACCTTATTATCGGTCATCACCCCGTCAAAGTCGTAAATTATTACTTTTATATTTTTTATGTCGACACTCACCATACGCTCCTCCCTCCATCCATGACTATGTTCTGGCCATTAAGATAAGCCGAGGCGTCTGAACAAAGGAACTGCAGGGCGGCGCGATATTCGTCGCGAGCCGCCATGCGGCCCATCGGAATTAACGAGGTCAGACGCCGCACAAATTCCTCTCCCTGACCATTGAAAACTCCACCCGGCGATAACGCGTTAGCGCGCACCCCACGGTCAGCCCAATAAGTAGCCAAATAACGAGTAAGCCCGATCAATCCGGTCTTGATCACTGAGTATGTTACCGGCTTGACCGGTTGACTTTCTTCCGCCAGTCCTGCTTGACGATAGAGCCGCTGATCGGGCGAAATAACCGAAAGATCAGAGGCAATATTGAGAATTACGCCCCCCTTGCCGTCCCGGGCCATGGCCGCACCAAACCTCTGACTACACAGAAATGCCCCGGTCAAGCCGACCGCTATCTGCAAATTCCATTGGTCAAGAGAGAAGTTCTCCAGGCGGGAGGTGTCCAACACACCTTGGTCCCTCACCTTGGGATCAATAGTGGCATTATTGACCAGAATATCTACGCGTCGTCCAGCTGCCTTCATTTCGTCGGCTACCGCCGCGACGGCCATCGGTTGAGTGACGTCCAGCACGCGGGTCAAGATCCGCTGCTCATCATAATCACGGCTCAAGGACTTGCGCGCCTCTGACAGCGCGACCTCGCTCACATCGGTCAACAGAACTGTGGCCCCGCTCTCTAACAAAGCTGCTGCGTGTTCAACCCCGAGCAAGCCGGCTCCACCGGTTATCAGCGCCATCTTGCCCGATAAGCCGAATTTTTCCAATACTTTTAATGCCTTCACTGTTTGCCCCTCCTATTCCCGTTCATAATAACAGGGGCCAGAGCCTCCGGATTCCCACTCTTAAGAGAGCGTCGGGCGGCATCCACAATGGCCAGCGCCCCCTCCGCTGCCGCCAGAGCGTTCTTTGTATTCTCTAATGTCCAATCGGACAAAAATCTCATGGCCTGCGCCATAAACATATCGTCATTTTTGAAATCGGGATCGACCTGGACATACTCCTGGCTACCCGCCGCAAAAGGAGCCACTGCCAATCGATTCTCCTCCCCATCCCATACAATATCGCCGTCTGTTCCGGCAATATGAAACCCCCTCGATGTTTTCTTATGCATAAAACACAAAGTAACCTGCACTGAAAATCCGCCATAGAGCAATGTCATTTGCACCGTATCCTCAACCGCTAACCGCTCCGCGCCGCGATTTCCTCCTGAGCAAAAGACCGCCTCCGGTAAACCAAAAAACCAGTTAACCAGGTCGATCTCATGTATTTCGGTCAGCAGCACCCCACCCCCTTGCTCCGGCCGCACGGCGTAAAGATCCCGCCAGTTTTCGTAGGAATGCCAGGAAGGAACATGGGAATAGACCGTAAAGGTCGCCGCCATTGGGCGCCCGATCAAACCTGTTTTTACGGCAGAACAGGCACGAGCGATCTGCGGATGGAAACGGCGCTGAAAAGATATCTGAAATGGGAGCTGTTTGGCTAAGATACCCGCCTGAAACTCCGAGAACCCTTCTAGATTTTCGGCCCAAGGCTTTTCGACTAAAACGCCGCTGCCAGCTTCCATCGCCAGCATCATTGGTTCGCGATGATGCGCCGTTGGGGTTGAAACCACCGTAAGATCAGGTCGAGCGGCAAAAGCCGATTTCAGACTATCAAACATCTGAAGATTATAGTTTTTTTCAATGGTATTGATATCATCAACCGTAAAATTGGCATTTAAAAGAGGGGTTTTTCCCGTATGCCGGTACGCTGAGAATAAGGTGCTGGCTGGCAGAAGCTGCCGGAAGATACGCAGGTGCCGCTGACCTGCACCACCCAGACCAATAAACAAGATCTTTTTAAAACTCATCGCGAAAAAGCCTCCGCGTGAAAATACTGCACCAGCGCTATATTATATTTGGCGGTGCGCAAAGGATCTTTGCCGCGCTGAGTTTCGAAAGTATACAGCCCGTCATATTTGATCTCCGCCAGGGCAGCGAATACTTTAAGAAAATCGACCAGGCCGGTGCCGAGAATGACGTTCTCATTAGCGGCGTTTTTATCCTTGATATGAACATGACTTATCCGGTTACCAAGCCGCTTAATGTCGCCGGGCAAGTCATGGCCAAAAGCAGCTCGATTCCCTGTATCAAAAACAACGCTTAGGGCTGGATGATCGATCCGCTCCAACACCTTGATCAGCTCAGTTCCATTCAAAATAGTTTCCAGACAGACGGAGATACCCGAGCTAGCCGCCTTATCCGCGATAGCGCGCAACGGCGCTACGTATTTATCTGCGTTATCTATGTTCAATTCAGAGTGTTCAAAAAGGGGAAGGATATATTTTTCACAACCAAGCAACGCGCCGCGTTCGAGCAGTTTCAGGGTCTGCTCTAAAACCTCTTTATTATCTGGCAAAGGGTTGTCAACGACGTAGTCGTTACAAAAAGCGGGCAAAGTGAGCCCGTTACGTTTTACCAGGTTCTTTATTTGCGCGATCCCTTCGTCAGTCCATAATGGGTTCCTCGGGTTACGTTTTCGTTCAGCGATAAGCTCAATATAATCGATCCCCAGCGCCGCGGCCAGAGAAAATTCCTCTTCCCATTGGTCCTGGGGAAACCATTGTAATTGGCCAGCAGGCGCCTGAATTAGCCGCCCTTGGACAATGCCTAAACGAAGCTTTTCCATAGAGTGCACCGACTGCATATAACTCCTTAGCGATTCTTTAATTTGACTATCAGCCGTTCAAGGACAGATGCTTTTTGCTTGGCCAACTCAAGGCTGCGATAATTGGCCTTAAATTGCATTACCTTTAACTGAACATCTTCCGCAACCGGACAAAGGCCCTCTCCATACTTGATATCCCTATAAATATCCGGGCATCTCTTCACATATTTCCTCTCAACCATTATCGGTTCAAGGTAAGGAACACTCCACGCACCATAAAAGCCATCGCCACCCATCTCCACATACATCCGGCGGAATTCTTCCCAGGAAACACCGATCCTCTCCAGTCCGTCATAAAGAGCGCCGAAGGTGAAATAAGAATGGGTGGACTCAGCGGGAACGTGCTGAGGGATCAAATAATCGCAGCTGGACGCCGCCTCTAGGAATAATCTGGCCACTTCCTGGCGCATTTTGACTAATTCCTCAACGCGCTCAAGCTGAGCCAACACAATAGCGGCATTAAACTCCGACAAACGATAATTCCAACCCAACGTATCATGACGTTTATAATGGGGATTTTGAAAGACCTCTTGATTCAATCGGATGCGGCCCTCTTCGGCCCGTAGATTCTTAAACCCATGGCCACCAATCTTGCGCGCCGTTTCCGCATACGCTTCGTTATCGGTAATGATCATGCCGCCTTCACCGCAGGAAAGATGTTTGGTATTCTCAAAGCTGTAGCTGGCCATGTGTCCGATCGTTCCAACCATTCTTCCTTTGTAGGTATTTAACATGCTCTGGGCATTATCCTCAATAACGGCTAATCCATTTTTGCTGGCAAGCTCCATGATCGGGTCCAAGTCGGGAGCAAGCCCGTAAATAGACACAGCAATGATCGCTTTGGTTTTAGGGGTTATTTTCCTGGCAACATCCTTTGGGTCAATATTCCAGGTCGCAGGATCAATGTCCGCATAAACGGGTACTGCATTGGCATGAAGGGTCGCGGAAGTGTCCATAAAAACAGTAAAGGCGGGAGAAATGACCTCATCTCCTGGACCAACGCCGACAGCTTCAAGGGCAGCATGCAAGGTCGCCGTCCCGGAGTTCATCGCTACCGCATATTTTACACCGAGTTTCTTAGCGAACTCTCGTTCAAGAATATTGTTCCAGCTACCTCCGGTTGCTGACCAGCTCTCAGCGCTCAGGACTTTTTGCAAATATTTGAGCTCATTACCAGGATATTTTGTCATCCTATTATTTTTATCTTCCATAATTACCGCCTTGCATCGATGTTGTTACAGAATTACTGAATTTACTTTGGTTTTCCAAATATAGCGCTTGTTTATGCCAGTTAATTTCTTGCAATTTATTCTTTAGTGCTACAGCGACTATTTCCGGAGCCGGGGCCATATAATTCACCTGGCGATAGAGAGCACGATAGAATTCAATATCTTCCGGATAATCGACGGTCAGTCTGACATCATGACCGGTCGTTTCTTCGGGCCTCGCCGGCACATCAGCTTTGGTCAAGCCGGCCATGCGAATGAATTCGGTGATCACATCGGTATCCGTTTTCGCGTCCAGTGCTTTAGTCAGAAGTTTTTCGATCCCATTTCTGGTTATGCCATAGGTAAAGAAACCAGGTGTCATATCCGGCGGAATGACCACCATATCAGTGCCCCCCTGACGAAGCTGTTCCAGTGCTCTGGCCCCTACATTGTAATCAAAAGTCGGATCATCACCGTCCACCAGCAGGCCTTCGCTGATATCAAATTCACTAAAACAGTCCGCCCAGCGCCGGATCTTGTTCTTTACCGCACCCCGAAAACAGGCAATCCCTTCTTTTAAAGCGATCTCTGCCAGCTGGTCGTCAGAAGGATCTTCGGTCGTGGCTAAAATTACCGGGCAGCCGATCTTCTTCGCCCGGCGGATTATCACCTGGATAGTGTTCAGTTCGTCCGTGATCAGCTGAAAACATTTATTTGGTAAACGGGTGGACGTCGATCGGGCGGTGACCAAAGCATATGATTTCATCATTTCCCCTCGCTATCGACGATCTTGTGATAGACCTTTTTAACTTTGCCTGGCAAGCTCGTGTTCAATAATTGCAGGATATGATGGCCAAGAATGCGGTACTGGCCGCCGATCTTGGCGGCACGGAGGGCTCCTTTGCGGATGAGCCGTCGAAAGGTGGAATCGCTGATCTTGAGCAGCGCAATTGTCTCCTGCGGCGTGTAGACCTCGTGTTCTTCGACTATCATGCCTAAATTATGGGCCTATAGGCAGAACTTGTCAAGTCTAGTCATGACTATCCAGCTGATTTAGCGCTCTTTTCCCAGTATTCCTGGAAGAATGCCAGGAATACTCCTGACGAAAGGCCAAGCACCAAACCGATCATGACATTCTGCCTGGTTTTGGGCTTTGACTTTTTCTCCGGTTTGACCGCTTTATCGATAATAGAAAACGGCGGGATCTCCTTTGATTCCTCCAGCTTGACCGACTCGTATTCCTTTCGCAACATAGTGTAGACAGAGTTCGCGATATCCAATTCACGGGAAAGCCTAGCGATCTCCAATCCCTGCGACTGTGAAGCAGAGATCGCCCCCAGCAGACTTGTCGAGCCTCCCCCACCACTTCGCGGTGAAAGCAGAGTAAAACTTTTCAGCCTCTGTTCAGATGTTTTCAACTCTTGCTCGACCCTGGGAAGCTGCGATTCGATATACTCTTTTTTCCTTTTTGCTTCGGTATAACTCAATTTGTTCCAGAGATCGGACAAAGCATCGGTAAATCCGTTGGCAATCTCCGCTGCTAATTCTTTATCTGTATACTCAACCCTAAGCTCGATCAAATTATTGGTCGTCTTTGGCTTCTTTAGCATTCCCTGGACAGCCAAGATCGACTCCTGGTTGGAACGTCTAGGGTCATCCCATCCTTTGATACGCTCTTTTAGATTTAAATTATCAATGACCCTAGCAGCTACGACTTGGCTTTGCAGAATATCAGTCAGATCTTGCATGCTCCCTCCGCCTGACGGCAAAGAGATACCGGCCAATCCCGCCAAGCCAGCGAACTGAGAAAGTGATGCGCCAGTCCCCCCACCCGATGTCCTGATCAAAATTGTCGTCTTGGCTTCGTAGATTGGCTTTTGCATTAAGCTGAACACCAGCACGAGCATCGCCGTGCCAACCGCGAAGCCAGCGATCATTTTCCACTGTTTACGGGCGATATCTATATACTCCCGCAGATCAATTTCGCCTTCAGCCGCTTGTTGCATCACGATATTTCCCTCCTATTTCCTGGCGATCGTCGTGTACAGCGTCAGGGTTATTAAGATGGTGTTCAAAACGCTGGTAAAATCAGTCATGTAGAAGAAATTCCCCGGCACGTAGATCACGTCGCCCGCCAGGACCTCGATATCCTTGGAGCTCATACCCCGCTGCAGGATATCGGAAACGTTGACGTTATAAACCTTCGGCTGGTTATTTTCTTGACGGGTCAATGTAACCCCGCTCAGGTTAGCTTTAACCGTCGGTCCACCGGATAAGCTGAGATAATCGGAAAGTTTTTTTCCGGGAACGTATTCAAAACGGCCGCCCCGCGCGACTTCCCCGTAAACGTAGATAAATGTCTCCCGCCCGCCGAAGAGGAGTCGGTCGTTGCCGTTATCATCCTTTAATTGGCTGATTCGGTCGCCGTTGGCGTCGGGCACTTCGATAACATCGCCTGCCTGGATCCGGATATCTTTGGAGAGATCCTTGCTGCGAAAGGCGGCAAAAAGATCGGCTTTTAGCAACTCCTCGTCGCCCTCAATGTTTTTCCTCTTTATGTATATATAACGATTAGAGGCACCGCTGGTGATTCCGCCGGCCTGCCCCAGCACTTCCGATACCCTTAAATTATCGTATACCGCCAGCGGGCCGGGATTCTTGACCATCCCGGTAATATAGATCTTGACGGTCTTGGGAGAGCCAAGCATGACATACAATTTGTATTGTTCTTTATAAACCTGCCTGATCTGCCGGTCGATCTTTTCCTTTGCCTGGGCTAGACTGAGCCCCGACAAAGAGATCGCACCAATATTAGGAAAGAATATTTTACCATCCGCCCCGATCATCAGATTATGGTCGACATAAAGTTCGCTCTCCCCGATTATTAGATGGATCGCTAGTGTGTCTCCCGGCCCCAGACGATAGCCCTGTTCGTCGATTGGCGACTCGAGTACCATTGCCCCCGCTGCCCTGTTTGCCGCCTGGTCGGAAAGCCCAGCTCCTTGAATGCCCGGCAAACTTAAGCCAAGCTGTGAAGCGTCAAGCGCCAGGGCCGGCGAAACTAGGCTCAAGATCAACAGGAATGCTAGCCATTCATTCAATAATTTCATTTACTTCCTCCCCTTGGGTTTAACTAAACGTAATATCTCTTCACCCAGAATGCGGTATTGCCCCCCGACCTTGCGAGCCTGCAGCGCCCCGCGCTTGATCAGGCGCATGAACGTGGAGCGGGAGATCTTTAATAAGGATTCGGTTTCTTCTGCAGTATAGATGACGTTAACCTGGAGTTCGGTCGGCATTAACTGCAGTTTACCATTTTGTGTCAAGTTGTGTCAAGTAATGTCAGAGGGGGAATCCCGAATTTTTTCACGAACTTCTTTGTCCCGAACTCTCCTAATGGCAACACTCGAATTTACCCGAAAATCTGAATTTACCCTAATTTTGGGAGTTTGCTTTAGAATAGTTAGAGACAAGAAAGTTCGGGATAAAATTAGGGAATAAGCCTTTATTCGCCATTACCATAATTGTATAATAACAGAGTGAAGAACCTTTTCTGGCCAATACTGACCGTACTTGTCATTCTGACTTGTTCAGCCAGCGCCTTCGACCAGGTCAACATTTCCTTCCAACCTCAGCCCGGCACCCCCTACCTCATCGGCCGGCCGGAGTTCAATATCGACACCGAGGAGTTCACTACGCTTAGCCTCAAGATCCGGTCGCCGCAAGGTGGCACTGCCCGGCTATTCTGGGCAACTAATTTCGATCCGCAGCTTAACGAACAGAAGAGCTTCAATTTTGACCTGGCCGCTGCCAACACCCCCAAAGAATATGTTTTCAACCTCCGGGCCCAAAACAGCTATTGGGCCGGGTATGTCAGCCAGTTGCTCCTTTTAGCGGATAATGGAGCAGCGGGGATCGAGATCACTGAAGCCCGGGCTATCCCCGGTAATTTCTGGACCGGGCTCAAGTCCAGCTGGCGGGAATTTATGACGTTTGAGCGGCCGCTCCCTCGGACGATCAATGTGATCTTTGGCCCAAAGATCAACGGCCAATCGGTCAATCTCTATATTTACTGGTCGATCTTTATTTTGTCTGTGCTCTATTTGTTCTACCTAATTGCGGGCAAAAGGGCGTCCTCAGCAGCCATAATTAAGGAGCTGACCGCCAAGGTCTTCTTGCTTTGCCTCATTTTCTGGGTATTGCTCGACGCCCGAATGCTGGTCGACCAGTTCCGGTACGCGGCTTTGAACCGGCAGATCTTCGGCGGCAAAACGCTGGCCGAAAAGCAGGCCCTCTCCACCTTCCAGACCTACCACGATTTCTACTATTATTTGCAGCGCTGCCGCGCCAAACTCCCCGATCGGGCCACCTATCGCCTGATCGTCCCCGAAGGTTATGTCTACTTCCGCGAAAAAGCCTGGTACTATCTTTACCCGCTCATTGCCGCCGACTCTCCCGGGGAGGTCCCTGATTATTTACTCGTTTATGACCCGCAAAAGCTCCTGAAGGCCAAAGATATCCCCGCCGGCTATTACCCCCTGGCCGCCGGCCAAGACGGGGGCTACATCATGAAAAGGAGTGGCAGATGACGATCATTACTCTACTCCTCGCCGCGCTCTTCTTCCCGGTCCTGACTGGCTTGATCGTGATCACTTTTCTCACGCCGGACAACGACCTCCAACCGCTGGAGGCGCTGGCTGTTTCATATGGCGCCGGCTTCGCTCTGATCAGCCTGTTGCTCTTCCTGATGGGCCTCTTCTTTATCCCATTAACGGTCCTCAATATCCTGGCAGCCGTCGCCCTCCTCCTCGCCTATCCGTTCTACATCTGTCTGACCAGGCGGCAAATCTTCGCCCGCCTGGTCCCGGCCGGCCTTAAGGGAGTGTTCGCCCGCTTAAAATGGCACGACTACCTCCTGATCCTACTTATCACGATCAGGCTCCTGCTGGTGTTTTACCAGGCGGTGGTCCGGCCGGTCGAGGATATCGACTCGATCGCCTACCGGATGATGGAGGCGAAGATCTTCTATACGGAAAAAAGCCTCTCCCTGAACACCCACCCCGGTTATTTTATCGGCCCATCGTCACGAAAAAATTACCCGTTGAATATCCCGATCTTCGCCTCCTGGGTCTATTCGGCGCTCGGTACCTGGGACGACGCCATCGTCCAGATCATCTTTCCGGCCTTTTTGCTCGCTTTCGCGGTGGCGTTCTACTACCTGATGCGCCGGCTCACCAGCCGGTCGGCCAGCCTTTTCTCCGTTTATCTCCTGCTCAGCCTCCCCCTGCTGATCTATCACGCGGCCACTTCATATATTGACGCGGTGGTCGGCTTTTACTACTGCACCAGCTTTCTCTACCTGCTCCTTTTTATCCGCGACCGGCGGCCGGCCCACTTTATCGTCTCCGCCCTGCTGGCCGGTGGGGCCGTCTGGACCAAGAGCGAGGGACTGCCGCTGGTCATCAGCAATCTGCTCGTCCTCAGCTACTTCCTGGTCTATCTGGACAACAGCGCGGTCCGGCAAAAATTGTTTCGCCTTGGGCAATACGCGGCCGCGGTCCTCGCCTTTCTCCTCCCCTGGCACGCCTTTCAGTTCATCTACCGGGCCCAGATGCCGGCTTCGGGTGAAGTCCCGGTCTTCTCGCAGATCTTCAATTACTACGACCGGATCCCTACGATAATAGAATTCTATTTCCGCAAAGCGCTCTTTTACGGGAACTGGAATATCGCCTGGTTCGTCTTTCTGGTCGTTTTACTGGTTTCTGTGGCCGCCAGAAAGCTGCGGCGCGAGCAGTGGCTGGTGCTATTTGCCATTATTCTGGCCCTGGCCTCATTCGGCAGCGTCTACTGTCTGACCGACAACTGGCAATCGCTCCTGGAGGGGACGGTCCAAAACCGGAATGCGCTGACCTTTACCCCTCTGGTGGTCTATTTTATCTGCTTCACTGTTTTTAAGGGAGAGAACGAGAGCGGGGAGCAGTCTGTTAAGCCGAAAAAGAAAAATGCTTATGGCCGTAATAAGAGATAATGACGTTAATAAACAGCCAGCCCGCCTGGACGACCGGCGGAGAGAGCTTGAACTGTTCCACGCAGAGGGCCAGAAAAACGACGTTTAAGGCCATACTCACCCCGTAGACCAGGTAAAACCGCAGGTACTCGCGCAGATAATTCCCGCGCGTTTTGAAAACGAACAGCTTATAACCGATATAGGCATTGGTGATCGAGATCACGTTGCTGACCAGCCAGATCAGCAGGTAATGGACGCTGGCCACCAGCAGATAATATAAAGAGACAAAAACCAAATAACCGACCACCGTGTTCCAACCGCCAACCAGTAAGTAATTGATCTTTTGCCGGTGTCGATCGTACAGTTTTCTCATCATCACCGATAACGGGGCTGCTGTCCGCCCACCTTCCGGTAAATGAGCGCTTTAACGCCGGTCCCGGCGAACTCCTGCTCCTTATATAGCCTGATCCGGCCGGCCCTAAGGTTTCTTTTTAATATCGTGTTCCACTCATTGATCGAATCCCACTGCACCGCCTTTAGATAGCGGGAATCCGGAGCCAGCTCCAGCGTTAAATAATACTCGCTCATAAAGAAGTTCGGGTCATTGTAATCGCCAAAGCGGGTATAGAACGGCACCGGCCAATCACGAAAATAGAAAAAGTAGCTATAGGGAGATAAAACGTTCAACGAGACCGCGGTGGCGAACGATTTGTTCTGGTCCATATTCTGGCGATAAAAGGCCAGGACATCGGTCATGTTGGGCGAACCTGGCGTCAGGACCACCTCAAAATCCTTAACTTGAACATCCTCCCCCCCGTACAGCGCGGGGAGCGCGGTCAAAGAAAGAACGGCGGGGACCAATAACACCAGGAGAACGATCCCGGCCGTCAGCCGATATTTTTGTAGCCGCTCGGTCAGCAGCTCGGTCCAGGCGAAGACGCTGGCGGCAAAAAGGATGAAGACCACCGGCAGAACATTATGAAAATGGCGGATAAATTTAGCCCCGACCGAAAAGGTTGATATCGCCCAAACGACCAGGACGATGATGGCCAGCGGGGCAATCTTTTTCTCTTTTAGTACGGCCAGGGGAACAAAGATCGCCAAAACCGCCAAAAGACCGAACCAGGGCGAAGAGAATCCGTCGGTCATAATTGCCCGGGGATAGTAGATCACATTTTGCCAGAAGCCGATAACGTTCGGTTCGCTGATCATGTTCCCGGTCTGTAAAAGCATGGCGATCTTTCTTTCCGATTCAGGCCCCAGGAACCACCATAAGGCGATCAGGACAACGGGCGCGGCGATCACTAAATTTTTATACAACCAAGGGTAAAATGGATTGGCGATCTTCTTGGGTTGCTTGTGCTCTTTCCTTTTATTTTTCCCTGCCAGGGCGATATTCTCGCTCCCTTTCAGCTCCCGATAAACTCCGGGCAATTCAGCCAGTATTACAACGGCAGATGACGATAAGATAAAAAGGGCGTAATTGTATTTAGTCACAATAGAAAGGCCCAGGACCAGACCAAAAAGAGCGTACCAGTACCATTGCTTCGTCTCAGCCGATTGAAAATACAGGTAAACCGCCGACAGAAAGACCAGCGCCCCCAACCCTTCCAGCATGCTCTGCGCCGAAAAAGCGATCATCAGCGGCGAGGTCAGGCAGGCGAAGGCCGCCAGGAGACCGATCTTCCAGCCCGCCCGGCTAAAGAACTTGATCGAGATCAGATAGACCAATAGCGTGGTCAGAAAAAAGAAAACCAGGCTCAAAGCGCGGGCGCTCTGGAAACTGAGGCCGAAGAGCAAAAAGAAGGCCCCCAGCAGCCAGGAGTGGAGAAAACACCAGTAAGCCTGATGATGGGTATCGGCCCAGAACCGGTCCCAATCCCCGCCGGCCAGGTCCCGGTAGATCCAGGTCCCGTAAAGGGTGTGGTGGCCTTCGTCCCAGTGAAAAGCTTCGGCCGGCCCAATTATGTTAAAAAAGATCAGGCCGCCGACCAGCGCGGCCAACGCGCCGACAATGATCAAGCCGAGTAGTTTAGGGTTGATCTTCATTGGCTTAACCGAAAATACGGACCCGGAACATGGCGAACAGGGCGTTGAGCATGTGCCACGGTTTGACCTTTTTCCCTTCTTTGCTCGAGCGCGCCTTATAAGCGATCGGCACTTCTGCGATCTTATAACCCATCCGGCACATCCGGCTGACATGTTCAAAATCGAAGCCCTGAGTGGTAGTGGTGATCGGTACTTTTTTAACCGACGCCGTCCGATACAATCTGGTGCCGATAATATCCGTGAACGACTTGCCGTACCAGCGGTTGATCAGCCAGGTGCAGATGATCGAAGCCAGATAAGCCGGCCGCTCCTTGATAATCTCCCATTTGGACCGCCGGTCGTTTTGCAGCCGCGAACCGAGGACCAGGTCATAGCCCCCCTCCTCGGCGACCTTGAGCATGGTCAACGCGTCAGTTGGATCATATTCCAGGTCGGAGTGGTGCACATAGAGGTATTCGCCCTGAGCCGCCTTGAGGCCGACCACGAACGTCCCGCAGACCAGGTTGCGTTCGTTGTAAATGACCCGGTAACCAACCTCTTTTTGCGCGCGCAGTAGCTCCCTGGTCCCGTCGGTCGAGCAATTATCGATCACGATCACCTCTTTATCGGGGATCGTGATCTTGTCCACATCCTTGATCGCCTGCAAGATAGTCTTTAGTTCGTTATAAACCGGCACTATTACGGTTAGTTTCACGCCTCTACTCCTCCTCGTTCGTTCTCAAAAGTTGACCCGTTCCTTCTCGACCACCAGCGGCCGCTTGAGCACCTGAGTGTGGATCGCGCCGATGTATTCGCCGATAATGCCGATAAAAAAGAGCTGCACGGCGGAGAAGAAAAAGAGACCGATCACCAGCGGCGCGATGCCGACCGAAAAGCTGTTCCAGAAGATCAGTTTATAAACAGTGTAGCCGCCGGCAAAAAGGACGCTGATAAAAGCGACCAGAAAGCCGAGCATCGCCGCCAGGCGTAAAGGGACCTTGGAATGATTGGTGATGCCGAGCATCGCCATGTCGTAGAGCGAATAAAAGTTATTCTTGGTGAGCCCTTTCCAACGCCGGGGCTGGGTGTATTCAACCCGGGCGACCGCGAAACCGATATCGGCGATCAGCCCGCGAAAATACGGGTACGGATCGTCGATCCGGCGGAGGATCTCGATCACCTGTTGGTCATAAAGCCCGAAACCGGTAAAACCGCGGACCTGTTTAACCTCCGAGAGCGTGCCGATCAGCCGGTAAAAGAGCTGACGAACGGCGAACATCAGCGGGTTCTCCCGGCTCCGCTGCTTCACCGCCATGACTATCTTATAACCATCTTCCCACTTTTTGATGAATTCCTTGATCATCTCCGGCGGGTCCTGCAGATCGGCCACGAGCGAAATGACCGCTTCGCCCCTGGCCTGCAGCAAGCCATAAAATGGGGACCGGATATGGCCAAAGTTCCGGGCATTGACGATGATCTTAACGTTGCGGTCCTTTTGGGCGATCTCCTTGAGGATCGGCACGGTCCGGTCGGTGGAGGCATTGTCAATAAAGAGGTGTTCGTAATGATACTTCGGTAAACCAGCAAAGACCTCTTTGACCTGACGGTAGACCTCGGCAATATTCTCTTCTTCGTTATAACAGGCCGTGACCACGCTGATCAATTTCATTGCCACCCTCCCAGTACGGTTGCCGCTTCACTGTCGCTCAGGTCATTCGCTCTGATCAAAGAGCCGTCATCCTTGAGCAGGACGATCGCCAGGCCCGCTCCGGTCCGTTTCTTATCCTGCCGCATCGCCGCGATCACCCGTTCAGGATCAAAGCGGCGGGACACGCCAGCAACGATCGGCGCCAGCAGTTCTCGGCGGAGCGCTTCCGCCCGACCGGTGCTTAATAAGCCGCGCTGAACGGCGACGCTATTCGCCAGAATTATCCCGAGGACCACCGCCTGGCCGTGCGGCACCGCGTAATCACTGGCGGCTTCCAGAGCGTGACCAAAACAATGGCCAAAGTTCAACAGATTGCGGCGGCCGGCGTCCAGTTCGTCATCCTCAATATAGCTCTTTTTGATCAGCAAGGCCGCTTTGATCAGCGCTGAGGCGGCCGCTCGATCACGGCGCAGCAGCCCGGCTAAACCGGCGGTCAGCGATTCAATGGCCGGCTTTCCGCCGATCAGATGCAGTTTGACGATCTCGCCGACCCCGCTCAAATAATCAGCCTCCGCCTGGGTGGCTAAAAAACCGGGCTCGATCGTGACCGCTGCCGGCGGGAAAAAAGTCCCCAGCAAATTCTTAAAACCGCGATAATTGAGCGAGGTCTTGGCCCCGATGCAACTGTCGCCCTGCGCCAGCAGCGTCGTCGGCCAAAAACGCCAGTTGATCCCCCGGTACAGGGTCGAGGCGACAAAGCCGGCGATATCCTGCAAAATGCCGCCGCCGATCACCAGCAGAGCGGTATTCTTTTTCGGCGCCCGTTCGATCAACCGGTCGTAAAGCTCCTGCGCCCCGGCCAGCGTTTTCCGCTCTTCGCTGACCGGAAAGCTGATCACCGCGTCCGCCGGTAAACCGGCCAGCAGGCCGGTGGAGTGCAGCCGCCAGACGTTGGCGTCAACCACGCAGACTTCTCCCGGCGCGGCGGAGAGACCGCCCGCGGCTGAAAATTCAACCGGATAATCCCGAAACCGCGAATGGATTGTAAAACCGGCTACTGGCATGTGTACCCGCCGTCAATAATGAGATTCTGGCCGGTCAAATAAGTGTTGCGGGGGGAACAGAGAAAAGCGGCCAGTTCGGCGATCTCGTCGACCGTTGCCAGGCGGCCCAGGGGGATCTGGGCACAGAGCGCTGTTAATTGAGCCGGAGGGATGTTCCGTCTGGTCAATTCGGTATCGACAAACCCGGGCGAAAGCGAATTAGCCAAGATCCCCTCGCCGGCCAGTTCCAGCGCCAGGGTCCGGGTCAAGGCGTTCAGTCCGGCTTTGGCCGCGGCATAGACCCCTCGCCCCGGCTTGGCAACGACGCTCCAAACCGAGCTGATATTCAGTATCCGGCAATCCTTCCCCCTCGGCATCAGCGGCAGAACACCGCGCACCAGTCGGAGGGGCGCCGCCAGATCGACCTGCAGGGTCTCGGCAAGTTTTTCGTCCTGAACAGCCCTGATCTCGGCCAGCGGGTTGATCCCGGCATTATTGACCAGGATATGGACCGAGCCGGTCAGCTGGCGCAGATATTCGTCGATCGAGCGGTCGCTGGCCAGATCAAGCTCCGCGTGGGTCGGGGTTAAGACCTCAACCCCGTCCGCCTGAAGCCGCCGGGCGATCGCCTGGCCGATCCCGCGGGAAGCACCGGTCACCAACGCTCTGCGTCCGCTCATTCGTAGCTCCCTCCCGCTTCCTTGATCAGCTTATCGTAACGCGTTTGCAGCATTTCGATCCTGACCTTGTCCTCCTGGTAGATCATCCCGTAGAAATCGCGTTTATTCTTGAGCCACATCAGCTCAAACCCGACCGCCTTCAAGATCCCTTTGTCCGCTCCATTATTTAGCGCCGCCGGACACTGAAAGATGACCTTTCTGGTCTCGTAGCGATCGAGGAGACCAGCCGGCAGCTGGCGGAAGAGCGGCAGTGAAGCCCCGGAGACCCCGCCGCCAACCACGCACTCCAGCCCGGCTTTTTTGGCCTGGGTGAACAGATCCTGCATCAATTTATAGATCTGGGGCGAATTGATATCTTCTCTGGTCAGGCCAAGCGAGCCGGTCATATCGACCCGTCCCAGCACAATACCATTGAGCTGTTTGATCTCCGGCAGCTGCAGCATTTTACCGAAGCTGTTGTAGCCGTCGATCGTCTCGATGTTGATCAAGAACGAGATCTGTTCCCGCTCGTCGGCCGGAAAAACCTGTTTTGTTGCCGCCAGGTATTTCTTCAGGGCATACGCGCTCTCGATCATCGGGGCCACGATCCGCGCCACGCCGATCGACCGGCAATCGTACATGTCTTTTAGCGCCTCACAGCCGCCGATCTTGATCGTCAAATCCAGCCCGGCCTTGGAGACGACATCCTTGAGCCGGAGCGCTTCTTCCAGCCGGGTCCCTTCGGCCTCAAATTCCGCTTTGATCCCCGCCACCTGGTGGTTCTCGCGCAGGTCCTTGAGCGCGTCCACCATCTTTTTTTCCAGTATATTCATTAGCCTTTCCTCCTTATTCTCGCCATTCCGGCACGATCATGTTCCGCCGGAATTCGTCCCTGGCCAGGAACGGAAACAGATCCTCGAGCGGTTTAGAGACCAGCCGGCCGTCCGGCAGTCTGGCCGAAGATAATTTCGGCGCAAAGTGGTAATCGGCCAATAAGCCGACGTCGCAAACAACCGGCCCCGGCTGAGCCAGGACCCTGGCGATCTGCTTTGACAGTCCGCGCCGCCCGTTTATCGCCGCGCTCTTTAAGCCGTAGCCGCGGGCGACACTGGTGCTGTCGGGACAGCTGACCCCGGTCGCCGGACAGCAAGCGACCCGGTGGCCGCCGAAAAAACTATCCTGAGTTTGTTTGATCGAGACATATCCCTGGTTGTTAAGGACGAACAGTTTGACCGGCAAGCGGTAATGGGCCAGCGTCTGCAGCTCCTGGATGTTCATCTGCAAACTACCGTCGCCGGCCAGACAGATCACTCTTTTGCCGCCCCGGGCGACCGCCGCGCCGATCGCCGCCGGCAGATCGTAGCCCATCGAGGCGCAGCCGGAGTTCCAGAAGTGGCGCTCCCCTTTTTTGACCTGGCCGGCCTGGAAGAGGGCGACGCAGGCGGTCCCGTTGCCGGCCACGACAACATCGTCGGGCCGCAGCTGGGCCGTTAAGGCTTCGACAAAATGGTACGGGTTGATCGGCCCATTCCCAGTCCGGTATTCCGGCTGGACCACGGGATAACGCTCTCGCCGCTCCCGGCACCAGGCGAGCCACTCCGGCCGGCTGGTCCGTCCGAGCTTTTTATCGAGCGCGCTAATGAACTCTTTGGCGTCGGCCGCGATCGCCAGGTCAGGCCGGACGGTCGGTTTGCGTAATTCCGCCGGGTCGATATCAACGACAACCTTGGTGGCCGCCCGGGCAAAGGCTCGCCAGTTATAACTGACCTGGCGGATATTGTTCCGGGTGCCGATCTCGAGCACCAGATCGGCGTTCTGCAAGGCAAAATTGCCGGCCCGATCGCCGAGCGTCCCGATCCGGCCAATGTAGAGCGGGTGGTCGTTCGGCAACAGATCAAAACCGTTAAAGGTCGCCAGGAGGGGAAAACCGAGTTTCCGGGCTAGACGGTAGAACTCTTTGGTCGCCCCGGCCAATCTGATCCCGTTGCCGGCCACGATCACCGGCCGCTTCGCCCGGGCGATCAAAGCAGCGACCCGGTCAAGCTGAGCGGATAATCGTCCGTTCCGTTTCGCCGCTGGCGGTTTAAAGCCAGGCAGTTTGGCCGGTTCGATCAGCGCCGCCTGGACATTGAGCGGAATATCAAGCCAGACCGGTCCCGGACGTCCGTGCGTGGCCAGATAGATCGCCCACTCCAGGTGGTAACGGATGGTCTTGGGGTCCTTGACCATAACCGCGTACTTGGTCACCGGTTTGACGATATCGACGATATTGATCTCCTGGTCACCGAGCTGGCGAAGTTTCAGCTCCGGGGAAGAGGCGATCGTCGTTTCAAATTTAACCTGGCCGGAGAGGTAAAGACACGGGACCGAATCGAGCCACTGGCCGATCACACCGGTCAGCGTATTTGTTCCGCCGGGGCCAGAAGTGACGACCACTACCCCCATTTTACCGGAAACGCGCGCGTATCCCTCAGCCGCGATCGCCGCCGCCTGCTCGTGGTGCGGGCAAAGATATTTTAGTTTTTTATTCCGGCCGACCGAGTCGACCAGATGCATCGCCCCGCCGCCGGAGATCATAAAGAGGTCGCGGACGCCATATTCGACCAGCCGGGCCATAACGTAATCGGTCAGCTTTATCTGCTTACTTGTCACTTAACAGGCACTCCTTGTTCAATTTGTCTTGGCGCGCAGCGTACCAGTCATAAAGATTGCGGACCGCGGTTTCTAACGGCGTAAACTTTAATCCTTTTAATTCACGCTTCAGTCGCCCGTTATCCCCGCTATATTCCGAGCCCAGCCCCGGTTGCGCAATCTTGATCGGCAATTCTTTACCGGCGATCTTCAAGACCAGGGCAGCGATCTGTCGCAGTTCGACCGCCCGGTCGGGCGTAACATTATAGGCCTTATCTTTCAACTTTTTGGCCAAAAAGTGATCGACAACAGGTGGCAGGTCATCAATCCAGAGATAATCGAACCGGCGGTTTTGCTTCATAGTCAGCGGCAGGTTGCAGAGCGCCTTGCAGATCATATTAGAGATGAAACGGATCGAATAATCCTCGTATTTACCGAAGATCCCGAAGATCCGGAGTTCGGTGATATTCTTGGCCTGCTCGACATATTTAGCCGCAATGTATTTGGAAAAACCGTGCTCGTCGGCCGGGACGTGGGCGTCAAAATAATCTTCCTTCATCTTGGGCCGGTAATGCCGCTGGTCATAAACCGCGCCGGAGCTTAAAAAGACCATTTTGCCAAAGTTGTCCGCGTTACGCGCCAGGTTAAAGAACATCCGGCAGTTGTGGTCGAGCTGGCAAGTCGGGTCTTTGGCGTTCCGGTGCCCGGGGCGAACGGCTGAGTGGATAATGGTGTCTGGCTGATGTTTCCTGATGTAAGCCGCGACCGCCTGTTCATCGAGCAGCTCCAGCTCGCCGTGGGTCGGCGCCAAGACCGCCGCCCGCTCCCGGTAATATTCGACCAGGTTCCGGCCGATAAACCCGCTCCCCCCGGTGATCAGCAGTTTCTTCATCTTAAACTCCGGCGGCCTCCCTGATCTGCTCGATCATGAATTTGAGCATTGGTGTTGTTAACCCAGGGTAAACCCCAACCCAGAAGGTGTTGTTCATGATCAAGTCAGTATTCTTCAACGACCCTATGACCCTATACCCTTGCTTGCCCTGAGCTCTGTCGAAGGGCCCCTTCCCCCTCATCTCATCAAAACACGGATGCTTGATCATGTTCCCGGCAAAAAGCATCCTCGTTTGGATCCCTTTGGCCTCCAGCGCCTGGACGATCGTATCCCGTTTGAGGCTGGCGTTCGGCCGGACGGTCAACAAGAAACCGAACCAGCTCGGTTCAGAATTGGCGGTCGGCTCCGGCAGGATAAAAAGATCGTCCAGGTCAGCCAACCCGGCCCGGAGCATCTGCCAGTTCTGTTGCCTGGCCTTAATGAACCGGGGCAATTTCTCCAATTGGGCGCAGCCGATCGCCGCCTGGAGATCGGTCGCCTTCAGGTTATAGCCAAAATGCGAATAGACGTACTTATGGTCATAGCCGAACGGCAGTTCGCCGAACTGCTGGGTAAAACGTTTACCGCAAGTATTATCTTTACCGGACGGGCACCAGCAATCCCTCCCCCAATCGCGCAGGGAATTAACGATCTTGCAGAGGAGCGGATCGCTGGTGTAAACCGCCCCTCCCTCGCCCATCGTCATGTGGTGGGGGGGATAAAAGCTCGAGGTCCCGATGTCGCCAAAGGTGCCGGTCTGCGCCCACTTACTGTCCAACTTATACCGGGACCCCAAAGAGTCGCAATTATCCTCGATCAGCCAGAGATCGTTTTTTTGGCAGAACGCTTTGACCGCCTTAACATCGAACGGATTGCCCAGGGTATGGGCGATCATCACCGCTTTGGTCTTTTTGGATAACGCTTTGGCCAGTTGGGCAGGGTCAAGGTTGTATCCCGGCAAAGCGACATCGACAAAGACCGGGACTGCGCCGTACTGAATGATCGGGGCGATCGTTGTCGGGAAACCGGCCGCCACCGTAATGACCTCGTCCCCCCGCTTGATCCGCCGCTCTTTCAGCAGCGGCGAGGTCAGCGCCATGAACGCCAGCAGGTTGGCCGAGGAGCCGGAGTTGACCAGCGAGCAATATTTAACGCCGAGGAACTTCGCCAGCCCTTTTTCAAATTTATCCGCCCATGGCCCGGCCGTCAGCCAAAACTCCCGCGCCGCCTCGATCAGATTATTGACCTCTTTGTCGTCGTAAACCCGGCCGGCATAAGGGATCCGCTCTCCCGGTTTCCAGCTCATTGCTGATACTCCTCGATCTGCCGCCGACAAACCTCACGGAGGTCCGCTTTTTGCTGATACGCTCTCGTCCACTCCACTACCCGGTCGATCGCTTCGTCCAGGTCCCACTTTGGCCGCCAGCCGAGCAGCCGGCGAGACTTGGCCGAATCAAGTTGCAGATAGTGCGCTTCGTGCGGCTGTTTTCCCCGGTTTAAAACGTAACCGGCTTTGCCTCCCCAGGCGGAGCAGAGCCGCTCAACCAGTTTGGCGACCGGCCTGGCATCTTGGTCGGCCGGGCCGAAGTTCCAGGCGCCGCTATATTTGGGTCCCTGTTTTGCCAGCTTCTCGGCCAGCAATAAGTAACCGCTAAGCGGCTCCAGCACATGCTGCCACGGCCGGACCGCCCGGGGATTACGGACGACGATCTTTTTTCCCTGCAGGATAGCCCGGACAAAATCGGGGACCAGCCGGTCGACCGCCCAATCGCCGCCGCCGATCACGTTCCCCGCTCTGGCGGTGGCGATATTCATCCCGTACGAGCGCCGGTAGGATTGAGCCACCAGTTCCGAGCACGCTTTACTGCTCGAGTACGGATCATATCCACCCAAAGGATCGGTCTCCCTGTAGATCTTACCGCAGTTCTCGTAGACCTTATCGGTCGTAACGTTGACGATCGCCCGGACGCACTGACAACCACGCGCCGCTTCCAGCAGATTGACCGTCCCCATGACGTTGGTCGAAAATGTCTCGACCGGGACCCGGTACGATTGGCGGACGATCGGCTGAGCGGCCAGATGAAAGATCACTTCCGGTTTAACCTTCCTGACCGTCGCCCGCAACCGCTCGAGATCAAGAATATCGGCAATAAAAGAATCGGCCAGCTCACTGACCCCGGCCAGGTCGAACAAGCTCGGCTCGGTCGGCGGCCGGAGCGCGTAGCCGGTCACTTTAGCCCCCAGCATATTCAACCAGATCGAGAGCCAGGCCCCCTTGAAACCGGTGTGACCGGTGACCAGGACCCGCTTATTACGCCAAAACTCCATTACCAAACCTTCCAGGGGGCTTTCCCTGACCGCCAGAGTTCGTCCAACTGATTTTTATCGCGCAAGGTGTCCATCGGGTGCCAGAAACCGGCATGCTTGTACGCCATCAGCTGATCTTCCCGCGCCAGTTTTTCCACCGGCTCTTTTTCGAACAGAATGCTGTCATCCTTGATGTAGTCGAGCACCTTTGGTTCCAGGACAAAATACCCGGCGTTGATCCAGGAGTTATCGCCGGCCGCTTTCTCCTGAAAACGGTTTACCCGACCGTCCGGGCCCAAACTGAGGGCGCCGAAGCGGCCGAGCGGCTGGACCGCCGTGACCGTCGCCAGCTTTCCCTGCGCCCGGTGCTGTTTGAGCAGTGCCTTGATATCAACGTCCGCTACTCCGTCGCCGTAGGTCAGCATGAACGGCTCGTCGTTCAGGTGTTGACGAACCCGTTTGATCCGTCCACCGGTCATCGTCTCCTGGCCGGTGTCGACCAAGGTCACTTTCCACGGTTCGGCGTTGTTGGCGTGAACGACCTCTTTTCGGCCGCTGGAGAAATCAAAAGTTACGTCCGAAGCATGGAGCGAATAATTGGCGAAGTACTCCTTGATCTGGTAACCCTTATAACCGAGGCAAATGATGAATTCGTTAAAACCGTGGTGGAGGTAGCCTTTCATGATGTGCCAGAGGATCGGCTTGTCGCCGATCTCGATCATCGGCTTCGGCTTAACGACCGATTCTTCGCTGATCCTGGTCCCGAGCCCGCCGGCTAAAATTACTACTTTCATCGCTCTCTTCTCCTTTTCCTTACAATTATACTCTATTCCCGGAAAGGGCCGTACTTCTTTTCCCGCAGCAGCCTGATCAGCGGCCGGATCCTGGCCGGCTCATAGTAAAGCAGTTGCGCCGCACTGTCCGAGATCCGCTCGCCCCTAGCCTTGAGCTCTCTTTCCGCCGGCGCGTATTTGCGCTGTTTAAAATAGCCGAGCCCCAGACCACCCAGCCAGAAATAGATCGTCAGCAAGATCAGCCCGCCGGATATCAGCCGATCGTAGCGCGCCAGGTTCCCCCGGTAGCCGAAATGAACGATCCCCAGCCAGGCCAGGCTGACGTAATACAGCGACTGGTAGAGGTGATAGCGCGATAAAAGGGCTCCCTCCAAACCAAAGCCGCTCCGGCCCAGGACGATCGCCAGCGCGTTTAAAAGCGCGTAGCCGATCAGGGCGCGCGGTAAGACCAATGCCCGCTCGTTATTCTGCCGGGTCTTGATCAGCAAGTAGGTTCCGGCCGCGAGCGCGGCCAGGCCGATCAACCCGCTCAAGCAGAGGACTGGGCCCTGCCAGGGCCCGAGCCGGTGGGTCGGAAAAAAGAGCGCGCCGAAAAAGATCAAGAAGTACTGCAGGGCCGCGATCGCCGAACCCGCCGCCCCTGCCTCCGAGCCGACCGCCCGGTTCCCGGCAAAATAGACGCTGAGACAAAGGACACTGCCGACCAGCAGGAGCGACACTCCCCGCCGGGAACGGTGCGCGACATAATAAGCCGGCAACCAGCCGAGCAAGCCGCTGATGAACGAGAACGAAGCGGCGATCAAAAGCCCAAGCGCCCCCCAGGTTTGCCGGCTGAATAGCAGGACGCTTAGCGCGAGGTAAACCAGGCAGGAGCTGAAGACGATACCGGAAAAGACCCAGAGGATATTTTCGTGGTGGATCGGCGACAGCTGGCTCAACATTACCAGTCCGAACAAGCGGCGGGCGTTCCGGTCGCTGACCAGCGCGGCAAAGCTCAGGTAGACGGCGATCATTAAGACGGACAAGAAGAACCAGGCGGCAGCCGCTTCGACCTTCAGGTTCCAGTGAGTCGCCTTGGCCAGCGCCAGCGTGATCAGGTTCGGGATGATCGTCCGGTGCTGATTGATCTGCCCCAGCGCGCTCTGCCAGCCGTGCGTCAGGAAATACGGAACCCCTTCCCATTGATCGGCGATCGGCACGTTCGGGGTAAAGAGCAAAACGTAAACAAGGAGCGCCAGCGCGCTGAGCGCCAGCCAAACAACAGGTTTTCCCACCACGCTCATGCTGTTATCCCTTTTTCGACGACCCGGTCGATGTTCCTATTCAGCTCTGCTTGAAAACCGGCTAAGGCGAACCGTTCGATCGCCGTCCGGCGGGCGTTCTGGCCTAATACCAGCCGGCGCTGCTGATCACCCAACAGCGCAAGGATCGCTGCGGCCAACACCGCTTGATCTCCCGGTCGGCAAAGCAGTCCGTCGCAGCCGTTGGTAATAACTTCGCCGGGACCACCGTGCTCGGTCGCGATCACCGCCTTACCGGCTGCCATTCCCTCTAGCAAGGCGAGGGACAGCGGTTCCGGTTTAAGCGACGGGACGACCAGGAGATCGGTCGCGGCCAGGAGGAGCGGAATATCGTTCCTTTGCCCCAGCCATCTGATCCGTTGGTCGCCGGCGCCGGCCTCAATCTCGTCCCCGCCGAACAACCGCGAACCGGCCAGCAGGAAGATCGCCGTCGGTTCCTCGCTCAGGACCTTTTTCGCCGCCCGGAGGAGCGTTTCGACCCCTTTCCACTTCGCGATCTGGCCGACATAGGTGATCACTTTAGCCGCCGGCGGGATATCGTTCATTCGCCGCCAGGCTGCTGCTTCTTCCGCCTCAACCTGAAAGCGGGCCGGGTCAACACCATTGTAAATAACTTTCAGGCGGTTACCGGTCGCAGCCGAGAACGGCTTAGCGACCGCCCGGGAGATGGCAATAAGCAGATCGATCCGGCAGAGCCGGTCGAATAAGCGACATAGCCATAACTCCGGACCGGCCAGAATACTGTGCAGGTGCCAGACGATCGGGCGGCCCGCCAGGCGGGCCGCGAACGTCCCCCAGAGAAAAGTTCGCGGCGCATTGGCGTAAACCAGAGAGATCCCCTCTTTTTTAATGTACGCTGCCGCCTGCGGCACGAGCCGGCCGGTAAAATAAAAATATTTGAGCGCGTCCCAGATATTCTTGCGGCCGGCGGAATAACTGCCGACCGGCCAGATAAGACAGGGTACGCTCCTTTTTGCTAACTCGTCCGCCAGCTCCCCTTCCGCCGGTAGTGCGACGCGCGGCGACCACCGCTGGCGGTCAAGCCCGTCAATGATCTGCAGCAGCACGACCTGGCCGCCGCTGATCCGGGAAAATTGTTCCAAGAACAGGATCTGCCTCAAGTTTTTACTCCGGTGACCTTGATCTGCGGTGATCCCAGGTGCGGCCACAGCCGCCGTAACAACCAGGAACCGAGTTTGACCGGCAGCCGGCTGGAATGCTTGTGCTTGATCAGTAAGTATTCGCGCTCGATCGCCTGCAAACCGAGTGCCCGAAAATGGTTTGTCAGATGCCAGGCGGTATACAACGCGTAATGGCGGTCCTCGGTCTGGCCGAGCCGCTCCTCATAACCGCCGTAATGCGTCTTTGCGCCCAGATGGTAAGCCCAGAAAGAGGCATTATCGGTAATAATGACCAGGCGGCCGCCTTTTTTCAGCACCCGGACCATTTCCGAGAGGACCAGGTTCGGGTTCTTTAGGTGCTCCATCATATTGTCAGAATAGACTTCGTCGAAAGAGGCGTCGGCATAAGGCAGTTTTTCCCGGTCGACATCGCATTTGGCAACCCCTGGCCGCTGTGGATAAAGATCAACGAAATCTGTCCCATAGGTCTGATTACCGCAGCCGACGTTCAGGATCTTCATACAGGCACCCCCCCAACGATCTTGAGCCACTCTTTCAGTTCTCCCCGCGGCAGCAGCTGGCCGGCGTACAATATTGACCGCCAGGCTCTGATCAGCAGCCGGGCTGGAAAACTGAAACGAAAATATTCGATCAAGCAATACCGCTCGCTGCGCAGAAAGGCCGCAGCCTTGACTGCGGCCGCTAGTTTATCGGTCGCCCGACCGACCCGGTGATAAACCACGCTGGCCGGCACGAAAACCGTTCCCAGGCCGGTCTGCCGCAGTTTTTCCGCGATAATATATTCTTCCGAGCCGAGAAATGTCCGCTCATCAAAGAAGTCGATCTTCTCCAGGTGATTCCGCCGAAAACAGAAACAGCTCCCGGGCACGGCATAGACCCGGCTCGACTGCCGGAGGTCGAGTCGAATAAAGCGCGAGGTCCAGCGGTAAAGCGGCGTCGCCCAGCAAAGATAGGTCAGGAGGTTGAAGCGCTGGACGATCGGTCTTTGCCAAAATATTTTACGGGGGAGGTCAAGGATCATGGGCGCGGCCAAAGCAGCGGCCGGATCGCTTGCCAGAGCAGCCAGCAGCGGCCGGGCGAAATCAGGGGTGACGGTCACATCGTTGTTCATCACGATCAGGTATTCTGGCCGGGCTTGTTCGCAGGCATAACGGATGCCGGCGTTATTACCGCGCGCAAAACCGAGGTTTTGCGGCAACAAGAGCAGGTCGACCCGATCGCCGAACCGTTCTTTTATTTGCGCCGCTGATCCATCGGTCGAACCGTTATCGACCACAATGATCTTGAGGTCAACGTCATTGACCAGACTGAGCGAAGCCAGACATTCGATCGTGTCCGCCGCGCCGTTCCAGTGCAAGATCACGACGCCGACCAAGGTTTTTGTCATTTTAGTTTCCCCACTACCATAAGCTCACTGATAAAGCCCCAAATGAATTTTTGTTCGCCGGTCAACCCCAAAACGAGCAAATAAGTCGCGCTGAAGACCGGGGCGGTCACCAGCAAATATCGCCAGCTGCTCGCGGGCACCAGCGCTGCGGATATTTGGACCACGAGAACAGCGAGTAACGCCGCAACGCCTGGCCGGTAGACAAGACTTAGCCAGTCGATAGAGAGCTCTCTCCGCGCCCAATAATAAAATGCTCCCAGAACGATCAGCTCCGTCACTAAAGTCGCGCCCGCCGCGCCATTAAGACTGAAGGCCGGGATCAGCCAGAGGTTAAGAGCGATATTGCATACCGCCCCCAGGCCAACGCTGATCATAAAAGCCTTATTGCGGCCGGTGGGCACCAGGACCAGCGAACCATAGATCCCGCTGCCGGTAATGATCAAGATATTGAGCAGCAAGATTTTCAGCGCCAGAGAGCCGGCGGCATATTGTCCACCGAATAAAAGCCGCATCGCCGGTTCGGCGCAGATCATGCCCAGGACGACGATCGGGATAAAAACCAGCAACAGCAAATGGGCGTATTTGTTCAAGAACGAGACCGCGCCAGCCCGGTCCTGCGCGAATTTATGGCAGACGATCGGAAACACCGCAGCGGAAAGGACCCCCATTGTACCCAGGAAGAGGAAGAACACCTTGTAAGCCGCCGAGTACCAGCCAACGATCTCCGGCCGCTGCATTATGCCCAGCATGATCACGTCCAGGTTATAATAGATTTGCATAAAGATCGCGGAAGCGCCTAGCGGTAGAGCCGCGGCCAGATAAGTACGCCATAACCGCGGTTGTAAAATTGCCAGGGAAAAAGGAGCAAAACGCCAGAACATGATCAAGAGAAGTAACAGGGCTGAGATCATTGCCCCCGCCAGTTGCAGCCCGGGGACCAGGAGCAGCGCTGATGCGCTCTTGATGAACAGCAAGATCAGCCCAAAAGACAGTAACTGCTGGACAACCCGAAAAAGGGCAACGTAACCCATCTGTTCCAGGCCCTGGAACACCCAGTCGACGGTCAGCGCTTTGGCAAAAACCAGCAAAAAAGAAATAAGCAGCAACGATTTTAGGTCGGCGGCCAGCGGCAACCAGCTAAGGCCGGCACTCGCCAGAATAAAAACGATCAAGGCCAGGAGCAGCCTGAGCGCTAACAGATTACTGCTGACCAGGGAAACATCGGCCGGGCGCCGGGCGATCTCCTTGGCGCCTTGCAGGGCGGTGCCGCTGTCAATGATCAAGAGCAAATAAAGTAAAACGGCTTGGGCTACTGACAGCAGTCCAAAACCGGCCGCGGTCAAAGTGCGCGCCAGGTAAATAACCAAAACGAAATCGAACAATTTCGCCAGGGCTGACCCACCAAACAGCCAAAAAGCGTTCTGGGCCACGCGTCTGGTCAGACTGCCGCTCATTCGACCCCCCAGTATTGCTCGTTCAGCCGCTCACCCAGGTTGATCGAGCGGAAGCCGTTGGCTTTAAGTCCCTTTTTCCCGATCAGGACCAGCGGGTCCTTCTCCTTGATCTGGGCCAAAGAATCGACCCGTTCATAAGCAAAGCCCTTGAGCGCCAGTTCGATGATATCGGCCAGGTCGTCATGGCCCAGAATGATGAACCGCTTCTGCCCCCGGTTGTACTCGTCCAGGACGATCCGGGCGATCTCCTCTTTGATCCGTTTGACCAGGTCGACCGTCTTGAGGATATAATTGTACGACTTCTTCGTTTTTTCGGAAAAACCTTTGGGGGTGATCAGATACTCCGCTTTCCGGGGGCTCAGGTTCAGGGTTTTGAGCAGGCCGCGCTTGACCAGGCGTTTGATGATGATATTGACCGCCCCGAGGGAAAGCCTGGTCCGCTGCGCCAGCTCCCGCTGGGTCAGGTCCTTCCGGCGCGACAGCTCGTTAATGACTTTTAATTCGTTGGCGTCGACCATATGTTCACCATATGTTCATCCGGTGAACATTGTAGGGATTTCAGTGATATTTGTCAAGGGTTTTACCCCCTCGGCTTATCCGAGTAATCAGGTGGCAGTTGTCGGCTCCCCCTTAATAAGGGGGAGCCGGGTGGCAATGAACTAATAGCAAATATAAGCCGTGGGGGTTATGCCTGGGTAATTACCCGCAGAAAGCGCCGTTTGCCCACTTTGAGCAGATGTTCTTTGGTCAGATCTACAACCATCATCTCACTGCTAACCGGCTCGTTATCAATAGACACTCCACCCTGCTGAACCAAGCGTTTAGCATCGGAACGAGATTTTGCCAGTCCGGTCCAGGTCAAAACATCCAGAATGTTGCCGCTCTTATTTTTCAGCTTAACCGTCTCGATCTCCTCCGGCTTCCCGCCCGACTTAAAGATCGTTTCAAATTCTTCTTCGGCCGCGATCGCCTCTTTTTCTGAATAGAACCGGGCGACCAGGGTCCGCGCCAGCAGCTTTTTGGCTTCTTTGGGATGCATCGCCCGGATCTCGGCCAGCGGGCGGTCGGTCAACAGCTCGTAATAGCGGAGCATCAGCGGGTCGGAGATCGACATCGTCTTGCCGAAGATCTGGGCGGGCGGCTCGGTCACCCCGATATAGTTATTGAGCGACTTGCTCATTTTCTGGACGCCGTCGGTCCCCTCCAGCAGCGGCATGGTCAATATGACCTGCGGCGCCGCGCCGAACTCGCGCTGCAGCTCGCGGCCGACCAGCATGTTGAATTTCTGGTCGGTCCCGCCGACCTCAACGTCGGCTTTGATCTCGACCGAATCGTAACCCTGGATCAGCGGATAAAGGAACTCGTGGATCGAGATCGGCCGCTCTTTTTCGAAGCGGTTCATAAAGTCGTCGCGCTCCAGCATCCGGGCGACCGTGTATTTCCCCGCCAGCTTGATCGTATCCTCGATCGTCAGCTTTTTCAGCCAGTGGCTGTTATACACCACTTTAGTCTTCTTCCGGTCGAGGACCTTAAACACCTGGTCCTGATAGGTTTTGGCATTCTGCGCGACCTCGGCCTCGGTCAGCGGCTTGCGGGTTTCCGACTTGCCGGTCGGATCGCCGATCCGGGCGGTAAAATCGCCGATGATGAAGATGATCTCATGACCGAGCGCCTGGAACTGCTGCAGCTTGTGCAGGACCACGGTGTGGCCGAGATGAATATCAGGCGCGGAGGGATCGGCTCCCCATTTGATCTTGAGCGGCTTCCCTTTCTTCAGCTTAGCCAGCAGTTCATCTTCCGGGATCAGTTCGACGGCGCCGCGCTTGATCTGTTCCAGCTCGCTCATGCCGCCCCCAGCTCCGTCAGGACCTGCCTGATGACCGCCGCCGGCACGTCGTTGCGGATCACGACCCGCCCCAGTTTCTCCGGCAGGACAAAATTGACCCGCCCGGCCTTGACCTTTTTGTCCAGGCCAAGATAGTTGACCAGTTTGGCCACCGGCAATCCTTCGATCCGGGTCGGCAGCTCCAGCTTTTCCAGCAGGCTGACCAACCGCGCGACCCCTTCCCCGTCGAGCATCCGCATCTTGCTCGCGATCAGCGCCGCCGCCACCATGCCGACCGCCACCGCTTCGCCGTGATTGTAGGTCCGGTAGCGGGTCAGCGATTCCAGCGCGTGGCCGACAGTGTGCCCGTAGTTAAGGACCATCCGCAGCCCCTTCTCTTTCTCGTCCTTTTCGACGATCTTCGCCTTGATCTTGGCCGCTTCCAGGACGATCGTCTGCCAGAGCTTGAACGCCGCCTGTTTGGTCTCGTCGCTTTCGAAGGTCCGGGTGTTGAGCTGGTGGGCGTTCGCCTCCAGGAACTTGAAGAAATCGGCGTCCTCGATCACGCCGTATTTGACCACCTCCGCCAGCCCGGTCCGCAGTTCGCGGGCCGGCAGCGTCGCCAGTGTCGCCACGTCGATATACACGCCCCTCGGCTGGTAGAAACAGCCGATCAGGTTCTTTCCCCGGGGATGGTTTACCCCGGTCTTGCCGCCGATCGCGGCATCGACCTGGGCCAGCAGGGTCGTCGGAACTTGAAGATAGTTGATCCCGCGCATGTAGGTCGCGGCGATGTATCCGGCAATGTCACCGATCACTCCGCCGCCGAGAGCGATGATCAGGGCGTCGCGGTGCGCTTTCATTTTGACCAGCTGGTCGTAGATCTTCCCCGCCTCGCCCAGATTTTTGTAGCGCTCGCCGCGCTGCAGCTCGATCGTCCGGACCTGCTCTTTAAAACCCCGGCGGACCTGGTCGCCGTAAAGGTCGTTGACCAGCGGGTCGGTAATGATAAAGATCTCCCGCCCCCACTTCTGGTCGTGGACCAGTTTACCGAGCTCGGCCAGGTTGTCCGAGCCGATCAGGATATCGTAGCCGCGCTCTTTCAGGTCTACTTTGACTTTAGCCATTGTTTGATCTCCTCAACTATTTCCGCCGGCTCCTGGCCGGCCGTATTGATCGTCTCGTCGGCCGCCGCCCGGTAGTTCGGCTCGCGATCCGTGAGCCGCTTTTTGATCTCGGCCAGCGGATCGTCTACTTTTAAGAGCGGCCGGTGCGTTTCGTTCTTGACCCGCTCGTAAAGCGTCGCCGGATCGGCCCAGAGCAGAATAACCTTGCCCAGCGACTTGAGCAGGGAGATATTCTCCGCCCGCAAAACCATCCCGCCGCCGGTCGACAGGACAAAGCCGTCGTAATCCTGCAGGGTTTTGAGCACTTCGCTCTCCAGGTCGCGAAAGTGCGCCTCGCCCTCCGCCGCAAAGATCGCGCTGACGCTCCGCTTTTCCGTCTGCTCGATCAGCGTGTCGGTGTCGAGGTAATTATACCCCAGATCGCGCGCCAGCAGCTGCCCGACCGCGCTTTTGCCGGCCCCCATGAATCCGATCAAAATAATGTTCATACTTCATTGCCCCCGGCGGGATTCGAACTCGCGACCAACGGTTTAGGAAACCGCTGCTCTGTCCATCTGAGCTACGGGGGCAATCAAGCCCTGACCGAACCGATATAGTCCCTGATCGCCTGCCGCGCGATCTGTTTCAACTCTACCCGCGGCCGGGCAAAGCGCGGCTGCCAATCGCTCAGGCCCAGCAGGTCGTAAGTGACCACGACCTGACCGTCGCAAAACGGGCCGGAACCGCAACCGATCGTCGGGACGCCGATCGCCTCGGTTATCTCTCTCGCCAGCTGCGGCTCGACCATTTCCAGCGTCAGCGCAAAGATCCCCGCTGCCGCCAGCTCTTTGGCCTGTCTGATCAGCCGGCCGGATGTCTGAACCGTCGGTTTCCCCATCGTTTGCGGCAGATAGCCCAGATGCCCCATGATCGGAACACCAGCCTTGATTATCTCTTTGACCCCTTTTAACCCTTCGATCTTGACCGCCTGAGCCCCGGCCGCGATCAGGCGTTTGGCGTTCGCGACCGAAACAGCATGGTAAGGGATATCGGCCACAAGCAACGCCCGTTTGACCCCTCTGGCCGCCGCCTTGGTATGATGGACCATGTCGGCCATGGTGACCGGCCGGGTATTTTTATAGCCGAGCACGACATTCCCCAGCGAATCTCCGACCAACACAATGTCGACCCCGGCCTCATCGATGAGCCTGGCAAAAGGCTGATCGTATGCCGTCAGCATGACGAGCTGCCGCCGTTTTCCCTTCGCCCCTTTGATCCGTCTAACCGTTACTTTTTGCTCTTTTTCCACGGGAACAGTCCGTTCTTCGGCCGTTCGGTCTTGTAGAGGGAAAAGAGCTTTTCTTCCAGCAGGTCTTTGGTCAGGTAGCGGGTCAGGTAGCCGTTCTCCGCCAGCGAGATCGTCCCGGTCTTTTCCGAGACAACGATCGTCAGCGAGTCGGAGACCTCCGATATTCCGACCGCCGCCCGGTGCCGCGTCCCGAGCCGCTTGTCGAGCAGGCGGCTTTCTGAGATCGGCAGCAGACAGCTGGCGGCGGCGATCCGCTCCCCCTGAACGATGACCGCGCCGTCGTGCAGCGGCGAGCGGGTATTGAACAGGGCCAGAAATAGTTCGGCCGAGATCTGGGCGTCGATCTTGGTCCCCGATTCCAGGTATTCGTTCAGGCCGGTCGCCCGCTCGATCACGATCAGGGCGCCGACCTGCTCTTCCGCCAGCTGTTCCGCCGCCCGGACCAGGTGGCGGACAAAGTAGCTGCCGTGCGGCGCCGGATTAAAGCCGAGCGTCCCGACGATCCGGCCGCGGCCGAAGCGCTCCAGCATCCGGCGCAGTTCAGGCTGAAACAGGACGATCAGCATCAGGGCGATGATCGCGGCAAAACGGTCGAAGAGCCAGTTGATCGTGTAGAGGCCAAAATAGCGGCCGGCGATATAGACGGCCAGGATCAGCAAAAAGCCGCGCAGGACCGAGAGTGCCCGCGTCCCCTGCAGCCAGTAGAGGATGTAGTAGATGATGACCGCCACGATGGCGATATCGACCAGATCGAGCCAGCGAAGTTCAGTCGGCATCGTTTTTCACCAGATCGGCGTAGCTTTCGCGCCTCACGACTACGGCCGCCCGGCCGTTGTGGACCATGACCAGCGCCGGCCGCGGCACCCGGTTATAGTTCGAGGCCATGGAGTAATTGTAAGCGCCGGTGCAGGTCGTCACCAGGATGTCGCCCGGCGTCACGCGCGGCAGCGACGCCTCCTTGATCAGGATATCTCCCGATTCGCAGAACCGGCCAACGACCCGGTATTTCTCCTCTGCCTCTGCCTTTGCCTTATTGGCCAGCACCGCCTCGTAAACCGCGTCATAGAGGATCGGCCGCGGATTATCGGCCATCCCGCCGTCGGTGATGACATATTTGCGCACCCCCGGGATCTCTTTAACGACGCCGGCCGTGTACAGGGTAACGCCCGCCTGGCCGACGATCGACCGGCCCGGCTCCAGGATCAGCTTCGCTTCGGTCTTCCCCCGCAGAACGCCGGCGATCGCGGCGGCGAACTCCCGGATGGTCGGCGGTTTTTGCTCCGGCAGGTAGGAAATGCCGATCCCGCCGCCGAGCCCGATCTCCGCGGTCCCGTACTTTAAGGTCAGGTCCAGAAGCAGTCTGGTTTCTTCAACGAACGGCTTAACGTCAAGGATCTGCGAACCGATGTGCGCGTGAAAGCCGGTCAAATGGACCATTTTACACTTCTTGACCGCGGCCAGAAAGCTGTCCAGCTGATCGAGCGGCACGCCGAACTTGGAATCGATCCGGCCGGTCTGGACAAACTCGTGGGTGTGGGCCTCGATCCCGGGATTGACGCGGACCATGATATTCGCCCTGACCCCCATTTTTTCGGCCGCCCGCTCGATCTGTCCCAGCTCCTGTTCGTTATCGACCATGAACCGGCCGATCCCGGCGGCCAGCGCCTCGTCGATCTCGCGCGGCGGTTTGTTGTTGCCGTGAAAATAGATCTTCTTCGGGTCGGCCCCGGCCTTCAATACTGTGTACAGTTCGCCGCCGGAGGAGACGTCGAAGCCGAGCCCTTCGCTGGCGATCAGTTTGGAGACGCCGATCGTGCAGAGCGCTTTGCTGGCAAAGGCGATCTCACTGTTCGGATAAGCCTGTTTGAACGAGTCGCCATAATCGCGGCAGCGGTCGCGCAGCGTCTTTTCGTCCAGCACGTAGAGCGGGGTGCCGAATTCCCTGGCCAGTTCGACCAGGTCGCAGCCGCCGATCTCCAGATGGCCTTTTTTATTGGTCTTGGCTGTCACCGGCAAGCTCATGTTCTCTCCTTTAACAGTTTATACTCAAGGGAATCGACCAGCGCCAGCCAGGAAGCTTCAATGACATTGGTGGAGACGCCGACCGTGTTCCAGACATGCTTTTCGTCAGCCGACTCGACGATAACGCGGACCCGGGCGGCGGTCCCGGCCGCCGAATCGAGAACGCGGACCTTATAATCGGTCAACTTCATCTCTTTGATGGCGGGATAGATATCTTCCAGCACTTTGCGTAACGCGGAGTCGAGCGCGTTGACCGGGCCGTCCCCCTCACCGCTGGCGTCATAATGTTTCCCCTTGACGCTGACCTTGACCTGGGCGGAGCTGTTGAACAGTTTGGCCGCCGCTTTCTGCGAACTGACCTTGAACTCCTCGAGCTTAAAGAAGGGCTGATAGCGGCCGACCGCTTTCTTGACCAGCAGCTCGAACGAGGCTTCCCCCTCTTCGAACGAATACCCCTGGCTTTCCAGCTCTTTAAGCGTCCGGATCAGCTCTTTGGTCTCCGGCGACTCTTTTTTAAGATCGACGCCGTACTCCTCCGCCTTGACCAGCAGGTTGCTGACCCCGGAGAGCTCGGAGATTGTCACCCGGCGCTCGTTGCCGACCAGCTCCGGTTTAATGTGTTCGTAGGTCCCCGGATTCTTAACGACCGCGCTGACGTGGATCCCCCCCTTATGGGAGAAAGCGGACCGGCCGACGTACGGCTGGTGCGCCGATTGCGGCAGGTTGGCGATCTCGGCAATGTGGCGGGAGATCTCAGTCAATTTCTGCAGCTGTTCGTCGCTGACGCACTCCGCGCCGATCTTCAGCTTTAACAACGGAATGATCGAGCAAAGATTGGCATTACCGCAGCGCTCCCCCAACCCGTTGATCGTCCCTTGGACCTGGGTCGCCCCGCAGTAGACCGCCATGCCGGAGACCGAGACGGCGCAATCCGAATCGTTATGGGCGTGGATGCCGAACGGAGTTTTGATCTTGGTTTTGATCTCATTCAAGATGATCTCGGCCTGGAAGGCGAGCGTTCCGCCATTCGTATCGCAGAGGCAAAGGAGATCGGCCCCCGCCTCTTCCGCCGTCTTTAAAACCTTAAGCGCATACGCCGGATTAGCTTTATACCCGTCAAAGAAATGCTCGGCGTCAAAGATGACCTCCTTCCCCGCTTGTTTGGCATAGGCGATCGTCTCACTGATCATCGCCAGGTTTTCCTCGAGCGTTGTTTTGAGGGCGTCGGTCACGTGAAAATCCCAGCTTTTACCAAAGATCGAAACCGCCGGCGTTTCGGCCGCCAAGAGGGTCGCGATGTTTTTATCGTCTTCAACCTTGATGCCGGGGCGGCGGGTCGAGGAAAAAGCGACGATCCGGGCGGTCTTAAGCTTAACGTCCTTGATCGCCTTGAAAAATTCAATGTCTTTCGGGTTGGAACCGGGCCAGCCCCCTTCGATGTAGTGGACACCAAGCTCATCGAGTAGCCTCGCGATTTTTAGCTTGTCTTCCAGCGAAAAGCTAATCCCTTCGGTCTGCGCGCCGTCACGCAAAGTGGTGTCAAAAAGTTTGACCTGCATGACAGAAATTATAACACAAAGAAGGTGGGACTAGAACATGATGGAACTACTGCCAGAGTTCCTGCGGGGTAAATTGGCCGCTGGCTACCAGCTGATCAAAAACCATTAAACAGAACTTGAGGTACTCCGCTCTAGCCGTGTACCTTTCGCCATCGTAAGCACGCTCCTGATTCACCGCCGCGAACAAGGCCAGGGCGGTCCTGGCCCCAGCTTCGCCCAGTTGCGCGTCAACTGCCCGAAAGAATTTTTTAAACACCGGGAAAGTCCCCAGCAGCGGGCCGTACTGGACACGGTAGGCTCCTCCAGGGAGATAACCGGGGAAATTATTCAAATATTCTTTCAAGCCATATACCAGGTCCCGATCATTGAAGGAATCCGGGGACAAAAGAAGCTCTCTTAATCTGCCGCTGACCCGGCTGGCGTCATGACCAAGATAGACAGTGTAATTGCTTCTCAACTGATAAAAACAGTACCGGTAGTACGGGTCGTTTCGGAATTTTTCCAGCGTCGCGGCCGGCAACGTCTTGATCCCAACGAAACGGGCAAAATTCACCACCGCCCGGAGCGGGTTCCCCTTTTCGCTATAAGCCGGCGGTTGCGGCGAACGCCAGGCGCTTAACCGGACGGTGACCGGCCTGACCGACCGGAAAGCAGTGGTGTTAAAATCCATCTCGGATATATATCGGTGAATTCAGCGCGATATTTCAGGGCAATTAAAGTCCGCTCCAACCGGCAAGACGGGCAAACAGCCACCAGGCGGCGTAGGCGACCTTGTCCTTGTTACGGTGTCCATGCGTTGACAATATTATTGTGCATAAGTATAATGCCCCCAGTCGATAATTTTAGGAGGTCCTCATGAAAATCGTTACACGCTCCCTGGCCGCCACCCTCTTTATTTCGCTGGCCGCCGCCGCTTTCGCCATGGGTAGCGCGCCGTCGGACGAGGATATTTTTAAAGGGACCAGCCAGGTGATGAAACCGACCCAGACGATCACCAGCCTGGTCAAGATCACCAAGACCAATCAGAACGTTTATCCCAAAGCGTCCAAGACCGGGGACGTGATCTTCCAGTCCATTTCGCCGAACAAGGACCAGGCCAAGGACGACCAGGGGAACCCGATCAATCCCGGCAGTTTCAACCTCTACATCACCAATGGCTACTCGTTCCGGACCGTTACCAGCGACAAGAGCAATAACGAGAATCCCAGTTTCGTCAACGAATCGAAAGTCATCTTTAATTCGGACCGGCTGGGCGGCGAAAAGATCTGGATCTGCGATGCCTCCGGCAAAGGCGGCGTCATCCAGCTGACCTCCAGCTCGCTGACCGACCTGATGCCCGACGTTTCCGCCGATGGCAAAAAAGTCGTTTATAACACCTTCGCCAAACCTTATCTCCAGCCGCTCTCGGTGATCGACTACGGGGCGCGCTGGAAGGTTTTCAGCCTTTGGGGCGAGATGCCTTCAATCTGGATGGTCGACATCGACGGCCGCAACCTGACCCAGTTCTACGAGGGGATCAAGCCGACCTGGTCGCCCGACGGTAAGAGGATCGCTTTCTACAAACAGACCGGCAAGAATTATCAGATCTGGCTGATGGACGCCGACGGCGCCAACCAGACGCAGATCACCAACGGCGAATACAACTGCATCGAACCGAGCTGGACGCCGGACGGCCGGTTGGTCTTCGGCTCCAACCAGGCAGGCAACTATGATATCTGGAGCATCAAGACCGACGGCACCGAGCTGACCCAGCTGACCGCGCAGGATTGCTACGACGGCGCCCCCTCCTGCTCGCCCGACGGCAAATACATATATTTCCACTCTTTCCTGGGCGGGAGCTGGAACATCTGGCGGATGGAGCTAGCCCAGCCGTTCATCAACAGCCAGCCGGTGGTGACCACCGTCACCGCGGGAAATGTCGTGACATCAGAAACAGTGGCGAAACCGTTAAAGCCCGGGAAGCTCGTCCCTTAACGAGATAACTCCCTTAAAGCATCTTTTCCATTCCAGCGGGCGGCTTTAGAGTCGCTGGCTGCAAGTTTTTTCGCCAAAGCGACCGCTGTTTTCTGCAAACCTGGCTTGCTCTTCCCGATCTGCCGGAGAGCCCAGTTGACCGCTTTTTTAACGAAATTGCGCTCATCGGTCGAGTATTTGACGATCAGGGGAAAGAACGGCCGGAACTGCTTATCCGTCGCCTTTTTATCATGCACGGACATGACCGCCATCATGACAAACCCGGCCCGACGGACATACTCCCTCTTATCCTTTACCCACTGCTTAGCTTTCTGATAGGCCCATGGCGTCTTATCAAATAGATTCGAACAAACCTGATCACAGATGTCCCAGGAATCAAAATCCCTGACCCATGAATCCATCTGTTTAGCCGTCACCAGTTTCGGGTCAGCGATAAATCCGGCCAACAATCGCGCTTCGTGGATCTCTGTCCGCCACAATTGAAAGGCTAACTGATGGTCTTTCCCGATCTTTTTAGCCAGCGCCCGCAGGACCGGAATGCTGATGCCGAGCGTATTTTTCGCCCTAATGCCAAAACGGGCCATCCCGGCAATATTACGGGGATTTTCTTGTTTTTTAAGCAAGGCGACGATTTCTTTGATCTTCATCGGACACCAATATCCTTGACAATGATCCGACCGCACTGCCTTGGCCCGTCAGCTAAAAAGCAGCCTTTTTTCGGAGCGACGAAGGTGACGGTTTTTTTGGCCCGCACGGCCAGGCCTAAGATCTTACCGGTCTCGGCGTCGAGACCGGACGGCACGTCGACCGAAACGATCGGCACTCTCGCATTATTCAGCGCTGCGATCACTTGGCGATAGAGGCCGGTTACGGGCGAATTAAGGCCGATCCCAAAAAGCGCGTCAATCAGTAAAGTCGCTCTATTAAGACCGATCAGGTCCTTACCCGACTTAACCCATTTTACTTTCTGCTTCATTTTCAGGAGGATATTAAGATTGAGCTTAGGGTCGTTCTTAAGTTTAGCTTTTAGTCCGACGACGTAGACCTTAACTTTTGCGCCGGCGTTAATAAGATGCCGGGCAGCAACGAAGCCATCTCCGCCGTTATTTCCCGTCCCGCAAACGATGCTAACCACCAAACCACCAGCGTAACCTTTGCTGCCGCCAACCATCCTGGCGGATTCTTCGGCCACCCCTCGTCCCGCGTTTTCCATTAGAATAAGCGCTGGTATTCCCAGTTTCTCCTGGGCAAATTTATCAAAGGCCCGCGCCTGTTTAACGGTCAATAATTTCCCCATTCGGAATTATTATACAACAATTCGGCATTAGGCATTAGGAATTAGGAATTTTTCCGGTATAATGTTCCCGGAGGTGCCGCATGGAAAACTTGCCGCTTAATTTACAGCTCCTGATCATTCTGGTCCTTGCCTGGTCACTCTACTGGAAAGGGAAAGCGCTCTGGCAGGCAGCCCGCCACGAACAACGGGGCTGGTTCATCGCCATCCTGATCATTAACACCGTTGGTCTGTTGGAACTGACCTATCTCTGGTTCTTCCAGAAGCCAAAAGCGTAACGGCGCACCGGCTGGACGCAAAATTGTCCTGAATAATTGAATATTCACTGATTTACTGCTAAAATCTGCAGATATGGACCTATTCTCCCAAGAGACGGATCTTTTGTCCCTCTCCTCCGAAGCGGTCGAGAAGCTGGCTGCCACCTGTCAAAAATGCCAATTAGCGAAAGGGCGGACCAAGGTGGTGTTTGGCCATGGTCCTGTGCCGTGCGACCTGATGCTGATCGGCGAAGGCCCCGGAGCGGAAGAGGACGAACAGGGATTACCGTTCGTCGGCCGTTCGGGCCAGCTTTTAACCCAGATCCTCGCTTCGGTCGGCATTAAAAGACCGGATGATATCTACATCGCCAACACCGTCAAATGCCGGCCGCCGGAGAACCGCGCGCCGCTGGCGGCCGAACAAGAGGCTTGCGCCCCCTATCTGCAAGCCCAGATCAATTTCGTCAAACCGAAGATCATCCTCCTCGCCGGCTCACCGGCGGTCAAGGCGATCCTAAAAACCGACGAACCGATCACCAAGATCCGCGGCACCTGGCTCAAGCTTCCCGGCACCGAGATCTCGGTCATGCCGCTCTTCCACCCCGCCTACCTCCTCCGCAATCCGTCCAAGGAAAAAGGAAAACCGAAGTGGTTGACCTGGCAGGACATGCAGGAGGTCAAGAACGCGCTTAATTACCTCAAGAAAGTCTCCGAACTTTCCCAATGAACCCGGTCTTCCACTCCGCCGATATCAACCGGGTCGCTGATCTCTGCCTGGCGGCCGGTTTTGACCGGTTGATCGTCCCCAGCGAGCCGGTCGCGCTCAAGATCCACTTTGGCGAACCGGGCAATACCGCCTATTTAAAGCCGGAAGCGGTCCGCCCGGTGGCAGAGCTGGTCGGCAAGCTGCACGGCAAACCGTTCTACACCGACTGTAATACCCTCTACCGCGGACCGCGCCAGCAGACCAGCACCCACCTTGATGTCGCCCGCGACCACGGGTACTTTTTGGAGCGGGCCGGCGCCGATGCCGTTATCCCGGAAGAGAGCGATCAGGTCGCGGTCGAGATCAAGAGGAAACATTTCCGGCAAGTCTACCTGGGCGGCCCGATCGCCCGGACCGGAACGCTGATCGCCCTGACCCACTTCAAGGGGCACGAGGTGACCGGTTTCGGGGGGACACTCAAAAATCTCGGCATGGGCTGCGGCACCCGTTTGGGCAAACTAAAAATGCATCAGGACTGCCCGCGCTGCCCGGAGAGCAAAACCTGCCGGCGCAACCAGACCCTGGAAGCCTGTTGGTTCGGGTCGTCCGCTTCGGTCCAGGAGCGGATCGTGGAATACGCTGACGGCGCGGTCAAAGGAAAAAGGGCCGGCTATGTCACCTTTATCACTGCTGTCTCCCCGGCCTGTGACTGTTATCCGCATAACGACCCGCCGATCGTCCCCGACCTCGGTGTCCTGGTCACGACCGATCCGGTCGCCAGCGACCAGGCGGCGGCTGACCTGGTTAACCGGGCGGCCGGCAAAGATATCTTCCGCGCTCTTTACCCCGAGGTTGACTGGAGCGCTCAGCTCGCCTACGCCGAATCGCTCGGGCTCGGTAGCCGCCGCTACGAGCTTGTGGTAAAATAATTCAATTCCGTTTTCCCATTAGAGAGATGAGCCCGAGGGAAATAATTTAGAGAGAGGGTTACATTAAAGTGGATTTTATACAAGAAACCTGGACCAAGGCCAAGAAACTCAGCAAAACGATCGTCCTCCCCGAGACCGAAGACGCCCGCGTCCTGAAAGCCGCGGAACTGATCACCCAGTCCAAGCTGGCCCGGGTCGTCCTGATCGGCGCAGAAACGGCAATGAAGGCGGTCGCCGGAGCCGGCGATGTCGACCTCTCCGGCTGCCAGATCATCGATCCGCTCAAACACCCGAACCTGGACAAGTACGTTCAACTGCTCAAAGAGAAACGCGCCGCCAAAGGGATGACGATCGAGAAAGCCCGCCACCTGTTGACCCGCGACTACCCCTACTTCGGCGCCATGCTGGTCGAACGGGGCGAGGCCGACGGGATGGTCAGCGGCGCGACCCATTTCACCGCCGATACGCTGCGGGCGACGATCGACTGCATCGGCAAGGCGCCGGGCCAGTCGATCATCTCCAGCTTTTTCGTCATGGTCCTCAGGGATAAGCAGTTCGGCGACGACGGGGTGCTCTTCTACGCCGACTGCGGCGTTGTCCCCAACCCGACCGCGGAACAGCTGGCCGATATCGCCGTGCAAACCGCCGAGTCGTACATCAAGCTGATGGGGAGCGAGCCGCGCCTCGCCATGCTCTCTTTCTCCACCAAGACCTCAGCTGTCCATCCGGACGTGGACAAGGTCATCGCCGCCACCAAACTGGCCAAGAGCAAACGGCCGGAACTGCTGATCGACGGCGAACTGCAGTTTGACGCCGCGCTGATCCCGGCGATCGGCCAGCGCAAGGCACCGGGAAGCCTGGTCGCCGGTCAAGCCAATATCCTGATCTTCCCTGACCTCGACGCCGGCAATATCGGTTACAAGATCACCGAACGGCTGGCCAGAGCGCAGGCGTTCGGTCCTTTATTACAGGGGGAAGCCAAGGCGGTCAACGATCTCTCCCGGGGCTGCAGCGTCGACGACATCGTCAATATCACGGCCATAACGGCCGTTCAGGCTCAGTAGCGGCGACCTTTAGGTCGCCATCACCTTTTATACCAGTCGGCGTAGAACTTTTTGAAGTCGGCCGACTTCTCCTTGATCTTCAGCCACCAGTCGCGGTTGTTCTTGTACCAAGCCACGGTCTGTTTTAAACCATCCTCAAACCTGGTGCGCGGCCGCCAGCCGAGTTTCGCCACCTTGGCACAGTCGATCGAGTAGCGGCGATCGTGGCCGGGGCGATCCTTAACCGGCTGGATCATCTCTTCGCCCAGCCCCAACTCTAGGAGGATCTGCCTGGTGACCACGATGTTTTCGCGCTCGTTGCCGCCGCCGACATTGTAAATTTCGCCAACCTCCCCCTTTTGCAGCACGAGGTCGAGCGCTTCACAGTTATCAACGACGTACAGCCAATCACGGACGTTCTTGCCGTCGCCGTAAAGCGGCACTTTCTCTCCCTGGAGGAGGTTGGTGATGAATAACGGCATCACTTTTTCCGGATACTGATAAGGACCGTAGTTGTTGGACGAGCGGGTAATGATCACCGGCAGCTTAAAGGTCTGGAAATAAGAGCGGACGACCAGGTCTCCCCCCGCTTTAGAGGCCGCGTACGGTGAGTTCGGCTCCAGGTTGGACTCTTCGGTAAACGAGCCGGTCTCGCGGCTGCCGTAGACCTCGTCGGTCGAGATATGCAGGTAGCGTGCCACATTGAATTTCTTGACCGCTTCCAGCAGATTGTAGGTGCCAAAAACATCGGTCTGGACGAATGAGCCGGCGGAGACGATCGAGCGGTCCACGTGGGTTTCGGCCGCGAAATTAACGACCAGCCCGCCGCAACCGACGCGGGCGATCGCTTCCTCGACCGCCTGTTGGTCGCAAATATCCCCCTGCACGAAGGAATACCGCGGATCATTGGCCAGATCGGCCAGATTCTCCAGATTACCGGCATAGGTCAATTTATCGAAATTGATCACTTCCCAATCCGGATGAGCCTTGAGGATGTGGCGGATAAAATTGCTGCCGATAAAACCGGCGCCGCCGGTCACCATCACCTTCATAGTTTGATCCGACCCTCCGCCAGCAAGGTCGCCTTTTCCAGCGACTCAAACGTCCCGGCATCGCTCCACCAGCCGCTCAGGATATCGTAGGTAAGCTCGCCGCGCTTCAGATACGCGTTGTTGACATCGGTGATCTCCAGCTCTCCGCGGCCGGACGGCCGCAGGTTCCGGACGATCTTGAAGACCTCGTGATCGTAGAAATAAACCCCGGTCACGGCCAGATCGCTCTTGGGCCGTTTCGGTTTCTCTTCGATGGAGATAACTTTGTCACCCTGCATTTCGATCACGCCAAAACGCTGCGGGTCACTCACTTCTTTGACCAGCACCTTGGCCCCTTTAGCCTGCTGGTCGAATTTTTTAACGAACGGGGTCAGCTTGTCCTGAAAGATATTGTCTCCCAGAATAATAACCATTTTGTCCTGGCCGACGAAATTTTCCGCCAGACCGAGCGCCTGAGCGATCCCCCCCGCTTCGTCCTGGACCTTGTAGGTAAAGCGGCATTTGAACTCCTTGCCGCTCCCGAGCAGAGTGACGATATCGCCCATGTGTTCCACCCCGGTGACGATTAGTATCTCCTCGATCCCCGCCTCGGTCAGCTTGCCGATCGGGTGATAGATCATCGGTTTACGGCCGACCGGCAACAGATGCTTATTCGTCACCTTGGTCAGCGGATAAAGCCGCGAACCCGTCCCCCCGGCTAGAATAATTCCTTTCATACTTATCCCTTACTCCTTAATTCTTAACACTTTCTTCTGGATCGCGATCAGCTGCTCGATCCCCTTGCTTGCCAGCTCGATCAACTGGTCGAGGGTCTTACGTGAAAAAGGCTCGCCCTCGGCTGTCCCCTGCACTTCGACCAGCTTGCCGGACTCGGTCATCACCACGTTCATGTCGACTTCAGCCCGCGAGTCTTCCTCGTATGGTAGATCGACGACCGGCGTGCCGTTGACCACCCCAACACTGACCGCCGCCAGGTATTCCCTGATCGGGTTGGCGTCGATCTTCCCCTCCGCCCGGAGCCAGTTGACCGCGTCGCAGAGGGCGACAAAAGCGCCGGTGATCGAGGCGGTCCGGGTCCCGCCGTCGGCCTGGATGACGTCGGCATCGAGCATGATCGTCCGCTCGCCCAGCTTGTTCAGGTCGACGACCGCGCGGAGCGAGCGGCCGACCAGCCGCTGGATCTCGGCGGTCCGCCCTTTCAGGTTCTTTTCGCGCTGGATCCGCTGGGCGGACGAGCCGGGAAGCATCGCGTATTCGGCGGTGACCCAGCCCGAGCCGGAGCCGCGCTTGTGTCTGGGCACTTCCTCCTGAACGATCGCCGTGCAGATCACCTTGGTATCGCCCATTTCGATCAGGACAGAACCGTGCGGGTATTTCAGGTAATTCCGGACGATCCTGGTCTTTCTGATCTGGGCCGGCGTCCGGCTGTCGGCCCGTTTCATTTTTCCGCCTTGGCCGGCACGGTCTTGCTCAGCCGCTCCCGTCCCGCCTTGATCGTCCGTAAGATCCGGGCCGATGTGGCCTCGAGGTTGGCCAGCACTTCATCGGCGTACTTGTCGGCCCCTTCCCGGATCTCTTTCGCCATCTGGTACGCCTGTTCGATCACTTCGACCGCTTTGTTCTCCGGCTGCGGCCGTCGTTCGCTGTCGGCACTGTCGGTCGTCTCCTCCGCCGCATTCAGCCGCCGGCCGCCCCGGCCCAGCGGCGACTCACCGCCGCTGCTGATGACCGTCCGCAGCTTGTCGATGATCTTCAGCACCTTGTCCTCGTCAACGACCAGCTTTTTGGTGAACGGCAGCCGCGGACTGTCGATGATGACCGATTCCAGCGTATCAAGGATCCCCAGTATCTCCATGGTTATCGCGCTCCTTTTTTCAGTCTCCGGGCCACGGCGGGCGGGACAAAAGTGCTGACATCGCCGCCGAGATCGGCGATCTGTTTGACAAAGCTTGAGCTCAGGTACGAGTAGCGGTAGTCGGTCATCAAAAAGACCGTTTCGATCTGCGGCGCCATCCGCCGGTTGGTCAGTGCCATTTGGAACTCGTAATCAAAATCGGAGACCGCCCGCAGGCCGCGGACGATCGCCCGGGCCTTTTTGGCCCGGACATAGTCGACCAGCAGACCGTCAAAACTGTCGACCGTCACGTTTTTCAGGTGGGTCACGGAAAGCTTGATCATCTCCAGCCGTTCCCCGAAAGCGAAAAAGTGCTGCTTTTCCGGATTGCGGCTGACCGCCACGACCACCTTATTGAACAACCGGGCCGCCCGCTCGATCACGTCGAGATGGCCGTTGGTGATCGGATCAAAACTCCCCGGATAAACCGCGATCTTCATTGTTCTCCCTTGTAGAAGGCCAGGACCGTCTCGCCGTAGCGCGACTCCCGGACCAGTTTGAACGGGCCGTAACTTGCCGCCAGCGCGTGCTGGCGGCGGTGCTCCGCGATCAGAATTCCGTTCGGCGCCAGCAAGCTGGTCTCCGTCAGCTTCTGCAGGACTTTTTCCAGGGCCGGATCGTTGTACGGTGCGCCCAGATAGATCAGGTCGAACTCCGCCCCTTTGCCGGCCAGGATCGTCACCGCCCGGAGCGCGTCGATGGCGTAGACTTCGGCCCGGTCGCTCAAACCGGTCAGGGCGAGATTTTCCCGGATCAGCGAGACGGCGTGCCGGCTCGCGTCGACAAAGATGGCGAGCGCCGCGCCGCGTGACAGCGCTTCGATCCCGACCGCGCCGGTCCCGGCAAAAACATCGAGAAAACGGGCGTCCGGCGTCCGGGTCGCCAGAATATTAAACAGGGCCCCGCGGGCCTGATCAGTTAAAGGCCGTATGCTCCAGCTTTTCTTGGGAGTTTTTAAGCCTTTCCCCTTGGCTTTCCCAGCGATGACGCGCAATTTCCGGCTCTTTTTCGATCAGTTCCCGGGCAGCGGCCCGCGCCGTCTGCAGGAGCTTTTCGTCCCTGATTATATCAGCGACGCGGAAGTCTGGCAACCCGGACTGGCGGCTCCCCAGCATCTCGCCCGGCCCCCGCAGGCGGAGATCCTCTTCGGCAATCTTAAAACCGTCAGTACTCTCCAGCATCGCCTTGATCCGGGCTTTGGCGATCTCGGTCTTCGGGTTACCGATCAAAAAACAGTACGACTCGTGCCCGCCCCGGCCGACCCGCCCTCTTAACTGGTGGAGCTGAGCCAGACCAAAGCGTTCGGCGTGCTCGATCACCATCACCGTGGCGTTGGGAACATCGATCCCGACTTCGATCACCGTGGTCGAGACCAGGAGCTGAAGCTTGTTCTTGAGAAAGGCTTTCATGATCGCCTCTTTCTCGTCGCTTTTAAGCCGGCCGTGGATCAGGCCGACCTGGAACTCGGGGAACACCTGCTTTTGCAGCCGCTCCGCTTCCCCCTCGGCCGCCTTTAAGTCGAGCTCGCTTGATTCTTCAACGAGCGGGCAGACAACAAAGACCTGCCGCCCTTCGCTGATCTTGTGCCGGATAAAATCGTTGGCGCCGCTTCGCTTGCTCTCCGGCACGTAGTAAGTTTTGATCGCCGTCCGGCCGGGCGGCAGCTCGTCGATCACCGAGCGGTCGAGGTCGCCGTAGAGCGTCAGGGCGAGCGAGCGCGGGATCGGCGTCGCCGTCATCACCAGCGTATGCGGGGCGCTCCCTTTTTTGATCAGCGCCGCCCGCTGGTGGACGCCAAAGCGGTGCTGTTCATCGATCACCACCAGCCCCAGCTCGCGCAGCCTGACGTTCTCTTCCAGCAGGGCGTGCGTGCCGACGATCACGTCAGCCTTGAACACTTTGGCCCGCTGCTCCTCCGACGAAGTGGCCGCGGTCAGCAGCGCGACGCGGCATTTCAGCGGCTTGAGCAGTTCGGTCATTTTTTTGTAATGCTGGTTAGCCAGAATCTCGGTCGGGGCCAGGACGATCGCCTGCAGACCGTTGCGGACGGTCAGATAAGCGGCCTCCGCGGCGATCACCGTTTTGCCGGAACCGACGTCCCCCTGCAGCAGCCGGTTCATCGGGCGGCCGGAGCGCAGGTCAACGACGATCTCTTCCAGCACCCGCTGCTGGGCGGCGGTATATTTAAAAGAAAGGCTGGCCTGAAATTCGGCCCGGTCGCTCTCCGCGATCGCCAGGACCTTCCCCTGCAGTTCTTCATGGTAGCGCTGGCGGTTAAGGAGAATGCCGAGTTGAAAGAGGAAGAGCTCTTCGTAAGCGAGATATTGCCGCGCCGGCTCGATCACGGTCAACTCTTTGGGCTGGTGCAGAGCAAGCAGCGCGGCGCGGATTTTTTCGTCGGTCAAAAGCGGCAGACCGAGCGCCAGGGCGCTGGCAATGACCGCCCGCAGTTTCTTCGGGTAGAGCCCTTCCGTCAGGTGATATTTGGGGACGATCGGCAAGGTTTCACCGGTATCGATCTCAAAATCGCGGACCTGCAGCTGCAGCAACCCGTCGTACTGGGAATACTCGACCTTGCCGGAGACGATCAGCCGCACCCCCCGGCGGAAGAGCTTGGTCAGATACGGCTGGTTGAACCAGACCGCCTGAATGGTTGCCGTCTTGTCGCTCAGGTAAACCTTGAGGACAGAAAAGCGGCTCCGCGTCCGCTGCGACTCTACCCTGAGGATATCCCCCTTGACCACGACCAGCTCGTTCGGCCGGACCTTAACGATCGGCAGGAGATTACGGCGGTCCTCGTAAGCGCGGGGAACAAAATAGAGAAGATCTTCGATCGTCCGGACGCCGACCTTGGCAAAGATCGCCGCCAGCCTCGGTCCGACCCCCTTAAGATACTGGAGGGGGGTCTCCAGCTTGATAATTGACATCGCAGTCAAAATATTCTATCATAGTAAGGTTATGAGCCGAAAGTGCTTTATTTGCGATAAAAAACCGGTGGTCGGGAACAGCGTTTCCCACTCCAACCGGAAGACCAAACGCCGCTGGCTGCCCAATCTCCAGAAGGTGCAGATCCTCGTTAAGGGGAAAAAGCTGAAGGAATACGTCTGTACCAAATGCCTGAAGGCGGGTAAAGTTACGAAGGCTCTTTCCCGCGCTTAAACCGCTGGGTCGCGATCTCGTCCATAAATTTCATTTCCAGCCCTGACATCAGCTTATTGTATTCATCCAGCTTCTTTTCTTTGTGTTTTTCCATGATCTTCTTATCTTTGACCGCTTCGACCAGTTTGGCTCGCTGCTCTTCCAGCCGCTTGCTCGCTTCGATCACCTTATCGACCTGCTCGGCCAGATCGTCTTTGAGCACGTCCAGGTGGGCCCGCCGCTGCAAAACCTTGTGGAAATTGGCGATCGGCCCCTGGCGAAAGACCCCGCGCAGCTCCTCTTCCTTCCCCCGCTTTTCGGCGGCGATCGCCTCTTCCCGCTGCTTCTCCGTCAGGTACTCGCGGTTCTTCTCCGCGAACTTTTCCTGTTCCTTCTTCTCGCGGATCTCGCGGACCTTGAGGACCGCGGTCAGATCGTATTTGAATTTTTTGCCCGGCTTGGGTGCTCTGGCCATGGTATTTAATTAAAGATACTGAGCAATCTTTCGACCGTTTCTTCGAATTCGATCTTTTCGAACGTCCCCTGTTTCAGGAACTCATTGACCTGATCGATCTTGGAGAGAGCGTAATCGATCTTCGGGTTGCTCCCCTTGACGTAAGCGCCGATATTGATCAGGTCTTCCGCCTCCGCGTAACGCGCCAGAACCTCACGCAGCTTGCCGGCCGCCGCTTTTTGCTCGTCCGAGACCAGGTTGGTCATGATCCGGCTGACGCTGTGCGGGACGTCGATCGCCGGGTAATGGTTGCGCGCCGCCAGGTCGCGGGAGAGGACAATGTGCCCGTCAAGGATCGAGCGGGCGTGATCGGCGATCGGCTCGTTAAAATCATCCCCCTCAACTAAGATCGTGTAAAAAGCGGTGATACTTGCGCTCTCGGAGGTCCCCGAACGTTCCATCAGGCGCGGCAACAGGGCAAAGACCGACGGGGTATATCCCTTGGTGGTCGGCGGCTCGCCGGCGGCCAGGCCGATGTCGCGCTGCGCCATGGCGAATCGGGTGACAGAATCCATCATCAGGATGACTTTTTTCCGGTTGTTGCGAAAATATTCGGCGATGGCGGTAGCGACGAACGCCGCCTTCAGCCGGATCAACGGCGGCTGGTCCGAGGTGGCGACCACAACCACCGACTTTTTTAGCCCCTCCTCGCCGAGCGATTCTTCGATAAAGTCGCGCACTTCGCGGCCGCGCTCACCGACCAGGCAGATGACGTTGACGTCCGCTTCCGCGTTCCGGGCGATCATCCCCATCAGGGTCGACTTGCCGACGCCGGAGCCGGCAAAGATCCCGATCCGCTGCCCCTTGCCGACCGTCAGCATCCCGTCGATCGCCCGGACGCCGCAGCGCATCACATCGGTCACCCGCGGCCGTTTAACCGGATCGGGAGGATCGGCATCTAGCGGGGCGTCGGTCTCACCCAGGACCGGCCCCTTGCCGTCGATCGGTTCACCCAGGCCGCCGAGCACCCGGCCCAGCGTGTCGGGGCCGACCCGGACCTTGAGCGGATGGCCGACGGCGGTAACCTGGGCGCCCGGACCGATCCCGGCGGTCGAACCGAGCGGCATGAGCAGCACCCGGCTTTCCTTGAACCCGACCACCTCGGCGAACTGCTCGCGCCCCTCTTTCTCCAGCCGGATCGAACAGAGATCACCGACGGATACTCCGCCGACCTGCGCCTCGATGATCAAACCGACCACCTGCACGACCTTGCCGATCACCCGGACCAGCTCCGCGCGGTCGACCGCTTTATGGTATTTCTCAAAATCGATGGCGTAGTCCATGTTACCGGTTTTCTTCGCTGTAATCTTTTTGCAGGGCTTCTTCGATCGAGCGGAGCTTGGTGGCGATCCTGGCGTCGATAAAACCGAGGTTGGTCTCGATCACGCAGCCGCCCGGTTCGATGTTGGCGTCCTCGATGATCGAAAAACTTTTAACGCCGTCCATCATTCCGGCCAAACGGTCCTTGTAGCGCTTGAGGTACTCGGCGTCGTCGCGGTTCACCCGAACAATGATCTGTTCCCGGTCGGAGACGCGGCTGATCGCTTCGGAAACGATGTTGAGCGAAACGTCGCGGTGGAGCGAGACCTCGGAGCGGATGATCTGTTCGGCGATCTTGAGCGAGAGCCGGAGCAGTTCCCCTTCGGCGTCCTTGATGATCCGCTTGCGTTCTTTGACCGCTTGATTGAGAGTGGAGAGCGCCTCATCGACCCGCGCGGCCGCTTCCTCCAAACCTTCCCGGCGGCCGGCTTCTTTGGCCTCCTGCCCCAGCGCGGCCGCTTCATGCTGCGCCTGTTCGATGATCCGCTCCGCCTCGTTCTGCGCCCGGGGAAGATCATCGGCGGCGATCACCAATCGCGGCGCCGGGCGGTGGGTCACGGTTTCATTCGGTTTTTCGATCAGGACCTCGCCCGTATCCTGCAGCTGATCTCGTTTGATCAGGCCCATGATTTAAAAGATGATCCCGGCATACTGCTGCCGCAGGCGTTCCGCTATCTTGGGCTGCAGATCGTTCTCTTTTAATGCGGTGAGCAATTCTTCGATCGCCGCCCGGTTCTTGGGAAAAGCGCGCAAGGCGGCTTCCCGTTCATCGGCCGGCAGCAAAGAGACAATAAAGGCGGCCAGTTGCGGCCGCTCGTAAAGGAGCGGCGCGTAATTCTTGCGGGCGACGGCTGGCGCCGTTTCATAAACGATCTGTTCGGTCCTTTCGATCGGCGGTGGTAAAGCCAAAAAACTGTTGTATTCGGCCATTATTTCGGCCAGCGCATCCGGCGAAGGGGTCGGCAGGTGATTGATCCCGGCGGCGATCACGTCCGCCAGCTCATCCGGCAGATAACGGAGCACCCGGGCGGAAACGTCCGCCCCGAGGAGGGAAAGAAATATCGTCGCTTTTTCTCGTCCGGTCAATGCCATATTATTCGCTCAACCATTTTTTTAGCAGGGCCGCGATCTTCTCCGGGTCCTGGACGACCGCGTTCCTGACCTGATCAAGTTTGGACACATTCTCTCGCTCCTGAACGGGGGGCGCGCCGAGCGGCTCCGGCCGCCTGGACCGGCCGGTAAAGAACCAGAAGACCAGGACGAGCAGGACAAAGGCGATCCCGGCGCCGATCAACCTTTGCGCGGTCAGCAGTGTCCCCCAGAGCTGGAGGGCCCGCCCGGGTTGGCGGACAGCCTGCCCGGTTACGCCCTTCGCCTGGCTAAGCGGCGGGGTCGCCAGATGGAACGGAACCCGCTGCAGGATGATCCGGTCGCCCCGCTTTTTGTGGTAGTTGACCGCGGCGGCGACGGTCGTGAAGGTCGCCTGCTTCAGATTGGCATTAAAATCGACCCGGTTGTCGACCAGGATCACCGTCGTGATCTTTTTGATCTGGAGCTCTTTATTGCGCAGTTCGTTCTCTTTAGCCGGTTTAAAGTCAGCCGTGACCCGAACGATCACGCTGTTGAGCGGGTAAAAGCGATTGAGCAGCTCCTGGGCTTTGCCGGCCAGTTCCTGCTCCAGCTCTTTTTTAGTCTGGATCTTGATCTTCAGTTTCTCCGTGGCGGTCAGGGTGGCCGGCCGGGTCAGCACCGCTTCCACGGTTACCGGCTTGGCCGTTTTGCTCACTTCCACCGTCGCGATCGCGACCGGCCTCCTCATCACCACATCCGGCGATGGAGGCAACGGCTCCGGTTCTTTGATCTCAACCGGACGCTCGGCCGGCGGCGGCGGACTGGCAGCCAGCCGGGTGGTCAGCGCCGCCATTTTCCCGGTCAGGATCCGCCCGGTGTCATCGACCACGGTGACATTCTCCAATTGCAGATTTTCCACGCTGCTGGCGACCAGGTGAACGATGCCGTTGATCTTTTCCGGCGCCAACATAAAACCGGGGCGCAGGCGGAGCATGACCGCGGCGGTCACCGGGGCGGTCGTCGCCGCGAACAGTTTGGTCTCGGGGATCACGACCTGGACGGTCGCTTCTTCAACCCCGTTGATCCGCCTGATCATCCGGGCCAGTTCGCCGGAGATCGCTCTGATCAGCTGGATCCGGCGGTCAAAATCGGTAGCGCCCAGTTTGGATTCGTTGAAGATCTCCCAGCCGACCGAGCCGCCGACCGGCAGGTTCTTTTCCGCCAGGCTCAGGCGCGCCTGGTCGGCTTTTTCTTTGGGGACGGCGATCGCCCGGCCGTCATCCCTGATCTCGTACGGGAGATTGCTCTCCTTGAGCCGGGCAATGACGTTGGCGGCGTCCTTGAGGTCGAGATTGGAATAGATCACGGTATACCCCGGCTTGCGCGCCGCCGACTCGCTCAGGGCCGGAGCGCAGCTGCGAAAAACGAAAAAGAGCACGGAAAAGAGGACCACAAGCATCACGCCGCCGACCAAGATCAATCGGCGCAGATCAAAACCGCCCGCTGGTTCCGCCATCTTGTCCCCTTTCTTTTCTTAACTTACAACTTACCGCTTACGACCTACAGCTTACCGCTATCCATCAGATCTGCATCTGCGTTATTTCTTTAAAGGTGTTGACCGCCGCGTTGACCGTCGTCACTGCCAGCTGGGCCATAATGGTCGCTTTGGACTGGGCGACCATTACCTCCTGGAGATCGGCCTTACCCTTGATGTACTGGTCGATCACCTGATTGGCGTGGAACTCGGTTTTGCTGACCCCGTCGAGCGATTCGATCGCTTTGCCGAGCAGGTCGTCAAAGGCATTGCCGGTAAAACCGGCCCGGGTCACACCGCCCGCACCCTGTCCCATCTGCACGGGCGATTCGGCCTGGGCCATTAACGGCTCATCGCCCAGTATCTGGGCCAGGCGCTGGTTAGCGGAAACCGGATCGATCCCCTGCACCATGTTTTACCCCCTCCAGTCGGACACTTACTGGATCGCCAGCGTGTCCTGCATCATTTTTTTGGTCGCGTTGAACGCGGTAATGTTCGCTTCGTACAGCCGGGAAGTCATGATCATGTCGATCATTTCGTTGGACATATTGACGTTGGGCATTTGGACGTAGCCGTTCTCGTCGGCGTCGGGGTGGCCGGGATTGTAGACCTTGGGCAAAGGGGAACTGTCTTCGACCACGTCCAGCACCGCCACGCCCCCGTTCCCGCCCGCGGTCCCGGTCAGCCGCAACTGCGCCTCACCGAGGGCCTGATCAAAGGAGATCTGTTTTTCGCCCAAAACAGCGATCTTGCGCCGGTAGGGACCGCCAAAAGCGGTGCGGGTCGTACTGATGTTCGCCAGGTTAGACGAGATCAGCTCCATGGTCCGGCGCTGCGCCTCAACCCCGGAAACGCTTATTTCCAGCGCGTCATCAAAGCCCATCGCTCATCATCTCCTTCCCTGCGTGACGATCGTCTTCAGGACATTGAGCTTGGCGGTCATCAGCTTGGTGACCGCGGAATACTTTACCGAGTTCTCGGTCAGGGCCGACAGTTCGTCCTCCAGGACGACATCGCGCCGTTCGGCCCGTTCCACCGCTTTCATCAACTGTTCATCAAAGGTCATCGCCCGGTAACCCGGCGTTTTGGCGTTGGCGATATTTTGCGCGATGACCATCTGTCTCTGGGTCGCGACCTGCATCGCTCTTTCCAGGCCGCCGAAAGAACTGTCAAAGATCTCGACCGGCGAAAAGACCATTTTACTTTACCTTCTTTTTCAGCGCTTCGATCGCTTTGCTGATCACCCGGCAGACCTTGGGCCGCGACAGCCTCAGCTTCTCGGCGATCGTCTTCTGATTGATCCCTTTATGGAAAAAGAGCTCGATGATCTGGCGCTGCTGCTGCGGCAGGTCGTAAACCGCGCCGCGGATCCGCTCCTTAAGCTCGGCAAAATCCGCTTCGGAATCGGGCGTCCCCTCATTGGAGACCTGCGGCTCGACGCCAGCCTCCGACATCCCCTGGATGGAGAGCAGGTACATCAGTGCCGACGCCGAAACGATCTTCTTGATCCGTTTCAGCGCCTGCTTGAACTCGTCTTCGGAGAGCTCGCGCTTTTCCAGCAGCTCTTCTTCCGCCGCTTCTTTTTTGCTGATGACCGACTTGACCCCTTTTTTGGCCAGATCGCGGACCATCACCTGGACCCGGTACGGGACCGGGCTGTAATTCTTCAGACCGTCCAGCATCTCGCCGCGGATCCGGTAGGAGGCGTAGGTCTCGAATTTGACCCCCCGTTTGGGGTCAAAATTCTCCCAGGCTTTCATCAGGCCGACCGTCCCGTCGGAGACCAGATCGTCGTACTCGATGTTCGGCGGCAAACCTTTGCCCGAAACCATCGAAGCGATCGAATGGACCAGCGGCATGTACGCCTCGACCGATCCCTGGATCAGCACCCTGGCCGGCCCGCTCGATTTTTTCTGTTTGGCGACCGATGGTTTGCTCATTGGCCGACCGCCGGTGCGCCGAGACCGGACCACTGCCGGTTAGCCAGGGCGCTTTTAACCATCTGTTCCGCCATTTTTTCCGCCAGCAGGTCGGAGTTCATCGCGGTCAGCGCGGAGCTGAAACCGCTTTCTTCCTCGTCTTCACCGCTTAACCGCGGCGTCTTGAAGACCTGCTTGAGCATCTCCTTGTAAAAGATCGTCATAAACTCCACTTCCGCCTGCTGCCGCCTGGTCGCGGTCGCTCCGACGGGAGCGCCGCTGACCGGTAAACCGGTTTGGACCGCCTCGATCATATGACCTCCAGCTCTGCCTTGATGGCGCCCGCTTTTTTCATCGCCTGCAGGATCGCGATCAGGTCTTTGTTCGACAGGCCGATCGTGTTCAGCGCCCGGACCAACGTCGCCAGGGTCGGCGCCGCCGGGACCAGGGTCAGCTTGGTCTCTTTCTTCTTCATCCGGGCTTTGCCCTGGGCGGTGTAGCGGGTTTCCCCCTCGATGTTCTCGGAGTTGGTCCCCTCCGAATAAAGATCGATCCCGCCGATGTAGACGTCGATCCCGCCGTAAGAGACGGCGACCGGCGCCAGCACTACGTTCTCGCCGATCACCACGGTGCCGGTCCGTTCGTTGATCACGATCTTGGCGACCGTGTCCGGGGTGATCTTGAGATTTTCGATCCGGGCGATCATCGTGACAATGTCCTCGCCGGAGAGCGGCACCGTGATCGTGCCGGCGTCGCGGGCGGTGGCGTCAAACCCGGCCGTGCGGATCGCGCTAACCAGGCGATTGGCGGTCGTGAAATCGGGTTCGTTGAGGACGATCGACAATCCGGCCTTGCCGGCCAGCGTGACCGGGACTTCTTTTTCAACCAGCGCCCCGGATGGTATCCGGCCGACCGTGACCTGCCGCTGCCGGGCGTAAGGAACGCTCGGCGAGGCGGGATCGACGCCGACCACCAGGCTCCCCTGCGCTACCGCGTAAACCTGGTCGTCCGCGCCCTGCAGCGGGGTCATCAGCAAGGTCCCCCCCTGCAGCGAGGTCGCGTCGCCGACCGACGAGACGGTCACGTCCAGTTTCTGGCCGGCCGGGGTGAACGGCGGCAGAGTGGCGGTGACCATGACCGCGGCGACATTGCGCGACTTAAAATCGACGACCTGCGGGACCACGCCCATGCGCGACAATAGGTTAGTCAGCGCCTGCTGAGTGAAGCCGGTCTGGGTCTTGTCGCCGGTATTGTTGAGTCCGACGACCAGGCCGAAACCGAGGAGCTGATTTTCCCTGGCGCCCAGGACCGAAGCGAGGTCTTTGACGCGCGAAGCCGGCATCGCTGCCGTAGCGGCGGTCGCCAGCACGGTCAGGATCGCGGCCAGGACGATCAGCCTGTTAAATTTCACTAGGTCCTCCTAAAAGATCCAATTAAATATCCTGGTCAGCCAGCCGGGTGAACTGCTGTCGGCTACCGCGCCCGTCCCTTTGACCGCCAGTTCGGCGTTAGCTACCTGATAGGAATAGATCGTGTTCCCTCCGCTGACATCCTTCGGCCGGATCTGCCCGGTGATCGAGATCTCCTGCAGCTCATCGTTAACCTCGACCCGGTGTAAACCTTTGATGTTCAGATTGCCGTTGGGGAGGACTTCCGTCACCCAGGCGGCGATCCGGGCGGAAACATTGTTCCCCCGGTTGGTCGACGCGTCGCCGATGTACTTGTTCTGGGCCGACCCGGCGATCTGGGTATTGGTCCCGATCACCGGCGCCAGTCGGGCCAGCGTGTGGGTCAACTTGGCGTTCAGGTCATCTTTAACGTCAGACTTACTGCCGGCTAGGCTCTTGGCCGAGGTGCTTTCCAAAACGATGATGTTGATGATATCGCCAACCTTGTACCCTTTTTGGGTCGAGTACGGCGAAGCGCTGTTATCGCCCCAGAGCGAGTCCGCGCCGGCCGACACCGTCAACGCCAGTAAAAGTGATCCGAGCGCCAGCAGTTTTTTATTCATTCGACAGTTACCTCTACTTCATTGGTACTTTTAACCTTGGCCGCCAGGATCTTACCGGAGTCCAGGCGTTTAACCTTGATCAGCTGATCAGGCTGGCCGTCTTCCAACGCCTCGCCTTTCGCCTTGACCAACAAACCGGGCGCGCTGACCAGGAGGTCGACCTGGCTGCCGCGTCTGAGCAGCGGCGGGGCGCCGATCATCCAGACAAAAAGCGTGCTGTTAGCCGGGATCCCGATCCTGGCTTCCCAACTGCCCAGTCCCGCCGTCTCGGTAAAATACTTCGGCGGCAGAAGCGCCACGTCGCGCTTCTCCAGTTTCAACAGTTCGGCCGTCAGCGCGGTCCCTCGCCTGATCGGTTGAGCCACCGCCACCACGTTCTTCATGACCTCGACCCGGGTGCGCAGGAGGAATTTGCTGTCGCCGGTCTCACCGGTGACCAACAAGGGGAAGATCACGTTGCCGGCTGGTTTAAAATCCGGCATCACCGGCAACACACTGATCGCCGCCTGGTCGGGAAGTTCGCGGAGCGCCGCCCAAACCTTGTCCGCCTGTTTATAGGTCAGGACGATCTCCGCCCGATCCCAAGCGGGATACCTGGCAACGATAAAATCCTTGAGGACCGCGCCGACCCGCTGCTCGGGATCGCTCAGCGCGGCTGCGCCGCTGGCGATCATCAACCCGACCATCAAACTGATAAGCAGTTTATTCATTTCTCTGATTTTCTGATATCCTGATACCCTGATATTCTACCCCTTACCCCTGCTTCATCTGCTGCAGCGTGTTCAGCATCCCCTGGTAGCTCTGCACCGCTTTACTGACCGTGTCAAAAACCCGCTGGACCATGACCATCCGCATCATTTCGGAAATAACGTCGACGTTGCTCGACTCGAGCGAATACTGGTTAACCGAGCCGTAACCGTCCTGGTTCGGCGTACCGGTCACCGGTTCGCCGGAAGCCGGGGTCGCGGCGTAGAGATTTTGCCCGATCGATTTAAGTCCGGCCGGATTGGTGAACCGGGAAATGGCCAGCTGGCCGACCTCGCTCAGCGAGGTGCTCCCCTCGGTCGCCGCCAGGACCGTTCCGTCCTGACGGACAACGATCGAGGTCGTGTTGTCGGGCAAGGTGATCGCGGCGGCCAGCAGCCGGCCGTTCGGATCGACCAGATTGTTATCATTGTCAACGTGGAAATTACCGGCCCGGGTGTAAGCGTAACTGCCGTCCGGCATTCGAACCTGGAAGAAACCTTCGCCCTGGATCGCCAGGTCGGTTGGGTTACTGGTGATCTCGATCGTCCCCTGGGCAAAGTCCTTCGGCGTAGCGGCCACGCGGACACCGGTCCCGTACTCCACGTTGACCGGCGGCGCTTCGGTCCCGGACATTGCTTCGTATAGCGTATCCTTGAAGCTCTTTTCCACGTAGAAAAGGCTTTCCATTTCGGCGCGTGATTTTTTAAAGGCCACGGTCTTGGCGTTAGCCAGGTTGTTGGTGATGTTCAGGATCTCATCCTGCATCGCCGAAAGACCGGTCGCCGCGACATATAGCGGTTGAAACATTGTTTTACCCTCCTCTACTGGGTGGGACGGCCCAGCTCCATCGCCCGCCCCAAATTACCGTCCCGCGTGGAAACAACTTTGCCGTTGAGGCTGTATTGCCGTTCCAGCACGATCATCTGCATCATCGCATCGACCGGATTGACGTTCGATGACTCAACATAACCCTGGATCACGCGCGGGTTATCGATCGGCTGCATCACGACCGTCCCGTCCTGGCGTTTAAAGAGACTGCCGCTCAGTTGCTCCAGTCCGCCCGGTTGTTCCGGCTGGACCAGTTTCAATCGATCGACCTTGACCTGGTCGACCAGCACGTCGCCTTCCTGGTTGATCTCAACCACGGTCCCCGGAGTAACAATGATCGGCCCCATTTCTCCCTGGACCGGGTAGTTGCCGGCCACCGTCAGCAACCGGCCGTCGTTGTCGAGCTTGAAGCGGCCATCCCGGGTATAGCCTTCGCCCCATTGGCCGGAGACCACAAAGTAACCGGCCGAGCCGATAGCGACGTCAAGCGCGCCGCCGGTCTTGATCAGGGCGCCGGGGAGCTCGCTGTAAAAAGTCGTGTCGGCCTGCGGTTTGACCGGCTGGAACTTCTGGGAAGCGGATTCAAGCGCGGCGGGAAAACCTTTAACGACTACTTCCGATCTTTTGTAGCCGGGGACCTCAGCATTGACCAGGTTGTCCATCAGTTTTTTGACCTGCTGGTCAGTGGATTCCAGCCCGGCGCTTCCGATCTCCAAAATTCGGTCGGTCATGCTGAAAAAATTATAGCTTAAAGGGGGGGATTGTCAACCGGAATTATGAGACTTTCGCTCCCACCGGCAGATCCTTTTCCACCGTCAATAAAACGACCGCGCTTTTATCCTCGTTCGCGGCCGCCAGCAGCATGCCGTGCGAAGTGACGCCGCGGATCGCGCGCGGTTCAAGATTGGCCAGCACGATTATCTTTCGGCCGATCAGCTCGTCCGGCCGGTAATGCAGTTTTATCCCCGCCACCAGCTCCCGCTGCTCGCTCCCCAGGTCGATCTGCAGTTTATAGAGCTTATCGGCGCCGGCGATCTCCTCGACCGCTCTGATCTGCGCGACCCGCAGGTCCAGTTTTCGGAATTCGTCGAAGGTGATATTGTCCGGGCTCATGACGACAATAATTTGGGCTCGATCTGGCCGCCCGCTTCGCCGGCGGTCAGCTTAGCCACATCCTTATCGATCTTGGCGAACTCTTTATACGCCTGATTGTACTGGTTGACCGAGGTCCCCAGGCTGTTCCCCAGCTTCTGCATGAAAGAGTCGTAGTTGTTCAGGTGCTTGGAGAGTTCGCCGACCTTCTTAATGATCTCCTTGACGTTATCCTCCATCTGCAGCGCCTTGAGGCCGTGCAGAACGGTCTCCAGATAAGCGAAGAACGAGGTCGGCGAAACGATGATCACGTGCTTCTTGAACGCGTACTCGATCAGGTCCTGGGCCGAGATCTCGACGCTGCCGACCTTGTAGATCAGCAGGTTATAATAGATCCCTTCCGCGCCGATGAACATAAAAGCGAAATCGGTCGTATCTTCCGTCGGCCGGATATATTTGGCGGTTTCGTCGATCCGGTCCTTGAGGTCCTGCTTGAACTCTTTTTCCAGCACCTTGCGCTGGACCTCGTTGGTCTCGGCCATGATCCGGTTGTATTTCTCCAGGGAGAATTTAGCATCGATCGGGATGATCTTGTCGCGGTACATTATCGCCGCATCAACGATGTCGCCGTCCTTGAACTTATACTGCATCTTGTACTGGTTGGGCGCCAAGACGTTGCCGAGCAGCGTCTCCAGCCAGTATTCGCTTAAAACCGCGCGGTGCTTGGGATTGCGCAGCACGTTTTCCAGGCTTTGCAGTTGAGTGGAAAAGTCGAGGACCTGTTTATTCGTCTCATCCAGTTTGGTCAGCCGTTCGGTGACGTCTTTGATGATCCCGGCGCTCTGCTGGAACTGCCGCTGGATCGTCTGCGACGATTCAACCAGCCCGGCCGACAGCTTATCGCTCAGTTGCGTCAGGTTCGCCTGGATCTCCTGCCGGTTCCTGGTCGTCGAATCGGCGACCTCCCGCCGCAAATTCTCGATAATATCCATCATGATCTTGTCCGTTCCGCCGGACTTTGGTCCGCGGGTAAGGAAAAAGACCAGTAAGCCTGTGATCACCAGCAGCAGAACAACGATCACGATTTCCATCCAATTACCTCCTGATCGATCTTTTTTGCAATTCTATCACATTCAATGTCGGATAAGATATATTCTGCTTACTTCCATTAAACTCTATTTCCTTTTTTTCTTCTTACTTTTCTCTGTCTTGACACAGAGAAAAGTAACAAAAGAGAGGTCAAGCGATTTCGCAATTCCGCGGCTGCGCGCTCCCTGAGTCAAACGAGGAGCGCCGACCAGCGCGGTTATCCGCAAGGGTTTCAAGGTAAAGCGAAATCGCCTGACATCTATTCAATTCCGGATTCCCGTCCCCTTCCTTATCAGCGCCACTGTTTGAGGCCGATAGAGCGAACAAAGTGAAGCTCTATTCGGCCGAGTTTGGCGCGTGGGGATACATAAGGGGTTTACCCCTTATGCCAGCTTTCTTTGCCTACTTTCTTTTCTGGAAAAAGAAAGTAGGTGGGGGAGAAAAGAAAACGAAAAGGATAACGTTCAACCAAAATCGCTGTGGGGGCAAAGCCCCCATGCGCCGCAGACTATTCGACAGAATATATCTTATGCGAAATAGCTAAACCGCTGAACTCGGACAGATCTCGCTGTAGGCGCAGTAGCCACATTTACGTTTATCGGGAGTTGCCCGGTAGTCGCCAACGCGGATACCGTCGGCTACCCGGGCGATCTTAGTCCAGGTCTTAACGCTGTCCTGCGCGCTCGGCGCGAGCGACCCGACCAGCCCGGAGTCGAGAAAATACAGTTCCAGGGCGTCCGGCAGTTTACCGGTCAGCTGCTGCCAGGCGAGCGCGTAAATGTCGAGCTGCAGACTCTCCCGCACCTTGCTGTCCGCTTTTTTCTGGTCGGTGACTTCCGACGATTTAAAATCAACGATTATTACTTTTGACTTTTTACCTGCCTGTCCGGCAGGCAGGCTTTTTACTTTTAGCTCTTCGACCAGGTCGATCCGCCCCTTGATCTGGACCTGCCGCTCAAGCAGGGTAAACTCGTGTTCGATGTAGAGCGGCTGCCGGCCCCGGCTCTTTTCTGTCCGATAAAAGCGGCGCAGGGCTGCTTGGCCGGCCGCGAAGCGCTGCTCCTCGTGCGCGCGGGAGATAAAGCCTTCCGGCGACCAGTGATGGGCGAACGTCTCGAGCAAGTTCTTGAGGGTGAACCGGCGCCGGCCCTTTTTCGCGGTGAAGTACGCCTGGACCGCCTGATGGAGCGCTTTACCGTAAATGATCGCCTGGTTCGGCAAGAGCGGTACCCGGAGCAGGTGGACATATTTATACTTAAGCGGACAGGTCAGATAATCTTCGATCTGGTAAGGCGACAGCGCAATGATCTCGGCGGCCGACCGCGGCCGTTCAGCCGGAATGGCCGGCTCGGCCGGCGCGAACAGCTCGATCTGGTCGAGCGCCGGCTTTTTCAGCAGTTTCCGGTCAACTTTGGGAAGGTCAAGCGCCTCCAGGACGAATTGAGAAATTTTGCGGTCTCTCTTGCCGCCGTAATCGACCGCCGAGGTCAGGTAAAGCTCCTGCTTTGCTCTGGTCAGGCCGACGTAAAAGAGGCGGCGTTCTTCGCTTAAGTGCTGGTCGCCGGCCGGGACCTCTTCCTTAACCAGCGCCAGCGGCAGCTCGATCGGCGCTTTGCGGCTGCGGACCGGGAACTTTTCGTTGACCAGGGCGACCAAAAAAACGACCGGAAACTCCAGCCCCTTGGCCTTATGAATGGTCATGACATTGACCGCCTCGGCATCAAAATCGGGCTGAGCCGACTCCGGGTCGTCGCCGGCCTCCTTGAGCAAGTCGAGATATTTAACGAACTCGGCGACCCGGTCGTTCTGCGCCAGCTGATTAAACTCCCTGGCCCGCTCGAAGAAACGGGCGATATTCCTGATCCGGCGCTCATTATCGGGGGTTTGGGCGGCGGTCAAACCGGCCAGGTAACCGCTTTTTTTCAAGAACTGATAGAGGACCTCGCCGGTCGTCCGGCTTTTGGCAAATTCCAGGTAATAGGCGATATCGCTCATGATCTGCCTGACCGTCGCTCTGCTCTCCGGTTTGATGTCCGCCAGGATATCGAACTCGTCAAGGTGGGCAAAGACGTGATGAAGGGTCAGATTGCGCCGGTTGGCATAAGCGCTGATCTTCTGGAGCTCCAGCGCCTGCAGGCCGTAAGGTTCGGTCAACGCCAGGCTGAAAAGGGCGGCCGAATCGGTCAGGTCGCCAAGCGAGCGGAGAAAAGAGACGACCAGCTTGATCTCCGGCAATCCATACAATCCCCCACCCCCCGAAAACTGGTGCGGTATCTGTAGCAGGTTCAGCGCCTGCCGGAACGGTTCGGCATCGGCATTGGCGCGGACCAAGATGGCAAAGTCCTGATAGCGATATTCTTTCGCCTCGACCTTCACCTTGATCAGCCTCGCGACCCAATCCGCTTCGGAAGTCACCCGGTCAAAATGCTGCTGCTCCACCCGCCGGCCAACCTCACCGCTGGCCGCGACCAGCTGTTTATCGATCTTCGCTTTGATCTCCAGCCGTTCCGGATCGTTGTGCCTGATCAACCGGTGGGCGGTATCAAGGATCAACTGAGTGGAACGATAGTTCTGCGTCAGAACGACTTTTCGGCAGCGCGGATATGTTTTTTCAAAGCCGAGGATATTGGAGATCGCCGCGCCGCGGAATTTATAGATCGACTGGTCGTCGTCCCCGACCACGGTGATGTTCGCCTGTTTTCCGGCCAGCAATTTCAACAAAGCGAACTGGGCATAATTGGTGTCCTGGAATTCGTCGACCAAAATATACTTGTAACGTTTTTGCAGCTCCCGCAATACTCCCTTATTCTGCCGGCTGAGCTGGAGCGCGTAAGCGACCTGATCGCCAAAATCGATCAGACCGTGCTTAATTTTCAGCGCCTGATATTTCTTGTAAACCCTGGCGATCTCGAGCTGTTGCGGGTCGCCGGTCTGTTTCTTCGCCCAGACCAGGTATTTCTCCGGACTAACATCCTCGTCCCGGGCCCGGGAGATCACCCCCAGCAGCGCCTGGACATGCTTGGTCGGATCGCCCAGGGACTTGTAGCGCTTGAGCGGGAACTCAAACAGATGCTCGCGGAAAAAGATCTGCTGGTCGGCTTGGGAGAGAACTTTGTAATCAGGCCGCAAGCCAAGCTCCAGCGCGTGGTCGCGCAGGACCCGGTCGCCAAAAGCGTGGAACGTGGCAATTGCCACATCTATATAGCCGTAGGGGAGCAGGAGATCGACTCGCGCCTCCATCTCATCGGCCGCTTTATCGGTAAAGGTTAGCGCTAATATTTCGCATGGTTTTGCGATTTTCTGCGCAACCAGCCAGGCGATCCGGCGGGTGATCACCGAAGTTTTCCCTGTCCCGGCGCCGGCGATGACCAGCAAAGGGCCGTTTTTTTGCATAACAGCAAGCTTTTGCTGACTATTCAGCCCAGCTAACAACTCCCCGCTTTCCATAGAGCAGATTATACTACACATTAATGCAAGTTATACAGCCACCGTTCCGATAGTAAAATGTCAAGGAAAATTGAGATACCCGAAATACGCAGGAGGTACAGACAAATGGTTGAGATGAATTTTGCCCCGTTAAAGGTCACTGCCCAAAAGCCCAAAACGAACAGAAAAACTGCCGGTCAGACAGAACAGCAGGCGCCAAAAAACGACAAAGCCAGCACACTAAAGGAGATCAATGATTTGGTCGGCGCGATGAAAGACGCGCTGGGCGGCTCACTCGCCCAAGCCTGGCCGGAGATGACGCCCGGCTTGCCGGTAGATGCTTTCGTTCACAGTAGCTTAGCCGTTGCGGAAGAGACCGCCGCTAATATCCGGACCGGCGAACGGCAAGAACTGAATGATGGTGCGGCGGCGGCCGAAAACGCGTTAGCCAAATTGACCAAAGACGGCCCGGCTGTTAAATTGGCCGACCTTAGATCGCCCTTACCGACCCCGGAGCTAGATGGTGCCTATGCCAAGCTGGCCGGGGACACTGGCGGAAAGATAGATCTCGGGACAAAAGAGGAACCGGTCACTAATGCCACGGCGACCCCGTCGCAACCGGCTAAGCCGACTGAGAGAGAGAAACTCCTCAAGGAATTGGATAGAACGGTGGATAAATATCTCGATCAGATCGGCCAGTCAATGAAAGAGAATTTCCCCGAACTGTACTAACCAGCGCACTCGTCCCTGAACCAGGACCAGCAGCCCCCTTCTCCGGAAGGGGGCTTTTTTTACTGAAATTCCCCCCCGCAGGACCGGATAATTAATTGACCGGTTTATCAAGCTGCAGGAGGGACAATGATCACCAGTTCCGCTCAACTGTCTCCAGGGGTGCCGACCGCCGATCAACCTTGTATCGCCAGCCAGGCCAACACTCTTGGCTGCCTGGTCAGTAAGATCCTCTCCCGGACCGCGCCGACAGTCGTCGGTTTTGGCGAGATCCATCACGACGGCAAGGCTGATCGCTCCACCCTGGAACAATTCACCAGGGAAGTTGTCCCCCTGTTGCGGCGGCGCGGTTTCCGCCACCTGGTCCTGGAGTTCCTGCTCAGCGACCAGGAAGTCAGGCACGAGCTGGCCGCTTACCGCGAAGCCCGCATCACGCTCGACCAAAAACAGGCGCCCCGCCTGTTCGCCTACGCGGCCATGCCGGAGCATCGCGGTTTCCGGGAACTGCTGGCGACCTGCCGCCGCCTAGGGATCACTATCCATCCCGGGGGACCGACCAGCCAGGAATATTATCAACCGGAGAACCAGGCAGAATTAAAAGTAAACAAGCCCTGGCCCAGGAACGTCAAGCTATTCGGGCAAAGCCTGGCCAAAGCGATCGGCAGGATATTGGCCGATGGTCAAAAAGTCGCCAGTTACAGCGGCCTGCGGCACAACGATTTGCTGGGGAGTGAAACGGCAGGAAGCTTTGTGCCGGCCCTAAAGCAGTCCAGCCGCACCCGTTATGTGGAGATCGATCTGATCGGTCGTCAGCTGCTGGCGCAGCAACTCCATCCACTGGTCGGGACCCAACAGGATTACGCGGTAAAATTGCGGGAACACGAACAGGCCGCACTCTCCTCCCGCCAAGCGGCAGTCAATCCCAGGCCAAATCAGTTTACGATCTTCCTAAGATAGCCCGGAATGAACTACTTGATGACGACCCGGTCAAGCCCGTCGATCTCCATCACTTCGACCCGGACCTCTTCCTTTTTGGCGGTCGGCAGGACCTTACCGGTAAAATCGGGGTGGATCGGCAATTCGCGGTGGCCGCGGTCGACCAGACAGGCTAACTGGACTTTGGCGGCCCGGCCGTAATCTTTAAGGCCGTCAAGCGCCGCGCGAGTCGTCCGGCCGGCAAAAATAACGTCGTCGACCAGGACCACGACCTTGCCGTCGATCTTGAACGGAATATCCGATTTGCGGACCTCGACATACTTCCCCTTGCTGTTGAGATCGTCGCGGTAAAGAGAAACATCCAGTTTACCGACCGGGACCCTTTTCCCTTCCTGCTGCTCGATCATCTCGGCCAACCGCTTGGCCAGCGGCACGCCCCGCTGCATCACGCCGACCAGCAATAAGCCCTCGATCCCTTTATTGGTCTCAATGATCTGGTGGGCGATCCGGCGCAGGACCCGGTTCATCTCCACTTCATCCATCACTACCTTAACGTTAGGATCAGCCTTAAGTTTTTTTGCCATTGTGATCATCTCCCGTTACTACATTATAGCACGGAGCGCGGCCAGGATCGGATCCACCGCCTCCGCTCCGGCGTGAAAACCGCCCGAGCGGTCGATCAGCGCGTAGGCGCTCGCGTCGCTGTTAAAGGCTAAGCCACAGTCGGCTTTCCGCTCCAGGACCTTCGCTTTGAGCTCGGCCAGATGTTGTTCCGTCAGACCCGGTTCTCGCCCGCCGAAGAGAACATCACGGTGGCCGTGCCGCTCCTCCACCCGGCAGCCAAGGCGCTGCAGAAAAAGATCGACATAACCGCGGGCAGACCCGAACTGCGGATCAACTACGATCAACGGCCTGCTCCGCGCCTGGCTGACCTGGGCAGAGAGGTAACCAAAATAACGTTCCCGCGGCTCAAAACGCTCGACTTTTCCTCTGGCCACTCGCCCGATCTGACTGGCAGCCGCCTGATATCTGAGCAGTTTATCGTGGGGTAGGTTCACGCCGCCGCTGCCGGACCGCTCGAGGAACAGATAAGTTTCGATCTCCCGAACGCAATCGGTCAGGCAGACCGCGCCGCCCGGTTTAATAAATTTAAGACCGCTAAACTGAGCGCCGTGCGAGCCGGCGGTGACCATAACCGCGCCGGCCGCCCGTTTATCGACCGTCTCCCAGGCGACGATCGGTGTCGGGGTATCGCGTTCGGTCAGGAGGACGTTGATCCCGGCCGCTTCCAACACCTTGACGATCTCCAAAGCAAAGCGCTCAGCCTGGAAACGGGTGTCATAGCTGACCAGAAAAGGTTTGTCACCCTGCTCGCGGCTTAAAAGATAAACAGCGATCGCCCGCCCCACCTTGATAACGTTCTCAAAGGTGAACTCTTCGGAAATCCTGGCGATCCAGCCTTCTGGCCCGAACTTGATCATAATATTAGCCAATCGGAGGAGGGAGGATTCGAACCCCCGTTACCATTGCTGGTAAAGACGCTTTCGAGGCGTCCGCCTTCAACCACTCGGCCACTCCTCCATGAAAGAACGGAGAGGGAGAGATTCGAACTCTCGTTACGGTTTCCCGTAAACACGCTTTCCAGGCGTGTTCCTTCAACCACTCGGACACCTCTCCAAAAATGCGCCTAGGGCGATTCGAACGCCCGACCCCTTCCTTCGCAGGGAAGTACTCTATCCAGCTGAGCTATAGGCGCAAGCTCCGTGCGACTCTATAGCCCCGAGCTCAGTCGAGGGGCTATAGGCGCAAAACAGTCGTCTTAATAATAACATAAAAAAGGGGAGCCGCGTAGGCTCCCCTTTTCACTTAATGCTTACCGCTTATTACTTGAACAGAATGTGATGGAACTGGACGATCGCCGGGCCCAGGACCAGGGAAACGATCGACATCAGTTTCAGGAGGATGTTCATTGCCGGACCGCTGGTATCCTTGAACGGATCGCCGACAGTGTCGCCAACGACCGCGGCGGCATGGACCGGCGTCCCCTTCCCGCCCGCGTAACCCTCTTCGATCAGCTTTTTACCGTTATCCCAAACCGCGCCGGCGTTGGCCAGCATGATCGCCATCGGCACGCCAACACAGAGGGACCCGGCCAGCAAGCCGCCGAGCGCTTCACCGCCCAGCACGACCCCGACCACGACCGGGATAACAACGGCGGAAATACCGGGGACGACCATCTCGTGCAGCGCCGCGCTGGTCGCGATATCAACACATTTTTTGATCTCCGGTTTAGCCTTCCCCTCCATCAAACCTTTGATCTCCCGGAACTGGCGCCGGACCTCTTCCACCATCTTGAAGGCCGCTCGGCCGACCGCCTGCATCGTCATTGAGACGTAGGCAAAGGGGATCAGCCCGCCGATAAAGAGCCCGATCACCACATCGGCTTTTAAAATATCGATCGATTTGATGCCGACCGCCTGGGTATAGGCAACGAACAGGGCCAAGGCGGTTAAAGCGGCCGAACCGATGGCAAAGCCCTTGCCGATCGCGGCCGTCGTATTACCGAGCGAATCGAGCGTATCGGTGATCTGGCGCACCTCGCCCGGCAGGCCGGACATCGTCGCGATCCCGCCGGCATTATCGGCGATCGGCCCGTAGGCGTCGACCGCCATGATGATCCCGGTCGTGCCAAGCATGCCGACCGCGGAAATAGCGATACCGTAAAGCCCGCCGAACTGGTAAGAGACCCAGATCGCCGCGCAGATCGAGAGGATCGGGAAGATCGTGCTCTTCATCCCGATCGCCAGACCGGCGATGATATTGGTCGCCGGGCCGGTTTTGCACGCCTCGGCGATCTCTTTTAAGATCTTTCCTGACGTAAAGAACTCGGAAATGATCCCGATCGCCATCCCGGCCAAAATGCCGGAGAGGATCGCCCAGAAGACACTGATATTACCGATAACCATTTTAGTCAGGAGAAAAGCAGCGATAATGAACAGCCCCTGCGCGACATAGGTCGCGTAGCGGAGCGCCGCCTGCGGATTGATCCCCTGCACCACTTGAATGAACAGCACGCCGACGATCGAAGCGACCGTGCCGGCGGCGATCAAGAGGATCGGCAGGATCATCCACTGGAACGGAGCGCTGAGCATCAAGGCGCCGAGGGCCACAGTCGCGACGACCGCCCCGACATACGATTCGAAGAGGTCGGCCCCCATCCCGGCTACATCTCCGACGTTGTCGCCGACATTGTCGGCAATGACCGCCGGATTGCGCGGATCGTCTTCCGGAATACCCGCTTCGATCTTACCGACCAGATCGGCGCCGACATCGGCCGATTTGGTGTAAATACCGCCGCCGACCCGGGCAAACAACGCGATCGAGGAAGCCCCCATCGAGTAACCGCCGACCACCGCCGCCTTAAGCGCCACTCCTTTGACCAGGAAAAAGATCAGGCCTAAACCGAGAACACCGATCGAAGCGACCGCCATCCCCATGATCGCCCCGCCGGAAAAAGCCACGCCGAGCGCTTTGGCCTGGTCCTTGCCGGCTGCCGCGTTGGCGGTCCGGACATTCGCCCGGGTAGCGGCGTTCATCCCAATATAACCGGCCAGCATCGAACAAAGGCCGCCAAAAACATAGGCCAGCGCCACATAGATGTTGATCAGGAAGGTCAGGACTAAAAAGATGAAGAGAATAAAGAGCAAAACGACCCGGTATTGCCGGTTAAGGTACGCCATCGCCCCCTCATTGATCAGCCCGGCGATCTCCTTCATTTTCTCCGTACCGGCCGGGACCTGCATGATCTTCCGGAACAGATAAACCGCGAACAGAACACCAAGAAGCCCAGCGAGCAGGGACCAGGAAATATAACCCAACATTGAATTACCCCTTTCGATCAACTGATTTGCAAACAGGTGATATTATAATATATGTTATAATCGATTTCAATGCTTCGGACCAGCGGAGCGGCAATATGTTCAAGATCACTGAGCGACAATACAACATTATCATGAAGCAGGCGCAGGCCTGTTTTCCGCAGGAGACCGGCGGTTTCCTCGGCGGGCACGGGGAGACGATCCTCGGTGTTCTGCCGATCCCCAATAAGAACCTCGGCGACCGGACCCAAACCTTTGCGCTGACCAGCGACGACCTCGATCTGGCTTTCCGTTTTCTGGTCAAGCACCAGCTCGAATTCCTTGGCGTCTACCACACTCACCCCGGCGGCATCCCTGTCCCCTCCGCTCAGGATCTGTCTCACCGTCAAAAATATCTCTTCATTGTCGGTCTGAAAGACCGTTACAATCCGGAACTGTTCGCCTGGCGGGTTGAAGGAGACCGCCTCTATCCGGAAGACATCAAGATCGTCAGCGACCTGGGGGCAACAGTGATCGATATCCGGACCGGCAAACCGCAACTGGCCCAGGGAGCCTCCGCCCAACAGCTCGACCGGCTGGCCGAGATGATCGACGGCCTGGTCGCCGGCCGGCTGCCGGAATACCCCAAATTCGACCCGCAAAACTGGGATGCTTCCAGTTTCAGCACCTTGGCCTGATCGTGAAATCGCCGTCGGTAGTCGTCGATACTCAGTCAGTATGATATATAGAATTCTGATCGTCCTGCTGCTGACCGCGACGCTGGCTCAGGCCAGAGATCTGCGGCCGGACCGGATCGAACGGTTCCTGGAGCGGTACTGCCCGACCAGTCCGCTGCGCGGTTACGGCCAGGAGATAGTCAAACAGTCGGACCGGTATAAACTGGACTACCGCCTCTACGTGGCGCTGGCCGGCGCGGAAAGCACCTGGGGAAAGCATTGTCCGAAGCGGAGCTCCAACTTTACCGGGATCAGCAACGGCGGCGCCCGTTTCCGCTCGATCAAGCACAACATCGAGTTCACTATCGCCACGATCGCGGAAAAAAAGTGGTACCGTAAGTTTCGAAAAACGAAAAACCTGATGGACCTGATCGTGGTCTACAAAGCGGTGCCGCCATTCGACCGTTACCAGCGGAGCCTGAATTTTACCATGGACATGATCGCCGGCCTGCCGGAAAGCGAATTGACCGGTCATAAAGTGGCCGTGCTGACGGAAACCAAAGTTAAGCCAAAACCGCGGACCGGGGTAAAAAAAGCGCGGCCGGTAACCGGGCCTGACCGACTGATCGCCTGGAACTACGTCCCTTACGCCAAGCTGGGGGTCAGGAAACTAACCACCTATCGCTGACCGGCGCGCCTGTCAATACGGGAAGTACTGCGAAAACACGTAGAGCAGATAACAGCCGGCCCCAATCAGGAAAACCGCCGTCAGGTAGCTCATCGTGAAGAGATAGCGCTCCCAACCATACTGATGCCAGTCGTAGTTCTTGTTCCGGAAAATATTCTTGTTAAGGTAATCATTAAAGGCCATGAACCGCTCAAACAGCAGGAGCATCGCCATTCCGGACAGCAAACCGGTCAATCCACCCAGCAACACTAACGCTTTCAATACGATCGGCATTTTTGTTCCCCCTTCAGTCTGATGGAGTTCGTCAACCAACGGTATTCTACCATATTTCTGCTATAATCAAGCACGATGAAAGCGCTCGATCTGCGCTGGATCGACCGGCAAGTCGATCCGGCCGAAGATTTCTACCGGTACGCTTACGGCCGCTGGCTGAAACGCAAGTTCATCCCGCCGGATAAGCCCGCCTGGAATTATTTTGTCGAGCAGGGTGAGCAGAACTACCGGATCCTGCATCGCCTGTTACGGCGCAGCCGCGGCAAACTCGACCTGTTTTACCGGACCGCCATGTCCGGCCGGTCCGGCCTGCCCGCTTTACGGAACGAATTAGCCGCCCTGACACAGATCAAGTCGCTTCGTGACCTAGCCCGGGCTGTTGCCCGGCTCCAGCTGCGCGGTGCCGATCCGTTCTTCGGTTTTGGAGCGATGACCGATCCGGACAACAGCCGGCGCAAGATCGCGGACCTTGTTCAGAGCGGCCTCTCCCTCCCCGACCGTGAATATTATCTGGAAAAGTCGTCCGCCGCACTGCGCCAAAGCTTCTTAAGCTACGCGGCCGCCCTCTTCACTCTGGCCGGTGAGCGTAACGGTCTGGCAAAAGCCAATATTGTCCTTAGACTGGAGACAACCCTGGCCAGGAAAACCATGAAGAAAGAGATCCAGCGTGATCCCCACCAAACAACCCATAAGCTGCCGGTCAGCCGCCTGATCAGGCTTTGCCCTTCATTCGACTGGACCACTTACTGGACGGAGCTGGGTGCCCCGCCTTTCAAGATATTGAATGTTGCCCAGCCCGATTTTTTCCGCTCCCTGGACCGGCTGATCAGGCGGACTAAACTGGAAGAAATTAAAACCTATCTGCACTGGCAGCTGCTTAACGCGGCCGCGCCATACTGGTCAACCCGGAGCTACGCGCTCTACTTTGGCTTCTACCAGCGCCGGCTGCTCGGCTTAAAACGACCGTCTCCACGCTGGAAACGAGTGATCGATGCGATCAACAGCTCGCTCGGGGATGAGCTTGGCAAGCTTTATGTCCACCGTTATTTCTCGCCGCGTGCCAAGAGAAAAATGACCGAAATGGTCAGTGAGTTGATCACCGCGCTCGGCCGGCGGATCACCCGGTTGGATTGGATGAGCCCGCGGACTAAGCGCGAAGCGTTGAAAAAACTGCACCGGGTCACGATCAAGATCGGCTACCCTGCCAAATGGGAGAATTACGGCCGGCTGCGGGTCGCTGCCGACTCTTTTCTGGCCAATATGTGGCGCGCCCGGGAATTCCAGGCCCGCAAGGACCTGCGGGAGATCGGCCGGCCGGTCGACAAGCAAAAATGGCTCCTGCCGCCCCAGATCGTCAACGCTTATTACAATCCACCCAATAACGAGATAGTCTTCCCGGCCGGCATCCTGCAGCCACCGATGTTCGATCCCAACGCCGACGACGCGGTCAACTACGGCGCGGTCGGCCACGTTATCGCCCACGAATTGACCCACGGTTTCGACGATCAGGGGCGCAAGTACGACCATCATGGCAATCTGCGGGACTGGTGGACCAGAGAAGATGACCGGCATTTCCGGCAGCGGACTCGCCCGCTGGTCCGGCAGTACGCCGGTTATACGGTCCTGGGGAACAAGCACCTGAACGGCCGGCTGACTTTGGGCGAGAACATCGCCGACCTGGGCGGATTACTGGTCGCTTTTGACGCCTTGCAGCAGCGGCTCAAGCGGCACAACCCCGGTTTGATCGACGGGCTGACCCAGAGCGAACGGTTCTTTTTCGGCCACGCCCAGGTCTGGAAAACCCGCCAGCGGCCCGAATACCAGGCGCTCCTGCAGAAGATCGATCCCCACTCGCCGCCGCAATACCGGGTCAACGGCGCGATCGCCAACATGCCTGAGTTCCGATTAGCCTTTGGTTTGTTACCCAAGTCGGAGCCCCTGACGGTAAAGATATGGTAACAAGTAACGGGATACGGGTAACGGGTAACGGGAATAATCAAACAAGCCTCTCTCGCTCATCCCTTCTCATTACTCGTTACTCGTTACTCGTTGCTTTTACAGCCTGTCTGCTGGCCGGTTGTTCCGGTCAGGTTGGACATCTCCCGTCCGAGGACGAGATCCTGGGTGAATGGCGGACCGTCTCCGGTCCGGAACAGCTCGACTATTATTTCTCCGCCGGGAGCGGCGGCAGCTACTATTTCAATACTTCCCAGGACGGTCGACCGTACCAATCGGGGACCTACCTGATCGATCAGAACAAATTAGTCCTGTACGTCGACCAGAACACAACCTCCGAATCCCCTTCGCTGCTGCTGCGCGGCAACGAGCTGAGTTTTTATCAGGATGGGATCAAGGTCCTCCTGCGGGGAAGCGAGCGGAGCCGGCGCTGCAACCCCCTCTTCCGCTTTCTCCGCAAGAGGAGCGGACTGGAATTCACCGGCCCGGTCACGCTCGACTTTAGCTGGCGCCTCCCCGGCGGCGACCAGGCGGAGATCAAAGGTTTTGAATTGACGGCCAGTGCAACCGCCGAGATCGATCCGGCCGCCGGCCTGCTGGCGCTCGGTTTTAAGCGTGATGAGGATAATTGTACCGAAGCAATGGAGAGCTACCGCCAGGACCGGCTCGTCTGCCAAATATTTCGGCTCGAAACAGAGGGGGCGCTTCCCCTGATCATCGTCCGCTGCGGGTTACTCGTACCTTAACGCTTCGATCGGCAGGAGCCGGGCCGCCCTTCTGGCCGGCCAGAGGCCGAAGACCACGCCGACTACAACGGAAAAGACAAAAGCCAGCAGAACAGATTCGAGGGTGATCACGACCGACCAGCCGGCAACCGCCCCGATCGAGAAAGAGATGATCCCGCCGATCCCGACCCCGATCGATCCGCCCAGAACGCAGATCAGCACCGCCTCGACCAGGAACTGGGTCAGGATATCGCGGTCCTCGGCGCCGAGCGCTTTACGCAGGCCGATCTCGTGCGTCCGCTCCATTACCATCACGAGCATGATATTCATGATCCCGATCCCGCCGACCAGCAAGCTGACGGCGGCGATCGCGCCAAGCAGAAAAGAGAAAGTCTGGACCGTTTCGGCCGCCGCCTTCTGGATATCGGCCATGTTGCGGACATCAAAACCGTCGGCCTGAGCGGCCGGCAGCCGGTGTAATTTGACCAGCAGCGGGCCGATCTCATCGGCCAAACCGGTCAGATAGTCGGCGCTTTCCGCCTGGACATCAAAATTATTGATGTAGTCGCGGCCGAGCAACCGGTGCATGGCGGTCGACAGCGGGACAAAGATCTGGTCGTCAGGATTCATAAAACCGCTCCCACCCTTTTCCGGCAGAACACCGACCACCTGAAAATTGACCCGGTTGATCTTGATCCATTTATTAAGCGGATCGGTATCTGGAAAAAGCTGGTCCGCCACCTGCTTGCCAAGCACGGCAACCTTAGCGCGCAGGTGCTCTTCGCTCCGGGTAAAAAACCGACCCTGGGTCGGGATCGCGTCCCGTACATACTGATAATCGACACTGGTCCCGTTGATACTGGTGCTCCAGTTCCGGTTAGCGTAAACGGCCTGGCCCCGGCCTTGAACGTAAGGGACAACATATTTGACCCCGTCAAGCTGCTGCAACGCTTTCAGGTCCTCGAGGTTAAAGCGAGTGACGGAATCTGAGCCGAGCGAGATCCCGCCCTGACGGAAAGAGGTCCGGACGGACAATAAATTCGTTCCCAGAGCGGAAAGCGACTTTTCGACCTGCCGCTGGGCGCCGGTGCCGATCGCCAGCATGGCGATGACCGCCCCAACCCCGATCACGACACCCAGGATCGAGAGGAACGATCGCAATTTATTGGTCAGCAAAGAGAGATAAGCTTCGCGAAAATAATCGAGGAGCCGGCTGAGCGAGAAGAGATTGAAATTGCGCGGTTTGAGGGCCGGCATGTTGACCGTCCCGGCCGCCGTGGCGCGCAGCCGCTCGTCGCCCACGATCCGGCCGTCCGACAGGGTGATCCGCCGGCTGGCTTCATTGGCCAGATTCGGCTCGTGCGTCACCATGATGATCGTCTTCCCCTGCTGATTGATCTCTTTGAAAAGGTTGATGATCTCCTGGGCAGACTTGGAATCGAGGTTGCCGGTCGGCTCGTCGGCCATGATCACCAGCGGCTTGTTGGCCAGCGCGCGGGCTAAAGCGACCCGCTGCTGCTGCCCGCCCGACAGCTCATTCGGCCGGTGGCGGAGCCGATCGCCCAACCCGACCCTGGTTAACAGCTCTTTGGCCGCCTGGCGATTTGCCTCGGTCACGCCGTCGTCGTAAACAAAAGGGAGCATGGTGTTGGTGACGATATCGAGCCGGGGCAAGAGATTAAAAGCCTGAAAGACAAAACCGAGCAGATGGTTACGCAGGCGGGATGTTTCCCGTTCCGATAAGCGGGAGACTTCTTTGCCCAGGATCTTGTATTCGCCGCAATCGGGCCGGTCGAGCAGGCCGAGCACCGCCAGCAGAGTCGATTTGCCGGAACCGGACGGGCCCATGATCGCGACAAACTCGCCCGGCTCGATCGTCAACGAAACATCGCGCAGGGCATAAACGGGGATCTTGCCGCCGATGTAATAGGTTTTACAGAGCCCTTTGAGTTCGATCAGGCTCATCAGCGGCTGCGCTGGCTGCCGAACGGATTAAAATTCGGCGGCCCTCCGCGGCGGTTGGCCAGTTTTTCGATCATCTCCTTGGTCGGCACGACCACTTTCTCGCCTTCGGTCAAACCGGACAGGACCTCAAGGTTGTCACCGTTTTCCAGGCCGGTCTCGATCTGCACCGCCTGGGCAGTCTTATTATCGGCGTTCGGTTTCCAGACATAAACCGATTTACCGCGCTTCTTGATCGCCTTAAGCGGGACAACCAGCACATCCTGCCGCGCATTTTGCGAAAAGTTGACGGTCGCGCTCATCCCCGCCCGGAAAAAGTCGGGGACGGTGAGAGGGATGACATCCACTTCGTAGACCGTCACGTTACTGACGACCTTCGATTCGTAGGCGATGTGTTCGACGCGGCCGTTGACCTCGTCCTTGGGGTAAGCGTCCAGGACAATGGATACCCCCTGCCCCAGCTTGATCCGGCCGATATCGGTCTCGTCGATCTGCGCTTTAACGATCAGTTTATCCGCCATCACCAGGACGACGTCGTTGCTGGTCAAGGTTTGGCCTGGTTCCACGCTCCGCTGGATGATAAAACCGTTGATCGGGGCGATGACCGGGGTCGGTTTGTACATCTCTTCCCAGCGCCTGACCTCTTCTTCCCCTTTGGCCCGCGCCGCGTCGATCAGGGTCGCCCGGTCGAGCGAGCTCATCAGCGCGATGATCTGACCTTTGCGAACCGCCTCGCCTTCGGCTACCAACACCTGTTCGATCCGGCCCGAGACCGGCGGCTTGATCTCCAGCCGGTTGCGCGGCATCACTGTCCCGGTCGCCGGGATGCTGGATTCAATGTTCCCCCTGGTCACGCTGACCAGCTCCAACGGGATCTCCTTTTTCGGCGCACAGGAGGTTAACAGTAAGATCAGCAATGAATAGAGTAACGAGTAACGGGTAATGAGAAGAATTGAGCGAGACAGCCAAGCGCAGCCATTCCCGTTACCCGTTACCCGTATCTCGTTACTTGTTTTCATTTAACGTAACCTCCGTATGAGTTGAACCACGCGGCTTCAGCATATAAAGCGGATCTTTTCCGGCTAAGCAGGTTGCGCTGGGCGGAGATGTAATCGTTCTCGATCCGGTCCCACTCGTCATAAGTGGTCAGGCCGTTAATGTATTTGGTCCGGGCGATCTCCGCCCGCAGCGACGCGGCGTCGAGCGAGAGCCGGGCGGTCTTTTCGGCCTCCAGCGCGTCCAAAAAGGCCTGGTAAGCCGACTGCAGTCCGTAGCGGAGATCGTTGCTGGCTTGCTGATAATCCTGCTTGGCCTGGTCGTATTGCGCCGCGTAGATCGCCCGATCAATGATGTTAGCGCCGCCGGGGAAGAGTGAATACGACAGACTGAGCGACCAGCTGTTACTGTCGCTCTGCGGCGGCCAGTCGGAGCCGTTTTTCCGGTACGAACCGCTCAGGGAAACTGACGGCAGGAACCCGCCAACCGTTTGCCGGAGCGCAATGTCCGCCTTCTCCAGCTGTTTAACCTTCATAATGTGAGCCGGCGCAACGGCCAAAAATTTTCCGTAATCAGGCGCAGCAACCGTTCCGGCCGCCAACTCGCCCTCCGCTTTATCAACCTCAGTGGAAATAAGCTGGGAAAGCTTCAGCCTGGCCAAAGCGAGCGCCCGTTCCGCCGCGGCAACGGAGGCCGCCGCATCAGCCTGATCAGCCTGGGTCCTAAGGAGCGCCCCTTTGTCTTCGCGCCCGCTGTCATAGCGGAGGCCGATCAGGTCGCTGTTGTTCCGGCGGCGGTCGAGGATCTGTTTGTAGAGAGTAAGATTTTCGCCGGCGACCGACAGGTCGACAAAGGCCTGCCGGAGAGAATAATAGACATCGGCTTCCGCTTTCAACAGCGCCGCCCGGTAATAATCAAGATCGGTCCGGGCCGACCAGGCGCTGTAGTAGTTGTCCAGCCCGGAGAAAAGTGTTTGGGAAACGCTTAAACCGTAAGACGAGCTGTTGGCCGTGGCGGCCGGCGTGCCGGAAGTTGACTGGCCGGTCGAAGCGCTGGCCGACAGTTGCGGCAGGAACGACGAATAGCTCCGGTAGAGGCTCCATTGCGCCGCTTCGGTCTGCTTGCGGGCGCTTTGCAGCTCGGGGTTGTTCCGCTTGGCCAACTCTAGCGCCTCCGGCCAGGTCAGCGCAGAGGCTGATACCGTCAGCGCAATGATCGACCAGACGATCGTCAGTGTTCTCTGCCAGGACATCTTAATCTATTCTATCACTTTCGCGAACCGCGACCAAATCTTTTGGGCTGCATCATTTTTAGATATTCCTGGCGCTGTTCCGGGGTCAGGCTTGCCTTGAGCGCCAGGAGCGAGTTGACCCGTTTGAGCTCGATCTCGGTCCGCCAGCCGTTGATCTCCTTGATGCTCTGCTCAATTGCCCGCTGGTCCGGCTGGTCTTTTCCCATTTCGGTCCGGAGCTTCTCTGACCGCTCCTTGATCTTATCGAACAGCGGCTTATTCTCTTTCTCCAGTTTTTCCCTGGCGGACTTGAATTGCTCCTGCTGCGCGGGGGTCAATTTCAGCCGCCGGGCAAGTTGCTTACCGGGATCTTTCTGCCTCTCCCGACCGCCCCACCACGGCGCCGCATAAGCCGAACTACCGATCAGCCAGACAATCATCAACAGAGCGAGTACTTTAACTGTTTTACTCATTTTTCCCCTCCTTAATGGACCGGACAATGATTTAGACAAGCGCTCAGCGCAAAAGGTTCCCTTACTCCTGAAAAACGTAACTCATTAGTTCATTGCCGTTGATAGCCGTCCCCTCGTTTAAATAGCTGGCAACCGTTTCGGAATTGGCGCCCGGCTCGAAATCATAATTGAGGGCAAAACCGATCAGGCAAACGGCCAGCGCACCGGCCAGCGATAAAGCAGTCGGCCAGACCGGCCTGGGGACTGCTTTAGTTTGAATGACCCGATATAAACGATCGTAGTCCGGTCCGGCAATGCTCTTTTTCAGCCCGCTAACGTAACCGTTATAATCCGCCATTTCTCTTCAACTCCTTTTTGATGATCTCCCGCGCCCGGCTGAGGTTCGATTTAACCGTGCCAACCGGGAGGCGTAACATGGCCCCGATCTCTTCTAGCTTCCGCTCCTCCACATCAGCCAGCAGGAGGACCGTTCGTTGCCTGGGATTGAGCTTTTCCAATGGCTTGAGCAGATTGGTCGCCTCAACATCAGAGGTCGGAATTGCCTCTTCGAACCTTAAGCCGGCCAATAATTGGTGGAACAGCCGGTATCTTTGCTGTTTTTTTACATAATTGATCGCCGTATTGACCGTGATCCGGTAAAGCCAGGTCTCCAGGGCAGATTCGCCGCGGAACTTCGGCAAAGCCTGGTGGATTTTAAGGAAAACTTCCTGAAAAAGGTCCTCCCGGTCCTGCTGCCCGGCCACATACCTGGTGACCAGGCGCCAGACCAGCTCCTTATGATCGTTGTAGACCCGGTCAAATTCCTGGATGTCCATCGCTAGCGGCATACCTTATATTGGACAAGCGCGGGAGATAAAAAGTTCCTTGAACCAGTAAGGACGCTGATCACAGTTTAATAATGTCTTGCCCGGGATGGTCCAGGGCAATGAACAACAGCAAATAATTCCGTAATTTTCTGGTTATCAGGAACTTCTCCCGGACATGCTCCCGTCCGTATTCACCCAGTTTCTTCGCTACCTGCGGATTGCCGATCAGATAGCGGATCTGATATGCCGCCCCCTCGACCGAGTGGACCAGCAAACCGGTAAAATTGTGGATGACCTGAAGCGTGATGCCGCCAACGGCGGAAGCGACCACCGGCTTACCTTTCCAGAGCGCTTCCGTGACGGTCAAACCAAAGCCTTCGCGCAGTGATTTCTGCAAAACAACGGTCGCCGCTCGCTGCAGGGCGTTAACCTCCAGATCGGCGAACGGCGGCAACGCTAAAATATGGATGTCAGGGTCGCCTTTGGCCGCCTCCGTCACTTCGTTCAGGACCTGGACCCCTTCCGGGTCGTCGGCCGCGGCGCCGCCTGCCAGCACCAGCTGGCAATCAACTTGCTTCTTGACCAGGCGGTAGGTCTCGATCACCCCGAGCGGGTCCTTGAGCCGGTCAAAACGGGAAACTTGGACAACCAGCGGCCGGTTGCGGTCGATCTGGTATTTATTCAGGACCGTGTCGATCTCATGGCGGGATAGATTACGGTTCTTTTCGGACAGCGGATCGATCGCCGGATAGATGAAATACTGCGGGTGCGGCAGGTCCCGAGCGAACCAAGGGGTCGAGAAGATCGAGGCATCGTACTTGACGATCAGCTGACGGAGAAAATTCCAGACGTCGGCCTGCGGATGGGCGGTGTCAATATGGCAACGCCAGGCCCATTTGGCCTGGCTCTTCTCTTTGGCCGCGATCAAGCCGGCCGGTTGCGGATCATGGACGATCACGTAATCGTCACCGGTAAAATCCATTTCGGCCAAATTGGCTTCGGTCGCTTCGTTGAAAACGGCAAAATCCTTTTCCCCGATCTCCACCTTGCTGCCGTGCAGGGCGTTATGGAAATTCTTGGTGACCGCGAAAAAGGCGCCGGTCCCTTTGATCACTTCCCACTTGACCTTGAGGCCAAGCTGGTTGTAAAGCGGCACGACGCGGGTTAGGATCTCGGCGACACCGCCGCCGACCGCCGTGGCATTGACCATTTTGACCCGTTTGCCGGCCAGCTTATCCGCCAGCATCATGATCTCGTCAAAATTCTGCGACCGGATGACCCGGGCATATTCTTCTATTTTAGGCTTAGCCATATCTTGACCTTATCAAACCAGTTCGGCTGGGTCCGCCCGCCACAGATCAGCGCCACGATCTGGTCCCTGAGCTCGTCCATCGTGTAAATATAGGGATCAAGCGCTTCGATCCGCCTGGCCAGCCGCTCGTTACCGAACTGCTGTTTGATCCAGTCGGAAAAATCGTTGCTCTGGCGGTTCAACCTGAGCCGGGCCTCAAAAAAATGAAAAAAGAGTGACCGGAGCCCGACCAAGTGGAGCAAGGAGCAAAATTCATCGAGGTCCCAGGCCACGTAGCGGGTCGGCTGGATCACTCCGATGTTCTTGCAGAAATAAAAACCCCGGCCAGCCGCGGCGTGACGCAGCTCTCCCCCCAGCTTAAGATAGGATTCGATGATCGCGACCAGCGCGTCGCGCAAAGCGCTCAGCTCAACATATTCCTTGATATTGAGATTAGCCAGTTTCTCAGCCAGCACCGCTTCTCCCAGCTCCCGGCCGACCCAATGGGCAAAATCGTTGGTGTACACTCCCGGCGCGAATTGATGCTCGCGGAAGGCGTGGTGGACATGATAAAAGACGACTGAAAGATCCAGTTCTTTAAGGGCGGCGACCAGCTCTACCAGATCAGTCGCCTGGCGGCCGGTGATCTCCACCAGCTGGGAGGATGTATAAAAGATAAAGGGGACGGCGGCTCTCATGGCTGCCGGTACCTCTCCAGATATCGGTAGACCCCGCTGATACCGGGCAAACATTTTTGCGCGGCGGTCGCGCTGGTCAGGCCGACGCGCAAGGTCAGACCGCGCTGGCGCAAAGCCCGAAAGGCGTCCTCATCGGTCCGGTCATCACCGATATAAACCGGCTGATAACCTCTTAATTGCGGTTGGCGCAATAACCATTTTACCGCCCGCCCCTTGCCCCAAAGGCCCGGCGGCCTTAATTCCAGCACTTTTTTGCCGGCAGTCACCCTGATCCGCTTGCGCCAGGGAGCGATCGCCCGGAAAAAAGCCTGGCGGAACGATTTTAAGTGCCGGCGGTGGACCTTACGATAATGCACACTGATCGTGTATCCCTTATCCTCGATCAATACACCCGGGAACGGTAACCCCCGGTGCAGAACGGTTTTCAGCTCCCGCACTGTTTTGGCAAAACGCCTGGCGGCCGGCACAACGACCCGGCGCTTACCGAGCATGATCTCTAAGCCGTGGTTGCCGATATAGATCAGTCCGGGCAAGCCAACCTGCTTTCTGACCGAGGCCAGGCTGCGTCCGCTGACGATCGCGATCTTCACCACCGGCCTTTGGGCCAGGGTCCGCAGGAATCTTTTTCGGACCGCGCCAAGTCTGGCCCGGTCCGGATGATCCACGATCGGCGTCAGTGTCCCGTCATAATCCAAAAAAAGCGCCGTCTTCACGATAACCGGAGTAAGGCCTGGATTATCTTCCCGGCCCATTTGTAAATATTGTTCTCGGCCACTAGTTCCTTCATTTTTTGCAGGCGTTTGTTTTTTTCGTCAGGCGACATGGCCAACGCGGCCCGGATCGCCTCGCCGAACGCGTCGGGCGCGTAAGGATTGATCAGCAGCGATTCGGTCAATTCGCGGGCCGCCCCGGTAAAACGAGAAAGCAGCAATACTCCCTTACCAGCCTCGGCCGCCGCCACGAATTCTTTGGCGACCAGGTTCATGCCGTCATGCAGGGAAGAAACCACCGCCAAGTCAGCCAGGCGGTACAGGGCGATCAGCTCCTGAGGCGAAAAGTGCCGCCGGACCAGGACGATCGGTTTCCAGTGGTCGGTCGCGTACTTCCAGTTGATCCGCTCCACCAGGGAATTGATCTCGTCGTTAAGGTCCTTGTAGCGCTGGATATGGATCCGGCTCAGGACCCCGGCCTGGACGAAAGTGAACTTACCGATATATTCCGGATATTTCTCCAGGAACTTATCGACGGCGATCATCCGCTCCGGTATCCCTTTGGTGTAATCAAGCCGGTCGGTCCCGACGCCGATCAGCTGTGACTTGACCCCGAACTCCTTTCTGAGCCTGGCCATGACTTTTTCGGTTTCGACGCTGGCGGCGATCCGGCTGATCTGCTCGTAATCGATGCTGATCGGGAACGGCCGCACGAGCGTTTCCCGGCCGCCGGCGACGACCGAGGAGCCGATTTTGTCGACCCTGACTTCAAGGGTCTGGTCAACGGTATTCAGAAAATTATCGACATGATACTGGATGTGAAAACCGAGCAGGTCGGCGCCCAGCATCCCCTGCAGGATCTCCTCTTTCCAGGGATTGATCCGGAAGGCTTCCGGGTTGGGCCAGGGAATATGCCAGAAGAGCGCCGTTTTGATGTTCGGGTTAGCCTCGCGCAGTAATTTCGGCACCAGGGTCAAGTGATAGTCCTGAATGAAAACAAATGCCTTTTGGTCACCAACTTCGTCCAGGATGGTCTTAGCGAACTTCTCATTGACCGACTTGTAATGCAGCCAGTCGGCTTCTTCGAATTTTGGTTTATTGTAAACAATATGGCACAGCGGCCAGAGCGTTTCGTTGGAGAAGCCGTAGTAATACCCGGTTTCTTCCGTCTTATTGAGCCAGAGACGCCGCAGAGTATATTTGGGATCATCGGGTGGGACCATGACCCGGTTCTTTTCGTCCACGACCTCGCGATCAGCATCACCACTGCCGTGAGCGACCCAAACACCGCCGCAGGCCTGCAGCACCGGATCAAGGGCCATTGTCAAACCACTGGCCGGGACGATACAACTGATCCCTTCGGCGCCGCTGTTATGAATGTAGGGCTCGCGATTGGACGCTACCACCAGCAGGGAGCCGTTCATCTTGTCAACAATAAGTTGTTTAAGGTTTTCCCTGGTCCAGTTCATTTATCGCGTCCCCCCGATCAATAAATAAAAGCCGCCATCTACAATGCACCCGCAGATGGCGGCCCGACCATCAGGATATTCCTCCGGTTACCAACCGGACCCACCGTATTTTACTCTTATTCCGCGCTCGAATGCAATCAGAACGAATAAACCAGCCTGGCCAGCGCCATCTTGCTCCCGCCGAAGCCGAGCGGGTCAGCTGAGGACGGGGGGACAAATTCCGAACCGTCCGGCCCGCCGAGCCACATCCCTTCGACATACAGATCAAGGTTCTGGCCGACATTGCGGGAATACTGCGGGTAGATCAGATAGCTCTGGTCGTCGAGGTTGGTCAACAGCGAGACGGTGACCGTGGTGATCTCATCGATGATCTTATTGCCGCTCAAATAAAGGTAATCCATCCCGACCGATTCGGCCGTTCCCCAGTTATAACTGCCGCTGTTGCGGCTGCCTAAGCCGTTAAAATAATATTCCGCGTTCAGCCCAATCCCGTTTTCCAGAGTATAATCGCCCCCCGCTACAGCCTGCATCACATAGCCGTTATGATCTGGACCGGCCTTGATCGCCAGCTCGCCCCTGACCCCGACATCCTTGATGATATCCCCGGCCAGATCGAAACCGACCTGCCGGCCGAGCGTCCCCTGGTCAACATAGCTCAAGGCCAGGTCAAACATCCCAGTATTCCCCCTCACTCTTATCCCTCGCCCCGTTTCTGCCCACGGTTGCCCGGTAACCACGAACGCATCGATCCCACCAGCCTCACCAAGCGGCAGCTCCCAGCGGAGCGCTTCAACATTGGTCTTGTCGTCATCGCGGACAGCAAAGGAGAGGACCAGCGGGTTGAAAATATCGACCGGGTTCCAAATGGATCCTGTCCCCCAGGCGATCCGCTGCTTGCCGGCGGTCAGCGACCAGTTTTCCGCCCGATACTTAGCGTACAGCCGGTCCCAAACCAATTGGTCGAGATCGGTCGCCCCGGCGATCGCTATCTCCCGTGATTTGAGCAAACCGTAGTACCGTGGTTCCAGGTGAACGGTCAGGCGGTCGCAAAAGTCATGATCGAACTTAAGCCGTAATCGGTTCAGGTCACCCAGCCCAACAGTGCCGTCCTTCTGCAGCAGGGTCAGGAGGTCATTCTCGTATGATCCGCCAAGGCTGAGCGCAGAGGCCTGAATGACCAAGAGACAAAAGACAAGAGACAAACAAAGTCCAAGCCTCATTTGGTTAAATTGCCCTGGGTAAAGACTTTCGGATCGACCGCGATATCAAACTCGATCCTGGTAGTGAACAGCTCGGTCCGGGAATTGGCCCGCAGGAGATTGCGCATCGTCAGATAGGTCGGATAGTAGCGGCGGCCGAACCGTTTGACCTCGCCCAGCGTCATCTCCTTCAGCTTCTTCCCCGACAGGGCAAACAGCTCTTCGCGCAACGGGATAAAACGCTCCTTGTCGATCCAGACCCGGCGCTTGAAGTAAGTGACTTCCTTTACTTTAGCGGTCAGGTCGATAATATAGCAGACGCGTCCGCCGAGCGTCTCTTCGCCGGCCAGGGTGGCCGCGTACTTTTCCAGCAGCCTTGTGCTTTCCAGCGCATCCTCGTAACTGAAGTCCGAGCCCATCATCGATTGGCGGAGCATGGCACCGGAGATCTTGATGATCTTGTCGACCGACGGCAGGTACATCCACATGTTATCTTTGATCTTGAGGTACTTGACCCCCTGGTCGCGCGCCGGCGTCAAGAATTCCGAATAACTGGCCTCCTGACCGCGGCTGTACGAACGCATGGTCTTCTCCCTGACCTCCTGGTCGACATGGATGACCATTCTGGATTCGCTGCGTGCGGTCGTAAAGGTCATGTTGGAGTCGACCTGCCTGATTATTTGTTCCCCGGTGATCCCCCAAGCCCCCATTCCCAGTCCCCCGAGCAGAATTAGCGCCAGCCAGTCCCTTTTCATCGCCGCACGTCGCTCTCGACCAGACCGTCGCGCACGGTGATCAATCGCCGGGCCATCTCCATGACCTTTGGGTCGTGCGTGGAAAAGATAAAAGTTGTTCCCAACTTTTCGTTCATCGACCGCATCAGCTCGAGTATCTCGTGCCCGGTCTTGGTATCGATGTTGGCTGTCGGCTCATCGGCCAGGACATAATCCGGCTGTTTGACCAGCGCCCGGGCGATGGCGACCCGCTGCTGCTGGCCACCGCTCATCTCGCCGGGCAAGCGGTTGGCCAGATCGGCGATCCCGACCGCCGCCAGCATCTCCAGGACTTTTTTCCGCCGCGTCCCCGGCCCGTGTTTTTTGAGCAGGATGAGCGGGAACTCGACGTTTTCGAACGCGGTCAAGACCGGGATCAGGTTGAAGCTCTGGAAGATGAAGCCGATGTGCTGGTTACGGACATCGGCCAGTTGGTCGGGCTTAAGGGTGATGATATCGTGTTCCTCAATGTACACTTTGCCGCCGGTCGGTTTGTCCAGACAACCAAAAAGGTTGAGCATCGTCGTCTTACCGGAGCCCGACGGCCCGGCGATCGCTGCAAAGTCCCCCTTTTCGATTGACAGTGTTATCCCCCGCAAAGCCGGGACCTCTACCTTGCCCACCTTATAATTCTTGACCGCGTTCTCCATTTTAACGAGCGCCATGTTTACCTCCTACTCCCTCAAGGCCTCGGTCGGCTCCAGCCGCGCCGCGCGCAGGGCGGGCGGCACCGCCGCCAATGCCGAGAACAAAATCCCCATGCCCAAGCCGAAGGAAATTATCCCCCAGCTGAAAATTGCCCGGTAAACGTAGGAGATCGGCAGGTTGATCCGCCCCATCTGGTCAAAGGTCTTGGTGAAATCGATCCCGACAGTAGCCAAATAATAGGCGATACCGGCGCCCCAGGCCGCGCCGATCACGCTGGCGATCCCGCCGATCAGCAGCGCCTCCAGCACGATCACCCACATCACCTGCCGGTCCTTCATCCCGAGCGCTTTCATCATCCCGATCTCGTGCGTCCGTTCCAGGACCGACATGAACATCGTGTTAAGGATCGTGAAGCTGGAGAGGAAGAGGACCAGAAAATAGAGAAAAGCGTACGCGTATCTCGCCCAGGTCATGTAGAAATATATTATCCCCTCATCCTGCCAGGCTCTGGCCAAATACTGTCCGGGGAAATCCCGGTCCAAAATGGCCTGGATCTCCCTGGCGGCTGGCCGCGACCGATTCATCTCCCTGATAAAGACGAAGATCTCGGTCACCCGGTTATCCAGATCGAGCAGTTGCTGCGTTTTATCCAGCGGGATGTAGACGGTCGACTTATCGATGCTCTGTACGCCAAAGCTGAAGATGCCGACAATTTTCAGATTCAGGGCGGCAACGGAGCCGTAAGCGGTCTGGGTCAGCACTGTCAGGGTGTCGCCGACTTTAAGGTCGAGGTCGCGCGCCAGGTTGACGCCGATGTTCATCTCCGCCTCCCCCGCCTGGATCAGCCGGCCCTCGACGATCTTCTGGTCAAGGTGGGAGATCCGGCTTTCCGTTTCGGGAACGATCCCGTTGGCAAAGACCGGTTTGCTTTTGTCCTGATTTTCCAGGAGGATGCCGAATTTGATCCGCCCGACCGCCAGAGTGACATTGGGCGCGTCTTGCGCCGCCTGGCTGATCGCCCGGTAATCGGGGATATTTTCTCCCAGCGGCATCATCCGTTCGCGCTTGACGTAATTCTTGTTGAGGACGCGGACGTGGCCGTTGTTGAGCCGGACCATGTTGTCGAACATGTCGTCGAGGATGCCGCTGACCAGCGACCAGAGGTAGACGGCGATCATCACCGCCACCGCGATCGACAGCCCGGTCAGGAACGACCGGCGCTTGTTGCGGAAGACATTCCTTAGCGCGAGGCGGAGCATTAGCCCTCACCCCCGGGGACAGGAACAGCCCTCACCCGGTTTTCGTTTTTCATTAGTTTTCGTTTAACAGCCCTCTCCCAGGGGGCGAGGGCGAGTATTTTCTTTTCGATTATTTTCTCATCTTGCATTACTTGTTCATTCCTAAACCGAAGGACAGCGACTCCTTTCGATTCCAATTCTATCTGCCGCAGCTCATCATAATCCTTATTCATCTTACGATCATGGACGCCGCCGTCGAGCTCGATCGCCAGCTTCAGTCGCGGGCAATAGAAATCAACCACAAAGCCCTCGACCACATGCTGGCGACGGAACTTAAGGCCTCCAATCTGATTATTCCTCAGCAAAGACCAGGCCTTCTCCTCTGCCGCCGTCTGGTCCTGCCGAAGTTGACGGGCAAAGTCACGTTTTCGTTCTGTCATTCGCATTAGAAGCCCTCACCCCATGTCATCGTTAACCTTTTCTCCTCGTTCACTGCCCCTCTCCCAGAGGGCGAGGGGCAAGCAGTCATTTAATAAGTTTAAACAGCGAAAAGCCCGCCCCAGACAGAAATATAACTATTGCTAGTTTCTCAACATTTCTTAGAAGTGATCTATGCCTAATTTGGTCCTTAGATAATCCTAAGGCAAATTGCTCATCCTTTATAACTTCGTTAAAAGATTTCCTATGTTTGTCATTATTTCTAATATCCATTTTTATCATTTTTTCCGTTTTATCTAATGCTTTCCTACCATACTGAACAAGCTCCTCATTCCTAACGTCTATCAAAACAAATACATATGAAACGAAAACGCCAAATAATGCAATAATTAATGCAACCCATGGATTCTTTTCTAATGACTGAGAATAACCAAAGACTAAAGCACCAAATATAATTAAATAGAAATGAAATGCGGTCAAACGTTGATTTGAATGATAGCTAAACCAATTCCATGCATATTCATGTGCTAATCTTCTATAGTCATTTCCCATAAATCCCCCTTATTTTACCCTCTCCCTCTGGGAGAGGGTCGTAAACGATCAACTTTTCCTATCGACCAACCGGGTGAGGGCTTCGGAGGCTGCTGTGCAACCCTCACCCCAGATTATCGCAATCGATCAGTTTTTCTCAACGGCCCCTCTCCCAGAGGGCGAGGGGCAAGGATCAGACCTTCATAATTATACGAAACACCCCAATACTTCTTTTTAATTCGTGTGTTGGACTTGACGCCATTGCGTCTTTGATTAGGTCGGACACAGAAATTGCTCTAATTCCCATCTTGTGAAAAACCTCGAGCTGTTCTGGCTTTTTTAGTTGACCAAAAACAAGTACTTTTTGATATTCATTATTACCATAATATTCTTTTATCTTAGCTACGATTTTTATATCATTATATTTCTTGTTAATATAAGCTTTTGCTGCCGACATCGGATCCTTCATTGCTTTCCCCAACGCCCCTCTTTCTCTTAGCGGGCCTATTGGGCTAACACCTATTTGAACTTCGACATGCAATCGCTCAGCAACAACGTTCCCTTTTTCAGGTTTAATAGCCAACAAGTCTATTTCTTTTAAACCAACCTTGATCCCTTCGATAATAAAGTAGCCGAGGCTTTGATAAGCGGCTTTAACCAATGTTTGAGCAATTTCCATACGCATTTCTCCTTACCCTCTCCCCCTGGGAGAGGGTCGTTAACGATCAACTAAACACAAACCTCAAACCGGGTGAGGGCTGTCTCCTCCCCGGGGTGAGGGCTACTTCCTCAACGCTTCCGTCGGCTCCAGCCTGGCCGCGACGCGCGCCGGATAAACGCTCGTCATGGCCGAGATGGCGATCCCGGCCAGAAAAGCGGTGACGATCATGGCCGGGTTCCAGACGCCGCGCATCACCGCCGTCTGCCGGTAACCGATATCACCGACATCGCGCATCACGTAGCCGAAATCGATCCCCTGGTTGACCAGCGGGATATTGATCAGGAAACCGAGGAGACAGCCGGTAACGCTCCCCAGTAAGCCGATCATCGCCCCTTCCAGGATAAAAAGCTTGACGATCTCGCCTCGCTTCATCCCCAGCGCCGCCATCATCCCGATCTCACGGGTACGCTCAAAGGCCGCCAGGAGGATCGTGTTACTGATGCCGATCAGGGCGACGATAAAAACACTGAAGAGAACGAACGAAGTCCCGCCCCGTTTCGCGCGGGCGACCGCCACTACGTCGGCCGCCAGCTTTTGCCAGGCGGCGACCTCAACACCGGGCAATTCCCGCGCCAGGCGCGCCTGGACCGCCGCGACCTGCTCCGGCTCCTTTAGTTTAAGATCGATCTCCGTGACCCCCGACCCCATATCCAGGGCGGCCTGCGCCAGGGCGAGCGGGATGACCACCGCGGCGTAATCGATCTTGTTGTCATCGGTCCGCAATATCCCCTTGACCTGCAGGTCGAGAGCTTGATAAGTGTCGTACTTCGTCCGCGTCAAGAGGGTTAAGTAGTCACCAACCTCAACCCCGAAGTCTTTGGCCAGCACTTCGCCTACCAGCATCGCCTCTTCCGACAGGCCGGCCAGGAACTCGCCCTTAACCACCGCCTGGCTGAGCTTAAAAACGGACTGGTCGGCAACCGGATCGGCTGCGATGCCGACCGCCGGATACTGGTCCCGGCCGTCCGAGAGCATGAGGCGGAAATTGATCCGCGAGGTAATCCCGGCCACTGCCGGGTCGCGGCTGAGCTGAGCGATGAGCGCCGCCGGTTTGTCGATCGCTTTATCGAGCGGGAGGTTCTCTTCGTCGGCTAGATAGCGCGGGTTCAATATCTTAATATGACCGGTCTCGTAGCTGATGATCTTGTCGAATGAATCGCGGTCAACGCCGGTGAGAAGAGAATCGATCAGGATCAGCAGGGCCAGACCGAGAGCGATCGCCAGGAAAGTGAGAAAAGTCCTGGTAAAGTGCCGAAAGATATTACGCCAGGCCAGCTTAATCAGCATCGACCGGACTCCGGCGCATTATTTTCTTGGCGCCCACGTGCTTCTTGTCCTGCAGCATCTTTTCCCTGGCCCGTTTGGACCGTTTTCTTTTCTGCCGTCTGATCTTTTCGATCGCCCGGCGCCGCGCGCTTCTGATCCCCAGCAGCCGCGCCTCGATCTTTTCAGCCAGCAGTCGCCAGGCGAGGAACCGGTTGAGCGCTTGCGACCGTTCCTGTCCCATCTTTACCTCGAGCCCGGTCGGCAGGTGCCGTAAATGGACGGCGGTCGCGACCTTATTGACGTGCTGGCCGCCCGGCCCGCCGCCGCGGACGAACTTTTCCACCACGTCGCGCCGGTCAACACCGAGCGCTTTTAGTTTTACCGCCAGCGCCTGCTGTTTTTCCGGGCCGATCATCAACGCTCCTTCAGTGACTTCTCGAATTTGGCGATGCCGGCGACGATCTCGTTGACCTTGGTCTGGTCCTGGCGATACTGCCGCAACGAACGGCCGAACAAGAGATCGATCCGGAAAAGGAGGATGCCGCGTTCCTGTTTGGAGAGCCCGGTCGGAGCGTAGCCGGCAACCGCGTTGCCGATCGCCGTGTAGGCTTGGTCCTCGGCGTCTTCCTGGTCCCCGCCCTGGGCCTGCATCTCCTCTTCACTGAGCATTTCCCCTCTAATCGTCCGTTCCAGCGCATAGACCGTTTTTTCACCGTGATCAAGGAAGAGGTCCAAACCGTTGTCGACCGTAGTGGCGATCGACTGGTAGTTCGGATCGACCGCTTCCAGATAAGGCTTGATGATCTCCCGACCCTGACGCCATTCGGCCATCCCCTTGTTCAGCAGCTTGACCTGGTATTCCAATCCTTTGGCGTCATCAAAAGAAGCGATCAGTTCCCGGCCTTTTTCGTACTGGTAGAGCGACTGGAGGAGCGCGGCGCTGAAAAAGAAATCTTTGGAGCGGGCGGCGTGGGCGGCAACGGTCAGCAGGAGCACGGCCAGGAGCGAACCAATGATTAGGCGTTTCATGGCGCTATTATAGCACCGGTCAGCAGATTTTGCAGGCCCAGTCAGAAAACTTCCGTCCGGTCGGATAATTTCGCGTGATGCGAGGCAAGAATTAAGGATTAAGAATTAAGAAAAAAAGAGAGGGACCCCCCTCTCTAAAGTATCCAAGTTCTCTTTAAAAAGGAATGGGTCCCTGCTCTTTATAAAACGATCGGTTGGCTGACAGCCAAGGAGAGACCCTTTGCGCTGACAGTGTCAGACCTAACGACGGAATAACCGAGCTCGAAGCCGGTCTTCCCGAGGCCTAACCCGAGATCAGCTTTGAAGCCAACAGCGGCATCGCCACCGATCTTACCAGCCTTCTGGCCGTTCCCGTAGGCGACGTAATTGAGACCGCCCGCGAGATAAGACTCGAGACCACCCATCCACTCCGCCGGTAAATTGATAATACCGCCGGCGCGAACCGGGATAGCCTTTAAGCCTCCACCTCCGTAGAAACCACCGAGACCGACGGTGTAGTTGATCGACTTAGCGCCGAGACCAACCATCGGGCCGAGCCCTACGAAGTCGTCCAGGACAATGCTGGCCATCGCACCAACGGAACCGGAGATCGAACCTTTGCCGGTGTTAATATAAGCACCGGTCAAGCAGGTATTGATCCCCATCCCGAACAACCCTCCACTCGGAGCCGCAGAAACGGCCGGAGCTGGGGCCGGGGCGACTGGCGGCGGCGGAGGAGGAGTGACTGCCGGAGCAGCACTTTCCATCGACGCTTTCAGCTTGTTCCACCGGGCCAGGGTAGCCTGCTTTTCTTTCTGCAGGACGACCATCTTGGCCTTGTTGCCGGCCTTCCGGTACTTGATGATCTTAGCATCAACCACCTTCAGGTAAGCCCGGACCGCATCTCTCTCTTCTTCCAAGGTGCGGCCGAACACTGCGCCGGCGATGGACAGAACAAACGCCACGACTAAGAAATAAACGAACATTTTTTTCATGAATATCACCTCCTTCAGTTCATAAAATCGGAATGACCATCTGCATCGATTACAGATGGCTTCCTTTAACTTACACGAGCCACAAGGGTATCTTACCATTAGGCCTCGACTTGTCAAGATGTTTTTTTCGCTTTACATATATAGTAGCCAGGATTATAATCCTGGCTACTAAGGAGGCTGATATGCTTAAATTCTTAAAGTGGCTCCTGATCGCCATCCTCGCTCTTGCCCTGGTCATTGTCGTCTGGCTGGTTTATATGGGTGTATTCACTAAACTCACGGTGACCGAACGGGAGATCGGCCCTTACACCCTGGTTTACGAGGAATACGTTGGCCCCTACTCCGATACCGGTAGAGTTATCCAGCGAGTCTATGATGGCTGTACGCAGGAGGGGGTCATGACCACCAAAGGCTTTGGCATTTACCTGACCAGCCCCAAAGAAACCGCCTGGGATAAGTCCCGCAGTGAGATCGGCTGCGTCCTGGAGCCGCAAGATCTCGGTAAAGCCAGAATGCTGGCCAGGAAATTCAGGCTCAAGGTCTGGCCGAAAACCAAATGCCTGGTCACCGAGTTCCCGATCAAAAATAATTTCTCCTATATGATCGGACCGATGAAGGCATACCCGGAATTGAACAAGGCGATGGAAACCCGTAAGTTGAAGCTGGGAACCTGCATGGAACTGTACGATCTGCCGGCTAAAAAAACGCTCTTCATCTTTAAGGTGGTTAGATAATAATGTTTAAAATACTCGGGATAATCACTTACGCCCTGGTGTTAACGACCGTTCTCTCCGGCCTGCTCAGAGCAAAACTTTCGCTCCACAAGGCGCTGGCCATTGCCGCCGTCACCGCGGCAACGATCCATGGTGGTTTGATCCTGTTCCTCGATTAGATTTTTATCCCTTCAGCCGAGCGTGGACCACGACCAGGGCCAGGACCAGGGCCGGCAGGACAAAGTCGCCGAACATTATGCCGGGGCCGGCATTCCAGGGGGCGACGTTGGCCTTGAGCGTGACTTCCCGCAGATGACCGAAGCCGCAGCCCCAGTAAACGATCAGTACATTGAGCGCCGCCGCCAGCCAGAATTCCCGACGAAAAAACAGACAAAGGACGCCAAGAACGCCGATCCCCAGGTTCATCATCGCTACTTCGTATTGAAATGGACTGCCTGGGGCCCAGCCGATCATTTGAGCGGTGTAGTCGGCGCGGGCGGTATGCATGTAAGCGCCGATCAGTCCGCCTAAACCGATATCAATGACCAGCAGATAGAGAGCGAAGATGCCAAGAATATTCTTCAGCGTCCGCGGTTGCCGGGAAAAAGCGATATTGCCCAACGCCAGAATGATTGCTAAGCCAAAAGAAAAAAGCCACATCTTGATTACCTCCCGGCCCTGATTATAGTATAATGCCCGGCGGGAGGCAAAAATGAAACAAGCAATAGCCACCTTATTACTGGTCCTGGCGCTGGCGACTGCCGGTCTGGCGATGGGTTCAGCCCCGCAACCGCCCTCGGTCGCCCAGCTGCAGCCAAAAGTCCAGGCGGAGCTGGACAATATGGAGCGGCTCCTTCGGCAGGCGGCCATTGACCTAGCGGCAACCGACCGGCAGGGTCCGGCTGCCCGACAGATCCTGCTTGACCTGCACGAGCAGGTCGGTTCAGCGATCGTCGCCTCCACTATCAGCCCTGACGGGATCCTGCTGGCGGTTGAACCGGCCGCCCGATACCCCGCCGGGCCCGGTCAAAGCGTGACCGATCAGGCGCTATACCAGACCCTGAAGCGAACTGGCCAGCCAACCTTAAGCGGCATGTTTAAAGCGGTGGAAGGATTCCAGGCGGTCGCGCTCGGTTATCCAATTGTCTCCCCCGGCGGCAAGATCAGCGGTTTCACCACTCTCTTGATCCAACCGGACGCGCTGGTCCGTAAAGCGGTCGCTGACCTGACCGGGACCGGGACGTTCGAGGCTGTTGCGCTCCAACTCAATGGCGAAGTAATTTATGACAAGGATATTTTACAGGTCGGCAAAATGACCTTCAGCGACGCCGGTTATGCCGCCTTCCCCTCGCTGATCGTCTTTGCCCGGCGGGTTACTGCCGAAGCGAGCGGCCGCGGCTCATACGAATACCGGCAGTCCGGCCGAACCGTTACCAAGGAGGCTGAATGGGCAACCGTCGGCCTGCACGGGACAATCTGGCGGCTGGTCGTAGCGACGCCGCAATGACCCGGGCGTTTCTGATCACCCCGGTCCTGGCCGCTTTGCTGTTGACCGGCTGCGCGGATAACCGCCCGCTCAAGACCTATAAATTCGTCGACTCGGTCCAGAACGCCGACTTTGACTACCTGATGCTCCGGAACATCGACAAGATCCCCACCCCTTATCCTCCGGGCGGCACTTACCAGCTCGGCGATCTGCCGATCACCGGCGGTCAATACACGCTTTATAAGTTCCGGACGGAATATCAGGGGGAATCTTCGGAGGCGGGCAAGCATCGCTTTCACGACATCCTGGTAGTCAAGGTCGATAACCGCGGTAAAGTAGCCGACGCATACCATTATACGCTCGAATGGGCAGATAACCCCAGCCTCGATCTTTACCGCGCCGGCCAGGCTGGTTTCACGCTGGAGAACGGGGTAACGATCGACCGCTTCGCGCTGACTAATCCCCGGCGACAATTCAATGAACGGGGAGTGCTGGAACTTTATGTCCGGAGCGAAGCAACGGTATTTTTGGCCAAGCTGAAAGAATTGATCCGCTGGGACGACCGTCAAGCCCTGGCCGACCTGGCCCACTATCCTCTCGACCTGAAGAGCGGAAAAAAGACCGGCAAGATCAAATCGCGGCCGGAGTTTCTCCGGCGCTATCGCGAGATCTTTTCGCCGGCGGTCAAGAGCGCTGTCCTGGAACAGCAGCCCGAGGATATCTATGCCGACCAGCGCGGCTACATGATCGGCAAAGGCCTGCTCTGGTTCGACGACTGGGGCCAGGGCTTGCGGATCAATTCGGTCGGCCGTTAAGCGGCCGCTTTATCGTTCTCCGCGACGAACTTTTTAATGTCCTCGAGGTGCTCCAGGATCATCTTGGCTTTCATCAAGCCGAAGGAGAACGGATATTTCTCATCCTCGCCCCGTTTCAGGACCAGCGTCGGCTTCCCTTTGAACTCACTTCTTTCTGCGATCATTTTTCAGCCCCCTTCTCATTCGTTGATTTGCTATTATAGCAGATCGTGAAAATATTTGGCCGTCCGGGCCATGAACTGCGTCCACTGCGGGCCGAATTCGTGGCGTTCGCCCGGATAGCGGTAATAGGCAACGTTCTTCCCTTTGGCTTTCAGCGCGGCCGCCAGCCGGTCTGACCACTCAATATAACACGATTCATCCCTGGTCCCGTGGTGCAGCTGGACCGGCACAGCCACCCTGTCCAGATAGTTGATCGCAGACATGTTGTGCCAAAAAGCAGCGGTCGGTTCCGGCGAACCGTATTTGGCGAGCAAACTTTCGGCTGTTTCCCGGTTACTCCGCCCCCAACGATTGAAATTATCAATGTAATCGGCACTGACCGGCGCGTAGAGGACAAAGGCTTTGATCAGGTCCGGCTTGGTCGTCATGATGTTAAGGCAGATCCCGCCGCCGAGCGAATGGCCCATCATACCGATCTTTTCCTTGTCCAGAAATTGATAATCACTTTGTTTGACCGCCAGAACAGCGTTGATCACATCCTCAACATAACCCAGGCGCAAGCCGTTCTCGCTTTCCGGGTCCTTATCCGACAGGCCATGGTTCCGGTAGTCGGGATGGATAACGACAAACCCGCGCCGGGCCAGGTAATCCTGTTCTCGTTTCAGGCCGCGTCCGACGGTGTAGATCCGCGGCGAGATGTAGCCGTGGTTGGTGATAACGACCGGGAACGGGCCTGGCCCGGCCGGCACGTTCATGATGCCGGAGATCTTTAGCTGGCCGCTCCGGTAACTGATCAGGTACCGGGTATAAACAGCGTTCTTGGCCAGCGTTTTGACGATCTGGAGGTCCCGACCGTCGAATTTCTGCGCGGCGATCTCCGGCAGCGACTCAGGATCGAACTCAGGCGGTTGTTTGGACCAGGCGGGCGCGAGCAACAAAAGAGCCAGAAAAAAAGCGATCGGGCGGAGCCGCATCAGTTGTCAGCGCCGGCGCCGGTGGCGCGCGCCGTAAGAGCTCAGTCCCCGCTGGCGCCAGTGCGTCCCGATCGTCGGGGGCGCCTGTTTTGGTTGCATCACTTCCACCGACAGTTCCGGATGCTTGGCGACCGGCAGGGCGGTCCGCATCAGTTTTTCGATATTGCGAACGTCGCTGCTTTGTTCCGGGGTAGCGAACGAAACCGCCCGCCCCTCCTGCCCCGCCCGGCCGGTTCGGCCGATCCGGTGAACATAATTTTCCGCGTCATCGGGCAGGTCGTAGTTGACCACCAGTTCGATCCCGGTGACATCGATCCCCCGGGCGGCGATATCGGTCGCGACCAGGATCCGGTACTTGCCGGTTTTGAACCCCTGCAGCGCTTCCTTGCGCTGGGCGAGCGACCGGTCGGAATGGATCTCGGCGGCGTTATGGCCCATCCCCTTTAAACCGCGGGCGATCCGCGAAGCGCCCCGCTTGGTCCGGGAAAAGATCAGGACAGTGCCGCGGTACTGCTCCAGCATCTTGCCGAGGAGCTTGGGCTTGTCTTCCTTGCGGATAAAGAAGACCTCCTGGGTGACATTCTCCGCCGCGGTCCCGGCGGGCGCGACTTCCACCTGGACCGGCAGCTTCATGTACGAGCGGGCCAGGTTGATGATCGAACTCGGCATGGTCGCCGAAAAAAGGAGCGTTTGCCGGTCGGGCGGGATATGACGGACGATCCGGGAGATCTGCGGGGCAAAACCCATGTCCAGCATCCGGTCGGCCTCGTCCAGGACCAGAATATTAACATCGGAAAGGTTGACCGTCCGCTGTTCAAGATGATCATTAAGTCGGCCCGGTGTGGCCACAATGATCCGCGGCTGGCGGCGGAGCGCTTGCACCTGTAAATGCATGGAAGCGCCGCCGATCAGGACGGCTGTCCGGATGTTAGCGGAATTAACGAACGGGCGGAGCGCGTCGTCGATCTGCAAAGCCAACTCCCTGGTCGGGGCCAGAACCAAACCCTTGCCCCGTAAACCGGCTAACCGCTGGATCATCGGGACACCGAAAGCGAGCGTCTTGCCGGTCCCGGTCTGGGCAACCCCGATCAGGTCTTTCCCTTCGATCGCGGTCGGTATCGCCTTCGCCTGGATCGGCGTCGGCGTAACAAATTTGAGCTTTTGCAGGACATCCAGCAATCCCGGGGCGATCCCCAGGCCGAAAAAGTTCGTGTGTGGCATGATCAGCTATTATAACACAGTTTCAGTCGGTTAAACGGGCCAGCTCCCGCAGCGCCTGATCGGGCGTTAATTGCTCCAGCCGGGTCCGCGCCAGCATCAATTCACGAATGAATGACTGGAAGATGAGGGGGTCTTTGATCACCAGGTCGTTAAAATCGAGCAGGAGCGCCTGGCGCAGTTGCGCCAGCTCCGGCCAGTAGCGCCGAACGGTCGCATAATGATGAGCGTATTTCTCGATCGCCACCGCGAATTGGTAATTATCGTAGACCAGTCCGGCCAGTTTCGGCCGGTCGACTTTCAGTTTTCCCTGTTTTCTGACCGCCACTCCCGCGGTGATCAGCGCCGCCTCCTCAGATGTAGTCAGTTTTTCGCCCCGATCATACCGGCAGGCAGCGATCATGTCGGGGTCCAGAGTCGCCTCTTCGCCGGCAGTCAACGGTTTCCCGTAGTGGAGCTTATAACTCCCTCTGACCAGGTCGCCGAGTGACTCGCCCGAGCCGGTCCCGCTGGCCAGTTCGTAGCAGGTCTTGTAGGTCTGGAAATCACCGCTGTTCTCCAGACAATGATCAAGCTCGTCGTAGGGAGCGGACATGATCAGGATCAGATCATCGATCAGCTGCCGTTCTTCCATGATCAGGTCGCCGGACGAATGAATCAGCTCCGGCCAGGGTGTTTTACCGTCTTTGGTCGACTGCAGAGCGTAAGTCCCGAATGGATGGCTCCCCCAGCGAATACTGACCACTTCGCCGCTGGCATTGGTCCGGGGATCGAAAAATCTGTATTCCCGGGCTTCTTCCGGGCTATTCAGGTCGGCGGCCAGCGGCTTGGGCAAAGGCCGCCGTTTTCCCGCCGCGTCCGTAAACTGCCAACCGTCGCCCTGGCGGACGATCTCGCCACCCTGCGGAACGATCGTCTGGTCGTAGTAGAGCTTGGAGACGTAATCCCGGGTCCGCTTGAGGATCCGGAAACGCCCCGGCGAGGTCGGATAAGCGAGCGCTTTTTCAAAAATGGGCCGCCCCTTATCATCCCGCCCCTGCATCATTCTCATCACTTTCTGGCCGCCACCCTTCACAAAGATCGTCGACAGCGGTTTACCCTTGAGGCTGATGAGCCAGCTGCCGGAGCTCGGGTAGACGTCGAGCCGGACCGCCTTGGGATCGGCGAACTCCGGTTTAAGCCGCTCCAGATCATCCTGGTGATTGATCAGGTCGGCAAATGGGGGGACAGCCGCCAGCGTTTCGGCGCTGATCACTGCACTGTACGGGTGGACGACCAGCGCCGCCCCGGGCGGGATCAGTTCATAAAGAAAATAGCTATTGCGCGGCGAAACGTGAATGCAGCCGTGGCTCTTGTACAGATCGCCCAGGATATCGTTCAGGATCCGGCCGAAATTATAACTGTTAAGCGCAACGACCGAACGGAGCGCCAAACCGCCGACCTCGCCGCTGACCGCCCGCCTGATCAGCTCCTTCATCACCGCCCGTTCGCGAACGTCAAAGAGCGACGGCTTGGTCTGGGGCCGGAAAAAGGCATTGAAGGTCGGCGGCAGCAGATACTTGGCGCCAGTCGGCGGACTGACCAAACGGCACTCCAGCCGTTCGGTTAACCAGTTTTCCAGGATGTTCTCCCTGTTCTGCAGAGCATAAATACCCAGCCGGTCGAAATCGGCGCGAAGCTGCTCACGCAGCTGGCGGAGGAATTGCCATTCGCGGCTGACCTTCTCCAGCCATTTGACCCGGCGTCGATAAGCTAGCGTTTTCCGCTCGGCCTGGTAATACTGACCCAGCGCGCGCTGCCGCGCCTCGCTCTCCCGGGGAAGAATATTTTCACTTAATAATCTGACTCCCTCTTCTTCGGCTGAAGAAAGGACGGTCCCGCCGGCGGCCAGATAGCCGGCGAGCGCCTGCCAGCGGCGGAGATCAGTATTAGCCGCCAGGCGGTCGCCCAAATCATCGCTCCCCGGCGCCGTCAGCAGCTGCACCAGGCATTTGGTCAGCATTACCTGGTCGTAGACCGCGTTGTCCGGCGCGTAAGCGCAGTAAGGGTATCCGAGCCCGCCGCGGGCTGTCCAGAAGAGCGCGTAACGCCCGAATTCATTGTTGCCCCAGCGGGCAGCGAGCAGCCGTCCGTCGTTATCCAGATTCGCGTCGTAATAACGGAAGCGGCGGCGGGCGGGAACGGCTTGCAGATCATCAGCCACCGCGGCCGGCACCCGGAACCAATATCCGCCTTTCTCATAAGACCAGATCCCTTTGATCGGCCGCAACCACGCCCCAAAGGGGATAACGGATCGGTCATAATAAGTTCCGCTTAAATAATGGTCGCTCTTCTCGCTGAGCCGATAGTTGCCCGCCGGAGCGGGCCGGGCCAGGAAATTCTCGCCCGGCGGCAGGAATGGCTCCTCCAGCCCGGCCGCCACCGCTACCTGGGCGTAAGGCACCCCGTCAACCAGGAGGAAGAGCCGTTTCAGGCCCGGGTAGATCACTGCCTCGGCCGAAGCGTTGATCAATATTTGCCGGCATCTGGCCAGATCGTCCGGGGTGGAAACCTGTCTCGCCAGCAAGGGGATGTTTTCCGGCTGAAAGGAGGGATCACCGGCCGTTGGCCGGTAAGATTTGACCGTCAGGGGCACTCCTTTTGGCAATACCTGATATAAAAGATGAGCATCGGCCGGCAGGAGGAACACTTCACCCCGGCTCGGATCGGGTTCGACCATCAGCTCGTTGAAGTACTTTCCCCAGTTGGTCGCATTGATCGCCCGCAGGCTCGGCAGTTCAATTTCCGCCGCGGCCGCCGGGCAAAGTAAAATGGCGATCAAGGCCAGCCAGATCAGCTTCCTATTCATCACCCTTGTATTTTACCCTAAAACTGATATTCTTGCCGGTGATGAAAAAGAGCGCGATCATCTGTTGTCAGATTATTATGGCGTCCGCCGTCTGGGCGGCCGCCCCCACCCTCGATTTCCAACCGCAAACCACCCCGCTCGTGCCGCCGGATGCGGAATCAGCGATCGTCGAGCCGGCCCCGGCAGCGCCGACAGCCGAATACCCCGTCTATCAAAAAGAAAAAGGCTTGTTCAAGCTGGCAGCCGCCGGCCGGGTCAACGGGTTTTATCTTCTCAACCGGCAAGGGCAGCAAGGCTTGTTCGGGCTGCTGGGAGCGACCGGCGACCTGATCATTCGTGACCCGCAACAGTGGGGCCGGCAGCTCGGGTTGGCCGAAGATGCGCTGGAATATCTGGTCGGGACCGGGTTGCTGATCGGCAACGGACTTAACGCTCACGGTTTTTTTTCCGTCCCGCTCGATCTGGGGGCGCGGCTCAATTTCCGCGAGCGCTCGGCTTGGGACCGGACCCCGTACTGCGGGGCTGGTTTAGCCTTGAACATTTTCGGCACGGAAGGCCGTTTGGGGGGGCTCGGTTTTCGGCTTTACGCCGGCCTGGAGGAGGACATGGCCTCATCTGAATTCCCCCTCTCCTGGCAGATCGGTTACGGCAGCTACGTGATCACCGAGTCGATCCGCTCCGAAGGGGTGATCTTTTCCGTCGGCCGGCCGGTTCGACTGTGATCACCGGTTGTCGCCCTTCGGCCGCGGGATTATAATATAGCCATGACAAAAATACAGGCTGAGCATCACCATCACCTGTCGACCAACCGGATCGAGGCGCTGTCGGACGGGATCTTCGCCTTTGCGATGACGCTCCTGGTCCTTGACCTGCAGTTCCCCGACGCGGCTGTCGCCTCGGGCACGCCGCTCTCCGCCCTGCTCTTCGGCCAGGTCCCCCGTTTTTTTAATTTTCTGCTCAGCTTTGTGCTGCTGGCCGTTTTCTGGGTGATCCATAACCAGCAATTCCACCACATCAAGCGGTCAGACAAGACCTTGCTCTGGATCAACATCGGCCTGCTCGCCGCGATCGTGCTGATCCCGTTTTCGGCGTCGCTGGAGGGGGACTTTGAGGGTCAAATGCTGGCCGAACTATTCTTTGCCGGTAACATTTTCCTGATCGGTCTTTTCTTTTTGCTCAACTGGGCGTACGCGGTCAAGGGGAAAAGCTTTACCGAACAGCCGCTGGAAGAGGACTTTATCAACGCTTCGCTCCTGGCCAGCATGACGATCCCGGCCATTGCCCTGCTGGCGATGGCCGGCGCGCTGGTCTTTCCCCGGCACAGCGCCAATCTCTTCCTGCTGATCCCGCTGATCATGTCCGCGATCAGCTGGCGGACCAAACGCCGGCGCGAACAAAAAGCCTAGCTGCTCCGATAGATCTGCCAGACCGCCCAGACGGCGGAGAGCGAAGCGATCAGGAACCCGACGTATAACAGGATCGGGACCGCCTGCCAGCCAAAATATCGGGCCAGGTCATAGCCGACATAGATCGCGAACGTCAACGCCAGGAACCAGGCCCAGCTTTTATTTTTTTGCGTGGCGATCAACAGGCAGATCACCACCGCGACCGCTTCCAGACCGATCGAGACCAGATCCAAAATATTCATCGCTACACCTCCGCCGGTAAGTATACTATAATGATGCCGGAGGTGCGCAATGACTGAAGAATTTAAGGTTAACGGTGAGCTGCTGCTGTCCAAGGTCAAGGAGATCATCAAGGAAGGGAACGTCCGCAAGATCACGATCAAGGACAAGGACGGCAAGGACCTGATGTCGTTCCCGCTGACTTTCGGCGTGGTTGGGGCCCTGCTCGCCCCGGTCCTGGCCGCCATCGGCGCGGTCGCCGCGCTCGTGACCGAATGCACGATCTCCGTCGAACGGGACCAAGAGCCGAAAGCTAAGAAGAAATAGCAGCGGTTAGATCGGCCGCTACCTGCGCGGCGGCCCGGCTAACGGCCGGGTCGACCGGCGCCCCGAATGTGGTGTCTTTTGGCTGAATGGCCACGATCAAGACCGCGCAGTGGTGGTCCTGCAGGATAAAATCGATCATCACTTTAAGCGGCAGCGCGTGGGTCGAAAAGGAAAAACCGCCGATCTCCTCTAATTCCACCAGCCGGACCGTACCAGTGGCTTCCTTGAGTTCAGCCGCGTCAACGATTATGAGGTGCGACGGTTTTAGCTTCTTGATCTGGCCGGTCAGATTTTCCGGCGCGGTCCCGCCGATCAAAACGGTCAGTTGCGGCAAGTTCTTCAGCTCGGCGGCGACCAGCAGGCCGGCCGCGTCGTCGCCGCGCAGCTCGGAGCCGACCGCCAGCAGGACAATGTGCCCTGCCCCGTCAAGCCTTTTGGTCAGTTCCGTCCGGAGATCCAGCGGCATTAAAAACGACCCTCAGTTTGTCGTGGGAGAACTGGGCCAGTTCGAAGTTCGGGGTGATCGCCAGCGCTTTTTTCAAGCAAGAGTCAACGCACTGGCCGCAGTAGATGCACTTCCCCAGGTCGATATCCATCTCGAACTTCTTGTCGCCGAGCTTCTTGATCTCGATCGCATCGGTCGGGCAATCCTTCATGCAGAGCAGGCAGCCGATACACTTCTCAGGCATAAAATCGAGTTTGCCCCGAAAATGCTCCGGCATCGGCAGCGGCTTGTTCGGGTAATCGACCGTCGCCGGCTTCTGGAACAAGGTTTTGAGCACCAGGGCGATCATCGCGCCGGGGCGAATAAAGAATTTCTTGGCCATCAGAGGATCAGCTCCTTAATGATCAGGTCAAAGATCAGCTGGAAAAAAGCGACCGGGGCCAGGATCCGCCAGCAAAAGTCGATCATCTGATCGATCCGCAGGCGGGCCATGACGGTCCGGGCCAGGGTCAGCAGACAGAGGATGAACAGGATCTTCAGGAGGTACAGACCAAAGACCAACGGGGGCCAAAGGCTGAGGCCAAAGGGGAGAAAAACCGCCGCCAGGAGCGAAGCGCCGACCACCGCCTCCACATCGATCGCCCAGCGGAACCAACCGAGGAACCGGCCGCTGTACTCGGTAAAGCTGCCGGCGACGATCTCGGTCTCCGCTTCGGGGCTGTCGAACGGCACCCGTTCCAGCTTGCCGAGCAGAGCGATCAGCGCGACGCCGAAACCGACCAGATTAAAAAGCCAGTACCAGGGATGGACCGTATAATACTCGGTCATCTCCGACAGCGACCAGGTGTTGGCCAGGAGCGCCGGCGCCAGCACAGCGAGCAGCAGCGGGATCTCGTAGGCAAAGAGCTGCGTCACCGAGCGGATCGCGCCGATCGTGGCATAGAGCGAGCGCGAATACCAGCCGCCGAGGAAAAAGGTAAAGGTCGGCAGGGTCAGCAGGTAGATGATGACGATCAGGTCGCCCTTGAAATAGTAAAGTGCCTCGGTCCCCCAGATCGGGATGTAGAGAAAAGCGGTGACCGTGGCCGCCAGGGCGACCAGCGGCACGACCCGAAACATCACCGGATCGGCCTCTTCAGGGATCACTTCGCTTTTGGCAAAGAGCTTGATCAGGTCGGCGACCGGCTGGAACCACGGCGGGCCGACCCGGTTCTGGAACCGGGCGTACAGTTTCCGGTCGATATATTCCGCCGTCGTCCCGAGGAACGACAGAAAAAACAGGCCCGGAAAGATCAGGATATTAAATAACGCGCTTAACATTCCTAAAATCCACTCCCTGCGCCCGGTACCAGTCGATACTGTAGCGGCGCAGCTTTTCCCACGACATCAACCCTCGTCCCTCGACCTCGATCGCCCGATCGGTGCAGGAGAAGCACGGGTCGATCGCCGCGACCACGATCGGCAGGTCGGCCAGATAGCGGTCTTCCAGCATCTTGGCGATCGCCTGGGTGTTCGCTAATGTCGGCGCGCGCACTTTGACCCGCTCCGGGTTCTCGGTCCCGTTCGATTTGACGTAGTGGACATCCTCGCCGCGCGGCGCCTCGTAGCGGCTGAGCGCCTCGCCGGCCGGGATCTTGCGGGGGGCACGGACGGCGATCGGCCCATCCGGCAGATTTTTCACGACCTGTTTAATGAGCGAATAAGCTTCCATCAGCTCGCCCAGACGGACGATCGTCCGGCCGTAAACGTCGGCCTGATCGGCGCTGACCGCCTTGAAGTCGAGCTCGCCGTAAGCGGCGTACGGATCGTCCTTGCGGACGTCAAAGGTTATGCTCGAAGCCCGGGCAGTCGGCCCGACGGCCCCCAGGCGCAGCGCGTCTTCCCGGGGGAGCTTACCGACGCCGGAAAGACGCTGGATCAACGTCACCTCTTCCTGCGCCAGCTGAATGTAATACTTGGTCTGCTCGGCCAGGTGGTCAATGATCTTGACGATCCGCTCCCCCTCCTCTTTCGTCAGGTCGCGGCGGACACCGCCGATCGTGTTGATCCCGTAGTTGACGCGATTGCCGGTCAGCTCGGCCAGCAGGTCCATGATCGCTTCGCGATCGCGCCAGGTATACATCAGCAAGGTGTCGAAACCGATCTCGTGACCGGCCACGCCGAGCCAGAGCAGATGACTGTGGATCCGTTCGAGTTCACCGATCAAAACGCGCAAATACAGAGCGCGCCGCGGCACCTGCAGTCCGGCGATCGTCTCGACCGCCTGGACGTAAGCGGTAGAGTGTGCATGGGAACAGATCCCGCAGATCCGCTCCAGCAGGTACATATCCTGAATGTAGGTGCGCGACTCGCATCCCTTCTCGATCCCGCGGTGGTTGTAGCCGATCTTGACCTGGATCGCTTCGATCTTTTCGCCGCGCAGCGCCAGGCTGAAACTGGTCGGCTCCTTCAGCGCCGGATGCTGCGGCCCGATCGAGATCTGCATATCCTTATCGTTGGTTTTATCAAAATCCATCTCAGGCGCTCCCTTTCTGGTCAAGGACCTTGGGATCCCAATCTTTACGGAGCGGATATTGCCCGGTCGGCCAGTCGTCCGGCAGCGGATAGCGGACCCCAGAAGGCAAGCCCTCAACCTTGACGCCGAGCAGATCGGTCACTTCCCGCTCATAAATAGCGGCGCCGGGGAAATACCCGGTCACCGTTCTCAGGTTTTCCTTATCTTTCACAACCCGTGTCTTGAGATTGAGAACGATCCCTCCCTGGCTCAGGTGGTAGATAAAGGCAAGATATTCCCCTTCGTCCAGACCGGTGATCGTGCAGAGCGCGTTGAAGCCGAGTTCTCTGACCGCAAAGTCGAGAACCTCAAAAAAGAGGTCATAGCTAACTTCGGTCCAAAGCCGGCGTTCCCCCTGCTCTCTGATCCCGCCGTTGAGGTAGACGAAACGTTCTTCCAGCTTCTGTTTTAGCGCCGCCAGTTCGCTCATGCCGCTCCCTCCAATTTCTTGATCAGTTTGACCACCCCGTCGATGATCGCCTGGGGGCTGGCGGGGCAACCGGGGATGTAGGCGTCGACCGGAATGACCTGGTCGATCCCGCCCTGGACATTGTACAAACCCTCAAAAACGCCGCCGCTGGTGGCGCAGCTGCCGACCGCGATCACGAACTTCGGCTCAGCCATCTGCTCGTAGATGCGGACCAGTCGGTCGCGGATCTGACGGGTGACCGGGCCGGAACAGACCAGGATGTCGGCGTGGCGCGGCGTCCCTTTAAGCTGGACGCCGAAGCGTTCCAGGTCAAAGCGGGGCGTCAGCGCGGCAATGATCTCGATATCGCAGGCGTTGCAGGCGCCGGTGTTAAAATGGAGGATCCACGGCGACTTGAGCCGCGCCCAGAGGACGATCTTATCGATGATCTTCATCCCTGCCTCCGGAAGAGAAGGAACAGCCCGAAGGCGGCGCCGCTCAGGTAAATGACCGCGATCGCCACCGACCCGGGGTCGGCCAGCGGGACCGTCGCGACCACCAGGGTGACGACGTGCAGGATCGTAAAAAAGAAAGCGAACGGAAAGAACTGGCTGTAGTCGGGCCGGACCCGGTGGGTCTTGACCTCTTCGCCGCCGGTATAGGCCTTGGTCAAACCGCCCGGTTTATTCTTGACCTGATAGGAGAGCGGCGCCAGCAGCCGGTAAAGCAAGAGCGCGGCCAGGAGAAGGACCGTAAAAGCGAGCGGCGGGCTTAGCCAGATATTCATCCCTTTAACTCCCGCGCGTTCTTGACGTTGAGCGAATCAAATTTATCCTGAAAACCGAGGACGATCCCCGCCGCCACGATCATCACCACCACCTCGATCACGATCACGGTAATGATCACCCCCTGGCTTAAGGCGCTGTGACCGCTGATGACCCCGGCCGCCAGGAGAAATAGAGTAACTCCCTTGATCAGGAGCTCCAGGCCGATCAGGACCCGGAACAGATTATACGTCACCAGCAGGCAGTAGAAACCGATCACCAATAAAAGGATGCCGGTCGAGGCGTATTGCCAGAAGAGCAGCGTCTGTTCAGCGCTCATTTTCGTTCCTCCCCCGGAACAGGACCAGGACCCCAAAGACGCCGGCGAGCAAGACCATCAGCTGACCGAACAAATAAGTGCGCCGGTATTCCCAAAGTACGACCCGGACATCGGCGATCGTTTCCGGCCAGGGAAGCGTGATATTGAGCGGGATCCGGACAAAAAATAACCCCGCGGCGACCGCCAGCAGTAAGAGCGGCAGCGGCCAAAAGCGACGCAGCCGGTCTTCGCGCCGTTTCAGGAATTCCTTGAGCGGCAGACGGTGGGTCAGGCTGATCACGCTGATAAAGATCACCGGGATCAGGCCGGCGCAGACCGACAGCTCAAAAGCGGCCGCGTACGGCGCGTTAAAACGGAACATGATGATCGTCAGCACCACGCTGGTCAGCGCTAGACCGATCGCCGCGCGGAGCAGGAGCGGCGTCAGCGCCGTCCAGAGCGCGATCAGGACCAGTAAAACCAATAACATAATGTTCAGCATCTTATCTCCCACCCAACAGCCAGTAAACCGGCAGCGCCAGACCGATGATCACGGTCAGGGCGGCCAGTCCGACCGCCGGCGCCAGTAAGAGCGGCCCGGCTTCTTTGACCCCGCTCAGTTCGGGACTGAGTTTATTGAAGAAGAGTTTCCGCTGCAAGAAGAGGAAGTAAGCCAGGGTTAGTACGCTGGCCAGCGCGGCGATGAACGCGTAGAGCGACTGTCCGGCGAGCCAGAGCGCCATGATCACCGCCAGCTTGCTCCAGAACCCGGCGAGCGGCGGTAATCCGGCGGTAGAAAGCGAGCCGATCAGGAGCGTGACGCTCGTGACCGGCATCCGGCCGCCCAGTCCGCTGATCTTGTTTAGATCGGTGCTGCCGGCCCGCGCTTCCAGCGCGGCGGCATTGGCAAAAAGCTGGGACTTGAAAATCGCATGGTTAAAAAAGTGGAACATGGCGGCGATCAGACCAAAAGTCGTCCCGGCCCCCAAAGCCATTATAATATAGCCGACCTGGCTGATGCTGGAATAGGCCAGCAATCGTTTAACGTCGGTCTGCCCGAGAGCGCCCAGCGCGCCGACCACGACCGACAGGGCGCCGGTCAGGAGCAAAACCTGGTAAACCGGGGCCGGCCCGGTCACCTCCGCGACAAAACGGATCAGCGCAAAAACCCCGGTCGCCTTGGTGATCACGCCGGCTAAAAGGACCGACACCGGCGCCGGCGCCGCCTGGTAGGCGTCGGGCAACCAGCCGTGGAACGGCACCACGCCGCTCTTGATCAGCAGACCGCTCAGAAAAAGGGCGATCGCCGCCCGCGGCAAGAAACTACCCGCCGCCAGCGGGATCGTCGCGCGCAGCGCCAGAAAAGTGCTGCTCGGCGAGAAGATCAGGCTGAGCCCGACCGCCGTCAGCATCAGGACGCTGGCGACCACCGACAGCAGGAGATATTTCCAGACCCCTTCAAAAGCGAACCGGTCGCGCCGGAGACAGATCAGGATAAAGGTTGCCAGGGCAGTAACTTCGATAAAGATGTAAAGCTGAAAAAGGCCGTTGACCATGGCGATCCCGTTCATCCCGATCAGGGCGATCAGCAGGAGCGAAGAGAAATTGAGCAGTTCAAACTCCCGCTGCCAGAGCGCCGCCGCCACCAGCAGGGCGGCCAGCGAGACCAGTCCGGCGACCGCCATCATCACCAGCGCCAGCCAGGTTATTTGCAGGTTAAACCCGAGGACCGGCTCGAGCTGCGCGATGATCAGCCGGTCCCAAAAACCGGTCGGATGGACCAGGACGAGCCCGATCTGGATTATACAGACGGCGCCGGTGATCAGCAAAGCGCTGCGCACCCTGAACCGGCCCGGTAGAAGGTTCATGATCACCAGCGCCGCCAATGGAAGTAATAGTAATAAATAAGTCATGACGTTACCTCAAACCCCACCAGAGCAGGACCAGGCTGCCGACCAGCGACCAGCTGACATAAGCGCTGATATTGCCGCCGTGCGCCCAGCGGACCGCCGTCGTCCCCCACTCTGTCACCTTGACCGTCCAGTGATCGATCAAGCTGTCGATCAGGCGATCGATCTTATTCAACAACCAGGCCAGAGCGTTGACCAGCTTCAAACCGAGCTCATACGGGTCAAAGATCTTTCTCTCCGCCAGATCATAGGCCTGGTGGAGCCCGGGGGCGTAGTGGATATGATCGACCGCGCCCAAGCCCTGACCGCTCTTTTTGACTCCGTACCAGTGGTTAAGTAAGGCCCCCAGCAGGACCACCGCCGAGACCGCGATCAGGAGCCAGTTCGACGGCAAGCCGTAAAAATGATGGCCTGCCAGCAGCTGGGCGGAGAGGATCGGCTGGATCAGATATTTAACCGGCAGAACATTATAAATACCGAATACGACGCAGACTGCCGCCAGCCCGACCATCGGCAGAAGCATCGGCCAGGCAACCTCCTTGGCGTTCTGATGTTCCGCCGCCGGTTTGCCGAGGAAAGCGGCGTGCCCCAGTTTCAGGAACGAAGCGGCGGTGAGGAATGAGCCGCCGACCGCCAGCAGATAAAAGATCCAGCCGCGTTCGAGCGCCCCGTCGTAGACCAACTCTTTGGAAAAGAAGCCGTTCAGCGGCGGGACCCCGGAGATCGAAAGGGCCGCGATGATAAAGCAGGCGAAGGTGATCGGCATCTGCCGGCCCAGTCCGCCCAATTTATTCAGATCGGTCGTACCGGTCTCTTTTTCCACCGCGCCGCCGGTCAGGAATAGAGCCGATTTATAGACCGCATTATTGATCATGTGAAACAGGCCGCCGACGATCCCGGCCGGGACGGCGGTCCCGATCCCGAGGACCATATAACCGACCTGGCTGATCGCGTGATACGAGAGGAGTTTTTTGAAGTCTTTCTGGATCAGCGCCATCCCGACCGCCAGGATGATCGTCGCCCCGCCGATGATCATCAGCAGGTAGCTCAGCGAGGAATCCGGGGTTAGCCGGAACATTTCCAGAGAGATCCGGGTCAAAAAGTAGATCCCGAGCAGTTTTTCCAGCGCCCCGGGGACAAAAGCCATGAACGGCAACGGGGCGTCTTTAGCGGCGTCCGGTATCCAGCTGTGGAACGGCATCGCGCCGGCCTTGGCCAGCGCGCCGATCAGCAGCAGGCCATAAGCGAGTGCCGGCCAGCCGGTGACCGGCAGAGAAATATCCCCCATCACAAAAGTTCCGGCCAGGAAACCGGTCAGCGCCAGGCCTGCCATCAGGCAAAGATCGGTCACGCCGACGATGGTGAACGCCTTGACCGCGGTCCGGAACGAGTGCTGGCCGCCGATATAGATCAGGCCGAAAAGGGTCAGGAGCAATCCTTCCCAACAAAAGAGGAAGAGGATCAGGTTATTGGCCAGCGCGGCGCCGACCGCCATTATGACCGTCAGCCAGAGGTAAAGATAGAACTGCCCGATCGACTCCTTCCCTTGCATAAAGACCAGAGAATAAAGGGTGACCAGCGCGGCGATAACGATGATCGCCCCGGCTGTGAACAGGCCAAAGTGATCGAACCGGAAGAGCAAGCCTATGCCGAGATCGGCGTGCCCAAAGGCTTTCATCAAGTAGTTGATCGGCTGGTTGATCACCACGGTCGCTGCCAGCGAGAGAAAAGCCAATAAGGCAACGCAACCGACCATCAAGGGAGTCCCCTCCCGGGCAACGACCCCGCGCGGCTCACCGAGAAAAACCAGGACAAAAAGCCGCAACAGGTAAAGGATCGTCAAACAGGCGCCTAGAACAAAGGCGCCGGCGATCCAGAGGTTGCCGCTCCGCATCGCGCCGGCAATGACCAGGTATTTACTGAAAAAGCCGCCGAACGGTGGTATCCCCATGACCGAAAAGGCGCAGGCCAAAAAGGCGATGGCCGTGATCGGCATCGTTTTTATCAGGCCGCCCATCAGGGTGATGTCTTTGGTTTTCGTGTTCTGCTCGATGATCCCGGCCGAAAGAAAGAGCCCCGCCTTGGCCAGGCCGTGCATTAATATGTATAGGAGACCACCAACTACCCCAACAATATTATTGATCGCCAGGCCAAGGAAGATAAAAGCGATCTGGCTGACCGTGGAATAAGCGATGATCCGCTTGATGTCGGTCTCAACCAGGGCGGCGCCGGCCGCTACCAGGGCACTGGCCGCCGCGAGTGCCGGAATGATCGTATGCCAAACGGCATCAACTGCAAAAGTGGCCAAAAATAACCGGGCAAAAACATAGACGCCGATCTTGACCAGGACCGCGGCGTGGAGCAACGCGGTGACCGGTGAAGGGGCGACGCCGGCATCGGGTAGCCAGGTGTGGAACGGCAGGGTCGCCGATTTGGTCAGGATACCGGCCATGATCAGAGCAACCAGCGAGACCGGCAAGGTCAGGCCGACCATCCCGGTCAGCTCGAGCGTTCCGGTCGCCTGGTAAATGCCGACAAAGGCCAGGAGCATTAACAGGGCGCCGAAAGCGGTGACTAAAAAGGCCTTATCGGCTTTAAGCACCTCTTTGGGCGACCGATAGAATCCGATCAAGCGCCAGCTGGCGATCGCTGTCAACTCCCAAAAAACGTAGAGCGCGATCAGATTATTGGCATAAACCAGCCCCATCATCGAACCGAGAAAGAGGACGACCATCAGGTAGTATTCGTTCTGGTTATCATAATGGTCAATATAATCATGGGAGTAGAGGACTATGATCAAGCCGATCAGCGCCGAAACCAGGGCCATGAAAACCGACAGCGGATCGATGATGAAGCAAAGTACCCTGGCCCCGCTAAAAGCGGCCGGCAGGAGGGCGGCCGAAGCGAGCAGCGGGAGAGCGATCAGCCCGAACGCCAGCCAATTACGCCATTGTTTAGACCAAATCCCGACTAGAGGCAACAGGAATGCCCCGATAACCGGAAAAAGGACCGCGCTTAAGACCAATGCCTGGTTTTTCATCAGCTTTTTGTCACAACAAACCCCACCCGGAGGTGGGGTTGTTAAGGATATTTTAGCGCATCAGGAGAGTGGATGCAACCGGAATATGCCGGTTAAAGGGTGGTATAATCATGATCATGGACCTCTTCGATCTCAACGAAAAGGAGTATAAAAGCCAAAAAGCTCCCCTGGCCTACCGGATGGCGCCGCGCACTCTGACCGAGATCGTCGGCCAGGAGCATATCATCGGTCAGGGGAAACTGCTCCGCCGCCTGATCGAGACCGATAAGGTAACCTCCGTCATCCTTTACGGGCCGCCCGGGATCGGCAAGACCGCCATTGCCCGGGTGATCGCCGGCTCGACCAAAGGCTACTTTGAATGGCTTAACGCCTCGGTCGCCAAGGTCGACGACATCCGCCGCGTCAGTCTGGAAGCCAAAGAGCGGATCAAGCATCATCAGGCCAAGACGATCCTCTTCCTGGACGAGATCCACCGTTTCAATAAGCTCCAGCAGGATGCCCTCCTCCCCGACGTCGAAGAAGGGAACATGATCCTGATCGGGGCAACAACTGAGAACCCGTTCTTTTACGTTAATTCGGCGCTCGTCTCCCGTTCGCAGATCTTTGAGTTGAAGCCGCTGACCGTTGACAACTTAACTGTCTTGATCAAAAGCGCGGTCGAGGACAAAGAACGGGGTTTCGGCAAACTAAAGATCAAGCTCGAAAGCGACGCCCTGGAACACCTGGCCAAATTGTCCGACGGCGACGCCCGGCGGGCGCTTTCCGCGCTGGAACTGGGGGTCCTCTCCACTAAACCCGATAAAAAAGGGTTTATCAATATAACGCTTAAAGTCGCCGAAGAGTCGATCCAGAAAAAGAAGATCGTGTATGACAAAAAAGGGGAAGAGCACTACAACACGATCTCCGCTTTTATCAAATCGATGCGCGGCTCCGATCCCGACGCCGTCCTCTACTACCTGGCCAAGATGATCTACGCGGGCGAAGATCCCCGTTTTATCGCCCGGCGGATCGTCATCTGCGCCGCCGAGGATGTCGGTAATGCCGACCCGCTCGCCCTGGTCGTTGCCAATTCCGCCATGCAGGTCGCCGAGTTTGTCGGGATGCCCGAAGCGCGGATCCCTCTAGCCCAAGCCGCCGTTTATGTCGCCACCGCGCCCAAGAGCAACGCGGCTTACCTGGGGATCGAAGCGGCGCTCAAAGATGTGCAGGAGAATCCGACGCTGGCCGTGCCCAAACATCTGCAGAACGCTGTTTACGAAGGCGAGAAGAAAGCCGGCAAAGGTAAAGGTTATAAATACGCCCACGATTACGAAGGCGGTTACGTTAAACAGGACTATCTGCCGGTCACCAAAAAGTACTACGAGCCCAAAGATATCGGGTTTGAGAAGAAGATCAAAGCGCGGATGGAGGAGAGAAACAAAGGTGGTTAGCTGTCGCAAGGTTGACGCAGGTGGTTGGCTGGAACGAGGTTGGCGCGGGTGGTAAGACTGCTTGGCGCCCATATGTCGACCGCCGGCGGCGTTGACAAGGCGTTAGAGCGCGGTGAATCGATCGGTTGCACCGCCGTCCAGCTCTTCGTTAAGAACAACAACCAGTGGGTCGGCAAACCTCTTGAGAAAGAAACCATCGAACGCTTCAAGACCCACAAGCTTCTCAGCTTTGCCCACACCGGATACCTGATCAACCTGGCGGCGACCAATCCTGATAATCTGGAAAAGTCCCTTCAGTCCCTCAGGCAGGAATTAGACTTGGCCGAGTCCCTCTCCCTCCCCTTCACCGTCCTCCACCCCGGCTCCCATCTGGGCGCGGGGGAAGAAGCCGGCTTAAAGAAAGTCGCGCTGAACATTAAAGAGCTGCTCGGTCAGACCAAGGGGTATAAAGTTAAGATCGCGCTCGAAACAACCGCCGGGCAAGGGACGAACCTCGGCTACAAGTTCGCCCACCTGGCCGAGATCCTCGACCTGGTCGGTCAACCAGCACGGATGGGCGTCTGCTTTGATACCTGTCACGCTTTTGCGGCTGGTTATGATTTAAGAACGGCTGAAGGGTATCACACAACCTGGGAGGAATTCAAAAAGACAGTCGGCCTCAAAAATCTGCTCGCCTTCCATCTCAACGACACACAGGGAGAACTCGGGAGCAAAAAAGACCGCCACGAGCATATTGGGAAGGGAAAATTGGGGCTGGAAGCTTTTCGGTTATTAATGAATGACGAACGGTTCGTTCATTTGCCGATGGTGCTGGAAACGCCTAAAGACCCGGACCTCAAGCAGGATGTTGAGAATTTAACGGTTTTACGCAGCCTTTTATAATCTTCTTCGTGTTTTCTTTGTGTCTTTGTGACTTCGTGGTTAATCCGGAAGAACCACTAAGACTCGAAGACACTAAGGGGGACACGAAGTAGAAAAGGCTCGTGCTATAATTCCTTTTATGCCGCAGCATTACGAAGAGCTCGGTTTCGCCAAGGTCGATCACCACCGGCAGAAACGTAAAGGTTTTCCCGAAGTCATTTACGCCGCCGGCAAAACACCGGCCCAGGTCGCCAAGATCGCCCGGCGGATCTGGGACCACGGACACGATGTTTTGGCGACCAAGGCCGACGAAAAAGCTTTTAAGGCGGTCAAAATGCTCCTTAAAACTGCCCGGTATCATGAAACCGCCCGGATCATCACCGCCAAGAGGAACATAGAGCGGAGAACGGAGAACGTGGAGCAGAGGGTCGCTATCGTTACGGCTGGCACCTCCGACCTCCCCGTCGCCGAAGAAGCGGCCGTCACCGCGGAATTCCTCGGGTTAAAGGTTGAACGATTATTCGACGTCGGCGTGGCCGGCATTCACCGGCTGGTCAATAATCTGGATAAGCTGAAAAAAGCGAGAGTCGTGATTGTCGTCGCCGGCATGGAAGGAGCCCTCCCCTCGGTCCTCGGCGGCCTGATCGATAAACCGATCATTGCGGTGCCGACCAGCGTCGGTTACGGGGCCAATTTTAAAGGGTTGTCCGCCTTACTGACGATGCTGAATTCGTGCGTGCCGGGCATTGGCGTGGTCAATATCGATAACGGGTTCGGCGCCGCGGTGCTGGCTTACTATATCGTCAAATGAAGATCGCCTACTTTGACGCCCCCACTGGCCTTTCAGGGAACATGATCATCGGCGCCATGCTGGACGCAGGGCTGGAAAAGCATTATTTAGCCAGCCAACTTGGTAACCTGCGACTAAACGTCGCGGTTACCAGGCATCAACGAGGAAACCGAGACATTCAGTCTCAGGTTTCCGAGCTACTCGAAATTCGAAAAACTAAACGGAGAGGCCTAGCTGGCACTTACTTTTACGTTAACGTTAAGGAGAGTAAGGCCCATCGTTCGCTGTCCGATATCCTCAAGATCATCAAACAAAGCAAGCTGTCGGCAACGGTCAAGCAGCGGAGCGTGCTGATCTTTCGGCGGTTAGCCGCAGCGGAAGCTAAAGTCCACGGGGTGGCGATCAACAAGATCCACTTCCACGAGGTCGGCGCGGTTGACGCGATCATTGATATCGTTGGGGCTTGCATCGGTCTGGAAAAGCTGGGGATCGAAAAGATCTACTGTTCGCCGTTGCCTAACGGCAAGGGAAAGATCGTCCACGCTCACGGCCTTCTCCCCAACCCCGCGCCCGCCGCCGCGGAGTTATTAAAAGGAGTCCCGACCTACTCGACCGGGATCCGGGGCGAACTGGTCACGCCGACCGGGGCGGCGGTCATTACCACCGTCGCCGAGTTCGGGGAGATGCCTAAAATGATTGTTGAAGGGATCGGTTACGGCGCCGGCTCGATCGATCTGCCGCAGCCGAATCTGCTGCGGTTATTCATCGGGGAAGCGGAACTGCCGGCCGAACATGATGCAATTTTACAGATCGAAGCGAATATCGACGACCTGGATCCTGGGCTTTATGACCGGGCGATCGCTAAACTGATGAAGGCCGGCGCGCTCGACGCTTCCGTCCAGCCTATCCGGATGAAAAAAGGGCGTGACGCGGTCAAACTGGAGGTCCTGTGCCGGCCGGAAGACAAAAAGAAGATACTCGACGCGGTCTTTACGGAAACGACCACGATCGGCGCCAGGTTATTTTTGGTCGCCCGCGCCAAGCTTAAACGAGTGGTCCGCGCCGGCCAGAAGATCAGCTATCTCGGCGGAGCGATCAAGCAGATCAAGCCGGAGTAAAAAGCGTCCCCTGCTCCGCCAGCCGGTCGGTGGCCGCCTTCATAAAACCGGCAAAGAGCGGATGAGGGCGGTTGGGCCGCGATTTGAACTCGGGATGGTACTGAACCGCCAAAAACCACGGATGGTCCGGTAACTCCACAACCTCCACCAGGTCGGCCGCCTGATAGGTCCCAGCCATGACCAGGCCGTTCTCTTCCAATTCTTTCCGGAATTCGTTGTTCAGCTCATAGCGGTGGCGGTGCCGCTCGCTGATCTCCTCTTTGCCGTAAGCGCGGTAGAGGAGCGTTCCTTTCCGGATCTTGCACGGGTACGCGCCCAGCCGCATCGTGCCGCCTTTGTCGGTGATCGACTTCTGCTCCGGGATAAAATCGATGACCGGATATTTGGTCTCCGGATCGAACTCCGAAGAATTCGCCCCTTTCATTTTACAGACGTTGCGGGCGAACTCGATCACCGCGCACTGCATCCCCAGGCAGAGGCCGAGGAACGGGATCTTGTTCTCCCGGGCATAGCGAATGGCCCGGATCTTCCCTTCGATGCCGCGCGCGCCGAACCCGCCGGGGATCAGGATCCCCTGCGTGTCGCGAAAGATCGCTTCCACATCCTCCGCCCCCTCCAGTTTTTCCGCGTTGACCCACTGCACCTCGAGGGCAGCGCCGTGAGGCAACCCGCCGTGCTTGAGCGCCTCGACGATGCTGATGTAAGAATCGCCCAGTTCGGTATACTTGCCGACGATCGCGATGCGGACCTTTTTATCGAGCGCCTTCATCGCTTCGACCATCCGCGCCCATTCCGCCAGATCGCCCTTCTTGGCCGTCAGCCCGAGATATTTAAGGACGATCTCGTCCATCTCCTCGCGCTCAAGCATCAACGGGATCTCGTAGAGGAGCGGTGCGTCGGCCATGCCGACGACAGCGTCTTTATCGACGTCGCAGAAGAGCGAGATCTTCTCCTTCATTTCGCGGCTGAGCGGCTCGCGCGAGCGGCAGATAATAATATCGGGCTGAATGCCGATCTCCCGCAATTTTTGCACGCTGTGCTGGGTCGGCTTGGTCTTGAACTCGTGCGTGGTCTCCAGATACGGCACCAGCGTGACATGGAGGTTGACGCAGTTGTCGCGGCCGACCTCTTTGCGGAACTGGCGGATCGCCTCCAGGTACGGTAAGCCTTCAATGTCGCCGACGGTACCGCCGATCTCGCAGATGACAACGTCGAACTTCTCCTCTTTGGTCACCTGGCGGATCCGCTCTTTGATCTCGTTGGTGATGTGCGGGATGACCTGGACCGTGCCGCCCAGATAATCGCCGCGCCGTTCCCGTGTGATCACGTTCCAGTAGACCATGCCGGTGGTAACGTTGTTGGCGCGGGTCAAATTAACGTCAATAAAGCGCTCGTAGTGGCCCAGGTCGAGATCGGTCTCGGCCCCGTCCTCAGTGACGAACACCTCGCCGTGCTGATAAGGGTTCATCGTGCCCGGGTCGACGTTGATGTACGGATCAAGCTTCATGACCGAAACGGAAATGCCGCGCGACTTCAGGACCCGGCCCAGACAAGCGGCCGCGATCCCCTTGCCCAGCGAACTGACCACCCCGCCCGTAACAAAAACATATTTTGTAATCATTTTATTTCCGCCTCTCGTATTCATCGTGGATCTCACCGACGATCTCCTCGACCAGGTCCTCCAGCGTCACCAGGCCGAGCGTGTGGCCGAACTCGTCGACCACGATCGCCAGGTGCTTGTACTCTGCCTGCATCTGGTCAAGCAGATCATTGATCATCTTCTCGGCCGGGATAAAAAGCGCTTGCCTCAGGTAGGGGCCGATCTTTTCATTGCTCCGCGCCTCCAGCAGGTCCTTAGCATAGACCACCCCGACAATGTTATTGAGGTTCTGGTCGTAGACCGGCAGTCGGGAATGGCCTGATTTCCTGATCACGGCGACCGTTTCCCCGACGCTGGCCTCAACGCTGACGCAGGCCATTTTATCCCGCTCCGTCATCACCTGCCGCGCCTTGAGGTCGCCGAACCTGAAGACCGAAGAGAGCAGCTCCTTTTCGTCCCGTTCGATCGCCCCTTCTTTTTCCGAAGCCTCAATGTAAAACCTCAGGTCCTCCTCGGAAATGAACGGACCGTGTTCCGGCATTTTCCCGCCCAGCAGTTTGACGAACGGGTAAGAAAGCCAGCGCAAAACGATCTCAAACGGAGTAAGTATCACCATGATCAAGTAGATCGGCCAGGCCAGCACCAGGACAAATCTTTCGGCGCGCTTGATCGCGACCGTTTTCGGGACAATATCACAGAACATGAGCAGGATCAGCGTTAATATCCCGGTCGCCGCGCCAATCGCCGCCCCTTCATTAGTCAGGCCGGAGGCTCTAAACAGCTGAAAGATTATCGCCGCACCGAGCACGGAAGCGCCGGTGTTGACAATATTATTGCCCACCAGCGCGATCGAGATCAATTTACTCAATTCGTTCTTGAGCCTTTGCGCCAGGCGGGCGGCCGGGCGTTTTTTTTCAACGAACTGCATGAACTTGACCGTCGGCAGGGAGACGAACGCCGTTTCGGTCAACGAAAAGAACGCCGAGGCCGCTACCAGCACAAAAAAGATAATAATTTCAATCGCCATCTCAGGCCACCCTCGGAATAAACAGCAACAGGCCGATAAAGATCGCGCCGAGCGCCAGCGCCAGGACCGCGCCGGCCGCTACGTTCTTGACCAGCGCCGCGAGCGGATGATCTTCCGGTTTGACCAAGTCGACCAGCGCTTCCAGGGCAGTGTTGAACATCTCGGCCGCGATCACGACCGTCACGGTCAGCACGATGAGCGCCAGCTCCAGCGGGGTCATTTTCAGGCTGATCGCGGCCAGCAGGACCAGCACGCCGATCCCAAAATGGATCCAGATGTTCCGCTGGGTCGCCAGGACGTGTCCCATTCCCTTACGGGCGTAATTAAAGCTGCGCATAAACTTTTTCGGCACGGCTCATCCTCCTCCCGTGGTCATAGCCGAGGACATGGAGCGCCCCGTGAATGACCAATCGTTTCAGCTCCTGACGGTAAGTAACCCCGAACCGCTTCGCGTTCCGCTCCGTCGTCGGCCGCGAAATAATAACGTCGCCCAGGACCGGCCCGGCATCGTAATTAAAAGCCAGGACATCGGTCGGTTTATCCTTATGCCGGAACCGCTTGTTCAGCCGGTGGATCGTCCGGTCGTCAACGATCGTCACGTCGATCCTCCCCCGGTTCTTTTCCCCCTTCACGATCCGCCGCACCAATTCACGGTACATGGACCACCGCCTTGCTGACGTCGCCGCCGATCCCCCGCAGTTTCTCAATGATGTTCTCATAGCCGCGGCTGATGTGGTGATCGCGGTCTTCCAGCTCGGTCTCGCCGTCGGCAGCCAGACCGGCGATGAGCAAGGCCGCCCCGGCCCGCAGGTCGGAAACCTTGACCGGCGCGCCCGACAGCTTTGCCACTCCGTTGATGATCGCGCTCTGCCCCTCCAGCTTGATGTCGGCGCCCAGGCGGCGGAGCTCGTGCATATGCATGAAGCGGTTTTCAAAGATCGTCTCGGAGACGACCGAAGTCCCTTTGGCCAGCGTCAGAAAAGCGGCGATCTGCGGCTGCATGTCGGTCGGAAACCCGGGGAACGGCATCGTTTTGACGTCGACCGCTTTAAAACGGTCGCCGCTCCCGTCCACCTCCACCCGGTCGGCCGCCATTTTTATCCTGACCCCGCTCTCCTGCAGTTTGCGGGCGACCGCCTCCAGCTGTTCGGGAATGATCCCCTCGATCATGACCTTCCCCATGGTGATCGCGGCCGCCGCCATGATCGTCCCCGCTTCGATCCGGTCGGGAATGATCGAGTATTCGACCGGCCGGAGCTGCTTGACCCCGCTCACTTTTATCACATCGGTCCCGGCCCCGACGATCTGCGCGCCCGCCTTGATCAGGAAGTTCGCCAGATCGGCGATCTCCGGCTCTTTGGCGGCGTTCTCGATCAAGGTCTCCCCTTCCGCCAGCGTGGCGGCCATCATCACCGACTCGGTCGCGCCGACCGAAGGGAAATCAAGATAAAAGCGGCCACCCTTCAATTTCTTGGCTTCGGCGATAACAAAGCCGTGCTCCAGTTTGACCCGGGCGCCGAGCGCCTCCATCCCCTTGATGTGAATGTCGACCGGCCGCGAACCGATGGCGCAGCCGCCCGGCAGCGGGATCTTGGCCAGCCCTTTGATCGCCAGGATCGGGCCGATCACAAAGAACGAAGCACGCATTTTGGTGACCAGTTCGTACGGGGCGACGTGCTTGACCGAATTGTTCCAGACATCGACCGTGTTGGGGACCGATTGCGAATATTCGGCCCGCAGACCGAGCGCCCGCAGGACCCGGATGATCGTGATCACGTCAAGCAGGTTAGGCACGTTCTTGATCACCGAATGATCGGGGAGCAGGATCGTCGCCGCCAGGATCGGCAGGGCGGCGTTCTTAGAACCGGATACCCGGTATTTGCCGTTGAGCGGTTTTCCGCCCTTAATGAGCAATCGCTGCATCGAACTCCTCCGGCCGTTCGGCCGTTAATCCCAGATAATGGGCCAGCGCCTGGCCGATCCGCAGGCTCGCTTGCCCGTCGCCGTACGGATTGACGACCTGCGACATCCGCCGGTATTCCGCGGAGTCGGTCAGCAGGCGGCTCGCTTCGTTAAAGATCAGTTCCTCGTCCATGCCGACCAGCTTGACGGCCCCGGCGGTGATCGCCTCGGGCCGTTCGGTCTTCTCTCTCAGGACGAGAGCCGGTTTACCGAGCGACGGCGCCTCTTCCTGGACCCCGCCGGAATCGGAGAGGATCAGGTAAGCCGCTTTCATCAGATGAACGAACGGCTCGTAATCGAGCGGTTCGACCAGGGTGACGTTTTCGCTCTCCCCAAGCTGTTCGTAGACCACGCTCCGGACCTGCGGGTTCCGGTGGACCGGGATGATCAGATCGATCTCGCCGGCAAACTTATCGGCCAGACGTTTAAGGGCGCGGCAGATCCGGAGCAGCGGCGCGCCGAAACTTTCGCGGCGGTGGACGGTGACCAGCACCAACTTGCGGCCGGGCCGGAGCTCGATCCCCGCCCGGGCCAGGTCGTACTTGCGCCCGACCACGTCGAGCAGCGCGTCGATCACGGTATTGCCGGTCAGATAGATCCGCTCACGCGGCACGTTCTCCTTGAGCAGATTATCGAGCGCGGAAGCGGTCGGCGGGAAATGGATATCGGCCAGCGCGGTCAGCTGCTGCCGGTTCATCTCTTCCGGAAAGGGGCGCCACTTGTCGTAAGTGCGCAGGCCGGCTTCAACGTGAGCGAGCGGGACCCGGTGATAATAAGCGGAAAGCCCGGCGGCAAAAGCGGTCGAGGTGTCTCCCTGAGCCAGGAGGATATCCGGTTTCTCCCGCATGATCACTTCCGCCAGACCGGTCAGTGATTTGTTAATGATCGTGGTCAGGGTCTGGTCCGCCTCCATGATATCCAGGTCATAATCGGGCTCGATCTTGAAGAGATTAAGGACCTGATCGAGCATCTGGCGGTGCTGGGCGGTGACCGCCACCAGCGGAGTAAGCGGAGAATCCTGGCGCTGCAGCTGCTTAATGACCGGTGCCATCTTAATGGCTTCCGGCCTGGTCCCAAAGACAAATAACGCTTTTTTCTGTTCGCTCATCGTTGCAACGCCATGACCAGTGCGGTCATGCTCAACAGAAAACAGACCACATAGATCGAGAGGACCGCTTCGCGCTGGGTCAAGCCGGCGCGTAATAATAAATGGTGAATGTGCCGGTTATCGGCCGCCAGCATGCTCTTTCGTTCTTTCAGCCGGCGGAGGATGGCGAACGTCGTGTCAAAGATCGGCACCCCCAGGATCAGGATCGGGATGATCAGGGCGACGACCAGGGTCGTCTTGAAGACCCCGACGATCGACGACGCGGCCAGAACGAAACCGAGGAAATAACTGCCGCTGTCCCCCAAAAAGATCGAGGCCGGGTTGAAGTTGTACCGGAGAAAACCGAGCGCCGCGCCGGCCAGCGCCACCATCAGCAGCGCCGCGCCGATCTGGTGGGTCCGCAGGGCGACAAAGAAGAGGGTCCCGGCCGAGATGGCGGTGACGCCGGCGGCCAGGCCGTCGAGCCCGTCGATCAAATTGACCGCGTTGGTCATCCCGACGATCCAGAAAAGGGTCAGCGGCACCGCGATCCAGCCGAGGAGGAGCGGCCCGTCGAACGGATTGGAAATGTGGGTGATCGACGCGCCGAAATAAATGGCGACTAGGGCGCCGGCGATCTGCCAGCCAAGCTTGGGGAGCGGCTTGAGGCCGCGCATGTCATCGAACAAGCCGGTCAGAAAAATGATCGTCCCGCCGAGCAGGACACCGATCAGCGGCCGGGGATTGATCTTGGCCCCACCCCAGTAAGCCAGGAGCAGGCCGAGGACGACCGCGGCTACAAATCCGCCGAAGATCGCCATCCCTCCCAACCGGGGGATCGCGGTCGTGTGGACCTTGCGGTCAGACGGCTTATCCATCGCGCCCAAAGCAGGGGCAAAACTGCGGACCATCGGAGTGAGCAAAATGGTTAAAAACAGGGCGATCAGAAAGGTGACCAGGAACGTGAGCATTTCGGGTATTTATTATAGCATGGCAGCCGGCCGGATTTCAATGCCCGCTCAGGCCGCGCGGACTATTTGTTTTATAAGATCGATCACCTGTCCGGCGGGTGCCTGGAGATAATCAGGGCTGGTGGCGATAAAGATAAAGTCCGCTTCCTGGGCCGCCGCCAGCAACTCCCCCAGGACCAGGCTAAAATCGAGCCCGTCGAACAACCGGCGGATAGCTGACGGGAAGAGCCGATCGTACTTGAACGCCAGGTAATCGAGATCAAGGTCCAGAATGGTTGGCTGGCCGGCCGCTTTCGTTCTCCTGATCTCGGCCGCCAGCTCGCCCAGTGCCAGGCGATCCGGGTCTTTTCGCAGTTTATCCCAAGTATCCGGCAAGCATCTTAAGGCGTCATCGCTCAACAGGCCGGCGGAAACGGTATTGATGATATTCCGCCTGGCGATCAGGTGCGCCCGGCTGGCGAACGACAAATGATCGTTAATCTGGACCCTGGTCCGACAGAAGTGCGCCACCCTGTCGGGAGAAAGGGGCCCCGGGCCAGTCTCCAGCTCGACCCGGCTCTCCACCGCGTCATAATGTTCATCAACGTGAAAAAGCCGCGCTTCAGGGCCACATTGGCCCAGGCTGGTCGCGAGCGACAGCGCGTAAGGGAGATGGGAGTGATCATCACTGACGAAGAGCATCTTGCCGCCCGGTTTCAGGACCAGGAGATAGTTCTGCAGGAAATTCAGCTTCAAGGAGAGGGAAAGGATGGTCTGCGGATCATACCGTCGACCTTCATCGCTGCCGACCCACCGTTCCGAGGTTATCGCTCTGACTTCGAGGGTATAGAATTTCAGCAATTGATCAAGCTGGTGCGGCAAAGCCAGGACCAGCGGCGGGATAATTTGTCCCGGGAAAGTATAGTTCAGATCGGGGTTCACCTTGACCGCTTCTTTATAATTCCGGTCGGTCAACCGGCCATTACGCCACTTAAATAACCGAAACAACTCCCCCGCTCTTTGCGGTAAAGCTGATCTGACATAATCAACGTTAGCCCTGACCAGACCAAGATCGGCCCGCCTATTTCCAGCCGTTTTCTGGATCATGAGTTCCATACTATATTATGTCGACAATTACCCGGCTGGATTTCAATCACCCCCCGTGATAAAATTTGTCCATGCAAGAAACTATCAGAGCCGAGCTCAAAGCGAGCATCGAAGCCAAGACGCAGGTCCTCAACACCCTTGTCCCCCAGATCGAAAAAGCGGCCACGACAATGGTCGGCGCGCTGAAAAAGGGGAACAAAGTTCTCTTCTTCGGCAACGGCGGCTCCGCGGCCGACTCCCAGCACCTGGCGGCGGAACTGATCAGCCGGTTCCTGAAAGAACGGCGTTCGCTCCCGGCTATCGCCCTGACGACCGACACCTCGATCATCACCGCCATCGGCAACGATTACAGCTTTGACAACATCTTCGCCCGGCAGATCGAAGGGCTCGCTAAACCGGGCGATATCGCCTTCGGCTTTTCCACCTCCGGTAATTCCCGGAACGTCATCGCCGGCCTGGAAAAAGCCAAAGAGCTCGGCTGCGTCACGATCGCCCTGACCGGGCCAAGCGGTAAGATCGGCGAGCTGGCTGACCTGGCGCTTAAAGTGCCGTCAACTGCTACCCCCCGGATCCAGGAATCCCACATCACGATCGGCCACATCCTCTGCCGGCTGATCGAACAAGAACTCTTCCCCAACCAATGAGCAATAAGACGATCATCGTCACCGGCGGGGCCGGTTTTATCGGCAGTTGTTTCGTCACCAAACTTAACCAGGCGGGCGAAACCGAATTATTGATCGTCGACGAAGCGAACGCCGATCGCGCCTGGGGAAACCTGGCGGGCAAAGTTTATACCGATTACCGGGAAAAAGGGGATTTTATCCGGCAGGTAGCGGCCAATAAACTCCCGACCGCCGTCAAAGCGCTCTTCCACATCGGCGCCTGCTCGTCGACCACCGAGCAGAACGCCGCCTATCTGACCGAGAACAACCTGGAATATTCCAAGACGCTGGCGCAGTGGGCGTTAAAGCACAACATCCCCTTCTTTTACGCCAGTTCCGCAGCCACCTACGGCGACGGCGCCCGCGGCTATTCCGACGATCCCAAGACCATCCCGACCCTGCAGCCGCTGAACCTCTACGGCCAATCGAAGCAGGACTTTGATCGCTGGCTGCTGGAGAACAACCTCCTTGACCGGGTCGTCGGCTGGAAATACTTCAACGTCTTTGGCCCCAACGAATACCACAAGGGGGACATGCGCAGCATGGTCGTGAAAGGTTACGAGCAGATCAAGCGGGACAGCCAGCTCCGGCTCTTCCGCTCTCACCGACCCGACTACCGCGACGGCGAACAACAGCGTGACTTTGTTTATGTCAAAGATGTCGTTGACCTGATGTGGGAGTTTTATCTTCACCCCCGGATCAAGGGGGTCTATAACATCGGCGGCGGCACGGCCCGGACCTGGAACGACCTGGCCCGGGCGATCTTCAGCGCCCTCAAACTGCCGGTCAACATCGAATACATCGACATGCCGCCGCTCCTGCGCGACAAATACCAGTATTACACCGCGGCCGACCTGACCCGGCTGAAGCAAACCGGGTTACCGGTCAACTTTACGCCGCTGGAAGCGGCGGTCGGCGACTACGTGGTCAATTATCTGGAAAAAGGGAATGCCCGGTACTAACAATGCGTAAAATATTCATCACCGGCGGGAGCGGCTGTGTCGGTCATTACCTGATCGACCGGCTGGCCCCGGACAAAAATAACCGGCTTTACCTGCTGGTCCGCGATCCGCGGAAGCTTCTTTTTGATCCGGCCCGTTATCCGAACATCACGCTGATCAAGGATGACCTGGCTAACATCAGCCGACACGCCGAACTGCTGCGGGAGATGGAGAGCGTGATCCACCTGGCCGCGGACTGGGGGGGGAGCATCGGTAACTTTGAGTTCAGCCGCGCCCTCTTGCAGGCGCTCGACCCGGCCCGCTGCCGTAAAGTTCTCTATTTCTCTACGGCCAGTATCCTGGGAGCCGACGGTCGACCGGTGGTTGAAGCCGACTCACACGGCACGCACTACATTCGCGGTAAGCACCAGATGCACCAGCTCTTGCCGCAGCTACCGATCTACCCTAACCTGGTCACCCTTTTCCCGACCTGGGTGATCGGCGGTGACCGCGCCCACCCCTACTCGCACGCCGCCAGCGGTCTGCGGGACGTTAAAAAATGGCTCTGGCTGATCCGCCGGTTCACGATCGACGCCAGTTTCCACTTTATCCACGCGGCCGACATCGCGGCGATCGCCGTGCATCTGCTCGATCATCCCGCCGGGGTCAATGAATACATCCTTGGCAACGCGCCGCTGACGGCGACGGAACTGATCAAACAGGTCTGCGCCTATCATGGCGTTAAGACCGGCCATCAGCTCACCATCAGCCTGCCGCTGGTCAAATTCCTCGCCGCGGTGACCGGTCATAAGCTACAGGATTGGGATCGTTATTGTTTTGAGCGGCGGCACTTCACTTACGCGGCGGTCAACGCGGAATCATTCGGCCTGCGCAGCGAGCTAAAGACCATTCCCCAGGTGCTGACCGCTATCGGGGCCTGAAGAACGGGATTAACTGCCGGTCCTCTTCGGTCAAACGCAAACAAAGTAGCCCGGCCAGATAAACGCTCAGATAAACCGGCAGAACGACAGCTAAACTCCGCAGCGGGAGAAAATAGACCGTTAACCCCGCGGCCAGCATGGCGGCCAGCGGCTTCCAGAGATAGAAACTGTACGGCAGAAAACCGACGATCCGCCACGACTGGTAGAGCCGAAACAGATTGACGACGACGATCCCCGCCGCCACCGCCGCCGCCGCCCCATTGACCCCTAACGCCGGGATCATTGCCATGCCAAAGACCAGGACAACCAGGAGGTAGACGAGCTGGTTGAACAAACTGAGCCAGCTTCGGCCGGTCATATTAATGATCACCTGGGTGGCGCTGGTGCCGAACTCAAACAAGTAGCCGCCAGAAATAATGGCGAGCGCCACTGCTCCGGAGGCAAAGCCGGTGCCGAACAACGCCAGCACCTCCGCCGAGTAGACGATAAAGAAGAACGAGAGCGGCAGGGTCAGGATAAAGATCCAGCGGGTGATCGCCCGATAGACTGTTTTCAACGTTGCCAGGTCGTTGGCCGCGTACAGTTGGGCGACCAGCGGCCGAAAGACAAAGTTCAAACCGGTCAAGATGACCTGCGCCAGAGCGGCGATCTTCAAAGCAACCCCAAAGACCCCAAGGTCGGCCGCTGCCAGAAAAAGTCCGGCCACGATCACGATCGCTCTTTCTCCCCGCGCCAGGTTGAGCGGCAGGAAAGGGAGTGAATACGCTAAAAGCTCCTTTTTTTCCTGGCCGGTCATACCTCCGGCTAACAACGACTTTCCCCACAGCCGGGCGATCAGCCCGATTCCCAACCCGATCAGAAGGAGGCCGACCAGCAGTTCCGTGCCGACCAGAGCGACCGACCGGAAACCGAGGCCGATCAACAGGAGCAAGCTAAGGACCCGGATGACCGGGCGAACAATATCACCGTAAATTATCCCCGCTACGATCTGGAACCGGGCAACGCAATATTTGTAAAGGATCGGCCAGAACAATCCGAGCGGCAGCGCCACCGAACACAACCTCAGCAAGGTCAGTAATTCCGGCCGGTTAAACCGAGCGGTGATCTGCGGCGCCAGGACAAAAAGGAGCGCGCCCAGGATGATCGCGTTGGTCAAGGTGAAACGGAGGACAAAACGGAAGAGCGGTAGGGAACCGTTGCTCCCTTTGGCCGTTTCCAGCCTTGGTCCGAAATAGATCAGCCCCTGCCCTGTGCCGCAATCGGCAAATTCGCCCAATAAACCGGTGATGGCAAAAACCCAGTAATAAGCGCCGAGCGGCCCGGCGCCGAGCAGGTGAGCGGCCACAAAAAGAAAAACGTAACTGAGCGCGTAATTGACCGCGTCACCGGTCAGGCTTAAGAGCCCTCCTTTGGCAACTAATTTCAGCTCTTTCATTTGGTAATAACGATGATCGCCCTTCGTCCCGCGGCGATCGTCTCTTTGTCTCCGGTCCAGTCATGAATTGCGTTATAAGCAACGTCGTATCTGTAACGGTAACCTTTTCCCCGTTTGGTCCCGGGGTCGTTGGTGATGAATTCCCCTTTCGCCTCATCATCACCGATAAAAACCAGGTAATGGTAGGCTGGACCCGGTTGGCGGTAGTATTTATTGCCGAGCAAGCGCCCGGCCATTGGAGCGATAACGAGCTTGCCGGCCGCCAGTTCCTGTTTGATCCTGGCGACATCGAAGTTATAGACGACCTGGTAGTTCTTGATTTTGTAGTAATCGCGCAACAATTGCGCCGCCCGGGCGGCGGTCAGGTCGTGATGCCCGCCCCATCGCTTGACCTGATAGTTGACCAGGCCCAGTATCTCCTGGTTGCCGGACTCTTTATCGAGCGGATAGCCGTTGACCCAGTGGACCGCCATGATGATCGCCGCTTCTTCGCACGCGTCCTGCCACGGCTGCGCCCAGTTCGCGTGCGGCGCCTGGCAGAGAAAGGGAACGGGCGCGGCCAGGGCCGGCCAGGCCAGTAAGCAGCAGGCAGTAAGCAGTAAGCAGAGGCGATTCATCTCCTTGATTATACCCTGAAATTTTCGCCTCGTCCGGCAGAAATCTTATTGATGTTAGCCAGCATCCAAAGAGCCCGCTCGTTCGCCAAAACCTGCCTGGTCAAAGCCGATCTCAATCGGGTAAAGGACCCGCGCGAAGCCCTGCATCAGGCCTCTCTGGCCGCCAGGCACTGGCAAAAGTGCCTGGAAGCGCTGCCGGCACCGCAATATTTTTCGACCGATGCCGCCCTGCTTCTTTCCGACATTGTCAGTCTCCGCCGGCAAAACGCCCAGCAATATTCTTTGAACGGCGAATTTCGACTGGCCGCCTTCGAGTTCCGCCACATCGCGCATATTCAGGAGCTGACCATCACGATCCCGGTCCGCCAGAGGATCCTGAGGCTCACAGCCAGCGACCAGTATTATGATCGGCTGCTGGACGCCGCGCAGACCCGCCGTCAGGCGGTCAAGGTCTTTCGTCTCTGCCACGATGATCCGCGCGAAAATCAGCTTGATCTGGCTTTTGAGCTCAGTTATCTCTCCCGCACGCTCAAGTTTTTACGGGCGAATTACCCGGCCGCCAGAACGACCGAACTTCGGGAAGAAGCGATCGGCTTGCGGCTGGAATCGGCCCAACTATTTCGGACCTGCTCACACTATCGCGATGCCTATTTTGAGGAGAACCATCTCGCCGAGCTGCTTCTGCAGAAGGCTCATTGCCAGGCCGAAGTTTACCGCGAGGTAGCCGAAGCCGCTCTGCGCGGCGCGGCCGACCTGGAAAAAGATTTCGGCTCCGATCCGGTCTGGGCCGCTAACCTCTATCGCTTGGCGATCGAAGCGCTGAAAAGCTACCGGGGAAAAGTCGACGGCTCCTTCCCCCAACGCGTCGGGCTGATTGCCGAGCTGGAAGCGAAACTACAGCAGGTAAAAAGCGATGGTCAGCCTTAAGATCGCCTCGGCCCGTTTGACCGCTCACGCCTTTCGCGCGCAAGCCGACCGGATGCTGGAGCTCCAGGAGGCCAGGCAAGCCCGTTATTATAACAGCCGGGGAGCGGCCGCCCTGCAGAAATGCTTTGAAGGGATCCCGGTCCACTGCTACACCGAACCGGGAGTCGTTGCCTTGACGGAGGAGATCGCCGGCTGGCGCAAAAGCAATATCGCCGCGTACCAGCAGGCGGGCGATCTCCGGAACGGCGGCTACGAACTGCGTCATCTCGCCTTTATGCAGGAATCGCTCGTCCGCAAGCCGCACCGGGCGCAGCTCTGCTCGCTCGGCCCGATCGACAACCGCTATCTGTTGATGGTCGAAGCGATCGCCCATCGGCAGGAGGCGATCTCCTGTTTTCGCGCCGGCGAACAGCGGCTGGAGCTCGCTTTTGAGCTCAGTTATCTCTCCCACACGCTCCGTTTTATGGTCGACCATTACCAGCCGTTCCAAACCGAAACGGTCAGGGACGAACTGATCAGTTATTTAAGCGAAGCGGGCCCCATTCTTGAGCAATTCGGCAACTACCGGGACGCTTTTTATGAATACAGCGAACTGGCCTGTCTGCTGGTCAAGAAAGCCAAATTCGACCCCGCCGTTTACCGGCGGCTCGTTGACGTTGCCCTGCTGGGGCGCACCGCGTTTGAGCGTGCTAAATTAGCTGAGACGATCGATCTCCGGGCGCGGAAAATGTGGCTCGAGCGGCAGATCAGAGTTTGCGACTTCGGCAGCAAAGCTTGCCGCCAGCTCCGCAAGACTGTGGCGTCTGACCCCGACGAGTTCACCCGCCTGGGAGCGCTGAAAAGGGAGTTCGATGTTCAAGCCAGTGAACTACGCCAACAGCGGCAATTACTCTCCCCGCCGGTCGGTTGAATTCCCGCCAAGATTCTGATAATCTGTTAAGGTCATGAACAAGCAAGAGATCCTGGCCTTTATCAGCAAGAACCCCGGTTTTCATCTGGCCACGGTAGAGGGGGACCAGCCGCGCTGTCGGGGGATGTTCCTCTATCGGGCTGACGAGAACGGGATCGTTTTCCACACCGGGACGATGAAGGATGTTTACGCCCAGATCGCTAAGAACCCGAAAGCCGAGCTCTGTTTCAACGATTATCAGAACGGGGTGCAGGTCCGGGTAGCCGGCAAACTGACCGAACTAACGGGGAACGCGATCAAGGACGAGGTCAGTGCTCATCCGACGCGGGAATTTGTCCGTAAATGGCGGGCGGCCGGTCTGTTCAAGGATTTTTATAACGATTTCAAGGTCTATTGTCTGAAAGGCGGCAAAGCGGTCGTCTGGACGATGGCGACCAACTTCGCGCCGAAAGAGTATATCGCCCTTTGAGGTTGGATGTTGAATGTTTGAGTTTCTGCCGCAGGCAGTATGTGGCCCCATGGTCTAACGGTTAGGACGCGGCCCTCTCAAGGCCGAGGCCGGGGTTCGATTCCCCGTGGGGCTATTTAGTTAGATGTTATCGAACTCACTCTAATATTCATTTTTATCTATCCATGTATACCGTATAGGATTATAATACCCCAGTATGTCCTCAATTCTTGATTATCATAAATTAAGAGACAAAATATTTGCTCATAGAAAATATGCGGGCTCCAAAGAAATAATTAAACATTCTATGGATGCCGATCTAAAGGCAACAAAATATATATTAATGAACATTAGACGGTTTTTTAGTGAGCAATTAAATAAGGGGGACATGAAGAAACTGATCGATAATGCAGACGGCAGAAAGTTATTGCTTTTTGATCGCGCTATTACTTCATTGAAGTATACGAAATTTAACCTAATCAAAGATGAACCATATCTATACAACCTAATACTCATTTTAATTATTGATGGCCTGACCTCAAATTATGGAAGGATAAAAAAGAAGGCGAATAAACGTTTTATTGACTTCTTCTTAAGCAATAGCACTCCGGAAGAAAAGAACGAGTTGTTAATGGGTTATTTATTCCAGCAGAAAATCGCTGGAACATGGCAGTATAGATACATATGTTTTGATAAATGCAATAAGAAAGGCATTCATTTTGACTGTATTAATGATGTTTCCTGCCCTATTAGGAACGATCATAATCAGATAAATAAATACTATCTCTCCTTAGTTACAGAAATATATAATATTAGGTGCAGCATGGCCCATCAAGGAATCTTGTCTGTTTTGTCTTCTTGGCGTAGAATGGCCTCTTTCACTGATGCTTATATAGGCCATAAATACAATTCAGATATGGGGCTAACAAGCGTAATGGCCACAATAAAAGCAAAGCGTTTTGTCTTCCTTATAAAGAAAATAATGCTGCGCCATTTATTAGAAATTAAATCTCAATGATTTAATCCTGGTATAGTTGCAAATATAATCTAGGCTATACTCAAGATAGCATGAGATTGCAAGTTTTGCCATATAACTGATAAATTCAGCGGTTGCGACAATCGTCCCCTTGGCCCTACCATACTTAATAACTTAATATTCCTAACCGCATAATTATTTAATCCTTCGGATTCCTTTGTCGCCATAACTTTATTATGCCTCTATGGCTTTTGATTTATAAAGTCTTATTATCCTACGAAACATCTCTCCAGGACGGCCAAAGTGCGCATTATGATATTTATTTCTAAAAGAGGCGGTTTTTATCCTCTTAGATATTTTTCTTTTTTGTTTAACGTTTTTACTTAGTACTCCGTGTAGATCGGAATGACATTTTTGACAATATAAAATAAGGTTGTCAAGACTATCATTGTTTCTGTCAAAATCTATATGGTGAACCGCCCTCCGAAATGCTTTTACTTTGCCGCATATTTGACATTTGTCTTTATATATTTTATTGACGGCCTTTCTCATCCTGTTCTGAAACTCTCTCGAATATATCAGAGAACTTCTCCCATCAACATATTGTGGGTTCTTGTCTGCCGTTTGATATTTCCCTCGGCATTTATATGAGCAAAAATCGCCAGTTCTTCTGTATTTCAGACTTGAGGGGCTAACGAAGAACTCTTTTTTGCAGACCGTACATATCTTTTTTATCTTATTCGTATCAGAATAAAAGCAAGCATGAGAGCAATATTTTCCCCACCCCATCTTAATTCTGGATGGTTTCACCAAGAATCCCTTACCACAAAATTGACATTTTCTTAAAATCTTTTCGCTTTTCCCAATATTGGCACATTTCCAAGAACAATGCAGTCCCTTCCAGCTCTTGTATCGGTAAAACTTTTTCCCACATACAGGGCATTTATGTATTTTGCCTTTCCTGATTCCTTTATGTAGGCATTCCATAGAGCAATACTTAACTTTGCCTTTTTTTATCCTTGCCCAAACTGCGAAATACTTCTTGCCGCAAACTTTGCACTTATTATATTTACCCTTAATTTGCCCCTTGAATTGGCATTTTCTAGAGCAATATTTTGCGTATCCTTTTTTCACCAAAGATGGTAGCGCATTAAATAATTTTCCGCATAATATGCATTTTCTTTTGATTTTCATTGTAATCATGCCCCCATTATACCCCCACAACTTGGAGAGCTTCAATCTCACCTGATTGGGAGCGAACGCTCTTTTTCAATTCCTTGAAGTCTCTTATAATAGGGGTAAGAGTGCGGAGGTTAGGAAGTTCGGAAACCTTCCTGTTAGGGCCATTTTTCTTGAAATTCTCCGGGTCATTTGCCAATAAATATTCAGCCATGATCACCTCCCACTTGAGAAGTTTTTTGGGCTCTTTGCCGCAACAGCGGTGGTTAAGCCCTAACCTGACGCTGACGATCCACCGGTTTGTCCGGCAGGAGAAACGGCAGGTAGCGGAGGTAATCGATAGTCTCCGGTTCTTTCAGCAATTGAACGGCGCCAAGGAGCAGGCCCAAAGGATCACCGTCGATTCGGCTAAAACAACTCCCCCGATGCTCCATGGGGTCGTCGCTGTCTTCAACCCGGGAATGGGGAATTCTATTTGCCACACGGCGACCGTTGTTAACCTGGAACCGGAACCGCAGGTCGCCTATGGGTCAATAAATGTCGAGGGGGTTTGTCTGGACCGGGTCCAGAAATATCTACTGGAAGAAGCGGCGCGCGGTTTTTCGACCTACCTCTACCCGCCGGAGACGATCGACCGGCTCCTCGCTCAAAATCTGCATTAAGCAACTACCCCGCTTTAACCTTGTAACCCTGCCCCAGCACCCGCTCCATAATGAGGCCGATCACGATGAACAGGGGCAAAGTAAACAAGGAGCGGAGGAGCATAAAGCGCCAGCCGAGGAAACTGACTTCAAAGGTTAATAGAGGGAGTTTCAGACAGCTAAACGCCCCGATATAAATGAAAATATTGCGGACGCTCGCTCCCTTTTTGGACAGAAGATAAGCGACCGGGAAAGCGGCGTAAAGCGGCCCGGCCTGCAGCATGGCCAGCAGAATGACCCAGAACGCGCCGGCAAATCCCGACCGGCCGCCAATATGTTTTTCGATCGCCTCTTTCGGCACCCAGACATCGAACAAACCGACCAGCAGGAACATCAGCGGGAGAAAAGCGACCAGCTCCAGCAGGAACTGAGTAAAGTTCCGGTAGATCAGCTCCCCCGGTTCAAAGCCGAGGAGAAGCGACCCGGTCGAGAACAGGACAAAAATGATGACCCAAAAATAGCGTTTGACGACCTTCATAAGAACAAGCCGATCAGACCGCCGATGATGATCGCGGCGATCAGGCTCAAGGCGTTGCGCAGGAGCGCTGCTTTTTTGCCGAAATACCGGATCTCCAGCGGCAGGGTGACAAAACCGACCATGATCAGCGAGGTGACAAAGACCGCGACCACTGAATAGCTGACCCCCTTACTGTGCAAAATGTTGGCCAGCGGGAAAGCGATAAAGGGGGGGATCAGAGCGATGGCGCCGACCGCGGCAGCGATCAAGACACCTAAAACCCCGCTCCGGCGGCCGAGAAATTCGATGATCAGCGGCTCCGGGACCAGATACAGCGCGACGCTGACCAGCGCCAGGATCGCCAACAGGGCCGGCAGGACGTTCAAGAACATGTCCAGCCCCCGTTTCACCCCGGTCATTGTCTTGCGCTGGTCAACGACCAGCGAAACGGCCAAGCAAACGACAGTAAATAGTATCAATAAAGCCATTTATCCATTATAAGCTGAAATTCGCTCCAATAAATACCGATATATGTACGACGGGATCGATCGATCAGGAGGGTTAAAGATGCTCAGGGGAATTGGCCGTTCATTGTTCCGCCTGGATCCGAAACTCCCCACCTTAGGCGTTCCGCATATCCCTGCCGCCAAGACGCTAAAACCACCCTCCATAACTGCCCTGGTGAAGGAAGCCTGCAGAGCAAGATTAGCCAATCTGATGATCGGCGAGATAAAACTCCCTACCCTGATGCCGCCGCCGATTCACTAGAGCCGGGCTTAAGCTTATCTGGCTTCTGTGTTTTGGAAGATCTCGCTCTCAATGCTGTTCAGGAGCGGGGTCGTTTCAGCATAAGGCGAGTTCTTTGCCGCCGCCATAAAGTCGAACTTCGCTTGCGCTTCTTCGACGATCTGCTTTTTAGTCATGAACTTAACATCCTGGGGGACGGAATAGAAGACCACCATGGTCGGGTACGCGTTAGCAGCGATCATCGCTCTGACCATCTTTTTCTCGCCGTCCGCGGTCACTATTTCAAAATCCGGCATCTTGATGCCGATTATTTCATCCAGTCTGGTCACATCCAGTTTTTTGTTCGCCGCTTCCTGGCCGGCTGCCCCTTCTCGGACATACTTTTTTAAAGCGGCCCTTAGATCGGTATTTTTATCGATATTGATAGTCGTGTACAGTTGCCCACCGAACCGATTAAGCCACCCCTCAAACACCCCGATCCCATTCTTATCAAACAACATCGCGCGGCCCCACCCGCTTTTCCCGTTGATCCATTTGGCCAGCAGTTCGGGAGAGCCCGTCGCGGTGCAAGTTTCTTCACGCTTATCTATTTTAATGTTCGGCGTATAAACGATCGTCAGGTCAGGATAAACTTTTTCATCAAAAGTGGCATTTTTCGGGCCAAGATTGATGATCAGGAACTTTGGCGCTAATTTCACATCTTCAGGGTCAGGGATATCACCGGCAGACACCTGGCCACAGAAAACGATCGCCACCGCCGCCATCATCGTCCCAACTACTAATTTTCGCATCTCTTTTTCCCTCCTCAATAATATTTACGGTTATAAGTATAATTTGACCTGACGAATAATTCAACCTGATTAAATGAAGCGCGCGTACCCCTGGATCACGGAGCCAGGATGACGCTAGCCTCGCTTCGTGGTAAAATGTCCCTGCGATGGAAAAATTCAAGGTCACCCGCTCCCCGCTCCCCGGCCTGCTGGTCATCGAGCCGCACGCGTTTGCCGACGACCGCGGTTTTTTTATGGAGACCTATAACCGTGACGCTTTTAGCGCCCTCGGGCTTAACCTGACTTTTGTACAGGATAACCACAGCCGCTCCAAAAAAGGGGTCGTCCGGGGGATGCATTACCAGCTGGCGGCGGCCGCCATGGGAAAACTGGTCAGCTGCAGCCACGGCGCGGTGTTTGACGTCGGCCTTGATCTCCGGAAAGGGTCGCCGACCTTTGGCCAGTGGTATGGCGAGCGGCTCTCCGGCGCCGATCATAAAATGCTTTATCTGCCGCCCGGTTTTGCCCACGGTTTTATGGCGCTGGAAGACGACAGCGACGTCCTCTATAAATGCACCAACGTCTGGAGCCCGGCGCATGAGCGGGCGATCGTCTGGAACGATCCGGCGGTCGGGATCAAATGGCCGCTCGGCCAGGCGATCGTTAACGGCAAGGATTCTCAAGCCCCATTACTGAAAGACGCGGAGACAGACTTCGTTTTTCGCAGCTGACGCCTTGCCGGCCGGCGGGCGATGCGCTATGATTCACCCATGAGCGGATGGCGCCTCAACCTGAAAGACCGCTTGACGATTTTTATCGCCCTGGTTATTTTTCTCTGCATCATCCCTTTTTCCATCGTCTCTTACCTGCGGGCCAGCGAACTGCTGATGCGCTCGCTCCGGGAAAACCTGACCGACACCGCCTCTTCCCTGGCCATGTCGATCAGCGCCGCCGAGGTCCGGCAGGTGCTGGCCGGCGACGCGCAGAGCCAGGAATATCTGGCGCTCAAACGCAAGCTCCACTCCTTTACCCAGATGGGCGACAAAAAGATCAACCAGGCGTACGTCCTGGTGATGACCCCGCAAAAGAATGTCTGGAAGTTCGTCGCCGACAGCGTGCTGGACGATCCTAAAGAGATGGCCGTGCTGGGCGAAGAATACGACGTCAGTAAATTTCCGGAAATGCAATTAGCCTTTGCCGGTCCGATCGCCGATAAACGGATCACCGCCGACCGCTGGGGACGCTGGCTCTCCGGCTACGCGCCGGTCCGCGACCAGAGCGGCATTCCGGTCGCCGTTTTCGGGGTCGACATGAAGGCGGCCGACGTTGAGGACCTCCGCCGCGATACGACCCGGAACACGCTGCTCTATATACTGCTCGGCACCCTGGCGGCGCTGGTCCTCGGCCGCCTCGGCGCTTACACGGTGACCGGCCCGATCCTGGCCGTGATCCGGAGCGTCCGCGAACTGAAAGCGAACAACTACGACTCCCGGATCAAGATCCGACGGCGGGACGAGCTCGGCGATTTGATCAACGCGGTCAACGAAATGTCCGATAAGTTGCAGGAGGTCGACCGGATCAAGACCGATTTTCTCTCGGTCGTCTCCCATGAGCTGTATACTCCGCTGACCCCGATCAAGATGGGGATCGCCCAGCTCAAGATGGTCCCCGGGCTGACCGATGACCTCAAGGTCATCATCTCGACGATCGACCGGCAGGCGCTCCACCTGCAATCGATGATCGACGAGGTCCTCGATTTCTCCTGGCTCGACGTCAAAGACCTGAAGCTGAACAAGGAGCCGATCAATCTGGCTTACGTCATCGACGAGGTTAAAGAAGGCGCGGCGGTTGATCTGATCCGCAAGTCGATCAGTTGCGCGGTCGACGTCCAGCCGGACCTGCCGACCGTTCTGGCCGACCGGAAACGGCTCCAGCACGTGCTTAAAGTCCTGCTGGATAATGCCGTTAAGTTCAGCCCGGAAAAAACCGAGATCTCGATCAAAGTGAACCGGACTTCGGAGGGGATCCAGGTAGCAGTGACCGATCAGGGGATCGGGATTACGCAGGAGAACATCGTTAAGCTCTTCGACCGCTTCTACCAGGCTGAGAACCATCTGACCAGGGAACACGGCGGTTTAGGCCTGGGGCTGGCGATCGCCAAGCGGATCGTCGAGGCCCACGGCGGCCGGATCTGGGTCGAATCGCCCGGGCTGGGCCGCGGCAGCCGTTTTATCTTTACTTTGCCGCTCGCTTAAAGAAGCGCTGCCATTCGCTGTCCATCGCCTGGATCCGTTTAACCTGAAGCGGGTCGTAATTGACCGGGTTCATTCCGCCGGCGACTTCGGCCACTAATTTAAAGCGCTCGATCACCGTCCGATCGGTCGGAAATTTCCCAAGCGGGAGCGACAGGCTGACGATCGGCCGGCCGGAAAATTTGGCGAGGACCGCCAGGGAACGGTCGAGCGATCGTTTGGCCGCTGCCGGACTAACCCGATCGAGCCGGTCATGCGAATAAGTGTGGCACCCGAGCTCCATCCCCCACTCCGTCAACTGCCGCAATTTCTTGGCCACGCTCTCGGGCTGGCCGAACAAATTGCGGTCGGGAGAGCTCGTTTCCATTAAAACAAAAAATGTCCCCCGGAGCGGCCAGTCGGCCGGATAACGGTCGTGAAACGCCTTGAGCATGCCAACCGCGCTCTCCGGATCAAGTTTTCCATCCGGCAGGTAGCGGAACTGACCGGCCGAAGAATCATCAAAGGTCAGGACAACTGGGCGTTTGCCGGCCGGGACCGCACCAAAGCCGTCCAGAATATCTCTTAAGTTAAGCGGATAATAATTATTGGCTTGTAGCCATTCCAGGTCAGCGCGAAAATTCTCCGGCGTCCGCTGCCACCGCCCCTCCGGCCGGCCGATCAAGTGGTATTCCAGGACCGGAAACGAGGTGAAAGCCAACGGCTTGACCGGCGCGTTTTTCGCCGGCGCGCAGCCGAGCTGGCTAACTATTATCAGCAGTATTACAGTTCTGGCCAACATCTTCGATCAATTCTAGCAGTTCCTGATATGACTGCGTAGCCCCGACCTTGCCCCGCAGTTCCGCCGCGCCCGGGAAACCTTTCAGATACCAGATCGCTTCTTTGCGCATCCAGCCGAGCTTGGCCCCCGGCCGGATCTTTTTATATTTATCAGTATAAGCGAGGTGCCGTTTGAGGACCTTTAACCGCTCGGCCAGCGGGATAACGCGGTAATGGCCGGTCTTGAGGTAATCGTCGATCTGCTCAAAGATCCAGGGGAAGCCAAAGGCTCCCCGGGCGACCATGACACCGTCACAGCCGGTGTCGTCCAGCATCCTTTTGGCCAGCTCCGGGGTCATCACGTTCCCGGAACCGAAAACGGGGATACCGACCGCCTCTTTTGCCGCCTTGATCGCCTGGTAATCAACGTCGCCGGCGTAAAGTTGAGCTTTGGTCCGGCCGTGGATAAAGAGCGCGCTCGCCCCGCTCTTTTCACACCGTTTGGCCAGCTGGGCGAACTCCTTGATGTCGGTTTTATGATAGCCGATCCGGAGCTTCACGGTGATCGGCAGCGGGAGTTCAGCGCTTAACCGGGTGATGATCCGGGAAAGCATATCGGGCTGTCTTAAGAGGTTCGCCCCGGAATACTTCTGGATCATCTTTTTGACCGGACAGGCGGCGTTGATATCAAGAAAAGGGACCTTGACCAGCTTTAACAGCATTTGCGCCGCTTTAAGCATCACTTCGTCATTGCCGCCGACCAACTGGGCGGCGAGCGGTTTGTCCTTGGGGGTCGTCGCCAACAGCAGTTCGTTGGTGCGGGAGTGATTGACCAGGGCGTTGGCATCGATCATTTCGTAAAAGGCGAACCTGGCGCCGTGCTCGCGGCTGATCAGGCGGAACGCCAGGTCGGAAACACCTGAGAGCGGTGCCAGGAGGATGTTGGTCGGCAGTTTATAACTGCCGATCTTAACCGATCTCGACAACTTTTTCTCTCCCGGTCTTGCCTCTGATTATCTTGACTGCCGATCTTTTGACCGCGTAATGTTCGGCCAGGTATTCCACCAGCGCCTGGTTAGCTTTGCCATCCACCGGCGGGGCAGTCAGGTAGACCTTTACCCTGCCGGTCTCCTCGACCAGCCTGTTTTGCTTGGCGTTGGGGATCACTTTTACGTTATATCGCACGATTTAATTATAGAATTTAAGGCTATAATAGTAAACATGCCGTTTTTGCTCATTATATTTTTCCTGTGCTCCCTCCTTCCCGGCGCTGCCGACGCCCGGCTTTACCGTTACGGAGCTTTAACGGTTGAAGCCCGGGCAGTTAACTGGGACAAAGGAGCAAAGGTCGTGGAGCTCACCGGCTTCCGCGGGACCTATGAAAGCTACGCGCTCTCCGGTGATTATTTCCGGATCAATACCGGGACCGGCAATTTTTCCGGTCAAAATCTGAAGGTCGGCTACCTGACCGCCTATCTGCAGGTCGCCGCTGTCGAATATAACGGCCGGAAGGTCGACGCGGCGAACGTCACCGCCGCTCCGTTCGAGCAGCCGCTCTTCAGCGCGAACCTGGGCGAGCTGGAACTCTATCCCGGCTATCTGCTGGCCCGGCACAACACGCTGAAGCTCTCCGTCGTTCCGTTCTATTACATTCCGCTCTACTTCAGCGATCTGCGGCGGAGCTATTTTCCGCTCCCCTTCCCGGCGCTGGAACTGGGCAAAGACATTTACCACGGCAGCGCCGGCGCGGTCCACACCAACTATTTCTTTTCACCGCAGCTCTTTGGCGACCTCGCGCTCCGGGCGTCAGAAACCGATGGGGCCGGTCTGGGGATCCAACAGGTCGTTCGGTTAGCGGACTACCACCAACTGAACGCCAGCGCCGTCGGCTGGCAGAAGTCCCCGGCGCAATTCAAACTGTCGTATGTTTTTAATTACTTTCCCGCCCCAACCCGTCCCAACCATCCGCTTAGCTTCCAGGAACAGAGTAAACTGATCCAGGACACCGCCCAGGCCGAAACGCTGATCTCGGTGCGCGCCGATTACAGCCAGAACGAGGATTTCAGCCGCGGCCGGATCGACCGTGCCCCCGACCTGCTGGCCAACATCAAGTTTAAGGGGGTTCTGTTCGATCACGTTTACACCCTAACCCCTTATATCAGCCACGGTCGGCTCCGGGAAACAAAGATCTTTCCGGAGATCGGTGCGCCGCAGTCCGTCGACCGCAGCTATCAGCGGCAAGGGGTCGGTTTTGACTGCACCTATTTTCTTGATACCCCATTCGTTAAACCGTATGTTAATCGCGCCCTGCTGACGCTCAACCTCCTGCACAATAACTACGAGCCGGGCCCGGCCAGTCGCGACCGGTTGGCGAGCTCGCTCACCATCCGTCGGCCGTTGTTAACTCTCGCTGGCCTAAGTTATGAGCTGGTCTTGACCAAGGTCCTGGCGAACAACGGTCAGAGCCCGTTCTTCTTCGAAGAATACGGCTGGCAGCTGCTCGACCACGCCGCCCTTGACCTTTATCTGCAGAATGACCGCCTGCTGGCCGGTACCCAGGTCGTTTACGATCTCATTAGCGGCACCCCTTATAACGAGATCTATTACGCCGGCATCAAGGCGGTCGGCGATTCTTACGCTGCTATCCGTCACGATCGGCGGATGCAGTCCTGGGAATTCGCTTTCATGAGAAAAGAAGAAGTATTTTAAATGAGGCGAAGTTGGCCGTCCTCGACCGTCGCCAGGTGGCAGCCGGGATTGTGGTATAATAAAGATGAATTTTGCTGGGGGATCGTCTAATGGTAGGACTGCAGCCTCTGGAGCTGCGTATCGGGGTTCAAATCCCTGTCCCCCAGTTCCTCGACTCGTCCCTCGACAAGCTCGGGACTCGCTCGGGACATGTCAGCCAGTCGAGGGGGAGTCGAGATTTACATGCCATATTTCGTCTACATCATTGAATGCGCCAATAAAGCTCTATACACCGGAATAACCATCGATCTCAAGCGCAGATTCCATCAGCATAAGACCGGTCAAGGCGGCCACTACACTTCGTATAATCCAGCCGTCAGACTGCGTTATATAGAAAAATATCCGACCAGATCGGCAGCAGCCAAGAGAGAAGCCCAAATAAAAGGTTGGTCAAGGACCAAAAAGCTGGCCCTATTGAAAGGCGATCGGGTGGCTCATACGGAATGAACAGAGAATTTCAGGCATTATGTGATAAAATCAATTCCGATCAGGTAATCAAGGGGGCGCAAGATGAAAATGATCGATGAGTTCAAGCAGTTCCTGCTTCGCGGCAACGTGGTCGACCTGGCCGTCGGCGTGGTGATCGGCGCTTCGTTCAGCACGCTGGTCGCCGCCCTGGTCAAAGGGCTGATCACTCCGCTGATCGCCGCCATTGCCAAAGTCCCGGACTTCTCCATGCTGACCTTTACCCTCAACGGCAGCCAGTTCATGTACGGTGAATTCATCAACGCCCTGGTCTCGTTCCTTCTGGTCGCGGCGACCGTTTTCTTCATCATTATCAAGCCGATGAACCTGCTGATCGAACGGGCCAGCAAAGAGCCGCCGGCCGATCCGACGGACAAAAAATGTCCCGAATGCTTGAGCGAGATCCCGATCGCGGCCAGGCGCTGCGCGCATTGCGGTCAGCCGGTACAATAGGCCCCTTTCGGCAGCGCGTCTTACGCGAGGTCGCGAAAATACCGCGCGGCCAGGTTACGACCTATCAAGCCATCGCCCGCCGGCTCGGCAAGCCCGGGGCCGCCCGCGCTGTCGGTAACGCGCTGGCCAACAACCCCCACCCGATCACCGTCCCCTGCCACCGGGTCGTGAAAAGCGACGGTTCGTTAGGCCAATACCAGGGCGGCCAGGCCAAAAAGAGGCGGCTATTGCTGCGGGAAGGCGTTAAATTAGATCGGCAAGGCAAAGTGGTGCAGCTAATACGGCAGCTGCCACCAGCGAGGCTGAAAAACGAGGACAAAAAGGCCAAAGAGCGTCACAAAAAGCGCCACGCCGATAAAAATCCGGAATTGCCAGCTCAGCGGCTCATGCCAGCGCTGGCGCATCCAGAAGGCGAACAATAGAGCAACCAGCCCGACTGCCAGAGAGGCGCCGCCTTTGAAAACGGGACTCATGTTGAGAAAAGTGATGAAAGCGATCCCCTGTTCGCTCATAACGGTTCAATTTTAACACAGCCCGGCGTATAATGACAGTATGGGCGAGACAACAGAGACAGATTTTTTGATCGTCGGCGGCGGGATCGCCGGACTAACGGCCGCGCTGGAAGCGAGTAAAACCTGCCGGGTCACCCTGCTGACCAAGGGAAAGATCGGTGAAAGCGCCACCGAAAAAGCCCAGGGGGGGATCGCCGCGGCGATCGACAAACTCCGGGATTCGACCAATTACCATTTCGAAGACACGCTGGAGGCCGGCGCCGGCTTATGCGACGAAGCGGCAGTCCGCGTCCTGGTAACCGAAGGGGTCGACCGGGTCAAAGAGCTGATCGAAATGGGAGCGCAGTTCGACCGGGCCGAGACCGAAGCGGGCGGCGGTTTCGCCCTCGCGCTGGAAGGGGCGCATAAACAGCGGCGGATCCTGCACGCGGGCGACGAGACCGGCGCCGAGATCGAACGGACGCTGGGCCGGCGCGTCGTCAGCGAAGGAAAAGTAAATATCCAGCAGCAGGTCATCGGGATCGATCTCCTGCTGGCTAACGGCCGTTGTGCTGGAATAACCGCGCTCGACCTCAAGACCGACCAGACCTGTCACTACTCGGCCAACACGACCCTGCTGGCGACCGGCGGAGTTTGCCAGGTCTACCTTTATACGACCAATCCCTCGTTCGCCACCGGCGACGGAGTCGCCATGGCCTACCGCGCCGGCGCCGCCGTGACCGACCTGGAATTTGTCCAGTTCCATCCGACCTCGCTCGTTCAGTTCAAGCAATTCGAGGACCTGGTCGCCCTCCCCCAGTTCCTGATCTCCGAAGCGGTCCGCGGCGAAGGGGGAATACTGCTGAACAACCGCGGGGAACGGTTCATGGAGCGATATCATGACCTGCTGGAGCTGGCGCCGCGCGACGTTGTCTCCCGCGCGATCTTTGAAGAGATGAAAAAGACCAACGACGATCACGTTTTTCTCTCGCTCAGCAACATCGCCCCGGAAAAGATCAGGCACCGTTTCCCGATGATCTATAAGACCTGTCTGGAGCGCGGTCTTGATATTACCAAAGACAACATCCCGGTCGCCCCGGCCGCCCATTATTTTATGGGCGGGATCAAGACCGACCTCAACGCCCGGACCAACGTCCCCGGGCTACTGGCCGCCGGCGAGTGCGCTTCAACCGGCGTCCACGGCGCTAATCGGTTAGCCTCCAATTCCCTGTTGGAAGGGACTGTTTTTGGCTATCGGGCCGCGCAGACTGGAAAATCCGAAATCCTAAATTCGAAATTAGAAACAAATTCAAAATTCGAAACACGAATACTGAAACCGCACATCTCGGAGACGGAGATCCAGCGCTTGAAGCTGGTGATCAAGAGCGCGATGTGGAACGGCGTGGGGATAGTTCGCTCAGCCGACAGCCTGGCTAACGCTCAGTCTCGGCTGGAGCTTGTCGGCCAACAGCTGCCGGCGCAACCCGGTTCGGTCGGCGAATTGGAATTAAGGAATATGCTGCTGGTCGCGCAGCTGATCTGCCGCGGCGCGCTGGAGCGGACCGAATCGCGCGGCGCGCATTATCGTTCGGATTTTCCGCAGACCGACGACCTTAGGTGGCGCCGCCACCTGGTCTACGCCGGGTAAAGCCGCAGGCGCCGCATCGGCTCTTCGCCGACCGATTCGGAGCGGACCTTGAGCTCATCGGCTTTCTGGTGCTGCAGCCGGCGCAGATAAGCGTTCTGCGGGTTCAGGTCGATCGAGCGTTTGGTCTCCTGGACCGTTTTAACGGCGTCTTCCACCTCGCGCAGAGCGACCTCTTCGCTGTCTTCGACCAGCCCGGTCCGGAAATAATATTTGAGGAATTTAACGACCTGGGAAGAGACGTTCTTTTTGACCGCATGGACCGGCAGATTGTGCTGTTTAGCAGCCAGCATGATCTTGGAGCCCTCCCGGGCCTTGGGCCTGGTGGTGATGACCAGATCGGACTCGTCGAGCGAGGTGGCAGCGACCGCCGGCAGCTGCATTGAGCGGAGCGCCCGCTCCAGCACCTGTTTGTTGACGCCGAACGGATAGATCCGGAGCGGCCCGGTATCCTTCTCTTTGATCGAGCGGTCGATCTCCGCTGCGGTCGGCTCCGGCATCGGTTTGGTCGCCTGCTGTTTGACCTCGATCTTGCCGCCGGCCGTCCGGACCCTGATCTCCGGCTTGAGCGGGTAGCCGCGCAGTTCACCGTCCACCGCCCGGGCGACATCCTGGTACAGGGCAAAAACGTCCCGTTCGCGGATCTCGATCGCGATGTCAAAGGTCGGCGGCGCTTTCCGCTCCAGGACCGCTTTTTGGGTCCGGCGCCGTTTGGCTTCTTCATCCCCCAGAATGACCGACTGCACCCCGCCGACCAGGTCGGAGAGGGTCGGATTACTGATGATGTTATCAAGCAGCTGCCCATGGGCGGTCCCGATCAGCTGAACGCCGCGCTCGGCGATCGTCCGGCAGGCCAGCGCTTCCGCTTCGGTCCCGATCTCGTCGACAATGATGACCTCCGGCATGTGGTTTTCCACCGCTTCGATCATCACCCGGTGCTGCAGCTCCGGCGCCGCCACCTGCATCCGGCGGGCGTTGCCGATCCCCGGGTGCGGAATGTCGCCGTCGCCGGCGATCTCGTTGCTGGTGTCGACCACGATCACCCGCTTGCCGAACTTGTCGGAAAGGATGCGGGCCGCTTCGCGCAGCTTGGTCGTCTTGCCGATCCCGGGCGGTCCCATGAAGAGAATGTTCTTGCCCGATTCGATCACGTCGGCGATTATATCGTTGGTCCCGTACACGGCGCGGCCAACGCGGCAGGTCAGGCCGATCACCTTCCCCATCCGGTTGCGCATGGCGGAGATCCGGTGGAGCGTCCGCTCAATGCCGGCCCGGTTATCGCCGGAGAACTGGCCGACGCGGGCGGTCACAAAATCGATGTCGCCCTGGTTAACGGTCCCACCGATCGCCATGCTCCGCTTGGCAAAACGCGCTTCCGCCGGCTTGCCCAGGTCGAGCACGACCTCGACCAGTTGCGCCAGATCACCGGATTCTTTCAATACTTTTTGGATATCGAGGGGGAGGACATTGAGGAGCTTGAGGATCTCATCGTAGATCTCTTTTTCGCCGAAGGGGACAGTTTCCCTGCCCGAAGGGTTCATTTACCTTTAACGGTCTTTTTCAGATTGATCCCGGGGACAAAAGCGGGGCAGCGCGATTCACCGATGGTGATCGTCGCGCCGGTCTGCGGGTTGCGGCCGACGCGGCCTTTCCGTTTGCGGACCACAAAGTTACCAAAGCCGACCAGCCGGACCTTTTGGCCGGCGTTCAATGCGGTGGTGATCTCCTCCAGGACGGCATCGATGATCCGTTCCGTTTCTGCCTTGGACATCTCCATTTTTTCGCCGACCTTACCCGCTAATTGCTTCTTATTCATACCTTTTTGACCTCCCTATTGCCCCGAGCCCTGTCGAGGGGCCTCCTTGGCCAATAACTGCCCCCAGCGCCGGTCAACCTCCGCCTGGATGTCGGCCAACAATGCTTCGTTGCCCGGCTTGAACAGATGGCGGAACCGGTCCTGAGGCTTAAGGTATTCTATCACAGGTTTTTTCTCTTTAGGCTTGGAAATTTTATAGACCCCATTCTCCACTTCATAGACCGGCCAGGCGCAGGTCTCAAAGGCCAGCCGGGCCAGCTCGAGGGTCGCATCAGGCCGGTACCCCCAACCTAAGCGACAAGGTTGCAGAATATTCATGAATTTCGGGCCGCGGATGGAGAACGCCTTTTCCGCTTTTCTGGTCAGATCAGACCAGTTTCCGATTATCCCCTGAGCAACGTAAGGAATGTTATGGGCGACCATTATCTCGGTCAGGTCTTTGCGCCATTGCACTTTTCCCTGGCTGACCTTACCAGCCGGCTCGGTCGTGGTGTTGGCACCCCTGGGGGTCGCGCCGGAGCGCTGGACCCCGGTGTTCATGTACGCTTCGTTGTTGTAACAAACATAGGTCAGATCGTGTCCCCGCTCCATCGCGCCGGAGAGCGACTGCAAACCGATGTCATAGGTCCCGCCGTCGCCGCCAAAAGCAACAAAATTAATATGCTGGTCGATCTTCCCTTTTTTCTTGAAGTTTTGGTACGCCGCTTCTACTCCGGACATGGTCGCTCCGGCGTTCTCAAACGCGTTATGCAGGAACGGGACGTTCCAGGCGCTATAGGGAAAGATCGTGGTCGAAACTTCCAGGCAGCCGGTCGCGGAAACGACCACCACCGGGTCTTTGCTGGCCAGCAGGATCTGGCGGACCACGATCGGCGCGCCGCAGCCGGGACACATCCGGTGGCCGCCGGTCAGCGGATCTTTACGGGTCGCTAATTCCTTTAAACTTGCCATATTACTCCCTAACCCCTAAATACTGGACCAGCGGCTGTTTCTCCGCGCTCTGCAGCGCGGTAAAGACCGACCGGAGCATCGGCTGGTCGATCTCCCGACCGCCCAAGCCGTAAATGTAGTTGAGCAGCTGCGGTTTTTTCACCGCTTCGAACAGGGCTGACCGGATCTCGGTAAAGACCTGCCCCCCCTGCCCGGCCCACATATCGGAACGATCAAGGACCGCGACCGCTTTCACGTTAGCCAGTGCCTGAGCGATCTCTTCGGCCGGGAACGGCCGGAAAACGCGGATCTTGAGCATTCCCGCTTTGATTCCTTTGGCTCGCAGTTCGTCGATCACCACTTTGGCGGTGCCGCAGGTCGAACCGAGAGCGACAATGGCGATCTCGGCGTCGTCAAGTTTATACCCTTCGTACAGACCGTATTTTCGGCCGAACTTTTTGGCGAATTCCTCGGCTACCTCAAGTATGACCTTCTTGGAGTTCTTCATCGCCTCGGCGACCGGCAGCCGGTGCTCAAAATAGTAGTCCTGAAGGTCGAGCAAACCGACCGAAACCGGTTTTTTAACATCCAACAGGCTGTTGGCCGCTTTGCGGTCGCCGCCGATAAATTCTTTGACCTCTTTATCTTCCACGATCTCGATCCGATCAAGGCAGTGACTGATGATAAAACCGTCGGTGGTAACCATCGTCGGCAGGTGAACGCGCGGGTCTTCGGCGATCCGGATCGCCTGGATCAGGCTGTCATAAGCTTCCTGGGAATCTTCGGAAAAGATCTGCAGCCAGCCAAAATCGCGGGCCGCCATCGTATCCGAGTGGTCGCAGTGAATATTGATCGGGCCGGAGATCGCCCGATTGACATCGCACATGACGATCGGCAGCCGGAGAGCCGCAGCGATCGGCAGGATCTCGTACATCAAACATAACCCCTGCGAGGAAGTCCCGGTCATGACCCGGGCCCCGGTCGCCGAAGCGCCGACGCAGGCGGACATCGCCGAATGCTCCGATTCCACGGCCACAAAATTGGTATCGACCAGGCCGTCGGCCACGTACTTGGCAAAGATCATGACGATCTCGGTCGCCGGGGTGATCGGGTAAGCGGCGACCACGTCCGGATTGATCTGGCGCATCGCCTCGGCCATCGCTTCATTCCCGGTGCGGGCAACTACCTTTGACATGACCCTTCCCTTTCCGGCTTCATTTCCAGCGCTTTGTTCGGTTTAACCGGACATTCCTTGACGCAGATCCCGCAGCCTTTGCAGTGATCATAGTCGATGCCGGTCATTTTGCCGTCCTTGACCACGATCGAAGAATCGGGACAGGAGATCCAGCAAAACATACAGTGGATGCAGCGTTCCGGGAACCAGACCGGGCGCTCGCTCCGCCAGTCGCCGGTCTTAAATTCCGCCGCCGTTCCCCCTTTGACGATGTCGCCTTCCGGCAAGGTTTTCCAACCAGGTTTAACTTCGCTCATTCGCCGATTACCTCATTATAAGCACGCCTGATCGCTGCCAGGTTCCCCTTAATGACCTCCGGCTTGGAGGCGAATTTCTTTTTTAATTTTTCTTCCGTATCTTTGATCATCGAATCGATCGGCAGCAACCCGCTCGCCTTGACCAGAGCGCCCATCAGCGGCGTATTGGGGATATCGCGGCCGATCGTCTCTTTAGAGATACCCGAAGCGTCAACGGTAAAGACCTTCCCGCCCCGCAGCTGCAGCTTTTTACGGATGTCGGCCGGGCAGTCTTTGGTGTTAACGATGATCAAGCCGTCGGCCGGCAATCCGGCCGTCACGTCCACGGTCTCCATCAGCGTGGGATCAAGAACAATAACAATGTTCGGGCTGGTGATCGAGCAGTGCAGCGTGATCGGCAGGGAAGAGATCCGGTTAAAAGAAGCGACCGGGGCCCCCATCCGCTCCGGGCCGTATTCGGGAAAGGCCTGAATGTTCTTGCCGAGCGAGAGAGCCGCTTCGCCAAAAAGAAGGGCAGCGGTTTTTGCGCCCTGCCCTCCGCGTCCATGCCATCTTATTTCAACGGTGCTATCCATGCTTCCAACTTTCCAAGGGCAATCTTATCAAAAACCAAACCAAAAATCAAGAGGAGGAAAACCGGGACCAGCGCGCCGATAAAAGCCTGTCCCTTCGTCACGCCGTAAACCTTGCGGCCCGAAACCGCCCAAAGCCCGTAGGCAAAAATGACGGTCAGGCCAAAGCAAAGATTGAAACCGACCCGGAAAAGCGCCATCTCCAGCAATCCATAACGGGTCAGCATCGCCAGTCCGCAGGGGAAGATCCCGGCCAACACGACCGCGCTGCTGTAAAACAGTTGCTGCACCAGTCGCGCCATCTGTCCCCGGCCGCCCATTATTACATATGTATAATGCAGGACATAGCTGAGCGCGTAAAACGCGATCCCGCAGCCGAGCGAAAGCAACCCGCCGACGATCAGCAGTGTGATCAGGAAAAACACCACTGCCAGGGTCAGCAGGACCGGCAGAACGATCAGCAATTTCCCTCCCTGGACCCCTTCGACCAGGGTGGCGCCGATCGGCACATACTGGATAACAAAGACCGCCGCGGCAACCACACCGGCCAGCAACCAGGCGGAACGGAGCAAAAAGGTCAGGGCGTTCTCTTTCCAGTCTTCCGGTTTCAGGCGGGTGAAAAACAGGATCGGCCGCGCGACGATCTGCCACCAGGTCTTAAAATATTCCATCACTATACCTCTCTTCGCCCTTCCAGGGCTTGGGACAGGGTCGCCGGATCGGCATAATCCATGTCGGCGCCGATCGGCAGGCCGTAAGCGATCTTGGTCAGCTTGATCCCGAGCGGCTTGAGCAGTTTGTTCAGGTAGATGACCGTCGCTTCTCCCTCGGTCGTCGGGGCAATGGCCAGGACCAGCTCTTTAACCTCATTCCCCCCGAGCCGGCCGAGCAGTTCTTTGATCCGCAGGCTGTCCGGCTCGACCCCGTCGAGCGGTGAAATGACCCCGCCCAAAACGTGGTATTTGCCATTATACACTCCGGACCGTTCGATCGCTACCAGGTCCTTCGGTTCGGCCACGACGCAGATCACGTCCGATCGCCGGGAAGCATCCTGGCAGATCAGGCACGGATCAACATCAGTAATATTGAAGCACCGGGAACAATACTTAAGCCGGTCCTTGGCCTGGAGGATGGAGTCGACCAGCTCTGCCACGCTCTGGCGCGAACTGCCCAACAAGAAGAACCCGAGGCGTTGAGCCGATTTCGGCCCGATCCCGGGGAGTTTTTGCAGCTCGGCGATCATTTTGGCCAGGGATTCCGCGTACATCGATTTTTCATTTTATGATATAATCAGCGAATATGCAAGGCAACCGTGCCGTCTTTGTCGATCGCGACGGAACAATTATCGAAGATACCGGCTACATCAGTTCGCCTCAGGAAGTCCGTTTTATCCCCGGTTCGATCGCCGCGCTCAAGCGGCTGAACCAGGCCGGCTTCAAGGTGATCGTGATCACCAACCAGTCGGGCGTGGCGCGCGGTTATTTTAGCGAGAACATGCTGCAAAGTGTCGACAAAGCGATCCACCGGCAGGTGCTGAACGGCGGCGCCCACATTGACGCCTTTTATTATTGCCCCCATCACCCCGACCACGGGGTCTACCCCTACCGGCAGGAGTGCGCTTGCCGCAAGCCTCATCCGGGCATGATCCTGAAAGGGGCGCGCGAGCATCAGGTCGACCTGAGCCATTCCTTCATGATCGGCGACCACCGCTGCGATGTCGCAGCCGGGAAGAACGCCGGGGTCAAGACGGTGTTCGTCACGACCGGACATGGGAGCCAGGAACAAAACAAGCTGCCGGCCCCGCCGGACCGGATCGTCCCCGACCTGGCTGCCGCGGTCGACTGGATCCTGCAAGAGGCGAGCTGATGGACAATCTGCAGAAGCACCTGCGCCAGTTCCCCGGGAAAAAAATCCTGGTCTTCGGCGACCTGATGCTCGACGAACACATCTGGAGCAAGGTCTCCCGGATCTCCCCCGAGGCCCCGGTCCCGATCGCCGACGTGGTCAGGATATCCCACGTCCCGGGCGGTTGCGGCAACGTCGCCGCCAACATCGCGGCGCTGCGCGGGATTCCGCTCCTGGTCGGGATCATCGGCCGTGACAGTTCAGCCGACAAATTGACCCGGGCGTTGAAACAAGCCGGCGTCTCGCCCAGCTATCTGCTGACCGATCCCGACCGGCCGACGATCCTCAAATCACGCCTCATCGCCGCTTCCCAACAAATGGTCCGCGTCGACCGCGAAGACCGGACCCTGGTCTCGCCCCAACTGGCACAAAAGGTCATGGCCCGGCTCCGCACCCTTGTTCCTCAAGCCGATGCGGTGATCATTTCCGATTATGAGAAAGGACTGGTCACGCCGGCGCTCTGCCAGTTTTTGATCAAACTGGCCAAACGCTATCGCAAACCGGTCGCGATCGATCCCAAAGGATTGGATTACGCCAAATACCGGGGCGCGTTCGTCCTGACCCCGAACCTGAAAGAAACGGCCCTGGCCGCCCGACTGGTCATCAATAATGAGCCAAGCCTGTTAAGGGCCGGGCAAAAGCTGCTCCGGGAAGTTAAAAGCCGTTATCTCCTGGTGACCAGAGGGAAAGAGGGCTTGACGCTCTTTGACGGCCGCAAGGTTACCCAGGTTCCCGCCATCGCCCGCGAGGTCTTTGACGTCACCGGCGCCGGTGACGCGGTTATCGCCACCCTGAGCCTGGCGCTGGCCGCCGGCGCCCCGATCAATAAAAGCTGCAGCCTGGCCAACCAGGCCGGTTCGATCGTCGTCGGCAAAGTCGGGACCGCCCCCTGCTCTTTTGAGGAACTGGAAGTGGCGCTGGAGGGCCGGGAGCCGACCGCCCGCAAGATCAAACTGCGGCCGGAGATCGCGGTCGTCGCCCGGGAGCTGCGCGCCGCGGGGAACAAGCTGGTCTTCACCAACGGTTGTTTCGATATCCTGCATTTGGGCCACGTTCGTTATTTGCACGAAGCGAAAAAACTGGGCGACATCCTGATCGTCGGGGTCAACACCGACGCCTCGGTCACGGCGCTCAAGGGTCCGGAACGGCCTTATGCCTCAGAAATGGAACGGGCGGAGATCCTGGCCTCGCTGGAGTGCGTCGATTACGTCGTGCTTTTTAACGAGCTCCGGCCTGACAACCTGATCAAAGCGGTCCGCCCCGATGTCCATGTTAAAGGGGGCGACTATCAGGTCAACGCCCTGCCGGAAAAAAAGCTGGTCGAGTCGCTCGGCGGCCGGGTCGTCGTTATCCCGCCGATCAAAGGCCGTTCGACCACCAATATTGTCGCCAAAATACTGGGGAGGAAATAATGCGCAAGTTATTGTTGCTCGCCGTCTGCCTCTTGCTGACCAGCGGCGCGATCCACGCCTGGCGGATCACGCCGGAACTGGAAAAAGAACTGTCCGCCAAACAGGCGATGGTCCGTAACAAACCGAACGATCCCGACGCCCGGTTCGACCTGGCGATCACCATGGCCTACACCAACAACCTGCAGGATGGCTGGGTCAATTTAAAAAAGACGGTCGAACTTGATCCCGGCTACAAGAAAAGAGGGCTGGATCTTTACATTAAGAAGGTCACGGAACAGCCGGGCGACTGGCGGCTCCGTTTCCGGCTCGCCTTTGCATATTATTTTAATGAGCAAAAAAAAGAAGCGATCAGGGAGCTCGACAACGTCTTAAAGATCGATCCGTACAATGTCTGGGCGTTCGGCTACATCGCTCTCATCTACGGCGAATTAGGCGACACCGATACCGCCATGAGCTATACCAAACGCGGCCTCAAGATCGACAGCAACGTGGCGGCGCTGCATGCCCTGCTCGGCGAGGGGTATAACCGCAAAGGGGACAAATGGAAAGGATTTGCGGAACTGATGGAAGCCTTGCGGCTGCGCGCGCTCGGTTATTAGGGGTATGAACAATTTCTGGAAAATAACCCTGACCATCCTGCTGGCCGGTTTTATTATCTGGCTGTTATACTGGACCCTCTTCGCTCCCAAACAGGACCTCACCCAATTGATCTACAGCACCATGCAGGAGCAGTCCAAGCGGGCCGATCTCTCCTTTAAAAAAGTCAGTTTTGAAGAGGTGGTCGGCAGCGAAAAGTTCTGGCAGCTCGAAGCGTCGACCGCCATGGTCAACAATAATACCGGCGTGGCCACCCTGCAGGATACCAGCGGCACCTTCTATAAAAAGGGTCGGCCGGTCCTCAAATTCCGCTCACCCGCCGCGCTCTGGGAGATGAAGAAACAGGAGATCTACCTCGACAAACCGCTCGGCTACGATGCCTCTCTGGAACGGCAGATCACGGCGTTGATCAGAAATTTCCAGTCCGATCCGCGTTCGCTCTTTTCCCTGCCGGCGCAATACCGGCGCGGCGCCGGTTACTGGTTTAAGGCCCGCAACCTGAGCTGGAAGGTCGCCGACCAGCTCCTGCTCTGTACCGGCGGCATCCACCTGACCAAGGGAGAGATCAGCGGCCGGGCGGAGCGGCTGCTGGGGGACGTGGAGTTTAACCTGGTAAAACTCGATGGCGACCCGTCTTTTCAGATCGCCACGGCCAGCAAGGCACCGGTCACCATCGAAGCGCGCAGTTTCCTGATCGCCAGCGCCAAGGAGCTGCTCTCGGCTGAAGGGAGCCCGACGATCACCTGGCAGACGGCCAGGATCACCGCCCATTCGGCCCAATATCATCAGGGGGAGAAATTGCTCCGGCTGACGGGCGACGTTTCGGTCAGTTACGAGGACATCCGCGCCAGCGGGGCGGCCGCCGATTATCTGGTCGCGCAGCAGCAGATCATCCTGACCGGCACCGCCCGCGCCTCCCAGGGCGGCAGCAATTTGACCAGTGATCGGGTCATCGTTTCACTCAAGGAGCAGCGGATCGCGCTGGCCGGCCGGAGCCGGGTCGTGGTCACCGAGGAGGAATTGAGCCAATGAGCGTCGCATTAGCCGCTAAACCAAAACTCAAGCCGCTGGCGGTGAACCGAAAAAAAACTCACGATCTGGTCATCATCGGCGGCGGGCCGGCTGGCCTGACCGCCGCCCTGTACGCGCTGCGCGCCGGGCTCGATACCGTGCTGGTGGAAAAAATGGTCGTGGGCGGCCTCGCCTCCACGACCTTTCTGGTCGAGAACTACCCCGGCTTTCCTGAGGGGATCGCCGGCCCGACGCTGGTCCGCCACCTGGAGGAACAGGTGACCAAACTTGGCCTGCAGATCAGCTGGAGCGAGGTTAAGAATCTTAAGCACAAGAACAGCTCTTTCACCCTGCAGGCCGACGACCGCCAGTTGACCGCGCGGGCGGTCATCATCGCCGCCGGGACCGAGATCGCCAAGCTGGGAATACCCGGCGAGGAGGAGTTCCGCGGTAAAGGGGTTTCCTACTGCGCGACCTGCGATGGCCCGTTCTATAAGGATAAAAGCATTCTGGTGATCGGCGGCGGCAACGCGGCCGTCGAAGAAGCGCTCTATCTGACCCGTTACGCCGGCAAGGTGACGATCGTCCACCGGCGCGACCAGCTGCGGGCCGACAAGATCATCGCCGACCGGGCTAAAAGCCATCCCAAGATCTATTTTCACTGGCATTCGGTGCTGGAAAGGATCAGCGGCGGGCGCACGGTGCAGCTGGCCGTTATTAAGGACCTGCAGACCGGCAAGACCCTCAACGTTCCGGTCGACGGCATTTTTATTTATGTCGGGAACAAACCGAATTCCGCCCCCTACCGCTCGCTGGTCAAGCTGGACGAGCACGACTTTATCCTGACCAACGACCGGCTGGAAACCACCACCCCGGGGCTCTTTGCCGCCGGCGATATCCGGTCCAAGCAACTGCGGCAGATCGTCACCGCCGCCGCCGACGGGGCGATCGCCGCCGACTCCGCCCGCCGTTTCCTGGAGCAAGCTTGACACCCCAAGCCGGAAGCGTATAATCTAAAACGATGAAACGGTTGCTCTGTGGCCTCTGTCTGACCATTCTCTGCGCCAGCCTGGCGGCAGCCGAGGTCGCCCCCAAGGTCGGTTGCCAGGCTCCCGAGCTTCGGCTGAGCACGCTCGCCGGCAAACCGCTCGTTTTAAGCGAACAATTCGGCAGCAAACGGATCATCCTGACCTTTTTTACCAGCTGGAGCCGCTCCTGTCAGGCGGCACTGCAAACCTTGAACGACCTGGCGGTCACCCATCCCGCGACGCTGCAGGTCGTGGCCGTTTCGTTCGATAAAAAAAGCAAGGAACTGAAGAATTATCTTGACCAGGCCGCGCTCGCCTTCCCGGTCCTGCATGACAAGAAACTGACGACGATCGACAGTTTTCAGATCCTGATCATCCCGACCACCTTCTGTCTTAATCGCGACGGGGTGATCGAGCAGGTCTTTGTCGATTATGATGACAACGTTAAGCAGGCTTTGCTCGACTGGTTAGAGGACTAGGACCCGGACCTGGAATTGATCGACCGCCTTGGCCGCTCCCTCCCACACCCGGTAATACAGCAGTTTAATGGTCCCGACCCCGGCTTTTAAGGGAATTATCTCCCAGTAACTGGTTCCGCCGCCGCCCACCCGACCGGTCTGGTCCGGATCATAACCAGAACGTCTGACCTTGAACCGGGTTTCGTCAAGCTGCGCGATGTACCAGTTGTAGCCGGTCGTTGGATTGGCCGCCAGCTCGATCCGGAACGGCTTATCCCGGCTGGCCAGGAACTGCTTGCCGTGCTGCTGGCCGCGCAGCAGCCGCAGGAACGAATCCTCGTACCGAAAACTGGCTACGATCCCCTCCGCTTCGACCGACAGAGCCGGATCGGGATAGATCAGCACCGCTTTGACCGGCTGTTCCCCCAGCTTGCGGGGATATTTGAGCGGAAAATAATAGAGCGGTCCGACGGTCACGGTCCGGTCAACTTGACCGTCATCACCATCGTTGTGCTCGATCACTTCCCAGTAAGTCCGATAACCGCTGATCCCGTAGGCGGAAATGATCGGTTCCAAACTGATCAATTTCTGAAAGTTTTGGATATCGACCGAGGCGGCGATCCGGACGTACTGATCGAACGTCAGCCCGGCGTAATTCAACCCGGTCGGCAGGGCCTGGATCGTGATCTTTCGCTCGCCGAGCCGGAGCTCAGCGCCGGTCTCCTCCTTGACCCAGGTGATCGGCTTGACCTGATAGCCGGGCGGGAAACTGACCGAAAAACCGAACTCGTTGTTCTTGTAAGTCCGGTCCTGCGCGCCGTCGCCGCACCCCGCCAACAGCGGAACACAAAGGATCAGGAACAGCCAGCCGCGCAGTTTCATTCGTACCTCAAGGCGATGACCGGATCAAGCTTCGCCGCCCGCATGGCCGGGTAAACGCCGAAGAATATCCCGACCGCCGCCGAGACGACTGTCGCCAGTATGACCGCCCACCAGGCAATGACGAGCGTCCCCTTGATGAAAAACATGATCAAGAACGCCCCCAGCAAGCCGAGCAAGATCCCCAGGATCCCGCCCAGCAGGCTGATCATCATCGATTCGACCAGGAACTGGAGAACGATGTCGCGGCTTTTCGCGCCGATCGCCTTGCGGACCCCGATCTCCCGGATCCGCTCGTTGACCGCCACCAGCATAATGTTCATGATCCCGATCCCGCCGACCAAAAGCGAGATCGCCGCGATCCCGGTCACGAACCCGGTCAGCGCGGCCAGAATATTATTGACGATGTTGAGGATCCCCTGCTGGGTCATGAAGCGGAAATCGTCGTTCCCCAGCCGGCGGAGCGTGACCTCCCTGACCTTTTCCTTAACCTCGTCGAGCTTGTTCACGTCCTTGGGGAATATATTAAAACGCATGATATTATAATTACCGAACATGTTCTTAACGATCGTCACCGGCAGAACGATCCGCCGGTCCATGTCCATCGGGCCGATGCTGCCGCGCGCCTCGGTCACCCCGATGATCAGGTATTGATCCCCCCCCATTTTGATCCTTTCCCCCAGCGGGCTGCTCTCGCCAAACAACTCCTGAGCGACCCGGGGACCGATCACCGCGACCTTGCGCCGTGCTTCGACCTCGGCCTGGGTAAAATAGCGGCCGGCCGACATCTTACCCCCCATCAGTTCCAGTCCGTTGGCCGTGATCCCCATTACGACCGGCCCCTTAACAACTTTTTTTCCGTAAAACAGATCGCCCGTACCGATGTTCATGCCAACAATATCCCTGATCTCCGGCACCCGGCTCTTGTAATGCCCGAGATCAGCGTAAGTAAATTTTGGATTGGGCGGGGAGCTTATATCCTTGCCGGCCACCAGGATAAAGGAATCATAGCCGGCTCCCATATTCTTGATCTGGTCGGTCACATAAGTTTTGGCCCCCTCGCCGATCGTTACCAGGGTGATGACCGAAAAGATACCGATGATGACGCCGAGCATGGTCAGGGTGCTGCGCACTTTATTGGACAGCAGCGCCCGCCAGGCCTGTTTCATCTCTTCCCAGACGGCGTACAGAATTAGGTTCATACTTCAAACCTCAAGGCTTCGACCGGGTCGAGCCGGGAGGCGCGCATCGCCGGGTAAACACCGAAGAAAGTCCCGACCAGGAAAGCGACCAAACACGCCATGTAGACCGCCCCCCAGGCGATAACCGCCGACATTTTGAGCGCGGTCATGATCCCCCAGGCCGCCAAGGTCCCAACCGCGATCCCAATGACCGCGCCGCTCATGGTGATCAGCACCGACTCGATAACGAACTGCAAAAAGATATCGCGCCGCTTGGCGCCGATCGCCTTGCGGATGCCGATCTCGCGCGTCCGCTCGGTGACCGCCACCAGCATAATGTTCATTATGCCGATGCCGCCGACCAAAAGCGAGATCGCTGCGATCGCACTGACGATCCCGGTCATCGCGTTAAGAATATTATTAATGATATCGATCAAACCTTCCTGCGTGTGAATGTGAAAGTCTTCTTTTTTGTGCCGGGCGATCAGGATCTTTTTGATCTCCCGGACCGCCTGGGCAACCTGCTTTTCGTCATTGACCGTAATGAACATCTCCCAGATCTTGTTCGTCCCCAGGACCAGCGGCGAGAGCGTGGACGGGATCAGGACCATGTCATCCATATCAAAGGTCAGCATCGTCCCTTTTTCCTCAAGCAACCCGACCACCCTAAAGCCGATGCCGTTGATCTTGATATTCTCCCCGATCGGCGAGAACGAGCCGAAAATATTGCGCGCCACCGTCTTGCCGATGACCGTTACCCGTTGGCGGCCGGCGTCCTCGGCGTGCGAAAAGAACCGGCCGGAGGCCGCTCTCTGCTTATAAGCGAATGGGTAATCGGCGGAAACCCCGAGCGTGTAGCCGGGTCGATATTCCTTTTTCCCGTAATTGACCCGTCCCCGGCCGACAAATTCGGTCATTAAATACTGGAGGTTGCTGACTTTTTGCCGCAGCGCCTGCGCGTCGCCATAGGTCAGGTTAAGCTCGATCGCGTGCGAATTCTCTTCACCCGGCTGGATGGTAATGCTGTTGGAACCGACCCCCCAGCTGCCGACTTGGTTCATGATATAGCTTTTCGCTCCTTCACCCATGGAAACCAAGGTGATGACCGCCGCCACGCCGATGATCACGCCGAGGGTCGTTAAGAGCGATCTGGTTTTGTTGGCGACGATCGAGCCGGAGGCGATCTTGAACGGTTCGAGCAGGTTGATCATTTAAGCGTGATGGTTACCGTTCCCGTTGTGCCGTTGGGCTTCGGTCATCGGTGGAACGGCCGTGTCGCTGACGACCAGCCCGTCCTTAAGGCGGACGATCCTTTTACTGTGGTTGGCGATCTCCTCATCGTGGGTCACGATGATCAGGGTGATCCCTTTCTCGTTCAGATCCCGAAATAAATGAATGATCTCTTCTCCGCTCTTGGAGTCAAGGTTGCCGGTCGGCTCGTCGGCCAAAATGATCGACGGGCCGCAGGCCAAAGAGCGCGCGATCGCCACTCGCTGGCTCTGCCCGCCGGAGAGCTCCGACGGCTTGTGGTACATTCGTTCCTTAAGACCAACGGTCTCCAGCAGTTTGGTCGCTTTGGCGCGCCGCTCCTCGAACCCAACGCCGGCGTAGATCAGCGGCAATTCAACGTTTTCCACGGCGTTCAACTTGGGGAGCAAATTAAAGGTCTGGAAGACAAAACCGACCTTCTTATTGCGGATCTCGGCCAGAGAGTTGTCGTCCAGCTCATCGATGTCAACCTCGTCGAGGTGGACGTGGCCGGCGCTCGGCCGGTCCAGACAGCCGAGGATATGCATCAGAGTCGATTTGCCGCAGCCGGACGGGCCCATGATCGAAACGAATTCTCCCTTGGCGATCTGCATATTTATCCCGCGCAGGGCGTTGACCTCTACCGTCCCCATCTGGTAGGTCCGCGTCACCTCGGCTATTCGGACAACGACCTGACGGCCGTCAGGCCCGGTCTCACTTTTCAATTTTCACTCTCCCCTTGTCCTTCAGCTTGGTCACGTTACTGACAGCCAGCCGGTCGCCGGCGCCGACGCCGGAGACCGCTTCCACGCTGCTGAACGAGCGGATCCCGATCTCCAGCTTTTGCTCTTTGACCCGATTGAATTTATTGACCACGAAGACGACCGAAGAATCGTCCTTGCTGACCAGCGCCTCGCGCGGCACGATCAGGGCAGCCTCATTCTTTTTGGTCGCGATATCGACGTTAACTGACATGTTGACCTTGAGCTCTTCGTGGTTCCCCAGAAAAGCGATCTTGCAGGGGAAAACGTAGGATTCTTCGTCCATCTTGACCCGGCCGCCAACCTTGCGCAGCTCGGCCAGCGGCGCGATCCAGTAGATCTGACCGGCAAAGACCTTATCAGGATAGACGTCGGAAGTGATCTTGACCCTGTCCCCGATCCGCACATTGGCGCTGTCGATCTCATCGATCTGAGCGTTGATCCAGGACCGGTCGTAGTTGACCACTACGATCGCCGGCATCCCGGGGGTAACCGTCTCGCCGCGGTCGTAGTTGATCTTGGCGACGATCCCGCCGGCCGGCGCGACCAGCCTGGTCGTGTCATCGAACTCGGCCAGCGTCTGGTCGCCGTAAACCCGCTGGCCTTCCCGGACGTTGATCACCATGATCTTGCCGCCCATTTTCGGGCTTAATTCATAAACCGGGGCGTCGACGATCCCGCTGGCGGTGACCACCTGTTCGATCGGCCCTTGAACAACAGTGGCAACCTTGATCGTGATCAGATCGCGATTGTACCAATTGTAGCCGAACCAACCGACCAGCAGCAGGAACAGCGCCCCGACAACCCACATCCACCTTTTGACCTTAAATTTACCATTTACCATTTTATAAAACCTCTTTTCCGACCACCTTGTTGATCTTGGCCTTGGCGATCTCCACGTTAAATAACGCCTGCAAATTATTGACCCGGGCCTGATTGAGCGCCACCTGCGCGTCGATCACTTCCAGGTTGGTCCCGACTCCGGACTGGTAGCGGGTCGAGGAGACATGGTAGCTCTCCTGCGCCGAATCGACCGCCTTCTGGGTCGAGCCGATCGTGTCCAGAGTGGCCTTAAGGCTGAGCAAAGCGTCCCTGACCTCCAGCGCGATCCCGTTCCTGATCTGTTCTTCGGTCGCCCGCTGCGCGTCAAGATTGGCCGCCGCTTCCTTGATCCGGTTTTCCCGGCCCAGGCCGTCGAACAGGGTCCAGGAACCGGCTCCGGTTACCCGCCAGCTGTTGACATCGGAACGGAAGGTCGGATACTCGGTGATCGTTTTGCCGGTCGAAGCGGAGAGCAAGACGGTCGGTAGATACTCGGCCTGATAGACCTTAACGGTGTCTTCGCTGATCGCGGTTGAGAGCTGGAACTGCTCCCAGTCCGGGCGATTGGCATAGGCCTGATTGAGCAGTTCCTTATAGGCGGGCAGACTGGCGACTTTGCCGGTAAAACCTTCTTCCTGAACGGTGACCGGATTTTCCAGGTCGTTCCCCAGCGCGTTATTCAACGCGTCTTTGGCCAATTCCACCCCGTTCTTCGCCTGGGTCAGCGTGACCTCGGAATTCGCGACCTGCACATCGGTCCGGAGCAGGTCTGCCTTGGTCACCACGCCGGCTTTAAGCATCGCCTGGACCTGCTTTTGGTGCGAGAGCGCCATCTGCTGCGATTCCTCGGCAAGCCTGGCCATTTTTTGGGCGGCCAGCAAGCCAAAGTATGCCTGGGTCACATTATAAGAGGCGTCGATCACTGTTCGGCGGAGTTCCTGCCGGGCCAGGTCCGCGCCTCTTTTGGCGATCCCGTATCCGGGAAAGAGCGCCGCCACGAACAGCGGCTGGGAGAGCGAGGCGGTAAGCCCGGCGGTGGTCATAACGTCATCGGTGCCAAAGACCAGGTTCTGGGTGACGCTCCCCATGGTCGTCTGGCTGGTGATCTGCATGGTCGACGGCTGGGTGTAAGCCTTGCCGTAGTTGCCGTCGATCTTAACGGTCGGGAAGAACGCGCCGACCGCCTGGTTCAATTTCGCCTCGGCGGCGGCGGCCTTTTTCTGGGACGCGACCACGCTCGGGTTCTGTTTAAGGGCCAGGCCGACACTGTCGGTTAGGGTTAGGCTCGCAGCGGCAGTGACGGCCAGCGGTATCAGTAAAGAGGCGACCAGTATCCTGCTCATTGCCATAATTTTACCTCAACCTTTTCTGGAGAGCAATTGCTTGATTTGTCCGATATGCTCCGTCATCTTTTTGAACATGGCGGTTAAATGATCGGAATGGACCAGCACGATCCCCATCTTCCCCATCCCGCGCAAGACGATAAGCTTGTCACCGGGCTTGATCCCAAACTCACGGCGGGCTTTGGCCGGGATGACCACCTGGCCGCGCTCACCGACCGTCACGCTGTCGTAAAATAGTCCGGGCAAATTCGGGTGCTTCATGGTCCGGCGACCTCCTGTATGAAATGTATGATCTATCATACATCGGCCGGGGCGCCGCTGTCAAGCCTTTGGGCCAGCGGCCGTTTAACCAAGGCTCTTGCGAAAGCGGGCGACGCTGATCGCGATCAGAACGACGCCCAGGATGAGGAGCGGCCAGGTTTGCTCCCAGAGGTAACGCATCCCCACCCCTTTCAGGAAGAGATTCCGGACGATTTCCAGGAAATACCGGGTCGGCATCAGGTAGGTCAGCAATTGGATGACCCACGGCATATTGGCGATCGGGAAGGTAAAACCGGAGAGCATGAACATCGGCGCGGTTACGATATTGTTGGTCATCGAAGCCTGCCGCTCGGTCTCCGAAAAAGCGGAGACCAGCAGGCCAAGCCCGAGCCCGGAAAGGAGAAAAACCGCCCCGAGCAGAAAAAGCAGGCCGAGGCTGCCGCGCAGCGGCACGCCGAACCAGAAAGAGGAGACCAGAAAGACCAGGAAGATATCAACGATCGAGAGGATCGCGTACGGCAGCATCTTCCCCATGATCAGCTCAAGCGGCTTAAGCGGCGTGACCGCCAGCATCTCCAGCGTCCCCGCTTCTTTTTCTTTGACGATCGACGAAGCGGTCAGCATCATGCTGATGATCAGGAGGAGCTGGGCAAAGATGGACGGGACCATGAAGTTGATCGATTTCAGATCAGGGTTGTACCAGACGCGCAGCCGCAGATCAAGCGGCGGCGGGGCGCTGGAGAGGAGCCCGGTGCGGGCCATCCGCTCCTGCAGGTACCTCTGGGAATTGGCAAAATTGATCTGGGCCAGATAACTCTGGACAATGGTGGCGAACGAGGAGTTGGAACCGTCGATGTCCGCCTGGACGACGGCCGTTTCGCCCCGCAGGATCCGGCGGCTGAAATCATAAGGAAGGTGCAGGCCGACATCAGCCTGGTCGCTGTCGATCAGCCGAGCGATCTGCCGGTCGCTGTCGGTGTATTCGACCAGGTCAAAATAGCCGGTGTTGGCCAGGCTGGTCAGGTACGCCCGGCTGTAAGCCGACCGGCTCTCGTCAAAAACGACCGTCCGCACATGCTTGATGTCGGTCGAAGCAACGTAACCGAGGATGATCAGCTGAATGACCGGTGCCAGCACCGCCAGCGCCAGCATCCGCGGATCGCGGAAGAGCTGGCGGAACTCCTTCCGGACAAAATGAGCAACTCTGCTGTCAAGCCATTGATTAATCAAGTCTCTTCTTAAAGCTCCTGACGCTCGCGTAGAGATTAAAAACGGTCAGCGCGGTCAGCAGCGCGAACGGTTGCCAGAAACATTCGAGCCCGACCCCTTTCAGGTAGATCGCGCGGATGATATCGATGAAATAGCGGGCCGGGATCAGCAACGAGATCGCCTGCAGCGGCCAAGGCATGTTGCTGACCGGATAAATGAACCCGGAGAGGAGGATCGACGGGAGCATGGTGGTCAGGGTGGCCATCTGCATCGCCTCCTGGCTGGTCCTGGCGCCGGTCGAGATCAGGATGCCAAAGCCCATCGCGCCGAGCAGGTAGATAAAAGAACAAAGGAGCAGCAGCAGGTAGCTCCCCTTGACCGGCACCCCGAACAGGAGGAAACCGACGATCGTCACCACGATCACATCCAGGAAGGCAACGATCACGTAAGGGAGGACCTTGCCCAGCATCAGCTCGTTCTTGCGGACCGGGCTGACGATCAGGCTCTCCATCGTCCCCTGCTCTTTTTCATTGACGATCGCCAGCGAGGTGAGCGAGGCCGAGATCTGCATCATGATCACCGCGATCAGCCCCGGAATGTAGAAGTTGACGCTCTTGAGATCGGGGTTGTACCAGAGCCGCGCCGCCAGGTCGATCGGATTATTGGCGGCTTTCGCCATCCCTCGCCGCTGAAAAAGGATGGCAAGCCGGTCTTGATAATAAGTCTGGAAAATGCCGGAGACGTAACCGATCGCCGAAGAGGCCCAGGTCGGGTCGGAGCCATCGACCAGGACCTGGATCTGCGCCTGTTTACCGGTGCTCAGGTTGCGGGCATAATCGGGCGGAATATCGATGATCACCCGGACCCGGCCGGCGTCCATCCGGTCCTGGAACTGGTCGCTGGAGCGGAACTCCTCGACCAGCTGGAAATAGCCGCTGCTGGTGAACCGCTCGATGAACTGGCGGCTTTCCGCCGTCCGGCTCTGGTCGTAAACTCCGAGCGGGACGTTGCGGACGTCAAAAGAGGCGGCGTAGCCGTACATGATCAGCATCAGGACCGGCAGGGCGACCATCATCGCCAGGGTCAACGGGTCGCGCCAGAGGTGCGTGAACTCTTTCCTGATGATCGGGGCCAGCCTTGGCCAGAACATTACCGGCTCCCCTCCTTGGCCCGGGCCGCCTGTTCGACCCGAAAGACAAAAACGTCTTCGAGCGACGGCGTGATCTTTTCGATCCGGGCGATGTTCAAACCTTTGCCCGCCAGCACCGCTTTGATCTCGCCGAGCGCACTGTCGCTCTCGACCATGGCGTGCAGATAAACGCCATAGAGGGCGACATCGGCCGCCGCTTTAGTCGCGCGGAGCACCTCCAGCGCGGCCATGACATTATCGCACTCGATCTCAAGGAGCGAACCGGATACCTGGGTTTTTAAATTAGCCGGAGAATCAAGCGCGATCAAGTCGCCGGCGCTGATCATGGCGATCCGGTCGCACTGCTCCGCTTCGTCCATATAATGGGTCGTCACCAGGACCGTGACGCCGTTCCTGGCGACCGTGGCGATCGCCTTCCAGAAAGCGCGGCGCGAGATCGGGTCGACTCCGGCGGTCGGCTCGTCAAGAAAGATGATCCGCGGCTCGTGGATCATGGCGCAGCCGAGCGCCAGATGCTGTTTCATCGCTCCGGCCATTTCGCCGGCCGGGACCTTCTCTTTGCCGACCAGGTCGGCCATTGCCAGGATCTCCCGCTTCTTCTGCTCCCGCTTCCGGGGATCGGTCTGATAAAGTCCGGCATACAGCTCGATGTTCTGCTCGATCGTCAGGTCATTATAGAGGGAGAATTTTTGCGACATGTAGCCAATGTGCTGTTTGATCTGGTCATTCTGCTTACCGACCTCATACCCGCCGACCCGGGCGGTGCCGGCGGTCGGATTGATCAAGCCGCAGAGCATCCGGATCGTCGTCGTTTTTCCTGCCCCGTTCGGGCCCAGAAAGCCGAACACTTCGCCCTGGCCGACAGTAAAGCTGATCCGGTTGACCGCTGTAAAATCAGCGAACTTTTTGACCAGCTCTTTAACTTCGATCGCCGCTGTGCTCATCCTGGTGTCCTGCCCGTTTCAACAATATTAATGAAGGCTTCCTCCAGGGTCTTCGCCCTAACCGACCGCTTGACCGCGTCGGGCGTGTCGACCGCCAGCATTTTCCCCTCCCGGATCAAGCCGATCCGGTTGCATCGTTCCGCCTCGTCCATGTAGGGGGTGCTGACAATGATCGTCACATCTTTCAGGCCATAGAGGATCCGCCAGAACTCGCGGCGGGAGATCGGATCGACCCCGAGGGTCGGTTCGTCCAAAAAAAGGACTTCCGGCGTATGGATCAACATACAGGCGAGCGCCAGCTTCTTGTACATCCCGCCCGAAAGCTTGGCCGCCCGCCGCTGCGTGAACTGGAGCATGCCGGTGAAAGCAAGCAGGCGATCAGCCTGCTGCTGCCGCTCTGCCCCTTTGGGCACCCCATAGATGTCGGCAAAGAAATCGATATTCTCGGCGACGGTGAGATCGCCGTAAAGGCTGAAGCGCTGCGGCATATAGCCGATCCGGTCGCGGATCGCTTCTTCCTGGTTGCGGACATTGAGGCCGAGGACAAAAGCCTCGCCGGCGGTCTGCTCCAGCGCGGTCGAGAGGAGGCGAAGCGTGGTCGTCTTGCCGGCCCCGTCGGGGCCGACCAGGCCGAAGATCTCCCCTTTATTTATCTGCAGATCAACGCCCGCCACCGCGGTAACCGCGTCAAATTTCTTGACCAGCCCCCGGGCTTCAACCGCCAGGTCCATTAAAAAACAGCGTCGGCCGGCATGCCCGGTTTCAGCTTCTGGCCGGGATTGGGGATCTCCACTTTGATGCCGAAGACCAGCGTGGTCCGCTCGTCCTTGGTCTGGATCGCCTTGGGGGTGAATTCCGCCTTGTCGGCGATATGGGTGATCTTACCGGTGAACGCCTGATCCGGATAAGCATCGACCGTTACTTTGACCGGGTCACCAAGCTTGATCTGGCCGATCTCCTTTTCACCGAGATAAACGATCAGTTTTAAGGTTTCCAGGTTCGCCATCACCACGATCGGGGTGCCAAAATTCGCCAATTCGCCGACCTCAACCGCTTTGACCAGCACAGTTCCATTCAGCGGGGCGCTGATCTCGGTATTATTGAACCCGTCTTTAGCCTGAACGAACGCCGCCTGGGCGGCCGCGTAATTAGCTTTAGCGGCATCGTGCTGCTGGGCGCTGATCATGCTGCTGGAGAAAAGCTGATGGGCCCGGTTGTAATCGTTCTTGGCTTCGTCGTAACGCGCCTGCGCGTTCCGCAGCGCCGCCTTGGTGTCAACCGGGTCGATCTGAGCGATAACTGCCCCCTGCTTGATCGTATCGCCCTCGTCGCAATTGAGCTTAAGAATACGGCCGGGCACTTTACTGCTGACCACAACTTCGGTCGCTTCGATCGTCCCGGAAGCGGTCAAACCCTGGTCAAAATATCGCGCCAGATAATAATAAGCAAAAACACCGGCCGCCGCCGCCACCACCAACCCGAGAACAAGCATTTTTTTCTTATCCATCAGCTTTGCCTCCTCGTCGCCAACTCAGGAGCGGATTATATCACCTTAATTATCCGTTTTGCCAGCGCCACCGCGCCGACGGCGTCGAGGCTGTAAACGGCCCCGATCCGATCGGCATAACCCTTGGTGACCACGGCCCCGCCGACCAGGAGCGGGATCTTCAGCCCGGCTTTGTCCAGCTCTTCCTTAACGATCCCCATCTCGACCATCGTCGTCGTTAAAAGAGCGGAAAGAGCGATCACGTTCGGTCTCTCTTTTTTCGCCGCCGCGATGATCGTCTCGGGCGGGACATCTTTGCCCAGGTCAACTACCACGAATCCATGGTTCTCGAGCAGCATCTTGACGATGTTCTTGCCGATGTCGTGTATGTCTCCTTTGACCGTGGCCAGCAAAACTTTACCGGCCGACTTACTCTTCCCTTTGGGAAGCTTTTCTTTACACAGCTCAAAGCCGCGTCTCATCGCTTCCGCCGCTTCGATCACTTGCGGCAGGAAAAATTCCTTTTTGGAGAATTTCTTGCCGACCGTCTCCATCCCCGGGATCAGGCCTTGGTCGATCACCTTCTGCGGTTTTAATTTTTTGGCCAGCGCCTGATTGACCAGTTCGCCGACCAGCTCCGCGTCACCATTGATCACCGCCCGCCTGATATCCTGATAGCTTGATAACCTGATATTCTTGACGACCGCTTCGCGCTTTTTCTCTCCCGGCTTGCCCAACCGTCTCTGCCTGTCAACTTCCGCTTTGAATGCCTCTAATAGCCCTTCCCGTGACCCGTTACTCGTTACTCGTAACTTTTTATCCGTAACATCAACAATAGCGGCATCAAGCCCATAAGTTAACGCCAATTGTAAGTAGAGAGAATTCAACTTTGCTCTTTCCGGCATCCCGTGCGAAACGTTGCTGATGCCGAGGATCGTCTTGACCCCGAGCTGCTCCTTGACCAGCGGAATGGCTTTTAAAGTCTCCAGACAAGCGTGGATACCGACCCCGGCGGTCATGACCAGACAATCGACAAAAATATCCGCGCGATTTATCCCCTTTTCGACCGCGGAAAGAACGATCCGCTCCGCGATCCGGACCCGCTCATCAGCCGTATGCGGCAGACCTTTTTCATCCAGGGCCAAAGCGATGATCGCCGCGCCGTATTTTTTGGCCAGCGGGAGAACGCTTTCCAGGCTTTCGCGCTTGCCATTGACCGAATTAAGGAGCGCCCGCCCGCAGCACTGTTTCAGACCAGCTTCCAGGGCAAATCGATTCGGGCTGTCGACCGAGAGCGGCAGCGGACTGACCGACTGGATGGTCCTAACCGCCTTCGCCATGTTATCGGATTCGGAGGTATCGGGGACAGAAACGTTGACGTCCAGCAGATCAGCTTTCGCTTTGCTCTGATCTTCGGCCTCCTGCCTCATTATCCGCGTCTTGCCGGCCCGGATCTCTTCCTGAAAAACCGGCCGCCCGGTCGGATTGATCCTTTCCCCGACCAGCAGAGGTTTTCCGGCTGTCAGCTCGACAACCTTGGTCCGGCTGGCAAATCTGGTATTTGGCCCCTGAATATTGCCTTTTGTTTTTATTTGGATGTTGGATGTTTTAAGTTGGGATTTGATCGCCTTGATGTGCTCCGGATTAGTCCCACAACAGCCACCGACTATCCGCACCCCCAGATCGGCGAATTGCTTGGCGAACTTGCCGAACTTCTCCGGCGTCATTTTGTAGATCGCCTGGTTGCCGACCAATTCCGGTATCCCGGCGTTCGGCATGACCATGACCGGAATATCAGCCACGGACAATAGCCGTTTAGCGACTTTGATCATCCCTTCCGGACCGGTCGAACAGTTGGCGGCAATGACGTCGATCCCGAGCGGCTCCAGCACGGCGACCGCCACTTCCGGGATCGTGCCGTAAACGGTCTTCTCCCCTGCGTCGTAGGTCAGGCTGGCAATGACCGGCAATTTGGTCACGGTTTTGACGGCAATGACCGCCGCCCGCATTTCCTGCAGGTCGGAGATCGTTTCGACCGAAACAACGTCGGCGCCCCCTTCGGCCAACGCTTTCGCCTGTTCGGCGAACGCCTCATAGGCCTGGTCAAAAGTCACCTCTCCGAGCGGCTCGAGCATTTTTCCCAGCGGGCCGATCGAACCGCAAACGAACCCTGGCGTGCCGGCCGCCTGCCTGGCCAATTGGGCCGCCGCCACATTTATCTCTTTGACCTTTTTCTCCAGCTGGTAATCGGCCAGTTTCTGGCGGTTAGCGCCAAAAGTATTCGTCTCAATGATGTCGGCGCCAGCTTTGATGTAAGCCCGGTGGACCTCCAGCACGATCTCCGGTCTTTTCAGGTTGACCGCGTCAAAACAGTCCTCCGGCCTGATCCCCCGCTCCATCAGCTGGGTCCCCATGGCACCGTCCATGACCAGGAGCCGCTTGTTCAGCTCGGCCAAAAATCTACTCATTGGGGATCCTTCTCATGACCAGAGCATCTTCACCGTCGGCGTAGTACTCCTTACGGGTATTAATGACCTTAAAACCATACTTTTCGTAGACCTTTTTGGCCGCCTCGTTCGAGACCCGGACTTCCAGGAAAAACACTTCTTCGTCGTTGAGCACATGCTGCATCAGTCGCTTGCCGATCCCCTTGCCCCGGTAGCTCGGATGGATCGCCATGTTGATGATGTGGACCTCATCCAGGATCTTTTCGATCCCGATGTAACCGACGATCTGTTCGTCATCCCGGGCGACCAGGTATTTATGTTCGTCCTCGCGGAAGACCGCTTCGGGCTTTGGGTATTTAAAAGAGAGCCGTTCGATCTCCACGACCACCGGGATATCCTTGTCTTTCATCGGCGAAATGACGATCATGGCCAAATTATATCAAAACCATGTCTTATAAGATATATTCTGTTAAGTTTGCGGCCTGTACGGACTTAATTTATTCTCTTTCCTTTATTCTTTTCTCCACTTTTCTTTGCTTGATCAAAGAAAAGTGGAGGGAAAAGAAAATCAAGCGATTTCGCAATTCCGCGGCTGCGCGCTCCCTGAGTCAAACGCAGAGAGCTGGCCAGCGCGGTTGACCGCAAGGTTATTTATATTCCGGATTCCCGGCTCATTCATTATCAGCGCATCTGTTCGAGGCTGGTGGAGCGAGCGTAGCGAAGCTCCATCCAGCCGAGTTATGCGCGTCGGGGATACATAAGGGGCAAAGCCCCTTATGCCAGCTTTCTTTGCCTACTTTCTTTTCTGGTAAAAGAAAGTAGGTGGGGGAGAGAAGAAAATGAAAAGGTTAACGTTCAAGCAAGATCGCTGTGGGGGCGAAGCCCCCATGCGCCGAAGGCTATTGAACAGAATATATCTTATCCGACAGCGGGGAATTAACGGTTAAATTCTCTGATGTTCGGTTGGTGGGAATAATTGGGTGTTAGCGTTAACGGATCTGCTTTTTGTCCGGCCAGAAGCTGTAATGCGCCGAGCCGGGCAACGTTAACGCCGTAAGGATGGCAATGGACCTCAGCGGCAAAATGAAGATCGCTTTTAACTCTTAATTCGTTTATTCCGTCCAGATTCCCGGCCAGCCAGAGCTCGCCACTGACCGCTGCCAGCCGTTCTTTAATGACGGCTAGTTTAAGCGTCAAGTCGGCGGTCAGACGTTTCAGCTTTCCGCCGCTGGCCCCGAAGAGGGCAAAGTTATATTCATCATGCCGGGCGTCGAGGATAACAGCCATCGTCCCTTCAATACTGACGAGATTATAAGCGATCGCCTCGAGCGTCGAAACGCCGACCAGCGGTTTATTGAGCGTTTGGGCCAATGACTTGGCGGTCGTCAAGCCGCCGCGCAAGCCGGAATAAGAACCGGGCCCCTGACAGACGGCGATCGCGTCGATCTCCGCCGGCTTGACGCCGGCCTGCTCCAGCAACGGGATAATTTGCTCGGCCCTGGTTTCGGCGATCGTCGCTTCGGCAACAATCCGTTCGCCGTCCAGCAGACCGAAGCTTATGACTTTAGTCGCGCTGCTAAGCCCGAGGATACGCATATCGTTCGTTCATTCTCTCCTTGACTCTCGATCGTGATCGTTGCGGCGCCGGCCGGGAGCAAACCAGCCAGTTTCTCCGCCCATTCAATTACACAGATCCCGCCTTTGGCAAAATACTCATCGATCCCCAGCTCCTCGATCAGCTTAACATCGTCAAGCCGGTACAGGTCAATGTGGTAGAGGGGCAAACGACCCTGGTATTCGTTGATGATAATAAAAGTCGGCGAGGTAACGTGATCTTTGACGCCCAAGCCCCGGGCAATACCTTGGATCAGCGTCGTCTTCCCCGCTCCCAGTTCACCGGTCAGGGCCACGACGTCATTCGCTTTAAGAACAGCGCCGATCCTCCTGCCGAGCTCGACAGTTTCCTCAGCCCCGGTGGTCGAGAACTTTACCACCTTTCGTAATCGTCGTAACTGCCGCCTTTGATCTCTTTAAAACCCGGGAGCTCGTCGTCGTACTTCTCGCCGCCTTCCGCCTTGCGCTCTTCGAAAAGCGATTCGATGTTCTTTTCCAGCACCGGGTGGATGGCATTGGGCGCGATCTCGCGCAAGGGCTTCAGGACGAACAGCCGCTCGTGCATCAGCGGGTGCGGGATCTGCAGCTTATCATCGGAGATGATCTCGTTATCGTATAAGAGGATGTCGATGTCGATCGTCCGCGGCCCCCATTCGATCTCGCGCTCGCGGCCGAGCGCGGTCTCGATCTCCTGGCAGACCTCCAGCAGCTTGTGGACCGGCAGTTTGGTCCTGATCTCCACGGCGGCATTGATGAACGGCGCCTGTTCCCCGCCCCCCTCGGCTTCGGTCTCATAGTTGGAAGAACGCTTGGCCACATGGATGTTGGGGTTCTTCTCCAGCAGGAAACAAGCCTGCTCGATCGCTTCTTCCCGGTCGCCGACGTTCGAACCGAGAGCGAGATAAGCGATCGTTATCCCGCCCGCTTTCTTCGCTTTGGCCGACTTTTTCTTTTTTGTCGCCTTGACTTTTTTCTTGGTTTTTTTCGCCATGTTAATTCCCTCCCATGATAGATTCGGTCATCCGGGCGACCCGGACCATTTCCTTCACGTCATGCACTCTGATCAGCGCCGCCCCGTTGGCGATCGCCACGGCCACCGCCGCCGCTGTCCCCTCCACCCGCTCGCCAACCGGTAAACCGAGCACCTGGCCGATGACCGACTTGCGCGACGGACCGATCAGCAACGGACAACCCAGCACTTTAAATTCCCTTAACCGGCGCAGGATAGCGAGGTTGTGATCGACGGTTTTCCCGAAACCGAGCCCCGGATCCAGGATAATTTTCTCATGTAGTATACCAGCATTTGTCGCGTTTGCAACACTTTCCGCCAGGCGGTCAACGATCTCACCGATCACATCGGTATAAGACGGCCGGCGCTGCATTGTCCGGGGGTTCCCTTGCATGTGCATCAGGCAGATCGGGACTTTTTTCCGGGCGATCAATTTGGCCATCTGCCGGTCGTACCTGAGCCCCGAAACATCGTTGACCATGACCGCGCCGGCCTGCAGCGCCGCGGCCGCAACTGCCGCCTTGCGGGTGTCGATCGAAACCGGGATCCGCAGCCTGACCAGCGCCTTGATCACCGGCACGACCCTGGCCAGTTCAGTCCGGATCGGGACCGTCCCTGCCCCCGGCCGGGTCGACTCCCCGCCAACATCAATGATATCAGCGCCGGCCTTGACCAGCTGTCGGGCGTGGTCGGTTGCCGCGGCTAGGTCAGTGAATTGTCCGCCGTCGGAGAACGAATCGGGGGTCACGTTCATGATCCCCATCACGTAGGTGCGCCGGCCAAAACGCCAAGTCGACCGACCGACCCGCAGCGGCTTGGGGAGCGCTTCGTAGTTATTAAGCGACCGATCGATCAGCTCCGCGAGCCGCGGCAGACCGAATTGGTGCGCTTTTAACTTGGCGATCAGCTGCCAGAGCTGGCGTTCGGTCCCCAGCAAGAGAACATCGGTCGCCCTGGCCGAATGATCGAGCGTGCCGTAAGAGGTGACGGCGTCGCCGCCGAACGAGAGCATTTCCTGTTTGATGATATTGGCGGCGATCGGCTTGATCCCGGTCAACTTGACGACCCGGTGGACCGCCTTGGGGAGCATGATCTCCAGGCCAGCCCGGTCACAACCGGTGGCGCGCATCTCCGTCAGGAGATCGTGTTCGATAACGCGGGGGATCACAACAGCTCCAGCCTGACGATCTTTTTCGTCTTGTCGGTGACCCTGGCCCGGTCGTCCAGCCGCCGGCCGGCCACCCAGACGATCTTACCGACGCTCTCCACGATCGGCACTCGTTCCCGCTCCTCGACCGGCACTTTTTCGTCAACGAAGAAGTCCTGCAGTTTTTTGGACCCTTTGACCCCCAGCGGCGTAAAGCGGTCGCCCGGCTGTTTGCTTCGGACGACGATCTCCTTGCCCATTAAACCGTAATCGAGGAACGCCACGTCAGGGCCGGCACTCTTGTCGACCTGATCGACCAGCGCGCCCCGCAGGGTCCGGCCGACCTCCTCCAGCCGGACCTCGCCCGGCACCGCCAGCACGTATTTGAACGGCTTGGCCTCGATCACCACCGGTTTGTCCCGGCAGATCGTCAGCGAATTCTTGTCGCCGATCGCGAACACTCCGTCGGGCAGGTGGAGTTCCCATTTCTCGGTGGCCCCCAGCTTGCTCAAGATCTCCCGGATATGATTATAGGACAATTCGGCCAGGTCGCCTTTGACCTGCTCGATCGCCAGGCGGAGGATGTAGCGCTGGATCGTCCCGGCGATCGACTTGAACTTGTCCAGGTTCAACCTGACTTCGCCCAGGCGCCGGTTGACCACCAGCTCGCTGAATTTGTCCGCCGCGGTGTTTTCCAGATACAGGTTATCCTCGGTCACCAGGAGGATCGTCTGCAGAATGATCTCCTTGATGTTGAGATTATAGATCTTGAGCTGAGGGACCAATTTCAGCCGGACCGAATTGCGAACGTACCGGGATTCGTAATTGGTGTGGTCGCGCCGCGGCACCAGCTTAAGCGCCCCGACGTAGTCTTCGATCTCCCGCCGCCAAACCTTGATCAGCGGCCGGACGATCTGGCCGCGTTTGGGCGGGATCCCGCACAGCCCTTTCAGGCCGGCACCGCGCAAGAGGCGCATCAGGAAGGTCTCGATATTATCGTCGGCCGTATGGCCGACCGCGATCTTGCGGGCGCCGATCCGGGCGGCCGCCCGTTCAAAAAACTCGTAGCGGGCAAAGCGGGCCGCTACTTCGATCCCCAGCTTCTCTTTTTCCGCCAGCGCGGCCACGTCCACCGTCTCAACGATCACCGGCAGCTGCAGTTTCTGGGCCAGCCCCTCGACATATTTGACGTCGAGCTCCGCGTCCCCCTTGCGCAGGAGGTGGTTGAGGTGCGCTACGTGCAGTTTGAGCTTGAGCTCCGGCTGGCAGGCAACCAGCAGGTTGAGCAGCGCGGTGGAATCGGCTCCGCCGGAGACCGCCACCAAAACCGTCTCCCCCGGCTCGAACATCCGGTATTCTCTGATCGCTTCCAGGAATTTTTCTTTTATCGCGGCCATAACGAGAACATTTCGCCCTGGGCGCAGCGCACGCCGCAGGAGAGAGCGTAACCCCAGGCGCCGAAAGCAAAAAGGACCTCGATCAGGTCCAGATACGGGATATAAAAAACGCTCCAGAGCAGGTTAACTAGAAAGCGCAGGGCAAAAAATCCGGCGAAGATCAGCGTCCAGAGGACCAGGGCCTGCCCGCCGTGAAAACCGACAAACTCGTCTTTGCGCAGTTTAGTCAGCACGATATAAAGGGCGGGCACCCAGCAAACATAGGCCAAGACCGCTAACAGTTTTGCGCTTTTCATGTTGAATTGGTGCCGGGGGCCGGGATTGAACCGGCGACCTAGGGCTTATGAGTCCCTCGCTCTAGCCAACTGAGCTACCCCGGCCTGAACATAATAAATTGAGAATATCATAACCAAATTTGTATTGCAATAATCCGGGGCTGATGATAAAATGGCCCGTAAGCGAAAGGGGGAAACAGCGTGGCAGACAATGTCCGGATCATGGTCATCGACGACGAACCGTCGGTCCTGGAATCGTTCAAAATGATCCTCAAGATCAAGGATTACGATGTCACGACCTTCCCTGACGGCCCCTCTGCCCTCGCCGGGCTGAAAAAAGGGCAGTTCGATCTCGTTTTCTGCGACCTCAAGCTCCCCGGCATGGATGGACTGGAGATCCTAAAAAAGGTCAAGGAAGTCGATCCCGAAGTAGAGTTTATAATTGTCACCGCTTATGCCACCGAATCGTCGCACGCCAACGCTATCACCCTCGGCGCGCTGGAATACCTGCGCAAGCCGTTCCTGATGGAAGAGATCTACGAGCTGGTTGAGCGCGGCTTACGTCGCCGCCGGTCCAAAGCGGCCCGCCGCGAAGGCGGCGAAGGCGGCCCGTCACTCGCGGCCATACATTAGCATCTTTTCGATCGCGGACCTCGCTTTAGCGGCTATCTCAGCAGGGACACTTACTTCAGTTTTTCCGTCTTCCAGCGACCAAAGGACCTTTTCCAGCGTGGTCGCTTTCATGTTCGGGCAAACGGCCAGGTCGGTCACCGGATAGAATTTTTTTCCCGGATTCTCCTTGCCTAAACGATAAAGCATATCGGTTTCCGTGCCGATCAGAAAAACCGGCGCCGGCGACTTTTTAACGTATTCAACCATCCCTTCGGTCGAGAGCGCTGCGTCGGCCGCCGCGATCGTCTCGGGCCGGCATTCGGGATGGACCAGGACCGGCGCGCCGGGATGAGCGGCCTTAGCTTTAGCGATATGCTCGGGGAGTATTCTGGCGTGCGTTGGGCAATAGCCGTTGAACAGGATCAACTTTTTGTCCGGCAGCCTGCTTTGCACGAACATTCCCAGGAACTTATCGGGGATAAAAATGATCTCTTTTTCGGCCAGCGACTTAACGACATTGATCGCGTTAGCCGAAGTGCAGCAAATGTCCGACTCCGCTTTGATCGCCGCGCTCGAATTAACGTAACAAACGACCGGGCGGCCGGGATGTTCCGCCTTGAGTTTTTGCAACTCAGGCACGTCGATCATGTCGGCCATCGGGCAGCCGGCGTTGAAGTCGGGCATCAGGACGGTTTTATCGGGCGAAATGATCGCCGCCGTTTCGGCCATAAAATGGACACCGCAAAAAATGATCACTTTGGCCTTGGTTTTTGACGCGGCGATCGATAACCCCAGCGAATCGCCAACGTAGTCGGCAATATCCTGCACTTCCGGCCGCTGGTAGTTGTGGGCCAGGATAACAGCGTTCTGCTCTCGCTTTAGTTTAGATATTTTATCAATTATTTCCATTTTTCTTCTTCCGGTCTTTGTGTCTTCGTGTCTTGGTGGTGAAATCCGGAATTAACCACTAAGACACAAAGGCACGAAGAATTCACGAAGAAATCAGGCCACCGCCAAGAACCTCTTCCCTCTGATAAAATACCACTGACTGGCCTGGGGTGACTGCCCGTTGCGGCTGTTCAAAAACCACTTTGCCGTCGGGCATCAGGGTCGCCGCCGCTTCAGACCCATTATAGCGAATCTTGGCAGTTATCACCATCGGCCCGGTCGGCCCTTTACCGGCTACAAAACTGAGCTCGCGAGCGGTCAGTTCTGTCTTGAGCAGATCGGCATCATCCCCGATGACAACCGCGTTCCGTTCGCGGTCGAGGCCAACGACATACTTGGGTGCACCGCGGTGGTGCCCCACCCCCTTCCTCTGCCCGATCGTGTAGAAGGCTATCCCCTGGTGTTCGCCGACAACCTTACCCGTCCGGTCAATGATCGGTCCCGGCCTGACCAGCTCCGGCGCGTTCTCCCGGATGAACCGACCATAATCGTCGTCTTCAACAAAGCAGATCTCCTGGCTCTCAGGCTTGTCCGCTACTGCAAGATTCAAGGCCTTGGCCTTTTGCCTGACCTCGGCCTTGGTCATTTCACCCAGAGGGAACAACGTTTTGGCCAACTGCTCCTGCGTCAGCCGATAGAGAACATACGACTGGTCCTTTTTCTGGTCCTTGCCTTTCAGTAACGAGTAACGGGTAACGGGTAACGGGATCCGCGCATAATGACCCGTTGCAATGTAGTCCGCGCCCAGTTCTTTGGCCTTAGCCAATAACAAAGAGAACTTGATCAGCTGATTGCAGCGGATACACGGATTAGGCGTCCGCCCCTGCCGGTATTCATCGATAAAGTTGTCGATGATCAGGGATTGAAAATCAGCCTTGAAGTTGACCGAGTAGTGAGGAAAGCCGAGCCGGTCAGCGACCAGTTTGGCATCACGGGCGGAATTTAACGAACAGCAGCCGCTGCCTAACGCCTTGGTCCCGCAGTAGAGCGACATGGTCACCCCGATCAGGTCATCGCCTTGTTCTTTAAGCAGCGCCGCCGCCACCGAGGAATCGACCCCGCCCGACATGGCAACCAACACTTTTCGCTTATTTACCCTGAAATTCCCGCTCATTTTAACGATAACATTATAACAAAAACCCGGGGAGGTTAAAATGACGGCTGTCCCAAGAATATGTGTGTTTTCTGTCGATCGGACCATCCGGCAGGCAAGCTTTCACAATAACCGCGGGAGTTTAACTCTGGTCAAGGAAATCCCTCTGCCCACCCGCTCGACTACCTTTGGGACCGCACCCCGTCTGCTGCCGTCAATGCTGGTCGACACGATCGCTCATAATGTCCCTAAAATGCATTTTGACGCCTTGGCGGTCGCGATCGCCGGTCCGGTCGCCCCGGGCGGAGTGGTCACTAAAGCCCCAAATATCTGGGGCCCGGAGGTAGAAGATTTTCCCCTGGCCTTCAGGCTGGCCAGTGAGACCGGTCTGCAAACAACCGTGATCAATGATGTGACGGCGATCGCCTGGCGGGAGAAAATGTACGGAACAGCCAAACAGTACGACGAATTTCAGGTCATCACCGTCAGCGAAGGGCTCGGCTCCAAGCTATTCACGGGCGGCCAGGTGGTCATCGGCGAAGACGGCCAGGCCGGCGAGATCGGGCATCTGACGATCAAACCGGGATCGACCGTCCATTGCGGTTGCGGCGGCTATGGTCACCTGGAATCATTTACCGCCGCCCCGGCGGCCGAACGGATCGCCCGGGAACTGTCGGTCGGTCCGGAAACCAGCACCGCCTATAATCAGTCGCTGCTGGCGAAACTTACCGGCAAAGGGATCGAAAATCTGACCAGGGCTAAGATCGCCGCCGCCGCCCAGGCCGGCGATCCGTTTACGCTGGCCTTCCTCAGTACGCTCTGCGGGCCGCTGAGCATCACCATTGGCGAAGTTTTTGCCAAGCATCCGGTCGATAAATTCATTTTGACCGGTGATTTTACCTTTTTGATCGGCAAACCGTATCTTGATACTTTAAATAATCTGGTCTCCCAGGAGATAATTCATACTGAGCCGATGGTCTCCTTCGGCACTAACGACGGCAATTCGGGGTTGATCGGTGCCGGGGCGGCGGCTTTGGCCAAACTGGGCTAGTGTTCCTGGAGCGGCTCGTCGTGGGGCTTGAAGCCCGGTAAGCCTTTACCGGTCGTCTTCTTTAAATAATCGTCGATCGCCGCCTGGACCGCCTCTTCGGCCAGGACCGAACAGTGCATTTTAATTTTGGGCAGACCGTCCAAAGCCTCTGCCACCGCCACGTTCGTCAGTTTTAGCGCCTCTTCGATCGTTTTTCCTTTGATCAGTTCCGTCGCCATTGACGAAGTAGCGATCGCCGAGCCGCAGCCAAAGGTTTGGAACTTGACGTCGGTAATAATATTATCTTTCACTTTGATGAACATTTTCATGATATCCCCGCAGACCGGGTTGCCGACCTCCCCCACGCCGTCCGGGTTCTCGATCACCCCGACGTTGCGCGGGTTCATGAAGTGGTCCATCACCTTGGCCGAATACGGTCCCATGCTCATTTCTTGCCTCCCGGGTACAAGGGCGACATCCGCCGGAGCTTGTCGACGATCGGCGGCAGTTTTTCCAAGACCAGGTCGATCTCGGCCTCGGTCGTCTGCTTACCGAGAGTAAAACGGAGCGAGCCGTGAGCGATCTCGTGCGGCAAGCCGATCGCCAGCAGGACGTGCGAGGGGTCGAGCGAGCCCGAAGTGCAGGCCGAGCCCGACGAAGCCGCGATCCCCAGCATATCGAGGTTGAGCAGCATCGATTCCCCCTCAATAAACTTGACGCTGACGTTGACGTTGTTGGGCAAACGGACCGACGCGTGGCCGTTCAACCGCACGTCGGGGATCAGCGTGGTCAATCCCTTGATCAGCTTGTCCCGCAGCGGCAACAGCTTGGCGTTCTCCTCCGCCATCGTCTGGGCAGCCAGGTCGGCGGCCGCCCCAAAACCAACGATCCCCGGAACGTTCTCGGTCGACGCGCGGCGGTTGTTCTCCTGGCCGCCGCCGTGGAGGAAAGGCGTCAGCCTGGTCCCCTTCTTGATATAGAGCGCGCCGATCCCTTTCGGTCCGTACAGCTTGTGCGCCGAGATGGAGAGCAGATCGACGCCCAGTTCGGCGACATTGATCGGCAGGTGCCCGGCAGTCTGCACCGCATCGGTGTGGAAATAGATCTTTCGTCCTTCGTCCTTCGTCCTTCGTCCGATCACCTCGCTGATCTCCCTGATCGGCTCGACCGTCCCGATCTCGTTATTGGCGTGCATGACCGAAACCAGGACGGTTTTGGGGGTGATCGCCTGCGCTACCGCTTCCGGGCTGACCAAGCCGTCTTGATCGACCGGCACGACCGTGACCGCAAAACCGCGCTTTTTCAGGAACTCAGCGCAATGCAGGACGGCGTGGTGCTCGATCGCGGAACAAATAATGTGGTTGCCGTTCTTTTCGTTGGCCCAGGCGATCCCTTCGAGCGCCTGGTTGTCTGCTTCGGTGCCGCCGGAGGTAAAAACGATCTCTTCCGGTTTGGCCGCGATCAGGCCGGCGACTTGCTGGCGGGCCGCTTCGATCGCCGCCCGCGTTTCCTGGCCAAAACTGTGGATCGATGACGGATTGCCGTACTTTTCGCTGAAGTACGGCAGCATGGCCGCCAGGACCGACGGATCGGTCGGCGTCGTGGCCGCGAAATCGAGATAGGTCCTATTGCTCATTCATGCTCCCCGACCGGTACCCCTTGAGGTCCAGCGTAATATAAGTATACCCCAACTCCTCGAATTTTTTAACAATGCCGTCAATGATCTTTTGCTCCATCACTTTGGGCAAAGAACCGGCGTCAACCTCGATCCGGGCGATCTTGTCGTGATGGCGGACCCGCAGCTGGCTAAACCCGAGCGACCGGAGGTACTTTTCCCCCTCGCCGACCATCGTCAGGATCCCCTCATCGATCCTGGTCCCGTACGGGATCCGCGACGCCAGGCAAGCCATGGAGGGTTTATCCCAGGTCCGCAAGCCGGCATCGAGCGAGAGTTTTCGGATCTCTTCCTTGGTCAGGTCCGCTTCCTGCAGGGGACTGCGGACGCCGAACTCCTCCTTCGCCTTGTTTCCCGGGCGGTAATCGTTGAGATCGTCGGCGTTGGAACCGTCGACCACCTGATCGAGACCGTTCTCCTGGGCCAGCACCTTCATCTTGGCAAAGAGCTCTTTCTTGCAGTAATAACAGCGCTCGCGGCCGTTGGCGACAAAGTTCTCGTCGCCGAACTCCTCGGTCCGGATCTGCCGGACCTTAACGCCCAGTTCGTCGGCGACCTTGATCGCGTCGGCGATCTCCTCGACCGGATAGGTCGGCGACTCGGCGATCACTGCCAGGACATTGTCCCGGCCGAGCGCCTCGCGGGCCGCGAACAAGAGATAGGTACTGTCCGCTCCGCCGGAAAAAGCCACCAGCACCCGACCAAGCGGCGACAGGATCTCTCGCAGCCGGCGCTCTTTTTCCCTGAGCACCTAGAAATGGACCTCGATCGCCCGCGGCGGGCACGGCCGGATACAGAGCTCGCAGGCGATGCATTTGTCGGTGTCAAAGGCGACTTCCATCGTCTGCCGGTCCTTAACATAGAGCGCGCTGGTCGGACAAATAGAAACACAGGCGCCGCACTGGGTGCATTTTCCCCAGTTGACGCGGATGTCCTTGGCGAGCGGCTCAACCTTGACCCCCTGCTCTTTGAGGAACCTGATCCCCTTCTCAATTTCGGGGGCGTCGCCGATCAGCTCGAGCACCATGTGCCCTTCCTGATCGGGGGTGATGCTCGCTTTCATGATATTGAACGACAGGTCGTGGTCCTTGATCAACCTGGCGACGATCGGTTTGTCGATCTTCTCTTTGGGAAAATTGAGGACGATCTTTTTCGCCGCCATGTTAATTACCCTCCTTGGTCGGCCGTTCATTGAGCGGCTTGAATTTGGGCGAGTCCGCCCCGGTCGGCAAGTCGGCGACCTTCTCGGTGAGCAGGAAATCGCCCTTTTTGATCTGCTCTTTAAGCTCTTCGGCAATGATCCGCGCGTTCTTGTAGCTGGAGATGCCCGAAGTCGGGACCTTTTTCCCCTTGACCTCGATCTCGCCCGACTTGAGCTGGGCGTAATTGACCTCGCCGAGAACATCCGGTTTTCCCTGCGGATAAGCCTCGCTGTAGTCGACGACCGCGCACTGGATATCCTCGTCCCTGACCGCAACGTGTTTGGCGATCTCTTCGTTCAGCAGCGGAATCGGCACCCCGATCCCGACATTGAGGGTCGGACCGTAACCGACAAAACTGACCCCCTTGATCCATTTGGGGCTCATCCCCTTCAGATCACCGATCACCGCCAGCGTCTGGGCCGGCCGTTTCGGCACTCCGTTATCAAGCCGCGGCGCGTGCGGATTGAACTGCGTCCCCTGCCAGGCAACGTAGCCGACGCCGCCGCCGAGCCAGATCCGGGTCCCGATCCCGATCGTCTTCAGGAACGGATCGTTGAGGAGCGGTGAAAGTTGTCCGGCGCTGCAGTAGTTGGCGTTACCCAGATTGGGCTTCAATGTCCCCAGATAGGTGTAGATCGTTTTGCCGGAAAGGTTGACGGCCACGTTATAATTCTGGTACGCGTTGCGCGTATTGAAGAGGACCGCCTCGTTGAGATCCTTGAGGCTGATCCAACTGTCCAGATGCTTGCGCGGATAGCAGTCTGTCCCATAAGCCTCGATCTGAAGCCGCACATCCTTACCGGCCAGCAATTCTTCGATCACGTGACCGCCGCCGTAAGCGAATTCGCCGGGATGGATCTTATTGCGCGGATCATCCGCCGGCAGCGCGGTCGCGCCGAGGTAAAGGTCAACGGCCGCCCACCCGGTATAGGCCGGGACACCGTTCAAAGAAGCGGTGCCGCCGCCCGCTTTGATCTTCGGCTTGGTGTGACCGAAGTTAAAGTAGGCGCCGGACGAGCACATCGGCCCAAAGGTGCCGGTCGTGACCACGTCAACTTCTTTAGCCGCCGCCGCAACCCCCTTTTTGGCAACGATCTCAATGATCTCCTCGGCGGTCACGACGACCGCCTGGCCTTTTTTGATCTTCTCGTTAATTTCCGCGATTGTTTTTGCCATTTTGCTCCACTCCTTTTACTCCGTCATTATATCAGAAGAAAGCCGGTTACTTTATATGTAATACATGGAATCGGTAACACTCCTTTGTTTCTTCGCCTGCCGCAAGACCATTTCCTGTAAACTGAGCGAATCGAGAAAGCCGTTCATCTTATTCCCCAGTTCGCGCCAGACATCCTGGGCGGCGCACTGCCCGGAGCGGCGGCACGATCCGGCTTCTTCCAGGCAGGCAACCGGCAACAACTGCTCCCCCATCGCAGCGGCGATCTGGCGCAGGTTGATCTTATCCGGAGATTTAGCCAGCTTATACCCACCCTTAACCCCCCTGCCGGAGACGACCAGTTTAGCCGCTTTAAGCGCGTCGGCCACCTGCCATAAATATTTACGTGAAATGTTCTGCCGCCGGGCAATATCTTTTAGCAAGATCAATCCCTTCCCATTATGCGCAGCCAGGTCGATCATCAAACGAACCCCATATCTGACCTTAGTTGACAAACGCACTAAACTTACTCCTATTGTCTATTGACATAGTAGACTATTATAAACTATACTAAATAAACCTGTCAAATGGTACTATTGTCCCAGATTAAAAAAGGAGATACGGGATGTTATTAAGAAATCCCAAACCGGTGCTGCTGCTCATTTTTGGCTTACTGGGCTTGATCTTTGTCGCCTACTCCATTGTCTGGCAGGTGGGCGGCAAAACCGCGATCAGTGACGCTTCCAACCGAAAAATACTGCTCGGCACTGATCATTATTTTACCTATCAATTTAACCAAAGACCGGTGCTGGGCACAAATATCCTGAAAGTCCAGATATTTAAAAATGACGGCACCAAGACCGTGCTGTCAAGAATAACCGGAGCGAGCGGAATGCCTGCCATGGGCAGCAGCCACGACTCCGCTGAACAGGATTTTACCCTTAACAAAAAGAACGATTATCTCCTGCCGATCGATCTGGTCATGCCGGGTGATTGGGTGATCCACCTCACCTTTTATCAGGGAAAGATTGAATATGGCCGCCACACGATCAAAATCATCATCTAATATCATTGCTTCAGCCCTCTGCCTGGCGCTAGTCTTTTGCCTGGCTGTCGCGACCGGCGCCCTGGCCGATAGCGCACTCATGTTTAAGGAAGCGCAATTGGTCCTCGGCCCGGGGCAAAGCTCGGCGATGCCGATGCAGCAGCCAAGCCTTGGTCTCGACTATCTCCAGCGGTTCTCGGGCGACGCCGGTGACCGGGCCCTCCTCGCCTTTCAGGGCCGCCTGGCCTGGAACGGCGACCTGAATCGGGTTGAGCCGCAGCTGTTTAACTCATATCTAAAGATCAAGAATCCGCTTGCCGACCTCTGGCTGGGGCATTCACGGGTCGCCTATGGGTTAAACTCTTATTTCGACAGCCATGCCCTCCTGCTGGCCCCGCTCAGCATGACCGACTTCGGCTTTGAGAACAGCTGGGGCGCCGGTGTCCGGCGCGATACCGATTGGGGCGACCTGGCCGTCAGTTACACCGCTAACAACCTGATCAGCGGCCGGGTCTCCATCGGCGTCCTCAACCAGAACAATTATAATCTGGGGCTCTCTCGAGCGCAGGGAAACCTGTCCCCCAACATCGCGGTTGAATATACCGGCGTTGACGCCGCCTTACTGGTCGACAATTACGAGCTGCGGGCGGAAAACACTTCCGGTGCAAGGGACGGCGCGGGCTACCATTCTATTTTAGTCCGGGGCGGGATCAAATTACTGGCAGATGACCGGCTCAAATTCGAACTGCAGCAGCAAAATAGCGAACAGGGAACGCTCTCGGACCGGTCCACTGCCCTTGGGCTCACTTATCTCTACGACGAGAATTTGACCTTCCGGTTCCTGGGTCAGAAAGAAACCATGACCAATGAGCTCAAGCTGACGATTCAGGGGTATTATTATGCCCCGTGGTAGGCTTATGCTCATTGGTTTAATGATGATGCTGCTGCACACCGCGGCTTGGGGCGCGGTCGGCTGCGATCTAAACGAGCCTGATCGTGATGTAAAGCGTTTCTTTCCCGCCATGACCAACTATAAGACCGAATATTTCTCGGTCAAAAGATCCGGAGGGGAAACGCTGTACGACCTCGTCCAACAACGGTACGGCGCAAAATTTACGGGGATCTATGAAACAATGGATGTCCCCTACACCGTGTATACGGTCCTGAAAGGGAAAACGATCATCGGCTACATCCACGGGGTCAATCAAAAAGGGCATTACGGCGGCCTTCAGGTCTTTCTGGCTCTCGACCCCAAAGGGACCATTCTCCAACTATATTTCCAAAAGATGACCGGCGCTTACGCCGGCCGATTCCGCGACCGGGCTTTTGGCGCCCAATTCGCGGGGCTCAGCCTGGCGGATTTCCAATATTACGACGTCGCCACCGGCCGGATACCACCAAACAGCAAACTGAATCGGATCAACAATCCGGTCCCGGCGGCGGCCGACGATTTTAACGCCGCCCTGCGCGGCGCCAAAAAGAACCTGATCCTGATGGACGTTTTCGTTTTTAATCGCCGGGGGGTGGCAAAATGATCAATATTTACCAGGTCGCTTACAAGAACCTGTTGCGGAAAAAGGCCCGGAGTGCTTTGACCATTACCGGGATCGCTCTCTCCGCCTGGGTCCTGGTCAGTCTTTTTGGGTTCAACAACGGCTATGAGCAGTCGCTCAATCGGGACATCGATAATCTCGGATACCAGCTGATCGTGACCGCCAAGGGGTGCCCCTACGAGGCAGCGACTTTGATGCTCAAAGGCGGGACCGGCTTGCGTTACCTAAAAGAAAATCTAGCTAACGAGATCGTTAAGAACCGGGAAGTGGAACAGGTCACGCCGATGCTGATGCAGGTAGTGCTTGATCCGAACAAGGGGGAAAGCGGCGGACTGACCGCGTTTCTCGGGGTCGATCCGGCCTCCTACCCGCCCCTGAAAACGTTCTTAAAGTTCGAGCAAGGCAGCTGGTTCAAACCTGACGCCCAAAAAGAGGTGGTTCTGGGCTACGAAGCCGCGGAACTGGAACAGCGGGAGGTCGGCGATATCTATTTGCTCCCGGGAAAGAATATCGAGCTTAAAGTAGCCGGCATTCTGAAACGGACCGGGACGCAGGACGACGGCACGATCTTTGTCCCGATCAAAACGCTCCAGCAGGCTTTCGGCCGGACCGGCCAGGTCACCGGCCTCGGGATCAAGGTCGCCAAGGACGCCGATATCGTCAAATTTGAAGACAAGATGTATAACCTACCGGACGTTCAGGTCGTCTCCCTGATCCAGGTCAAGCAGACGATCCTCAACCTGGTCGGGACGGCCAAGGTCATGGTCTTGTCGATCGCCATCATCGCCATTGTCATCGCTCTGCTCGGGGTGATCAACACGGTCTTAATGTCGGTCCTGGAGCGCTATCAGGAGATCGGCATTCTCAAGAGCATCGGTGCGATGCCGCTCGATATTTTCCGCATGGTCTGGACCGAGACCTTGATCCTCTGCGGGATCGGCAGCCTGGTCGGGATCGCCCTGGCACTGCTTTTGGCCCAGCTCAGCGACTTGCTGATCCGCCGGATCATCCCGTATGCTCCCAGCGGCGTTTTGGTCCAGGTCGACTCCTCTTTAATGCTCTTTACCCTGCTGATCATGGTCCTGATCGGGTTGCTGGGCGGGATCTACCCGGCCTGGCGGGCGGCCAACATCCGGCCGCTCGAAGCGATCCGGACGGAGGGAGAATAAGATGGCGATCATAATAGTTAAGGGATTGATCAGAGATTACAAACGCGGCGCGGAAACCGTCCGGGCGGTCAACAACGTTTCACTGGCAGTTGAGGCCGGCGATTTCTTAGCGATCCACGGCGCCTCCGGCTCCGGCAAATCGACCCTGCTAAATCTGCTTGGCTGTCTGGATAATCCGGACGGCGGAGAAATAACGGTCAGCGGGCATGAGATATTCAAGCCAGGGATGAAGCTCTCCGAAGGGACACTGACGAAGATCCGGCGCGAAAACTTCGGCTACATTTTTCAGAAGTTCTATCTTATCCCCACCCTGACCGTCTTTGAGAATATTGTCTTGCCCGGGGTCTTTTACTGCAAGGATTGCCAGGACAAGGTCCTGGAGCGCGCCAACCAATTGCTCTCCGAGCTGGGGATCGACAAGAGGAGGAACCATCTGCCGGGCGAGATCTCCGGCGGCGAGATGCAGCGGGTTGGGATCGCCCGAGCGCTGGTCAACAACCCGGCCATCCTCTTGGCAGATGAACCGACCGGAAATCTCGATAGTAAGCGGGCCAATGAGATCGGCGAGATATTAACTAAACTTAATCGTGAGAACAAGAAAACGATCATCATGGTGACCCATAATCAGGACCTGGCTAAATTAGCTTCGAGCAAGATCGAACTGAGCGATGGGCAAATAATTTAAAACCAAACATTCCGCTAAAAGATAAATGTCGGCCCGATTAATGCTAAAGTGTTTTTTTCGTATTTATCCTCAAAATAATCATATTTCAAAGTAATTCCTGCCTGATGGGAAAACAATATGTCCAGCTGGTTGCGCGCCGCGAATAATGGTTGCTCCCCGCTCCTATGCCGCCAATAGAACTTGGTATTGAACCTGATAGGCTGAGCAAAGATCAGATCAAGCTTGGCGCCGGCCGAAAGATAATCAAGTTCGACGGAATTGGCGGCACTAAACCCGTTACTGGTCTGGCCGCCGTTATTCGTCCCTTCGGAAGCAAGCGAGGTCGTGACTTGCTCCTTAAAATATCCGATAAATGGCGCGATCCGCTGTTCGCCCAGCTTGAACGAGATGCCCGCTAAGGGATGGAACGCCCAGATGGAGGTATCAACATTTAGTGAATTGAACGGCGCAGCGGCCGCGCCGTCTAATTTGGTAAGAATACCGATATAATCGGCGGAAAAGCTCAGCAGCGGTTGCACCGGCTGGTCTTCCCTAAAATAATAAGCAAGATAAAAGAGATAGCCGTTTTCCGTGCTGGATTTAAATCTTGAATAATGGCCCAGGCTGCCAATAGTGAAGTTCGGGCCGGCGTACAACATATTAAGGCCGTAAAGCGTCCCGGTTTCGTGCAATATTTGCAGGTCAGTGCTTGAGCTGCCGACCAAAGGCGATAGTAAAAATAATGTTTTGCCTCCTTCAGCCGCAGACACACTGGAGAACATTCCCAGCATTGACCATAACAACATAAAGACCAATATATGTTTATTCATATTACTCCTTTAGGCCGAAAAGTACTGTTCCATGCTGAAATAACGCTCCCCGGTGTCGGGGAAGACAGTCACGACCTTTTTTCCCGGCCCGAGCTCCGCGGCGACTTTAATAGCGCCAATGGCGGCGGCCCCAGATGAGATCCCGACAAACAGCCCCTCTTCTTCCGCGATCCGGCGGGAGAACCGGAACGCCTCGTCGTCCTTGACCGTTATGATCCGGTCGATTATGTCCCTATTCAGGACTCGGGGGACGAACCCGGCCCCGATCCCCTGGATCTTGTGGGTACCCGATCGCCCGCCGGAAAGCACCGGCGAGCCTGCCGGCTCGACGGCAATGATCTTAACTTTAGGATTTTTTGACTTTAATACCTCGCCCACCCCAGTGATCGTGCCGCCAGTCCCAACACCGGCCACAAAAGCGTCGATATCTTCACCTAAGGCTTCAATGATCTCGAGCGCGGTCGTCCGCCGGTGGGCTTCCGGGTTAGCGGGGTTAGCGAATTGCTGCGGCATAAAAGCCCCGTCTTTTTTGACGATCGCTTCGGCTTTCTTGATCGCCCCGCCCATCCCTTCGGCCCCGTTGGTCAGGATGACCGTGGCGCCATAAGCTTTCAGGATATAGATCCGCTCCAAGCTCATCGTCTCTGGCATCGTCAGAATGACCCGATAACCTTTGGCCGCACCGATCATGGCCAGCCCGATCCCGGTATTGCCGGAGGTGGGCTCAACTATCGTCCCACCCGGTTTCAACTGGCCTCTGGCCTCGGCGTCCTCGATCATGGCCCGGCAGATCCGGTCCTTGACGCTGCCGCCCGGATTGAAGAATTCAACCTTGGCGTACACGTCGGCAGAACCACTTTCGACGATCTTTAACTTTACGATCGGCGTTTTGCCGATCAAGTCGCTCACTTGGCTGGTCCCGGCCTTCATAAGACCTCCTTCTTGAACTTGTCAAACCCAAGTTCGCTGATAAGCCCGGCTACGTTCCTCCCAGTCCGTTGCACCAGCAATAATATTTTTTCGGTAATTGCCAGTGCCCTGGCCTCATTCACCAAGTCGACCAATTTTTCCCCCAATCGCGTTTCGCCCTGCTGTTTGTCATTAAAAAAATGAGGGCCGGTCCCTCCAACCAGGATGGCGATCCCATTTCGTTGGGCAAAAATAGCGCCCAAGGGACATATTTTGACGCACAGGCCGCAATTTTTACATTTCCCCCGATCGAAGACCGCCTGCTTATTTTCCACGGCAATGGCTTTGCCCCGGCAGGCTTTGAGGCAAATGCCGCAACCCTTGCATTTGTTAAGATCAACTTCCGGCTCGACCGTACCAATGAAGCCAATATCGGATAGGTGGGAGATCCCGCAGGAATTAGGGCAGCCGGAAGCAGATATTTTAATGCTCAAGTTGTTTAAGCCGATCTTGGCGACCAACTTTTCCACTTTTCTGAGCAGTTCCTGGGCGTCAAATAGACCGTTGTCGCAATAATTACCGAAACAGGACTGGAGGTTATCGATGCCGCTGTCGATCAGACTTAAGCCGGCCGCCCTAAGCTCGTCCCTGATCGCCTGAACATGCGAAATATCGACGCCGGGGATCTCCGGCCCACCGCGCACCGGAAAATGGACAAAACCCAACCCGTATTTTTCCGCGATGTCGGCGATCTTAAGCACCTGAGCGGTTGTCGCTTCACCGTTGGTCGCGCGAACCCGCAAAATATCACCGCCGGTTTTCCTCGGTTGTTTTGTGTCGCAAGGAAAAGGTTTGGCTTCATAGCCGGCGTCAAGGTCTTTCGTTAAAGCCGTCCGGACGGTCCTTTCTCCTAGACGCCTTATCAACGCTGCCGCCCGCTCCCCGCCCCTCCCTTCCTGCCTGATAAAACCGACGTAATTCTTGACCAGGTTGAGCGCCGCTTCTTCCGAAATCAGTTCGGCCATTTTTATCCCGAGAAAAGGATCAAGGCCAAGTTTGCCTCCAACATAAGCGTCATAGCCTTTTCGATCGCCCCGCTCAACCCCGACAAAACCGAGGTCGCCCAAAACCCGGGGGGCCGTGCACTGTTTCTCACAGCCGACGATCGAGGTCTTGATCTTAAAGCCGCCCTGGTCGTCCCGCCAGAATTGATCGAGTTTCTCTCCCAGGCTGATCGGGTCCATGACAGCGTAAGGGCAAAGATTGGCATCGTAACAGACATCGGCATTCCTGACGCGCGAGCCGCAGTGGTCAAGCATCAATTCCAGCTGCCGCAGCTCCGCTTGCACTTTGCCAAGATCGTCAAGATGCACGTGCGGGATGATCGGGAATTGCCGGGAAGTGAACAGGACCAAACCCCGGCCGTATTTTTCCGCCAGCTCGGCGACCTTGCGCAATTTGTCCGCGCCCATGTTATCGCAAACCGCGCGCACCCAGACCGAGAACATTTCTTTTTCTTTAAGTTTGACCATGCCGTCTTTTTTTAGATCTTCATGATTGACCGGATGTGACACTTTTCCTCCCTGATCCCTAAATTCCCCGGAAACTTAACGTTAAATAGGACAAAAGGCCTGCCAACAGCGGCGCGACCAGCCAGACCGCGAACATTTTCCGGACGGCTTGTTCTTTGGCCGCCAAAATATGTTCATGCTTGATCGTTCCCACCGCCATGATCGCCAGGGCGTTCAACTGCACGAGCGACTGCGGAAAGCCCAGGAACGAAGCAAAGATCAACAAAGTAGCGGTAATAAAAGCCACGATCGTCGAGGTGATCAGCCCGAGCGGGACGATCTCCCGGCCGACCGTTTTCATGGTCCGGTCATTGATCAGCCACCCCCCTAGACCAAACAGCGGTGAGATCAGGAGCAAGCCCAGGCCCGGTGAGATCAATCTGGCCCCGGCCAGCGGCCCGACCGCGTTAGCGACATTGTTCGCGCCAATGGCGAAGGCGACATAGCAGCTGGAGATCACGGCCAGATATTGGATCGGCTTTTTCCTGGAATGGACCTTTTCATAGAACCAAAAGTTAGCGGCCCGCGGCGGGTAGATCCCCCGGAAAAACAAGAAAGTCAGGAAAAAACCGACCAGCGGCAGGATCAGCCACAGGCTGACCATCTGCAGGGTCGCGACCGGGTTCAGGCTGTCAAAATGGAGTGCCGCCCCAAACACCGCAAAGACCGTCACCCAGCTGGTCGATTGCGGCACTTTTAGAACATTGGCGATAAAAAGGCTAAGCGCCGCGCTGCCTAAGATTATTAACGCGACCTGCGGGGTAAACAAATACCCGGGCAATAAGCCGGAGCTCAAGGTTTTTGCCACCCGGCTGCCTAAAGCCAGCGCCCCCAACACGACAAAAACCGCAAAAAGCGCGACCGCCTTTTGACGCGAGATCAATCCGGCGCCGTAAGCCGAGGCAAAGGACGGGGCGATGCCCGACCCACCCATATTAAGCGCAAAAAAGATCACAGCTGATATTAAAATAATATATTGAAAGATCATGCCTCAAACCTTGTTAGATACCGTTCCCGCTGGTATCTATTAACGGCCTGGTATGGATGCCGCACTCCCCGCCGCATTTGCTCGTACCGATCCAGCGCCCGGCGCGTTCATTGTCATCATTTGTTATACGCGTGCAGGGTTCGCACCCCAGTGAACGGTAACCCTCTTTATATAACGGATTGACCGGCACCTGATAAAGCGCCAGGTATTGCCAGACCTCGCGTTCTTTCCAGATCAGGATCGGGTTGAGCTTGACCAGCCCTTTATCCCTCTCTTCAACTTCTTTAAAGTCGGTCCTCGTCCGCCCTTCGGTACAACGCAGGCCCGTCACCCAGCAGGCGACTTTCATCTTTTTGACCGCCTCGCGGGTCGGCTCAACCTTAAGGATGTCGCAGCATTGGTCGGGATGGGCCAGATAGAGCTGGGCCGGGATCTCCTTCGTGCTCTCAAAAACCTCCAATTCCGGATATCTGGCCGCCTCATCTTTCATGAATTGCTTGGTCTTTGTTGGTTTAAATCTGGTCGTGACAATAAACCCCCGGATATTTTTATTGACCTTTTTGGCCAAGTCCCAGACCGCGACCGAATCCTTACCCAGACTGTTGGCGACCACTAACCCCTCGCCCCACTTCTTATAAGCCGCCTCGATCAGCTCCAGCGACCTCTCCACCTTTTGCTTAAAATTGAGGCCATCGACCAGCAACTTGAGATCATCCTTGTTTTCCAAAATACTCATACCCGAACCCTCCTTGACACGATCTATAATTATCAATCGCAATAATATTGATAAAGTTTTAACTATATACCACTATCTTGATTGACTTAATCTAGTATTACACTACAAACCAACCCAGTCAATTATTTTAGGGGTAATATCAACTAATTTAGTAGAGATTAACTAATTTGTTTTTTGTCTTGTTAAAACAAAAAGCGCCGCTCTGGCGAATAGATTAGGCAGGACCCTGACCTCTCCAGCCTCTCTCAGATAATGGACGGCCAAGACCTGCAGCCGCTTCTCTCTGGTGTAATCCCAAAAATCGGAGATGCTTAAAAAGTGCAGGTTGGGAGTGTCGTACCATTTGAACGGCAACGACGGCGTGACCGGTGTCCGGCCCAGGAAGAAGATCTGCAGCCTGGCAAGGTAGTGCGCAAAATTGGGGAAGCCAACGATGACCTTTTTTCCAACGCGCAGGGCCTCATCTATCACCAGGTCGGCCCTTTTGACCTCCTGCATGCTCTGGTTCAGGATGACATAATCGAATGACTGGTCGGAATACTCCGCTAAGCCGCTGTCAATGTCACGGTGAATCACGCTCAACCCTTTCTCCACACAGGCATATATGGCCGCGTCATCAAGCTCGATCCCCTCGACCCGCGCTTTATTCCGCCTGGCCAACAGAAAAAGAAGCTCCCCCGTTCCGCAACCGAGATCAAGCACTTTGGCACCTGGTTCAACGATCCTGGAGATCACTTCATGGTCAAATCTATATTTATATTTCATATTCATCCACCACCCGATAGCCGTGATAAGTTTTGTCAATAAAACTCCTGATCACACGCGTTTGTTCCTCGACTTCCAGTAAAAACGCGTCATGCCCGTAACTGGACTTGATCTCGAGCGAGGTCACGTCCGCCTGCTTTCGCCGGAGATGCCGGACCATCTCCTGCGACTGATATAGCGGGTAAAGCCAGTCGGAGGAAAAGGCTAAAATCAAAAAACGGATCGCCGCTTCGCTGTTACCAGGCAAAGAGCGGTTGTCCGCCAGGTCAAAATGATCGATCGCCTTGCTCAGATAAAGATATGAATTAGCGTCAAAACGCTTGACGAAGCTGTCCCCCTTATATTTAAGGTACCCCTCAACCTCAAAATCGTTAGAAAACTTAAAATTAGGTCCATTATCTTTCAACCGACGGGAGAACTTTTCTTCCATCGACTTATCGCTCATGTAAGTGATGTGGCCGATCATCCGCGCAACCGCCAGACCGCGTTCCGGTTTTTCCCGGCCGTAGTAAGCGCCGCCATTCCAGGCCGGATCGGCCATGATCGCCTGCCGGCCGACTTCGTTAAACGCGATCTGCTGCGGCGAGTGCTTCAGGGTGGTCGCGATCGGAATAGCGCTTTTGACGATCTGGGGATAGGAGGAAACCCATTGCAGCGCCAGCATCCCGCCCATCGAGCCGCCGGCGACAGCCAGCAGGCGATGAACGCCCAGGTGATCGATCAATTCTTTTTGGGCCCGGACCATATCGGCGATCGTGATCAGCGGAAAATCGACCGCGTAAGGTTTCCCGGTCTGGGGATCAAGGGACGATGGTCCGGTGCTCCCCTGGCATCCCCCGATCACGTTGGAGCAGATAACGTAGTAGTGGTCGGTGTCAAAGGCTTTGCCGGGACCGATCATCTCTTGCCACCAGCCGCCCGGGCCGCCGGCATGAGCATCGCCGGAAAAGGCGTGTTCGATCAGGATAACGTTGGTTTTTTGCGGATTCAGCCGGCCATAGGTCTCGTAAGCCAGCGTGATCGGCCCCAGGAACTGCCCGGAATCAAGAGTGATCCCGCCAAACTTATAATATTTAGTCCCTGCACTGTTTATGTTTCCTGGAACAGCCATGTCGATAAATACCTCTCACCGGTATCCGGCAGCAGGACGACGATCGTCTTGCCGGCCGCTTCCGGCCTTTTCGCCACTTCCAGCGCTGCCCAGGTAGCCGCTCCGCTGGAAATCCCAACCAATATCCCCTCTTCCTTGGCCAGCCTGCGCGCTATGTCGCCGGCATTCTCAGCCGAGACCTGGATGACCTCATCCAAGACCGCTTTATCCAGCACCTGCGGCACAAAGCCGGCACCGATCCCCTGGATCTTGTGCGGACCCGGTTTGCCGCCCGACAGGACCGGCGAATCGACCGGTTCGACCGCGATGATCTTGATCCCCGGCTTCTTTTGTTTCAGGACTTCACCGACCCCGGTGATCGTGCCGCCGGTCCCCACGCCGGCAATAAAATAGTCCACTTTGCCGTCCGTGTCGTTCCAGATCTCCGGCGCGGTCGTCCGCCGATGAATATCAGGATTGGCCGGGTTCTCGAATTGCTGCGGCACAAAGCTGTTCGGCATTTCTTTGGCCAGCTCCAGCGCCTTTTCCACCGCCCCTTTCATCCCTTTGGCCCCCTCGGTCAAAACAAGCTCGGCGCCAAAGATCTTGAGCAGCTGCCGCCGCTCGACGCTCATGGTCTCTGGCATGGTCAAGACCAGCCGGTAGCCGCGCGAGGCGCAGACAAAGGCGAGCGCGATCCCGGTGTTACCGCTCGTCGGCTCAATAATGACCGTTCCCGGCCTGATCTTACCGGCTTTTTCGCCGGCCTCGATCAAGGCGACACCCAGACGGTCCTTAACGCTGGAAAGGGGATTGAAAGATTCCAGCTTGACCAGGACGTCGGCTTTTAACCCTTTGCTCAAATGCTGCAGCCGGACCAGCGGCGTGTTCCCGATCGTTTTCGTTATATCCTCATAGAGCTTTCCCATCTTCCTCTCCTCCTTATTAAGCCCTAGCCAGCGCCTGGTCGATGTCGGCTAGTATATCATCTATGTGCTCCAAGCCGATCGAGAGGCGGATAAAATCTGGGGTGACCCCGGTCGCCAGTTGTTCCTCGGCCGAAAGCTGCTGGTGCGTGGTGCTGGCCGGATGGATCGCCAGTGACTTAGCATCACCGACATTAGCCAGATGGGAGATCAGTTCCAGCCCGTTAATGAACTTCTGGCCGGCCGCCACTCCCCCTTTGATGCCGAAGCCGATGATCGCCCCCGCTCCCTGCGGCAGGTACTTATCGGCCTTTACCTTTTCGGGACTCGAAGCCAACCCCGGATAATTGACCCAGCCGACTTTAGGATGTTTTTCCAAATGCCGGGCTACTGCCAAGGCGTTTTCCGAGTGCCGCGGTAAACGGAGGTGCAAAGTTTCCAAACCTTGCAAGAAGAGGAACGAATTGAACGGCGACAGCGCGGGGCCAAGGTCCCTTAAGAGCGTAACCCGGGCCTTTATTATGTAGGCAATATTCCCCATTGGCTTCAAGGCCTCCACAAAATTGACCCCGTGATAACTCGGATCGGGCCCATCGATCAGCGGGAACTTGCCGTTGGTCCAGTCAAATTTCCCGGAATCGACGATCAGACCGCCGAGCGAAGTCCCGTGTCCGCCGATGAATTTTGTCGCGGAGTAGACAATGATGTCGACCCCGTGCTTGAATGGCTGCAGCAGGTACGGCGAAACGGTGTTGTCCAGGACCAGCGGGATCCCGTGTTTATGAGCGATCTTGGCCAGCGCCTCCAGGTCAGCCACGTCAAGCTTCGGATTGCCGATCGATTCGGCATAGAGCGCTTTGGTCTTGGGGGTGATCGCTTTTTCGATCGCCGCCAGGTCGTTTGATTTGACGAACTTGACGTTGATCCCGAGTTTGGCAAAAGTGTAATGGAACAGGTTATAGGTCCCGCCGTAAAGATTGTCGGCCGAGACGATCTCATCACCGGCCTGGGCGATGTTCAGGAGAGCCAGCGTGATCGCCGACTGACCGCTGGCGACCGCTAAAGCGCCAATGCCCCCTTCCAACGCCGCGATCCGTTTTTCAAAAACGTCGGTGGTCGGGTTCATCAGCCTGGTATATATATTGCCGAATTCCTTCAGACCGAACAGGTTGGCCGCGTGCTCAGTGTCCCGGAACTGATAAGAAGTCGTCTGATAAATAGGAACGGCCCGCGCCCCGGTCGTCGGGTCGGGCTCCTGTCCGCCGTGCAAAGCCAGAGTTTCGATCTTTAACTTACTATCTATTTTGCTCATTTTATTTTCTCCTTAATTAACTTGATCTTGTCCGTGGCCTCGCTACATCTAATGTCTGGCCTGACATTAGATGCCGCTCATCGCGGCCAGTATTCCGCCTAAAACGTATTTGCTGTTCATATTTGGTAAATGATCGCCAGATCGGCCTGCCGCTTCTTTAAAGCGATCTCCTCCAGGGTCAATAACGACAATTGTTTGCCCAAATTTTGCTGGATCTTAACGAATGAATCATAAAGGACCGCGGTTTTCTTCATTTTTCTGCTGGCTAGTTCGACCGGCCCCTCCAACGCCTCGATCACGCCGAGCGCCGTGATCTCGCTCGGCCGCCGGGCCAATGTATACCCCCCATCTTTCCCCCGCACACTGGCCACCAACCCGGCTCTTTTGAGGATCAGCATTATTTGCTCCAGAAATCTGATCGGCACCTTTTGCTCGCGGGCGATATGCTTGATCCGCACCGGGCCACCGCCGTAATTCAGCGCCAGCTCCAGCACCGCTTGCAAACCATATTGAACCTTGATCGATAGCTTCATGTTAATTATATTATCGTATCCGGCTTAACAAAATTCCAGTTAATATTACACCATCTTGATGTGTTTTGTCAAGTATTAACTAAATAGAATAGCGCTTCCCGCGAAAGCTAGTCGCGCCTGGGCAAGAAGCGCCAAACTATTTATTTAGATATTTCCGTCCGCACCCGGTCAGCCAACTCCCCTTTCTTCCCCTTATTCCAACCCTCAACGCGAGAGAAATACCCGGTGATCCGGGTGATATGCTCCACGTTCCGTCCGGCGGTCAGGATCTGGTCAAGTTTTTCCGCGGTCAGCTCCTTGAGCGCCCGCGGCTCGACCTTGACCTTCTCCTGCTCGTTATCGAACTCCTCGTGGCGGAAATAGAAATTCCCCTCGTCATCCTTGAGCCAGAGAACATGCGGTCGCGATTCAAGATAACGGTCCAGCTCTTCCAATGTCATGTGTCACCTCCCTTTTTTTGGCTATGAAACCCAATCTTCCTTAAGAATGTCCCCTTCGAGCCCCACCACCACCGCCTTGAGCGGGATCTTCCGTTTGGCTTGAGCCTGGGCGGTCTTTGCCAGCTGCAGCAAGCCGCCGCAGCAGGGAACCTCCATGATCATGACGGTCAGCGTATTGATCCTGGCTTGATCAATCAGCGCGATCAGCTTTTCCAGATAGATCTCCTGGCCCTGGTCCAGCTTGGGACAGGCGATCGCCAGCGCCCGGCCGCGCAAATAGCGGCCATGGAACCCCCCAAGCGAATAAGCGACGCAATCGGCCGCCAACAGGAGATCGGCTCCCTTAAAGTATGGGGCGCCGGGCGGCACCAAATGCAGCTGCACCGGCCACTGCCGGAGCTGAGAAGCGGGATTCCCTACTGCTTCCCCCTCATTCTTATCCCTAAACGCCCTTACCGCCGCGCCCGGACAACCGCACTCTTGCTCCATAAAAGGGATCGCCTCCCGTTCCTCGAGCGTTATCGCCCCTTGCGGACAATGCCCCAGACAAGCCCCCAACCCATCGCAAAAGACTTCGCTGACCAACCGGGCTTTACCGTCAACGATCTGGAGCGCCCCTTCGTGACAGTTCGGAATGCAGAGCCCGCAGCCGTTGCATTTTTCTTCGTCAATTTTAACGATCTGTCTTTTAACCATTATGCTTTCCGCGCTAACCGCTTTAACGTATAACGGTTTAACTTGGCGAATAATTCCTGCTGGACCTGGGCCAGAACAGCATGGATCGGGCAGCTTGCCTGACGAAAGCAGCGAAAACGCTGGTTCAAGCACTTGTTGAGGGAAAAATGCGGTTCCAGGGCTTTTAATACCGCGGTCAGGCTGGTGTTCCGGCTCTTTAACCTGACCCCACCCTGTTTTCCCTTGGCTGTTTCCAGCAACCCTTTCCTGGCCAACCGCTGGAAGATCTTGGCCAGATAGACGCGCGAAACCCGCAACTCCCTGCTCAGCTGAGCCGTAGCGGTCCATTCCCGCTCTGGCTTTTTGGCCAGTTCGACCAGGGCGCGCAGCGCATAGTCAACTTCCCGACTGATCATGACGCTCAACTCCTATTAGGACTAATTTAGTCTTATTATAGTTCATGCCCATTATTTGTCAAGAGCCGATTTACAGTTTGCTGTCGATCAGGGCGGCAAGCTTGGCGGGATCGGGCTTGCTCTGGAAAAGCGGGGCGGTCAATTTATGATGGCTGTTAAAGCTTTCCCGGTTTTCCTGACGGTAAATGACCCCGAGCGGAAAACGGTCGATCTCCAAACCTTTAGCGAGGGCGGCCTGGCGGTCGCGCGGGTCATATCCGGCATCCAGATAATATGTATGCTCTTTGAACCAGGCGAAGGTGTTGATCTTATTGAACGAGATACACGGTTGAAATATGTCGATCAACGAATAGCCGGGGTGCCGGATCGCCTGCTTGATGATCTCTTTGGTCTGTTCTATATCGGCGGCGTTGGCCCGGGCGACAAAGGGGGCGTCCAGCGCTACCGCGATCACGATCGGGTTGAACGGTTCTTCAAAAACCCCGCCAACCTGGATCGGCGTTTTCATCCCGTACTGGCTGGTCGGTGATGCCTGCCCCTTGGTCAGCCCGTAGACCATGTTGTTATGGACAATATTAATAATATCCGGATTGCGGCGGATCGTCTGGATAAAATGGTTACCCCCCTCCCCGTACATGTCCCCGTCGCCGCTCTCCGCAATCACCGTCAGTTCCGGGTTTGCCGCCTTGATCGCCGTGGCCGGCGGCAGCGCCCGCCCGTGCAGGCCGTTAAAGAAATTACACGGTAAATAATGAGGGGTCTTCGCCGCCTGCCCGATGCCGGAGGCGATCACCAGTTTTTGCGGCGCGATCTCGAGTTCGGCCAGCGCTTTTTGGAGCGCCCCCAGAATGGCAAAATTACCGCAACCCGGGCACCAGGCCGTTTCTTTAACCATTGAGCGCCTCGACCAACTCTTCGACCGAGAACGGCAAACCGTCGTATTTATTGACCTGCCGGTCGAACTCGAACCCGGTCTCTCGCTTGACCAGCGCGGCAAATTGCCCGGTGGCATTGTTTTCCACGCTGATCAACTTTTTGGCTTTCTTCAGATATTCGGCCGACTTCCGGTGCAGGGGATAAACCTGGCTGAAGTGGAGACAAGCCACATCTCTCTTTTTCAGCGCCCCCAGGGCTTCGGCCACGGCGTTGCGGGTTGAGCCCCAGCAGACGACCAGCGTTTTATAATCCCGGCGGCCGATCAGGGTCGGTGAAATGGCCGCCTTTTGCAGCGCGGCCAGCTTCTTCACTCTTTTCTCTACCATTCGGGGACGAACATCGGTCAGGTCTTCAGTAATGTGCCCGGCCTCATCGTGCTCGTCGCTGTCGACGCCGACCAGCCCGTCGCCGTAACCGGGGATGCCGCGCGGCGAAATCCCGTCCTTAGTCAGCTGATAGCGTCGATAATCGGCCTCGGTCTTAACGATCGCCGGCGCCGCCGCAACCTTGGCCGGCGCAAAACGGCCGGTGTTGTAATAAGAATCGACAAAATACTGGTCGGTCAGGACTATGACCGGGACCTGATACTGATCCGCCAGGTTAAAAGCGCGGGCGGAAAGCTCAAACGCCTCGGCCAGCGTCCCGGGCGCCAGGATGATCCGCGGAAATTCTCCGTGGCCGGCATAGAGGGCAAAATTCAGGTCCCCCTGCTCGGTCCGGGTCGGCAGGCCGGTCGCCGGGCCGGGACGCATGCCGAGGCTGATCACCACCGGCGTTTCCAGCATCCCCGCCAGGCTCAACCCTTCGACCATCAGCGCAAAGCCGCCGCCGGAAGTCGGCACGATCGCCCGCGCGCCGGCATACCAGGCTCCCAGCGCCATGTTGATCGCCGCGATCTCGTCTTCCGCCTGCTCGGCAACCAGACCGAATGCCGCGGCCTGTTGAGCGAGAAAAGTGAAGATCCCGGTCGATGGGGTCATCGGATAAGCAGCGATAAAATTACATCCGCCGGCCAACGCTCCCAGCGCGACCGCTTCCGCACCGTTGACCATGATCTGCTCTTTGACCAGCGGGTCGGTCACGATCTTGATCCCCAGGTCAAGCCGCTCTTCGTAACCCTTGCGCAGAGCGGCAAGATTATTGCCGATCACTTCGGGGCCCTTGGCTTGAAAGTACTGGCTGACGAACTCCTCGACCACCGAACGGTCCAGCCCCAGTATCCCGGCCACGACCCCAACAGCGGTCATGTTATTGCCGATCTCAGTGAGCACCCTGGTCAGCGGCCCGATCCGGCGCCGGAGATGCTTGGTCAGATCGAGGCCCAGTTGAAAGAGAAGATCGATCCTTTCGACGTAGGCGTCGACCGGCCGGGCAGAGATCCGAAGCGAAGTCGAGTTGACCCCGCCGCGAACGCGGGACATGTATTCTTTGGTGGCAAAGACGTTGTAACCGGCCTTTTTGACCAGTTTGACCAGCACGGTTTCCAGGGTCTGGATCCCCTGCCCGGCCTCGCCGCAAATTACAATTGATAGTTCGTTCTTCATCTGATGATCAAGGGGGGCGCGGAAGTCTCCCTCCTGCCCCCCCCTCATTCGTTCCCGGATACTATTTCTTCCCTTCCATCATCTTCCTCATGCATTCCATCTTTTCTTTTTCGGTCATCCCGGACTTGGCGCACGGCATTTCCATCTTGCTTCCCATCTTGCCGCCCATCATCATACCGCCCATACCGCCTTGCATGCTCCGCTGCATCTGGTTGGCGACGACCAGGCCGTAAATAAAGATCAAGAGCGCGAGCAGCGCGATCACCGCCGCCAGGATCTGCCCGCCGAGCTTCAGATTGCCGGTCTCCTTGGTCGCCAGGATCCAGATGATATATGCAAAACCGAGCGCGAGGCCGAGCGTCAGCAGCTGAGTTAGGACCAGAATATTACCCATTCCTGCCATCATTGATATTCACCTCCCCGTAGTAAAAGATTAAAAGAAGTGATTGAAAAGTACCGCCAGCAGCATGACCTGAGGGACCGCAATGATCGGCAGCCAGACCGCGGCTCGCCAGCCGATATTCTGCCAGATCAAGCCGATCTCGGTGTAGTCGGTCACCACGCCGGCCATCAGAAAAGTGAAGCTGTTCCCGATCGCGCCGGTCTGGCGGTAGAGCTCGAATGCCAGCGGCGCCGACCCTTCTGAGCAGATCTCGATGATCGTCGCCAGGAAGAGAGTGACCAGCAGACCGGTCAGGGAGGCCCCCATGTAGTGGTGCATAAAGCCGGCCGGAATATAGGTCGCCGCCACGCTGGCCAATAACATGCCGAACATGATCCACCAGAGGACCATGTTGGCCAGGGAGAGCGATCCAGCCCAGATCCCCCGCACGGCAGCCAGCGGGTTGAACTTTATTCCTTTCAGCCGCTCCCTGGCATCAGCTACCAGGGAGAAATCTTTGGCGACTGCGATCGTATTAGGATTGCGTTCGACCAGCGAACGGGATTCCAGGAACATATATATGTAACCCGAGATCAAAGCGACCACAATGGCGCCAAAGACGACCAATAAAGCCTTAAGGCCAAAGAAGCCGAACATCAAGATGGTCAACGGCAGGTTTGCCCAGGGGCTGGAGAGTAAAAAGGCGATCACGGCCGGCGTCGACGCCCCTTTCCTGTAGATCTGAATGGCCAACGCCAGGATCCCGTGGCTGCAAGCTGACATCAGAAAGCCGGTCAAGACCGCGTAAACAATGGTCCGTTTCTTTTTGGCAGCCAGGATCAGCGAGATATACTCGCTGGGGACAAGCCAGTCAATAACCCCACCCAGGAGGAGGCCGATTAAAACCGGCCAGGCAATGGTCCGCAAATACAGCAGCAGAGCGTCTTTGAGCGGAGCCAATTGACGGCTGGAGAGGCCGGCAACGATGATCACGGCATAAACGAAGATTAATATGACGATCTTGTTCTGCCACCAGGGGGTGCCGGGGGCCGGCGCGGCGCACGACGGACACGGCTCGCTGATCTTGTTCTGCTTGAGGAATTTCTGGCGGCAATGGTCGGAACAAAAAAAGTAATCCTCTCCCTGCCAGGAGAGCTTAAGAGCGCTCTTCTCGTCAACCTGCATCCCGCAGACCGGATCGATCGCCATGGCGGCATTGTACCCCCGCTGCTATAATTATGCAATGCTCCGCCGGCTGATCATGAGCTTTGTCATCCTGGACAATTTCCTGACCGCTCTGACCAGGAAACTCTTCCCGACCCGGTATAAACTGACCGGCCACTGCCGGCAGTGCGGCCAATGCTGCCGCCGGATCATTTTAACCATGACCCCGGCCCAGGCCCGCAGCCCTCTTTTCACCAATCTCTCTGTCCGCTGGATCTCCTGGTTATTCGGCTTCCGGCTGCTGGAGATCGACCACGAGCACGACTCGCTGGTCTTTGACTGCCGCCATCAATTGGCCGACGGGCGGTGCGGTGTCTACCGCTGGCGGCCCAACGTCTGCCGCAATTATCCGCTGGTCGACTACTTCAAAAAGCCGGTACTCCTCCCCGGTTGCGGGTATACGGTTGCGGTGGCGCGTCTGGAAGCGTCGGGGAAGAGCTAGACTTTGATGATCTGGCCGCGCTCGGCGCCGACCGAGATCAGGGAAACCCTCGCTTCGGAGAGCTCGGCCAGTTTATCGAGGTATTTGCGGGCGTTGGCCGGCAGTTTAGCGTAGTTGGTGATCTTGGTGATATCCTCTTTCCAGCCCGGATACGATTCGTAGATCGGCGTGCACTTGGCCAGCCGGTTGATATCGGTCGGAAAATCCTTGATCCTTTTCCCCTCACACTCATAAGCGACGCAGACGTCGATCTTGTCGAGGCTGTCCAGGACGTCAAGCTTGGTGATCGCCAACTGGGTGATCCCGTTGACCTTGGCCGCGTGGCGCATCACGACGCCGTCGTACCAGCCGCAGCGCCGCGGCCGGCCGGTCGTTGTCCCGTACTCACCTCCCCGCTCCCGCAACTGGTCGCCCATTCCCCCTTCGATCTCGGTCGGGAACGGCCCGCCGCCGACCCGGGTGAAATAGGCTTTGGCAACGCCGATCACTTCGTCGATCTCGACCGGGCCAAAACCGGCGCCGCTGCAGGCCCCGCCGGCGATCGGGTTGGACGAGGTGACGTACGGATAGGTGCCGTGGTCGACGTCGAGCATCGTCCCCTGCGCCCCTTCCATTAAGATCCGCTTGTTGCCGTCGATCGCTCCGCCAATGACCACGGTCGATTCCTCGACCACCAACCCCTTGAACTGCTCGTAGAGGGCGAAATAATCCTTGATGATCTGGTCGGCGTTGTAGTCGACCTTAAAACCGTAGAAATTATTGAGCAGGAACGACTTTTCCTTGAGGTTCCACTCCAGCTTCTGGCGAAAAACGTCCGGATATTGAAAATCCCAGACGCGGATACCACGCCGGTTGAACTTGTCGACATAACAGGGGCCGATCCCGCGGTTGGTCGTCCCGATCCGGCCCGCTTCGTGCTTCTGCTCCTGGGCGGCGTCCAGGTCGCGGTGATAAGGGAAAATGATGTGGGCCTGGGAAGATACCTTGAGGTTGGCGCAGTTAAAGCCGCGCTGACGGAGGCCGGAAACCTCCTGGACCAGGACCGCCGGATCAATGACGACGCCGTTACCAATGACGCAGGTGACGGTCGGGTAAAAGATGCCGGAGGGGATCAGGTGGAGCTTAAAGGTCTCGTCCTTGATCACGACTGTATGGCCGGCGTTGTTCCCCCCCTGGTAGCGGACGACCATGTCCATGTCCCGGGCCAGAAGATCGGTGATCTTCCCCTTCCCTTCATCGCCCCATTGAGTTCCGACTATTACCGTGACTGTCATTTCCGCACAAAAAGGCCCCGCTTGTCGCAGGGCATAAGGTATATTATCACAGTACGTTTTTAATGTGAAGCTCTTTCAGCTGGTGCGGGTCGACCACATCGGGCGCCCCGGTCAGCGGGCACATCGCCGATTGAGTTTTGGGGAAGGCGATCACGTCACGGATCGAGTCCATCCCCGCCAATAACATTACCAGCCGGTCTAACCCTAAAGCTATCCCGCCGTGCGGCGGCGCGCCGTATTCCAGGGCTTCCAAAAAGAACCCGAAGCGGCGCTTGGTCTCCTCCTCGGTCAGCCGAAGCATCTTGAAGACCGCCTGCTGGACCTCGGGCCGGTGGATCCTGATCGAACCGCCGCCGATCTCGGTCCCGTTTAAAATAATGTCGTAAGCCTGCGCGCGGAGCGAACCCGGGTCGCGCTGGAACCGCTCGTCCAGATCGTCCCAGCGGCCGCACGGCGCGGTGAACGGGTGATGATTGGCGACCCACCGCTTCTCCGTCTCGCTGTATTCAAAGAGCGGGAAATCGGTGACCCAGAGGAAATGGAACTTGCTCTGGTCGACCAAGTTAAGCTTCTGGCCCAGTTCGAGCCGAAGCTCGCCGAGGACAGCGTGAACGATCTTGAACGTATCGGCGCAGAAGATCAGGACATCGCCCGTCTCCCCGCCCAACCGCTTGACGATCGCGTCGATCTCTGCGGGCTTCAGGAATTTGATGATCGGCGACTTCAACCCGTCAGCCGAGAGCGATATCCACGCCATCCCCTTGGCCCCAAGCCCTTTGGCGGTCGTCTCCAGTTTATCGAGGTCAGAGCGGGAAAGCTTTTCCCCTCCCTTGATATTGATCCCCTTGACCAGCGGTGCCGCGCGGAAGACCTTGAACTCCGATTCCTTGACCAGGTCGGTAATATCAACCAGCTCCAGGCCGAAGCGGGTATCCGGTTTATCGACGCCGTAGCGGCCGACCGCTTCGTTCCAGGTCAGCCGGGGAAACGGCAAACTTATCTTGGGGATATTCTTTCCCCGGTAAAGGTCGATATCTTTCTCCAGCGCGTCCAGAGAATACTTCAACAGCCCCTCGATCAGGCCGATAACATCTTCCTGCTCAACGAACGACATTTCGAGGTCGAGCTGGGTGAATTCCGGCTGGCGATCAGCCCGCAAGTCTTCGTCGCGGAAACAGCGGGCGACCTGGTAATATTTTTCCATCCCGGCGACCATCAGGATCTGCTTGAAGAGCTGGGGCGACTGCGGCAGGGCGTAGAACTTTCCCGGGTTGACGCGGCTCGGGACCAGGTAGTCCCTCGCCCCTTCGGGAGTTGACTTGCCGAGGAACGGGGTTTCGATCTCCAGGAACCCTACGCCATCCAGATAATCGGACATCGCTTTGATCACCTTGTGGCGAAAGACCAGGTTCTCGCGCATCTTCTGCTTGCGCAGGTCGATGTAGCGGTATTTGAGGCGGACGGTCTCGTCCGGTTCGGTCCGGGGATCGGCGATCTCAAAAGGCGGGGTTTTAGCGGTGTTGAGGATATCCAGCCACTCGGCCAGCACTTCGATCTGACCGGTGGGGAGTTCTTTGTTGACCGTTTCCGGGGAGCGCTTAACCACCGCCCCTTTAACATGGATAACATATTCGGAGCGGAGGTCCTGGGCTTTGAGGTGGAGATCGGCGTCTTTGCTGTTGAAAACGACCTGGACCAACCCGGAGCGGTCGCGCAGGTCGATAAAGATCAGACCGCCGTGGTCGCGCCGGCGGTGGACCCAGCCAAGCAGCTCGACCTTCGTCCCTTCGTCCTGCGCCCTTATTTTCCCGCAATCATGGCTTCTTTTCATCGCTATTATCGAAATTATAACACAGGCATGTTATAATTAAAAATCATGAAGTGGCGCGGCGTGATCGAAGAATACCGCAAATACCTGCCGGTGACCGATGAGACCCCGGTCGTCACTTTCTGCGAAGGGAACACTCCCCTCCTCAAGGCCCACCATCTCTCCGACCTGACCCGCTGCCAGGTATACCTCAAATACGAGGGGGCAAACCCGACCGGGTCGTTCAAGGACCGGGGAATGACCATGGCGATCAGTAAAGCCAAGGAGCGGCATTGTAAAGCGGTCATCTGTGCTTCCACCGGCAACACCTCCGCCTCCGCCTCGGCCTACGCCGCCCGGGCCGGAATGGACTGCATCGTGATCATCCCCCGGGGAAAGATCGCGCTCGGCAAACTGTCGCAGGCGATCATGCACGGGGCCAAAGTTTTTGAAGTCGACGGCAATTTTGACCAGGCGCTCACCCTGGTCCGCGAGCTCGGCGACAAATACCCGGTCGAGATCGTCAATTCGATCAATCCGTTCCGGATCGAAGGGCAAAAGACCGGCGCCTTTGAGATCGTCAATCAGCTCGGCGCGGTCCCCGATTACCACGCTATTCCGGTCGGCAACGCCGGCAACATCACCGCCTACTGGAAAGGGTACAAAGAGTATTACGGGGCAAAAAAGATCTCCACCCTCCCCAAGATGATCGGTTTCCAGGCCGAAGGGGCCGCCCCGATCGTCCGGGGGCACCCGATCGAGAAGCCGGAAACGCTGGCGACCGCGATCCGGATCGGCAACCCGGCCAGCTGGAAAACGGCGGTCGAAGCGGCTGAGCAATCGGGCGGTTCGATCTCGATCGTCACCGACAGCGAGATCGTCGACGCTTATAAGCTGATCGCCCGGACCGAAGGGGTTTTCTGCGAGCCGGCCTCGGCCGCCTCGGTCGCCGGCGTCCTCAAGCTGGTCAAAGCGGGGAAGATCGCAGACGGTTCGACCATCGTCTGCATCCTGACCGGCCACGGGCTAAAAGACCCCGACAACGCCATCATGTTCGGCGAGAAGCCGCAATTCATCGCCTGCCAGGCCGAAGCTGTCGCTAAAGCTCTTGGCTACTAAAGTCTCTGTTGTCCGCTGTGCCAGCTACGACCCGCTCGCTGTCGAATCGTCCATTCAGCAATGCCTGGCTCCCCTCGGCGGTATGCAGGCGTTCGTTAAACCGGGCCAGAAGGTCCTGATCAAGCCGAACGCGCTCCTCGGCCAAACACCCGACCACGCCGTCACCACCCACCCCGCCGTGATCGCCGCGGTCATCAAAGCGGTCAAAAAAGCGGGCGGGATCGCTCTGGTTGGCGACAGCCCGGGGAACGCCCACTCCAACGTACCGGAGACGATGGAAAAGACCGGGATCAAGCAGGCGGTGAAAGAAGCGGGCGGGATCATGGTCTATTTTCAGCACGAGGGGATCGTGCCGGTCCCGAGCCCGAGCGGCAATCGGCGTTTGCCGCTCCTCAATATTGCTAAACCGGCGCTCGACGCCGACGTGATCATCAATCTGCCCAAACTGAAGACCCACAACCTGACGCTCTACACCGGGGCGATCAAGAACATGTTCGGCGTGATCCCCGGCTTTAACAAGAGCAGTTTTCACACGATCAACCCCCGCCCCCGCGATTTTGCGGTCTCGATCGTCGACATCTATCAGATCGTCAAGCCGGCGCTGACCATCATGGACGCGGTAGTCGGGATGGAGGGCCCCGGTCCGGCCAACGGCCAGCCGCGGAAATTTGGCGCCCTCCTCGCTTCGACCGACGGAGTGGCGCTCGACGCCGTCTGCTCGGACCTGATCGGCCACCGGCCGGGGGAGATCTTTACGACGGTAGAAGCGGTCCGGCGCGGGCTGGGCGAAATGGACCTGGCCCGGATCGAGATCGTTGGCGCCAGGCTGGACGAGCTGAGGCAGGCTGACTGGAAAAAGGCGTTCAACTCGCAAGGTTTTATCAACTGGCTGCCGGACTTTCTCTTTAACCTGGCCGCCCCTATCGTCAAACAGCTGACCATCTATCCGGTGATCGATCAGGAGAAATGCACCCAATGTCTCACCTGTTTCCGCCACTGCCCGGCCAAAACGATCGTCCACGATCAGGAAGCTAATGTGGTGTGGATCGACAAAAAGAAGTGTATCAGCTGCTTCTGCTGTCACGAATTATGTGAATACGATGCGATCAAACTTGATCGGTCATGGTTAGTTAGGCTGCTGGGCTTGGGTTAACCCCCACACGTAATTCTAAACAATTGGCTCATCAACCCGGCTCCCCCTTATTAAGGGGGAGCCAAGTATTAATTAACTGTTAGCGGATAAAGTGTGTGGGGGTGGAAAGCCTCGGCTAGTCAAACACCGTCAGCTTGACCGTCCCCAGCTTCCGGTTATCCTCTTTACTGACCACGGTCCCCAGGTAAATGCCGTTGCCCGCTTTGTAGCCGCGGTCGGTCTGCCCGTCCCAGGTCACTTTATTGACGCCGGCGGAGCCGCCTTCCGTCCCCTTCAGGTAGGTCCGGGAGAGAATGGTCTGTCCAGAAATATCGAGGAAGACCAGCTGGATATCGGCATCCTTGGAGAGGGTATACTGGATCGTCACTATCCTGTTCTTAGTGATGCTGTAAGGGCTGGGGGAACAGATCGGCACGCCGATCAGCCGGACCGGGCCGCCCATCACTTCGACGGTTGCGACGTAAGCGGTGATACCGGCCGCTCCCATGGCGCCGCTGCTCCGGGCGTTAACGGTGAAGTGATGTTTCCCTTCCGTCAGGGCCTCGGCCAGATTGTAGGCCAGGCTCAGGGCGCTGATCCGCTCTTCAGCGGCGGTGGAACCGGCGGCCAGCACTTTCTTGGCGATATTATCCGCCTGCATTTCCAGGATCTGCTGGGAAGCGCTGCCGGAGTCGATGACGAGCGTCAACTTGCTCGGGTCCATCGCCAGGGCGTACGGTGAATCGACGGTCACATCAGCCTTGACCGACGGCCGCTCGGAGATGATGAACGGTTTTTCGTCGGTCACCAGGGCCGGCTGGTAGAGCCGGCTGCCGAACGAGAGTTTGACGACTGGTGGCAGCTCTTGTCTAATGTCTGTTATTCCGGGACCGATCGCGATCACGCCGGCGCCGTAAGCCATGGTCATGGCCGGCGCGGCGTCGTAGCCGCTGCCGGAGATCGTCACGCTGACCGGGCCGGCGCCGTAGCCGCTCGCGTCCCGGACCACCGCCACTTTATAAGTTTCGCCGACGGTCAACGGGAGATCAAAGTTGCTGGTCGCGTTGACCAGGTAGCGGCCGTCGCTGCCGACGGTGGCCAGAGTGTAGACTGTGACCTCCGACCGTTCGTTCATCTCTTTGAAGAAGACGACCGTCCGCCCCGCGGCCGGAGCCGCCGGCGCGTCGACAACCTGCCCGACCACCGAATAGACCGGCAGGAAAGTAAACCCGGCCGCGGCGGCCAGGGTCGCTATGCCGAGCAGGAGCGCGATGATCGTCAGACTCTTTTTCATTCTACCTCATTTATTTCAGGGCAAAGTTATCGTCACGTTCTTGGTCGTGTAGATCTGGTAACATTCGCCAGCTGTCAGGCTAAAATCTTTTGATCCGGTCAGGATATTACCGGAATCGTCAAATAAAGCCGCCTCCGGCTTGCCGGCAACCGGGTCCCACCGGCAAACAGCCTTGGTGACTTTGCTCCCGGCCAGGCCGTCGATCCTCGCCGCCAGCGCGGAAGCGCTGGTCACAGAAGCCGCCGGCAGGAAGACGGTGTTGACCACCAGTTTGCCGGTTTCGATCGGCAGAAGGTTGAAGGTGAAAGCGGCCGCTCCGCCTCCTCCAAGAGTCAAATACTTGCCAACAGCATTGACGACCGATTCGCCCGGTTGTGCAAGATCTTTGACCGGCGAGGTCAACATTGCAACCGGGGCAACCCCGTAGTAGTTGCCTAATTGTGAACGCAGATAATATGTTGTGTTGCCGGTATAATAAACACCGCTCGCAGAAGCAGAAGAGGAATCAAAATGCTTTACCCCTCCGGTCGGGTCGTTAACATCAGTAAATGTCGGATCTTTGCTGATCTCCAAAACAGCTTTCGACGACACTAGCTCCACTTGGCCGTCATGGATCGCACTAAAATCAATGGTCAACGCCTGAGTGCTGCCGGTTCGCTTGATCGTTTCCGAATCAACCTTAACTCCCACATTTTGCGGCACATCCGCCAAACACCTTGTCCAGCTCGTTATCGTCCAATCCACCTTTGGATCAGTTGGCCCCCAGCTAATAGTTTTAACTTCGCTTTTGACATAGTGGTGTTTTTGACCGATCGCGCCATCCCAGATCCGAATAAAAACCTTGGTGCCGTTATCGATATCGTTCAATGAGCCATTATCTTTTTCCGGACCACCATAAACCAGGGGGATCGTGTTCTCCGACACAACGATCGGGATCTGCGGCTCAGCCAACAAACCGCCCTGGATCGTCATTAATCTGATCGATTTATCATCGCCTCCGCCCGGCGGGTCGTATTGGCCAACTACCCGACAGAACTCGACTGGCCCGGTCATGCCGTCAGGAATATTAGAAGCGGATAGATTAAGACCGATAGCAAATACAGGCAAAGCGACAAAAATGGTCAGCAGTAAGCCTAGCGGTAAACGACACCGCTCTCTCATCCTCCTTTTGGATCGAATATTCAACATGTTATTTCCTCCTTTATATCAGCCCTACCATGGCCTTTTACGGCCAAGATCGAGATTTCCGTTACCTGATTTTCGTTCATACCAATAACCGAACGGCAGCCGGAATGTCCGGTCGATCACCGGATCACTCCACTGGTCACCGCTTTCGCTGAACAATACTTTTTGAGTGTTGGGCGAACCGGCTAAGGGTTTATAATAAACCGCATCACCGCTCTTAGCCCCGCCGGCCTTATTCAAACCGGAATCGGTGAACAATGCTGCTTTTGGATAAATACAGCCGATCACCAGGATACCAGCGTCTTTGATCAGGGTGGTTTGAGCATAGGCCCCTTCCTGGTTGACTCCACCCCAAACTGTCATCACTTTGGCCGCGCTGGTTTCTAACCAGTAGCCATAATTTGATCTAATATTGATGGCCGGGTTACTCCATGCCCCATCCTTGACTGTCGACTTATCGGTATTAGCTCTGTCAGAGAGCGGTTTGAAGTACAAGTTATCACCGTTTGTCAGCAGGTCGGCACTAAATATCTTATCTATGCCGGTAGCCGCATTCTCGAACGGTACGCTGGCCACGTTCATGCCGGCCCCTAAATGAATGTTCAGTTTACCGACCGCCGGCGCGGCACCGAAAGCAGCAGCCGGGTCGGCACCATTAACCAATGTCTTGTAATAGACCTCATTCGAGCCGGCAGCGATCTGACCGGTATGTGTCATAGAGTTACCGCCTGCCGTGTACTGGACCTTACCACCGCCGAAATCGGTAATAAGCACAGTCCCGTTCTCAAAGATCTTCAACCATTTTGCCGCGTCATAATCGTTGTCATATTGGCCGGATCCATCTCCGGTCATGGCATATATCGTCGGATTGGAATAGATCGCCTTATCCCAGGTAACTATCAGGTCGGCCGGATCCGTTGTCGATCTGGCGATCGTCAAACCGGTCGCGACCACCGCCACTCCCAAACCGCCGCCCTCTTTCAATCGCAAAAACCCAGCGGGTAGGTTGATATAACCTTCGCTGGTGTGGGCCGGGGTGATCTGTAATAGCGTCGGATCCGCGCCGTACGATTTTCCTCCGAAATCCTGCGGCTTAGTCGCCAGGTAATAGTCCCCGGCTTCAAGCTTCAGCCCCATGTCATCCAGCGCGTTGACAGCAAAGCGACCGTTGATAACACTGAGACTCATGGCGTAATGGTCCTGATAGGTCCCAAGGTCCTTAAAGAAATAAACCTCAAAGCCGCTCAAACTATCACCGCTCAATCCAGTATCCCCGGCATCCAGATCACCATTGATCCAAAAAGTGACCGGATAAGGGTTCTGCACAGGCGTCGCGCTAGCTGAACCAGCTATCAGCAGCAAACCTATTAATAATATGATCGATCGCCTAAACATCCTTAGCTTCTTTGTTTTTCCTTATCTCGTCCCTGTTATTGACAGAGTGACCGATGTCCCCGCGACGCTGATCTGGTAAGGCAGGTCTTGCACCAGGTTCGAATCAAGGATCTGTGCAACTGTCTGCGTTGAACCAGGGACGGTGGTAGAAGTGTCCAAATTGGCATTGTTCACATAAGTGAAGCCCTTTTGCTTCTTTTCGACCGAGTCGTACCAGCCGAAAACGGAAACGTTCCCTATAGCGGTAAGTAATTGGCGGACCGTCTGGACCGTCCCTGACGGAGAAGCCCCGCCGGTGGTCGTATAGGCGACCGAACGACTAAAGTCAAAGGGCAGGGAAAACGTATTAATGACCGGAGTTAAGTTGCAGGCTTTTGAAAATGGGCCACCACCAGCACCAGCCACAGTGGCCCATTGTCTTCCTAAATAATTCGCGCTACCATCCGACCCGAACGACCCAATATTAAAACTTGTCGGCGTATCGGCAGAACTAGTCCACCAATTACGATTCCAGGCTATGATGTTATATTGTGTATTGGGGGTTAAGTAAGAGCCCTTCAAAGTAAAAGTCCCGCTATTTTGCTGGATAAGTGCCGGGCCGGTAACCGCGCCAGCATTTGTCACCCACCCTCCGACCGGCGGGATAGTATCACCACTTTTATAAAACACTAAAGCGTATGTCGTCCCCCCAGTCCCGATATTAATTGTGCGCAAGTTAGGGGAAGCTCCGCTATTCGGGGTGACCGACACAGTCAATGTCATCTGAACCTGATCGGTGCCATTCCCGCTAGCATCGTTCACTCTGGTCTGAGCTTCGACCACGCCAATCGCACTGGGCGCATACGGGGTTTTCTTTTCATGGTCAAGGATAAAATTTAGTTCGAAGTTCTTGGGGTCTGTTCCGGATAAAGCTATCGCACCCGAAGAATAGGCGCCAGCTGTATAATAATACCCTGTTGATGCCATGCCATAGCGGTTCCCGTTAATCGCCAAAACCCCTATATTCCCGGTGCCAATAAAATCATATTTATAAATTCCCGAAGAAGGAGAACTGGCGGCGGCGGGCGCAAAACCGTTAGTTGTAGCCGCTTCGTTGATAGCCCCGTTAAAAAACAGAAAATTGGTCGGGTTAGCAGGCGGCGTCTGGTTCGGAGTGATTACTGTCCCGCCGTCCAACACTCTGTAGGTCCCTGATGAGTTGATCTGGATCGTTCCATTAGTTGCCGCCAATGACCCATTCACCATAATTAAGACTAAGAGCGCTAGCAAGCTCAGTAGTGTTTTATTCCTCCCTGTCGTGATAAACATAATTATCTGATTCCTCCTTATTTACGGTCGAGACTGCTGCCAAGTCATATTGCCGTTCTTGGGATCGCGATAATACCAATAGCCAAGTGTGGGCTTCAAGGCATAAGCGCCGTTAGCCCAGCTGTTTGCTCCTGTACAATCAATTGTGTCAAAAGAACCAGTTGCATTCTGAACCAACAACCGATCGCCCGATTTTGAATTACTGAACAGAGTGATCTTCTCCCCCTTCGGGTAAACCAAACCGGTCAGGTTATTGCCCCCCAAAGCACTGGAAGCGACGCTAAGATCAGGAACGACCTGGCCAACCAATGTGACATTTATGTTATTGGTTGAAGCATTAAAGAAAATATTCCCTTTGGACGGAGCAAGTGTTAACGCCGACCATTGCGAGGTTCCAGCAGTCCCCGACAACTCGGAAACCTCAAAGTTCCCTGCCGAATAATTATGTGCAAGCACCCGCGACCCAGAAGCGATATTTACAGCAGTTCCGGGCTGGCCGATCGCTTTATTGCCAAATATTGTGTTTATGGTGTCTGTTTTAGCAAACGGATAATTGAAAAAATTATTTCCACCAGCAAACACGTAATTCACTTTCCCCACCGCCTGAGCCGCCTGGAGGCAGGTCTTGTTGCCGTACTCCGGACCCAAAAGGAAACTATCGTAGCCGGTCATAACCCCTTTGTAATATTTTTCCGGATTGCCGGCCCCCACCTGCGCGGTATCGGTGAGCGTCCCGCTGGTGTGGGTCCCCATTTTCACGGTAAAACCGGAATCGCTGTAAACGCCGGAGCCGTCGCCGGTCAGGGTGTAGATGTCGACTGACGGAGCCGAGTTTTTATCCCAGGTCAGAACGATATCATTGCCGCTGCGGGTAATGGTCAGGGGGACAGTTCCCGGGGGTGCCGTACCGACCTGTGCCGGGGCGCCCAGCAGCGTGTAGATCGACCCCAATTGCAGAGTGCCGCTGCCGCCGATCAGCGACTGGCCCTTGATGTCTGAGAAAGTGGTCGTGAACGTGGCGCCGGAGGAGATCGTGACGGGGTCAATAGCGGCGCTCGCCGCGACGGCCAGTGTCATTATTGTCAGTCCCGCTACGATCAATCCTTTAATGCTAATTGCCTTCTCCTATGTATGCGCCGGCAGCTTGATGTGCAGATCAAGTTTTCGCCCAACTTCTTTGATCTCATAATCAAGCGCGCTCGAAGTAACATGGATCTCTTTTTTCAAGCTATCGTGGGCCCGGTCGATCTTCTGATCCAATGTCCGGATATTAAGATCCATCCCACGCATATCAGCTCGCATATTCTGCATTTCACTGCCGAGCCGATTAATGGCGGTCAGCACTTCCTGCTGCCCGTCAACTATTAACTTTTCGATCCTGTCTGCCACTTCTAAACTCCTCTTTTCGTCCATCTTTTATCCCGAGCGAACTCAGTTTTGCAAAACCTGAGTCGAGGGATTCCCCACCTCCCCAGCTCTCCCCTAAGCCATCCAACTCACCCAACCACCTGCGTCAGGTTTGCGTTAGCTAACCACCCAGGCCAGCTTCACGCGACTAACTACCTATTTTACTTCGCCGCCTTTTCCAGCTTCTCCAACTGCGCCGTCAGGTCGTCGATCTGCTTCTGCTGTGATTCAACCTTTTTAGAAAGCTCCTGGATCGCGCTGATCCCTGTCGAAAATATGTAGTTATAATCAAGGTTACGGAAATCAGCAACTTTTTTCCCATAAACAATAATGTCGCTGGCATCATGGCCCCACTCCTTAACGACAAACGAACGCCCGGCAATAGAAACAACTTCTTTTTCCTCCACCCCTTCGCGCCCGTCTTTGTCCTTAAAGATCAATCGAATAGAGTCTCCAGCCTTCAGGTCTGGAACATTCATCATTGTTAGCGTCAATGTTTTTGCGCCGGCATCAACAACAGCTCTTTCCGCTTTTTGATAAATGTTCGGAATGAAATCCGTCATCTTTGATACAGCTTGAGGTAAAATATCTTCCACTTGCTGCGCAATTAATCCTTTTTGCGGATTGCTCCCCTTCGAGATCTTATCAACATATTTAAAATCGACAATTGCTAGATTATTAAGAGTTTTCAAGTCATCGGCACTATCTGATTTTGTGACACCTTCTTTTATTCTTGAGTCGGAAAAGGCATGGTACTTAGCAGCGGCGATGCCCTGATCGCAGGCCATCGAATAATAATAGTAATTACTTCCTGGGACTATAAACACATCCTGCGCAGTAGGTAACAAGCCCATCCCGCCATTTGGCTGGTAAAAATATGTGGAGCCGGTTATCTCCAGCGGGAATCTGGGATCCTTCGTCCCAATACCAACCTTCCTCCCGCCGCCGACAAACAGCCCTCCGCTACCTAAGTCAGCTGTTCCAATCCCCACATTACCGCCAAAATAGTTTTTACCCGAGCTGCTATAAACTCCCCAGGAATTTCCTACTGCCTGGATAGCCACACCGTCAGCGCTTTCGACATATATTCCAGTACTGTATGTGACACCTGTCGGCGTTTTAACATGCAATCCTGCGTAAGGGATTGTTGTTCCAATCCCAACATTACCAGCCCCCGTTAAAGTTAAAGGGGTGCCAGTATTTATGACATCTCCGGCATTACGATTTGTAATTGAGAACTGCAATGTATTTGCGTTCGGGGCGTTATCTGCGACAGTGTGCAACAATCTTGCATAATAACGGGATGGCTCAGCAGAATAACTCAAGCGAATAGCGCTGCCCGAGACTTCTAGCTTATCATTAACAGTCGCCGTCCCGATCCCAACATTACCGTTATCAGCAATATTCATTCGCCAGTCGCCATTATTCCAAAAGCTCAGATTGTTCCCTGCGCCGGCACCAATAAATCTTTTGTTAGTATTATCGAACCATACTCCGCCAAAATTATTTGAGTCTCCAGTCTGAATCCGCCCATTAACGACCAGGTCCTTGTTAGAACCGCCTGAACCGCTGACCTCCAGCTTCACCCCTGGAGCAGTCGTCCCTATGCCGACATTGCCATCTCTCGCTACACTAAGCCTAACACTCTCCCCTCCACCGCTAGGGCTATACCCGCTTGACGACAAGTTAAATGGCCCACCCCCCCCCCAAAGCACCCACCCCGCACCAGTGCCAGTAGACCTGTTTGCGTTATTCAGGTAAATATATGGGTTATTATTGCTATAATTCGCCGAAATATTTCCATCCACCTCTAACTTCTGGGTGGGATTCGTTATCCCGATCCCGACGTTGCCATTGCTCACAGTTACTCCCGGCAACGACTCCGCTACCGCAGCACGAAGTGCGTAGGGTGAGGAATACAATTTCTGCCCGGCAATCCCACCAAGAGCGGTCCCCGAGGTTGTCGTCCCAGCATAAACGTTTAAATCAACCACAGCGTTACCAGATAACAGATAAGGATCATTAGCATCAAGGTCAAAAGCAACATTGAAAACCCCTGCCGAATCTGCGGTTACCGTCTTGGGCCCCAAAGTAGTTCTAGGCGGGTTTGAGCCTGCAGTTCCATCGTAAATAATTCCCAAGATAGTAACTGAGCCGGGCGCAGCCGGTTGAGTTTTTCCTTGTACGCTGAATTTCATCGGCACCGCCCCCCACCCCGGGCTCGCGGCCATTGTCGCGAGCGCTGCGAACCCAACCACCAACATCATTATATTTTTTTTCATTGTAAACTCCTCCTTGTTCGATCGTAAGCGATAAGCTATAAGCTGTAAGGATTAAGGCACTTAGGCTGCCCTATTGGTCCGATTCAATCCTTACCCGCTTTAGCGATCAGCGCTTTTTGGTACCCGCATAGCAATCGACCAACTTCGTCACACAGCAATTCAAAATTCTTAAAGTCGTCGTCACCAATATATCCCAGGTCCCGGGAAAGAAGCAAATGGTATTTTGTTTCTTCGAGCGACCCGTCGGCCGTGTTAAGGAAGCGCAGATTCTCCTTAACGCTTGCCCGCTTATATCCTTCGACAATGTTCGTGGCCGTTGAGGCCGCCGACCTTCTGACCTGCGAAACCAATCCGTATCTTTCTTCCCTTGGAAAACCCCTGGTTGCCCGGTAGACTTCCAATGTTAGCCGATGCGCTTTCTGCCAAACGATCAATTCCCGAAATGTTTTCATCCTCCCCAGCCCCCTCTGCCCCTCTTACCGCTTACTACTTACAGCTTATCGCTTAACTCTAGTATGTGTCCCAATTCAACAAATCCTTCTTCAACAGCGACTGAACGTAAAGTGTCCGCTGTAATAACTCCACCGTCTCGGCGCGGGTCAGCGCCTGATCAGCCTCAAAATTCCTGCCGGCCAAAAACTCGAGCAGCCCGGCCTTGTTGGCGCCGGCGATCAGCTTGGACGCCCAATGGTTGTAGGAAACGTCGGGGAACTCGTACTGGTACACCTCTTCCGAAACTCCGGCAAAGCGGGTGATCATCGCCAGCCCTTCGGCCCGGGTGATCTTGCCGGCCGGCTTGAAGACGTTGCCAGGATAGCCTTTAACAACCCCCGTTGAAGCGGCCTCCGCAATAAACCTTGAGGCCCAGTGGGTGGATGGCACATCCTTGAACCGCGCTGGTGGTTGGCTGGCCACGGAAGTCTCGCTGGTGGTTGGCCCGGTTTTAGTTTTCATGAGCAACGAGCACATTTCGGCCCGGGTTATATTGCCCTCAGGCCGGAAGGTCCCGTCGGGATAGCCGGTGATGACATTGGTCATGGCGAGGAGAGAGACCGGCTGGGCGACCCAGTAGGTCGTTGGCACGTCGGGGAAAGTGGTCAAACGGAGGAGCCGGAAGCTCCGGTCAAAGTTCTGCTTGCCGGCCCGGTCTTTGCCGACCGCCGCCACCCGGTTCTTGCCGATCGTCAGGTCGACCGTCTGATCAAAGTTGCCGCTCAGGTCCATCTTGGGCCCTTTGCCGCCAATGGTAAAGAGGAAGATCGCCGGATCGACCACCACCCCTTTGACCCGGGCCGTGGCATCAAAGGTAATGGTCTTGTCGACCGGCGAGGTAAAGACGACCTGGTCGGCCGCTTTCTGCTCGGCCTTGAGCGGCGGGCTGTAGGTGAGCGAAATATAATTGGTGGAACTGTTGGTCGCCCAGGAGTACTGGTTATAGGCGTAATCAAAGCGGAAACCGCCCATGTTGAAACCAACGCCCCCCGTCAGACTGGAAGCCTGACTCATCCCCGTCCCGGTGCCGTTGCCGACGACATCCTGGTCGAGCCCGGCGCGGAGCGAGATCAGCGGCAGCGGACTGTACTCCGCGCCGAGATGGATGGTCCCCGGCAGGGAAAGGGTCGGATATGTGTTGTAATCGAGTACAACCTTAAGGTCGTGCGATCCGATCGTCCGGAGCGAATTGTTCTTGCCGATCACCCGAACGACGCCGCCGAGCCGGAGAGCGGCCGGATACGATTCTTCGTGACCGGTGTCGTAGCGGAGCCGGCCGCCGAGGGACGACGGGAGCGCGTTTTGCAGGACAGCGCCGACCGTCAGGTACGGCAGATTGGTGTCATAAAGCAAACCGAGGTTCAGCTCGGTCCCGGTCGCCCCGCCCTGAGTAATATCGCCGCCGGAAAGAGCGGAACTGAACATCTTGAGGCTGGCGCCGACCGAAAGCTGCTTTTCCCAGCCAAAGCGGTTGAAAAAGCGGCTCAGGTTGCTCCCGTAAGAGAGGGCCATAACATTGCTGAAGTAATTGATCTGCGGTTTGCTGTAGTCAATAATGTAGATCGGATCTTCGAGGGAAGATTCCGGATCACGCATGGTGGCGAACGCCCCACCGATCGACGACCCCATAAAACCGAACCCGAAAGTCCCGACATTGGTCGGATAATAACCGGCGAACGAGAGATAGCTGTACTCATCTAGCAGCTTCCCCGACATCGAGCTGACCGCCCAGTTATCCGCCTGGGCTAATCCGGCCGGATTGAGAAAAATATCAAAGGTATCGCCGGAGAGCGCCGCTCCCGCCCGGCCGATCCCGAGGACCCGGCCGCTCGGCGTGTTGGTCGACGGATCGGGCGCGCTGAACTGCGCGCCGGCCGCTCCGGCCAGCAGCAGGACCAGTCCGATCGCCGTTAGTTTAACGCGTGCGGTGTACAACAATAACTCCACTGCCGATCTTACCGTATTGCGGGTGCAGGACGACGGCGTTATAGATGCCGTCGGCGACCTCGAGCCCCAGGTCGGTCACTTTTTGCAGGGTGAGCGTCGTGTAGCCGCTCGGATCGGCGTTGAACTGCTTACGGTAAGCGATGGTCCGGGTATCAATTCGGTAAACGACCAGCTCCAGCGGCACATCGGCCGGGACCGAAGAGGTCCGTACCCCGCTTCCACTGACCGGCCCAAGCGTTTTGACGTTCATGTCGAGCGAGGTGGTCGTGGCCGGGTCGAACACTCCGGCCGGCACGGTGTCGGCCACCGGCCGCTCGGTCGGCGTCGCTGAAGCCCGCAGCACAAAGGTCCCGCTCCCGGCGGTCCCTTCATCGGGGTTGTTAACATAAAAATTGTAGGTCCCGGTCAGGGCGGTCGCCTGATCGACCCGGACCCGGGCGTCGATCTTGTGCTTGCCGACGGTCGGATCGTAAACCACTTCGTAGGTGACCAGCGGCACGCCAGCCACCGCCTCCAGCGTCAGCGCGGCATTGGACTGGATATTGGCACCGGAAAAGGCGATCACGGCCGACTCCTGGGTCACGGCCGAAATATAAAGGACCCGATCCGAGGCCAAAGCATACGGCTCAACCACGTATTTATAAACATAGCGGAGCGCCCCATCGGCTGTCGGCCGGCCACCGACCACCCACCCGTTCCAGGGATCAGAGAAATTGACCGCGGTGAAAGCCCCGGCGGCCAGACCGCTGGCGGTCTCGACCCAATTGGTTCCGTCAAAGTTATAAAATTTTGTCCGGCTGACGCTCCAAAGATCGGTCGTCGCCGTGCCGGTCAGGGAGGCAAAAAGACCGGGGGTAGCGGTATGCTGGGACGTCCAGGTCGTTCCCCCGTTATCCGTATAATATATGTAGCCGGCCCCGCTCACCTGGTCGCCGCCAGCGATCCAACCGTTATTGGCGTCCCAAAAATAAACGTCCCGGAAAATGATGTTTTCCATCGCCGCCGGGGTGATGTCAGCCCAGGTCTCGCCGCCGTCGGTCGTCTTAAAGATCTTGCCGGCCGGCGTCGCCGCGCTGTTGATCCCGACCGCCCAACCGGTCCCATTCCCCAGGAAAGAAGCAGCATAGAGATAATTGCGGACCGTGGTCGCTTCGGCGGTATTGCGGATATTATAGCTCTCCCAGCTCACTCCGCCGTCGCGGCTGCGGAAAAAGTTCCGGTAATTACTGGTGCCGCCGGAGTACCCCGCCCCGCCAAAGGCGAGGATGGTCGCGGTCCCGGTAAGTTGAACGTCGTACAGATCGATGTCAACGGCGTGCGGGACCTGGGCAGCGGTCCAGTTTGTTCCGTTATAACTGACGACCGTCCGGGCGGCGCCGACGGCGTACCCGCTGGTCGCGCTGGCGAATTTGAGAGCATTGAGGTCTTGCGCCGTGCCGGAAGCTTCAGCCGTCCAGGTCCGGCCGCGATCGGTCGAGCGGAGGAGCGCGCCGCCGTTACCGACCGCCCAGCCGGTCAGAGCGGAGGTGAAAGCGACATCATTGAGGATATCATCGGCGGTCGAAAGGCGGACTTCCCAGCTGGCCGCCCCCCAGGCAACGTTGGCCAGCGTAAGAAGCAAACAGACCACTAGGATGGCCGGTCGCTTGTTCATTTTCTCGATCATGATTTTACTCCTCTATTCTGCTCTTGTCAAAATATATTTTAGTCGCTAACGATAATGTAACCGACCCCGAGCGATTTGCCGCCGCGCACCACCCGGAAAGTGTAAAGCCCGTTGCTGACCGGCTGGCTGCGGGCGTCCAGGCCGTTCCAGACCACGGCGTTGTAACCGGCCAGCCCGCCATTGGTCCCGGCGGCATAACGCCGCGACCAGACGACCCCGGTCGGGCCGTAGAGTTGGAGATCGATATCCGCGCGGCCGGTCAGGTTGTAGACCATCGTCGCCCGGGCCTCTTCCCCCTGCGCCTGGCTCTTAAGCGGGCTGATCGTCGCCGGCGCGGCAAAAGCGACCGTCCCCGGAACGAGTATCACCTCGCCGGAGTAGACCCGGACCTTGCCGGTCCAGGTGCCGCGGTTATTGCGCGCGTCAGCCGCTTCGATCGTGATCAGGTGCGTCCCGTCGCCGATCGCCGGGGTGATCTGGTAGATAAGCCTACCGTCGCGGTAAACATCCTGCGCCTTGAGCTTACTCTTATCGGCGGTCTGTGCCCGGCCGATCTGCAGAGAAAGGTAATCGTAATTGAGCCCGACCGGATCGTAGACCTCGGCGCTGATCAGCGCGTCGGCGGCAATGACATCATTTTCGACATAACCGCGACCGTCGAACTTGACCTTGCGGATCTCCGGGCCGAGCGAGTCGGCCGTCACAAAAGTCGTGCGGTACTCCCGGAGCATCTCCAAACCGGCCAGGTCCATCACCCCGGTCCGGACAATAACAGTATAGCCGGAGAAAGAATCAAAGGCCGCCCCCGGCCGGAAGTAGGCCGTATTGCTGTCGGTGTCCCAGACGATCGATCCGGGGAGCCGTTTGGTCAGCCCGGTGCTCTTATCAACATAGGTGACCATTATGTTACTATCGTTGATCGTCGCCGGCTCCATCGGTTCGGAAAAGACTATGCCGATGTAAGCACTCAGATCGACGTCCGAACCGCCGCTGACCGAGATAACCTCCGGCGGCGTAGTATCGGACGCGACAGCCGAAGTGGTAAAGTTAAAACTGTACTGGCGGTCGAGATTATTACCGGCCGGATCGCGCGCCACCCGGCTAACACCGATCGTATAAGGGGTGCTGACGGTCAGTGCCCGCGGCGGGACCAGGAAGAGGAGACTCCCCTTCCAGGTCAGCAGCCAGGGGCGGCCGAGGTCAGGCAAGGAGAGCGCCCGCGCCACCGATTCGCGGCTCATCTCTTCTGAGAAGAGAAGCTTGAGCGTCGGTCGGGTGGCAACTCCGGTCGCGCCGTTGGGCGGGAAGACCGAAATAATGCTCGGCGGCTGATCGTCTTCGCGCAGGCTGTCGACCGTCCAGAAATTGTGGGTGTACTCGTCGTCGAGCAGATTGCCGTAAATATCCCGCGCGGTATTCAGGACGGTGACCGTGTAGCCGGTGTTCGCATTGAGGGACGGCAGGGGGATCAACCGGAGAATGGAATAGGGATTGCCAGGATCAGCCAGGTTCTCCCACTCATAGTCATAAAAGTACGGGGCGCTCGGACTTAGCCTGACGGCCGCTTCGGTCGAGACCCGGTCCATCAGCTTGGAGAAGATGATCTGGACCACCGTCGAGGGAGCAGTTTTCGGTTTGCTCGGCGGTAGAAAGCGGACCACCCGCGGCGGGACCTTATCGCCGGCCCGGGCCAGCGTTAAGCTGTGTTCGACATAACCCTGACGCTGAAGGGTGGTAACGTTCTCGACCAGCTCTTTCGTCTCCGCCTGGACCGGCGCTTTCAGCATGTACTCCCCACCAAAGACGGCCGGCACCCCCTGGAAATACTCGAGATCAAAAATATTGAAGTCGAAGCGTCCCCCTGCCCTCGTCACGGCAGTCAGTTTCTGTCCACTGCGGGAAAGTTCGATCTCGCTCCCCGCCCGCGGCACCCCTTCAAAACTGACCGCGCCGCCGATCCAGTAGTGCGAATAGAACGGCTCGGGCGGCAAAGCCGAGGCTGCCGCCACTAACAACTGACAACTAACAACTAACGACCAAATGTATCGGTTAAAAATTCTTGATCACCAACGTGACCGGCTGGATCAGGTAAACCTGGTAGCTGACGCCGTTGCCGAGCGTGATATCCTGCAAGGCGGCTTTAGCGTCAAGATTATCGGGATCGAAATCGACCGGGAGCTTGATCCCGACCGCACTCGGGACCGACCGCGGACTGACCCACTTGGCAAAGGTCGAAACGATCCTCGCTCCGGCCGCGGTGTTTATCGCCTTAACCAGATCGTAGGCGGTCTGCAGCCGAACTCCGTCAACATACCACGGTGACGGGAACGGGAGGGCAAAATGGTTGATCCCGTGCCCGCCGGCAGTGTTGACGTTGCTCTCCAAGGTCAGGACAAAGGTCAGCTGGGCCGGCCCGCCTCCCCCCGCCGCCATCGGAATAGCCGCGACCTTGACCCCGTTAGGGTTGAAGAACTGAATACCGGAAGTGACGTAGGAAAAGACTTTGAAGTAATAAACCTTGGACGGATCGAGCCCGGGGACCTCGCTGGTCGAAATAGCGCCGACGCTGCCGTCGAGGTCTATTTGCCCTTCGGTCGAATCCTTCGTCAAGCTGTCCCACAGGGTGTAATTGGTGGTCCGGACAAACCGGGCCCCCGTGTAGTTGCTCCCCGGGTTCAACCAGCGGAGGGTGATCGAACCGGTCGCCGGCTCGGCCAGGGCTCGGAGATTGGTCACCTGACCGGGCAAGGTCGGGACGACCGGTTGAAAAGTTTCCGGGCAGGTCAGTGTTTCGGTCCCCCCGACAACATTGATCGTAGTTACGCTCACGCTTCGCGCTGTCGTGGCCGCGCCGCTGGCAATTTCCACTTCAACGGTCAGAGCAGTCGGACTCGCAACCGTTACCCGCCTGATCGTCAAGCCAGCCGGAGAGTTGAACGCGACCGTGGTAAGGTCTTGGTTAAAATGAGTCTCGGTACCAGCCAGGGTCAGCGTAACCGTCGTCCCCAACGGACCGGTCAGCGGGGAGCTGTGGCAGGCTAGCGGATTGAGCGTAAAGGTCGCTGTCCGCTCTTCCGTCTCCCCCAGGACGTTGACCGTCGTGATCGTAACGGTCTTGTCGCCGGTCGTCGCCTCGGGCGAGACCGCAAGATCAAAGGTCAGGCTGGTCGGGCTGGCCACCGAGGTATTGCCGACCCGGACCCGGCCGCTGTCGCTTGCCATCGTGACCGAGGTGCTACCGCCGAGGAAATGGGTGCCGTACCCCGTCACCGTAACCGGCGCAAAAACGTTCCCCAGGTAGCCGCTCAACGGTGAAACTTCGATCGTCGGATTGCGGACCGTAAAGGTGGTCGTATCCTGCCCGGCGTCGTTGGGATTGTAGACGGTAACGGTCCGCGCCCCGGTCACCGCCGAGGGGGCGATCTGGAAATTGCCGAGGGTCATCTGGGTAGCACTGTCCCAGTTGGTCGCGTGGTTGATCCCGCTCCCGCTCAGAGTAACGGTCGCATTGCTGTGGAAACCGGTCCCGCCGATCGTGACCGTTTGGCCGCTGTCACCCCGGTAGAGGCTGCTCGGGCTCGGTGTGGACGGATGCGGCCCGGGATTAACCGTAAAGGTCTGGGCATTGCTGGCGATCGCCCCGGGGTTAGTCACCGTTACGCTCCGGCCACCGGTCGTCGCAGCCGGGTTGATACTCAGGATCTGATGGATCCTGGTCCCGCCGCCGTAGGTCGTCGTCCCTCCGGAGAGGATCATATTGTCGAAAGGTGAAAAGTTGATCGTCGCGCCAGGTTCAAAGTACTGGCCTTCCACCGTGATCAACTGGCCCTGCGCCCCCTGCCCGCGTGAAGCCGGTTGGATCCCGGTAGTCGTCGCGATCCGGTAATCAGCGTCGATGTGCTGGTTGACCAGCCATTCGTCGGGGAGCGGCGCCTTATCCTGGGCGACGTGCGTGCCGGAGTTGCCGTAATAAGTCCCGACCGCCGGCGGCCAACTGGTGGTATTCCAGACGCGCAGGTAAACAGTTGAACCGACCGTTATCCCGTTGACGACAAAATAGTAAAGGCCGCTCCCGTTGAGCGTGTTAGTGGCGAGCAGGGTGTTGCCCGCGCCCGGTTCGCCGGTGGCTAACGGGGTAACCGGACTGCCGGCAATCAATTGGATATAGCTGCCGGCCGGCAAATTTTGATTATTATTGTCGCGGGCAAAATATCCTTCGGCGTTCTGCGGGATCACTGTCACTACCGCCGCCAGGGATGGCCCGGCCAATAGACAAAGCAAACCGACCGCGATCACTCCTCCTTTGAACCGCTCACATATTTTCATTTATTCATCGCCCTCCATTTTTAATACGGCTTCGGATAGGTCCAGATATAGCCTGGATCGGCCAGATTATCCAATTCCCGGACAAAATAACCCTGTCCGGGAATTGCTTCGAGCGTCGTGACCAGCGTGGTATTGTTGACCTCATACCACGTGGAGTTGGTTTTCGGATAAATGATGTACCAGCCGAGATCGATACCGGTCTTGGTCATCTCCATGAACTTGGCGGCATAGTTGGGTGAATCCGAACGGGTCGCGACCGCCGATAAACCGAGGATCTGCAGCGACGATGGCCGCGGGAAACAGCTCCCGGCGGGATTGTAACCGGCTCTGATCGGCAAACGCCGTTTCAGTTTGGAGACCGTGCCGACCAGCGTCACTTCCGTGGTCGGGCTGGTCGGCAGGAGTTTGATAAAGTAAGCAGTATCGGCCTCCAGCGAGATCGCTGACGGCACGGTCCGGTTATTAGAATCATACCAGGTATTATCGGCCGTGCTGAACCAGGCGATGGTGTAAGTGTACTGCGGGACACCGCCAACCGCCCCCAGGTTCTGGAAATTCATTACCAGATCTGACCGGGCGGGATTGCTTTCGGAAGTGCCGGTCAACTGATCCCCGATCTGGTAAGCCAGTGAAGGCCCCTGCGGGACAAAGGGGAGCGAGATTAAGTTATATCCCGGTGTTACCCGGACATTGAATTTGCCGACCCCCTTGACCGACGCCAGATAACTGGCCCCTTTGGCAAACGGATCGGGATTAACAGCATAGACGTCGCTGACCTCGGCGCTGATCCCTTTGTAATACGCTTCGGTCGTCCCCATCTGGACCTGATCCAGATGTCTGAGCCCGCTGGTGATCGCGGTAAAATCGGCTCCAAACCCTGGCTGGACCACACCGCTCTGATAGATCAGGTTCCATCCTTCCTGGGTAGTAAAACTGCCGCGGCCGTCGCCGGTCAGCAGGAAGATCTGCGGATCGCCGACCGCCGTCTCCCAGGTGATCCGGATATCCGCACCGTCGCGGGCAATGTAGAGCGGGACCTCGCCGGAGACATTGTCCGGGATCGGCGGCGGCGGATAGATCGTAAAATTTGCCCCCGACTCATCGGTCGCGGTCTGGTAGGGAGAGACCGCCTGGACGCGGACCTTGAAGTCGGTCCCGGCGACCGACGGCACCAGCCAGTCATAGTAGCGGCTCGACGGGGAGATACCGGTAGCGATCATCTGGTAACCGCCGCCCCCCTGCCGGTAATAGAGCTGGAAGCTGCCGATCGTCCCGACCGCCTCCCAGGTTATCCGTTGGAATGTCTCCGCCTCCCAGCTTTCGGTCCCGTTGGGAGTGAACAGCGTCAGGCCAATGCCGGCATAGATGGTGAATACGCTGTCCGATTCGTCGGTTGCGACCGATTCGCCGGAGACAATTTCAACCCTGATCCGAGCTGAATTGGTCAGATCGTCACGGACCTGCCAATTGTAGGTGCGCAGGCGCGGGGCGACCTCGCCGGAGATCAATTGATAACCGTAAGCTTCGCCGGTGGAGTAATAGAGCCGGAACTTGTTGACAAGGCCGGTCGCACCCCAGGAAATGTTGTGATATGAACCAGTTTGCCACGCTTCGCCGCCATTGGGGCTCCTGACCCGGACACTCAACCCGGCCGGGACCGACGGATAACATCCCATATTCGTCCCTTCGGGGGTGCCAGTCCCGTCGCAATCGGAACCCCAGGGGATGGTGTAAACATTGGCCCCCGGGTTGGTGAATTGCGGATCGAACGAGATCGAGTTAACCCCGGGAGTGACGTAAGCCCAGTTGGTCGCGTTGTTCCAGACATCATCGTAGGTGGAAGTCGAGAGAACATTATCGTTAGCGTTACCGATACTGCCGCTGGCCGGGGTAGTTCCGTCCGGTTTATTACTGATGATGTTGTTCCGGCTGATGATCTGACCGACACCGGATATGCCCCACCGGCAATTGACGATCGTGTTCCGGTCAAGGGTCAAAACCGCGCCGCTCTGGGGGGTATAAGAAACGCCGGAGACGCCAAAACCGTTGACCTCGTTGCTGGTCATTGTCCCGGGGCAGCTATTGTAGACGAACAAGCCGTAACCGCCGCCGCTGTTAGAATTCAGGAGCCGGTTGCCGCGGAGGTCGAAAATTGAATACGAAGGATAGACGGCTATCCCGTTGTTGACCGTGATCGTATTCCCCTCGATGGTAATAAGGGCGAGACCGTAGAAATCGACCGCCGTGGCGCCGTCGCGGGTATTGGTGATCGTGTTCCCCCTGATCGTTGCGGCGGCCATATTGCTCGGGTAGTTGCTGACGGTCACAGCAGTTGGACCACCGCCGGAACTGATCGCGTTCCCTTCGATCCGGACCCGGTCGTCCCGAACGACGACCGCTCCCGCGCCGCTACCGGCCGCGGCGATCGTGTTGTTATGTAAGTAAGCGTCCGCCCCCCAGACCAGGACCGTTGGATTGTTGCCGCTCGCGTTGTTCCGGACCGTTACGTTTTGCAGCCGGGAGCGCGGCGCCAGCGTAACCGCGGTCGCGTTCCCCGCGTCAATCGTCGCAATTTCCGTCTGATAATTGTAACCGATCAGGACCTGGTCATCAGCCATGGCCAGCGGGAATACATCGCCGTTGGCAGCATTATAAGTCCCGGCCCGGACATGGACGGTGCTTTCGGTCGAAGCGAGCGCCCGGTTGATCGTTTTCCACGGCTGGTCCGGGGTTGAAACGGCGCGCGCATCGTCGCCGTAAACACTGCTGACCCACGACTCGGTCGTAATGCCGGAGCTGAACGCGACTGCCGGATAACAGCCGCGGTTACCGCCATCGTCCGCCGTGCCAACGCAGGGCGAATCGGCGTAAAGCCGGTAATCGTGATTATTGGGATCGACGAACCGGGGATAGGTCAGCAGATCGTCCTCGCGCGAATTCACCTGCCCCTGATAATCGGCCTCGTTATTAAAGATGGTGTTGTGAGAGGAGATCACGCCGGAACTGCCGGCCGTCATAAATCCGACGCTGCCATCAAGGTAGCTCCCCGGCCGCGGCGCCGCCGTGATGATGTTGTTCTTAATAGTGCGCGCCGTCCCGCTGGCCCATTGGATGCCGATCTGGTTCCGGACCAGGGTATTATTAGCGATCAGAATATTGTCATCATACGGGTCGGTATAGATACCACGATAAAAACTGCGCACCTCGTTGCTGACCGCGGCCCCGCCGGTCCAGTATTGCAGAGCGATCCCGTTCCCTGTTCCGGTGGTCGAGATCACCTTATTGCGGGTTATCCGGTAATTGTAGCCACCGACACCAATCCCAACGCCGGTCGCGGTAGCTTCGACCGTATTCTCTTCCAGCAGCATGTTATTGACCGGAATAACCCCCTCGATCCCACCGCTCCCCGCCCCGCAGTACGGGATAATGACCCCGGTCCCCGTGGCGATGATCTGGTTCCGGCGGATCGTCGCGTTGGACGATTCAACCAGGACAGTTACCCCTTGCGCCCCGCTGATCGTGTTCCCTTCGATGGTCGCGTTCAGAGAGAGGGTCCCGGTCCCGTGGCCGGCAATATAGAGCGGGTAGCATTCCCCATTGACCGGATCGGTGTTGCTAATCGTATTATTGATGACACGGACCGACTGGCCGAGGGTCGTGACCGTACTGTTGTTGTAATTGGTCCGGTAGCCGCCGGTCGAGACGCGATTGGTGACCGTGAAACCATCTAAAACGGTTCTCGTCTTGAGCCGCACGGCCGCCACCGGCCCGCCATCGATCACCGCAGCGGTGCTCGGTACCGCGTCGGACTTCAAAGCTATGTCAGCTTCGACGGTCAGCGGGAATGTTTCCCCGTGAGACGCATTGTAGCTCCCCGCCGCTACGTGGATCGTGGCGCCGGAGGGGACAGTCCGCAAAGCGTAGGAGATCGTCCGCCACGGCCCTTTGAGCCCGGAAACCTCCGACGAAGTCCCGTCGTAGTTTAGGTCGTTGCCAATGGCCGCGTTGACGTAGAAATCGGTCGCCGCCTGGACAAAGACAAAGTTAGCGTCGGATTCATCCTCGGCCTCGGTCACGTCATAGGCCGCGCGAACTTTGATCCGGCCAGTCGGCGAATGGATATTGGGGACCGACCAGCTATAAATACCATCATTAGCCGTGCCGCTGACGATCGTCTCGTCGTAAGATAACCCGCCGTTGAGCGAATAGGACAAAGTGATATCGAGCGGATTGCCGCCGTAGGAAGCGCGCCAGGTCAGGTCGGTCGGCGCTTCGGCGGGGACGATCCCGCCGCCGTTAGGGGAGATCAGCCGGACAGCAAGCCCGGTGAACTGGAGCGCCCCCTGGTCGGTCCCCTCCGGCGTCCCGGCGTCGATGCAGGGTGAATTGTGGTTCAGCGAGAGGTCGCTCTTCAGTTTGGGGAACCGGTAGGTGTCGGCCGCGCCGGCGCTGCCGCCGCTGTAGGCTGCGGCACAACCGGTAATGTTATTGTAGTTGGAGGTAAAGGTCCCGGTGGTGTAGAGCCCGGTCCCGGCTCCTTCCCCGCTGATCAGATTGTTCCGGGCTTCATAGGAGGTCCCGGTGTCGCCGCCGAGGGCAGCGGCCGTGAACCGGGTGATCGTGTTCCCGTCGAACACGACCGGCGTCACGGTCCGGGTGTAGATCGCGTAGCGAGTGTTCCAGATCAGGTTCCGGTACGCTTGCCCGCCCGAATTGAGCCGGAATTCCAGGGAACGGTAGAAAGTCCCGGGGGTGCCGCCGTGCCAGATCCGGTTCTGTCGGACATCAACCCCGTCACCCAGGACCGCGACCCCGATCCCGTTATTGTCTGTCCCGTTATCCTTGATGCCGCAGCTTTCCAGCGTGGCCCCGGTCCTGAGCCGGACCAAGCCGCCGCCGGCCGTCGATGACCCTTCGATGGTGACCGTGGCACTGTTGTTTCCGACTACCCTGATCCCTTCGATCGTCAGCGGGAATGTTTCGCCGAGCGCCGCGTTATATTCACCGGTCGCGACATGGACCGTCGAACCGGTTTGCGCCATGCTCAGCGCATAAGTAAGTGTTTTCCACGGCCCGTTCCGGCCGGAGGGGACCGCTTCGAGCCCGGTGTAGTTATTGTCACCGTTGATGGCATCGACATAATAATCGGACGAGAAGTAGCGGACCATAAAGTCGTCATCGGAAGCGGCGTCGTAGAGGACCCCTTCCCGGCTGGCGGTGATGTTGACCCGGTAGTTGCGCGAATAGTAGATCGGGGTCCAACTGTAGGTCGGACCGGGATAATAATTATCGTTCCAGACGGTGACATTAGACGGATGGTCCCCGGATTGATCGTGATAAACGTAAGTGTACATGAAGGTGAACCCGTCGAGCGGTCCGCTCTCGCCGGTGGCGTACCAGGTGACCTCGTAACTGCTGTCGGCGGTCAGCGTCTCCCCGCCGTTGGGGTTAATGACATAAAGAGCGACGTTGCCGGTGTAGGGGAGGGCTCCCATTTCGGCCGTCCCGAACGGCGTACCGGAATTAATACAAGGGGAATTATGGTTGAGGCGGTAATCGTGGACCGCTTCGTTAATAAAGCGGGGGCGCCGAACAATATTATTCCCTCCGGCATTGGTGTTGTAATAATTAAGCTCGTTGCCGTAAACATCACTAAAGGAGTTGTTATTAAGTAAGCTGAGAGCCGAGCCGTAAAGACCGCAGCTGCCGGCGGCGGGCGTCCCCTCGCCCGACGGATTATTACTGATGATGTTATTTCTGATCGTGATCGCCGCCGCCGGCCACTGGTTGCTGTAGATCCCGACCCGGTCTTTAACGATCGTGTTGCTTTCGACGGTCACCGCCGTCACCGAAGTATTACCGTTCAGGAATACGCCGCAATCGGCGTTGCGGATGACGCAATTAGCGAGCAAGCCGCCACTCTGGGCGCCGGCTAGTGACCCGTCGTAAAAGACCGCGTTCCCCTGCCCGGCACCATAGATCAGAACATCAGTCACCGCCGTATTCGGCCCGGTGATCCAAAGCCCCCTCCCCGTCCCGCTGAACTTAACCGTTGTCCCCTCGAGCGCCGAGTTCGCCGGCAAGGTGAGCGCTTCAACAGTAATACTCCCGGCATCGATCGTCGCCAGGGTCGTCGGATTGGTCAGCGAAGCAAGTTTAACTCCCTCCTTCAACACGATCGGGAAAGACTCTTTTGACCCGTCCATCGTCGCGGAGTAGATCCCCGCTTTGGCCCAGATCGTATCACCAGCGACGACCTGCGGCTGGGCGAGCGCGTGGGTGATCGTCTGCCACGGGTTGTCAACGGTCCCATCGCCATCGATGTTCCCCGCGGTCCGGTCGGCCCGGACGTAAAAATCGGTCGAGGAGATCAGGAACGACGCGGCCGACTCGCTGGTTATGACCTCGGCCCCCTTGAATGCCTGGATCCTGACCTTGATCGGCTGGGCTAGTTCAGCCGGGACCGTCCAGGCGTAAGCCCGGAGCGCGCCGGCTACTTCACTGGAGATCAGGAACGGATAAGAGGCGCCGTTATCGAGCGAATATTCCAGTTGATACCGGTCGGGGGTGCCGATCGTCTCCCAGGTAATGTTGTGGAGAGAGCCGGCCTTCCAGAGCTCGCCGCCGTTAGGCGACCTAAGCCCGACCCAAACACCGGAGGCCGAGGTGTAGATAAAACCGCTCTCCCTGGTCCCGACCTGGCCGTCGGGGTTAACAACGGTTAAGGGAACCGCCTGAACCACCTCGTGGGTCGGGACCAGCGCCGTCAATCTGCCGGAATTGACGTAAGTTGTGCTGACCGCTTCTTTGGTCCCGAACAAGAGCCTGATCGGCGCGCCGCTTTCAGGACTGACGGTGACAGTCGGATCGGTGGCGGCGTATCTTCTGAGCAGGAAATTATCAAAAGTCCCAGAAACAACAGGATAACTTGACCAATTTTTCATGAAGAAAAGGAGGTTGTTAAAGCTGATATCGTTGTATTGGGGAGAAGACGTCCAATTAATACCGTTATAGCTCACCGCCAGCGAGAAATACCCCCCGATCCGCCTGATGGCCAGATAGACCGGCAAAGGCTGGAGGGTGAAACCGGTGTAGTTGCTTCCACCGGTCCGGATCGACGCCAGTGCTTCGCTCCCCCCATTATCCCGATAAACCCAATAGGCCGTGCGGGCATCCTGGTAGACGGCCAGCCCAAAGTTGTTGTACGTATTATTTGACCAGGTCATCAATCTGGCCTGGGCGTGGAAGTCTCCCGATGGCAGGGTATTAAGGACCAGGGCCTTACCCTGGCGGTCGACTGTATTCCACCAGTCGCAATTTTGTCCTGCTGTGGCGCTCAAGCGTAAAACCCCGTTGCTGACCTCGATCGTCCCGTTGCCTCCCCAGACCGACCACTTGCTGTAATCAATCCCGCTCCCGTTAAAATCATCAAAGGTTATAAAGGTCCCGGCGCCGCTGCCGCCGCCAGTAAGATCGGGATTGCCGTAAGTCAGATAGACGGTCCGCGCACCAGTGGCCTCCAGCGAAGGGACCTTGATCCAGATTTTGGAGACCGAAGCCTCGGTCGTCTCCAGCCAGAAATTGAGGGCGGTTACTCCGTTGGTATCGTAGACGCGGATATCGCCCCGGTCGCTTCGCATCTTACCGGCCGCGACCAGCGAATCGGTTTCTAACGTGACCAGGACCTGGTGATCGGATAGCTGGACGCTGCCGGGATTGCTAACGGTGATCTGCCGCCTGAAAGCGCTTGGTAAAAAGTTAGCGCCGGAAACGGTAACAGCGTAGAGACCGATCCCCGGCCCGCTCTCGGGCGTACAGATGCCGACTTGCGGCGGCGGATCGACGATACTGAAGCCGCCGCTTCTGGTCGTACGCCCGCCGTCCCGGTTAGTTACGACCACATCCCAGGCGCCGGCGGGTTTTCCGGACAGGTTAAAGGTCGCCATGATCTGGGTCGTGCCATTCATCGTGACGGTCGCAGGGGTGATATCGCTCAGCCCAGCTTTGCGCAAAACGATGGTCGGCATGACGTCCGCCAGGAACGATTCCCCGCTAACGACCAGGTAGACTTCTCCGGTGTTGATCCCGCTGGCCGGGGTAACCGTGTTGATCACCGGGAGAGGATTATAAGTGAAACCGGATTCTCTGGTCACGAGCTGGCCGTCGGTATTGATAACTTCAACCTTAACGGCGCCGGCTGCGTGAGCGGGCGCGGTCGCGGTCAAAGTCGTTTGACCGACAACGGTCACATCAGTTGCGGTTACCCCGTCGAATTTAATTGTCGGCAAGATCGGGAGATAACGGACTATAACAATGCCAGAACCGCCATTGCCGCCGACCCCGGAGTACGATAAATAATCTCTTTGCCCGGACCCGCCGCCGCCGCCGCCCGTATTTGCGCCTCCGTTCCCTCCGCTGACCGCCCCGGAAGTGCCGCTCACTCCGTTAGCTCCGGAATTTAAGGCGCTGCCACCTCCCGTTCCTGCCGCCGCCGTACTGCCGCCTCGACCGCCGCCACCGCCACCACCCAACCCGCCGTTGCCCGCTATTTGCTCCCAACCACCGCCGCCACCGCCACCACCCCAATAATACGCCGGACCTAAGATCGAATTGGCTATCCCATTTCCGCCTGCTCCGCCGTAAGAATCCTGGGCAGCCGTCTGTCCGGCCGCTCCGGCGCCGCCACCGCCGCCGGCTTCGTTGCCAGCGCCATTCCCACCCGCGTTGCCATAAGTAGTCCCGCCGTAGATCGAGGCTGGCTGGTTCGAGGCTGCCCCTACGCTCGGCCCGTGCCCACCGCCGCCACCGGAACCACCAGACCGACCATTAGGATAAGTGCCGCCGCCGTAAGAACCGCCACCGCCACCGCCACGGGCTGTTTCAATGAAAACTGAATCGCTGCCATCTGCGCCGTATGTATCCGTTTGCGCTCCTGTTCCACCCATCCCAACGGTCACCGGATATACCCCGGCGGCCAACGGTCTATTACCATAATAAATCACGCCGCCACCGCCGCCGCCACCGCCATGCCGACCACCACCACCGCCACCGCCACCAACCACCAGCACTTCAGCGGTAATTGCCTCATTGAGCGTAAATGTTCCGTTACCGGTAAAAGTGTGGATCACATAACCGCCGGACCGCGTGATCGTCCCCCCGGTCGCAGCGGTACCATGAAAGGCTGCACCGTTAATAGTTACACTGGTCCCGCCGGAAGCCGGTCCATTATTGGGGGCAACGGAATCAATGACCGGCGGGGCATAATAAATGTTAAAAGTTCGGCTGTCGGTCCGCGAATCGGCATTGGTCACCACCAGGTCCCAGGCGCCGACCGCTCGGCCGACCAGATCCAGGGTGCAGGTGATCCGGCTGGCGCTTTCCACATTAACGTTCCCGGCTGTGATCGTCGTCTGTCCCTCCCGGGTTAGGGCTACGCTGGCTCCTCCCTGGAAATTCGCCCCTTCGATCGTCACCGTCACGGTCTGGGTGTCAAGACCGGAGCCGGGAGTGACCGTACTGATCGACGGCGCCGGCAAGACAAAAGCGGTAAAGACACCATCCGATTCGTCGGTGACCGTGGCCGCGCCGTAGCCGGTGATCTTGACCTTGCAATTGCTAGAGGAGAGTCCCGGCAGGTGCCAGGAGTAAAGCCCATCGTTGGCTTCGCCCGAAACGATCGGTAAATAATTGCTCCCGCCGTCGGTCGAGTAAAACAGGGAAAGGGTGGCCAGGTAACCGGTGCTCTCCCAGGTGATATTCTGCCACGAATAGCCGTTCCAGTTCTCCCCGTCATTGGGAGTCAGCACTCGCAGGGTCGGCATTCCGCCGAACGGATAACAGCCCCGATCGGTCCCTTCGGGCGTTCCCGTCCCGATACAGGGGGAACCGGCCTGCAATTGGTAGTCATTATTGTACGGATCAACAAACCGCGGGTCGGCCGTGATATCACTCGCCGCGGGCGTATAGCTATAGTTGGTCGCGTTGTTCCAGGCATCATTGTAGCCAGAGACCACCGTGCCGGCCGAGCCGATCCCGTATGTCCCGACGGGCGCCGGCAGCGGCCGCGGCTCCGCGCAAACGATATTGTTCTTGATATTAAAGGTGACCGCGCCGTTAACGCCCAGGGCGATCCCGTAACCGGTAAATTTAACGATCGTGTTATTAAAAATGTTCCCGGTGGTCGACATCAGCCCGAGGCTGATGCCGTGCTGGAAATTCCGCACTTCGTTGCTGGTAATATTGTGAACGGCGGCCTGCGCCGCAAAGATACCGGTGCCGCTGCCGACCCCTTTAAACAGGTTGTTTGCGATCGTCGCGGAATTGTTCGTCTCCATATATGTCCCATAACCGCCGCTCCCCACCTCGATCGTGTTCTGCTCGACCAGTACGTAGGTCGAAGCGTTGACCAGGGCACGGACGCCGATCGCCCCGCTCCCGGTCAGTTGGATAAGATTTCGCCTGACCGAACCGGTGCTGGCCGCCGGCAACCAAACGCCGTTCGCGCCGGTGCCGGCCACAATGATCCGATTGGCCAGGATGGTGCTGTTCAACAAGCCATAGATCAACCCATCGCTCCCAGCCGCACCAGCGGTCTTGACGGTAAAGCCTTCCAGGGTGGTCCATGGCCCGGGGGTGATCAGTCGAGCTACGCTCCCCCCCTCGATCGTCGCCGCCCAACCGGCGGCCGACTGCAGCCATTGGTCCTCTGACGGCGTCAACGGGAAAGAACTGATCCCTTCCGGCGATGTATACCGGCCGGCGCTGACGTGGACCGTGCCGTAAGCCCGGCTCAGCCCCTTATTGATCGTCTTGAAGGGGCTTTCCTGCGTGCCGGTATTGGTATCGAGGCCGGTATTGACATCAACCCAGCTCTCAACTGTTGTAACCGAGGGGAGCGCCACCGGGGAATAACAGCCCCGATAAACTGCCAGTCCGCTCGCCCCGCCAGTGGCGCAAGGCGAGTCGTTCCCGATCCGATAGTCGTCATTATCGGGATCAAGAAAACGCGGAAATACTGTGCTGTCGCCAGCCCCCGGCGCGTAACTATAGTTCGTCGCGTTGTTCCAGCAGTTGTTGTTGCTGGCGTTCATAGTGCCGGCCGCGCCGATCCCGGTCGTGCCGGCGGTGTAGCGCCCCAGCCGCGGTTCCGCGCAAATAATATTGTTCTTAATGTTATAGGTGACCCCGCCGTTCACGCTCAAAGCGATGCCGGAGCCGGTGAACTTGACGATCGTATTATTATGAATATTGCCCGTGGTCGACATCAGCCTGATGTTCAAGCCGTGCTGAAAATTCCGCACTTCGTTGCTGCTGATCGTCTGGGTCCCGGCATCGGTGGCATAGACGCCGTTCCCGCTTCCCGCCCCCTTGATCAGGTTGTTCTGGATCGTGCTGGTTGAAGCGGTCTCCAGGTAAACACCGTAACCGCTCGCCCCAACCTCGATCGTATTACCGCTGACCAGCGCGGCGCCGGTCCAGTTGGTATTGGATAGAAAAACACCGGTTGAACCGGTCCCCACTTTGATCAGGTTCCCCTGGACCTGCCCGGCGGTGCAATTGGTGTGGAAATGGAGCGCCCGGCTGCTATTACCGACCCAGCAATTGTTGTTCAGGATACTGCTGGAGTCGGCAGCATCCTCGCCGTACAAGCCATATACGTCGGTGGCCCCCGCGACTTCGCAGGTAAGGATATTATTCAAAACCCGGGCGTAGGTTCCGCGCAGCAGTACCCCTCGCGGTGCATGGCTGATCCGGCAATCCTTGACCTCGCCGCTTCCATAGACCCAGAGGGTCCAGTTGGCGGTCCCGGTGTAAGTGTGCCTGATATTAAGGCCTTCGACCGTGGCAAAGCCGCCAACTCGCAGTACTTCAACCGCTGTATTCCCCACTTCGATCGTCGCCAGCTCAGTCTGGTAATTCCTCAGCCGCTGCCCCATCGCCAGAACGTGCGGGAAAACCTCGCCGTTGGCCGCGTTATACGTCCCGGCCCGGGCGTAGACCGTTCCT
>JALOPZ010000001.1 GCA_025453605.1 Candidatus Margulisiibacteriota bacterium | reverse complement strand
CCCCAGCTTCAGCTTTAAGTAATTGTAATTGACCCCGACCGAATCCGTCACCTCCGCGCTCACCAAAGCGTCCGAGGCGATCACGTCGTTCTCCACGTACCCCCGCCCGTCGAACTTCACCTTCTCAATAGCTGGGCCCGCTGTGTCCGCCGTCACGAATGTCGTCCGGTATTCCCGCTCCAGGTGGTTCTCCCAAAGGTCTGTCACTCCGGTCCGCACCACTACCGTGTAACCGGAATAAGAGAGCAAGTCTGCCTGTGGGAGCAAATAAGCGGTGTTTATCTCGGCCTCGTAGTTGATGTCGCAGGCAACCTGGTTCCCGCCCGGGTCGAGCAGCCGGAGCTGCACCTCGTTGATCGTCGCCGGGGCCATCGCCTCCGAGAAGACGATCCCAATGTACGGCCGCAGCGCCACGTTCATCCCTCCGCTCACCGAGATGACCGTCGGCGGCGTCACGTCCGGCGGCGCTGTCAGCGTCCGGAAAGTGAAGTGCCGGTCCTCGGCTAACCGGTTGCCGGCCAGGTCACACGCCAGAGCAGAGACCGTGAATTCATACAGCGCGTTAAGATCGAGCATTTGCCCGGGGGTAAAGATCAATTTGCTCCCGATCCAGTTCGCCCGCCATGGCGCACCTTTGACCGGCAGGCTAACCGCCCGCACGGTCGCCTCTTTGCTCATCGCCTCCGAAAAGAGGATCGCCACGCTGGTCCGCAAGGACACTTCCCGATCACCATCCCGCGGCGAGGTCGCGATGATCACCGGCCGTACTCTGTCGATCCCCTTGCCGTATAGGGTCGTGAACGACCGCGTCTCCGGCTCGGTCATTCTGTTCCCCGCCCGGTCAGCTGCCCCAGTCCCGATCGTCACCAAATACGACTTACCCGGCTGCCAGCTAGTCACCGGCAAAAGGTAAAGCTCCGAGTAGGGACGGTCACCGTCGCCGACGTGCTGCCACTCATAATAAACTCCGGTCAGCGGCCGCAGGCTGATCGCTTTCTCCGTAACTTCCTGGCTCATCAGTTCCGAGAAGGTGATCCGGATCACCTCGCTCGGCGAAACGTTCGAACCGTGCGGTTCAAAAGCGGTCACCCGCGGCGGCGTCACGTCCCCGCTGCCGGGGCGGAAGAACGAAAAGATAGTGGTCACAAAACCGCGCACCGAGCGGAGCAGAACACTCTCGGACCCACCCAATCCCCCCTCGGTCGCCGGTACAACGACAGTGTAGCTCTCTGATTCGTAAGTGACCGGAACTCCCCGGAAGTACTCCAGATCGTAAAGGTTGATCTGATAGCGACCGCTGGCGTCCGTCAGCCCGGTTATCTTGTTGTCCGGCGTTTTGTAAACCTCAACCTGCCGTCGGGCTGACGGTACCCCCTCTTCCGACACCGATCCCTCCACCCAGTAATGAGAGTAGAATGGCGGCGCTGCCGTCGCGGTCACCGCCAGCAGCCAGCCGATCGTTATCAGTAAGAGAGAGCGTTTCATTTTAAAAGTTCTTGATCACCAGTTTCGCGCTGCGCGTCGCGTAGAGCTCAAAGCCGCGGCCGTTCTCTAAAGCGATCGCCTGCAACTGGGTCCGGACCGCTTCGGGATCTTCATCCGGCAGGATCACACCGGTCGACGGAGCAAGTTGCTCCGCCCCCAGCCAGGCAGAGAAAGTCGAGACCACGTTCCCACCCGCGGCCGTGTTGATCGCTTTGACCAGGTCGTAAGCGTTGGCAACCGCGCCGAGCGCCGTGCCGCCCGTTGTATAGGCGTACCATGGTCCCGGGAACGGCAGCGAGAAGTGGTTGATCCCGTGACCGCCTGTCCCCGCCCTGCTTTCCAGCGTCAGCACCCACGTCAGGCTGCCCCCACTTCCGCCCGCACTCCCTACCAGCGCTCCGGTCACATTGGATATGTAGGAGCTGTTCACTCCGTTGCTCGATTTCATGGCCACGAAATAGGTCGCACCGGTCGGGCAGGTCACCGTTACCTCCTGCGTCGCCGGATAACTGACCGGGGTCGGCACGGTCGCCGAATAAGGGACGCTGTTGATCGAGGTGGCGGCCGCCCAGCTGGTCATCCCGAGCGGGTTGGTGTTGGCCAGGTTCCAGCTGTCGAGGATCGGGGTCGTGGCGATCCGAATGTCGTAGCTGGCGGCTGCGCTCGGCTGATCGTGCGAATCGAGCGAATAAGGGGCGCTCCACCGCAAGGTGATCGAGGTCGCGTTGCTCGACGCCACGCGCAGGTCGGTCACCACCACCGGCCGGTTGGTATTGGAGGTCGCCGGCACGTAGAATTGCGTCCCTTCGACCCAAGCGCTCTCCCCAAAATCGTTACCGGACCGGACGCGGAACCGGTAGGTCTTATCGTCGCCGAGCGTCCCCAGGCTGACCGTCTGGTTCTTAGCCGTGGCGCTGTCGGTCGAAGCGGCCCAGCGGCTGTTGTTCCGGACGGTCCCGCTTGCTACGGGGCTGGTATAAGATGTGTCCGCCAGCTCGGCCACCTGGTAGGAATAGTAGCGGGCCCCCAGCGCACTCGTCCAGTTAATAGTTGCGCTCGGCGGAGCGGAGCTGATCCCGCTGGCGCTGCCGACCGCCGGGGCAGCCGGGGCAGCTTTGGGGAACTGGACTTTAAAGGTAGCCAGACCGACGTTATTGGGCGTCGGCGGGGGGTCGCCGGCCCCGGAGGCGACCGCTGGGCTAAAGAGCGCGGAGTCGCCGAACAGCGCGCCGGGGTCGCTCGGGGTCCGGTCCCAGACGCGGACAAAGAACTGGTTGCCGCCCGAAGCGACCGCCGAATAATCGGCGCCGTCGCTCTGGGCAAATCCATGGAAGAATTGCCCATTCCGTCCGGTAAAAGTCGCGCCGGTATCACTGTCGTCGCCGACGTAATAGGTCGTGCCGTTAACCTGGAAATCGCCAACCCGCACCGCGCCCGCCGCATCCGGATCGCTGATATGATCGTCGCTGCCGATATATATGTACTGAACGACCCGCGGCGAACCGGCCGCGATCGGATTATTGCCGGCATCATTGACCTGGCCATAGGTACTGACCTGCAATGGACCGCCGGAAGTATACGGACCTTCGTCGGCGACGCAGCCGGTGTACCCCGAGAACGCGTTGGCGTGCACCGCTCCCCCCAGGAACAGCATTATCACCCCGATCATCCAAAGTTTTTTCATACCTTGCCTCCTGATGTCCATATTTAATAAGGTTTGGGATAGACCCAAACCGCATCTCCACTTGAGTTTTTGACCCCCCAGTAACCGCGACCCGGCTCCAACCCGTAGGCATTTAGCGATCCGCCCCAGGTATTGGCGCCGGTGTAGTAACCGATCTGGAATGAACCGTCACGATAACCGTAGACCTTGTCGCTGGTCGTTAAAGCGCTGTTCAGCGCGGTCGCCGCCAGGCCGACCGTCCGCGGGAAAGCGCTGCCGAGCAGATTGCTCCGGCTGGTCCCCTTGATGGGAATGCTCCGGGCTATGCCCGATGGGCGGCCAATGACCGTGATCACTCTGGCCCCATTAAGCTTGATCCAGTAACCGCTGTCGGCCGCGAGCGTGGTCAGAGACCCCGCCCAGCTCCCGCCGCTCTCATAAGCGACGGTGTAGCCGGTCAGCGGCTCGAACTTATAGACCCGCGGGCTCAAACCGAACAATTGGGAACCGAGCGTCGCCCCACCCCCGATCGCGGTATTATCCGGGATCAACGGCAGAGAGAAAAGGTTGTTGCCACCGGTCAAACTAATATTGAATTTACCGACCGCTTCGGTCGAGAGCAGCCCATCGATATCGGCGCCGGCCGGTAACGCTTTGTAATAGGACTCCGTTGTCCCGCCTCGGACCTGCGCGGTGTGGTGAAGTTCGCTCCCGCTTTGCGTAAAGCCGGCAGCGGTCGGATTGGTCACTTTGGTCCAACCGGTCGTGGCGTCGGTGTAAACTCCCTCGCCGGCACCGGTCAAAAGATAAATATCGGGGACTGCCGGTTCGTCCCAGCTGACGACGATGTCGCTCCCAGCTGTGTCGGCCGCCCGGGCGATCGAGAGCGGGATAAAGTTCGCCGCCGCGGTGAAGTTGGCCGCGAACTGCGAGGTGTTATTGTTATTGGTCGCGGTGGCGGTGACCGTCGCACCCCGAGTCAGGCCGCTGACCTGGATCGTCCAGACGCCGGACGCCTCGTAGGTCGAGCCGAGGTACCCCCAGCCTTCGCCGGACCCGCTCGGATCGGGCGTCCCGGTTGCGAAGAGCTCGATCGTGGCACCGGCCACGGCCTCGCCGGTTATTTCGGTCAAACCGAGGCCGGGAATAACATTCGCGGCGACAATAGTCGGAGCTAAGATCCCTTCGTTGGCGCCGTTCTCAAGGATGATCCCCGGTTCACCGTTGCCGTAGATCGAGGCCTGGCTGATAGTGTTATGCGCTGTACTCCCGCCATCGATCCGCACCCCGTTCCGGGTATTGAACCAGATCCGGTTATTCGCGCCGACCAGGTTGCCGGCACTATTGTTGTTAAGGTTAATACCGTCGGTCCCATTCGCCAGCGCGCTGACGCCGTTGGCGGCGCAGCCGATATAGTTGTTCACGATCCGGCTGCCGCTGGCGTTGGTCAGGTCAAACCCGGCATTGGTATTGCCGGAAATGACATTGTTCTCGACCAGGGTCGAAACGCTGTTCTCCAGCTTGAGGGCTCCGTCACCGGCATTGGCCCGGCTGCCGATACCTGTGTGATCGGTCCCGATATAGTTCCCCGCGATCCGACAGTTGCTCACTCCTCCGATATAAATACCGTTGGCGGTAAACCGGTGGATGACCAAGCCTTCGACCGTGCAGGCCGACGCCTGGATCGGGATGCCGATATCGACCGTATCCTGGCCATCGATCACGATCTCCGGACCGTAGGGATTGTAGAATGAGCCGCGCGCCGGCTGGGTAGTCCCGTCGATCACGATCCCGTCCCGGCCGAGGGTCGGTAATTGCGAGGCCGGAGTGATGCGCCAGTAGGCAGCCCCGCCGGCCACCGTCGCTTCGCTGGTCGGCAGGTCAAAAGTCACGCGATAGAAACCGGGGAGCGTATTGGCGTAGGTCAGGACCTGGCGTAAAGAACCTTCGCCGCTGTCAGCGGTGTTGGTCACTTTCAGGACCGGCGTGAGAATAGTGAAGATCCCGCTCTCCGTGGTCGTAGTATAGGAGCCTTTCATTGCTTCGACCTTGATCCGGGCTTCATCAGTATTCACGACCGGCACCGGCCAGTTGTAAGAGAGATTATTGACCGCTTCGCGGGTGATCGTGTATGGGTAAGTCGCTCCGCCATCAAGCGAATAGTAGATATTGACCGTGTCGAGCGGCACACCACGGACAACCCAATTGAGTGCCAGGTCAAAACCATTGGGGTAACTGCCGCCTGCGGCCGGGACCGTGACTTCTACGGTCGGCAGGCCGTAGACATAGGTCTTGTTAGCGAACATCGATGTCCCGTTGGCCGTTGTGACTGTGGCAGTGAGCGTTGTCCCCTGGGTCAAAAAGTCAGGGCTATAGACGAATTTCCAGGCGCCGCTCGCTTCGTAGGTCGAATCCAGGTAGACTTTCCCTTCGTAAGCCTGCGCCCAGGGGGTCGGCCCGACCGCTTCGTAGAGCTCGATCGTCCCATTGGCGGTCGCCGTACCACCGACCTCCAGGGAACCGGTCAACGGGTTAATCCCGGCGTATAAACCCTGCGGCGCCGTCTGGTTACTGCCGATACCGATCGCGTAATGGTTGTAAAATGAGTTTCTGGTGATCACATTGCCGTTTGGCGCAAAGGCACCAACCCCGTAGACGTGGTTGGCAAAGACGTTCCCCGGGCCGATCAGGTTGTTACTGCCGCTGTCGATCATGAGTCCGGGCGCGGTGTTCCCCAGCGCTTCTCCGTTCACGCCGAGCCCGAAATAATTCCCCTGGATGACGTTATTCGAACCGTTAAGCGCCACTTCCGGCGCGTTGTTGCCGGCAAAAACATTCCGACCGCCCGGCGTCCCGTCACCGATCCGGCAGCCGGAGGAGTTCGAAAAATAAGCGCCGTAACTGTTCGGCAGACGCTGTGTGCCGGCCGCGTTGGTGCCGAGGTAATTGCCCAGCATCGTCAGATCGTCAGAGTTAGACACCGATAAGCCGGTACTGTAATTTCCGGAGATCCGGTTGCCCCGGCCGGGAGCGCCGAGGACGCAGTGCGGACTGGAGTTAAGCGTCAGGCCGTAAACATTGGGCGCGGCGGCCGTACCGGTCGCGTTGGTGCCGAGGTAACACCCGTACACCTCGCAGCTGCCGGCACTATTAAGCCGAATCCCGCTCTCCCCGGCCGCAAAACGGTTGATAGTTAGGCCCTCGATCGTGCAATGAGTGACACCGCTCACCACCAGTCCGCTGGTGGGGCCGGCCATCGTCCCGTCGAGCACGATCTCCGGGCCGAGCGGATTGTTATAGGTTTCATCGGTCGGCTGGGTGGTGCCGTCGACAACCACTCCGGCGCGGGCAATGACCGGCAGGGGCGAGGTCGGCATTATCTTCCAGTAATAGACGCCGCCGTCAAAGGTCGCTTCGCTGGTCGGGATATTGAAGGTAACCCGGTAAAACCCGGGGAGCGTGTTGGCGTAAGTTATGACCTGGCGGAGCGACCCTTCGCCGCTGTTCGCCGTCCTGTTCACCACCAGGACCGGCGTAACGATCGAGAATTTGGCATTCGACTCATCAGTGTTGATATAGCTTCCCAGGACAGCCTCGATCCTGACCCGGGCTTCGGTCGTTTCCAGATCCGGGGTATGCCAGGTATACGGAGAAGCGTTTTCGGCCTCGGTCGTAATGGTGAACGGATAGCTGGCGCCATTGTCCAGGGAATAATAGAGATTGATCTTGCCGCCCGGAACTCCGGCATATGACCAGCTGATCAGCTGGTCCGAATCTCTGCGGTATGACTCTCCCCCATTCGGGCTGACCACCGTCGCGACCGGCGGCCCGGAAACGAGCGCCACCGCGGAGAACTGTGAAGTATTGCCATTAACATCGGTGACCGTGGCGCTGAGCGCCGTGCCGCTGGCCAGATTCGGCAGGTCGATCCGCCAGCTGCCGCCCGATTCGGCGGTGGCCGCCAAAAATGTCCGGCCTTCAGGATAACCACGGGGGCCGGCCAAAAATAATTCGATCGTTCCGGCGGCTGTGACCGTCCCGATGACCTCGATCGAACCGGTATCGCCGTTAAAAATAGCGGAGGTGATCGCCGGCGCGGCGATACTTTCGTTCGCGCCACCGGACAAAAGGATAGCCTCCCCGACGTTACCGTAAATCCTGTTTCGGCTGACGGTATTGTATTTGACTCCGCTGCCATCACACTGAACGCCATCCCCCACATTTCCCAGCTCCTCTTCGCCCGAACCCAGGCCGATATAGTTGCCGATGATCAGGTTCCCCCGCGCGTTCCCGGTCAAACTCAGGGCATCCGCACCACTACCGGAGATAATGTTCCTTTCACCGCTCCCGGCGCCGCCGATCAGGTTGCCAAAGGAATCGTTAAGCAGCTGGATCGCGCCGTAAAGGTGAGCGTCCAGGCGCCTTTGCCCGGTCCGGTCTGTCCCAATGTAATTGCCGCGCACTTCGTTGCTGCTGGTGCTATCAAAAATTATCGCACTGACAAAATTACTGGAGATCAAGTTCCCCTCGCCGGGAGCACTCCCGCCGATCACGTTGCCGGAGCCGCCGGAAATATAGACCCCATCCATGCTGTTGCCCCCAATCCCCTCACCGGTCGGGTTGGTGCCAAGGTAATTACCAATAATGTGACAACCGCGGGTATTATCAAGGAAAATGCCGTAGCCAAAGCCGTAACCGCCATCGAAAGCCCCGGCAATATTCAACCCTTCGACCGTACAATGATCGGCATGGAGGTTGATGGCGGCATTGTACCAACCGCCAAACTCACCCACCTGCGCCAGGACGATCTCCGGTCCGTAAGGATTGTGATGGGCCTCATCGGTCGGCTGGGTGGTGCCGTCGATCACCGTCCCGGCCCTGGTGACATCGAGCTGGGTCCAGGGGGCCGCGATCCGCCAGAAGGTGACCCCACCCTCGGTGGTCGACGCTGAGTTGGGAATATTAAAAGTGATCGTGTGGGAACCGGGGTTGGCATTGGCGTTAAGAATGCACTGACGGAGGGACCCATCGCCCGAATCGTTCGTATTGGTCACTTCGTAGGGAGAAATACCCTGGACCGTGACCAGGTTGACGGCAAAGGCGGAGGTGTTGCCGTTGGTGTCGGTCGCCGTCGCGGTCAGAGTCGTCCTGGCCGTCAGCCCGACCAGCGTGATCGACCACTGGCCGCTCCCGTTTGCCTCGACCGACCCTATATATGTACGGCCTTCGCCGGAACCGGTCGGGTCCGGCGCACCGGTCAGGTAAAGTTCAACGACCGAATTAGCCGGCGCCTCGCCGGTCACCAGGCCGGAACCGCCCTCGGCGGTAATGATCGTCGGCGCGGACAAATTTGCGTTGCCGCTATTGGTCAATTTGATAGCCTGATCGTAGTTATCGTAGAAAGAATTCCGGGTTATCGTATTGCGGATATTATTCGCGCCGTCGATCCAGATGCCGTATTGATCAGGGCTGCTCCCGTCGCCATTATGAGCAATTGTGTTAGCCGGGCCAATAGTATTGAGGGAGCAACTCCCCCGGTCCTCAAAAGCAATACCGCTCCCTTTATTATGCCAGATAGTATTCCCTTCCACGGTCGTCCTTTGAGTGTTATTGCCAAAGGCGATCCCCTTGCGTACGCAACCGTAGATCACATTCCCTTCACCGGAGTTGCGGCCGCCGATCCGGCAGCCGGTATTTTGTCCCAGCCTGATCCCCTCCACAAAAGTACCCAGTCCAGCCGTACCGGAAATATCCGTACCGATGTAATTCCCCCTGACGATCGTGTTAAAAGTATCACCAGCAAGCCTGATGCCGGCTGAACCAGTATTGACATCATAACTTTCGTTGCCGATGATCAGGTTGCGCCCAACCGCTGTCCCGTTGCCGACCCGATTGTCCGTGCTGTATCTTACCCTGATGCCGTCAAGGCGATTGGGAACAGCGATCGTCCCCGACGCGTTGCCGCCGATAATATTCCCCAGGACCTCGTTATAACCTTCGTCATCATCAAAAAATATGCCGTTCTCGTTGTTGCCGGATATCAGGTTCCCTTCCCCGGTTGTCACACCGCCGATCTGATTGCGGGAACTGTTGTTGAAGCAATAGATGCCGTCGGAACCATTCTGGAGAGCGGCCGTACCGCTGACGTTGGTCCCGATCAAATTACCCCTGATCCTGATATACTGGGCGCCGGAATTGCCGAGCACGATCCCGCGGCCATTGTTGCCGGAGATCAGGTTCCCTTCACCGGTCAATGACCCGCCGATCAAAACATACCCACTGTTGCCTACCCTTACCCCCTCAGCGTTGCCGAGGGGGACCGCACCGGAGACATCGGTGCCGACATAGTTCCCTTTAACCTCGCTGCTCGGCGAGCCGTCGTGAATCCTGATGCCAGCGCTGCTATTGCCGGAAATAAGGTTGCGGCCAGTGGTGGTGCCGTCGCCGATCCGGGCGTACGGGCTTTGTTTCGCCCTGATCCCATCACTATTCCCCTGAGCGATGGTCCCGGAAGCGTCGGTGCCAATGAAGTTTCCCAGAACATCACCATGCGCAGCTTGGTTAAGATAGATGCCGTAATCGCCGAATCGATTAACGACCAGCCCTTCGATCGTGCAATACGCAGCCGTGATCTCGAGACCGCTCCCGCTAACCGCCAAACCATCCAGAACGATCTCCGGCCCGAAGGGATTGTTATATGTTTCATCAGTCGGCTGGGTGGTGCCGTCGATCACAATCCCCTCTCGGGTTATTGCCGGCAACGGCCCGGAGATCGGCTTGATCCGCCAGAATTTAACGCCGCCCTCGGTCGTCGCCAGGCCGTTCGGTATATTGAAAGTTACCCGGGTAAAACCTGGCAGCGTATTAGCATAGGTCATGACCTGGCGGAGCGAACCTTCGCCATCATCATTAGTGTTGATGACCTGCAGGATCGGCGCGGTCAGGGAAAAGTTAGCAGTCGACTCATCGGAAGTTATGTAGCCCACCTTGACCGCTTCAATCCTGACCCTCGCTTCATTCGTTTCAACATCGGGAGTGTGCCAGGTATACGGCGAAGAGTTATTCGCTTCGGTCGTTATCAGATGGGGATAGGTGATCCCGCCATCGAGCGAATAATACAGATTTATCTTTAGACCAGGAACGCCACTGTAGCTCCAGCTTATCGATTCATTGGCATCTTTTGACCAGAGCTCACCACCGTTAGGCGCGATCAGAGCGACGGTCGGCCAGCCAGCTGCAGTCGCCGCCGCGGAGAATTGCGAAGTGTTACCGTTGGCGTCAGTCGCGGTGGCGCAGAGCGTCGTTCCAGCGGCCAGGGGGGGGAGAACGAAAACCCAGCCGCCTGATTCAACGGTCGACGCGACATACGTCCGGCCTTCATAATAACCGCTTGGATTTTGGCTGCCGGTCGTAAAGAGCTCGATCGTACTGCCGGCAGGCGCTGTGCCGCGCACCTCGGTCGAGCCGGTCACCGGCTCGATGCCGGCGCTGGTGATGACCGGCGCCGCCAGACCATTATTACTCCCGTTAGTCAGGATGATACCCGGCCCATTATTGCCGAACAACGAGTTTTGGGTGATCGTATTGTATTGGCTATTCGCGTCGGCGATCCGAATTCCGCCCTGGCTGTTGCCGGCAATCTTGTTGTCCTGGCCGATCAGGTTACCGGCGCTGTCGCTCGACAAGCTAATGCCGTACTGTCCGTTGCCGATCACGACTTCATTGGAACCGAGGCCGATATAGTTACCGAGGATCCGGTTGTCATGGGGAGGGCCGAAGTAGCCGATATAGTTCTGCAAAAAGAGGCCCGACCCGCCGTTCCCGGAAATAAGGTTCCGACCGCCCGGGGTGCCGTCGCCGATCCGGTTATAATACCGTCCGTTCATAAAGATGCCGTGGCTATTATTCGCCAGCGCTGCCGTGCCAGACGCGTCCACCCCGATGTAGTTGCCTAGGACCTCATTACTGTTAGTCCCGTACATCTCGATCCCGCAATTGTTATTACCGGAGAACAGGTTGCGGCCGCCCGCCGTCCCGTTACCAACGTGATTTTTCGCCCCGTCAACGATCACCAGGCCGCTCCAATTGGGCAGCCGGACATTCCCGTTGAGGGTGCAGCCGACATAGTTGCCCAAAACGTAATTATTGCTGACGCCGTATAAATAGATCCCCTGCTCTCGATTACCGGCTACCAGGTTGCGGCCACTCACCGTCCCATCGCCGATCCGATTGTCGAAGCAATCTGCCCCTTCGACATGGATCCCGTCGTTGTTGTTCGCCACGGCCGCGGTCCCGGCCGGATCGGTCCCAATGTAGTTACCCAGCACCTCGTTACTGCTGGCGTAATTGCCGATCACGATCCCGGTGCTGCCGTTACCGGAAATGACATTGCGGCGGGCGGCCTCGGTGCTGCCGATCTGGTTGTATTGGGGGCCGGAGACGAGCTGCAATCCGTTCTGGCCGTTGCCGATCGCCCCCGTTCCCCCGGCATTAAGACCGATGTAATTGCCGTGGACTTTGTTGTAATGGGAATTTCCGCCGATCTCAAAACCGTGCCCGTTGTTCCCGGAAATTATATTACGGCCGCCCACCGTCCCATTGCCAACCTGATTGGAGGAGGCAGCGTCGATCAAAAGAAGCCCAACGGCATTGGGCAACCGTCCCTCGCCGGACGCGGTACAGCCGATATAGTTCCCTAAGATCTGGTTATTGATGGCATTGGTATTGAGCGACAAGCCGCGCGTCGCGTTACCGGATATAACGTTGCGGCCGGCCGGCGTTCCATCGCCAAATAGGTTATTAAAACTCTCGACCACGATAAAGCCGTGATCATTGGGAATCGCCCGCTCGCCGGTCAGATCGCAACCGACGTAGTTGCCGAGCACTTCGTTGCTTGAAGCGTGATCAAAATACAGACCGACATTGGTGTTACCGGAAATAAGGTTGCCCGCGAAACGGTTATAAGCCGCGTTATTATTGATCTTGACCCCGTGCTCATTATTGGCCAGCGGCGCCTCGCCGCTGGCGGTCGTACCAACGTAATTGCCGCGGATCACATTGTAATAAGCTGTCCCGGTTATTTCCATCCCCGGACCGCTGTTGCCGGAGAACAGGTTGCGGCCGGCGGTCGCGCCATCACCGATCTGGTTGTACGAAGAGTTAAGGATCACCAGGCCGCCGCCATTCCGAACACTGATCGTCCCGCTCGGATCACAACCAAAATCATTCCCTAATACCTCGTTGCTGGCCGACCCCTCCTCGATCACCAAACCCCACCCGCTGCTGCCGGAGATCACGTTCCCTTCGATCCGGTTATAGAAACTGCCGCGGATATCGAGGCCGTGCTCGTTCGACCGCCGGGCGGTACCGGTCGGGTCGGTCCCGATATAGCAGCCGATCACCTTGTTATGGTCGGCGTTGTAATGAAAGTGGATGCCGAAGCCTCGATCGTAACCGCCAGCCCCATCGCCGTATAAACAGTTGCTGATCACCAGGCCCTCGAACGTGCAATAGTCCGCCTCAACGATCAAACCGCTACTGGAAGCGATCAGAGAATTATCGATCATGATCTCGGGGCCATAGGGATTGTTATGGGCCTCGTCGGTCGGCTGGGAACTGCCGCTGATGATCGTCTCGCTTCTGGTCAGCGTCGGCAGTTCGGTCGCCGGTTTGATCCGCCAGAAAGTGACGCCCCCCTCAGTAGTCGATTGGTCGTTAGGGATGTTGAACGTAACGGTGTGCGAGCCGGGATTAGCATTTACATTGGTGATCACCTGGCGGAGCGAACCGGTCCCCGAATCATTAGTGTTGGTCACTTCGTAAGGGGAGACCCCGTACTCGGCGATCAGGTTAGCAGCAAAAGCGGAAGTATTGCCGCTGGTGTCGGTCGCGGTAGCCGTCACCGTTGTTCCGCCGGTCAGAGAGACCGTCATCGACCACTGGCCGCTTCCGTCCGCCTCGGTCGAGCCGAGGAAGGTCCGGCCTTCGCCGGCGCCCGAGCCGTCTGGCGCCCCGGTCGAGAAAACCTCAACGATCGCGTTGGCCGGCGCTTCGCCGGTCACCGTCCCGGCGCCGCCGACCGCCGATTCGATCGTCGGCGCGGTTAGGCTGTTATTCCCGCCGTTGGCCAGCGAGATACCGACATCGGCGTTGCTGTACAGGGAATTCCTGGAGATCGTGTTGTAGAGGGTGGTTCCGCCGTCGACCAGCACCCCATACGTTCCATTATTGGCGATCGAGTTATTATGGATCAGGGTCGATTGCGGGCCGTTCGTGATCGCTATCCCCCGGGTGCCGTTCCCCAGCGCGCCACCGTCCGACCGGACACCGATGTAGTTCCCCAGTATCCTGGTGCCGGTCACGCTCCCCAGCACGTTGGACATAAAGACCCCGTTGCCGGTGTTGCCGGCAATGATGTTTCGCCCGGCTACCGTCCCGTCGCCAACGACCGTGTTGGTGCCAAGATAAAAGGAGATACCGGTCGCGTTGGCCAGCGCGGCGGTACCGTTCTTATCGCAGCCGATCAGGTTACCGATCACCCGGTTTCCGACCAGCGTGCCGGAATAAAAAAGGATCCCCTGGTTAGTGTTGCCGGAGAGGACGTTCCCGCCGCCGGGAACACTGCTGCCGATCAGGTTATAACCGGAAGTCGAATCAAAATAAATGCCGGCCATGTTGTTGGCCACTTTGGTCGTGCCACTGGCGCCGGCGCCGATATAATTGCCGTAGACCTCATTACTGCTGGCGCCGGAAATCCGGATGCCCAGGCCATTGTTGCCGGAAATTATATTACGCCCGGCCGCTTCCGTGCTGCCGACCCGGTTGAACTGCGCTTGATTGCTGATGACGATCCCGGCATAGCCGGAGGTGCCGTTGGCGAGCGCGGCTTCGCCGCTGGCCGTCACACCGATATAATTTCCCACCACCACGTTGCGCACCACCCCTGGCCCGCCGATCACTACGCCGTAGCGCGCATTACCGGAGATCAGGTTCCGGTCAGCGACCGTCAGTCCGCCGATCAGGTTATCGGCACTGACGACATAAACCCCGTCGTTGTTGGCAGCGGCAGATTCGCCGCTGGCACTGCAGCCAATATAATTTCCCGTTAGAACATTGTTTGCGCCAAAAACATAGATACCGCAAGCGCTGGCCGAGCTGTTGTAGCGGCTGACGATCAATCCGCTGACCCGGCAGTAGCTGGCTTCCAGCGAAAGGCCGGCCATGACCGTCCCAGCGCCGGCCCCGCTGAGCATCACTTCCGGCCCTTTGAGATTGGAATCCCCCTGATTAGCGGTCTGGGTGGCACCGTCGATCGTCACATTATTGCTGGTGAGTGCCGGCAAAGCCGTGGTCGGACTGATCTTCCAAAAAGAAACGCCCCCCTCAGTCACATAACCGGGGTCGGTATTGGGGATATTGAAGGCGATAGTGTGCGGCCCGGCGCCACCATTAGCGTCAGTGATCGCCTGCCGGAGCGACCCGGCGCCGGAGTCGTTGCAATTAGTAATGGTAAAAGTTGCGGCCGAGACCACAGTCGCCCCGATGAAGGCGAAAACCAGGAGCAGTGCCCAGCGTTTAATTTTAATCGCTAAAATAGCCGTATTTAATGTTGACATATACCAGGACCAGCGCGGCGCAAACCAACGGCAAAGGAGAGGCAAATTTACTGGTCTCGTACAGGAACGGCAATATGACAACCGTACCATAAAAATAAGCGGCCAGTAAAAGGGCAAAAAGCAGGGTCGTCGCCCGCTCGCGGCACTTAATATGCGGGGAGCGGACGATCTCGCGCAGAGCGAGACCGCAAACAACCAGGAACCCGCCGATCAATATGACAACCAGTGCCCAAAAGGCCGGCTGATAGGTCAAACTGAAGCCTAAAGCGCCGTAGGAGACCCCGCCGATCAGGAGCGGCGTAAAAGTGTAGAGCAACGCCAGGATAGTGCCGGGGAGAAAGAAAAGGGCGTTGGCCAGGGCAGACCAAACGACCGGCCGGTTCGGTCTGCACAACAGGGAGAGCTGTAGGAAAAGCGTCAAGCTGAACAGAGCGCAAAGAACGTTGCCGCTGTCGGCCAGCAGGATCAGCACCGGATCAGCACCATAGACCTGAAAGATATCGGTGATCCCGGCCAGCGACAGGATAACGGTCAAAAATACCAGCCGGGCACAGGGGCGCTTAAAAAGCGAATAGCCGAGGATCAGCCCGGTCAGCAAAAAACCGATCAAGATGTAGAAAAGGTCCTGGCATAAGTAAACGTTCATTTTGCCGCCTTTCCGCCCGCCCGCAGCTCGATCACCCGCTGCGTTACGCCCAGCTCGTTCCTCGCCTTTAACAACAGGGAATGATTGCCGGGTTTAAGCGCCGGTAGCTGGCATTCTACCACAAGAGAAATGACCCGGCCATCGGCGCCGTAAGTCTTGATGTCGCTCTGCCGCATCAGCGTCTGCTTTTCGCCGTCCAGAACGATCACGATCGATTTCTTATCGATATTATACGGACTGGCAAACTCGATCCGGAGATCGACCGGTTTATCACCGACCGCCACGCTCTCGGCCGTCGGTTCTACCGGCCGGCCGTCGATCCCGAGCGCGGCGATCGCCGGGTAAAGCTCGCGCAGTTCGGTCGTTTCATAAAGGACCTCCTGTTGACCGGTGCTGAGCCCCCACCCCTTGGTATTGTAGACCTGGCGGAAAACGACCCGCACATTGACCGTCTCATTGGCCATCCGCCGGGGATTAAGACGGTCCCAGGCGGCAAAAGTGACCCGGTAGGTCCCCAATTGGTAGATGGACGGTGTCCAAACGAACTGTCCGCCGCGCGGGTTGAGGATCGCTCCCTTGGGGAGATTGGCAGCATCAAAGTAGACCGGCTGACCCTTCGGATCGGTCGCGTTCAAGGTCAGGACGAGGGACTGGCCGAAATTGATCTCCCGGCTGCCGACCGGGGTGATCTGCGGCAAATCGGCCGGAGCGGCGCCAACTGGGCTCGCAGCCCAACCGATCAGTAAACCGATCAGCAACACCCTTGATAATTTACTCATTGAACAACCTCTCAAAGCGGTCATTGATGAAGTTGGTCTTCTCAATGATCGCCGCCGCTTCACCGCGGGTCAGCGGCTGCGACCAGCGGAATTCCTTCTCTTTGATGAAATAGAACGCCCCGTGCTCTTTGAGCTGGGTGATCGCCCGGGCGGCCCAGTGGCGGCCGGGGACATCACTGTACGGTGCTTCCAACACCCGTCCTAACGGCAGCTTGTCAAAAGCCGCGACGCTCATCGCTCCCTCCGCCCGGTTGATCGCCTTGGCCGGCTGGAAGGTCCCATCGGGATAACCCTCGATATAACCGAGCCGGCTCCCCAACTCGATATAAGGGGCCGCCCAGTGCCGCTTCGTAACGTCGGTAAAAGTATCGCGGTAAGCAACCTCGCCGGTATTGAGGGCGCGGGCGAGCAAAGTGACCATTTCCGCCCGGATGATGTAATCGTCCGGCTTATAAGTCCCGTTGGGGTAGCCGCGAACCACATCAAGCACCGCCAGCTTGCCGATCGGCAGGCGCGCCCAGTAATCGGCCTGGACGTCCCAGTAGAGCGGCATCCTGACCATTTGCCAGACCGCCCGGCGGAGGAGCTTGCCGTCGCGGTTATAAGCCTCGACCGAAACCCGGTTTCGACCGAGTTCGAGCGGCACGTCGGCCTCGAACATCTTTTCCCGGTCGATCTCCACCGCCTGGCCGGCGACCCGGACTTTTTCGACCCGCCGGTCAATTATCCGTCCCTGCAGGGTAACCGTTTCATCAAAAAGGAAGGAGCGGTCGGCGGGATTGGTGACCGTGAAGAATTCTTCCTGACGCCGGGCGGCTGCTTTTTCCGGCCAGATCCCGTAGGTCAGGGAAAAGTAGTGGGTCGCGTTATCGGCCAGGTCGTTGAAGGTATGATAGGCGTAGTCAAAGCGAAAACCATTAAAGAGAAAACCGACCCCCATCGCCAGATCGTTGGCGATCGCCGGCGCACCGGCAATATCGACCGAATGGCTCTGGTCTAGTCCGGCGCGGACGGCGACGTTCTGGTTGGGGAACCACTCCGCGCCGGCGTGGATCAGCGGCGAGAGATCGGTCCGCGTCAGCTGCTGGTCACGGTCGAGCGTCAACTCGACGTTCTTGACCGGCCGATAGGCGGCGCCCAGTTTCAGCGTGGCCGGCAACGTCTCGATCTGAGTCGAGCTCCAAACTATTTTCCCGCCCATGCTGGTCGGCAGGGCATTATGGACCGCGGCGCCGATCTTAAGATTGGGAAAAACCTGATAGAGCGCGCCCAGGTTTACTTCCATCCCCGAAGCTTTATTCCCCCTGATCCCGGTCGCGGCAAGGTCCTGGGAGAGGAGTTTGAGCGTGGTCCCGATCTCGATATCGTTGAACCGGTCGGCGCGCAGCAGATCGCTGATCCAGTCGGTCCGGAGCCGGTTGGCGTAAGAGATCAGCAGGGCGGTGTTGGAGTATTTACCGCTCACCTCGCCGGTCGGGATGATCCTGATCTCGTCACCGATCACGATCACTTCCGAAGAAGGGAAACTGAAACTGATCGAACTGCCGCCGTAAGAAAGGCCAAAAGTCCCGTAGAGGGTCGGATAAACGGCTGCGAACTGGGAGTAGTCGTAAAGGTTCAGGTATTTGCCCGACATGGTGGAAAGCTGCCAGTCGTCGATCCGGGCCAGGCCGGCCGGATTAACGATGATCGCCGAAGTGTCGTCGGCCATACTAACAAACGTGCTCCCCAATCCAAGCACCCGCGCCCCGATGCTGAGCGGTGTCGGGTCGTTGGCGAACTTTTCCTCCGCCTGCGCCGGCATGCCGCTCAGCAGGCAGCAGAAAAGTGCCGCACCTAATGCGAGCTTTTTCATTTATTTTGCGCTTTCCCGAGCAGCGACCCGGCGGTCATCGCGGCCGGTCTATCCAGACCGATCAGGTCGAGCACGGTGACGCCGACATCGGGGATGATCCCTTTGTCCTTGAGCGCCACCTCCCGGCCAAGGACCCAGAACGGGACCGGGTTGAGCGAATGCTGGGTACTGGGCACAGTCTCTCCCTTATTCACCAAGAGCATTTCGTCGGCATTGCCGTGGTCGGCGGTAATAATAAACAGTCCCCCCTGATTTGTCCAGGCCGGGACCAACTTTTGCAGACAGGCAGAGAGGGAACTGATCGCTTCGGTCGCCGCCGCCAGGTTCCCGGTGTGGCCGACCATATCACCGTTCTGGAAATTGTGGACGATCAGCGAATATTTGCCGCCGGCGATCGCGCCAAGCGCATAATCGGTCTCCAGGTAAGCGGTCATTTCCGGCACCCAGTCGTAATGCTTTCCCTCTTCGGTCCGCTCCTTCAGGGTCAGGTCCTGGGCGAGGTGGCGATCCTCGCCGGCAAAGGGCTCGGAACGACGACCGGAAAACCAGCCCGTGACATGGGCAAATTTTTCCGGGCCGGCCAGGCGGAGCTGCTTTAAGCCCGCTTCGGAGACGACCTGCCCGACAGTATCGGGGATCTCCTTCTCGGGAAAAGCGGTCAAGGCGTGTAAACCGTGGTAATACTCGGTCATGGCAACAAATAAAAGGCCTTTAACCCGGTCCTGCAGAGCGCTGATCGCGCCATAGGTCTGGTCGTCGATCGGTTTAGTCCCTTTTTTGTAGTTAAAGTATTGCTTGTCTTGTTCGCAAAAAGCGGCGGTCAGCTGGATCGTCCGGTCCTGGCGGAAATTAAAGTAAATGACCGCGTCCTCCGGCTTCATCCCGGTGTAATCACCGATCACGGTCGGCCGGATGAATTCGTCGGTCTCGTTGCGGACGTAGGAAGCGGCGACCGCTGCCGCTGCGGTCTGCGCCCGAGATTCCCCTTCACCCAGGGCCAGCGCTTTCATCGCCCGCAATGTTTTGTCCCACGAAGTATCCCGGTCCATCGCGATCTCTCTCCCCATAACCGTGCTAATCCGTGCTACTCCTTGCAATCCCTGTCGGTCCAATTCTTTTTCCAGCATGGGCAGCCAGACCTCTCCGAGCGACTGCGGGTTAGTGTCGCGGCCGTCGCCAAAGAGATGAATAGCGACTTTCTGCAGACCGGCTTTTTGGGCCAGTTCCAGCAAAGCAAAAACATGGGCGATACTGCCGTGGACGGTCCCCCCGCCTCCCTGAAGGATCCCCATCAGGTGGAGGGTGGAATTATTCTGTTTACAGCGAGTGACCGCCGTGACCAGGGCCTCGTTGGCGAAGAACGAACCGTCAGCGATCGCGACATTGATCCGCTCGATCGACTGGTAAACGACCCGCCCCGCCCCCATGTTCAGGTGGTTGACTTCGGAGTTCCCCATCGTCCCGGCAGGGAGGCCGACCGCCAGGCCGGAACATTCCAGTTTAGCGTAGGGATATTTGGAAAAAAGGTCGGCAATAAAGGGGGCTTTTCCTTGCTGGATAGCGTCGTAAATGGCATTCTGCTGCTTATTCTCGCCGAGCGCAAAGCCGTCGAGGATGCAGAGATAGACCGGCGTGACCTTCATTGCCGGCTATTATATCAGATTTCTGCGGTCAGTTCTGCAGTAAATCGTACTTAATTAAGCCGCGCTCGATGATCTTTTTGGTGACGTTGTTCTCGGGGATCTCGTAGACGATGACGGTCTCTTCGGAGTAGAGGCACATCGTCTTGCACTTGGGGCATTTGATCTCTACCTTGCTCCCCTCCTGCACTTTAGCCAGCAACCGATGGCAAAATTTACATCTGAATTCTTTCATTTTCGTTCACCCTCCCAGGGCTGATGTCGTCCACTTGTTTATCGGGGGGCGATTTGCCAAATTTCAGTAATTTTGCTATTATTCCCCTGTTCCCAGCGAGCGGGAGTAGCTCAGTTGGTAGAGCACGACCTTGCCAAGGTCGGGGTCGCGAGTTCGAGCCTCGTCTCCCGCTCCATTTTTTTATCAAAGGAGAGATTAACATGGTCAGATTAGCGGAAGAGTATTTTTTCGTCGGTGAGAGAGCGAAAAGCGGGGCGCGGATCGAAGAGATCAAGGCGCGCCAGATCCTCGATTCGCGGGGGAACCCGACCGTCGAGGTCGATGTCCGGTTAAAGGACGGGACACTGGGCCGGGCGGCGGTCCCTTCCGGGGCGTCAACCGGCGAGCACGAAGCGCTGGAGTTGCGCGATAAAGACGATAAACGGTACGGCGGCAAGGGCGTGTACACCGCGGTCAAGAACGTGAACGAAAAGATCGCGCCCAAAGTGGTCGGCCTGCCGGCTCACCAGCAGCTCAAGATCGACAATCTGATGCTGGAGCTCGACGGGACCGAGTTCAAGAGCAACCTCGGCGCCAACGCCCTGCTCGGCGTCTCTCTGGCGGTCGCCCGGGCGGCTTCGATCTCTTACGGCGTCCCTCTATTCCAGTACATCGGCGGCGATAAAGCGGTCACCCTCCCCGTCCCTAACATGAACGTGATGAACGGCGGCGCCCACGCCGGCTGGAACTACGAGCTGCAGGAGTTCATGATCTCCCCGGCCGGTGTCCCTTCTTTCTCCGAGGCGCTCCGCGTCGGCGCGGAAGTTTACCAGGCCCTGAAGAAAGTGCTCAAAGACAAAGGTTATTCGACCGCGGTCGGCGACGAAGGCGGCTTTGCCCCCAAGTTGACCAAGAACGAAGAAGCGATCGAAGTGATCATGGAAGCGATCACCAAGGCCGGCTATACTCCGGGCAAAGAAGTTTTCCTGGCACTCGACCCGGCGGCCAGTGAGTTCTTTAAGGACGGCAAATACCAGCTGAAGAGCGAAGGGAAAGCGCTCACTTCCGAAGAAATGGTCGGGATGTATGAGGAGTGGGTCAAGAAATACCCGCTGATCTCGATCGAAGACGGTATGTCAGAAAAGGATTGGGACGGCTGGAAGCTGATCACCGAGAAACTGGGCAAAAAGATCCAGCTGGTCGGCGACGACCTCTTCGTGACCAACCCGGAGATCCTCAAAAAAGGGATCAAGGCCAAGTGCGGCAACTCGATCCTGATCAAGCTGAACCAGATCGGGACGCTGTCGGAAACGCTGCTCGCCATGGAGATCGCCAGCAAAGCCGGTTATACCTACATGACCTCGCACCGCTCGGGGGAGACCGAGGATTCAACGATCGCCGACCTGGCGGTCGCCACCAACTCCGGTCAGATCAAGACCGGCGCCCCCGCCCGCTCGGAACGGGTCTGCAAGTACAATCAGCTGCTGCGGATCGAAGAACTGCTCGGTAATAAAGCGAAGTATATCGGCCTGGCCGGTTTTAATCCGAAAAAGTAGTTATTTCGCAACCTGCGGCAGGAGCGGATTGGGAAAGTGGGCTTGCCGGTATAATTCCGCGTAAATATCGCGCTGCTTAAACACCCCCTGTTCACCGCGGGCCAGATTTAAGGCGGCGAGCGCTTTATTAAACCCGATAAAATAAGTCAGCGTTGAGCCCAATTGTTCAACCGTCTGCCACTGCCGCTGATCGCTTAAGCAATTCAGGAACACCGTCGCGTCAAGCGAGCTGATAAAGCGGGACGGCCCATTTTCCGCTTTTTCGCCCATAAATGGGTGCCAGTAAACAAGTGAGCTGAGCGCATCGATCGCCCGGACCGAAAAAGGATTGTTCTCCCCCTGAAGCACCTCCAGGACAACCCCGTTGATCAACGCCTGGTTCTTGCCATAAACCAGGTGCGAACACATGACCAGATGCTTGAGATGGCGCATCTCCGTCACCAGCTTCTTTTCCCTTAACAGCTCCTCCAGCTCGAGCGGAAGATGCGACCGGTCAAGCGCCAGCATCACGTCCCCCTTAACGGCGGAGGTCTTTTCATGGACCAGAGCATAGACCTTTTCCAGCGCCGGCGCAGCGGCGCCCGGTTTGGCGGTCAGGGCGAACCGATGGACCACCGGTTGCCGGCTGAAGCGGTAGCGCCCCAGTTCGCTGCGGATCGGTTTAGCTCTCTGTAATTGGTAAGGCATGGTTTAACAGGTGAAGATCGGCGCCGGCGTCCCGCCAGCCGGACAATGGCTGCCGCGGTATTGTTCAGCGTACAGGTTCTTAAGCTCATACCAGCCCGGGTTGCCTGCTTCCAGCTGCAGCTCGCCGTCCGCCTTGAAGTAGCCGAGGAAATAAGCGATGTTGCGGGTCAGCTGTTCCGGGCCCAGTAAAGCGCCGTCAGAGCCGGACAGGTTAAGATAGATAGTTCGGCGCGGTTCGTCTCGAAAATCCCATTTCAAGACCGAGTAGTCGAGCGCCGAAAAAGAAAAGGGATCATGCTCCTCGGGCTGCTGACTGAGCCGGTCAACGACAAAGCCGCTGACCGCCCGACCGCTCTCGGCCGCGGTAAGATGAGAACAAAAGATCAAGGCCCGATAGAAGCGGGTAAAATCTTCGGCCAGGCCGCGTTTGGTCAGCAGTTCCTGGACCTCCAGCGGGACCAGCGAAACATCGGTCTGCAGTAAGACATCAACATTCTGCATCCGGAAACCTTCGCTGAAGCGCTGCAGCTGTTGAAGATGGGGGGCGGATACTTCACTGCCGCGGATAACGCCCAGGCGAACCCGCTCCACAAAAGGCCGGAGTGAAAATTGATACCGCCCAACACGATTGGTCATTGGGCCGAAAGGACAGGCAGTGTATGTCATGATAATTCTGGTGATTTATCGGCCGGCCGCAACAGTGATTTCAGTCGATCTCGATCTCCACGGCCTCAGGCTGGGCCTCGAACAGTGCTTCATCGATCAAACCGCTGATCTCGTTAAATGAGGAGCTTTCTTGCTTCAACTTCTTCAGATCGGTAATGACCTCCGGCCAATCCTGATAACGATCCTCTTTAGCCGGGGCGCACATTTTTTCTACGATCGCCGCCAATCGTTCCTGAATATATTGGCTGCGGCTGACTTTGGGCAAAACCGGGAACTCTTGTTTCGGCTCAATTTTCCGTTTATAAAGAGAAGTTACCCAGAGGAGAAAATCATCGATTTTTTCGCCTTCCCTGAGGACCGGATGCTGGCCGGTCAACAGTTCGTGCAGGATCAAACCAAAACTAAAGATGTCGGAGCGCTGGTCCAGCTCTTCGTTGCGGTGCTGTTCAGGAGACATACAGGCCGGGGTACCATAAATAATGTTTTCGTCCCGGACTTTCTTGGCCAGGGCAAAATCAACGACCACCCATTCGTTCGTCTCCGGCCGGTGCATGATATTCTCGGTTTTCAGGTCTTTATGGGCCTTTACCCCGTGCTCGCTGGAAAAAGCCAACCCCTTGGCAACCTGCTCGCCGATCGTCAGAACCTCATCGAGCGGCAAACTCCCCTTATTTTTTAAATAACCGGCCAGATCTTCGGCCAGCAATTCAACCGCTAAACCGCATACTTCCGTACTCTCTTTACGATTTATCTCTCCGTAGAATTTAACGATATTGGGATGACCGCCCCGCTCCCGCCAAAGCCAGTGCAGAACGTCGCGCTCATCCCTGGCCAGATCAGCCAGGGCTTTGTCCGGCACGAATTTGAGCGCGATCTTTTCAGTCCTTTTACCGATCTGGATCTGGCTTTCATAGACTTTGGCGGAGCCGCCGGTGGTATTGATCAGCTTTGGCGCGGAGAGCTGGCCGGGCCTTAACTGGCCCCGGCTCCGGAAGGTTATTCGATTAAATGTTAATTCTGCACTCATTAGCAATCTCCTGTTGCTCTTTTCCATATATTTATCGTTAAAAACGGGGCGAAATTTCAGATCTTCAGGGTCGAAGCGAGGAGCTTTTGGGTATAAGGATGGTGCGGGGTAGCCAGGATCTCGGCCGGGGGACCGAGCTCGACGATCTGCCCCTCCTTCATGACCGCGATCCGATCGCTCATGTAGCCGATCACCTGGAGGTCGTGGGCAATAAAGAGATAGGTCAGCTTTAAGCGTTCTTTAAGCTCCTTTAACAACTGGAGGATATCGACCTGGATCGAAACATCCAAGGCCGAGACCGGCTCGTCGAGGACGAGGAACTTCGGGCTTGACGCCAGGGCCCGGGCGATCCCAACCCGCTGCCGCTCCCCGCCGGACAGTTCGTGGGGATAGCGCCGGACATAATTGAGCGGCAACTTAACCAGACCTAGCAGTTCGAGCACCCTCGCCTTCGCCTCCGCCTTCGGTTTTAGCTGGTTGATCAGGATCGGCTCGGCGATCGCCTCCCCAACCCTGATCCGCGGGTTGAGCGAGGTTTGCGGGTCCTGAAAAACGAGCTGACAGTCACGACGAAGCCGTTCAAGCTCGCTGCCATAAATGATCGTCCCGGCGTCGGAATGGAGCAGTTTCAAGATCAGGCGCGCCAGGGTGCTTTTGCCGGAACCGGATTCGCCGACCAAACCGAGCGTTTCACCCTTGATGATATCGAGCGAAACGTGGTCGACCGCCGTGGTCGGCCCGAACGTTTTCGTTAAATTCTTGATCTCAATTAACGCCATCAGTTCCCCTTGAGCACCTTGAGACAATCGATCAGCCGCCGGGTGTACAGGTCGCGGGGGGCGCCGATCACCTGCGCGGTCGGCCCGCTTTCGACGATCTTCCCTCCATGGAGGACCGCGACCCGGTCGCAAACCTCCTTGACGATCCCGAAGTTATGCGTGATGTAGATGATCGACAGCCCGAGCTGGCGCTGGAGATGCTTGAGCAGACGGATGATCTCCGCCTGGATCGTGACATCGAGCGCAGTGGTCGGCTCATCAGCGATCAAGAGCTGCGGCTGGCAGGCGAGCGCCATGGCGATCATCACCCGCTGACGCATCCCGCCGGAGAATTGGTGCGGGTAGTCGCCGATCCGCTGAGCGGGTTCCCTGATCTGGACCAGCGCGAGCATTTCGATCGCTTTGCGCCAGGCCATTTTTCGGCTCAACCCCTGATGCTGGCGAACCGCTTCGGCGATCTGGTCGCCGACGGTCAAGACCGGGTTGAGCGAGGTGAACGGGTCTTGAAAGATCAGCGAGATCTGCCCGCCCCGGACCGCGATCATTTCGCACTCCGGCAGCTGGCGCAGGTCGCGCCCGTTGAACCAGACCTGGCCGTTCTCGATCTTCCCCGGTCGGTCGATCAGGCGCATGATCGCCAGAGCGATCGTCGATTTGCCCGATCCCGACTCCCCCACCAGGCCCAAGGCTTCGCCCTTGGCAACGGCAAAAGAGACATTGTCGACCGCCGTAACCTCCGGATAGGTGACCGTTAATTCATTAATCTCTAACATTAAGCTTCTCCCGCAAACCCTCGCCGATGAAGTAGAGGGAAAGAACGGTCAATAGGATCAACAGTCCCGGAATGATCGCCAGCCACGGGGCGTCGCGCATGTACGCCTGCGAGTCCATCAGCATGTTCCCCCAGGAAGAGAGCGGCGGTTGGACGCCGAGCCCCAGGAACGAGAGGGCTGATTCGGTCAGCACCGCACCGGCCATGCCGAGCGTCCCGGCGACAATGATCGGTCCGGCGGCATTCGGTAGAATGTGCCGGAAGATGATCCGGAGATCGGAACAGCCGATCGCCCGGGCCGCCTCCACGTACTGGAGCTCGCGGATCCGGAGGAATTCGCCGCGGACCAGCCGGGAAACGCCCATCCAGGAAGTTAACCCGATCACGATCATCACGTTATAGATGTTCGGCGTCAGCATCGTCTGGATCGCCAGGATCAGGAAGATAGAAGGGAAGGCGAGCATGATATCGACCAGGCGCATGATCAGGCCGTCCAGCCAGCCGCCGTAGTAGCCGGCCAGCGCGCCGCCGATCGTCCCGATCAGTACAGCGATCACCACCGCCACCACGCCAACAGTGAGCGAGATCCGCGCACCGAACAGCGCCCGGCTGAACAGGTCACGGCCCAGGTCGTCGGTCCCGAACCAGTGGCGGGCCGACGGCCCCTGGATCTCCGATTCGCTGATCGCATCGGGGTCAAAGGGGGCCAGCGCCGGCGCCAGCACCGCCCCGGTGATCAGCAGGAGCATAATTAAAAAACCGAATTTAGTCGCGCCGCTCATATCTTATCCTCGGATCGACCAGAGCATAACCGATATCGGCCAACAGGTTCCCCAGCACGATCAGGAGGGCGGAGAGCATGACAACTCCCATGATGACCGGATAGTTCCGTTGAAAGATGCACTGCACGCCGAGCCGGCCCATTCCCGGCCAGGCAAAGATCGTTTCGATCACAAAAGCGCCGCCAAACAGGTCCGGCAGAGAGAGGCCAAGGATCGTCACGATCGGGATCAGGGCGTTGCGCAGGGCGTGCTTGAAGATGACGACCCGCTCGGGCAATCCCTTGGCCCGCGCGGTCCGAATAAAGTCCTGATTAAGGACTTCGAGCATTGCTGCCCGCTGGTAACGGGTCAAACCGGCGAGCGACCCGATCGTCATCGTCATCAGAGGGAGAATAATCCCCCCGACCGCCGGTAACCAGCGGAGCTGGACGGAAAAGAGGAGCATCAGCATCAAACCGAGCCAGAAAGTCGGGATCGCCATCCCGGCAAAAGAGAGAAAAGTGAAGAGATTATCGAACCAGCCGTTCTTGCGGACGGCGGAGATGACGCCGACCGGAATGCAGATCAAGAGAGTCAGCAGATACGACGGGATCATTAAGAGGAGGGTCATGGGGAGCCGCTCGGCGATCTCATTGATGACCGGTTGGCCGGTGGTATAGCTGCGGCCAAAGTCGAGCAGGAGGGCATTCTTGAGCCAGAGAAAATACTGAACATAGATCGGCTGGTCCAGCCCCCAGTTTGTCCTAACGCGGGCCAGCTCCTCCGGTTTAACGTTGGGATCGATAAAGAGGGCGGTCGGGTCGCCGGGGGCCAGGTGCATGACCAAGAACGAGATCAGCGAGATCCCGATCAGGAGCGGGATCAGCTGGAGGAGCCGACGTAGAATGTAACGCCGCACAGATCGATTATAACATCAAAAGTGAAATAATGACCTATTTTTGACGATATATATGGATAGAGAGCGTTATGAACAGCTCCATTAAAACAGCTTATTACTATAGTACCAGGGTCACGCTGCCGGTCGCGGTTGCAGACCTGGCCAGCAAAGCGGCTATCAAACACACTATCCCTTATCGAGCCAAAGTCTGGCTGGTCGATAAAACGCTTTATCTGACCAATGAGATCAACCGCGGTTACGCGTTTAACCAGCCCGGTAATTTTGGCTGGGGGGAAAAGATCTATTTTGCGGTCGGCTTGGTATCTCTGGCCGCCCTTTTTGTGAAAGCCAGATCAAAAGTCGCCAGGCTTTCGCTGGCCTTGATCGGCGGAGCAGCCGTCGGGAATTTGAGCGAACGGCTCGTCAAAGGCGGCGTAACCGATTTTATCAAGCTCGCCGGCTGGTATACCGGCAATCTGGCCGATATTGCGGCAGCCGTTGGAACTTCGTTGCTGCTGGGCGATCTGCTTTGCGGAGGGTTGCTTGCCAAGAGTTCAACCGGGACAAGCACTGATAAGCCCGGACGCGGCCAAACTTTGGTCCAGGCCTTTACGACACGACGCTGGAACACTCTCGGACAAATGTCCCTCTATCTGCTGACCGGTTTGCTTGCCCCGCTCTACCCGGTCTCGATCGGGCTGGTCGCTTTGGCCGCTTTGCCGCTGTCGCTATTGCGCGATCAACTCCATCGCGGCCAAAGGGGGATATTCGAATCATGAGCGGCATCAACAAGATCGGACCAACGCGTCCCAGCCTGCCGCGCCGGGTCTGGCAAACAACCAAAGCCGCCGTTAAGAATTCTTTTTATCTGCTCCCCGGCTTGCTTATCATTAATTATTACGCTCAACCCCGGTTGGAACAAGGTTTACCGCTAACCAGGATCGGCACCTCTTTGGAAGTCGGTAATATCTATCCGCACATGGTCGGCTGGGGGATTTGGTTGGCTTTCTCGCTAGCGGTCAAATCCTCTCTTAACAAGGGTATCAAGGCGACAACGGCCAGCCTTGCCTTCCTATCGACCACAGCAGTCGGAATAGCGGGCTCGATCGGGTTGCACCTGGCGCAACATCCGCAGGCGATCAATAATCTTGGCCATGACCTTGGCACCTGGTACGGCGGTTTGCTGGGAGGGACCGGCTGGCTTTTTGCCTTCGGCAAGATAACCAAGACCCCGGTCCTCAAGCTTTATGACGCATTGACCCCGGCCGCGCTGATCGGTTTGGGGATCGGGCGGCTCGGCTGTTGGTCGGCTGGTTGCTGTTCCGGGGAGATCTTCGGCTTGCCGACCGAGGCCGTCTCCAGCGCGGTCGATATCAGCCTCGGCTTAGAATTGACTCGCCTTTCTAAACGTTTACCGGCAGGCAAAACTTTTGCCCTCGGGCTGATCAGCTACTCCGCTTTTCGTTTTGCGATCGAATTTGCGAGACACGAACCAAAAGTCCTCGGTTTTATGACCTTGGCGCAAACGATTAGCTTAGCCGTGTTTTCCGGCGCCCTGGCTTACTGTCTGGGGGATAAAAAACCGGCCGAAACGGAACCATCTGCCTGCGAACCGACCATAACCGAGAAAAAATCAGCCGCCAAACAACGCCTGGTCGCTCGCATCTGGGAGAATGTGCTGATCGTCGGCCTTCATTTTGGCATGCATCCGTTTATCGGTTTGACCACCGGAGCGATCAACCTGATCCGCCTGACAAGCGAAGGGATCAAGCTCTGGCTCTACCGCCGCGGTTAGGTCACTTTTTGATATAAACTTTTTCAATGTGAAGGAAGAGGCCAGCTGGACCCGGCTTGGCCAAGCCGCCGACCCGTTCGTTGACCCCGGCAACCGCTTTCGGGTACCAGAGGAAAATGTAAGGCTGATCGGCGGCGATCGCCTGCCAGAGTTGACCGTAGATCGCTTTGCGCTTGTTCTTATCGATCGTCGTCCGCCCCTCTTCCAGCAAACGATCGACGTCGGCATTTTTGTATTTGATAAAGTTGAACCCTTTAGGGTATTGGCTGGAATGCCAGATCGAATAACCATCGGGATCGAGGCCGAGCGACCACCCCATGATAACCGCCTCAAATTCTTTCGGATCTTTGGGAGCGTTAACGACCTTAAGGATCGCCGACCATTCCATTACCCGCACGTTGACCTTGACACCGATCTTTTTGTACTGCTGCTGCAGGATGACGGCGGCTTTTTCCCGCTCCTTATTCCCCTGGTTGACCAGGATAGTGAACTCTAAGTTCTCCGCCCCCGCCTCCTGCAGCAACTGTTTGGCCCGTTCCAGGTTGTAGTCGTATTTCTGCACCCGATCAGAATAGGCCCAGGAGATCGGCGCGGAGGGGGCATAAGCCGGAGTAGCCAGACCGCGGAAAAGGAGCCCGACCAGCTGCTTCCGATCGGTCGCGTAGGCTAGCGCCTGGCGAACCCGTTTATCGGCGAACTTGGGATTGGCCAGGTTAAAACCGAGATAAGTGTAAAGGAGGACATCCGACTCATAAACCTTGATCCCCTTGACCGTTTTCATCCGGGAATAATCCTTGGGGGGAATACCAGCCTCGTCGATCTCCCCCGCTTCCAGCGCCACCAAGGAAGAATTATCATCCGGAATGATCTTGTACTCGATCGCCTTGAGCAGTGGAGCGCCCAAATAGTAATGAGGGTTGCGGGCAACCTTCACATAATCGCCGGTCTTCCATTCTTTAAAGATGAAAGGCCCGGTCCCGACCGGTTGGCGATTAAAGTCCGCCGTATTGATATCTTTCCCCGCCAGCCGATGTTTGGGGATGACGCTCATTGCCGCGTGGACCAGGAAGGGAGCGAACGGTTTGGGCAATACCGCTTTGACGGTGTACTGGTCCGGCGCGGAGAAGACGATCGGCTGACCGTCGATAATATAATCGCTCCGGCGGACCGAGTTGACTTTGGGGTCAAGGATCGATTTGAAAGTAAAAACCACGTCGTCAGCGGTGAACGGGACGCCGTCGTGCCATTTAACGTCTTTTCTCAGCTTAAAGGTCCAGACCTTGCCGTCTTTGGATACCGCCCAACTCTCCGCCAGGTCAGGGACCGGCTCCAGTTGTTCATTAAAGGTCACCAGCCCGGAAAAGATCGCGCTTTCGACCGCGGAGGAGACGTTGTCGGTCGAGAGGATCGGGTTGAGCAGTGAAACTTCGCCCCCCAGGGAAAAGCGAAGAACTCCTTCGGGGTCATGGCTGACGGCGGCAGCGGCCGCTACCAGCCAGAGTAACAGGCTACATATTAGAAAGTTCTTGAAGTTTGGATAAACCATTCCGCTTGTAACCAGTTAACATGTACTTGCCGGTAGTATCGTCATAACTGTAGACGACCTTCCCCGCCAGGTCGGCGTCGGTGTACGGCATCCCGGTAAAAGGATTCTTCGGCACGGCGCCTAGATAATCACCGCTCATCAGGTAGTTCTTGCAGAGCGATTCGAGAGCGATATTCTTGGCGATCGGATAAACATCGTTCTCCATCTGGTAGGCTTCGAGCGCCAGCTGCACTGAGTGCATGACCCCCTTGACCGCCGCCTCCTTGGCCCGGTCGCGCGCCCCGAGCAGGTTTGGCACCAGAAAGACCGCTAGCAAGCTGATGATGCCGATCACGACCAGGATCTCGACTAAAGTAAATCCTTTTCTCATAACTTCACCTTCTTTAATTATACTCTACTGCAGGCTGGAAATCATATTGATGAGCGGCAGGAACATGGCCACGACGATCAAGGCAACTACTCCGCCGACAGCCAGGGTCAGCGCCGGTTCCAGCAGGGTGGTTAGCCGTTTAAGCTGAAACTCCCTTTGTTTGATCTGGAAATCGGCAGCACTGGCCAGCATCTCTGCCAGCTGACCGCTCCCCTCGCCAACCGCGATCAGCTGGATCGCCTCCTCCGGGAACGATCCGGTCAGCCCTAAAGCCGCACCTAAGGCCGTCCCCTGCTCGACCGCGGATCCGACCGAACCGATCACTTGCCGGTAAACCACGCTCCGGAGCGAGTCGGCGGTTAGTTGCAACGCCTCTCGGATCGGCGTCCCGCCACGTAATAAAGTCCCGAGCGTCCCCAGAACCTGAACGACCTGCTCCTGGCGATAAAACCGACCGACCACGGGGGCTCGTAAAATGGCCCTTTCGGTCTGGAGCGGCTGTCGCCGGACCATTAGGGCCACAATAACAAGAACGGCCACGCTCGCGATTAACCATGCTATCCAGCCGCGGGCCAACAGTTCGCTAACGTTTAATATCCCGGCGGTCAACGCCGGCAAGGGGGTGTTTAGATCAACAAACAGCTCGTTCATCCCCGGCAGAATAAAAAAGATCAGACCGAAGAGTGACCCAACACTCAAGAGCAAAACAAAGAGCGGATAAATAAGTGAGCCGATCAACTTCTCATGCGTTTCCGCCTGATGTTCATAATGAGCTGCCAACCGGGCCAAACAATCTTCGAGCGCCCCGACCTGTTCGGCCGCCCCGATCGCCCCGCAGGCCAGATCGGGAAGTATTCCCCGTAACGCCCGGCTTAACTGTTCTCCCTCGCTGATCAGCCGGCCGGCTTGAGCGTGACACTTTAGTATTTTCAGGGCAGCCAGCAGCGGCAGACCAGCGGCCAGCAAAGCTTTGAGCTGAGAACAGAAAGCGGCGGTTTGGCGGCTATTCAATGGTTTGGTCCCTAATCCTATCCCTAATTTTTGTTCTCTAACTATCCGAAAGATCAAACCCGAAAATGCCCTAAAATCCGAAAAGGCCCTAATCATTGATCATAGCCTCTGAGAACTCGTTTTGTTTCAACGCCGTTAACACCAAAGCGGGCCAGGATCCCCAACTCCAGCTTGCTCCGACGCAAGTAGCCATAGATCTGCCGATAATCGGTGCGATGCCGCCTGAAGACCTCGAAAAGGACACCAACGATCTTGTAGCTGAGCTCCGGGTACAGCAATTCAGCCATTTTAGCCCCACCGGCCATTAGGGTTATTTAGGGTTTTCGAGTTTTTTCGAGATTCCCCTTTAGGATAATTCGGGACACAGCAGTTTCGGGATAAAATTAGGGATTTCATTACTGTTTTCTTAAATAGAAACCGCAATATGCGACAGCTGGTTATACAGCAACTTTATTACCAGGCGCCTCTAAGCGTAAAACGGGGCTAAAGTGTAGTGATTTTCGTCAACGGTGTCGGAAACGGCTACTGTTCGATCCGGGGAAAAAGCGGATCTCCCTTGGCAACCTTTTCGCCGCCAGGATTCAGCTGGGTTAAGATCTGTTTGGCGGTCGCGGGCATGAATGGGGTCAGGTTATCAGCGGCAACTTTAAGCGCCTGGACCAGGGTGCTCAGGACAACGGCGAGCTTCTCTGTCTCCCCCTTCTTCGCCAGCGACCAGGGGGCCTGCTTTTCAATATAAACGTTCGCGCTACTGATCAGTTGCCAGATCGCCCCCAGCGCATCCGAGAAAGCGAGCTGCTCCATCGCCGCAGCAACATCCGCCGGTATCCTGGCAATCAGCTCCGTCATTTCTTTATCTTCATGACCCTTGCTGCTTGGCACTTGACCCTGAAAATACTTCTCCACCATCGTCAATGTTCTGCTTAACAAATTTCCCAGGTCATTTGCCAGGTCCGCGTTGAAGCGTTTAATGAACGAATTCATCGAGAAGTCGCCGTCCACCCCAAAGGGGACCTCGCGCAGGATAAAGTAGCGGACCGGTTCGACGCCGTATTTTGCCGCCAGCGCCAGAGGATCGACAACGTTTCCCTTGGACTTGGACATCTTCTGGCCTTCAACTGTCCACCAGCCGTGACCAAAGACCTTTTTCGGGAGGGGGAGATCAAGGGCCATCAGCATCGCCGGCCAGATCACCGCGTGGAAACGGACGATCTCTTTCCCCATCAGGTGGACGTCGGCCGGCCACCATTTTTTAAAGTCCGGGCTATCCGGATAACCGATCGCCGAGATATAGTTGATCAGGGCGTCGAACCAGACATAAACCACATGCTTGGGGTCGTCCGGAACAACAACTCCCCAGGGGAAAGCGGTCCGAGTGATCGAAAGGTCTTTTAGGCCCTGTTTAACGAATTGGTAGACCTCATTGCGCCGGGAAACGGGCTGGACTGACTCGGGGTGGGTTTCCAAATGCTTAAGGATCTTCTCCTGGTATTTAGATAATTTGAAATAATAGGTCTCTTCCTTGAGCAGATCGGTCGGCCGGCCGCAGTCGGGACAGAGCTTGCGCCCTTCCATATCCTCCCGCAACTCCCCCTCCGCCCAAAAGGTCTCGCAAGGGACGCAATACCAGCCCTCGTATTCGCCTTTATAGATGTCTCCCTGCTTGAGCAACCGGCCAAAGATCGCCTGCACCGCCTTTTCGTGCCGCGGCTCGGTCGTCCGGATAAAGTCATCGTAGGTGATCCCCAGGGTCTGCCAGGCCGACTGGAACCGGCCGACGATCTCATCGACGAACTGTTGCGGGGTCTTGCCGGCTGCTTCGGCCGCCTTCCAGACCTTCTGGCCATGCTCGTCGGTCCCGGTCAGAAACCGGACATCAAAGCCCTGGTTCCGCTTAAAGCGGGCCAGCACATCAGCCGCAATGGTCGTATAGGCATGCCCAATGTGGGGAACGTCGTTAACGTAATAAAGGGGCGTGGTCAGATAGAACTTGGTCATTGATCAATTATAACAAATCCTTCACTCGATCGGAAAGACGATCCGGACCGCGGTCACATCCCGCAGGGCGCTGTTCGCCCTGGCGATCACGTTCCCCGTCAGGAAATAATCGCTGAATTCCACTACCGGCACCGGCTCCCATTTGGCCGAGTCGGTTCGCCGCACCTCCACCAGGAAACGCGCCAGCAGCTTCTCCGGCCAATCTTCGCCAGCCAGATCGGTGACCGCATAATTCGGCCGGATAAAGTATTTGAAGAACGGCGCCCGCCCTTCAAACGCCTCGTTGCTCGGATCGAGCGGGCCGATCACCAGCCACTGGGGCGAGGTCATGGCGTATTTGATGTTCTCACCGTGTTTGGCCGGGACGATCTGGAAACCGCCGATCTGGCCAAGGCGTGAGGTGGAGACGTCGATCACGCCGGGATGGTTGGCGCGGATCCGTCCCGGCGCGGCATATTTGGTCCCTTCGAAGCGGCCGACGCCGCTGACCGGCTTCACCACCCGGCCGACCAGCCTTGCCAGCCCGTCAAAATAGGTCAGGGTCACTGCCCCGTCCACCTTATTCTCCAGGACGATCTCTTTGGGGTACTCGACCGGCTTGTCGACCAGAATATAGATCCGGTCATTTAGGAGCGGCCGGTACCCGGTCGGCCAGGGGACCGGCTGGTAACCGGCACGGCTGAGAAGGACCGTGTTGCCGACTAACGGGGCGTAACCGCCGCCGAAAATGGTCGTCCCGCCGGGAATATCAGTGTAGATCGAGGAGGTCGCATTGAAATAAGAGCGATAGTTGTCCGGTTTAACCAATAATTCGGCCGGGAGCAAGCTGAAGATCACCGCCCGGCCATCGGCCTCGGTCGAGACCTTCAGGTGGATAGCATTGACGGCGGTCGCGGCGACTTTGCCGTCCGCCACCCAGGCGGCCGCCGCAAAGGAATCGGCATTGGTCTGCTCGGTCGGGTAAACGACCGACCCGATCCGCCGCCAGCTCTTTCCGCGGTCGGCGCTGACCTCGATCGTCCCATCAGCGCAATTCCAGACCTTGAGCCGAAAAGCCTCTTTGACGACCGGGTTATTTTCCGCTTCGAGGGAGACTCCGGCCGCGCCCGTTACCAACACCAGCCAGAGCAGGACCGCGGGCAGAACGAACTTCATCCGTTAAGCAGTTCGATCAAGGTCCGGACCGGAACGCCGGTCGCCCCTTCGGGGAGGTAACCGCGGCTCTTTTGCAGAAAAGCGGTGCCGGCGATGTCCAGGTGAGCCCAGGGGGTGTCACCGACGAACTTGCTGAGGAACGCGGCGCCGGTGCTCGGCTGGGCTTTACCGGTGCCGGCCGTATTTTTCAGGTCGGCGACCTGGCTCTTCATCGATTCTTTATATTCATCGTAGATCGGCAGCTGCCACATTTTTTGGCCGCTGCGGTTTCCCGCCGCCAACACCTGGTCGACCAGCGTCTGGTCGTTACCCATCACCGCGGTCGCCGCATCTCCCAGAGCAACGATCGCCCCGCCGGTCAGCGTGGCAATGTCGATCATTTTGGTCGCGCCCCGTTTTTTCGCGTAGGTTATGGCGTCGCCCAGGATCATCCGCCCTTCGGCGTCGGTATTGGTGACCTCCACCGTGTAGCCGGAGAGCGAACCAACGATGTCGCCCGGCTTGGTCGCGTGCCCGGAGGGCATGTTCTCGGTCAAAGGAATGATCCCAATGACATTGTGCTTCGGCTTCAGGTCGGACAAGAGGCTCATTACGCCGAGCACGGCGGCCGCGCCGGCCATGTCGGATTTCATTTCGTCCATATTCTTGGACGGTTTGAGCGAAATGCCGCCCGAGTCAAAAGTGATCCCCTTCCCGATCAAAGCGATCTTTTCCTTGGACCGGGGCGCTCCGCGGTACTCCAGGGCGATCAGCTTGGGTGGCTCGTTCGAACCTTTGGCTACAGCCCAAAAGAGTTCCATCCCGGCTTTTTTCGGGTCAAGCTGGGTGAACTTTAAACGATTGATCTTAGCGATCCGTTTGGCCAGCGCGGCAAAAACGGAAGGGGTCATCCGATTGGCCGGCATGTTGACCAGGTCGCGGGCGTGGTTCTCCGCTTCGGCAATGATCAGTCCGAGCTTTGCCCCGCGGCTTAGCTTGCCGATCTTGGCCCGATCGTGATCGAACAGGACCAGCTCCGCCGGCGCAAACTCCGTCTCCTCTTTATCTTTGGCATAACCGGCGAACCGGTAAACGCCCAGAACCGACCCCTCGACCACCGCTTTGGCCGCCTCGACCGGATCGGTCTCACCGCAGCCGCAGCCGTGAACGATCGTCGCCACTTTTTTTGCCTTGCTCTCCCTGGCCGCCTTGATCGCCGCGGCGGAAGCGGTCCTGACCGCTTCCAGATCGATCTTGCTCTGTTCGCCCAAACCGACGACCGCGATCTTGCCGGCCTTCAGCTTGCCGGACCAGTGGAGGAGCGTTATCTGCCCGAGCTTGCCGGTGATCTCGCCATCCTTGAGCAAACTGGTGATCATCCCCCCCAAAGCCTTATCGGCCGCAGCGGTCGCGCCGTCCAGTTTTTTCTGCCCGGCAAAAACATTAACGACCAGCAAATCGCAGCTAACCTGAGCCAATTCCCGGCATTCAACCTTGATCTTCATTTTATGTCGAGCTCCGTCGAGACATTAGAACTTTACCTTAGGGGCTGACTGAGCTTCTTTGACCGCCTGGAAGAAGGTTTTTTCCCGATCAAAACCGAAGAGCCCGACAAACAGGACGGTCGGTACGCTGCGGGCCGAGGTGTTGTATGCCTGGACCGCCTGGTTGTAGTTCTGACGGGCAAAACTGATCCGGTTCTCGGTCCCGGCCAGCTCATCCTGCAGCGCCCGGAAATTCTCGGACGCCTTGAGCGTCGGATAATTCTCGACCACGACCATCAACCGGCCGAGCGCCCCTTCGATCTGATTGGCGGCGGCGACTTTTTCGCCGGTCGTTTTCGCGCCGGCCCAGGCCGAACGCGCCGCAGTGACGTTCTCCAGCAGCTCTTTCTCGTGCTTAGCGTAACCTTTGACCGTTTCCACCAGATTGGGGATCAGGTCATAGCGCCGCTGCAGCTGGTTCTCGATCTGCGCCCAGTATTGTTTGACGTTCTGGTCGAGACCAACGAGTCCGTTATAAACACCGGCCACCCACATCCCGCCGACCAGCACGACAACCAGGATCCCAATTAACCATCGCCACATGTTATTGCCTCCTTTAAAATTACCAACCGCGTCCCGCGCCGCCGCCTCCGCTCCCCCCACCGCCAAAACCACCGAAACCACCACCCCCGCCCGACCAACCGCCACCCCCCCAGCTCCCACCCATGAACTCACCGGCCCAACCGGCGCCGCCATTCCATTTACCCCGGCCGAACGAGAAATATGATACCACAAATCCAAAAAGCGCTCCAATGATCGCGCCCGGGATACCACCAAGCGCAAACCCGAGCGCCCCACCGACAACGGCGCCCAGCAGGCCGAAAAACACTCCCCGGGCAAACATCATTAACAGGATCAGAAGCGTGACCGCGGTAGTGACCAGGGGGTCGTCGTCTTCTTTCTCCTTCGCCTTCGCTTCCGCCTTATAGCCTCCGCCCAACTCTACTCCGTTCTCCCTGGCGATCTCGGCCGCCAGCGCCGCGGCACCGTTGTACAACCCCTCGCCAAATTGGCCTTGTTTAAAGTACGGGATGACGTAACGGTCGAGGATCGCGCCGGCTTTAGCGTCGTTGATCGCCCCCTCCAGACCGTAGCCGACCTCGATCTCGATCCGTTTTTCTTCCTGAGCGAGAAAGATCAGCAGGCCGTTGTGTTTTTGTTTCTCGCCCAGGCCCCACTGATTGAACAATTCGTGGGCGTAGGTTTTGGGATCGGCCGGCGCGGCCGTTTTAACGATCGCTACCGCCATCTCCGCACCGGTCCGGGCGGCCAGCGTTTTGGCCAAATCGTCCAACCGGTCCGCCTCGCGGCTGGTCAGCAACCCGACATAGTCGTTGACATAACCGACCGGCCGCGGCAGGTCCAGGCCGGCCGCCCAGACCAGCGTTCCCAGCAGCCAAACTGCTGCCGCCAGTTTAAATCGTCGATTGCGGCTTGTTTTTTGTCTTATCATCATCTTGCTCTGTGAACATCTCCAGGAACTCACTGCTTTCGTTGCGGTTGTAAAAGATCAAAAACCCGAGCAGCGAACCCGTGATCAGACCGAAGGTCCCGAGAAACATGTAACCGAACGCCCCGCCAACGATCGTACCAAAAGCCATCAACACTCCGCCGCCGACCACCAGCGTCAGGGCGACGGCAAAAATAACCAGCAGAAAAAGCGGCCACGAAGCCTTTTGCCAATCGAATTCCACCCCGGCCGGTGCTGTCCGCGGCCAGTTCTTGTCGATCAATTCCGTAATGCTGGTAACCCCGATCTCCACCCCCCGGCCGAATTGGCCGGTTGTCAGTTCGGCCATGACCCGCTGTTCAATGTCGACCCGGGCTTGCGCCGTCACCGCCACCGCGACCGCGTTCCCGGTAATGATCTTAACCCGGCGATCAAGGACGGAAACGACCAGGAGAACCCCGTGATCTTGCCCTTTGGCTTTACCGCCGACGTCGTAATGATCGTACAGCTGCTGGCAATAGGTCGGAAAATCGGGCGTGTCGATCATCGGCATGACCAGGACCCGGAAGTCGACCGCGTAATACTTCTTAAGCTTGCTGACCAACGGGCCCAGCTTAACGATCAGGTCGGTGCCAACCACATTTCCGTAGTCATTGATCGGTCGTTTGATATCGGGGAGCTGGTCATAACGGACCTGCTGGGCTGGCGCGAGCTTTTCGTACTTTTTCAACTTCTCGTACGATTGCTGCATATCGGCCGCGCCCTGCTGCGTGGCCTTGATCGCGTCGTCGACCGTCTCTTCCGCCTGCAGCGGTAAAGCGCAGCCGAGCAGACAAAATATCAGGATAAACTTCTTCATCAGCCGAAAAATATGGCCAGTTCGCGCCGGGCGGACTCAGGGCTATCGGAACCGTGGATCAGGTTCTTGATCGTACCGTGCTCACCGATAACGTCCGCTTCGCGCAGGTCGCCGCGGATCGTCCCCGCCGCCGCCGCCCGGGGATCGGTCGCCCCCATCAGCTGGCGGAGCCGGGCAATGGCATCTTCACCGGCGATCTGGCAGACGGTCACCGGTCCGGAAGTGATGAATTTTATCAACCCGTCATAGAACGGTTTTCCGGCATGCGGCTGGTACAGCTCGGCCGCCTCGGCCGGCGTCAGCGCGACTGACCGACTGGCCTCAATCCGGAGCCCGGTCAGCTCGATCCTTTTCAGGATCTCTTTTTCCAGATCGCGAGCCAGACCGTCAGGCTTGATCATGCAGAAGCTCTTTTCGAGCACGCTTGATCGCCTCCTTTACCCGGACGGGTGCGGTGCCGCCGGTCATGTCGCGGCTGGCTATACTGCTCTCGGCCGACAAGAACCGGGTCGCGTCATAACCAAACTCGGGAGAAAACTGCTTGAGCTGCTGCAGCGACAGGTATTCGATCTGCATGTTGGACTCTTCGCAATAAGCAACGATCTTGCCGACGATCGCGTGCGCCTCGCGAAACGGCACGCCGCGGCGGACCAAATAGTAGGCCAGGTCGGTCGCGGTCAGAAAACCTTTTTTCGAGGCCGCCTTCATCTCCTCGGCGTTGACCTTCATCGTCAGCAGCATTTCCGGATAGATCCCCAGGACAGCCTTGACCGTGTCGACCGCGTCAAAAAGAGCTTCTTTGTCTTCCTGAATGTCCCGGTTGTAGGCGAGCGGCAAACCCTTCATCACGGTCAGCAGGGCGAACAGATCGCCGTAAACCCGGCCGGTCTTGCCGCGCGCCAGTTCGGCGACATCCGGGTTCTTTTTCTGCGGCATGATCGAGGAGCCGGTGGTGTACTTGTCCGACAGCTTGATAAAATTAAACTCGAAAGTCGACCAGATGATCAGCTCTTCCGATAACCGGGAAAGATGCATCATCAGCAGGGAGCAGGCGGCAAGAAATTCAATGGCAAAATCGCGGTCGGCCACCGCGTCAAGGCTGTTGCGGGAGACCCGGGCAAAGCCGAGCTCCTTGGCCAACCCCTCCCGATCGATATCGAACGCGGTGCCGGCCAGCGCCCCGGAACCGAGCGTCATTACGTCCGCCGCCTTGCCGGCCGCCAGAAAGCGTTCCTTGTCGCGCCGGAGCATCTCATAATAGGCGAGGAAATGATGCGAGAGGAGGAGCGGTTGGGCCCGTTGCATATGGGTGTAGCCGGGCATGATCACCTTGATGTTGCTCTCCGCCTGTTCAAGCAGCGCCTCCTGAAGCTTTTTGATCAGGAAGACGACCTCGGTCACCTCGTACTTAAGATACATACGCAGGTCGGTCGCCACCTGGTCGTTGCGGCTCCGGCCAGCGTGCAGCTTTTTCCCCATTTCGCCGACCTTCTGGATCAAAAAGGCCTCGATGTTCATGTGGACATCCTCGAGTTCCGGATCGAGCTTGAGCCGGCCGTGCTCGAGCTCCCGCATGATCGCCTCCAGCGCCTGGATGATCTTCTTACTTTCGGCCGCGTTTAGAACGTGGACCTTGGTCAGCGCGCGCGCGTAGGCGATGCTCTGGATGATGTCCTGCTTGTAGAGGCGGATGTCGTAATGAACCGAGCTGGTGAACGCCTCAGTCGCCTTTGAGGTCGGCAGGCGGAAACGCCCCGCCCACGGTTTTGCTTCTTTTTTCATGGTTTACTTCCTCCTTCGGGTCAGGGCCTCGACTTTGAGCGGCAAACCGAAGAGGTTGATAAAACCTTCGGCATCCTGCTGGTTATAGGCGGACTCTTTTTCGAAAGTAGCCAGGTCGGGCCGGTAGAGCGACCGGGCGGCCCGACGACCGACGACCGTGCAATTTCCCTTGTAAAGTTTTAACCGGGCGACGCCGGTCACGTTCGCCTGCGTGCTGTTAATGAACGCGTCGAGCGCCCGCTTGAGCGGCGTGAACCACTGGCCGTTGTAAACTAGCTCGGCGTAGCGCTGAGCGACCTGGAGCTTGTAATGCGCTACGTCGCGGTCGAGCGTCAGCGTCTCCACCGCCTGGTGGGCGGCGTAAAGGATGGTCCCACCCGGGGTTTCGTAAACACCGCGCGACTTGATCCCGACCAGCCGGTTCTCCACAATGTCGACCCGGCCGATCCCGTGCCGGCCGCCGATCTTATTCAGCGTCTGGATCAGCTGGACCGGTTTCAGTCGGCGGCCGTTGACGCTGACCGGTTCGCCTTTGACGAAACCGATCTCCAGGTATTCGGGCCGGCTGGGCGCTTTTTCCGGAGAGACGGTCAGGAGGAACATCTCTTCTTTGGGTTCGAACCAGGGGTCCTCAAGAATGCCCCCCTCATAACTGATGTGCCAGAGGTTGCGGTCCGAAGAATACGGCTTTTTTTTGGTCACAGGGATCGGGATATGATGCTGGTTGGCATATTCGATCTCTTCTTCCCGGCCACCCAACTCCCACTCCCGCCACGGGGCAATGATCTTGAGCTCCGGCGCCAGCGCTTTGAACGTCAGTTCAAAGCGGACCTGGTCGTTCCCCTTGCCGGTCGCGCCGTGGGCAACGGCGTCGGCCTGCTCTTTTTTGGCGATCTCCACCTGCCGCTTGGCGATGACCGGCCGGGCAACGGAGGTACCGAGCAGGTACTGATTTTCGTAAATCGCGCCCGCTTTGAGCATCGGAAAAACAAAGTCGCGGGCGAACTCGTCTTTCAGGTCTTCAATATAGATCTTGGCGGCGCCGGTCTTGAGCGCTTTCTGCTTCAAGCCGTTCAGTTCGTCCGCCTGACCGACGTCGGCCGCGTAACAAATAACCTGGCAACCGTAGTTATCCTTAAGCCACTTGATCATGATCGAGGTATCGAGGCCGCCCGAATAGGCGAGTACGACTTTTTTAACCTTGGACATTATCCCCTCCTAGCAGTTTGACCAGGATCGCTTTCTGGACGTGAAGCCGGTTCTCCGCCTGGTCGAAGACGACCGAATTCCGGCTGTCGATGACTTCGTCGGTCACTTCCTGACCGCGGTGGGCCGGCAGGCAGTGCATAAAGATATAATCCGGCTTGGCTAATTTGACGAGCTCTTTATTGATCTGATAGTAGCTGAAGATGCTCGCCCGTTTGGCGCTCTCGCTCTCCTGCCCCATCGACGCCCAGACATCGGTGTAGATGATGTCGGCATTTTTGGCGGCGACGACCGGGTCGTTAGTTACTTCGATCGAGATCCCGGCTTTCAACGCGTCGGCGAACGCCCGTTCGGTCACCGGCTCGTCCGGTTCGTACCCGGGCGGAGTAGCAACGACCAGGTTCAGCCCGACTTTGGGGGCAGCGTACATCAACGAGTTGCAGACGTTGTTTCCGTCGCCGATATAGGCCAGTTTGAGCTTTTTCAGCTCTTTCCCCTTATGCTCGATGATCGTAAAGACGTCGGAGAGCGCCTGGCACGGATGGGATTCGTCCGAGAGGGCGTTGATCACCGGGACCGAAGCGTGCCTGGCCAGCTCAATTACCTTCTGGTGGGCAAAGGTCCGGATCAGGATGGCGTCGGCAAAGCGGGAGAGCGTCCGGGCAACGTCGGGGATCGATTCGCGGGTCCCCAGCCCGGTCGCCTCCTGGTCGAGATTGATCCCAAGCCCGCCGAGCTGCCAGATGCCGATCTCAAAGGAGACCCGGGTCCGGGTCGACGGTTTTTCGAAGATCATCGCCAGCGATTTGGCCCAGAGGTACTCGTGCTTGATCTTGTTCTTCTGTTTCTCTTTGAGGTCGGCGGCCAGTTCGAGGATCGCGTTAACCTCCGGGGCGGACAGGTCGTGGATGGAGATAAAGTCCTTCATGAATAAATTATAGCATAATCCGCTGTGACAAAAAGCAGGCATTTTCCTTGAAATTCGCCCATATTTATGACGAAGATACTTTACCATGAGTGCCTTCAGAGGAATGCTCAAGCTCGGTCATTGTATGACCATGCTCCCTTACGCCTTTTCTCAGGCTGAGCTGAGCCAAACCATTAATCAAGCCCGGCTGACCGCCGCCCGGCAAAAATTCCCCGGTCTAAATGTCCTGAAAGAACAATATTATGAGGTGGGGCGCCATCTGGTCATGGCGACTTCAGCCGCTTTTCGCGAGCTGAACCGGAATGTCGAGTTACTCCAGAGGCTACAGCTCGGCCTACGCGAAGAGACGCTGGATGAAGCCGGGCTCAACGACGCCGGTTTTTCCGTCCAGCGCTTCGGCGAGCACGGCTATTTTGGCTTGCAGTTAAAAAGGGACCCCCAGGGGGCCGAAGCCGGCCGTTTTGAATCAGCCTATGAAGGCGAGCCCGACCGGGCGGGATTACCCGAAGACCCCAGATTCGCCCGCCAATTTTTCCGGATGTTCGGCATCGACGTGGTCAATCCCGAAACGCTGAAGAGCAGTGAAGCGGTCCGGAACCTCCATCTGCTGATCCAGTTCGCGATCAGAGATCAGGATTATGCCTCTACCCGCCGCCTCGTGATCGAACCCGGAAGCTACAATAACATCTTTTCCCTCGGCAACGGCGATTATGTCATCTCGCAAAGCCTGCTCCATAAGCACTTTCGGGCCGGTACCTGGCCACAAGTGGTCCAACTACCGCTAGTCGGCGGAGCGATCAATGCGGGAAGAATGCCGGCGCTGGCGGAAACGACGGGACTATTTGGCCAGCCGGAACTGATGTCGCGCCTCCTCCTGATCACGCCGGCGGCTTTCTTCGCGTTGAGCCGCGACGAGGCGCTCCTGGACCGGCTTAACGAACGTCTGCAACGGACCGGGTCGCTCGATCTCAAGGCGTTAAGAGAAGCGTCCCATTTCGTCTCAGACCAGCGGTTCGGCGATCGTTACCTGGGTCTTTGTTACAACTATCCGGAAGAGCTGGACCTTTACCGGGCCAGTGTCGACGCGTTAGCCGATAGCCGGGAAGCCGGGGATATCGCTGTTTTCTTCCGTTATCAGGACGTGTTGGTTAAGGAGGCGGATAAACTTTCCCCGACTGATTGGCGCAACCTCCGCTACCAGTATGAGCGGGAAAACGATTCGATCGCCTCGGTCGCGATCAGAAATCAAGGAGCACATATTTATTCGTCCCGAGGGGATGACTCTCTCGACGTTACCTATAGCCGGCAAAAGCTGGAGCAGTTGAGGCGAAACGTTAACTAGCGGCTCAACCCGGACCGGCCGATCAAATCCTTAACTTTCAAGCTTTTCCCGTCAGCTTCCACTACGCTCAAAGCCTGGCTATCATTACTCATCAGGACCAGGTGCCCGGGCATGCCCTGCGGGACCCAGGCCGCCGCGCCATTCCCGCTCGGATCGTGAGTATGCCCGACCAGGACCAAGGCATTGGGCGCCAGACCCATGCTTTTGCGCAGATTAGCTATGCCGTTTTGATCGTAATGCTCCACCGGCCGGGACCAACTCAAAGACCAGTCTAACTTGGGATCGATCGCCGCGTTAACCGCCGTGTCCGGCGAGATCTTTGTCCCTTTGTTCGGATCGAAGGCGCAATGCGCGGCATAATGTTCCTGGCCGGCAGCCTCAAATGTAACCACCCGTGGAGAGGCATCGAAAAACGCTTGCAGCGCCTGCGCGTATTCTTCACCGCGCGCTTCAACCAGTTTGTCCCGGAAAATGATCCCCTGGAATACCGGAACGCCGTTAATCTTTTTATAGAACTTTTTGGCAACGTCGCTCACAACCTCATCATGATTCCCCTTGATGTAATGGACCGAATCGGGGTAAGCGTTCTTAAGCTGCAGCAGCGTGTCTGTTACCTTTAAGGAGCCGCTGATGTCGTTTATGTTCCCGGTTTCTTCGTGGATCGCGTCTCCCAGAAAGACAAGCGCTACCTCTCCCTTCTCCAGTTTCGGGCCGTATTCCGCCACGAGGCGCTGCAGGTTGCCGATGTTACCGTGCAGGTCGCCGATAAAGATCAGCTTTTGTCCCGGCTTCGGTTTTATTCTGAGGAGTGCCCCGGCTTGCCCCGCCATCTCCGGACGACCGGCTGCTTTAGCAGCAGCGGCTGAGATCGCCGGCCGCTCAAAGCCTAATCCAGCACCACCCTGCTGCTGCAGCTGGAGCTTAGTTGCTTTAGCCAATTCCTGTTCCAGCGGCCGCAAGTAGGCGTCCCGATAACCGGTCAGCTCGGCGGTCGTCATTGACGCCGTTCGACCGTTTTTCACGACCATCTGGGGGAGGACTTCGGCATCGACCACCGCGAACTTATTATTCTCCAGCGCCACCAGGACCTTGCCACCCATATATTTCGCGGCTTGTTCTTTGTTGACGAACTCCAGCCCTTTTTCAATAAAACCGCCGTTAGGTCCGATCGGTCGGTAAGGCTCAGACTGCGGATCGACCAGCGTGCCGTTCCTGGAAGTATCGGCAATAAGGGCTTTACTGTTCTCGATCACGATCGTCAGATGCTTGCTGGATACGTTGCTATCCGATAAGACCAGGTCAGAATCCTGGGCCCGGCCGATCGAGAGCATCCCCATCTTTTTCCGGCCGGTCTGATCTTTTTGCATGTTGACCATCTGCGGTTCCGACGGATTATCTCCCATCTCCTGGACGTAGAAAGCACCCCGTAAATTGTAAAGCCGCACCGGCACCCCGCCCAATTTCAGCGACAGAGAGCGGCCGGCCGGGATATCGACATTGTGCTTATCAACCGTGCTCCCTTTGCGCAGGGTGATCGGCTCGTCCAGCGCCACCGTTACCCCGGCGCCCCACAACCACTGGCGCAAGCCCGTGATCCGGTCGGCGGCCGCCCGGCCGAATCTTTTAAAGAGCGAATGGTGGGTATCGCTCCCGCCGACAAACTGGACAGTATTATCGGTCCCGATCGTTCCCATGTCCACTACGTGACCGGTTTTCCGGTCAAGAATGATCACGCTGGGCCCCTCGCGCTTGATCTCGACCTCTTCGTTTATCCGGCCATCCGCTCCGACCAGGGTGTCGCCATTTATCCTGGCTGGCCCCGACTCGGCCGGTACCACGACCGTATCCAGTTTACCGATCGTCCGGCCGATGATCGCAGTTTGCCCGTGAGGCACGGATTCTTTGAAGTTGCTGATCTCCGAAGTGAACCAGTGATCGGTCAGGAGGAGCCGATCGAGCCATTCCGCCTTGATGCCATGGCGGGCCGCGATCGTCTCTGTGAACATCTTCATCCCGAAAAGTTCGCCTTTGATCCGCAGCAGGGCGGCAAAGTCAGGATCCCGCTTGTTCCGGATCATCAACTCACCCGCTCCTTCGATCAACCGGTCGGGAGTTATCTCTTTTCCACCCAGCATGCTCCTGACCTCTGTTTGCTTGCCGGTGCTCATCTTATCCCAGATCGCCTGCGCCTGCTGCCGGGCGTCAGTAACGTAAACCGGCGTGCTCGGGTCCTGGGCGGCAAGCTTGGCGCGGCGGGCAATGATATCCGGCCTTGCGCCTTCCAGGTGGTCGACAAAAGCCAGAAACTCTTCCGGCGATTCAAAACGCAGTTGCCGTTCGTAAGGATTATCGCTGACCTCCTCCGGCACCGCCCCCCGGCCTGATCTGTCCGGCCGGACGATCTTTGCCCTTTCGGCCTTGGTCCCCGCCTCTGTCCCCTCCGTCCTTAATGAAACGGTCTGCTCTTCGGCCGCGACCAGCTCCGCCACGTTGATCTCGCGCGGGGTGATCTCCGGCAATCTTAGCTGCAGCCTGGTTTCCTTCCAACCTCTGACCCGTTCCGCGATCGGGCCCAGGAGCGGCCGGCTGGCACGGCCCGCCAGTTCCAGACCGATAAAGTTGGGCAGAGAATTGACCGCCTGGTTCCCAAGATTATTCCAGCTGAAGACCAACCCGGGATTCTCACCATGGACCAGCTGTTCGCCAAGGGCAAAGCCATTCATCGCCGCAAAACTGGTGCTCAAACGACCAAACTCATGCAGGACCGGCGCGGTCAAACGGTAGGAGCCGGCAACTGTTTCATAGGCCCTACCGGCGACTTTGAACGTTCCGATCATCGCCGCGTTGGTCACCACCCGTTCCGCCCATTCAGTCCCGCTGTCCGGCAGCTCGCCGATCCCGACGGCGTATTCCAGGGGAACGGTAACAGCCGTAAAGACCGTCCCTTCGACCAGTAAAGCTCCCAGGGTGACCAGCGCGCCCGATCCGGCATAGGCGGCAAAAGCTTCGGCGGCGATCCCGCCAACAAAGCCGCCGGAGACAACGATCGCCGAGGAGATAGCGACAACTTTAGCGGCTTCCACAACTGCCCCAACCTTCACCGCATCCTGCGTCGCGGCAATAACCGGGCTGTTAGCGATCCGCTGCAGGTCATTGAGCCGGTTGGCTGGTATTGGTTTTCCGCTCCGGATGTCGGTTTCCAGCTGGTCGAGGCACATGAGAAGGTCGGCGACCGACCGGGCTTGCTCTGGATTGCGGGTTGCCTGCCTTCTGTCCGCCAGGGTCGTTCCCTGATGGGCGGCCGGATTGGTCGCCAGCAAATAGGCAATTCCGCCAAACCAGGGGGAAGAAGCGGCCCGGCCTTGGGCGCCGACTTTTTCGTCGGCAGCCAGAAGCTCTTTGAGCGGGCCTCTGACCTGCTTGATCGCGGCCAGCATCTTGCCCTGGGCACGCTGGGCAGCCAGCCTGGCAACCGCCGGCATTTTCCGCTGGAGTTCTGCCAACGCGGCATTCAATCCCTTAGCCTCAGCGGCGGTTAGTTTCCCGTTTTGCCCCTTGGTTAATAGAGCGATCTCTGGCTGGAGGACCTGTTTTTCGTCGGCGGAAAGAACCTGCGCTAATTCTCCGTAGCGCCCTAGTAACGCTACGGCTTGCTGTTGGAGGAGCTTGGCCGCCTGGTTCTGCGCCGACTGCAGGTGTTGTCGCGCAGCGGGAATGTTCTCCCGGTAAGCGGCCTGGGGATCGCGGCCATCTTTAACCTCTTTAACGAATTTTCTTAAACGGCCGATCGCCTGCTCATATTGCTGTTTGAGCGGGGTCGGCAGTTTCTGGGTCCGGCACAACTGTTCCAGCGACCGGATCTCCTGCTGGACCGGTTTAATAACCTGGTCAAGATCAAGTGGTTTTGCTTGAGCCGGTTCCTGGCGTTCGGGGGCGGGAACGTAGGTATCCAATTGCGGCCCGAGTCGAAGCCTCAATCCCTCTCCGAGCGGATTGCGGAGCTTTAGCCCCCACTGGGGCTTAGCTGGCATGACTCTTGGGTCATTTACTTTAGGCGGTGTCATATATAGGCAAACAGCTAAGCTGCTTCCCTACACTATATATCGGATTTTCGGGCCGAAAACTTGTATCAAAAGAGGGGAATCATAGCCATATTTTTGGCCTATTTATGCATATATCTTGAGATGCTTGATCCCAACCAGGACTTATTGACCGCAGTAGCATATACCAGCGCAACCCGCTCCAGGCTGTCCGCCGAAGCTCCCGGCATGGTCTGCGCCGCTTTGGCAAGCCCGACCAGGTGGCTCAGCCCCTTAAAAAGGTCAAATTGGTAGTTAGCCGCAAATAGACCGTCTCCCTGGCTAAAGGGGGCGATAAAAAGAACGTTCTCGCTGGCGACTATCTGGGCGATCTCCGGTTCACCGGAAAACACCGTGGCTATTTCCAGCGGTCTGATCCCGGCCGCGGCCAGGGTAAAACCGAAAACTTTGTGGTCATCCCCCCTGGCCAGATATGGGAGGAGGACAACCCATTGGCAAACGGATTGCAAATCCTCTCGAAACCGATCCCCCGCTTCCCCTCCAAACAAGAATGGCTGCCAGACCTTGGCGGCTAGCTGTTCCCGCTGCAACAGGACCGCGCCCATCCCCGACGGAGGACAAAGCGCCATTTCCACCGGCAACTGATCCAATTCTACCGTCGAATCCGGCGCTACTTCGATCTGACCGGAGTCTCTAATATGGGAGTAAGAAAAGAGGGCGCTCATTACATTAAGGCTGGCGTACTGGACTCCCCGCAGCGGTACCTGCGTGCGGGCTGAATCGGTCAGGCGATACGGGCCGATCGTCGCCGTCAATCTGCCGATGTCATAAAAGCGTGGTAAGACTTTGCCCAGGTTTGCGGCCATTACAGGTAATTATCAGAGAAAATAGGGTCTAATTTCAGACTATTTGCTGCCGGCGCCGAAGCCGACGATTCCTTTGTTAAAGATCGGGACCAGGCTCAAGCCGAGCGCGCCGAGCGCCGCGTATCTTTTCCAGCCGTCGGCGTAGATAGCGTCGTGAGCCATTTGCTCTCTCGCCTTTTCCACATTGGACGCCTTGGCGGCGGTAACTTCTCTTGACTCGACCAGCGCCGGCAATTCATTAACGACGGCAAAGACGGTGAACGGAGATGCTGCCACCCCGGCCGAAGAAACCACCGTTCCGCCGACCAGGCCGACACCGATCTGCGCCGGAGCTTGCCGGGCCGCCGAATCAGCTTTGACCCCAGCCGCGTCAAGCGCACTATTGTAAACCTGGGAAGCGAACACCCCCGCCGCCACACCGGTAACTGTTCCTGTGGCCAAAGTGCCGGCCGAAGGGAAAGCGCCGGTCAGTCCCCGGGTAGCGAGCGCCCCGGCCGCCGTCCCGGTCAAGATCGAGGTCCCAGCGGTAATCCCTGGGTGAGCCCCGGCCTTTTCCAGTGCGTGAGCCGTCACCAAACCGATTCCTAACCCGGCTGCCATGGAGCCGACATTGGCGGCCACCGCTCTGGCTGACCTAACGGGAGGTTTAACCTGGGCGACCTCCTGGCATGTATCCGCTGCGGCGATCCGGCCGTCGCGGGTCGGCTTAACCTCCGGCAACTCTGCCGCCGGAAGATTCCGCTCTAATTGTTCCAGGTGACCGACCGCTTCACTGGCCGAGGCTCGGTCAGCCGGGTTAAAAGCCAGGAGTTTTCCGAGCGTCCCTCGTGTATTAGGCGGCGCTGATCGCAGCTCGCTGTGGTCGGGGGTGATCGGTTCAAACGCGGTAGCGCGAATCAGCTTCATAACGTTCTGCTCGCCAAACAGAGGACGGCCGGTCAACATCTTGTATAGAATCTTGCCCAGCGCGTATACGTCAGACTTGCCGGTCGATGGCTTATTATGAAATTGTTCGGGTGAGCCGTATTCCGGCGTACCACCCCTGACCCCCCCATCTTTCAAGCCAACCTCTTTTGTTGCCGTTGCCATGAAAGGATCAATGATCGTGACCGACCTGACCTGCCCTTCGACGATCTCCACGATCGTGTTGGCTGGCTTTAGATCGTTGTGCGCCAATCCGACGTTGTCGAGAGCGGCCAGTCCCTTGGCTAATTCTTTGGCAATCTGGGTTGCGATCTTCGGCGGCAAACCGTTCGGAAATTGCTGCAGCAGATCAGAGAGCGGAATACCTGGGGCCTTGCTCATCACAACGGTGTCATGCGCCACTGCCCGGATCCCGACCACATTATCCAATTCGCCCGCCTCCTGCAAATAGCGGGCAACGTATTGCTCGTGGGCGTTGGCTTCGGCGGAACGGGTATTGACCCTAACAATAAATTCGCCTTCGAGATTAGATTCCTCAACGTGCGAAACGACCGACATCGCTCCCTGCTCGCCCAGCGGATCGCCGTGGACGTAATAATCGATCTCCGGCGCGGGGGTGTCCGGTCTGACCGGCGGCGCTTCAGTCCGTCCCGGCTTGGCCGGACCTTTTGGAGGTCGCCAAGTAGGCGTTTTACTGGCATCGTAATCGTAAGTCATAGGTACTCTATAGTTCCTCTACTAATCTATCGGTTTATAGCGGGGTTTTCTTGCATTAAATTAAAGCAAACGGTCCGCCGGAGGCGGACCGTTATTTGGCCTATTATATGGAAATATTAAATATATTACTTGATCTTGGTCTCGGCTTTAGTGGTCAGATCCAGGATATAGATCCCGGTCTGTTCGCCGGCCCGGTCGTAGACGACTTTGTCGCCCGCCTGGTTCAGGCGCGGCAGATCGGCTTTGCAGCTGGCCAGGACCTCGGTGGTCGCCGGCGAGCCGACGCTGGTGTCAACGCTGCAGTAGCTGCTGCCGGAAAGGCCGTAGATCATCGCGGTATTGGCCGCCGAGATCTGCGGTTTGTCGACGAAAGCCGCGGCCGGCAGATCGGTGGTCGTGACCCCGTCGGTCAGGGAAAGAACGTCAACGCCGCCGACCGTGTGAACGTAGGCCAGCTTCGTTCCGTTCTTCCAGGTGACGAACGAGAGATCGGCCACGGTCGCTACCAGGGTATCGGTGCCGTCGAGGGTGATGGTGCGGATCTCCCGGGTCGTACAGTAAACCAGTTTGCCGGCCACATTGGTCCAGTCGATCGCCTTGATCCCGGGATTGAAAACCATTTCGATCTTGTTGAGCCCCTGGTGGGTACCGGCGGCAATATTAAGAATGACCGCCTTGGAGAAAAGCCCGTTGCGCAGACCGTCAAGATAGACCAGATAGTCGCCGGCCGGCGCGGCCGACAGCCCGTAGGGCGGGTTACCGGTCACGTCAAGGATAACCCCTTCGTTCGCCCCGGTCGCATCCATGGTGATCAACGTTTCGGTGTAGGCAGAGCCGAGCTGGGTCCCGATCACGTCCTTGCGGACGCTCTGCAATCCTTTGATCAGCACGACGTCGCCCCCCCGCAACCAGCTGGGATTGTAATAATAGAGAGAATTTTCCGTCCGCTCGCCGCAGCCGCTGAGCATGGTGCTAAGCCCGATAAACCCGACGATCCCGACCAAACAGATGACCGCGATCCACTTCATATCCTTTTTCATCCCATTCGCCTCCCGTTATGCGTACATCGGCGGGGGCTCGGCCCCCGGCAGATATTTGATCCCTTTGTCTTTCGCCTTCAACTTTTTCGCCAGCGCAACCGCCAGCACCTCGGGCATCTCGGCTGCGAACGTGATCTGCAGGTCGGTCGGCAGCTCTTTTTTGATCTCGTCGTAGTCCTTTTGGTTCTCTTTGGGGATTATAGCATTTTTGATCCCGGCGCGGCGGGCGGCCAGCAGTTTTTCCTTCAAACCGCCGATCGGCAGGACCTTCCCGCGCAGGGTGATCTCACCGGTCATCGCCACGTCGCGGCGGACCGGAATGCCGGTCAGGGCCGAGGTCAGGGCGGTCGCGATGGTGATGCCGGCCGAAGGCCCATCCTTGGGGACCGCCCCTTCCGGCACGTGGATATGAATATCGAATTTCCGGTAAAAACTCTCGTCGAGGCCAAGCTCGGCCGCCCGGGAGCGGACAAAGCTCATCGCCGCTTTGGCCGATTCCTGCATCACGTCGCCGAGCTGGCCGGTCAGGGTCAGATTCCCCCGCCCCGGCATCACGGTGACTTCGATCGGCGTCGTGTCGCCGCCGACCGCGGTCCAGACGAGGCCGGTCGCGGTGCCAACCTGGTCTTCCTCTTCCGCCAGGCCGAAGCGGTAACGGGGCGCACCCAGGTACTCCTCCAGATCGCTCTTTTTGACCTGGAAGCGCTCCTCGCTCTTTTCCCTGACCAGTTTGGTCACGATCTTGCGCAGAACGGTGCCGATCTCCCGTTCCAGGTTACGGACCCCGGCTTCACGGGTGTACTCGCGGATGATCTCCATCAGCGCCTCTTCGTCCAGCCCGGCTTTGCCTTTCTTCAGCCCGTGCTTCTCCAGCTCGCGCGGGATCAGGTATCCTTTGGCGATACCCAGTTTCTCTTCCTCGGTGTAGCCCGACATCTCGATGATCTCCATCCGGTCAAGGAGAGGCCGCGGGATCGTGTCGCGGGTGTTGGCGGTGGTAATGAAAAAAACGTCCGACAGATCGAACTCGACCTCCAGATAGTGGTCGGAAAACTCCTTGTTCATCTCCGGGTCAAGCACTTCCAGCAGCGCGGAAGCCGGATCGCCGCGGAAATCGTTGCCGAGCTTGTCGATCTCGTCGAGCAGGAAGACCGGATTGCCGACTTTGACCTTGTGCAGCGACTGGATGATCCGGCCGGGGAGCGAACCGACGTAGGTCCGGCGGTGCCCCCTGATCTCCGCCTCGTCGCGCACCCCGCCCAGCGCTACCCGGGTGAACTTGCGCCCCATGGCATGGGCGATCGAGCGGGCGATCGAGGTTTTCCCTACTCCGGGCGGACCGACAAAACAGAGGATCGTCCCGCCGATCCGGCCGGTCAGCTGCAGAACGGCAAAGTATTCGAGGATCCGCTCCTTGACCTTGGTCAGGCCGTAATGGTCGTCGTTCAAGATCTTCTCCACCGCGGTGATGTCGAGCCGCGACTTGGTCTTTTTCTTCCAGGGGAGCTCGATCAGCCAGTCCAGATAGGTGCGGATCACCGCCGATTCCGACGACATCGCCGGCATCTGGTTGAGCCGTTCCAGCTCTTTGTCCGCCTTCTCCTTGACCGCCGGCGGGAGCTTGGCGGCGGCGATCTTTTGTTTATATTCGGCCGCCTCCGGCTGTCCCTCTTCCCCTTCCGCTTCGCCCAGCTCTTCCTGAATGGCCCGCAGCTTCTCTTTAAGGTAATATTCTTTCTGGACCTTTTCGATCTGTTTGCGCACTTTGCCCTGCAGCGCCTTTTCGACGTTGAGGACCTCGATCTCTTTCTCCATGATGTCCGACAGCTTCTTGAGCCGTTTCTCCACCGTCAGCGCCTCCAGGATCTCCTGTTTTTCCTCGACCTTGAGCGTCAGGTAAGAGGAGATCAGGTCCGCCAGGCGGCCGGGGTTATCCACGTTGATGATCGACATCAGCGTTTCCGACGGGATCCGCCGGTTCAGCTTAACGTATTCCTCGAACTGCTTGACGACGGAGCGGACCAGCGCCTCCGCCTCGGCAGAAAATTCTGCCGGTTCCGCGATCCGGGAAACGGCGACCCGGTAGTACGGCGCCTCCTGAGTGAATTTTTCGATCTTGACCCGGCAGATCCCCTCGACCAGGACCTTGGTGGTGCCGTCGGGGAGGGCCATCAGCTGAACGACCTCGGCCAGGGTGCCGATCGTACAGAGGTCCCGCGGCCCCGGCTCTTCCACCTCTTCGTTCTTCTGGGAGACAAAGACGACCATCTTCTCTTTAGCCAGCGTGTCTTCCAGCGCCTTGATCGAGCGGTTGCGGCCAATGAAGAGCGGAACGATCATCTGAGGGAAAACGACCATGTTGCGCAGGGGAATGAGAGGCAGTTCTTCCTGCCACCCGCCGGACTTTTCCTGCCTGCGTTTTGGCTCGGACATCAATTTATTTCTTTTTGTCGTTGGCCTTGCTGCCCTTGATGGAAGTGATGACCTCGTCGACCAGGCCGTACTTGACCGCCTCGTCCGCGCCCATGAAAAAGTCGCGGTCGGTGTCTTTTTCGATCTTGGCCAGCGACTGGCCGGTGTGGTTGGCGATCACCTGGTTGAGCAGTTTCTTGATCCGGAGGATCTCCAGCGTCTGGATCTCGATATCGGTCGCCGCCCCCTGGGCGCCGCCGAGCGGCTGGTGGATCATGATCCGGGCGTTCGGCAAAGCGTAGCGGCGCCCCTTTTCTCCGGCCGCCAAAAGGACCGCGCCAAATGACGCCGCCTGGCCGATGCAGATCGTCGAGATCGGCGTCGACAGGTAGCGCATGGTGTCATAAATGGCCAAACCGGCGGTGACCACTCCGCCCGGCGAGTTGATGTACATGTAAATATCCTTGTTGGGATCTTCCGACTGCAGAAAGAGAAGCTCGGCGATGATGATGTTGGCCACGTCGTCGTCGATCGGCCCGCCGACAAAGATGATCCGGTCTTTGAGCAGCCGGGAGTAGATATCATAAGCTCTTTCGCCCCGCGCGCTCTGCTCCACCACCATTGGGATCAGTTGTGCCGCAGTTTTCATTGCTTTGCCTCCTCTTTCCCTTCTTTAACGGTCGCCGCCGCCAGGACCAGGTCGAGCGCCTTCTGGCGGAGCAGATAATCCTGGACATACTTGATCAGTTCGGGGGTCACCTGAGGGGTGGTCCCCGCCGGCGGTTCTACCCCGCCGACCGCTTGTTTGATCTCGGCTTTGACCTCGTCGTCGCTGACCGTCAGTTTTTCCGCGTCGACCACCGCCTGCAGGGCGACTTTCCCTTTGACCCGCCCTTCGGCCGTCGGCCGCATTTCGTCCCGGAAGCTCTGTTCGGTCTTCTGCGAGCCTTTGAGGTAATCGGCCACAGTCAGGCCGCTCTGCGCCAGCGAAACCTTTAACTCGTCGAGCAGGACCTCGATCTCGCGTTCGACCATCGCCTTGGGGATCTCGACCGTGCAGGCTGTGACCAGCGCGGCGATCAACTGGTTCTTCAGGTCGCTATCGACTTCCGCCACCCTTTCCCGCTCGGTCGCCAGCCGGATCTCCGCCCGCAGTTCGGCCAGGGTCCCGAACTTGCTGACTTTTTGGGCAAAGCTGTCATCGAGGGGGAGAACGGTCCGCTTCCCGTCGGCCTCGCGCACGGCAAAGCGCTCCTGCAGGTTGCCGAGAAATTTATCGATCTCTTCTTCGCTCACGACAGCCGATCTTTTTTCGACCTTCAAGCCCTTATATTTGCCGAGCTTAACGGTCGGGTAAACCTCGATAACCGCTTTGAACAGGACCGGCTTGCCGTTTTCCAGCTGGGTGATCTCGATGTTCGGGTAATCGACCGGTTCCAGCTTTCCCTCGGCCAGGACCTGCGGGTAGATCTCGGCGATCAGTGCCTGGGCGGCGCGGTGCTCCACATAATCGCGGTCCAGGGACTTTTCGACCAGTTCCCGGGGGGCTTTGCCGGGGCGGAAGCCGGCGATCTTAAGCTCTTTGCCGGCTTCCAGCAGGGTGCGGTCAAATGTTTCCTGGAAGCGGGCGTAGGTTTCTTCGATCTCCAGCGTAACGGTGTTGCCGTCGCGCTTCTGCGAGAGAATTTTCATCGTTCCTATTATATGATATAATTGGCGCGTGAGCAAGCATAAGGTCTTGAACAAATGGGTCAGAGAATGCGCCGAACTGTGCAAACCGGACAAGATCGTCTGGATCAACGGTTCGGACGCGGAAAAGGAACGGCTGGAAAAAGAGGCTTTTAAAAGCGGCGAGCTGATCAAGCTAAGCCAGCAGAAACTCCCCGGCTGCTCCTACCACCGGACCGCGCAGAACGACGTCGCCCGGACCGAACACCTGACCTATATCTGCACGAAGAATAAACGTGACGCCGGCCCGACCAACAACTGGCTTGCGCCGGAAGAGGGCTACAAACGCGCCGGCGAGATCTTTAGCGGCGCGATGAAGGGGCGGACGATGTATGTCATCCCCTTTTCGATGGGGCCGGTCGGCTCCTCGTTCTCCAAGATCGGTATCGAACTGACCGACAGCATCTATGTTGTCCTCAACATGCGGATCATGACCCGGATCGGGAAACCGGTCCTCGACCTGCTGGAAAAAACCGAAGGGGATTTCACCCGCTGTCTGCACAGCAAGGCAGACCTCAACGTCGACCGGCGGCTGATCCTCCATTTCCCGGAAGACAACACGATCTGGAGCGTCGGCTCCGGCTACGGCGGCAATGTTCTGCTCGGCAAAAAGTGCCTCTCGCTCCGGATCGGCAGTTATCTGGGTCAAACCGAAGGGTGGATGGCCGAACACATGCTGATCATGGGGATCGAAGACCCGTCCGGCGCCGTGACCTACATCGCCGCCGCATTTCCTTCCGCCTGCGGCAAGACCAATCTGGCGATGCTCCTCCCGCCGGAGGGATTAAAACGGAAAGGTTACCGGATCTGGACGGTGGGCGACGATATCGCCTGGATGCGGATCGACACCGACGGCAAGCTCTGGGCGATCAACCCCGAGAACGGCCTGTTCGGCGTCGCGCCCGGGACCAACACCAAGACCAATCCGAACATCATGGCGGCGATCAAGAAAGACACCATTTACACCAATGTCCTGTTGAAAAAGGACAAAACGGTCTGGTGGGAAGGGGGCGATCCACCTGTCCCGACCAGCGGCTATAACTGGCAGGGGAAAGAGTGGAAACCGGGCCTGGTCGACGAAAACCGGCAACCGATGCTCGCCGCCCACCCCAACGCCCGGTTCACCGTGCCGATCCAGAACGTCCCGTCGATCAGCAACCGGCTGGAACACCACCACGGCGTCCCGATCTCGGCGATCATTTTCGGCGGCCGCCGGGCCCGGCTCGCCCCGCTTGTTTACGAAGCGTTCAACTGGCAGCACGGCGTTTTTGTCGGCGCCACCATGGCGTCGGAGCGGACCGCCGCCCAGTTCGGCGCCCAGGGCGAGGTCCGGCGCGACCCGATGGCGATGCTCCCCTTCTGCGGCTACAACATGGGGGACTATTTTGCCCACTGGTTGGAGATGGGGGGCAAAATGGCCGCGCCGCCCAAGATCTTCAATGTTAACTGGTTCCGCAAAGACGAAGAGGGGAAGTTCCTCTGGCCAGGCTTCGGCGAGAACCTGCGCGTCCTGGAGTGGATCATCAGCCGCTGCAAGAACGAAGTGGAAGCGGTCAAGACGCCGATCGGCTACCTGCCGCACGAGAACGATATCGACCTGACCGGCCTGCGCATCCCGCGCGAGAACATGAACAAGCTCCTCGCCATCAGCAAAGCCGACTGGAAAGAAGAGGCCGAGGGGGTCGCGGAATTCTTTAAGACCTTCGGCAAAGACCTCCCCAAAGAGATGACCGCAGAGCTGCGGGCTTTGAACCGCCGGCTGAAATAGACCGCCGGGCAGAGCATGAAAGGCCTGCTGGTCTATTATTCCAACACCGGCAACACCAAACTGGCCTGTGAATACATAAAAAGGCACCTGGCCAACGCTGAACTTGAACTGGTCGATCTGAAACACGCCCGACCGGTCGATTTTTCCGCCTACGATCTGGTCGGCTTTGCCGCCTGGGCCGATTATTCCGGTCCGTCCAAACTGATCATCGATTATCTGGAAAGCCTCCCCCGCCAAAACGGCAAACCGTGCTTTGTTTTCAACACCTACGGGATGTTTAACGGCGGCACCCTCAAGGGGTTAGCCGATCGGGCGACCCGGTCCGGTTTTAAGGTCGTCGCCGCTTTTGCCCTGCATACGCCGGAAAACATTCCGACCATGCTCTCCCGGGGGTTAACCTCCGCCGGCGCGCCCGACGAAAAAGAGCGGGAAAAATTTCGCCGGTTCATCGGCCAGCTTGAGGAAATCTGCCGGGAGATCGAGGCCGGTAGATCGGTCGCCCGCCGACCCCGCTTCGGTTTACTCGACTACCTGACGCTCTTTCCCCGGACCCGGGCCAAAAAAGAAATGGGGGAACAGTTTGTTGACCAGGCGCGCTGCACCAAATGCGGAGCGTGTAAAAAGGAGTGCCCCTACGCCGCGATCGACCTCGCTCCTTACCCTGTGTTCGACCAGAAAAAATGTTACGGCTGCTGGTGCTGCTATAACCGCTGTCCGCAACAGGCGATCTACACTAATAAATTCCGCGGCCGGTGGCATTACCCGCAGCCTCTTGAGGAATTCCGCCATAAACTGTGATATAATCAGTCAATCGCGGGGTGGAGCAGCCCGGTAGCTCGTCAGGCTCAATTTGGGCGTCCAGTCAGTAATGGCTGGGAAGATTACCCGTCAAATTCGGTGAAACCTTTCCTGAGAGAAATCAAGGGATGGTAATACCGAGCCAAGTCTGCCAAAAGCGGAAAGGTGTAGAGACTAGATGGCGGGATCCCTAACCAGGGATAAGGTATAGTCCAGACCACAAATCTTGACTCAAGGTCGGGAGCGGTGAAAACCGTAGTGGCAAGCATAACCTGAAGGTCGTGGGTTCAAATCCCACCCCCGCTAGACCAAAATCCGAACAAAAGTGAGGATTTTGGTCTCCTTGTCCTGGTTCTTGTCCTTTGTTCGGATTTTGGTAGAACAATAACAAGAACAAGTACGAGGTAAATAAGCATCATTTTTCTGGATCCTTCGGAGGACAGTGGCAGGCAGGGGGGTATTATGACTTTTAATTCGCACGGTTTCTCCGTTTCCAAGGACACCAAACTCAAAGCTGATATTGCAGAAGCCGCTGTTACGACTGAATTGTTAAAACGCGGTTACAGTGTTCTGCATCCGGTTGGCGACCGATTGCCATATGATCTAGCCTTCGATTTAAATGGGCAACTTATAAGAATTCAGGTCAAAGGAGCCTGGCAGGTCAGATCAGGCAATTATTACGCCGTCGACGTTCGGCGGACAAAAACAAATCGCCGGATCATGCGTCGCAAACGCTATTCAGATGACGACTTCGATCTGGCAATTCTCTACATCGAGCAAGGCTCGGTGTTTTATATCATGCCGGCGAAAGTATTTAATAGTTATAAAAGCACGATCTGCTTGGTGGAAAGAGAGAAAAGACAGCGTGCGCCAAGATCTGCATTTTATCGAGAACGCTGGGACTTGCTGGCAAAATAGCCTATTCCCCCCTATAATTATCAGTTATGGCCGAATTAAGACTCCAAGCCGAGCTGCGGCAGTCGCTGGAGCTGTTACTAGCCCCCCGTCTGCTGCAGATGCTCAATATCCTCTCCCTCCCCTACCTGGAGGCGGTCGATGAGTTGACTAAAGAGGCAGAGGAGAATCCGGTCCTGGAGGTCGAGCGCCAGGACGAATACATCGAATTCCTCAATTATCTGACCTCGGATAAAAAGGTCCGCAAAGAAGTTGATTTTCAGGAACTGCCCGGCCTGGAGAATGTCAGCCGGACAGATAAAACGCTGGAGCAGCACCTGCTCGATCAGGTCGATCTGGCCGACTGGGAGGAAAGCCAGAAAACGATCGCCCGCGAGATCGTCGGCAACATCGATGATCAGGGTTACCTGCTGGCGTGGCCCGAGCTGCGCGAGCGGCTGATGGCCAAACACGGGCTTTCCCGCCCGACGATCGATAAGATCCTCAAGCTCGTCCAGAGCCTGGAACCGGAAGGGGTCGGCGCCCGCGACCTGGCCGAGTGCCTCCTGATCCAGATCGAAGCCTATTCTTTTGAGAACGGGGAGCTGGAAGAGCTGCTCAAGAAAGTCGTGAAAGTCCATCTGCCCGATCTGGAAGCCAAAGCTTTTGACCGCCTGGCAGCCGCTCTCAACATTCCGGTCAGCGGGGTCACGGAGATAGCCAATTTTATCAAACACAATCTGCACCCGTATCCCGGCAGCCGTTTCGGCGGTGAAGCCCGCCAGGTCATCCCCTCCTTTGCGGTGGAAAAGAGCGGCTCCGGTTACCGGGTGGTCAACCTGGAGACCCGTTACGGTCCAACGGTCCGCCTCTCCGCTCAATACCTGAAAATGCTGGACGACCCCAAGACCGACGAACCGACCCGCCTGTTTCTGAAAGAGCGCTTTAAGCGGGCCAAGGAGCTGATCGAGGATTTCGCAAAAAGAAGTGAAACTTTGGAAAAGATCGCTCGAAAAATCATTGACTCCCAGCCGGATTTTCTGGCCAAGGGGCGCCTCTGGCTCAGGCCGCTGACCCAGAAAAGTCTGGCCGACGAGTTCGGGCTGCACCCGTCGACGATCTCGCGGACCGTGGCGGAAAAATACGTGCAGACGCCGCAGGGCCTCTTCCCGCTCCGGCTGTTGTGTCCGCGGGGGCCGAGCGGTCAGACCGCGGCCCGGCTTAAGGCGCTGATCGGTGAATTGATCGACCTCGAGGATAAACATAATCCCCACAGTGACGGCAAACTGGCTGAGCTGCTCCGGGACAAGGGCGCGACGATCGACCGGCGGACGGCGGCCTATTACCGCCAGCAGCTGAAACTGCCCAGCGCGGCAGAGAGGAAAAAATGACGGGAACCAAAGCCAAGATCCTAGTGGTGGACGACGAAAAGAGCATGCGCGATTCGCTGCACCTGCTCCTGAAGGACCGTTATCACGTCCTGCTCGCCGGTTCCGGCCGCGAAGCGATCGAGCAGATCAGAAAACAGCCGATCGACCTGGTCCTGCTCGACATCCGCCTGCCGGAGATCGACGGGATCGAGGTCCTCAAGCTGATCAAGGGGATCGACGACGCGGTGGAAGTGATCATGGTCACCGCCGTGATCACCGTCGGCAAAGCGGTGGAAGCGATCCGCGCCGGCGCCTATGACTACATCACCAAGCCGTTCGACATCGCCGCGCTGACCGAGCAGGTCGAGAAGATCATGGAAAAACGCCTGCTCGCCCGGGAAAACCAGTCGCTCCGGCAGCTGCTCGAGTCCGACTACCAGTACGAGAAGATCGTCGGCAAGAGCCCGGCGATCCGCGAGGTCTTCCGCGTCGTGGAAGAGGTGGCCAAAAGCAACGCGACCGTCCTGATCACCGGCGAATCGGGGACCGGCAAGGAGCTGGTGGCCCGGGCGATCCATAACCGGAGCCCGCGCCAGAACAAACTTTTTGTCGCGGTCAACTGCGCCGCTATTCCGGAGAACCTGCTGGAGTCGGAACTGTTCGGCCACGAAAAAGGGTCGTTCACCGGCGCGATCGAACGGCAGATCGGCAAGTTCGAGATCGCCAGCGGCGGCACCCTGTTCCTCGACGAGATCGGGACACTCCCGCTGCCGATGCAGGCGAAACTGCTCCGCGCTCTTCAGGAAAAAGAGATCGAACGGCTCGGCGGCGGCCGGCCGGTCCCGGTCGACGTCCGGATCGTCGCCGCCACCAACGGCGACCTGAAAGCCGAGACCAAGAACCGCCGGTTCCGGGAAGACCTTTTTTACCGGCTCAACGTCATCCCGCTCCACCTCCCCCCTCTGCGCGAGCGGGCGGAAGACGTCCCCCTGCTGGCCGAGCATTTTCTCCACAAGTACAACCACGAGTTCGGCAAGAAGATCAAAGGGTTCAAACCGGAGGTTCTGCCGCTCCTGGCCGCCTACGACTGGCCGGGGAACGTCCGCGAACTGGAGAACCTGATCGAACGGCTGGTCGTCCTGACCCAGAGCGCGCAGATCGACGCCGCCAAGCTGCCGCCGGAGGTCCGCGGCAATCTCCCCGCCCTGCCGGGGGAAGAAGAGACCCGTTTCCGCGACGCCGTCCGCAAATTCGAATCGGCCTTTATCAAACAGGCGATCGGCAAGGCGGGCGGTAAAAAAGGCGAAGCGGCTAAAATGCTCGGCATCCACCGCAACACCTTGCTTCAGCTGGAAAAAAAATACAAGATCAAGTAACCCCGCACACATCCCGCAACATCACCTTGATTGTTTTGCCCAGAATAATGTGCTAAATTAGCCTTAACAGGCGGTTTCGGCCTGGCAATAAGATTGCTTGTATCATGGTGGAGGTGAGCAACATGCGGACCCAAGTTAGAAAGAGTGAATGGCAACCGACCCGTAATCTGCTCCCCCTGATCCTCGGACAGGAGCCGACCGAAGCGCTCGACCAGCAGGAACTGCAAAAGCTGGAGTTGTTCGAAAAAGGCCTGGCCCGGGAGATCAAGGAATCCGACACCATTGCTTTAGCCGTGGCAAAAATGGTTCGGATGGCGCTGGCGGCCGAGTTCGGTCCGTCGCTGGTCACCGCACAGGGAGCCAGGCCGATGGTCGAAACGATCACTAACGCGATCCTCAACGACCCTCAGCTCAAGAAGCAGGCGCTGATCATCATCGACCGTTTCGCCCGATAATGGTGTAAATGAGCAAGATACTGGTAGTTGACGACGAACTGTCGATCCGCGAGTCATTTACCCTGATCCTGGAAGGTAAATACCAGGTCACGACCGCCGCCACCGGCGAAGCCGCCCTCAAACATGTCGCCGACCGGGCGTTCGATCTGGCCTATCTCGATGTCCGCATGCCCGGCCTTGACGGGTTGGAAACCCTCCGCCGCCTTAAGACCCTTGATCCCCGCCTGGAGGTCGTGATGGTCACCGCGGTCAATGAAGTGCGTAAGGCCAGTGAAGCGATCAAGCTGGGCGCCCGCGATTATCTGATCAAACCGTTCGACGTCGAAGCGATCGTCAAGATGACGGAACGGATCCTCCGCCGCAAAGCTCTGGAGCAGGAGAGCAGCGCCCTGCTGGAGGAGCGGCCGCAGCTGGTCGGTCAGAGCGAAAAGATCGAGCTCGTGCTGCAGCAGGCGAAAAAAGCGGCCAGCTCCGACCAGCCGGTGCTGATCAGCGGCGAATCGGGGACCGAAAAAGAAGAGATCGCCCGGCTGATCCACGAACAAAGCGCCCGCCGCGAACTGCCGTTCAAACGTTTTTCCCTGTCCGCCGGCCTGACCGCCGCCGCCGTCCAGGCCCGGCTGTTCGGCCGGGAACGCGGTTTCACTACGGCCGACCTGCAGGCCGAACGCGGCCTGCTCGACAAGGTCCGGGGGGGGACACTTTTTCTCGCCCACCTTGAATACTTACCGGCCAAACCGGCGGCGACCGCCGCCCGGCTGATCGGCGCAACCGACCGGAGCGACCTCTTGACCGTAAACCGCGAAATTTACGACTATTTTGCCGCCGCGATCATCAATCTCCCGCCGCTGCGCACCCGGCCCGGCGACCTGCCGTTGCTGATCGACCGCTACCTGACGCTGGCCAATCGCCGCTACAGCCGGCGGATCAGCGGCTTTAGCGCCGAGGCCAACGAGCTGCTGGCCGGTTACTCCTGGCCGGGCAACACGCTGGAACTCCGGTTGTTGATCGACCGCGCGGTCTTAAAAGCGGAACACGAGGAGATCGGCGCGGCGGAACTGCCGCTCGATATTCTGCTGGCCAGCGGGCGGGCGTGGGGGCGCGATTACACGGTGGAGTTCGAAAAACGGTACATCCAGAAACTGCGCGCCCTCTCCGGGCTTGACCGGGCCGGCCTGGCGTCCTTGCTGCAAGTCAAACCTTCCTACCTCGAGTAATTGCCTGGGGCCGGAATCGAACCGGCATGGCTTATTCGGCCGAGGGATTTTAAGTCCCTTGCGTCTACCAATTCCGCCACCCAGGCAAAATCTCAGCGGACCGGTTTTTTCTTCTTACCAGACTGCTTGGTCTCGAGGTTCCGTTTCCAGTCGATCAGCTTTTCTTCGCTCTGCTTCAAGAACTGGGTGATCTTGTCCTCAAAAGAACCGGGGGCGGGCTTACCGGCTTCGTCGCGGGAGCGGCGCGGCCGGGCTTGCCAGGCCGGTTTCCCGACCTGTTTAATGGAGAGGTCGTATTTCCCTTCCTTGGCCATGCCCATGACGCGGACCTTGACGAGCTGTCCAACCTGCAGATGCTTGGTGATATCAGTAACGTAGGAGTCGGCGATCTGGGAAATGTGGACGAGACCAACCTTGCTCTCCGGCAGTTCCATGAACGCGCCGAATTTGGTGATCCCGGTCACTTTTCCTTCGATCTCCGAACCGATTTCGATCGGCAATAAATTCACCCCCTGCGTTAACGTATGACTTTGTAGGCCGTTTCGTCGCGGCGCACCAACCCGAGCCGGGTCCTCGCCAATTCTTCGATCAACTCCGCCTCCTGCAGCTTGCCCAGGCGGCGCTGCAGCTGCCGGGTGCTGACCGCCTGACGCCCGGCCTCGCGGCTCAGTTTTTCCCGCTGCCCGCGGAGTTCAGCGTAATCAATTATATCCTGACGGATAAGAAAAATAAAGTAAGCGAGAAAGAAGGCAAAGGCCAGCCAGCCCAATCTTTTCATCGCCTTAGAGCGGCAGGAACAGATACCAGCGGATGATCTGTTCACCCCAAAAGAGAGTGACAATCCCCCCCGTCGCCAAAGCGGGGCCAAAGGGGACCGGTTGTCCCATTTTTATTCGGCCAACGGCCAAAAAAGCCAGCAGGACGGCGGCCGCTCCCAGGTATGACAAAAGGAGCGCCAGCAGCAAACCCTGCCAGCCGAAGCAGGCGCCAAGCAGCGCGGCCAGGAACAGGTCTCCTTCGCCCAGCGCCTCCTGCCGAAAGATCAGTCGTCCCGCCCAGGCGATCGCAAAAAGGATCAGGTAACCAAGACAGGCGCCGATCAACGCGCTGACAAAATAGGTCCCCGGCCCGCGGATCAGATTATACAGCAAGCCGGCGCCGATCCCGGCGTAGCTGAGCGCGTCAGGAATCACCTGAAGCTCCAGATCGATGAAAAAGATCGCCAGCAGGCAACCGACGATAAAACAGGCAAAGAACAACCAGAGCCAGTTCCCGGCGGCCAGCAGGAACGCCAGCGCGGTCAACAAGCCCATCAGCAATTCGACCAGCGGATAACGGGGGTTGATCAAAACCTGACAACCGCGGCAACGGCCGCGCAAAAGCAGAAAGCTGATGAGCGGGAACAGCTCGAACGCGCTCAACTGCCGGCCGCAGTGCGGGCAATGAGAACCGGGGAAGATCAGGGACTCCCCGCGCGGCAAACGATAGATGCAAACGTTCAAAAAACTGCCGAGCACGGTACCCAGCCCAAAAGCGAAAAGGAGAGTTAAACTTGACATGAAGTAAGGGAAATTATATAGTAAGCGGACAGTCATGTCAAAATTAGAGATCGCCAATCTACTGCAGCAGCTGAATCAGGCCAAGGGTTCCGATCTTCTTCTCGCCGCCAAAAACCCACCCTGCCTGCGGATCAACAATGCCCTGGTCAAGATCGAGGACCGGGCCCTTTCCAACGAAGAGGTGGAGGCGTTGATCAAGCCGATCATTCGGCCGGAAGATATCGAGGAGTTCCGGCAGGTCAAGGAGCTGGACACTTCGTACGAAGACCAACTGAGCCGCTACAGGATCAACCTGCACTTTCAGCTCGGCAGCATGGCGGCGACGATCCGCCGGATCCCCAAGGACATCCCTCAGCTCGACGATCTCGGCCTGCCGGGCAAGGTCAAAGAATTTACCGATCTGGAGCGCGGACTCTTCCTGGTGACCGGGCCGACCGGTTCCGGCAAGTCGACGACCCAGGCCTCAATGATCGACCTGATCAACCGGACCAAATCGTCCCACATTATCACCATTGAGGACCCGATCGAATTCGTGCACACCCCCAAGCTTTCGGTCATCGAACAGCGCGAAGTCGGTTTTGACACCACCTCGTTCGGCGAAGCGCTCAAGCGGGTCCTGCGCCAAATCCCCGACGTGATCCTGGTCGGCGAAATGCGCGACCTGGAATCGATCCAGATGGCGGTCACCGCCGCCGAGACCGGCCACCTGGTCATCTCCACCCTGCACACTCAGGACGCCGTGCAGAGCGTTGACCGGATGATCGACGTCTTTCCCCCTTACCAACAGGTCCAGATCAGGACCCAGCTTTCGTTGACGCTCAAGGGGATCCTGTCGCAGCAGCTGATCCCGCGGCAGGACGGGAGCGGCCTGATCGGCGCGTTTGAATTACTGGTCACCACCCCGGCGATCAGCAATATCATCCGCAAGGGGGCGACCCAGGATATCTACTCGATGATGGAACTCGGCGGCAAGTTCGGGATGCAAACCATGGACAATGCCTTATCCGATCTCTACAAAAAGGGCCTGATCACCAGGGATTCCGCTCTGGCCTATTCGATCAACCACGAAAAATTGGAAAAATTGATCGAAAATAAGATCTAGCCGTTCCGATGTCCCCGCGTTTACCGTCGTTCCTGATCAAGCCGGTCCCCAAGCAGGAGAACATCCGCCGGGTCCGCGCCCTCCTTGGCGACAATTCGCTCCACACCGTCTGCGAAGAAGCGAAGTGCCCGAACATCGGCGAATGTTTTGCCCGCCAGACCTGCACTTTCCTGATCCTGGGGGGGACCTGCACCCGGAACTGCGCTTTTTGCGGCGTCGATCACGGTCGGCCGGCCCCGGTTGACCCGACTGAACCGGAACGCCTGGCGGCCGCCGTCAAAAAACTCGGGCTTAAGTATGTTGTTATCACCTCGGTCACCAGGGACGATCTACCCGATGGAGGGGCAAGCCATTTTGCAGCGGTACTCTTCTCGTTACGCGTTACTCGTTACCCGTTACTGACCGAGGTGTTGATCCCTGATTTTAACGGGGACGAAAAAGCCTTGCGCACGGTACTGGACGCGCAACCCAGTGTCCTCAACCACAACGTCGAAACGGTCCCGCGTTTGTACCCTGAGATCCGACCGCAAGCAACTTATCAGCGCTCGCTCGCTCTTTTGACCGCCGCCAAGCGGCACTCTCCGTCGATTTACACCAAGAGCGGTTTTATGGTAGGATTAGGAGAGACAAAGGAAGAAGTGGCGGCGGTTCTGAGTGACCTGAAAAGAACCAACTGCGACATCGTGACGATCGGCCAGTATCTTCCCCCGTCCCGCGCGCACCGGCCGCCGGACCGTTACGTTACGCCCGAAGAATTCGCCGGATATCAGACGATCGGCCGGCAGCTCGGACTGAGCGAAGTGGTCGCCGGCCCGTTCGTGCGCAGCTCGTATCACGCGGAGGCAACGATCAACCATGTTAAAAGTCCAGGAAGCGGACCGATTACTTAAACTCCCGATCTACGTCTTTGCCCAGCTCGATAAGGTCAAGGCCGATATGGCCGCCAAAGGGATGGACCTGATCGATCTCGGGATGGGCAATCCCGACATCCCGCCGCCGCCGGAGATCATCGACTCGCTGGTCGAATCGCTCAAGAATCCGGAGAACCACCGTTACCCATCGTTCGAAGGGGCGCCGGAGTTCAAAGCGGCGGTCGCCAGCTGGTGCAAGCGGCAATACGGGATCAGCGTCGACCCCGAGCATGAGGTCGTTACTTTGATCGGCTCCAAAGAGGGGGTAGTTCATTTCGCTTTTGCCTACATCAACCCGGGCGACATCACCCTGGTCCCGATGCCCGCCTACCCCGCCCATTTCCGGGGGACGATCCTGGCCGGGGGCGAACCGCACATTCTGCCGACGACCGAGCATAAAGGCTACATTCCCGACCTCAAGATCATCGACCCGGCGATCGCCGACAAAGCCAAGATGATGATCATCAGCTACCCGAGCAACCCGACCGGCGCCGTCGCCACCCGGGAGTTCTACGCCGAGTGCGTCGCCTTCTGCAAAAAACACAACATCATCCTGGTCCACGATTTTGCTTACGCCGAGATCTACTTTGAAGGGCAGAAGCCGATCTCGATGCTCTCCATCCCGGGGGCCAAGGATGTCTGCATCGAGTTCCACACCACCTCCAAGACGTTCGGCATGCCCGGCTGGCGCTGCGGTTTTGCCGTCGGCAACCGGCAGCTGATCGAGTCGCTCCGCAAGATCAAGACCAACCTCGACTACGGCCTTTTTACCGCCGTCCAGAAAGCGGCGATCGCCGCCATGACGCTCGACGAATCGGCCTACATCGCCAAGGTCCGCGCCACCTATCAGAGCCGGCGCGACCTTTTTGTCGATGGGCTCAACTCGCTCGGCTGGAAGGTCAGCAAGCCAAAAGGGAGCATGTACGTCTGGTTCCCGGTCCCGCAAGGCTACGACTCGACCGAATTCTGCATGAAGATCATCGAAAAGACCGGCGTCGTTTTTGCTCCCGGGGTCGCTTTCGGGGAGCTGGGCGAAGGTTATCTGCGGGCGGCGCTGATCGGCAGCGAACCGCGCCTGGCCGAAGCGCTCGAACGGATAAAAAAAGCCGGCTTCCGTTATGCCTGACCGCCCCATCATCGGGATCACGATGGGTGACCCGGCCGGTATCGGCCCGGAGATCTGCGCCAAAGCTTTAGCCTCTTCCACCCTGGCCAAATTCGCCCGCTGCCTCGTTATCGGTGACCGGCGCTGGCTTCCCAACCGGCTCGAGGTCGTCGATCTGCACAATGCCGATCCGAAGAAGATCAAGGTCGGCCGCGTCGCCAAAGCCGCCGGTCGGGCGGCGATGGAGTACCTGGAAAAAGCGGTCGAACTGGCCAAGGCGAAAAAGATCGACGCCATCGTCACCGCGCCGATCAATAAAGAAGCGATCCGCCTGGCTGGCTACAATTTTCCTGGCCACACCGAGTTCCTCGCCGCCCGGACCAAAACCAAAAGGTTCGCCATGATGTTCGTCTCGGACAAGCTCTGGTTGATGCTGGCAACGACCCATCTGCCGCTCGCGCAGGTCAGCCGTCAGCTCGACCGGAAAAAGCTGGTCAGTCTGATCAAGCTCGCTCACGAAACCTTGACCCGGTTCCGCGGTCGGTCGGCGCGGATCGGGGTCGCCGGTCTTAATCCGCACGCCGGCGAACACGGTTTATTCGGCCGCGAAGAAGAAAAGATCATCAAACCAGCGGTCGACGAAGCTCGCCGCTTCGGGATCGACGTCCGGGGGCCGATCTCGCCCGACGCGATCTTTAACCTGGCCAACGCCGGGGTCTTTGATCTGGTCGTCGCCATGTATCACGATCAGGGGTTGATCCCGCTCAAGCTCCTGGCGTTCAACCGCTCGGTCAACGTGACCGTCGGCCTGCCTTTTGTCCGGACCTCGGTCGACCACGGGACCGGCTTTGATATCGCCGGCAAGGGGATGGCCAATCCGCAAAGTCTGATCGAGGCGGTCAAAGTGGCCGCCCACTTCGCCCGCCGCTGATGCCGACCCTCGCCCAGGTCACCCGGGAGCTGCTGATCGCCCATAACCGCTATCCGCGCAAAGATCTGGGGCAGCATTTTTTGATCGACCCCAAAGTGGTGGAGCGGATCATCGCCGCCGCCGGCCTGACGCGCGACGATCTGGTGCTCGAGATCGGCTCCGGCCTCGGCGTCGTCACGGCCGAGCTCGCTCAGCACGTCTATCAGCTGGTCGCGGTCGAGATCGATAAAGAGCTGCTGGGGATCAGTCGGGAAGTACTCAAGCCCTATCCGAACATCAGCTTTGTCGGCCAAGATATCCTGAAAGTTGACCTGGCCGGGCTGACGCTGGGGCGTAAATACAAAGTGGTCGGTAATCTCCCCTACTACATCACCGCGCCGATCATCGATAAGCTGCTGACCGCGCAAGAGAAGCCGGAATTGGCCGTTTTGATGACCCAAAAAGAGGTCGCCGAACGGATGGCGGCCAAACCGGGCTCGAAAAGCTACGGCTCGTTCTCGGTTTTTTGCCAGTTTTACGCCGCCGTCAAGATCGAATCGCTCGTCTCCAAATCGTCATTCCTTCCTTGGCCCGAGGTAAGCTCAGCAATAGTCTCCCTTACCCCTCATCCTCAGCCTTTATTCCCCGGCTTGGATGAGCAGAAGTTCCTTAAGATCGTTCATACCGCTTTCCAGCAGAGAAGAAAGAAACTGAGCACTTCACTGGATGAGCTCAAACTGGGCGAAACCAGCATTGACCTGAACCGCCGACCGGAAACACTGTCGGTCGAAGAATTTGCCCTCCTCGCCCGCCATTTCGCCTAAGATATATTCTGTCAAAATAGTCTTCGGCGCATGGGGGCTTTGCCCACCAAATACATATTTGCCAATAAATATGATAAAATTGCAGCTATGCCAGGGATGAATTTCGTCAAAATGCAGGGGCTCGGTAACGACTTTATCTTAATTGACAGCCGAAAGACCGACCTAGCCAACACCGACCTTAAAGAATTGGCGATCAAGCTCTGCGACCGGCATTTCGGCGTCGGAGCGGACGGGCTGATCATCGTCTGGCCGTCGAAAAAAGCCCACTATCGGATGCAGATCATCAATCCCGACGGGAGCGAAGCGGAAATGTGCGGCAACGGGATCCGCTGCTTCGCCAAATACGTCTACGAAACCGACCAGTTAAAAGAAGAGGTCATCTCGGTCGAGACCCTGGCCGGGACCATGCTGCCGGCGGTCATTCTGGACAAAGGGACCGTTCTGGCCGTCGAAGTCGACATGGGGACACCCAAAGACGAAGGCGAGGTTAAACTGAGCGGTTATAACTTCAAAAAGATCTCGACGGGAAATCCGCACGCCGTCGCTTTTGTCCCCGATGTTAACGCGATCGACCTCCCGGTCGTCGGTCCCCAGGTCGAGAACGACCCCCATTTTCCCAACCGGACCAATGTGGAGTTTGTCCAGGTTTTAAGCGATAAAGAAATTGAGGTCGTGGTCTGGGAACGCGGGGCTGGAGAGACGCTGGCTTGCGGTACCGGCGCCTGCGCCTGCGTCGTCGCCGCTAATCTGGCCGGCAAAACCGGCCGCCGGGTTTTAGTCAGGCTGCCCGGGGGGAATTTAGATATCGAATGGAACGACGACGATCACATCTTAATGCGCGGTCCGGCGACTACCGTGTTCGAAGGTAGTGTCCGGCTGTCCGGCTGATCTTGAACTGGAGCGGCAACGAATATTCCGGCTTCAGTTCCCTGCCGACCTGCTGGTACGAGGCCAGGCTCTTTTCCAGCTGAGCGTATTCTGAACCACTGAGCTTACCGCGCGCCTCGTGCAAATTGACGGAGCCATCGACCTTCCCGGCCAAGAGACGAAAGCAATAGATCGCGTCGCCGATCAGGGCGACGTTCAGATCAACTTTCCGGTGGAGCAAGTGGGCGATCTCCGCCTGCTGGTCCACCCAGCTCCGAAAATAATAATAATGACAAATGCCGAACGCCCCGCCGGTCAGCACGATCTCCGGGCTGAAGGAATACGGTGCGTAGTGGTCGGTGACCGGCAGGTTGTGGACCTTTCCCCGGTGCCCCAAATATGGCAAGGAGCTGACGGCAACCTCCTGGACCTGGTCGGAGGGGAACGCCCCGAGCAACCGCTGGTGGGCAGGCTTGATCGAATCCCCGATCCCGGCAAAATCTTTTACGTGGACCAGGACCAGCTGCGGCGGGAGGGATCCTATCCGCCGGTGCCCGAGTTCGGTTGCGTATCTCTGCCGGGCTGTCTGCAGATTGCGCGCGGCCGCAAAGACCCTTTCATCCCTGATCGTCTCTGCCCGGCCGCCGATCATAACGTGAAGGGCTTGTTTATACAAATGGACCGCCCTCCCCCAATTCCGGGCAGCAAAGGCCTGGTCCGCACGGCTAAAGTCGCTCGTCCAGGCGGCCGGCGCTCCCTTCCGGGACATAAGCCGCATCGTAAAGAACGGGGCCCTGATCTCCATATGTTCATATCGTCATTTCTCGGCCGAATTTTCACTTTTTTTGCTCTTTCATTAGTGTTAGAATTGGTCAGCATGAAGAAGGCAAAACGGTTGGCGCTGATCCCGCCCTATCTCTTCGTCAAGATCGAAGAGAAAAAAGAGGAACTCGTTAAGCGGGGGGTCGATGTCATCGATTTCGGCATCGGCGATCCCGACCTGCCGACCCCGGCGCACATCATCAAGAAGATGCGGGAAATCCTGGACACCAAAGAAGCGGCCAACTATCCGACCTCCAAGGGGGAGTTCGCTTTCCGCAAGGCCGTCTCCAAGTGGTATCAGAAACGGTTCCGGGTCGAACTGAACCCGCGCGACGAGGTTTGTTGTTTGATCGGTTCAAAGGAAGGGCTGGCCCACCTGCCGCTCTGTTTTATCGACCCGGGCGACGTGGCGCTGATCCCCGATCCCTCCTACCCGGTTTACAAGATCTGCACCACGCTGGCCGGCGGGGAACCGCACCTCCTGCCACTGACCGCCGCCAACGATTTTCTGCCGCAACTGGAGAAGGTCCCGGCCAAAGTGCTGAAGAAAGCCAAGCTCCTGTTTATCAATTATCCCAACAATCCGACCGGCGCGGTCTGCGATAAAAAATTCCTGGAACAGGCGGTGGCATTCGCCAAAAAGCACGGTCTGTTACTGGTTTCCGACCTGGCCTATTCCGAAATGGGTTATGACGGTTATCAGCCGAACAGCGTTCTGGAGATCCCGGGAGCCAAAGAGATCGCGATCGAATTCCACTCCCTCTCCAAAACCTATAATATGACCGGCTGGCGGATCGGGATGGCGGTCGGCAACAAAGAGGCGGTCGGCGCGCTGGCGACCCTCAAGTCGAATCTCGACAGCGGGGCGTTTAAAGCGGTCCAGCTGGCCGCGATCGAAGCGCTCTCCGGCTCGCAGCAGTGCGTGGAAGATAACCGGCGGACCTTCGAAGGGCGGCGCAACGTCCTGATCGACGGTTTAAATTCGCTCGGCTGGAAAATTGCCCGGCCAAAAGCGACCTTCTATATGTGGGTTCCCGTACCGCAGGGCGAAACCTCGGCTTCGTTCACGGAAAGAGTGCTCGATAAGTGCGGCATTTTGGTTGTCCCCGGCAACGGTTACGGCCCTTCGGGCGAAGGGTATGTTCGGATGGCGATCACCCTCCCCAAGGAGCGGATCGCCGAAGCCGTTTTACGCCTAAAAAAGGCCGGGATCGGGTTCTAATTCCCAACAAAAAACCCCCGAACAGGCTCGGGGGTTCGTTTGTCTCGACAGAAGGTGAAAGTCATGAGCGTCTTTCCTCTTCCAATATATTATCGGCACTTTCCGGTCGAAATTTCACTTTAATTTGACTTTTAGCAAAATGGTATGCCATAATCACCCTCCCATGAAACCGACCGTCCTGGTTATCGACGATGATGAGAGCCTGCTGACAACGTATAAATCGATCCTTAAGCCGGATTTCGAACCTCTCCTGCTGCGCGACAGCTCCGGTTTGGCCGCGGCCCTGGCCGGACAGCCGGTCGACCTGGTCCTGCTCGATCTGATGATGCCGGGCCGTGATGGGCTGGCCCTCCTGCCGGAGATCAAAGCGTTCGACCGGCAGCTCCCGGTGATCATGGTCACCGCGCTGCATGACATTAAACTGGCGGTCAAGGCGATCAAGCTGGGAGCGGACGATTACCTGACCAAACCGTTCGAGGCGGAAGCGCTCCTCACCACGCTCGATCAGGTCCTGCAGCGGCGCCTGCTGGTCCGGGAAAATATTTACCTTAAACAGGTCCTGGCCGAAAAAGGTTACCAGTGGGACCTGATCGGCCGGTCCGCCCCCGCCCTCAAGGTCTTTGCCCTGATCGAAAAGGCCGCCCGGGTCCCAAGCACGGTTCTGATCACCGGTGAATCGGGGACCGGTAAAGAGCTGGTCGCCCACGCTATCCATAAGAGCAGCCCGCGGGCGGACAAGCCGTTCGTCGTGGTCAATTGCGCCGCCCTACCGGAGTCCCTGATCGAAGCCGAGCTGTTCGGCCACGAAAAAGGGGCGTTCACCGGCGCCCTGGAACGGCGCGAGGGAAAATTCGAACTGGCCGACGGCGGCACCCTCTTTCTTGACGAGATCGGCTGCCTGCCGCTCAATCTGCAGACGCGGCTGTTGCGGGTCCTGCAGGATAGCAGCATCGAGCGGATCGGCAGCCGCCAGCCGGTCCGGGTCGATGTCCGGGTCATCGCCGCCACCAATCTGCCGCTCGAAGCGGCGGCCCGCCGGGGGGAATTCCGGGAAGATCTTTTCTACCGGCTCAACGTGGTCCGGTTCGAACTGGCGCCGCTGCGGGAGCGGCAGGCGGATATCCCCCTTTACGCTGAGTATTTCATCAACAAGTACGCCCGGGAATTCAACAAAAAGCTCAAGGGGCTCACCCCCGAAGCGCTCGCGCTCTTGACCGGCTACGCCTGGCCGGGGAATGTCCGGGAACTGCAGAATCTGATGGAGCGGATCGTCGTGCTGACCGACCAGCAGGAGTACGTCCAGGCCGAAGATATTCCGCTGGAAGCGGCCTCGCGCAACCTGGTCCAGGAAGGCTTAAAGGAAGCGCTGGTCGACTTTGAACGGCGCTACATCAAGAACGCGCTGGCCGCCGCGGGTGGCAACCAGACCAGGGCGGCGGAACTGCTCAATATCCACCGCACCACCCTGGTCTCTAAAATGGAACAGCTCGGCCTCAAATAGTCGTTCGCCGGCCGGGCGCTTATGGTATAATTTCCCCGTGAAGCCTCTCAATTTCCAGGAGATCGTCGCCGCGCTCAACGGTTACTGGGCTGACCAGGGGTGCGTTATCCGCCAGCCGTACGACGTCGAAAAGGGAGCGGCCACCATGTCGCCGGCCACTTTCTTCGGCGCGCTCGGCCCCAAAACGCATAACGTCGCCTACATCGATCCGGTCCGCCGGCCGACCGACGGCCGTTACGGGGAAAACCCGAATCGCCTCTTTCATTATTTCCAGTACCAGGTCATCATGAAGCCCTCCCCGCTCAACATTCAGGACCTTTACCTCGATTCGCTCCGCGCGATCGGGATCGATCCGGCCAAACACGATGTCCGCTTTGTCGAAGACAACTGGGAATCACCGACGCTCGGCGCCTGGGGGACCGGCTGGGAGGTCTGGGCCGAAGGGATGGAGGTCACTCAGTTCACCTACTTCCAGCAGTGCGGCGGGTTCGACTGCCAGCCGATCCCGGTCGAGATCACCTACGGCCTGGAGCGGCTGGCGATGTTCATCCAAAAAGTGAACAGCGTCTACGATATCAGCTGGAACGGGACGGTCAAATACGGCGATATCTATCTGCCGCAGGAACGGGAGCATTCCAAATATAATTTTGAAACAGCCGACGTGGAAGCGGTCGCCCTCCTCTTCGGTATTTACGAGAAAGAGGCGCTCCGTCTGCTTAAACAGGGCGAGGTCCTCCCCGCTTACGACTATATTCTGAAAAGCTCTCACGCCTTTAATATTCTCGACGCGCGCGGGGCGATCTCCGTCTCCGAGCGTATGCAGTTCATTTTAAAGATAAGGAAAATGGCGCGGCAATGCGCCAAATTATATGTCGAACGTCATACTTGAACTTGGCTGCGAGGAGATCCCGGCGCGGTTCCTGCCCGGGTTCCTGGCGGACCTCAAAGAGAAAGCGGCAGAAAAGCTGAAAAACGAGCGGCTGACGTTCGACTCTGTCCGGACGCTCGGCACGCCGCGCCGGCTGACGCTGTTCATCGAAAATCTGGCCGCCAAACAGCCCGACGTGACGCAGGAGCTGAAAGGTCCGCTGGCCGACGCGGCTTTTGACGCCGCCGGCAAACCGACCCAGGCGGCGCTCGGCTTCGCCCGGGCGCACGGCGCCGACCCGGCCAAGCTCTTCGTCCGGACAGTCGGCCCCAAGAACTTTGTCTTTGCCAAAGTGACCCGGAAGGGGAAAAAGGCGGAGGAGGTCCTCAAAACCCTACTGCCGGAGATCATTGTCTCCCTTTATCAGCCGCTCTCGATGCGCTGGGGGACCCTCGACTTCAAGTTCATCCGGCCGATCCACAATATCCTGGCGCTCTGCGGCAGTAAAACTGTTAGTTTTGAGCTGGCCGGGATCAAGTCGGGGGACAAGACCTTTGGGCACCGCTATCCGACGAAAGTAAAAAGTAAAAATGTAAAAGTAAAAAATGCGGAGTTGTTATCGTACAAAAAGCAGCTATTAACGCTGGGTGTGGTCGTCGATCAGGACGAGCGGCAAGAAATGATCAAAGCGCAGGTGACCGCGGCCGCCAAAAAGCACGGCGCGGAAGCTCTGGTCCCTGACGAGCTGCTCAGCGAAGTGACGTTTCTGGTCGAGAACCCCGTTATTTACGTTGGATCGTTCAACAAAGAGTTCCTCGACATCCCGCAGGAAGTACTGATCACCTCGATGAAGAAGAACCAGAAGTATTTTCCGCTGGTCGACAGCCGCGGCAAGTTGGCAGCGAAATTCGCCGTCGTGACCGACGGCTGCGCCAATCCCCGGGTGGTCGACGGCAACGAAAAGGTCCTCTCCGCCCGGCTGGCCGACGCCCGCTTCTTCTTTGAGGAAGACCAGAAGCAAGCGCTCAAAATGCGGGTCCCCGACCTGGCCAAGGTCGCCTTCTTTGAAAAGCTCGGCAACCTCCACCAAAAGACGGAAAGGATCGAGAAGTTGGGCGAGTGGCTCGGCAAACGGCTCGGCCTTAACGAGACCGAGCTCGCGGCCGTCCGGCGGATCGCTCAGCTCTGTAAGGCCGATCTGACGACGAAAATGGTCTTTGAGTTCCCCGAACTGCAGGGGGTGATCGGCGGCGAGTACGCCCGTCTCTCCGGCGAGGACCCCGCCGTTGCCCAAGGGATCTACGAGCATTATCTCCCCCGCTCGGTCAATGACGTCCTGCCCGCTTCCCGGCCGGGGACGGTCGTCGCCCTGGCGGACCGGCTCGATTCGATCGTCGGCTCGTTCGCGGCCGGCAATATCCCGACCGGCTCGGAAGATCCCTACGGCATCCGCCGCGCCGTGCAGGGGGTGATCCGGATCGTGATCGACCAGCAGCTCGATCTCCTGCTCGATGAAACCTTTGAGGCGGCGCACAAATTGTTTGCCGCGCTCCTGCCGGAGAGCCGCGATCACGCTAAACTCAAGAACGCCCTCCGCGAATTTTTTGTCGGTCGGCTCCGCCCCCACCTGCTCGACCGCGGGATCCGCTACGACGTGGCCGAAGCGGCGCTCGGCGATTTCAACGACATCCTTGACGTCGTGGAAAAGGCCGAGGCCCTCAACTCGGTCGTCAGCGAACCGTGGTTCGCCGGCGTTATCGCCTCGGCTGACCGGCTGGCCCGCATTGCCGGCCACGCCACCCGCAATAACGTTCTGGAGCACGATCTGGCCGAAGCGGCGGAGATAGAGCTGTACCAGCTCTATCTCAAGGTGAACGTTGAAGTCGCCGAACTGAATAAAAAAGAAAAGTGGGCGGCCGCTGCCCGGGCGCTGGCCGGACTGACCGACCCGATCGAACGGTTCTTCGACCAGATTCTGGTCATGCATCAGGACGAGCGGCTCAAGACCAATCGTTTAGCCCTGTTAAGTTCGCTGGAACAACTCTACCGTTCGGTCGCCGACTTCCCGAAGATCGTCATCGAAGGAGCGAAAAAATGAAGCGGACCAGTTCTTTATTGATCGCCTGCTTCCTGCTTACTGCTTACTGTATAGTGATCACCCTGGCCGGCTGCGGTCGCGACTTTGATCTGAAAAAACCGAACACCCAGAGCCAGGTTGCCGGCGCGGTGATCGTCGCGGCTGGCGCTGCTGCCCTCTATGCCGTTGCCCAAAAACCGGCCGCCCCCTACTATCCGCCGGTCACGACCACGATCACTTCGACCACGACCACCCGCGGCCTGGTCACAACTACGACCGATCCGAGCGTCTCCACCACCACGACCACACTTGGCCCCCCCTGGGATCTGGTCACCGCCGCCGCCGCTTTCCCGTCACGCGAGGGGCACGCGGTGGTCGCTTTTGACGACGGCAGCGGGGAAAAAATGTGGCTGCTCGGCGGGGTCGATTCGGTCAGGACCCCGAACGTTCATTACCGCGATGTCTGGTCGTCGACCGACGGCGTCACCTGGACGCTGGCCACCGCTGAAGCCAACTTCACGTCACGCGAGAGCTTCGCCTGCGTCGTTGCCGACCTGGGGAGCGGCCGTCGTCTCTGGGTGATCGGCGGCAACGATGCCACCACTTCCTACGGCGATGTCTGGTCATCGACCAACGGCATTTCCTGGGAGTGCGCCACGACAGAGGCCCAGTTCGGCCCACGCGACGGGCACACCGCTGTCCTGCATAACAGCCGGCTCTGGGTGATCGCCGGCGAAGACGCGCCCAACAGTAGCAGCAGCGGCCTCAACAGCGACGTCTGGTCCTCCAGTGACGGCGCGGTCTGGACACAGGAAGCCAGCGCAACCAGTTTCGGCATCCGCTACCGGCACAGCAGCACGCCATTCAACGGGAAAATGTGGGTGGCCGGCGGCTGGAGCGGCGTGGACGATCGCCGTGACGCCTGGTCATCGACCGACGGCCTCAGCTGGAGCGAGGCGACGGAACCCCCTTTCTTTGCCCGCGAAGGTTTCAGCCTGCTGACCAGCAACGGCGGCACCAAGCTCTGGGTGCTCGGCGGCCAGGGGTTTGCCTATTTTCAGGACGCCTGGTACTCCACCGACGGAAATAACTGGACGATGCAGACCAATAACATTTTTAACGGTAAGCCGCGCAACCGCCTGGCCGCCGTCGATTACAACGGCAAGATTTGGGCGATCGGCGGTTACGATGGTCACGTCTACAATGATGTTTGGAGCTACACGCCCTGATGAGAAAGGTCCTAACCGGTCTGCTGATCGGCTTGTTCTCTCTGCCGGCCCTGGCCTCCTATATTAGTCTGCAGACGACTCTCCGCTCCAAAGTGGAGGGGAACAGGCTAATCGTCCTCGTTCAAACCGTTAACAAGGGGGACGAGTCGGCCTTTGCCGTCCAGGCGCAGGTGCAGGCCGGCGGGCGGGCGCTCCTGGCGGAAAAAAGAACGGAATTGCCGGTCAACGCCGCCTACCAGGCCCGGGTCAGCCTGCCACTCACGCTGAAGACGCCGGGGACCTACCCGCTGATGCTGGTCCTCCATTATGCCGACGCCAATCAGTATCCTTTTTCCGCCCTCTCGATCCAACCGTTCGTCTATCGACGGGAGGCGGTCCCGCCGCTGCTCGGGCAAATGCGGCCGGCTTCGTTCGCCAAAGAGGGGGAGGTTAACCTCATTCTGAAGAACACCGGTCAGGTGCCGCTCAAGACCATGACCAGGCTGATCGCGCCGCGGGAATTGACCGTTACCAACGATCAGCGCCCGCTGGCGCTCGCCCCCCGCGCGCAGGCCACCGCCACTTTCCGGCTCAGCAACTTTTCCGCGCTGGCTGGCAGCACGTATCAGGTTTATGCCGTGACCGAGTTTGAGGCGGGGGGGCTTCACTATACCGGCTTGATACCGGGTACGATCAAGATCATCGCCGAACAGGGCCTCTTCGGCTTAAGCCGGGTGATCATGGTCGGTATTCTGATCGCCCTGATCGCCCTCTTTGTCGGCGCCCAATTCATTAAACGTGGAAAATAGACGGGACTATTTAGTCGATCTGACGGTTCTCGGGCTGATCGCCCTCTTCCTCCTCAGTTTCTTTGAACCGCGCTATCTATTCTCCCTAACGACCACGACCGGCGGTGACACCGGCTCCCATTATCCGACCGCCGTTTACCTGAAAGAGGTCCTCCTGCCGCAAGGAAAGATCATGGGGTGGGTGATGGGGAACTACGCCGGCTTCCCTCTTTTCTACCATTACTTCCCCCTCCCTTTTCTGTTAATGGTGCTGCTCAGCTTCGCTCTCCCGATGCAGATCGCTTTCAAACTAGTCTCGGTCCTCGGCGTTTTCTTGCTTCCCCTATCTTGCTATCTCGCTTTCCGGCTTTTACGCTACCCCTTCCCGATCCCGATCGGTGGCGCTCTCTTCACCCTCCCCTTCCTCTTCCTGGAGGCGAACAGTATGTGGGGGGCCAATATCCCCAGCACCCTGGCCGGCGAGATCTCCTACGGCATTGGCATTTCGCTCGCTTTTTTATTCATGGGCACCCTCTACGCCGGGTTGACGGAAAAGAAATGGCTCCTGCTCAACGGTTTTTTGGTTTTCCTGCTCGGCCTCAGTCACGGCTACTCCCTGATCTTCGCCGCGGTGACCGGCTCCTATTTTCTGTTCAACCGGATCGCCTGGCGAGAAAATCTCTGGTATCTTTTTCGGGCCTACGGCTTGGGCTTCCTCCTGTTGGCCTTTTGGCTCTTCCCCTTTATCGCCACTCTCCCTTACGTGACCGAATATGTCACCGCCTGGTATATTAAATCGGTCTGGGAAGTCTTTCCCCGCATCCTGATCCCCGGCCTCGCTTTGAGTCTAACCGCGCTTTTTCTTAACCTGTTCGACCGGCGGACCTGGTATTTTCTTTATAATGTTGCTTTCTGCCTGCTGCTTTACTATCTCGGTCCCCGGGTCGGTGTGCTGGATATCCGTTTTATCCCGATCCTCCAAATATTTGCCGCCGTTTACGGCGCGACGGCGCTGCTCGTCTTTGTCGGCAAACTGCGCGGGAAAGAGACACTCCCGTTCATCGTTTTTCTGGTCGTCATCCTCTGGGTCGCCGGCAACACGACCTTCATTAAAGGGTGGATCGCCTGGAACTATTCCGGGTTCGAAGGGAAGAACGACTGGCCGCTCTTTCAACAGATCAACGCCCATTTACGCGACACCGGCCCCGGCCGCGTCGTCTACGAACACTCGCCGCTCCACAACACCTTCGGTACCGAACGCGCCTTTGAGTCGCTCCCATATTTTGCCGGCCGCGACACGCTGGAGGGGCTCTACATGCAGTCGTCCCCCTCCTCACCGTTCATATTCTATATTCAGTCCGAGGTTTCCCGGGTCTGTTCCGGTCCTTTCCCGCAATATCATTATTCCAGCCTCAACCTCCCGGCCGCTTTGCCGGGGCTTAAGCTCTTTAACGTGACCCAGTATATCGTTCGTTCGCCTGAGGCGAAAAAAATGGCCGCCGCCACACCGGGACTGAAACTGGAACGATCGTTCGGCGACTATCAGATCTACCGGCTGACGGGGAGCGACGGCCGTTATGTCGTTCCGCTCGACTATCAACCTGTCTACTTCGCGACGACCGACTGGAAACGGACCTTTTACGACTGGTTCCGCGATCCCGATCTGCTGGCGGTCCCGCTTATTTATGATCCGCAAGCCGCTGTCAACGATCTGGCCGTGCTCCCCCGCCAACCGCTCCCTCACGCTCGGCCGGTGATCAGGGAAAAAATTGGCGCTGAGGAGATCAGCTTTGACACTAACCTGATCGGACACCCGCACCTGATCAAACTCTCTTACCATCCCAACTGGCAGGTGGAGGGGGCCAAGCGGATCCATCTGGTTTCTCCCTCTTTCATGCTGGTTTACCCCGACCGGAACCATGTCCGGCTCTACTTTGGCAAGACCGCATTCAATTATATCGGGGAGGGATTAACGCTTGCCGGCCTGCTAATCTGGTTGATATCTGGTATAATTTATCCTGCTTATGTCAGAAAAACCCAAGCTCTCGCTGGTCGTCCCGGTCTATAACGAGGCGGAGTCGCTCGCCGAACTGCACGCCCGCCTGACCACTGTCCTCAAACCGCTTAATCTCTCTTACGAGATCATTATGGTCGACGACGGCAGCAGCGATGGCTCGGCCGCGCTCATTGCCAAACTGCACGAAGCCGATCAGCGCGTCAAACTCCTCTCCTTCTCCCGTAACTTCGGCCACATGATCGCCCTGACCGCCGGGCTCGATGCCGCTCACGGCGACGCGGTCATCACCCTCGACGCTGATCTCCAGCATCCGCCTGCCCTGATCCCGGAGCTGGTCCGGCGCTGGCAGGCTGGAGCGGAGGTCGTTAACACTCTCCGCCGCGGTACCACCGGTGCCGGCCCGCTAAAAAAGCTGACCGCCGCCCTGTTTTATCGCTTGATGAAAATGCCGGTCAACGCCGCCGATTACCGGCTGCTCGACCGTAAGGTAGTGGACGTGCTCAAGAGCGTCCGCGAACGGGCCCGTTTTCTCCGCGGCCTGATCAACTGGGTCGGGTTCAAACAGGAATTTGTCGAGTACGAGGCCGACCGCCGGTTCGCCGGGTGGACCAAGTATTCTTTCGGCCGGATGGTCGCTTTTGCCCTCGACGGGATAACCTCGTTCTCGGCCGTCCCGCTCCGGCTGGCAGCCTATTGCGGGCTCCTGTCCGCTCTGCTCGGCTTTGTCTACATCGTTTACGCCGTTTACGTTCATTTTTTCACCACCACCACCATCGCCGGCTGGACCTCGGTCCTGGTCGCGGTCCTCTTTCTCGGCGGCATCCAGCTGATCTTCCTCGGCGTCCTCGGCGAATACCTAGGTCGCGTCTTTGAGGAGACCAAACAGCGGCCGCTCTACATCGTCAGCCGGCGGCTCGGTCTCTAAAGGCGGCTCATGGACCACCCTCCCCCTTCCCTGGCGCAAACTCTGGAAAACTACCGGTCGTTATTCACCCGCCTGCGCGCCAGCTGCCAGCCGACCAGGCAAAAAGCCCTGGTTCTGATTGCCGTTAGCGCGGCGCTGTGCGGCTGGTGGCTGATCGGCGGCTTGCTCGCCGGACAGCAAGCCGAACCGGACTGGAACGATCTGACCGACGCCAGGCTTCAGCGTTCGATCGCCGCCGGGGTCCGGGCGAGGCGGCTATTTATCGACGACCATTACGGCGCCGAACCGGGGGATCTCCAGATCTTTAAGAAGCTGGGGCTTAAACCCTATATCTCCCGGCACGATCTGACTGACAGCCAGGAAGAGCTATTTCGATCCGGGGCGCTGCTCCTGAACTATGCCCTCGGTAAACCACCTTTCACGCCGCGCGACCGGCAGATCGTCCGGCGCTACCTGGCCAACGGCGGCCGGGCGCTCCTCCTCTTCCCCGCCTGGGTTTGGGAAACTTATGACCGACAACCGCTCGCCCGTGCCCCCTATTCTCAGATCGCCGGCGACTTTGGTCTGACCTTTACGCCGCATCCTGTCGCCCGGCCGGCTGATCCGTCGGCTGCCGTTTTTGACGGTGAGTTTTCCGGCGTCAAGTTCCGCGCCGGAACAGCCCGCACCATTCTCGCCGGTTCGGACGGGACCCCGGTCGCGGTCACGGTCCAGCGTGACGGCTCCCGGCTGATCGTCTGGGGCCAGAACAACCTCTTCACCGCGGCCGGCTCGGCCCCGGGGAAAGAGCTGCTCCGCCGGCTCTTTAGCTGGTTGTATCAGGGTGTGTTAGAATAAGGTTGCCGTGAAGCCAAAAGTCATCGTTATCATGCCCGCCTATAATGCCGAGAAAACCCTGGCGAAAACGGTCAACGATCTTCCCCCCGGGAGCGTCGACGAGGTCATCCTCGGGGATGACTGTTCGTCCGACCGGACGGTCGAGATCGCCCGGACGCTCGGCCTGACGGTGCTCAAGACCCCGCGCAACCTCGGCTACGGCGGCAACCAGAAGATGCTCTACCGGGCGGCGCTCGAGCACGGGGGCGACGTCATTGTCATGGTCCACCCCGACTGGCAGTACGACGCGACCAAAGTCCCGGATATGGTCGGGCCGATCGCCGCCGGAAGAGTGGATCTGATGATGGGCTCCCGGATCTTAAGCGGCGCGGAAACAATGCCGTGGTACAAATATATCTCCAATCGTTTCCTGACCGGGGTGGAAGAATTGACCTTCGGCCTCCGCCTTTCCGAATACCATTCTGGTTTCCGCGCTTTCAGCCGTCGGCTGCTGGAGACGCTCCCTTTCGAGCGCAATTCCAACGACTTCGTTTTTGACACCGAGGTCCTGGCTGAGACCGCGGCCGCCGGCTTTAAGGCCGGCGAGCTCGCCGTCCCCTGCCGCTACTTTGCCGAGGCGTCGGAGATCAACTTCTGGCGCAGCACCGTTTACGGCCTGCAAACGCTCCTCGTCTGTCTCAAATACCGGCTTGCGCCCCGTCATTATAAGCGGTAAAATCACGGCGTGAACGATAGACGCGCCTTTACCCTGGTCGAAGCGGTAATCGTCCTGGCCCTGACCGGCCTCCTCTCGGTCGTCGCGGCGGTCGCGATCGGCAGCGCGATGAACGGCGTCCAGATCACCTCCGCCGCCGATAAACTTGTTTCCGACCTCCGTTACGCCCAGACCATGGCCAGCGGCGTCGGTGTCTGGTACGGCGTCAGTTTTGAAAGCGGCACGGCCAGCCGCTACTACATTTACACCACCACCGGCACGCTCGATACGCTCGTCGACAATCCCGGAAAAAAGGGGAGCAGCTTCGTTGTCGAACTCGGCACCGATTTTGGGGTAACGATCGCCACCGCCACGATCGAGGGCGGGAGCAAGGTCGAGTTCAGCCCTTACCAGGTTCCCTACACCGACCGGACCGGCGCCGCCCTCTCCGGCGAAGCGGTCATCACCCTGCAAAAGAGCGGCGCGGTCCGCACGGTCCGGATCACGCCAACGGCCGGGAGGATCTACACCCAATGAAGAACCGGCGTGGACTGACCCTGGTCGAAACGATCATCGGGCTGACGGTCATCGCGATCGCTTTCTACCTGCTGGCCGCCGTCTTTATCAATCTTGCCCCCCGCACCGCCCAGATCGAAGTAATAGAAAAGAAAACCTTCCTGGCCAACGAAAAGATCGAAGAATATCTGGCCCGCCCTTTCGGTCTGGCGGCGACCGGTGAAACGGCGGGCGCTTTCAGCAGCGGCTTGGACAACTATAATTTTCGCGTCATCGTCACCCAGGTCGCTTCGTCCGACCTGAACACCCCGGTGGCCGGTCCCACCGATTATAAGAACATTACGGTCCGGGTCTGGGGGGGCCAGGTCGATCCGGCCGCGACGATCGAGGTCATCTCTCTCTTAACCACTTATGAAGCCAACTGACCATAAACGGCCCGGTTTCACGCTGATCGAAGCGGTGATGATCATCGTTCTCCTGGCGATCATCAGTTTCGGGATCGGCAATTTCATCGTCACGATGCTGAACGGCTGGGTGGTGATCTCCGGCCGCGAGAGCGCTTTAAGCCGCGGCCGCTCGGCGCTGAGCCGGATGCTGGTTGAGCTGCGCGGGCTCAAAAAACCGAACAACATCAGCATTTACACTTCCTCCGACCTGGAATTCCAGGCCGTGACCACCGCCGTGATCAGGTTCCGGCAAAGTGGGACCGATCTCCTGCGCAACAGCGATATTCTGGTCACCACGCTGGCCACGCCCGAAGGTCTCCGTTTCACCTACCTGGGCGCGACCGGCGAGGTAGTGACCGCCAAACAGGATATCCGGGCGATCAGAGTCTGGCTTTTGATAACCGGCGGGAGCGGCCTGGTGACGCTCGAGTCCTCCGCCAGAGTGAGGAACTTATGATAAGCAGAAAGGGTCAGGTCCTGGTCGCCGCGATCTTTGTCCTGGTCATTGTCTCATTTCTTGGGCTGATCGTAACGCAGATGCTTTCCAATGAAGGGTTCTCTGCTCTCAAGACCCTGCACGGCATCCAGGCGCTTAATGTCGCCGAGGGGGGGGTGCGCTACACCGTTACAGCCAAGTTGGCACCCGATACCAACTGGTATGACAACAACGATTTCGGGCCGGTCAGCCTGGGCTCCGGGACTTTCACGGTCCGCTACCTGGCCAAACAAATGTACCGCTGCACGCTGGAGGTGGTCGGCACCGTTTCGGGAGTTAACCGCACCGTTCGGGCCAGCTTCAAGCGGGTCGGCGGCGGACTGCAGTCGCTCGCCGCTCAATACACCTTCTACGGCGGTGCCGGCGGCACCGGCAGTTCTTCGTTCGGTCTTAATACCGTGATCAACGGGGATATCATGGTCAACAACGATATCGACCTGAACGGCGCTGTTGTCAACGGTACCGTTGAAGCGACCGGGACCATCACTGATACTGGAGGGGTGACCGGAACGACCATAAGCAATATTCCTCCGCCCGAGTCGCGGCCATCCCTGGAAACGACCTATTTTGACAATTATATCGCGACGGCCAATACGACCCCAACTTACACTGGCAACCGAACGTTCAGCGGCAACCTCGCGCCCGGCACCTACTACATCAAAGGCAACGTCACGCTCGACACCTTGACCCTGTCGCTGACCGAAGAGACCGTGATCGTCGCCACCGGCACCGTTTCGATCGGCAACAACAAGGTCATCGGTGACAATCTCACCGTGATCTGCGCCGGGGAACTGTCGTTCGGCAATAATAACTCGATCGGCAACGACGGCCTCTGGTACTCAGGGACCAGTATCACGATCGGCAACGCCGCCGAGGTCTCTATCAGCATCGGGGCCGGCACCGCCTTTATCACGCCGGGCGATTTTACCGTGCTGAACAGCCCCGCCGGCGATTCGAACGACTTGAGCGGCTTCATCTATGCCGGCGGCACCGCCACGCTCGGCAACAATTCTAATATGGATGGTCTGATCTCCGCTGGCAACCTGGTAACCGGCAATGGCCTCAATCTGACCACAAACCCCGAAGCGATCGATTTCAATTCGATCCCCGGTATTATCTGCGCCGGCCTGGAGGGCGACGCCGCCGGCCTCTACAACGAAGACTGGGTGGAGTTCTATTAATAAATGAAGAAGCCGATCGTTTTTCTGGCTGTTTTCCTGCTGCTCGCCGGCGGCGTCCTGGCCGACACTCAGGTCCGGCGGCCATCCGGAGATAATTCGCAAACCGGGACCTGGACCGTTTTTCCCGCCGCCCCCGCGACCTATTATGACAAAGTGCAAGAGGTGGTCGCAGACGAAGACGCGACTTATGTCTCGGCAACCGCGATCGGCCGCAATCTTTTTAATTTTACCGCTTTTTCTGTTCCGGCTGGCGCCGCTATCCAGAACGTGACTGTTTATTATCGGCACCGGAAAGCGGCGGTGCCGGCCTGCAACATTCGCTCGGCTCTAAAAGTCGGCGGGAACAATTACGATACGGTCGATGGCGGCGTTAATCCGACCAACGGCACGTATAACACCACCGCCTTCATTTACGGCTCGAACCCCAAGACCGGCCTCTCCTGGACAGTTAACGATGTCAATGGCGTCGGTCTAAACGCCCTGGAGGCGTTCGGTCTTTATTCCAGCGACGCTACTCCCAATCCGCGCGTTACTCAGGTTTCCGCCGAAGTCACCTATACCCCGAACTCTCCTCCCTTTGGAGGCTACACGGCGGACAACTTGATCCCGGCGGCGCAGTGCGTCCAGTCTACCTCAGGCGACGGCCTAGTTACTATTTCGTTCCGGGTGAAAGACGCTAATCTGAACAGCTGTTCCCTGAACACTTTCCAGTATTCGACCGATGGCGGGACCAGCTGGGCCGCCCCAGCCAATGGTGACGCTACCTCCGCGCTCTCGGCCGGTTGGACGGACAACAGCGGCGCCAGATATACTTCGGCCGCCGATTTTACCGGGCCGGTTTACTCATTCACCTTTAACACCAAGCACGCCGATGTCACCGGTTTTAACGGGGTTGATCAGAGCGACGTCCGGGTCCGGTTCACCGTCAATGACCTCTATGACAATAGCGCCACGCCGGCGACCAGCGACAATTTCGTTGTCGACGATCTTAATCCGGCGACGTTGACGGCGACCGATATCAGCAGCCGGCCGAACGCGGGAGACACCACCGCCCAGCTGGACTCTTCATTTACCGAAGCCCATCCCAGTACCAACACCTTTTCCCTGGCGATCAATGGGGGTGCATACGGCGCCGGCACGGCCGGCGATCCGGGAACGGCCGACCCCGCTGCGCAGGCGACCGCCGCCGGGGCGACGCTCGACGGCAACGACTACATCAGCAAGGTAAAATGCGTCCACGCCGATGCCTACGGCAATTCCGCGACCAACGAAAAGCTCGATCCGGGTAATTCCGGGGTAAAACCTTACACCCCGGCCCCGCCCATCGTCGGCGACCCCACGGCCAGTTCGGTCACTGTGGTTGTTAATAAGAACGCCAGCGAAACCGACGGGCTGGAATACGCCATCTTTGTTTCCTCGCACAGCCAGTATGTCCAGGCCAACGGCACGCTGGGCGGCAGCGCTGTCTGGCAGACGATCGCCAACTGGGGGACAAAGACGGTGACCGGCCTGAGCGCGCCGGTCAGCAACTATTATTTCAAGACTAAATCAAGAAACCCCAACGGCGACCAGCCCGAAAGCGATCTCTCCGGAGCGGTTTCGTCCGGCAATTCGCCGCCGCTCCCGCATAACGGCGCGGCCGAGTACGTTTTGCCGGCCCTCTCCCAGGCAACAGACGGCTCCGGCCAGATCAGCATCGCTTTCAAGATCAAGGACCTCGACCTGAACAACTGTTCGGTGGTCGCGGGGAGCGTTCAGTTCCAGGTCAACTCGCTGGGCTGGAACAACATCCTCGATCTCGACGTGACCGGGACCAAGAGCGGCTTGAGTTCCGCCGCTGACCTGAGCGGCACCACCCATACGATCGTCTGGGACAACTCCAAGGAATATATCGACAACGATGTCAGCCAGAACGTGCAGATCAAGTTCAAAGTGAATGACGGGACAGCCGATAGTCTGGACGGTGTTTCGCCCGCGGTCGGCTTTAATATCGATAATCTTGACCCCGCCACGCTCGCTCCCGCCAACCTGGCGTCCCAGCCCCAGGCGGGCGATACGGCGGTCACCCTGACCGCTTCTTTTACTGAAACCAATCCCAACACCAACACTTTTTACCTGGCGCAGAACGGCGGCGATTACGGCAGCGGCGCGGCCGGGGAGAGCAATACCGCAACCCCTGCGCCGCTGGCGGTCACGGTCGGTAAGCTGGATGGCAGCAATTATATCAACAAGGTGAAATGCGTCCACGTCGATGATCTTGGCAACACCGGCGTGAACGAGAACACCGCGCCCGACACCGGTAAAAAATATGTCCGGCCCTACACCCCCGCCACCCCGACCGTGCTCGAGGCTACGGCCGCCAGCGCGGATGTCACGATCAATAAGAACCCGAGCGAGGCAACGGGCCTGGAATATGCCGTCTATGTCTCTTCGCATAACAAATATGTGCAGTCGGACGGGACCCTGGGCGACAGCGCGGTCTGGAAAACGATTCCCTTGTGGGGCGTGCCACTCACCGTTTCCGGCCTGACCGCGCCGGTCTCCAGCTATATCTTCAAGGTCAAATCGCGCAACTCCGCCGACCCCGACCACCTGCCCAGCAGCGATTCGGAGCTGAGCGACGGGGCCAATTCCTCCGGCGTGCCGGCCACGCCCGAAGCGGTGGATTTTTATTCTCCGGGCGCCGGGGCGCAGAACGTCTCCGCAGAAACCCAGGTGATCATCGGCTTTAACCGCTCGATGAACCAAACCTCGGTCCAAAACTCATTCGCCCTCAAGGCGGTGGCCGATAACAGAGGGAATCCCTTAAGCGCCAATATCGCCGGCACTTTCAGCTGGACCGACTTTACCGTCGTGACTTTTACTCCCGCGGCCGCCTTGAGCAGGGGGTACACCTACCGGGTCAGTTTATCTCCGGAAGCTACCGACTTCCAGGGCAACGCCCTGGGGACGGAGTTGGTCTGGACCTTCCGCACGGTCATGTCCCGCGATATCCAAAATACCTTCACCAGCAGCGACGGCCGGGCCAGGGTCGAATTGTCGGGCGACGCTCTGGCCAACATCAACTCCATCAATATTGATCGGGACCCGGAAACAACCCCCAAGGAAGTCGACCCCGGCGCCATCACCGCCGCTAACGCCAAGATCGCGGCCAAAGGTGATCCGTTCCTCCATCCGCTCACTTATTCGATCACCGAATTTAATGCTTACGGCACCGACGATACGCACCTGACCGGTCCTTTTCTGGCCCCGGTCACGGTCTACCTCTACTACAGCGACGAGGACAATAGCGGGATCGTGGATGGGACGAATCCCGCGGTAATGGCGCGGGCTTTGTGGCTCTACCGCCTGGACGAGACCAACGGTCTTTGGGTCAAAATGCCCAATATCACGGTTGACACTGTTAACCACTATGTTGCCGCCACTGTCCCGCATTTCTCGGTTTACACCCTGATGGCGACACCGGCCTCCAGCCTGACCACCGCTTACGCCTTTCCCAACCCTTTTAAACCGGGCGCCGGCCATACGCAGGTCATCTTTACCAACCTATCCGCCCAGTGCACGATCAAGATCTTTACTTTGACCGGCGACCTGGTTAGAACGATCCCGGTCACCGACGGCACCGGCCAGGCTGGATGGGACGTCAAGAACGACAGCGGCGAGGATGTCGCCAGCGGCCTGTATCTGTATGTGATCGCTAATTCAGCCGAGGTGAAGCGGGGGAAACTGGCGGTGATAAGATGAGCAAACCGGTGGTTTGTTGGCTTAGTGGCTTGGTGGTTGGATGCTTATTGAGCGGCTGCGCGATCGAAAAGTCCCCGACCGCGGCCTCGTTCCCCGATCCTTATGTCGCCAGCGTCAGCACGGCAGAGGTCACCTTTACCGATCTCCCCGCCCCCTGCACGATCGAGATCTATACCGTAAGCGGCGATCTGGTCCGGAGCATCACCGAGACCGATGGCGACGGCCAGGCCCGCTGGGACCTCAAGAACAGCGGCGGAGAATCCCTGGCCAGCGGCCTTTACAAATTTATGATAAAATACGGCAGCTCTATCGCCCAGGGGAAACTGGTCATCGCCAAATGAAGCATCGATTCATTTTTTTAATTGTTCTTGGCAGCATATTAATTGCCGTTTCCCCCGCTTTGGCGGGGGTCGGTACCACCGGCGGAAATTTCCTGCTGCTGGGCGGCGGAGCGCGCCCCCTGGGGATGGGCGAGGCGTTCGTGGCGCTGACCGACGATCCCTCCGCCGTCTACTGGAATCCGGCCGGGCTGGCCAAAATGGTCTTCCCCGGCCTGGAATACACCTACAACCAGTGGTTCGTGGACATCAAGCATTCTTACTTTAACTACGCCTTTCCCTCGGCCAACGGGACGCTCGGTATCGGTTACTCGCTGCTCGATTCGGGCGATATCCCCGGTTACAGCGCCAGCGGTTCTCCCGAATCATCCTTTAAGGCGCAGGCCTCCGCCTTGAGCCTGGCCTGGGGGAGACGGCTCAACGACCGTTTTTCAGCCGGGGTCTGTGTCAAGACGATCTCGGAATCACTGCAGAACAGTTCGGCGACCGCCATCGCCATGGACGGCGGGCTGATTTTTGAAGCTAATCCCCGCCTCAGCTTTGGCGCTGCCGTACAGAACCTCGGCGGAGCCTTAAAATTCGTCGCCGCCGAAACCCCCTTGCCGTTAACCTACCGGCTGGGGGTCGCTTTCCGGAACCGGCTCTTTATTGAGGACGCGCTAAACCTGGCCGCGGACTACGTCAGCAGCAGCGGCGCCGCCGCGGGCTTTAATCTCGGATTAGAATACATTTTCCGCGACCTCTTCTCGGTCAGGCTGGGCGCGGCCAAAGGTGGCTTACGCGCGGGGGTCGGACTGCGTTCGTCCAGCTTTGGGCTGGATTACGCTTACCTGGCCAATAACGATCTGGGGGCCGCTCACCAGCTGAGCATGAGCTACAGTTTTGGAAGCCCAGACCGCAAAAAAGCGCTGCTACTGGAATATTTGACCGCCGGTAAGACCTATTATGAAAAGAGCCGATTCGCCGATGCGGTCGTCTATTTTCGGAAAGTGCTCGCCCTGGACCCTAATAACGCCGACGGCAAGGCCTTGCTGACCAAGGCTAATCGTGCGCTGGAGACCGGCACGGTCGAAAAGCTCGAGGCCGAGATCAAGATCGAGAAAGAGTCGGAAGTAACCGCCCACCTCGAGGCCGGCAAAAAGTATCTGGTGGAAAAACAGTACCTGGAAGCGATCACCGAGTTCAACAAAGCACTCAAGCTTTCCTCCTCCCATCCCGAAGCGGTGAAAATGGTCAGGGAAGCGCAGGCCGCCCTGGAGGCTGAGGTCACGGAAAAGGTCGCCGATGAAGCCAGGGAGCATCTTGGCCTGGCCTTAAAATATATCACCACACAGCAATACTCTGAGGCGCTGACCGAAGTACAAGAAACCTTGAAGATCGATCCGGGCAATGTCCAGGCACTCAAACTCTACCGAAAGCTCCAGAAGATCAACCAGCTGGAAAAAACTAAGGAGCAATAAATGGCAAAAAGGACGGCCACGTTATTCCTGCTTCTGCTGACGCTTGCCACCTGCGCCGCCGGGCTCACGGCCGACGATATTTATGCCCGCGCAACGCAAAAATACCTAACCGGTGACATGGATGGGGCACAGGCCGATCTGGCGCAGGTCCTGCGGCTTAACCCCGGCCATGATAAGGCCAGAGAGCTGTTAAACGAGGTGCGGCGGGAATTAGGCAAGACCGCCCCGCCGGCGGCGCTGACCCCGGCCCCCGCCCCAGCGCCCACCCCTGCTGTCCGACCGGAAACAATTAAGCCGGTTCGGGTAGTAAAAAAAACGACCGTTCAGCCCAGGAGCGAGAAGATCCTTCTCCCGCCGACCCCGGAAGCTAAACCCGCTCCGGCAACGGTCAGGATAATTCCCCAGTTGATCTATGTCAAGACCGACGCGTCGAGCGGTCTTTTCTCGTTCGGCTGGCTCGATTTTGCCTGGTTGTTCGCGTTGTTGGGAACGCTCCTCTACCTGGTCGCCCGGTTAATTCTGTTCTATCTTAAGCAGGAGATCGAGCGCCGCTCGGTCCAGATCTGCACCGAGTGCAAATACGCTAACCCGAGCGGCGCTGAATTCTGCAGCAAGTGCGGTAACCGGCTCAAGCCATGGATCGGGATCACTGCCGCCCAGCGTAAATGGTACGCCCAATTCGGTTGGAAGAAGAATCCTTTTACGCTCGATATCACTCCCAAGCTCTTTACCGGCTACCAAGCTCAGGTCGAGACGATCATCGACAAAGTTTATGCCAAGACCGGACATATTCTGATCATGGGCAATAAAGGGGTCGGCAAGACAACCCTGTTAAAATGGCTGACCGAAACGCTCGCCAAGGATTTTCATGCTGTTTACATCCCCCGTCCGACCGATAATTTTACCGACCTGCTGGATTACCTCGCCAAGCAGCTTAAGCTCAAGGTAAACAAAGGGGAAAGGGTCACGATCTACGACCTGGAGGCGCTGGCCGATAAGTCAAAGATGAACATCCTCCTGCTGCTCGACGAGGCCCATGAGTTCAACGAGGAATTTGAACGGCCGCTCCGCTCGCTTGGCGATCTTAACGGTGTGACTTTTATTCTGGCCGGCTTGACCGAGACCGGCGACAAGATCAAGAAAATGAGCCCGCCGTTCTATGACCGGATCATCCAGCAGGTCTCTCTCCACCACCTCTCGCTGGCAGAGACCACCGACCTGATCAGGAAACGGATCGAAGACGCCGGCGGCACCGGTCTGGGGCCGTTCACTCCCGAGGCGAGCGAAAACGTCTTTAAGATGACCGGCGGCGTACCGCGAATGATCCTTAAGGTCTGCGACTGGATCATCACCGATGCGATCCACCACAATGTGGACACGATCAGAGTCGCGCAGGAAGCCGGGCTACCCCAGGACGCGATGTCATTATTTAACGAGGAGACAAAATCATGAAAAAAGTTGTACTGATCGTTGACGACGAACCGACCATTGTGACCATTATCGGCGATCTCCTGCAGCTGAGCGGGTATGACACCCTTTCCGCCGGCGACGCCGAGGAGGCGGAGCAAGCGATCCGGGCACACCGGCCCGATCTGATCCTGCTCGACGTGATGATGCCGAAGACCAGCGGCTTTGATCTCTGCCGCAAGCTCAAGGCCACGCCGGATTATAAAGAGATCCCGATCATTTTCGTCTCGGTAATGAACAAGCCCGAAGACCTGGCCAAGGGAAAAGAGCTCGGCGCGGCCGACTACGTTCCCAAGCCGTTCGATCCCAATGATCTGCTCGCCCGGATTAAGCGCTACTGTCCCAATTCCGATTGACAATAGCGTCGCATTGGCTATAATTATCCCTAAATGAGTGCCAGATCGGTCCTGGGAATCGACCTGCGAGTCACCTCGGTCAAACTGGTCGAGATCGACCGCAAAGACCAGGGTTTCGTTCTTAAAAACTGGGGGATGACCGAGATCCCCTACCAACTGATCGATAAACATCCCCAGCTTGAGGACGCCAAAGCCGATGCGCTGAAAAAACTCCTCCAGACCAGCCGGATCCGCAGCCGCGAAGCGGTCGTCATCGTCAGCGGCAGTGACACGGTGGTCAAGCTCTACACCCTGGCGGACATGCCCCGCGCAGAGGCCGCTCAGGCCATCCGCTGGAAGCTGGCCGAGGAGATCCCCTACCCGATCGAAGAAGCGGTCTTTGACTTTTACCCGACCCCCCGCGGCGAAGCGTTCACCGAGAAGGTCGATTACGTCACCGCCTGCACCAGCCGGAAAAACTACCTGGAAGCGAGCTATGTCCTCGGCAAAGCGGGGGTCAAGCTGGTCGGGATCACCGTCCTGCCGGAAGCACTGGAAGAGCTGTTCAAAGCGGAGCTGATCGGCCCCGACGACAAGATCGTCTCGATCCTCTACATGGGCAAGCGGACGACCAACATCAGCATCTTCCGCCACGGCGTTTTTGAGTTCAACCGCGAACTGCCGCTCGGCGGCGAAACGATCACCCGGGCGATGTCCGGTATCCTGGTAACGCCGGAAGGCCGGATCGAGGTCAGCCCGGAAGAAGCCGAGCGGATCAAGGTCGAATACGGCGTGCCAACCGACCTGGAGAATTTTCCCAAGCTGGGCGAGATCCCCATTGCCCAGCTGCAGGCGATGGTCCGGCCGGCGCTGGAAAAAATGCAGAGCGAGGTTGCCCGGACCTTCGAGTATTACAAAGGCCAGACCGGCGAAGGGGCGATCAACAAGATCATCCTGACCGGCGGCAGTTCGCTGACCCCGAACCTGAAAGAGTTTTTGAGCGCCGGGATCGGGATCCCGGTCGTCTCGCTGGAACCGCTCCCCAAGCTCAATCCCCGGCTGGCCGCCGCCCTTGGCGCCGCCGCCACCGGCGCCCGCCGTCTCAACCTGCTGCCGGAAGAGATCAAGCACCGCTGGAAGATCGCCGCCCAAAAGTTCCTGAAACCGCAGTACCTGGTCATGGCTTTTACCGGGTTTCTCCTGCTGATCTACCTCTTCTTCTGGCTGCAAGCGTTCGCCCTGCAGACCGAGGTCAAGCGGATCAAAGGGCGGATGGACGTCCTCAAGCCGCGGCTCTCCAAGCTCGACGCGATCGAACGCTCGACCAAGGAAGAAGAGCAGCGCCGGCTGACCATCCGGACCTTTGAGCAGAAGCGGAACAAGGTCCCCCGCATCCTGGAGGAGATCAGCCGGCTGATCCCGGAGAGCGCCGCGATCAACACGCTCAACCTGAGCCAGACCGACATCCATTTCTGGGGGATCATTTTCAAGCGCGGCGAGGCGGGGGAAACTCTGCTCTCCCGCTTCGTCCTCCAGCTCTCCCTCTCGCCGCTGTTCGAGAACATCAAAATGGTCCAGGCGGTCAAGAACGAAGGCTACGCGACCGAAGCCTTCAATTTCGAGATCACCGGAAAGATAAAAGATTAAGATGGCACCGATCAAACTATCGGAACGCGAAAAGAATCTGTTGATCATCACGATCGCCTTTGTGGTGTTTTACGTGTTTTACATGTTCCTGCTCACTCCCAAGTGGGATGAGATCGGCCAGATCAAAGACCAAGCCCGCACGCTGCGGCTCGACCTGCGGGTCGCCGAAGGGAAGATCAAGATCCTGGACGCGATCGAGAAATCGGTCGGGATCATCCAGGAAAAATCGGTCCTCTCTCGCGACGAAAAAGCGCTCGAGGTCCTCAAGCTCCTCTCCCAGGCGACGGTCCGCTCCGGTCTGACGCTCAACTTCATCAAACCGGACCTGGACAGCGAGGGTGAAGGGCTGAAATTCGGTCTCTCTTGCGCCGGCCGGTTCAAGAACCTGTATAATTTCTTCAGCATCCTGTACCGGCTCCGGATCCTGGTCCTGATCGACTCAATGGAGGTGCTGTCAACCGGCGGGCCGAACCCCGATCTGGGGATCAAGATCCAGCTGACGGCGTATTATTGATCATGGGAAGACAGATCGCAATTATCCTGATCTTGCTCGCCACGCTCGCCTACGCGACCGTGACCTATTGGCCGCTGCTGCAGCCTTACCTGCCAAAAAGCCAGCCGGCCCGGCCGGCCGTGACCACCCCGGCTCCGGGCCCGGTCGCGGCCGCTTCACGGGAAGCCGCCGCTAAGAAAAAAGAAGAAGTCGATGATCTGGTCATGCCGACCGCTGAGGTCAGACTGATCGATCCGTTCGCTCTGCGGATCGAGGTCAAAACCCGGGCGGAGTCGCCTCTGCCGCTCCTGCCGACCTCTCCCGCGGATCCCAGCAAACCGGTGGTCAAACCGGTCGAGCCGCACCTGGAGGGGGTCTGGATCGATGCGGAGCGCAAGATCGCTTTTATTTCCGGCCAGTCGTATTCGGTCGGGGGTGTCGTCCTCGGTTGGAAGGTTACCGCTATCGGCAAAGACCGCGTTACACTGCAAAAAGGTTCCGCGATCAAAACATTGAAAGTGGAGGGAAAATAAAATGAAAAGATCGATCGTTGTATTCTGCCTGCTGTTCTGCTGCGTCACGCTCGCTGCCGCCGCCCCTAAAAAGGATTCGTCCAACATCAGCATCGCCAAGGGAAAAGTCTATCTAAACCTGAAGGACGCCGACATCAAGTCGGTCCTGCAGATCTTCGCCAAGGCGACGGGGGTCAACATCGTCGCCGGCGACGACGTGACCGGTAAAGTGACCGTCACCTTCTCCGGCATCGAGCCGAAGTCCGGCCTGGAAGCGGTCCTGCGCGCCAAGGGGCTGGACTGGTTTGACGAAGCCGGCACGATCTTTGTCTCCACGAAAAAGATCATGCGCACCTACTACCTGGCCAATGCCCGCCCCAGTGACCTGCAAACGACGCTGACCGCGGTCCTCCCGGCCGGCAGCGTGGTGACTGCCGACGACGCCTACAACGTCCTGGTCATCCAAACCTCGTCCGATTATCTCCCCCGCGTGGAAAAGCTGATCAAAGAGCTCGACGTCCAGCCAACCCAGGTCATGGTCGAGGTCAAGATGATCCAGATCACCGACGGCGACGGTGGGACGCTCGGCCTGGACATGAGCTACCTGCGCAACGGACCGAACAATAATTACCTCAAGACCGAAGGTCTTGCCGGTAAGGTCGGCGGTACCGGCACGGGTGAGACCGTGGCCGGCCTGTACGCGCACGCTCTGTCGGTCTTCTCCAACGCCAGTCTCGAAGCGTTCCTGCAGGCGCTTTCGACCGTCGCCCGTTACGATATCGTCGCTACCCCCCGGCTGACCACGCTTAACAATAAGCAGGCTTCCCTGCTGATCGGCCAGAAACTCGGTTACAAGACAAGCATCATTTCCCAGACCTCCACCACCCAGCAGATCAATTTCCTCAACGTCGGCACTTCGCTGACCATCACACCCAACGTCACCAAGAATGGGCTGATCCGGATGAAGGTGGAACCGAAATTGAGCGACGGCAGCGTCGTCAACGACCTGCCCAATGAAGATACGACCGAGACGCATAACGAAGTGGTGGTCAAGGACGGTCAGACGTTCGTGATCGGCGGCCTGGTTCGGGATAAGGACGTGGTGACCGATGTCGGCATTCCGATCCTCTCCTCTATCCCGTTCATCGGCAGCCTCTTCCGGCGGTCGGTCACGGAAAAATCAAAAGTGGAACTAATGGTCTTCGCCACGCCGCATATCATCACGGCCGAATATCTGGACTCGCTGCAGCCGGAGATCGACAAGATGAAAGATAAATCGGCGCGGGACGCGAACCTTATTCACTAGTCGCGGAGCGGGTCATCAGTTCGTTGATCGCCCGGTAGGGGTCTTTGGTCTCGTACAGCACCTGGTAGACCTGTTCGGTGATCGGCAGGGAGATCCGGTGTTTCCGGCCTAATTCCCGGGCCGCGATCGTCGTCGGGACCCCTTCAGCCACTTCTTTCATCCCGGCCAGGATCTCCTTAAGCGACCGTCCCCGAGCGATCTGCTCGCCGACGGTGTGGTTGCGCGACAGCCGGCTGCCGCAGGTCGTGATCAAGTCTCCCATCCCGGAAAGACCGGCAAAAGTTTCCGCCCGGGCGCCCAAAGCCACCCCCAGCCTGGTGATCTCAACGATCCCGCGGATCAGCAAGCCGGCCTTGGCGTTATCGCCCAGCTCCAGGCCGTCGATCACCCCGGCAGCGATCGCAATAACATTCTTGAGCGCGCCGCCAAGCTGGACACCGATCGGGTCGTCATTCCGGTAAACCCGGAACCGTTCCTGCATCAGGGCCGACTGAACCCGGCTGGCAACCGCCTCATTATTGGCCGCCGCGACCGCCGCCGCGGGTAAACCGCGGGCGATCTCCTGTGATAGATTTGGCCCGGAAAGTACCGCCGCCGCGTTTGTTCCCAGTTCCTCCGCCAGGATCTGGAGCGGCAGCTTCAGCGTCCCCTCCTCGATCCCCTTGCCGGCCGCCACCAGCGTGACCCCGGCGTCGATCGCGCCGCGGAAGCGGCGGGCCGTCTGACGCAGGAACTGGGTCGGGACGACAAAGAGCGCCAGGTCAGCCGGGCGAATATCCTCGACCCGGTTGGTGGCGGTAATGCTGGGCGGCAGCGGGAATCCGGGGAGAAACCGTTTGTTCTCCCGCAGCTGGTTCAGTTCCGAGGCCAGGTCAGTCTCGAACGCCCACAGCACTACTTCGTGGCCGTTCTCCGCCAGGAGAATAGCCAGAGTGGTCCCCCAGGCCCCCGCCCCGATCACGGCGACGCGGCTCACTTTTTTGCTCCCAATTTCGTCTCGGTCCCCTGGCGCAAGCGCTGGATGTTCGGCAGATGGCGGATAATGATCACCGCCGCGATCAGCGCCGCGGTGACCGAATAAGGCAGCGGGCGGCCAAAGGCAAAGAGCGCCAGGGTTACTGCCAGCGCGGTCAGGATCGAGCCGAGCGAGACATAGCGGGTCAACCCGACGATCAGGGTAAAGAGGAGAACAGCAAATAAAAAGATGTCCGGCGCGATCCCGAGCAGGACCCCCAGACCGGTCGCCGCTCCCCGTCCGCCCCGAAACTTAAGAAAAAGAGAATAAGAGTGCCCAAGGACCGCTGCCAGGCCGCAGGCGACCATCAGCCAGGGATCGGGCTTATAATAGTGGGCGGCCAGAACGACCGCCGCCGTCCCTTTTAGCATATCCAGGCCAAAAACTATGCTCCCCGGCAAGATTCCCAGCGTCCGCAGGACATTAGTTGCCCCGATGTTCCCCGAACCGTAACGCCGGATATCAATCCCCCAAAAAGCGGCCACGATCAGGCCAAAGGGGATGGAGCCGAGCAGATAACTGCCAAGAAGCAGCCAGAAGACCATAGCCCCATTCTACGTCAGTTGAAAAAGCGGGTCAAGTTCACCCGCCTCCCTGACGGCTCCTTGAAAAACCTTGGCGGGTTTAGTATACTGAAACGTCATGGCGATCCCGATTAACGAAGTGAAAGCGGGGATGGCGGTCGAATTCGACGGCCAGCTCTACCGTTGCATCGAATACCACCACCAGCGCGCGGCCCAACAGAGCTGGATCAAGATCAAGCTGAAGAACATGCGGACCGGCGCGATCGTTGACCGCTCCTTTAAGCCCGGCGAAAAGGCCGAGACGGCCCACATCGATTACAAACCGATGCAGTTCCTCTACGCCGACGGCGACGCTTTCCACTTTATGGATCAGAAGAGCTTTGAACAGATCGCCATCCCGGTCAAAAAGGTCGGGGAGACCGCCAGGTACCTGAAAGAGGGGTTCGTGGTCAACATCACCTTCTACGGCGACGAGGTCCTCGACCTCGATCTCCCCGCTTCGGTCGATCTGAAAGTGACCGACACCTCCCCCGGCTTTAAGGGCGATACCGTTTCCGGCGGTAAACCGGCGACGCTGGAAACTGGCCTGGTCGTCCAGGTCCCCTTCTTCGTCAACGTCGGTGACACCTTGAAAGTCGATACTCGCGAGGGCAAGTACCTCGGAAGGGCGTGAGCAAATGGATTTTGAAGTCTTAAAAAAACTGATCCAGCTGGTTAAGGACGAGGACATTTCCGGCGTCGCGGTCGAGGAAAAGGGTGTTAAGTACGAGGTCCGCCGCGAAAAAGGGGGCCACGTCGTCAGCGCACCCGCCCCTCATGCCGCTTCCACTCCCGCTCCCGTAACCCAAAATCCGGCCTCCCCCAAGGAAGACGAAGGGCTAACAGCCATCACCTCCCCCATGGTCGGCACCTTCTACCGCTCACCGTCGCCGGAAGCGCCGCCATTCGTTAACGCCGGTGACGACGTCGAGCCGGGCAAGGTCGTCTGCATCATCGAAGCGATGAAGCTCTTTAACGAGATCGAGTCCGAGGTCCGCGGCAAGATCGTTAAGGTCCTGGTGGAGAACGGCAAACCGGTCGAATTCGGGCAGAAGTTATTCCTCGTTAAGAAGTAAAGAGAATCTGCAGGGCGACCAGGATCAGATACCCGGCGAACAGCCGCTTGAGGATGATATCCGGCACCGGCTGAGCATACACCGCCCCAAAGTACGCCCCCACAAAAAAACCGACCGCGATCAGGACGGCAAAAGTCAGGTTAACATTTCCCGTCTGCCAGTATTTGACCACCGCCAGAACGCCGACCGGCAACAGGAGCGCGGCGAGCGAAGTACCCTGAGCCAAATGCTGCGAGGTTCCGTAGATCAGAACCAGGGCGGGGATCATGATCGTGGCGCCGCCGATCCCGATAAAGCCGCTTAAGCCGCCGGCCAGAAGACCGACCAGGACCAGGCCGACCGTCTCGATCATTTAAGCAAGTCCCGGACCAACTGGCTGACGAGCTTGCCATCGGCGCCGGGGGCTTTAGCTTGCATAACCTTCATGACCTTGCCCATCTCTTTGGCGGAAGCGGCGCCGGACTCGGCAATTGCCTGCTCGACCAGCACCTTAAGCTCGTCCGGGGTCAATTCTTTGGGCAGATAGGTCTGGACGATCGCCAATTCCTTTTCGGCCTGGGCAACCTCGGCCGCGCGGTTGATCTTTCGGTATTCCTCGATCGTCTCCTTGAGGTCTTTGCCGTATTTGTTGACGATCTTCATGACCTCCGCTTCCGGCAGATCGCCGCGGGCATTGACGTAGAGGACCTTGCTCTTCATCATCCGCAGGACGGACAGTTTCAGCTCGTCTTTGGCCTTCATCGCCTCTTTGATATCGTTGTTGATCTGTTCAAAAAGAGTCAAGTTAACCTCCCTGTTTCCCGTCCTGGCCCCAGTTCTCTTTGGGGATATCTTCGAGGATGACGATCACAGCCTGGGCCGGGCAACCGAGCGTCTCGCAGACCGTTTTGGTGACGTTCTCGATCAGCTTTTTCTTGGTTCCCTTCTCCCGCCCCGCCCACATTCCGATCTTCACGACTGGCATAGTGGAATTATATCCCCCGTTCCCCCTTCAGGTCAAATTCCCCCTTCGTGTCCCCCTTAGTGTCTTTGTGCCTTCGTGGTTCTTCCCTTCCAAATTAACCACCAAGACACTAAGACACGAAGAGAACACAAAGAAAAGAGGTTTGACCCGCGTGCTATAATCAAAAAAGTGAAAAAGCTCTTCCTGACGACACTTTTATTTATTCTGGCCGCTTCAGCGGCCCTGGCTGGCCTCCAAACCGAGCTCGAAAAGCTGGCGGCGACGAGCGAGGGGAAGGTCAGCATTTCCCTTATCGATCTAAAGGGAAGCCGGGAGGCGGCGGTCAACGGCGACCTGGCTCTGCCGGCCGCGTCGGTCGCCAAGGTCCCGGTGATGTGCGCCGCGTTCAACCTGGCGGACCGGGGCTTGCTCGACCTGCAGCGGCGGGTGCTTTTTCGGGAAAGCGATAAATTAGAGGGGGCCGGTGTACTCCGCTGGATGAAGGCCGGCAAAAATGGCCAGGAATATTCCCTCTGGAACCTGATCCGGCTGATGATCACCCTCTCCGACAATACGGCGACTCGCCTCGTCGTCAACGCCGTCGGCTTGCCGACGATCGAGGCCTATGTCCGAGGGATCGGGCTCAAGCAGACCAGAATTATCGACCCGACGATGCTTGTTGAGCCGCCGGCCGCAAACAACAACCTGACCTCAGCCAACGACATGGCCAAACAACTGGTCTTGCTCCACAATTGCCGCGGTTTCTCCAAAAAGTCGGCCCAACAGATGATCGCCTGGATGAATTACCAGCGCTACCGCTGGGGGATCTGGCGCGGCGTCGCGCCGGGGACCTATGTCGCCAACAAAACCGGCCACCTGGAGGGGATCCTCAACGATGTCGGTCTGGTCTACACCAAAAAAGGGACCTACGCTTTAGCGATCATGACCGCGGGTTTCAAGAATAAAAGTCACGCCCGCCAGCTGATCAATACGATCTCGCGGGTCGTTTACGAGGATTATACAGGCGAGAAAATTATAAAGCGGCAATTATCGCGTCGGCCATCTGTGAAGTCGAAACGGCGGTCGGGTCGTTCCGGTCCGGCTTCAGGTCGTAAGTCACCGACTTACCGGCAGCGATGACCTTGGCGACCGCTTTGTCCAGCCGCTGCGCCGCCGCTTTTTCCCCCAGATGATCGAGCATCAGCACCGCGGAGAGGATCATGGCGACCGGGTTGACCTTGTTCTGACCGGCGTATTTCGGCGCCGAACCGTGGATCGCCTCAAAAACCGCGATCTCGTCGCCGTGGTTCGCTCCCGGCGCGATCCCGAGACCGCCGATCAGCCCGGCACAGAGGTCGGAGAGGATATCCCCGTAGAGGTTCGGTAAACAGAGGACATCGTAGAGCTCCGGTTTCTGGACCAGCTGCATGCACATATTGTCGATCAGCCGCTCTTCGTATTCAACGCCGGGGTATTCCTTGGCCACTTCCTGGGCCGCCTTAAAGAACAAACCGTCGGTGAACTTCATAATATTGGCTTTGGAAATGGCGGTGACTTTTTTCCGGCCGTGTTTAACGGCGTAATCGAAAGCGAATTTAACGATCCGCTTGCTCCCCTTGATCGAGATCGGCTTGATCGAGATCCCCGAATCGGCGCGGATCTTCTTTTTGGCCAGTCTTTCGATCGCCCCGATCAGCTCTTTGGTCTCCGGTTTCCCCTCTTCGAACTCTATCCCGGCGTAGAGGTCTTCCGTGTTCTCGCGGACGATGACCAGGTCGATATTTTCGTACCGGGAGCGGACCCCTTTGTACGAGCGGGTCGGCCGGAGGCAGGCGTAGAGGTCCAGTTCTTTGCGGATGGCAACGTTAACGGAGCGGAAGCCGGTCCCGATCGGGGTCGTCAGCGGCCCCTTAAGGGCGACCTTGTTCTTGCGAATGGAGGCCAGGGTCGAATCCGGCAGGGGAGTACCGTACTTGTCGATGACGTCCGCACCAGCCTCGGCGATCTCCCAGTCGATCTTAACGCCGGTCGCGTCGACGCAGCGCCGCGCCGCATTAGAGACTTCCGGGCCGATCCCGTCGCCGGGGATAAGGGTTATTTTGTAAACCATGATTTAATTATTATATTTGATTTTCCGTTCCATTTCAAATCTGCTGAAATTCCCGGGGATAAATGATGATGTTTTAGGGACTTATGATCAATCAGGAAGCGCTTAAATGAAAACAGTCGGTTTTGGCCATGATTTTTCCCGGGTCAGACTGGCCGCCAGCGCGGTTGACCGGCAAGCAATTATCAAGTTCCCCTGGCCGGGGATCAATTCCTGCTTACCGTCGACCTATAGCGTCAAACGCGGCCAGGTTGAAGCGCGGAGCCTCAGCCTTGATCGCTTACCGCAATTGACCCGTCTGAAGATCGGAGAAATGGCGATCGAACGATTGAAAGCCGAGGGGGTGGCCGAGCTCAATCTGGCCGGCAATCTTAACCCTGCCGCCGCGGAGCGCGCCCTCACTCTGCTGGCTAACAATTGGACCAGGCTGGTCCGGCTTGTGCCAAGCGAGATCCCCCTCGCCCTCAGCTTCAATTTACTCCCGACTTCGGAGGTCCCCCTCTCCTGGCCTTTTCCTACCGGGGCAGACCGGTCGACGATCATCCTCCGGCAGCACGGGCTCTATCAGATCATGCAACTAGCGATGTTCGCCTCCACCCGGTTGGATGGGGAATTAATGATGCTAATCTCCCGGGCCAATCCCGGCTATCCCCAACTCCAACTCGGCACGGAACCGGTCAAGGAACTCTTTGCCGACCTGAAATTGAAGGAGCCGACCGCGCCTTTCAAGCAAGCGTCTGATCCGGGGGTCGTCATCGACCTGGCGCGGATCTTCGCCGGCGGCGGGCTTTATCACGGTCTGGTTTATTTACCCCCCGAATTGCTGCAGGCCGAGGCGCAGCCTGCCTGAGTTTGTGCTAAAATAAAAGGGTGAAAACCCTCAAAGCGAAAAAGATCGCCGTCCTCTGCGGCGGCCGCTCCGGCGAAAGAGACGTCTCCCTCCGCTCCGGCAAACGCGTTTTTGACTCCCTCAAAAAACAGAAGTTCAACGTCACGATGTTCGATCTGACCGACGACCTGATCGCCCAGCTGAAAAAAAAGAAGATCGACCTCGTCTACGTCGCCCTCCACGGCCGCTTTGGCGAGGACGGCTGCGTCCAGGGGCTGCTGGAAGTGGCGAACATCCCCTACACCGGCTCCAAGGTCCTCGCTTCCGCCCTGGCAATGAACAAGCTTGCCGCCAAGCGGATCTTTGACACCTGCAATATCCCGACGCCGCGCTACCTGGCGATCGATCCGCAAAGCGACGTGAAAAAAGAGGCCGACAAGCTCCGCCGGATCTTCCCCTTTCCGCTCGTGATCAAACCGGTCAGCGAGGGGTCGAGCCTCGGCATCTCGATCGTCAAAGAAGACGACGACCTGGAGCGGATCCTGGCTAAAACGGTCGGGGAATATCACGACGTTTTCATCGAGGAGTTCGTCAAAGGGCGCGAAGTGACGGTCGGCATTATTGGCACCGGGGACAACGTCCAGGCCCTGCCGATCCTGGAATTAGTCCCGCGCAAGGAGTTCTACGATTTTGAGGCCAAGTACACCTCCGGAATGACCGAATTCATTCTCCCGGCCCGTTTACCCAAAGCTCTCTACAAGAAAACGCAGGACACCGCCCTGGCCGCCCACCGGGCGCTTGGTTGCTATGGCGTCTCCCGGGTCGATATAATCGTCGCCGGCGACCAGACCCCCTATGTCCACGAGGTCAACTCGATCCCCGGGATGACGGAGCATTCTGACCTCCCGGCCGAAGCGGCCCACGCCGGGATCTCTTTTGACCAGCTGGTGATAAAGATCCTTGCCAGTGCGTACTAAACGGAAAAAGCCCCCTCAGAAGCTCCCTCTCCGCCTCCGATTATTGATCGGCGGCTTGCTGCTGATCCCGCTCGCCATCGGCATATACATCATTCTCGCCTTGCCGATCTGGCAGATCTCGGATGTCATCGTCTCCGGCACGCGGCTCCTCTCCGCCGAGGAGGTCCGCGACCTGTCGGGCGTCCCGCTGCGGGAAAACCTTTTTCTGACCAGCTTTACCCGGGTCCGCGCCAACCTCAATAAGATCACCGCGATCAAGTCGTTCGCTATCTACCGGATCCCGCCCGGCACCGTCCATCTTCGGCTGGAGGAGCGGACCCCGGCGGCGGTTGTCATCCTGCGCGGCAAATCCGCCATCGTCGATGCTGACGGCTACATCCTGAACCGGAACGAAGGGCTGACTTATAACGTCGCCAACATGTCCGATCTGCCGGTCGTCTCCGGCGTCACCTCGACCGATGTTTCAGCCGACGGCCGGATCGACCCGCCCCTGGCTCGGCTGATCGCCAACATCATCGTCGACCTGACCAAGCTGCTCGGCTCGCCGCGCGTCCAGCTGGAGACCGGCGGTTTTGAGCGCGTCACCTTTATGCTCGACGACTTATTGAAAGTAAAGCTCGGCCGCGACGAGGACATCCCGCGCAAAATGGACGTCTTCAAGGCGCTCCTCCGGGGGATCGAGGGGAAGTGGAACAGTGTCGAATACGTCGACGTTCGCTACCCCGACAACCCGGTGATAAAGTTTAAATAATATGCTAAAATCAGAGCGGTCGAAATCGTATGGCGTAGGCCATAAAGGAGCCTGATAATCATGCCAGCAGCCAGCAACGGACAGGGCTTCGCGACGATCAAGGTTTTTGGGGTCGGCGGCGGCGGAACTAACGCTGTCAACCGGATGATCAGCGGCGGGGTCAAAGGGGTCGAGTTCTGGGGCTGCAATACCGATCTCCAGGCGCTCAATGTCTCCCTCCCCGACCACAAGCTCCAACTCGGACTTAAGCTAACCCGCGGGCTCGGCGCCGGGTCCAACCCGGAAGTCGGCCAGAAGGCGGCCGAAGAATCCCGCGACGACATCCGGCTCGCCCTTGAAGGGGCCGACATGGCCTTTATCACCGCCGGCATGGGGGGCGGCACCGGCACCGGTGCCTCGCCGATCATCGCCGAGGTCGCCAAAGAGATGGGCTGCCTGACTGTCGGCGTCGTCACTAAGCCGTTCCGTTTTGAGGGGCCGGTCCGCATCTCCCAGGCGGAGTCCGGTATCGCCCTGCTCAAGGAAAAAGTCGACGCCCTGATCGTTATCCCCAACGACAAACTCCTCCAGGTTGTCGAACGGAAGACCTCGATCATCGAAGCGTTCAAGATCGCCGACGACGTTCTGCGCCAGGGGGTTAAAGGGATCTCCGACCTGATCACCGTTCCCGGCTTGATCAACCTCGACTTTGCCGACGTACGAACGATCATGTTCGAGGCCGGCTCGGCGATGATGGGGATCGGCACCGGCTCGGGCGAGAATCGCGCCGTGGAAGCCGCCGAAGCGGCCATCTCCTCGCCGCTCCTGGAAGAGACGATCACCGGGGCCAAGGGGATCATCTTCAACGTCATGGGGGGCGCCGACCTGGCCCTTTACGAGGTCAACGAAGCAGCCGAGGTCATCTACAACGCCGGCGATCCCGACGCCAACATCATCTTCGGCGCCACGATCGACGAACGCCTGCAGGGCGACGTCGTGGTCACCGTTATCGCCACCGGGTTCCGGCCGTCGGCCAAGAAAGAGAGCTCTTCGCTCCCGTTCCTGCGGCCGCGGACGGTCGGTGCGGCCAGCGGCGGCGGGCACAGCGCCGGCCCGAGCAAAGAGAACATCGAGCTCCCGCCGTTCATGCGGTAATCAATGGAAGCTTTTTTCTATCCGTTCCTCAAGTCGGTCATCGCGCTCTTTATCATCACCGATTCCCCCGGCAATCTGCCGTTTTTTCTCGGTCTGACCGAAGGGGAATCGCGCGAGAGCCGGCGCCAGATCTTCAGCACGGCGATCCTGACCGGCCTGATCCTGATGCTGGTCTTCCTCTTTGCCGGATTGGCCGTCCTTGACCTGTTCAATGTCACGCTCAACGATTTCAAGATCGCCGGCGGCATTCTGCTTCTCTGGATCGCGATCGAGATCATGCTGCGGGGGCGGCTGAATCTGGAGCGGAAAGAGGATGCGGGCGTGGTCCCGTTAGGTTGTCCGTTGCTGGTCGGCCCCGGGGCGATCACCACCTCGATCGTTCTGTTGCAGCAATACGGTTACGCGGTCGTCCTGAGCGCGATCGCCGTCACTTTTCTCCTGATCTGGCTCGTCCTCTACTTTGCGGAGACGATCCACCGGGTCCTGGGACACAACGGTTCGATCTTATTGACCAAGGTAGCCGCCATTCTGATCGCCGCCATCGCCGTCCAGTTCGTCCGTCAGGGCATTATGGCGATCATCCTGCTGAAGTAGGCAGGCTGAGGCGAAACTTTGTCCCCTCCCCCTCCTGGCTCTCCACGCTGATCGAACCGTGGTGGGATTGGATGATCTGGTAGGTTATCGCTAAACCAAGACCCAAGCCCTCTTCCCGCGTGGTAAAGAACGGTTCAAATATATCCTTTAATCTTTCCGGCGGGATCCCCCGGCCGGTGTCGGCTACTGCCAAAATGACCGTTCTCTCCTCTTCCCTGGTCGTGATCGTCAGCTTGCCGCCGTCCGGCATCGCCTGAATAGCGTTCAAGACCAGGTTGGTCAGCACCTGGGTCAATTGCTGCGCGTCGGCCTTGATCTCCGGCAGCTCCCCCAGCATCCTAACGATCTCGATCCGGTGGCTCCGGCAGCGTTGTTCAAACAGTTTTAAAGTATTCTCGATCAGTTCGTTCAGCTTGACCGGCGCAAAGAGGAGGCGGGGCGGCCGGCCGAGCTGGATCATCCCGTCAACCAGCCCATCCAACCGGTCGATCTCTTTGGGCACCACCTTTTTGAAGTCTTCCAGGGTCTCGGCATCGCCAGGATTCCGGTCAAGCGACTGGGTCATCCCCTTAATGGCTGCCAGCGGGTTCTTGATCTCATGAGCCATCCCGGCCGCCAGCCGGCCGAGCGACGCCAGTTTATCCGCCATCAACAGTTGTTTCTGGGCGTCGAGCTGGGCCTGGTGCAGGCGGGCATTCTCGATGGCGATCGCCAGCTGGTTCGCCAGCGTCGTCAGCAGGTCGAGGTCTTCGTCGGTAAACATATCCTGCGACAGTTTATTCCCCAGGTTGAACAGGCCGATCAATTTTCCCTCAAAGAAGAGCGGCACGGTCAGCGCGGCGCCGAGCGCCTCCATCTCTTCGATCGCGGCGGCCAACTCCTCCCCTCCACCTTGTTCCAGCCGGTGGGCTAATTCTTCGCGGTCAACCGGGCCCTTGCGCCGGGTTAAAAGGCCGGCCAGCGCCCGATTTTTGGCCAGTTCCCCGGCCTCGATCACGATCGTCGCCTGTTCCAGCTTCATAATAGCGGTCACTTTGGTCGTTATCAGGGTGATCAGCTTATCCAGCTCGATCACCGAGACAGCATACTGGCTCAGGTGTTTGAGCATGTTCTGGTAGTCGTATTTGCTCTTATAAAACCGCTTATCAATAAACTCCTGGATCTTCTCCTTGAGGGGTTGGAAGATGAGGGCGAAAAAACATATTAGAGTCCCACTAACAATTAATTGACTTTGCCCAATTAGCAGCGGTAGCCATTGCCCAGCCGCGTAAATTAAGAAAATATAAACTGCAGTAAACATAGCTATTAAAGCCGAATACATCAAGCCCTTTTTAATTATTACTCTTGTGTCCATTAAGCGATACTTGTAGATGGCGTATGCATAAATTCCGACATAAATAGCTATAAGCAAGTTGCAATAGGTATTGACTGCATAAATAAATATGCCATATTTTGGCAAGTAGTCGATAGATCCGCCGAGAAACCCTATTATGCTGCCCCAAAGGAAATATCCAAGCTGAGCCCTTTTTAGCCCATTTGTACGCACATATAAATTCAGCGCTCTTATCAATGATGATGTTAAAATATAATAGAAATAAAAAAGAAAAGGCAAATAAAGAATGCCTGGCCTAATTGAATATATTTTGTATGCTTCATAATAACGAGGAGCCTCGATTAGATAATCAGTGGGCAAAAAACAAACAAATATTAGACCTATCACATAGAACAAGGGAGACATTTTTGATCTTTGCCCTAATATTGCGCTCGTTAGGCTTGAAAATATTGGCGGTATAAATATTACCCCTATATACATTGCTTTTGACAACACTAAAGAGCTTTGGTCATCCTTGGCGAAACCTCCTAAATACAAAAACAATATGTAGTCAAATACAGCGATTGAAAAACATAAGAATGTTTGATTTATTGTTGCTTTTCGGTTTTGAAAATAGACAAATAGCCCAAGCAATAAAGACAAGCAAGCGGTAAATTGTAATATTAGCTTATAAGCGAACATAATTGTCGTGCCGTCCTACAATGCCTCCACCAGCGAAGTATGCAATATGAAAATACGCATATTCATCTTCCTACGTATTTCTTTACTTTTATCATATTTATTGGCATAATCAAAGCAATTATATGAGGATCGCACTTACTGGAGCGACCGGTCTTCTTGGCAGGAACCTTCTTTTTGAGATAATTAAACAGAATTTATCTGATTTGGATTCCCTTGAGATTCTTATCCTTGGGCGCTCAGTAAAAGAGAATTCACTAGACAATCGGCTTGAGTCTATTATTGATAAGGAGGGGTCCTATTATTTAGGCTTTAATGGCCATCTCGATGATGTTAACAAGTTAAACATTTTTCGCCATTCCGTCCCGATATTCTTTGACCTAACCCATGAACATCTTGGCATTTCTGATGAAAGCCTCCAAATACTTAAACGAAAACCTATTGATCTTTTTATTCATATAGCCGCATTAACTGATTTTAGGGCTGGGCACAGCGTAGAGCAGAAACTATACGATGTAAACGTTAACGGCACAAAACAAGTAATTGATCTTATCGGCCAGCTCAACGTAAAACAATTTGTTTATGTCGGGTCTGCTTATTCTTGCGGCAGCAAGGTCGGCACTGTGCCAGCAGATTATGCAAATGCCAATGAAACATTTAGAAATCCCTATGAGAAATCGAAGCTACTGGCTGAACTACTTGTTAGAGAATTCCATAATAACACAGGGATCCCCACAAAAATATTTCGCCCATCAACTATATGCGGGAGATTAATTGAGCCCCCAATTGGGTATATTAACAAATTCGATGTCTTTTATGCCTGGGCAGCTTTCTTCCTTCGATACAAATACAAATTTATTAAGGATCTTCCTAATATATATAAGAAGCATCTTGAATTACCAATAAGATTGCACTTCAATCCTAATGGGGGGCTCAACATTGTTCCTGTGGACTATGCCGCCAAACTCCTCTTATTTACATGTTTAGATTCGGATCGCTCGGGAAGCTACCATTTAGCTAACGAACATCATACCCCTAACAAATTATATGCCGACATTACCTTCGATATTCTTAATATATCAGGCCAAAGCTATGTTTTGGAAGAGCCCTCTGATAAAAACAAAACTGAACAACTATATTACAAAACTGTTGGTGAAATATTTACCCCCTACGGACTAAGTGATGAAATAATATTTTCAAGAGACAACATTCGTGATATTGAAGCAAAACACCGACTTTATTGTCCTGCCATCAACGAAGATAATTTTAGAGCTCTATTAGGTTTTGCGGCCAAATCTTATTTTGGCGTTATTAACAATTTATGACTTTTTCCTTCTCCCTTTATTCTATCCTTCCCTTGATTTCCAGCCTCTGTTTGATCATTTTCGGCTTGTTTGTTATCAGTAAAGACATAAATTCCACTCTTCATAGAACTCTTTTCCTTCTCTGTAGTAGTACAGGAATATGGGCTCTTGGATATGCGTTTATGTACGCGAGCCCTTCTGTCCCCGCTGCAATATTTTGGGCAAGATTTGGGTATCTTGGGGTTATTTTTATCCCCATTTCTCTATATCATTTCACAATAACATTTCTTAACGATTTAAAAAGAAAGAGATACCTTCCACTGATATATTTTATAGGACTTGTTTTCATCTTCGCTTCCCGTACCAGATTCTTTATTAGTGGGATGAATAGTTATTTTTGGGGTTATTATCCCAGTGTTAGTTTTCTCTATCCCTTTTGGGTTGCTTTTTATGGGGGGATGTTTGTTTGGACTGTTTTGATTCTTTACGCTGCTTATGTTAACCAACAAACCAATGAATCATCGGCACATAAGCAACAAATTAAGTACGTTTTATTTGCGTTTCTTATTGCGTCATTTAGTTGTGTTGATTACTTACAAAATTTCAATTTAGAAGTATACCCTTTTGGTTATATTATTGCCTTATTTGTAATTTTTGTTATCGTCTACGCCATTTTGCGTCATCGCCTCCTCGATATCGAGATCGTTATCAAGAAGACAGTTGCTTATTCCCTCCTAACCGCCGGGATGACGGGGATATTTCTATCGGTCATTGTGGTCAGCGACTATCTATTCCGCACGATCTACGGCCAGGGCTCGGTCTGGGTCGGGATCCTGGCGGCGTTCGTGGTGGCGCTGGTCTTTCAACCGCTGCGCGACGTGATCCAGCTCGGGATCGACCGGTTCTTTTTCCGCACCCGCTACGAATACCAGGACATCATCAACAAATACTCCCACGCCCTCGCCCGCCCCATGGCCGACCTTGACCGCTTTGCCCGCATCGCCCCATATCTGCTCTGGAAATCGATCAAACTGTCGGGGGCTTCTCTGCTGGTCCTTGACCGGGTCACCAAGAAGTATGTCCTGCGCGCCGGCGAAGGGACGGCTAAGGAGCTGATCGGGCAGGCGATTGCCGAAGATTCGCCGCTTATCCAGGAACTGATGCACCGCTATAAGGAGATCGACCGCGATGAGCTCACCTACCGGCTCCACCACGATAAGGGGTTGACCGAACAGGAGAAAATGTGGCTGGAAAGGATAATCGCCGAGCTCAACGTGCTGAAGGCTGCGCTGGTCATCCCCAGCATCTCGGAAAGCGAATACTTTAACAAACCGACCTTACTGGCGCTCCTCTGCCTGGGACCAAAAATGTCGGAAGAACCGTTCTCGCGTGAGGATATCGGCTTTTTGGACACGCTCGGCAACCAGGCGACGATCAGCATCGAGTACGCCTTTATCCTGGAGGAGCTGAAGAAGAACCAGGAGCAGGTGATCAAGAGCGAGAAGCTGGCAACGCTGGGAACCACGACCGCCGGCATCGCCCACGAGCTGAAAAACCCCCTCACCTACCTGCAGACGATCGCGCAGGTCATGGAGAGCGGCTGGGATAATAAGGCCTTTAAAGAGAGCGTCATCAAGATGCTGCCGGCTGAGGTCGAGCGGATGAAGCTGATCATCGACGGGCTGTCGGACTTCTCCAAACAGCACGATCTGCGCCTGGAGCCGACCGAGATCACCGCCGTGATCGAAAAAACGCTCGCTGTGCTTGCCTACGACCTGCGCAAGAACAACGTTTTTGTCAAAAAGAACTACCCGCCGGAGAACGACAAGGCGCTGGCCATCGCCGACAAGTACCGGATCGTTCAGGTCTTTATGAACATCATCGCCAACGCCGCTCAGGCGATGGGGAAGACCGGCGGGGACCTGTCGATCACCGTCCGGCAGGACGAAACAGAGGTCAAGATCTCGATCTCCGACACCGGCCCCGGCATTCCCCCCGAACAGATCAAAAAGGTCTTTGACCCCTTCTTTACCACCAAGGAGACGGGGACCGGCCTCGGGTTATCGATCACCAAGCGTATCGTCGACGAACACCACGGGTCACTCTACGTTGACTCCCACGTTGGGGAGGGGACGACCTTCACCATTTGCCTGCCTCGGGCATAAAGTGCTAAAATAGCGTCTAAATGGCCGAAGAGAAGGCGAAATACAAGCTTACCCTAAACCTGCCCCAGACCGACTTTCCGATCAAGGCGAACCTCGCTAAGGTCGAGGAAGAGTTCCTCTCGTCCTGGGACCAGACAGATATCTACCATCAGATACTGGTAAAGAATAAGGGGAGAGAAAACTACCTGCTCCACGATGGTCCACCCTACCCCAACGGGGACATCCACCTCGGCCACGCGCTTAACAAAACGCTCAAGGATATCATTATCAAATACAAAGCGATGTCCGGGCTTTACGCCCCTTATGTCCCCGGGTGGGATTGCCATGGTTTGCCGATCGAAACTCAACTTCTTAAAGAGATCGGCGACAAGCGCAAAGAGATGCCGGTCATCGAGTTCCGGGAAAAGTGCAAAGAGTACGCCCTCAAGTACGTTGACCTCCAGCGCCGGGAGTTCAAAAAGCTCGGGATCTTCGGCGAGTGGGATAAGCCTTATCTGACGATCGACCACGATTACGAAGCCAAGATCATCGAGCTGTTCGGTAACCTGGCGGAAAAAGGGTACGTCTACCGGGGGCTCAAACCGATCCACTGGTGCCCCACCGATCAGACGGCGCTGGCGGAAGCGGAAATTGAATACGAAGACGATCGCTCGCCGTCGATCTATGTTAAATTCGCGATCCGCGATCCGCATTCCGCCTTAGACTCAAAAATTAAAAACCCAGCACTACCGCTGGATAAACCGTGGCACTTGATCATCTGGACGACAACGCCCTGGACCCTCCCCGCCAACGTGGCGGTTGCCGCGCATCCGGAATACGAATATGTCCTGCTCGATGTCGGCAGCGAGGTTTTTGTCGTCGCCGAAGGGCTGCTGAATAACTTTGTGGATAAGTTCGAGCTAAAAGAGCACAAGATCCTCGATAAGGTTAAAGGGAAGATGCTCGAGGGGATCCTCTGCCGGCATCCCTTTATCGACCGCGACGTCCCGGTCGTCAACGACGAGTACGTTACCCTGGAACAGGGGACCGGCTTTGTCCATATCGCTCCCGGGCACGGCGCGGAAGACTATAAGGTTGGGCTCAACTACAAACTGCCGATCATTATGCCGGTGGACGAAAAGGGTTATTTTGACAACACTGTCCCCGACTTTATCAAAGGGAAGCATTACGACGAATCGAACAAGCTGATCACGGAGAAGATGAAGGAGAACGGCTCCCTCCTCAAGCTCGAGTTCTTCAAACACCCCTACCCGCACTGCTGGCGCTGCAAAAAGCCGGTCATCTTCCGGGCCACGGAACAGTGGTTCATCTCGGTCGAGCACAAGAACATGCGGCAGGAAGCGCTCAAAGCGATCACACAGACCAAATGGTTCCCCGCCTGGGGGGAGAACCGGATCCGCGGGATGGTGGAGACCCGGCCCGACTGGTGTGTCTCCCGCCAGCGTGCCTGGGGAGTCCCGATCCCGGCCTTTTACTGTAAAAAGTGCGCTAAACCGTCTTTGACCGGCCTTTTTAACAAAGCCATTGTCGAACTGGTGAAAAAGGAAGGGACCAACGGCTGGTTTGCCAAAGAAGCCAAGGATATCCTGCCGGCCGGGACCAAGTGCCCGTTCTGCGGAGGGACCGAATTCCGCAAAGAGACCGACATCCTCGACGTCTGGTTCGAGTCTGGCTCCTCCTTTGCCGCCGTTATTAATGGTCAGGCTGATCTGTACCTGGAAGGGTCCGACCAGCACCGCGGCTGGTTCCAAAGCTCGCTCCTGCTCGGCGTCGGCTATCAGGATCGCGCGCCGTTCAAAGCGGTGCTGACGCACGGGTTTACGATCGATGACAAGGGAAAAAAGATGAGCAAGTCGCTCGGCAACGTCATAGACCCCAACGACGTCGTCAAACGGTACGGCGCCGACGTCCTCCGCCTCTGGGTCGCCTCGACCGACTTCCGCAACGACATGGCGGCGTCGGAGAAGATCCTCAAGCAAGTCCAGGAAGCGTATTCTAAAATTCGGAATACTTGTCGGTTTCTGTTGAGCAACCTTGGGGATTATCAGGGTCAAGGGTCTAGGGTCAAGGGTCAAGAAGAATTATTAGAGATAGATAGATGGATCCTTTTAAAACTAAATCGTTTAACGGAAAAGATCATCAAAGCCTACGACGAATTCGAGTTCCACCAGGTCTACCACGGCCTTTACGACTTCTGCGTCAACGACCTGTCGGCCTTTTACCTCGATATGTCAAAAGACCGCTTATATTGCGACGGCAAAGACTCCGTCGAGCGCCGCTCCGCCCAATTCGCCATGCACGAGATCCTGACGACGATGGTCAAACTCATGGCGCCGATCCTTTCATTCACCGCTGAAGATATTAGTCGTTACGCGAAAACTGACGGATCGGTCTTCCTTCAGAAGATGCCCCAAGCCGACCAGGCATACCTGGATGATAAATTAGGCGCGAAATGGGACGCTCTGCTCGACATCCGGGCTAAGGCTTATCAGAAAATCGAAGAATTGCGGGCAACGAAGGCGATCGGCTCAGCCACGGCCGCGCAAGTTACGATCGCGGCCAAAGGTCAGGAGCTGGAAATGCTCCGCTCGGTCGAGAAGCTTCTCCCCCTGATCTTCATTGTCGCCAAAGTGGTGCTGACCGAAGGAGAAAGTGCGATCCAGGTCGTAGCCGCCCCCGGCCAGAAATGCGAGCGCTGCTGGATCGTCAAAGAGGATATCGGGCGGAACCAGGCTCACCCCACCCTATGCGGCCGCTGCGGCTCGGTTGTTAAAGCGCGCGCTGCGCGATCGTGACAAAGCTCCCCCTGGGCGGGGCCTGATACAATCTCCCTTGATAGATCGTTATGCCGGGAAATCCGAGTGTGGGAAAAGCGACCTCTCTCGCCTGCCTGTGCGCCCCTCTCATCCTTAAAGCACTCATAATTAATTTGCCCGTCTCGTTGGCAAGTGGCCCCCGCAGAATAAATATCTCGCTCTCCGCCAGATCATAATCAGCAAATGATTCCCGGACCCGGAGCGAGTCAACGCTCTGATCAACATGAGCCAGATAATGCCAGCCGGCCCGGCGGTCGATCAAAGCCAGCGCGGAACAGGTCAACAGGCCATCAGTCGCCAGCGGAGTTGCTATTTCGGCGTCTTGAAAGAAGGCCTGCATGACAAAGATCCCCCGGGGGCCGGAGTAAGGGCGGGTCAGCGCCGGGCCTTTGGGACCCGCCGGCTTTAGCCTCGACGAATAAAGGTCCAGGCGATGAATTCTACTCATTGATTTTCAGTCTCAAGGTCGCCTTCTGCCCCGAGGATAAGAGCGCTTCCAGCCTGAGCATTGTTGCCTGCAGCTTGTCGGTCAGGAGCATTTTTAGCGTCGGATTCCGCAGCGCCTGAAAAATGGCAAGCGTCGCCTCAACGACCAGCGGTTCCCGCTGCTCCCAGGAAAACCAGCCGTCGCTATTGACCTGCTCGATCCCCTTCAGGAGCTGGTCGATCACCAACGCCGCCTTAGCGGAGAGCGCGTTCCTGTCCCGCAAACAGTCGGCCGCGAAAAGAGCGAGCGGCTTAAGGCCGCGGCGCGCCCACATCGCTTCGCTATTAGTTAACCTGCTGAGATTATCGCTGATAAAAGCGGCCATGGTCGGCCCATAGTTGAACGCCGGGATCTCCCGGGTCAGGTCAACGGCCGTCCCCCGCTCCCACACCCTGACCACCCCCATCAATTCCTGGCCGCAGTGGACGGCGTAGGCCTCTTTTTTATTGGTCAAACGGAGCTGCCCGTCGCGGAGCGCGGCTAGATAACGGGCAGCGGGCACCAGCGCCAGGGAAAATATAGAATCGTTGAGCCGCGCGGCAAAGTGTTCCCTTTCCGCGCTCAGCGGAAAAGCCCAGAAGTCCGGGATCTCAATAGTGACCGCTTGCCGCGGTGCCGGCACTTCCCCCAGGCCGGGGAAGAGCTGCTCCGCGTTCAGGCGGCGGCGGGTGTAGATGTTGAGCGGCAGTCCGTCGATGATCAGCGTCGATCCGTCCGGTCGCTGAAAGTTCCCCTGGCGATCGACCGCGATCGCGCTCAGGCATTTCCGACTATCGCCGACTTGTTCCAACAGGGTAAGCTGCGCTTCTTCGATCGACAGGCAGAGCCGTTTTTCCTTCATCGCTAGTTTATAAACCGGGTTCCGGGAGCTGAAAGAGAGCGTCAAGCCGCAAATTTTAAGATTGGAAGCGACTGGTCGTTCGGCTAACAAGCCCGGGAACGGCTTTTTCAAGTTGTTCCCCACCCGCACCCAGGACGGGGTGATCAGCGTTCTTTGGATGGTCATCCTTCGCCTTCACCCTTTCGCGCCTGCCCGTAAGCGCTATATGCGTCCTGACAGATCGTCCGCATTGCCTCTCTGGCCCCGTTCAGATCGGGGTTATTGAGCGCCAGCGCCATGGTCCGAAACAGTTCTTGGCTAAAAGATCCTTGCAGATCAGGCGAGATCCGCAGTGTTTTACCCAACAGCTCCAACCCCGAGGCGTAGAGGAAGAGCAATTTTGCCGCTACCCCGGCCTCAGCATCCGCCCGCGGCAGATAGTCGCGGCCAAAAAGCGCGTATCGCTTTAAACGAATAAGTCCATTGCCGTCGGTCAACAGTTGAGGCAGAGTCCGATAATCAGACCTGATCAGCGGGGCGATCATCGCTTGAACATCAGCTTCGCCCCACTCGCTCGGTGAAAACCAGGTCCTGAGGTTAACCGCGCGCCGCTGGTGCCCAGGCAAGAACACCGTCGCGATGTATTCCTTTTCGGTCTGCCGGTCGGCGAAGATCTCATTGTGCTGGCCTACCGAGCGCAGGACCAATCGCCCCCTTTGCAGGTCGTGATAAAATGGCTGGCCCGGGTCCAAGGATAGACGGAAGACATTGCTCCGCACCATCAGCCTGGTGGCCGGCGCGATCCGCTTTTCGATCCGGCCAAGCTCCGGGATCAATTTTTCCAGCACGACCCATTGATCGCCCCGTTTAGATTGCCTGATCTTTCTTCTCAGCGTGTTATCCGGGTCCTGCAGCCGGCCGTCCTGATCAAAATTGACCCGGCCGATCTCGCGGAATTCTCCCTGCTCCCGGTAGCCGATCTCGATCCGCCGCGGATAGATCCGGCAAGTTAACCCGGCCGCGATCTTGTCCCGATAATAACCCCCTTTCTTGAGCGGCAATAAAAAAGTGATCCGGAAAGCTTTAAACGAAGCGAACAAAGCGTTGCGCCGCGGCCTGACCTTGATCTCCCGCCCGCCCAGTTCTTCGATCGCCTCATCAATGGGGAGATAAGCGGAGCGGGCTCCGGCATCAAGCGCGATATTCCTGTTGGGCAGGATCAGCTTACGGCCGATGATCCTGATGCTCCCCAGGATCGTCTCCTCGTCGCCGCTCTTTTTAACTACCGCGACCCGGTCGCGATAACCGGTCCGCAAGAATATTTTCCCCGCCATCAGGTCTTGATGATACAGCATCTCCCGCTCCCGGCTAAAGGTAAAGATCACTCCCCGGTATTCGACCCGGGCTTTACCGCCGTGCAGCGAGATCGGCACATCTTTTAGCCTGAACTCCTCTATATGATCAGCAACCCGGACCAGCGCCGAGCGGCTTTTTGCCTGCGCATCAAGCGCCATGCGGCCGATGTAACATTCCTCGCCACCCGTCTCACGTTCAGAGAAAATAAGCTGGTTCCTGCCGGGCAGGATCCGCGCGTTTATTCGCCCTTCACGGGCAGCCAGACCGTATCTGGCAGTCAAGTCGGTCGGCAGCGAATATTTTCTGCCTTGATAAGAAATAAACGCCTTGGTCTGTCCCCTAAAATACTTGCTTATTCTCTTGACCGCAATCTCTGTCATGACCTTTGTTCTTCGTCGGCTGGGCGAAATAATTTCAGTGTGTTATAATTGACCAAAAGGCAGGTAAAAACATGAATTGCGACATCAAAGATAAGAATTTAGCCCCCAAAGGTAAAGCCCGGATCGAGTGGGCCGAGCGCGACATGCCGGTCCTCGCCCAGGTCAAGGAAAAGTTCACCAAAAACCAGGTGCTGAAGGGGAAAAAGATGAGCGCCTGCCTCCACGTTACCGCGGAGACCGCCAACCTGGTCCGGACCTTGAAAGACGGCGGGGCTGACATCGTGCTTTGCGCCTCCAATCCCCTGTCGACCCAGGATGACGTCGCCGCTTCGCTGGTGACCGACTACGGGATCCCGGTCTACGCCATCAAAGGCGAGGATAACGAGACCTATTTTAAACACCTGACCGCCGCCATCGAGCACGGTCCGGTCGTTACCATGGACGACGGCTGCGACCTGGTCTCCGCCATCTCCGCTAAATACCCGGCGATCGCCAAACAGATCATCGGCAGCATGGAAGAGACGACGACCGGCGTCATCCGCCTCAAGGCGATGGAAAAAGACGGCGCCCTCAAGTTCCCGGTCATCGCCGTCAACGACGCGACGACCAAGAACCTCTTTGACAACCGCTACGGCACCGGCCAGTCGACGGTCGACGGGATCATCCGGGCAACCGATTTCCTGATCGCCGGCAAGAACGTCGTCGTCGCCGGCTACGGCTGGTGCGGCAAAGGGTTTGCCCTCCGCTGCAAAGGGATGGGGGCCAACGTCATCGTCACCGAGGTCGACCCGGTCAAGGCGATCGAGGCGGCGATGGACGGCAACCGGGTGATGAGCATGGCCGAAGCGGCCAAGGTCGGCGACCTCTTCTGCACACTGACCGGCAATGTCCACGTCATCCGCCCCGAACATTTTGAAAAGATGAAAGACGGCGCGATCGTCTGCAACTCCGGCCACTTCGACGTCGAGCTCGACCTCAAGGGGCTGAAAAAGATCGCCAAACAGGAGATCAAGAATGTCCGCAATTTCGTCGACCGCTATATCCTGGCCAACGGCAACAGCATTCACGTCCTGGCGGAGGGCCGGCTCGTCAACCTCGGCGCCGCCGAAGGTCATCCCGCGTCGGTCATGGACATGAGCTTTTCCACGCAAGCCCTGGCGACCGAGTACGTCATCGCCAACGCCGGCAAGCTCGGCCCCAAGGTTTACAACGTCCCGAACGAGATCGAAAATTGGGTCGCCACCGCGAAATTAAAGTCGATGGGGATCGCGATCGATCAGCTGACCCCCGAACAGGTCAAGTATTTAGCCAGCTGGCAAGAAGGGACTTAACATGGAAGACCAGCAGCTCCTGGAAGCGATCGAGAATATCCGCCGCGACAAGCACGAACCGTGGCGGTACATCCTTTTCACTCTGTTGAACGGGATCGCCCAGGGGGTCGGGATGGCGCTCGGGGCCACGGTCTTTCTCGGCATCACCATTGCCATTCTGAATCTGGTCCTGTCCCACCTGGTCGGTTTCCCGATCCTCGGCTACTACGCCACCGAACTGACCAATATGCTTAACGCCGTTGGCCGCCACACCCCCCGGCACCGCTAATGCTCTTTTATCTGAACGCGCTGCTGGTCTTTACTCTGGACCAGTTCTTCAAGTTTTTGGTCCACCGGTCGATGTATTTCGGCCAGTCGATCCCGCTCCTGAACGAGGTCGTCAGGTTGACCTACGTGCGGAACACCGGCGCCGCTTTCTCGCTCTTTGTCGGCTTTTCCCCTTACCTGGCAGCGGTCGGCGTGCTGGTCACGGTTTTCGTCATCTACTACCACTTCCGGGTGCCGGCCAATAACTATCTGATGCAATTCGGCCTCTCCTGCCTGCTGGGCGGCAGTATCGGCAATCTGACCGACCGTCTCGTCCGTCACTACGTCATCGACTACATCGACATCACCATCTGGCCGGTCTTCAACTTTGCCGACCTGATGATCAACCTCGGCGTTTTTCTGATCCTGCTCAATTACCTTCGCTCGCCCGAAGAGGAGAGCTGATGCACCCGATCATCTGGCAAGCCGGCGGGTTCTCCCTCCACGCCTACGGTCTGCTGGTGGCGACCGGGCTGGTGGTCGGCGTGGCGGTTATCGCCTGGTTCGCCTGGCGTTACGAAAAGATCGCTCCCGACATCACCGTCGACCTGGCGCTCTGGTCGATCCTTGCCTCGATCGTCGGCGCCCGGTTACTCTACGTTGTCGGACAATGGGATTACTACCGCGAACATCCGCTGGAGATCGTCATGCTCCAGAACGGCGGGCTGGTCTTCCTCGGCGGTTTCCTGCTTGGGTGGGCGGTCCTTTACTGGTTAACTAAACGGCGGCACCTGCCGCTTCTGAAACTGATGGACGCCACCGCCCCCGGCATCTCCATCGGTTACGCCATCGGCCGGCTCGGCTGCTTCTTGAACGGCTGCTGCTTCGGCCTGCCGACCAACCTCCCCTGGGGGGTGACTTTTCCGGCCGGTTCGCTGGCGTCACAATATTGCCCGGGCGGGGCGGTCCAGCCGACCCAGCTCTATTCAGCCCTGGCGATGACCGCCGCGGCACTCTTCTGCGCGTTTCTCTACCGGCGGAAAAAGTTCGACGGCCAGATCGCCGCCTGGTGGTTCATTCTCTACCCTGTTTACCGTTTTACGGTCGAGTTTTTCCGCTTCAGCCCGCTCCACTGGCTCGGTTTGACCCCGGTCCAGTGGCTGGTCCTGCCGCTCTTAATCGCCGGCATCGGGGGGCTTTACTACCTTGGCCGCCAGCACGCCTAAACCGGTCGACCTGATCATTGCCGCGGAGCAAAAGGGCCAGCGGCTCGATCATTTTCTCGCCACCCTCCCCGGACTTGATCTCTCCCGCACCCAGGCGAAAAAATTGCTCGAGGACGGCTCGCTCAAGGTCAATAACGCCCCGGCCGAGCCAAGCTATAAAATAAAAGCGAACGACCGGATCAGCGGCGCGATCCCGCCGGCAGCGGAGCCGACCGTCAAGCCGGAGAAGATCACGCTGGAAATAGTTTACGAAGATGACGACATCATCGTTGTTAATAAACCGCAGGGGATGGTCACGCATCCGGCCCCGGGCAACTTCAGCGGAACATTAGTGAACGCGCTTCTCCACCACACCACACACCTCGCGTCCCACGGTGCCCCACTCCGCCCCGGCATCGTCCACCGGCTCGATAAGGATACCTCCGGCCTCCTCGTCGTCGCCAAAAGCGATCGGGCTTATTTGGAGCTGATCAAACAATTCAAGAACCGGACGGTTGAAAAAACCTATGTGGCGCTGGTGCACGGGCTGGTCAAGAACGAGAGCGGTGTGATCGAGGAGAATATCGGCCGTCATCCGGTTAATCGGCAGAAAATGGCGGTCCTGAAGAACGAAGGACGAGGAACGAAGGGACGATCGGCATATACTGAATACCGGGTGCTCGAACGCTATAAAGATACGACCCTGGTTGAGGTCAAGATCAGAACCGGGCGGACGCACCAGATCCGGGTCCACCTGAGCCATATCGGGCATCCGCTGGTCGGCGATCAAACCTACGGGAAAAAGACGACCGGACTCGAAGTGAACGGACAAAGGCTGCACGCCAAAAAGCTAGCGTTCGCTCATCCGGTCACGGGAAAAAGAGTGGAGTTCGACAGCGCTCTGCCGGCCGGCTTCAAACAATAGCGTAGGTCGCGACCAGGCCGATGCTGAGCGGGATCCCGACCAGGACCATCACGTCGCGGACCGCCAGGCCAAAGGCCATCAGGCTGAAGACGGCGTAAGAGCCGAGAGTGAACAGGGCAACGATCACCAGCCAATTAAGGACGCGGCGGAGCAGCGCCTTGCCGGCCGGTTCCGCCGGCGCTTCGGCCAGCGTCACTTTTTTCGCCTGCGGCTGTTCCGCCGGCTGGATTATTCTGACTACCACTTCGTGCGCGTTCATCTTACCTACCCTCTTTATCAGCCTCTTTGCCGGCCGATTTCACTATTTCAGGGCCGGGAAATAGAGCCGGAAGGTCGTGCCAACCCCTGGCTCGCTCTCCAGAACGACCCCGCCGCTATGCGCGGTCATGGTCGCTAGGACCCGGGGTAAACCGAACCCGGAATTCCTCTCCTGGTCTTTGGTCGTGAAGCCGTGCTCAAATACCCGGTCCCGTAGTTCTGCCGGGATGCCGCTGCCGTTATCGGCGATCGATAGGACCACAAATTCACCGGTCGCCAGTTCGCCGCCCCCGACTATATCGAGCGGCGCTTCGATCGTCGCAGCGGTCAACACGACCTTGATCTCCCCCGGCTTATCCGTCCCGATCGCGTCACGGGCATTGATCAGCAAATTAAGGATCGCGTCCATGATATCGCCCTTGTTGCCGTTGATCAGTACTTCGTCAAGCTCACAGCTGATCCGGCAGTGGCCGTTATTGGTCAAAAGGCCGGAGAACAGCTGCAGCACTGTTCTGACCGGTTCCGCCAGCATGATTGGCTGGAATTCCACCTTGGCCTGTTGGCTCCGGGAAAAGAGCCGGACCCGGGCGATCAGGTCGCCGGCGCGCATCGCTCCCTCTCTAATGGTTCTCAGCGATTCGCCCATTTTTACCTGCTGTTCGGTCGGCGGCATCTGCCCGAGCAGCCGCTCCGCTAATTCCGCATTCCCGGAAACGCCGGTCAGCAGATTGGCAAGATCGTGGTAAACGCCCTTGGCTAATTCCTGCGCCAACACCAGTTTTTCCTGCTGCATCCTCTGTTCTTGCGCCCGTTTTACTTCGGTAATATCCGTTAACGCCGTAAAGATCAGGTATGGCCGGCCGCGGTGATCGCGATAGATCGTATCCTTGGAAGTAACATAGCGCTGTTCTCCGTGCTTGGTCACGATCAGCCGGTCGCCGGTCTGTTCCGGCTTTTCGCCCCGCAATTTTTGCTGGAACCTTGACCAGGCCGCAGCCCGCTGGTCTTGAACGATAAAATCGGTGAACGGCCGTCCGATCATTTCCGCTTCGGAGTAACCGAGCATTTCCAACTCCCGCTTGTTGACCATGATGATCCGGCCGTTGCGGTCGATCGCGTGCAAACCGGTGGGAAAGGCATCAAGGAGCGAAGAAAACCGCCGGAGGAAAGTTGTTCTTAAAAAGCTGCCGACCCGCCCGTTCTGCGACGGCGGCATTGAGACCCGAGGCGAACCATTTCCGATCCTGTTTGCCATGGCAGAATGTTGTCGCCCGACCGGGAGGTTAATTTCAGGGAAATTAGGTAAGAAGACCGATCAGCTTGTAGACGAGACGGGCGGCGGTGAAATCTGAGGCGCGGTCGTCGCGGCGGGGGGACAATTCCACGACGTCAAAGCCGACGACAACATGTTTGGCGCAAACCTTTTTCAGCCGGCCCAGTACGTCCGGCCAGAGCAAGCCGCCGGGCTCCGGCGTCCCGGTAGCCGGGATAACGGCCGGGTCGAAGACATCGACATCAAGTGAAATGTAGACGTGCCGGGTCAGCTTCGCTTTGGCGAGTTTGACCTTCTTAGCCCAGTCGTGTTCTTCCCGGGAGAGGCTTCTGACCCCGACCTGGACCAGCGCCCTGGTGATTTCCCAGATCCGCCGCGCCGCGCAGGCGTGGCTGTCTCTCCGGCCCCGATAGCTGTCGCGCAGGTCGGCATGAGCATCGAAGTGCAGGACCGAAAGGTCGGGATACCTGGCTTTGCAAGCTTTGACCGCTGCCGGTGAAAGCGAATGTTCCCCTCCGAGTATAACCGGCACCTTGCCTTCGTTAAGAGAGGCTGTAACCCGCGCTTCCAGGCCGCTGATCCCGGTCGGTTTTTCGGTAAAGATGCCGGCTTTAACGACCGGCTCATCGCCCAGCTCCTGGTCGAACCATTCGACCTGGCTCGAGGCCTTCAGGATCGCCGCGGGGCCGTGTTTGGTCCCCTGGCCGTAGCTGGTCGTCGCTTCGTGCGGACAGGGGATGATAACGAATTTCGCCTTCGCTCTGTCGGTCGCTTTCTGGTCCAGTCCGAGGAAATTGCTCACTGTTAGTGGTAAACGCGGGGGCGGACCCGTTCTTCCAGCGGGGCGGTCAGCTCCGGGTTGCGGTTGATGATCGTCAGTTCGTGGTCCTTGGCTTCCAGAGCGGCCAGCAGCAATTCTCTGGCCTGGTCGGCGGCAAAGTCGCGGCAGGAGAAGATCTCGATCAGGGCCCGGCCCCGGTCGGGAAAAGTGTGGACCGAAATGTGCGCATCCTCGACCAACACAACTCCAGTAACCCCTTCTTCCTCGGCTTTACCGTTATAACGAAAGACCGAGGGGGTGGCTAGCGGGACCAGGCCAAGTTTGAGCGGCAGCTCCTCCAGCAGGTTGAATATTAAGCCTATGTCGGCCAATTTTTCGACCGGACAGCCGGTCAGATCGAGCGTTAAATGCGGATTTCCCGATGCGTCCACAAGTCATAATTTAGGCGTTTTCCGGCAGTTTGTCAAGTTCCCTCCTCTATGACCCTACGACCCTTGCCCCTATCTCAATTTTATGGTAATCTTATTAAGTTATGACAGAACAGTATTCCGCTACCTCCTTTGATAAAAGCCGCGGCGATGCCGGCCTCTCCGAAGTCGAAGAACTGATCCGGCAAACGCTGGCCGAAACGAAAAAACCGGAAAAGACGGCCGAACCGGCCAGCGCCCCGGACAAGAAAGATGAGTTCAAAGCGACCTCTTTCTCCGCTGAGCCCAAACCGGCGCCGGTCGCCCCGCCCCCACTTCAACCGATCCTCAGCCAGCCGGTCGCTAAAGCAACCGCGTCCAAACAACCGGTCGTAACGGCCGAGACCTCCGCTTACGATGCGACCATGAAAGAGTATGAACCGGGCGACATCGTTAAAGGAAAAGTCCTGAAGATCGACCAATCGGGCATCCTGGTCGACATCAAGTATAAGGCCGATGGCCTGATCCCGATTGAAGAGCTGGCCGACCGGATCCCCAAGAACCCCGAAGAGATCGTCAAGGTCGGCGACGTGATCGACGTCCTGATCGAAAAGCTGGAGAACAAAGAGGGGTACGCACTTCTCTCCAAGAAAAAAGCCGATTTTGAAAAAGGGTGGAAGATCGCCAACGACGCCTATCACCGCCGGTCCCTTTTGGCCGGCAAGGTGCTGCAGGCCTTAAAGGGGGGGCTGGTCGTCGACTGCGACGGCCTGCGCGGTTTTGTCCCCGCTTCCCAGGTCGCCAAAAAGCCCGAAGAGACTCTGGATTCGTTCGTCGGCCAGACCATTCCGCTGCGGGTGATCGAAGTTAACCAGCGTCAGGGAAAGATCGTTCTCTCCCATCGCCAGGCGGCCGGCGAAAAAGAAAAACTCGATTCGCTCAAGATCCTCGAAGAGCTGGAGGTCGGCCAGGTCCGCAAGGGGAAAGTTTCCCATCTCAAGCCGTTCGGTGCGTTCGTCGACCTCGGCGGGATCGAGGGACTGATCCATCTGACCGAACTCTCCTGGAAAAGGGTCAAGCATCCTTCGGAAGTCGTCAAGCCGGGCGAAGAGATCGACGTCTTTATCCTGGGGGTGGACCGGGTCAACCGGAAAGTCTCTCTCGGGCTCAAAGAGCTGCTCCCCGATCCGTGGGCGAGCGCCGGCGATCTATACAAACCAGGCCAGATCGTTAAAGCCAAGGTCCTCCGCTTTGCCAAGTTCGGCGCTTTTGCCGAACTGGAGCGCGGGTTGGAGGGGCTGATCCACATCTCCGAGTTGTCGAGAGAACCGGTCCAGAACCCGGGCGACGCCGTCAAGATCGGCGAGACCTACGACGTCAAGATCCTCCGCGTCCTGCCGGCCGAACAGCGGATCGGCCTGTCGATCAAGGAAGTCCTGAAAATGAAAGAAAAGGCCGCGGCCAAAGCGGCAGCGGCCACGCCGACCGTCCTGGCCGCAACGACCGAAGAGAAGAAAGTGACGATCGCCGACATTATCGCCGAGAAGGAGCGCGCCAAGGCCGAGAAAGAAGCGGCAGAAGCCGAGGCGGCCGCCGGGACGGATGAGCTTCCTCCGGACGCTTGATCAGGCGGTCAAGACCAATCACAGTTCCCTCTGCGTCGGCCTCGACGTCGACCTCTCCCAGCTCCCCGCCAAATACCTGAGCTCCGACGATCCGATCCTGACGTTCAACATGGCCGTTATCGAAGCGACCGCCGATCTGGTCTGCGCTTACAAACCGAACGCCGCTTTCTACGAGATGTACGGTTTGTACGGCATCAGCTCGCTGATCCGGACGATCGATTACATCCATACCCGCACTAAAGTGCCGGTCATCCTCGACGCCAAACGGGGCGACGTCGGCCACTCCTCGGCCGCCTATGCCAAAGCAGCCTTCGATTCGTTCAAGGCCGACGCGGTCACGGTTAACCCCTACATGGGACACGATTCGGTCAAGCCGTTCCTCGATTACCGCGACAAGGGGGTTTTCGTCCTCTGCCTGACCAGCAACGCCGGCAGCAAGGACTTTGAATCGGCCGGCGGGCAGGAGCCGCTCTACCTCTCCGTCGCCAAGCACGTCAAAGAGTGGAACCACTACGGCAACTGCGGCCTGGTGGTCGGCGCCACCAAGCCCGAAGAGCTCAAAGAGATCACCAAAATAACCGGCGACCTGCCGGTCCTGATCCCCGGGGTTGGCGCTCAGGGCGGCAGCCTCGAGGCCGCGGTCCGCGACGGGGGTAAACGGCCGATCATCAACGCTTCGCGCAGCATCATTTACGCGGCGGACCCGAAGGCCGAAGCCAAAAAACTGCGGGACGAGATAAATAAATGGCGAAAATAGAAGTGATCGAGAATAAGAACCCCGGGCGCGACTACGCGGTGAACATCGAGTTCCCCGAGTTCACCTGCGTCTGTCCCAAGACTGGCTTACCCGACTTTGCGACGATCAGGATCGAATATATCCCGGACAAACTGATCGTCGAACTGAAGTCTTTAAAGCTCTACTTCGTCTCCTATCGCAATGTCGGGACCTTCCACGAAGATGTCGTCAACAAGATCCTCGACGACCTGGTCGCCGCCGTTAAGCCGCGGAAAATGACCGTGACCGGCGAGTTTAACGTCCGGGGCGGGATCAAAACGACCGTGACCGCTAGTAAGTAGAATCGGCCTGCTGCAAGATCTTCAATTCAATGGGGTCATCCGGGGCAAAGGGCTCGACCCGGGGGTCATGTTTCTTGATCATCATCAGGAACTCGCTGGAAACCCCGATCTTGGCCAACAGCTGGGCGCCGACCAGGCCGTGGTGCCGGTGGATAAAAAAAGCGCGGAACAGCCGGTTGCGGACCCCCAGCTCGGCCAGCCAGTTGTATAGCCAGGGGAACAAAAAGCGGACGATGACTAAAATAGATTTGGTCACGATCCCGCTCCGTTCCAGCACTTTGCCGATATCGTGCAGCAAACCGAGCTTGGCCAGCTTGCGCGGGTCAAGTTCGGGGTTATAAAGCGCCAGTTCGAGCATCTTTTTGGCGACGATGACCGAGTGTTTCTTCTCAAAGGTCGGCAGCTGGTTAAAAAGGGCGACTTCTTCGCTGTTCAGATAGCTGCTGACAAAGGCCGCGTCCTCTTTCAGATAGACGGCCGACATGCCGAAGTAAAACTGTCTGAGCCGGTGAGTTAAGCTATACCACATCTAATGCTTTACGGAGCGCGGCAACAAAACTGACGACCGCTTTTATTTTCTTTTTGGCGATCAGCTCGACGATCGCCGAGCCGACTATCACCCCGTCGGCCAGTTTGGCCGCTTCCCTGGCTTGGGCCGGAGTGGAGATTCCAAATCCAATGGCGACAGGAAGATTGGTATATTTCTTCACCCTATTAACCAAATCCCCTAAATCCCCTGATAATCCTTTCCTGGCCCCCGTGATCCCCGCCACCGACACCAGGTAGACAAAACCGGACGAGCTTTTGGCGGCCAGCCTTATCCGCTCCTCGGTCGACGTCGGCGCTACCAGGAAAATCTGGTCAAGGGACGAAGGACGAGGGACGAGGGACGATTCTTCGGGCGGAAGATCGGGAACAATGATCCCGTCGACTCCCAGCTGCGCGCAGTCGGCGTAGAACTTCTCCTCGCCATACTGAACGATCAGGTTGTAAGCCAGCATGAAGCAGAGCGGAATGTCCGTCTTTTTCCGCAGCCGGCCGACCAGCTTAAAGACGTCCGCCAGGCTGACGTTTTTCTTAAGCGCCCGCTGGTGGGAAGCCTGAATGACCGGCCCGTCGGCCAGCGGATCGGAAAAAGGGATGCCGAGCTCAACAATATCGGCGCCGGCCTTTTCCAGGTCATAGACCAGCTTTTCCGTCACCGGGAGCGACGGGTCACCGGCGGTAATATAGGCTATTAACGCTTTACGCTTTGCGAAGGCGGCTGATACTCTCGACATCCTTGTCCCCTCGCCCCGACAGGCAGACGATCACTGTTTGTGATCGATCAAGCTGCGGAGCTAATTTCTTTAAATAGGCGATCGCGTGGGACGATTCCAGCGCCGGGATGATCCCTTCGGTCCGGGCCAGCAGCTTGAACCCGTCCAGCGCCTCTTTATCGTTGGCTGTCACGTATTCAACGCGGCCGGCGTCCTTCAGATTGCTGTGCTCGGGGCCGGAACCGGAATAATCGAGCCCGGCCGAGATCGAATGGGTCTCTGCGATCTGGCCGGTTTTGCTCTGCAAAACATATTCGCGGGCGCCGTGCAGGACGCCGACCGTCCCGCGGCAAAGCGAAGCGGCCCCGGCCGCCTCTACCCCGATGATCCTGACTCCCGGGTCATTTAAGAACGGGTAAAAAAGTCCGATCGAGTTCGAGCCGCCGCCGACACAGGCGACTAAACAAGCTGGCGCCCTCTTTTCGGCCGCCCAATGCTGGCTTTTTGCTTCCTGACCGATGACCGACTGGAAGTCGCGCACCATCAGTGGATAGGGATGCGGCCCGACACAGGAACCGAGGCAGTAGAAAGTGTCGTCAGGATGGGCCATCCAGTCGCGGAAAGTTTCGTTGACCGCGTCCTTCAAGGTTTTAGTGCCGGAATTGACCGGTATAACTTTAGCGCCAAGCAGCTCCATCCGGAAAACGTTCAACGCCTGGCGTTTGACGTCGACCGCTCCCATGTAAACGACGCAGTCCAGCCCGAGCAGCGCCGCGCCGGTCGCGGTCGCGACCCCGTGTTGTCCGGCGCCAGTCTCGGCGATGATCCGCTTTTTTCCCATTCTTTTCGCCAGCAGCAGCTGGCCGAGGACATTATTGATCTTGTGCGCGCCGGTGTGGCAGAGGTCCTCCCGTTTCAGGTAGATCCTCGGCCCGCCGAGGCGAGCGGATAGCCGTTCCGCAAAATAGAGCGGCGTCGGCCGGCCGGCAAAGTTTGTCAGATAACCGTCCAGTTCCGCCTTGAAGGCGGGATCGTGCCGGACCGCCAGGTAGGCCTTGGTCAGCGCCTCCAGCGGCGCCATCAAGGTTTCAGGCACAAAGCGGCCGCCGTACTGGCCAAAATGACCATTGCTATCCGGTAGTTCGTGAAAATTAACCACGCTGCGCCCATTATAATCCAAAATGCTATAATATTCTATGTTCTGCGCCGTCCGGAATACCATCACTGCGTTCCTGCTCATGACCCTTTTCACTCCCGCCCTGGCTGAGCCGGCCGCCACCGCCCTGGTCGACCGGCTGACCGCCAAATTTCTCCGGGTCCGCGACGCCCGGTGCGACATCACGCTCGACACCAGCCTGCAGCTCCTCGGCTGCGGCGGGGTCAACCGGCAAAAAGGCCAGCTTTTTTACAAGGCGCCCGACCGGGTCATGGCGGTCGTCGGTAAAGAGCGTTATTACATCCGCGGCAACAACATTCGGAAGATCGACGGAGAAGGGAAGCGTTACTATATCACCCTGATCCACGCTCCTGATTTTACCGTCGGTTTTAATCCGCGCCTGATGGAGACTAATTTCCAGTTACAGACGATCAGCGCGACCAGCCGGGAGGTCGTCATGGAAGGGTGGCCGAAGCCCGGGGTCCTGAAAAATGTCAAAAAGGTCATTTTCCGCGCTGATCCGGCGGCCGACCTCCTCCGGAGGATGGACCTGACGATCGCCAATGGCCTGAAAGGGAAGGTCAATATCGATTACCAGGTCATCAACGGTCTTGATGTTCCAGTTGCCTGCCACGGTCAGTCTGCCCTGGAACTTAACGGCGGCTTCCTCGTCGGCCTGGTCTTTAACCTGAAAGGGACCAATTTCCAGGTCAACACCGGCCTCGCCGACCGGATCTTTGACCCTGGCTTCTAATGCTTGACATTTCTATTGGCAAGGTTTATACTGCTCTCTATGTCAATGTTTCATTGGTCGCACGATAGCGGCAAAGCGGTCTACACCATTCAGATCGCGGCCGAACTTTTAGGCTGCCATCCGCGAACCTTACGGATCTACGAAGAGGTGGGGCTGATCAACCCGAAGCGGACCGCCAAGAACTATCGGCTCTTCTCCCAGAACGATCTGACCCGGGTCAAGCAGTTCTGCGCCCTGATGGACGAATGGGACATTAACCTGTCGGGGGTCAGAGCATTACTGGCCATGGCCGACCGTTTTCATATCGAGGTCGACAAGCTGATCGAGGAAATGCTGGCGTGAGGCTTGCCGGCTATTGTATAATCAGAAAGGAAGGGAAAATATGATCTGTCAAAAGTGCAAAATTAATCCGGCCGCGGTCCATATCACTAAGATTGTCAACGGCAAGAAGGTGGAGCGCCATCTCTGCGGCCAGTGCGCCGCCGAAGAAGGCTTTGTGCCGGGGGCAAATCTGGAAAATTTCGGGCTGAACGATTTTCCCGGCTTTTTTGAGTTTCCCGACCTCTTCGCCTCGCTCTTTAAACGCCGGCCGACCGAGCGTTTTTACGACTACTTCTCCGATTCGGCCAATAAGGTCCTGCAGCTGGCCACCGAAGAGTCCAATCGGCTCGGTCACGACCACGTCCGGACCGAGCACCTCCTGCTCGGCCTGCTCAAGGCCGAAGGGTCGGCCTACCGGGTCCTGCAGACGCTCGGCGTCGATCTGGTCAACCTCTTCTCCGACCTGGAATCGCTGATCGGCCGCGGCGAGGGCTCGCCCAAGAAGATGACTTTGTCACCCCGCGCCAAAAAAGCGCTGGAGCTCGCTTACCAGGCCGCCCGCGAGCTCGGCTTCAACTACGTCGGTGAGGAGCACATCCTGCTGGGGATAATCCGCGAAGGGGAGAGCATCGCCGCTCAAGCGCTCCATAAACGGAAGATCAACTTCGATAAAGTCGCCCGCCAGATCATCTCCGACGTGGAAAAAGCGCTCGGTCCCGGTCATCCGGAAGAGATGCAGCAGCAGGATTACCCCGAGGGGGGGGAAATTGAAGGCGAAGGCAGAGGCGAAGGGGAGATGCCCGAAGGGATGTTTGGTTTCCCGGGGATCGGCCTCGGCGCCCCGCCCCGGCCGCAAAAACCGGCCCTGACCTCTTTTGGCCGCGATCTGACCGCCATGGCGCGCAAGGGCGAGCTCGACCCGGTCATCGACCGGGAAAAAGAGATCGAGCGGATCATCCGGATCCTCTCCCGCCGGACCAAGAACAACCCGGCCCTGCTCGGTGACCCGGGGGTCGGTAAAACGGCGATCGTTGAAGGGCTGGCCGAGCGGATCATCAGCGGCGATGTGCCGGAGATCCTGAAAGATAAGCAGGTCATCGCGCTCGACCTCGGCGGCATGATCGCCGGGACCAAGTACCGGGGCGAGTTCGAGTCGCGCGTTAAAAAGGTCCTCGAAGAGATCCTGGCCAAAAAGCGGCAGGTTATCCTTTTTATCGACGAATTGCACACTCTGGTCGGCGCCGGCGGAGCGGAAGGAGCGATCGACGCGGCCAATATGCTTAAGCCCGCGCTCGCCCGCGGTGAATTACAGGTGATCGGCGCCACCACGGTCGACGAATACCGCAAGAACATCGAGAAAGACGCCGCGCTGGAACGCCGTTTTCAGCCGGTCCTGATCGGCGAGCCGTCGGTCGAACTGACGATCGAGATCCTCAAGGGGATCCGCGACCGTTACGAAGCGCACCACCGGGTCAAGATCCCTGATGCGGCACTGGTCGCGGCCACCACCCTCTCCCACCGGTACATCTCCGACCGGTTCCTGCCGGACAAGGCGATTGACGTGATGGATGAAGCAGGCGCGAAAGTCCGTTTGCGGACGATCTCGCCGCCGGCCGAGCTCAAACAGGTGCAAAAAGAGATCGAGGCGCTGAAACGGGAAAAAGAAGAGGCGCTGACCGGTCAGAAATACGAAAAAGCGGCGACCTACCGCGATAAGAGCGCCGAGCTGGAAAAGAAAAAGCACGAACTGGAAGAAAAATGGAAACTGGAGCGCGGGACCGGTGAACCGACGGTGACCGAGGACGATATCGCCTCGATCGTTTCGGACTGGACCGGTATCCCGGTCGTCAAACTGACGGCCGCGGAGACAGAAAAACTGATCCACATGGAGACCGAGTTGCACAAACGGATCATCGGGCAGGACGAAGCGGTCGTCGCCATTTCCCAGGCGATCCGCCGCGGCCGTGCCGGCCTTAAGCCGCCGCAGCGCCCGGTCGGCTCGTTCATTTTTGCCGGACCGACCGGCGTCGGTAAGACCGAGGTCGCCCGCCGTTTGGCCGAGTTCCTCTTCGGCACGCAGGACGCCCTGATCCGGATCGATATGTCCGAATACATGGAAAAGCACACCGTTTCCCGGATGGTCGGCGCCCCCCCCGGGTACGTCGGCTACGAGGAGGGCGGCACGCTGACCGAAGCGGTCCGCCGCAAACCGTACTCCGTTATCCTGTTCGACGAGATCGAGAAGGCTCACCCCGATGTCTTCAACATCCTCCTCCAGATCCTCGAGGACGGCCGGCTGACCGACTCCAAGGGACACGTGGTCGACTTCAAGAACACCGTGGTCATCATGACCAGCAATATCGGCCAGAAAGAGATCGTCCAGACCGGGGCCATCGGCTTCATGCCGCGGGAGGACCGTGAGGCTACTTACGATAAGATGAGGGACACCGTTCTCTCCGACATGAAGAAGGAGTTCCGGCCGGAATTTCTTAACCGGATCGACGAGATCATCGTCTTCCATCCGCTCGACGAGGACGAGCTGAAGCTGATCGCCGGACTGATCATCGCCGATCTGCAAAAACAGGTCGAGGTTCGCGGCCTCAAGCTGGAAGTGACCGATGAGGTCAAACAGCAGGTGATCAAGGAAGGGTACGAGCCAAAGTACGGAGCCCGGCCGCTGCGGCGCGCCGTCCAGCATCTCCTGGAAAATCCGCTCTCGAACGAGATCATCGCCGGCAAGTTCAAGGATGGGGACACGGTCATCGCCGCGGCGGTGGACGGGAAGATCACCTTTACCCCCGGCCAGCGCAAAACGGAGAAAAAAGAGCCGGCGCCGCTCGTGCCGCCGGCGCCCGTCAAAGAGAAAAAAGCCAAAAAGAAATGAGCGATTACGCCCCGTCACAGCTCGAACCCAAATGGCAGGCCGAATGGGACAACCAGGGCTTGTTCCGCACCCCCGCAGCCGGCAAATTGAAGTACTACGACCTGGTCATGTTCCCCTACCCGTCCGGCAACCTCCACATGGGACACGTTCGCAATTATGCCATCGGCGACGTCATTGCCCGCTATAAACGGATGCAGGGATTCTCCGTCCTCCAGCCGATCGGCTGGGACGCCTTCGGTATGCCGGCCGAGAACGCCGCCATCAAGCACCAGACCCACCCCGAACCGTGGACCGACAGCTGTATCGAGCGGATGAAAAAACAGCTCAAGCGCCTCGGTATTTCCTACGACTGGGAGCGCGAGGTCAACACCAGCAAGCCGGAATATTACAAATGGACGCAATGGCTCTTTCTCCTGATGCTCGAGCGCGGTCTCGCCTATCGGAAAAAGGCGACGGTCAACTGGTGCCCGAGCTGCCAGACCGTTCTGGCCAACGAGCAGGTCGTCAAAGAGGATAAATGCTGGCGCTGCGACTCAACCGTCGAACAAAAAGACCTGGAGCAATGGTTCTTCAAGATCACCGAATATGCCGACCGTTTGCTCGCGGACATCGAGAAACTCAAAGGCTGGCCGGAGCCGGTCAAGATCATGCAAAGGAATTGGATCGGGAAGAGCGAAGGCGTGGAGATCAAGTTTAAAATTCAAAAGTCAAAAGTTAAAAATGATGATTTGACCATTTATACAACGAGGCCGGATACGCTTTTCGGCGTGACGTACATGGTGCTGGCGCCGGAGCATCCGTTGGCCCTGGAATTATCCCAAGGGACGCCGCAGGAACAAGCCGTCCGCGCCTATATTGAGAAAGTCAAACACGAAACGGCGCACGAACGCGCGGTCTCGACCGGCAAGGACGGGGTTTTTACCGGCGGTTACGCCGTCAATCCGGCGAACGGTGAAGAAGTCCCGATCTGGACCGCCGATTACGTCCTGATGGGCTACGGCACCGGCGCCATTATGGCGGTCCCGGCCCATGATGAGCGTGATCACGCCTTTGCCAGGCAAAACAATTTACCCATTAAAGATCTCCCGGCCGAACCTGATCTCCGGGCAATGGGCGATAAATACGGCAAATGGAAAACGAATTACAAACTTCGCGATTGGCTGGTCTCCCGCCAGCGCTACTGGGGCGCCCCGATCCCGATCATCTACTGCGCCAAGTGCGGGGTGGTCCCGGTCCCGGCCAAAGATCTGCCGGTCAAACTGCCGCTCGACGTCAAGTTCACCGGTGAGGGGGCGTCGCCGCTGACCCAATCGCCGAGTTTTCTGGAGGCCAGGTGCCCCAAGTGCGGCGGCCCCGGCCGGCGCGAGACCGACACGCTCGACACGTTCAACTGTTCCTCCTGGTATTATCTGCGCTACGCCGACCCGCGCAATGACCAGGCGCCGTTCGGCAAAGATAAAGCGCAACAGTGGCTGCCGGTCGATCAATACATCGGCGGGATCGAGCACGCGATCCTCCATCTTCTCTACTCCCGCTTCTTCACCAAGGTTCTCTTCGACGCCGGCTGGTCCCCGACCGACGAACCGTTCACCAATCTGCTGACCCAGGGGATGGTCGTCAAGGACGGCGCCAAGATGAGCAAGTCAAAAGGGAATGTCGTCGATCCCGACTATATCGTCGAGAAATACGGCGCCGATACCGCCCGCCTCTTCATTCTCTTCGCCTCGCCGCCGGAAAAGGAATTGGAGTGGTCGGACCAGGGGGTTGAGGGGAGCTTCCGCTTCCTTAGCCGGGTCTGGCGGCTGGTCAGCCAAATGACCAATGACAAATTAAAAATGTCAAATGAAGGAGCGCCTCCGGCGGATTATTTAAAGGCTCAAAAGAAAACCCACCAAACACTAAAATCCGTTACTGAAGACATCGAACGATTCTCTTTTAACACGGCTATCGCTAAACTGATGGAGCTAACAAATACTTTCTATGAATTTATTTCAAATAATAGCTCCGCCATTTGTCATTTGACATTGGACATTGGTCATTTGCTGCAGATGCTCTCTCCCTTTGCGCCTCATTTATGCGAAGAGCTTTGGCATCAGCTTGGTCATCAAGAGAGCATCTGCAGCACTCCGTGGCCGAGGTTCGACCCGGAGCTGGCCAAAGATAGTGAATTGACGATCCCGGTCCAGGTCAACGGTAAATTGCGGGACACGCTGACCGTCCCCGCCAACGCGACCGAGGAAGAGATCAAGGCGCTGGCCGCGGCCAGCGAGAAGGTTAAAGCGAACCTCGCGGGGAAACAGGTCGTCAAGCAGATCTACATCCCGCAAAAGCTGCTCAATCTCGTCGTTAAGTGAACTACAGCGTGTACGCCAACCCTGCCTGCAGGAAATAACCGGACGAAGTGATGTCGGTGACGCCGGCCGCTTTGCCGGCGTAGCTGGTGTACCCGAGTTTAGCCAGGAAACGCTGCCCCTGGTCGACCGTCCGACCGATCTCGACAAAACCCTGGTAACCGAGCCGCGGTTCGATGCTTAATTGGACGCCGCCTCCCGGTGTGTAGAGGGCATAGTTGAATCCGCCGCCGACGCTGACCCGGAACGGCCCGGTCCGGACCAGCTCCTTGGACAAACAGACGTAAGGAGAGGAGAGCGAGACCTTGCCGTCGTGCCAGGTAGCACTGGCGAGATCGTAGAACTGCAGGGTCGACGGCAGGTTAAGCACAAAGCCGAGATCAACATTTACGTCAATGACCGGGAGCGGATATTTGATCTCGGCCGCCAGCCCGGGCTGCGCGCTGAAATTGAACGAAGAGAGGCCGCTCACCGCCGGCGAAAAATTATACCCGACCGCGGTGTAGCTGCCGTAGATCGCCAGCTGGTTCGGTTTGCGCGTCCGCTGCCGCAATTCTTCGCTCTGCTTGGCGACAATGATCGTCTCCTGGCCCTCTTTGACCTCGACGATCCCGGTCTGGATATCCTTGTCATCCTTAACGACCCGGACGTAATGCTTGCCGATCGGGATATTGGAGATGGTCGCCCGGTCCTGGCCGACGAACTTGGCGTCGACATAAATGTCCGACCCCGGGACGTCGGAGTAGACCGTCAGGCGGCCGTATTCGGTCGCGCCGGCAAAGGCCGGCGCCGCGGCTTCCGCCGCAAATACTAAGCACGAAAGACTAAATACTAAACAAGCCCAAAACACCAAATTCGAAACTTTAAGCATCTGGCACCTCGCTTGGAGAGGATTATAACACCGTCGTGATATAATGCAATAATGCTTGAGAACGTGCAAAAACCGTCGCGTTACGTCGGTAACGAGCTGAACGCGGTCCATAAGGATTGGGACAAGGCGACCCTCAAATTCGTCCTGGCTTATCCCGACACCTACGAGATCGGCATGTCCAACCTCGGCCTGCAGATCCTTTACCATATTCTCAACGATCAGGCTGACGTCCTGGCTGAGCGCGTCTTCGCCCCGTGGCCGGACCGGGAAGAGCAATTAAAAAGTCAAAATGAAAAACTAAAAAGTCTGGAATCGCTCAAGCCGATCCAAGAATTTAATGTGGTCGGATTCAGTTTGGGGCATGAGTTAACTTACACGAATATCGTCACCATGCTCAAGCTGGGCGGGCTCCCGCTTTACAGTAAAGAGCGCGGGGAAAAGGATCCGTTAGTCCTGGGCGGCGGACCATGCGCATTCAATCCTGAGCCGGTCGCCGATTTTTTCGACTTCTTCGTCATCGGCGAAGCCGAGGAGGTCTTGCTGGAGATCGTTGCGGTTCTTAGTAACGGGAAACGGGTAACGCGTAACGAGCAGAAACTCGCTTTGGCCGGCATCCCCGGAGTTTATGTCCCGGGGATCAGCCAAAAGGTGACCAAGCGTTATGTAAAAGAGCTGACAACGGCTCCCTACCCCCTCCACCCCATCGTTCCCTTCATCGAAGCAATCCACGATCGCGCCGCCGTCGAGATCATGCGCGGCTGTAAGTGGGGGTGTAAGTTCTGCCAGGCCGGGTGGACCTACCTGCCGGTCCGGGAAAAGAAAATGGAGACCCTCCTCCAGCAGGCGGACGCGCTGTTGACCAATACCGGTCACGATGAACTCTCGCTGATCTCCCTCTCCAGCTCCGATTACAGCCGGATCGACGAACTGGCCCGGACGCTGGCAAAAAAGTACGCCCCGCAGCGGATCAACATCTCCCTGCCGTCGCTGCGGATCAATTCGTTCTCCGTCAAATTAGCCAAGGAGGTCGCCCGGGTCAGAAGCAGCAGCATTACCCTGGCACCGGAGGCCGGGACACAACGCCTGCGCGACGTGATCGGCAAAAAGATGACCGAAGAGGAGATCATCGAAGGGGTCAAAGCGGTCTTTGCCGAGGGGATCGACGCGGTCAAGCTCTATTTCATGATCGGTCTGCCGACCGAGACCGACGACGACCTGGCCGGCCTGTGCGCTCTGGCCGACCGGATCTACCAGCTCGGCCGCACCTATACGAAGCGGGTCAGAGTCACGGTCAACCTGTCGACCTTTGTCCCCAAGCCGCACACCCCGTTCCAGTGGGAGCGGCAGATCACGATCGATGAGACGCTGGCCAAACAGCGGTTCATCAAGCAGCAACTGGCCAATAAACGGATTGAGCTTCGCTGGCACCAGGCCGAGGCCAGTTTCCTGGAAGGGGTCTTCTCCCGCGGCGACCGGCAGTTGTCCAAAGTGATCGAAAAGGCCTGGGAGCTCGGCGCCCGGTTCGACGCCTGGTCGGAGCACTTCAAGTTCGACCTCTGGCAGAAAGCGTTCGTTGAGTGCGGGCTCGATCCGGCCTCTTATCTGGCAGCTAAATCCGAAACCTCCCCTCTTCCCTGGGACTATATCGACACCGGCATCAGCAAAAAGGCGCTCTTTAATGCAAAAGATAAAAATAGTCTATAAGAAAGGCGAAGAGGTGAAATACATCGGCCACCGCGACCTGATGCGCGCGTTCCAGCGGGCGGTCCGGCGGGCCGACTTGCCGATCAATTACTCCCAGGGGTTCAATCCCCACATGAAGATCTCCTGGGGTAACGCCCTCAAGGTCGGAGCGACCTCCGACCACGAGGAAGCCATTCTGGAGTTCGCCCAATGGGTCAAACCGGACGAGGTCAAAGCCCGGCTGAACGGCACCCTCCCCGGGGGGCTTGCAATCCTCGACGCTTTTCTGGTATAATAACCAACTGTTATGTACGCTGTAATTGAAACTGGTGGCAAACAACAGAAAGTCCTGGCGGGCGACATCCTCGATGTCGAACTCCTGGACAACAGCAAGAGCGTGACCTTTAGCAACGTCCTCTTGATCGCCGACGGCGACCAGGTCTCGATCGGCACGCCGTACGTCAAAGGGGCCAAGGTTTCCGCCAAGGTCATCGGCAATGTTAAAGACGACAAAGTCACCTCTTTAAAGTACAAGCGCAAGGTCAATTACCACCGGACCATCGGGCACCGGCAAAACTACACCCGGGTCCAGATCGAGGAGATAAAAAATGGCTCATAAAAAAGCGGGCGCCACTTCCCGTAACGGCCGCGATTCAGTCGGTCAGCGGCTCGGGGTCAAAGTTTCCGGCGGAGCCAAGATCACGGCCGGCGCGATCATCATCCGCCAGCACGGCGCCGCCTTCAAGCCCGGGTCCAACGTCGGGATGGGCCGCGACTACACCCTGTTCGCCAAGGCGACCGGGACGGTCGTTTTTACCGGGAAAAAGGTCAACGTCCAGACCGCGTAGGCCGGCTAATGGCTAAAACCATTATCATCAAGATCGGTTCCAGCACCCTCACCACCACCCACGGCACCCTCGACCACGCCAACCTGCACCGGATCGTTGCGGAAGCGGCCCGGCTGGTCAAAGCCCGGCACAAGGTCGTCATCGTCACTTCCGGCGCCATCGTCACCGGCGCCCAGGCGCTCGGTCTCAAGGCTAAACCGCAGAGCATCCCGCAAAAACAGGCAGCGGCCGCCATCGGCCAGTCGCGCCTGATGCGCCAGTACGAAAAAGCGTTCGAAGAGCACGGGATCACCGTCGCCCAGGTCCTGTTGACCCGCGACGCCCTGGCCGACCGCCGGCGCCACCAGAACGCCCGCAACTGCCTGCACACCCTGCTCGACGAAAAGGTCGTACCGATCATCAACGAGAACGACACGGTCGCCGTCGACGAGATCCGGATCGGCGACAACGATACCCTGGCCGCGCTGACCGCCCGGCTGGTCGGCGCCGATCTGCTGATCATCTTATCCGATGTCGACGGATTTTTTATGAAAGACAAACAAGGGGTCCCCTTCCTGGTCCCGGAAGTGAAAAAGATCGACCGGGCGATAAAAAAGGCGGCCGGGCAAGCGGTTTCTGACCAGGGGACTGGCGGCATGCTGACCAAGATCCAGGCGGCGCAGATCTGCTCCCGGGCCGGCATTACCATGGCGATCGCCGGCGGCCGCAAACCGGGCGTCATTACCGCGATCGCGGGGGGGAAAAAGTTCGGGACTCTGTTCCGGCCGAAAGCTTGAGACCGCTCCTGTTCCGTGCTATAATTTCCCTGTCCCAAAGTAAAAATATAGAGAGGGGTCTTTTTGTGAAAAATCGAAACTGGCTTGCCGTCTCCGCCCTGTTCCTGGCCGCGTTATTCCTCAGCTCCCTGGTCGCTGGTTGCGCCCCCGGTAAAAAAAGCAGTTCCCAAGAAAAAGTTGTCGAAATGTGGGTGATGCCGAACTCGCTCAATCCGATCACCGATATCGAAGAGCTGCTTAAGCCGTTCGAGGCGAAGACCGGGATCAAGGTTAAGATCACTTCGGTCGACTGGGGCGCCGGCTGGAGCAAGATCACTACGGCCGCGACTTCCGGCGACGTTCCCGACCTCTGTCAGCTCGGCTCCACCTGGGTCTCCGCCATCACCGGCATGGGAGCGCTCCAGGAGATCTCCAAAGAAGCGATCGCCAGAATGGGCGGTCAAGCCGCCTTTGTCCCCGTCGCCTGGAAAACGACCGGCACCGAAGGGACCGGTAAAACGACCGCCATCCCCTGGTTCGTTGATGCCCGCGGTCTTTATGTTCGGACCGACGCCATGAAACAAGCTAAGGTCTCCGTGGCCGAGCTCGACAACTGGAAATCTTTCCAGGGCGCCTTGAAAAAACTGTACGATGCTGACCTGCAGCTTGACGGGCAGCCGATGGCCCCGCTCGGCGTCTCCGGCAAGAACGACTGGAATGTCATCCACAACCTGGCCCCCTGGATCTGGATGGCCGGCGGCGACTTCCTCTCAGCCGACCGGAAAAGCTGCGTCATCAACAGCGATGCTTCGGTCAGCGGGCTGATGTATTACCTCAACCTGGTCAAAGAGGGCTATGTCCCCTCCGAATACCTGGAACTGAACACCGCCCAGGTCAGCGCCAACTTCAACAGCGGCGCCTGTGCGATGTATTTTGACGGTCCCTACGAGATCAGGACCCTGACCCGCCCGGCCTCTGAAGGGGGCGCCAGCGATTCGCCGGCGGCTAAAAACTTCGCCGTCGTCGGTTATCCGACGGGACCGAAGGGCCGGATCACCTTTGTCGGCGGTTCTTCCCTGGCGATCTTCAAGCAAGGGAAGCACAAGGCGGAGGCGATGGAAGTGATCAAATATTTGACCAGCAAGGCACCGCAGGTCGCCTACGCCAAGGCGACCGGTTTCCTGCCGGCCCGGGTCGAAGCGTTCAATGATCCGTACTTCGCCAACGACCCGAACCGCAAGGTCTTTAAGGACGCCGTTTTTTACGGCCGCACCTATCCGAGTATCCCCAGCTGGGGTTTGCTCGAACCGATCCTCACCCGCCGGCTCGGCATCATGTGGGATTATGTTCTCGGCGGCAAAGAGATCAAGCCGGAACAGATCAAAGAACAGCTGAAATTAGCCAAGCAGGAAGTCGAAACGATACTGTTACAGAAATAGGATAACAAATGTGCGGGATCGTCGGCTATATCGGACCCAAGGCAGCCCTCCCCTTCCTGGTGGAAGGGCTGAAGAAACTCGAGTATCGCGGCTATGACTCGGCTGGCGTCGCGACGCTGGAGGCGGGGGAGCTGCACGTCAGCAAGTGCGTCGGTAAGATCGCCGATCTGGAAACGCTGCTGCTGACCAAGCCTGTCCCCGGTTCGATCGGCATCGGCCACACCCGCTGGGCAACCCACGGCCAGCCTTCCCACCTCAACTCCCATCCGCACGAGGACTGCAAATCAGAGCTGGTCGTCGTCCACAACGGGATCATCGAGAACTTTTTGGAGCTCCGCCAGGAACTGCAGGAGCGCGGCCACGTTTTTCGTTCCGCCACCGACACGGAGGTCTTTGCCCACCTGATCGAAGAGAATTTGCAGGGCGACCTGCTCAAAGCCGTTCAGCAAGCCCTCAAAGCGGTCAAGGGGACCTACGCGCTGGCGGTCATTTCCAAAAAAGAGCCGGGCAAGATCATCGCCGCCCGCTCCGGCAGCCCGCTGATCATCGGCCACGGTGAGGACGAACTGTTCATCGCCTCCGATATCCCGGCGATCCTGAAATACACCAGCCGGGTCACCTACCTCGATAACGGCGACGTCGCCGAGCTGACGCCGGAAGGCTCGCGGGTCTTTAACCTGGCCGGCGACCCGGTCATCAAGGAGATCTCCCTGATCTCCTGGGACCCGGAGTCGGCGGAAAAAGGGGGATATTCCCATTTCATGCTCAAGGAGATCCACGAACAGCCCAACGCCATCCGCAAAACGATCGAGGGGCGCGTCCGGGCGGAAAGCCACGAGATCCATTTCGACGAGCTCAATCTCTCCGACGCCGACATCCGGGGGATCAACCGGGTGGTCTTCACCGCCTGCGGCACCTCCTGGCACGCCGGCCTGATCGGCGAATATCTGTTTGAACAGTACGCCCGGTTGCCGGCCGAGGTCGAGTACGCCGCCGAGTTCCGCTACCGCCACCCGATCATCGACGACAAAACTCTGGTCGTCGCCATTACCCAGTCGGGCGAAACAGCCGATACGCTCGGCGCCGTTTGGGAGGCCAAGGCCCAGGGGGCCCGGGCGATCGCCATTTGCAACGTGGTCGGCTCGACCATCGCCCGTGAGGCCGACGGCGTCGTCTACACCAACGCCGGGCCGGAGATCGGCGTCGCCTCCACCAAGGCTTTTACCACCCAGCTGACCATCGTCTATCTGCTGGCGATCATGTTTGGCCAGAAACGCGCCATCTTAACCGAGCTGGAGACCGCCAAGCTGGTCAACGACCTGATCGAGATCCCGCAAAAGCTGGAAGAGACCCTGCTCGGCGAGCCGATCGTCGAGGAGATCGCCGAGAAGATCTACGGCGCGACCAATTCGCTCTACCTGGGGCGCGGCAAGGGCTTCCCGATCGCTCTGGAAGGGGCGCTCAAGCTCAAAGAGGTCAGCTATATCCACGCGGAAGGTTATCCGGCCGCCGAGATGAAGCACGGGCCGATCGCCCTGATCGATAAGAACATGCCGGTCGTCGTCCTCGCCTTTGCCGGCCGCCGCTACGACAAGATCATCGGCAACGTTGAGGAGGTCAAAGCCCGGGGCGGCCAGGTGATCGCGGTCGCGTCCAAGGGGGACAACTTGATCGCCGAGCGGGCCGACGAGGTCATCTACATCCCGCAAACCACCGAGTCGCTCTCCCCGCTCCTGGCGGTGGTACCGCTTCAACTGCTGGCCTATTACATCGCGGTCAAGCGCGGGTGCCACATCGACCAGCCGCGCAACCTGGCCAAAAGCGTCACGGTTGAATAACCCCCGAAAAAGTGATATAAATTAAGCTCGTGAACAAGCCCGATTATTACGTGGCCAAAGACGGCGCGTTCGTGATCGAAAATTACGATCAGGCTCCCCCTTTTGCCAGCTTCTTCCCCGGGATTGCCGGCGTTTTCGGCTGCCCGATGTGGGTCTTTTACGCCAACCGCGGCCAGTGCCTCACCTCGGCCGGGGTCTACGACAAGAATTCGGCGATCATCGAGTTCCAGTCGGCCAACAAAGCTTATCTCAACGTCGGCCTCCAGGGGTTCCGCACCTTTATCCGGATCGACGGCCGCTATTATGAAGCGTTCGATACCACTCAGCCCCACCAGCGCGAGCTGCGGATCCTCCCCTACAGCATCAGTCTGACCGAAGAGAACACCGCGCTCAAGCTCCGGGTCGAAGTGGTGTATTTTACCGTCCCGAACGAACGGTTCCCGGCGCTGGCCCGGGTGGTCAAAATAACCAACCTGGCCGGCAAGACCAGGGAGATCGAGTTGATCGACGGCCTGCCGGCCGTGGTGCCGCACGGGTTTGAAAACGACCTGCTCAAGCGGATCAGCACCACGATCTCCGCCTGGTGTACCGTCGAGAACCTGGCCCAGGGGACGCCGTTTTACAAGCTCAAGATCATGCCGGCGGACGTCTCCGAGACCAAGGTCCTGCGCCGGGGGAATTTTTTCCTCTCTTTCTGCCAGGACAACTCCCCGGTTGAGGTGATCGTCGATCCAACGATCGTTTTTGGTGAGGAATCGAGCCTCCGCCACCCCGCCGCTTTCGAGAACAGCCGGCGCTTCCGCATTCCGGCCGAGCAACTGACCGTCGGCTTTATCCCCAGCGCCTTCGCTTTCAAGCGGTTCAGCCTGAAGAAAGGGGAAGAGTTTGAATTGGCCTCGCTCTTCGGCCAGATGGAGAGCGTTGAGCAGCTCAACCAGGCCAGGCGAACGATCGCCAACCGCGAGTATCTGGCCGGTAAATATCTGGAAAACAAAACGCTGATCGACGACATCACCGCCCGGATCAAGATGGTCAGCTCGTCGCACAGTCTGGACCTGTACGCCCGCAACACCTTCCTGGACAACGTAATGCGCGGCGGTCTGCCGCTGATCTTCGACGGCAAGGTCGTCTATGTTTACTACCGCAAACACGGCGACATGGAGCGTGATTATAACGACTTCAAGCTGGTGCCGACCTATTTCTCCCAGGGCGACGGCAATTACCGCGATATCAACCAGAACCGGCGGAACGATCTCTTCTTTAATCCTGACGTCCTGGATGACAATATCAGCCGCTATTTCAATCTGATCCAGCTCGACGGTTTCAACCCGCTGGTCGTGTTGGGGAGCAAGTATTATCTAAAGAACCCCGCCCAGGCATCCGCTTTGCTGGCGCGCCACCTGACCAAAACGGTCCCGGAGCTCGACCAGCTGATCAGCCGGCCCTTCCTCCTTGGCGCGATCATGAAAAAGATCGAGGGGGGCGGCGCCGGCTACAAAACCTCCCGCGAGGAGTTCGTTAACGATCTGCTGGCCGCCTGCGAATCGGAAGAGCTCGCCCTGCACGGCGAAGGCTTCTGGATCGACCATCCGTTCTACAATCTTGACCTGCTGGACAGTTTCGAAAGCCTCTATCCCGATAAGCTCCGCGCGCTGCTTTATGAGCGGCGCGATTTCACCTTCTACGACAACGATCACGTCGTCCAGCCGCGCTCGGCCCGCTACCGGCTGGCCGGCGGCCAGGTCCGGCAATTCGAAAGCGTTCGGGTTGACAGCGAAAAAAGCGCGGCGCATAAGGCACGCGAACACCAGCCATACCAGGTTAGGACCAAATTCGGCCAGGGAAATGTTTACCACACCACCCTGATGGCTAAATTGCTCTGTCTGGCCGTCAACAAGGCCGCGTCGTTTGACGCCGAGGGGATCGGCCTGGAGATGGAAGCGGATAAACCGGATTGGTACGACGCGCTTAACGGCCTCCCCGCCCTGCTCGGCTCTTCGCTCTCGGAGACGCTCGAGCTCAAACGGCTCTGCCTCTATGCCCGCCGGCAGCTGGATGAGCAGACCACCGTCGCCGTCCCGGTCGAGTTAAAGGATTTTGCCGATCGCCTCAGCGCCGAACTGGCCGCCGGCAGCGACGCTTTTACCTACTGGGACCGGAGCGCGACGATCAAGGAAGATTACCGCCAGCGGACCAAACTGGGGATCAGCGGCGAGGAGATCAGCCTCGACGCCTCCTACCTGGCCCGGTTTTTCGATCAGGTCAGCGCGCGTTGTTCAGCCGGAGTTGAGCGCTGCCTGGCTAAATACGGCAATTACTTCACCTACTTTATCAACGAGATCGTCAAGTTCGACCAGGTTGACGGCGCAATTAAACCGCGGCAATTCCGCCAAAAGCCGCTCCCGCTTTTTCTGGAGGGGTTTGTCCACGCATTAAAAGTCGAGGGGGACAAAGGGATCTATCGCCGCGTCAGGGAGAGCCCCCTTTACGACAAAAAGCTCGGCATGTACAAGGTCAACGCCTCGCTGGCCGAGACGCCGATCGAGATCGGCCGCTGCCGTGTTTTTGCGCCCGGCTGGTTGGAGAACGAGTCGGTCTGGCTCCATATGGAGTACAAATATCTGTTGGAGCTGCTGAAAGCCGGCCTCTATCAGGAGTTCTTTGCCGATTTTAAACAGGTCCTGGTCCCGTTCATGAGCCCCAAAAAATACAAGCGGAGCATTCTGGAGAACTCGTCATTTATCGTCAGCAGCGCGCATCCCAACAAGCAGAACCACGGCCGCGGTTTTGTCGCCCGCCTGTCGGGCGGGGCCGCCGAGTTCATCGATATCTGGATCATTATGATGACCGGCAAGCGGGTCTTCCGGCTCGATGAAACTGGACAGCTCATCTTCCAATTGGCCCCGATCATCCCGGGCTGGCTCTTTAACAAGGGGAAGCTGATGTTCCGCCTGTTCGGGGCGATCGACGTCATCTACTTTAACACCAAGGGCAAAGACACCTTCGGGGCCGGGGTCGCGCCCGCCGCTTACAAACTGATCTTTGATGACGGCGAAGAAGTCGACATCAACGGACCGGTCGTCAAGGAACCGTACGCCGGTCTGATCCGCCAGCGCAAGGTCAAGAAGATCGTGGTGACGCTGCAATGATACCATTCGGCGTTACTTTCTACCCTGACCAGTGGCCGGTCGAAAGCTGGGAAGATAACTTCCGGCGGATCAAGGAAGCCGGATTTAACGTGGTCCGTTTCGGCGAAATGGCGTGGGATTGGATCGAGCCCTCACCCGGCCGGTTCGACTTTTCCGGACTCGACAAAGCTCTTAATCTTTGCCATAAACACGGGATAAAGGTTTTATTGGGCATCCCCACTTCCCAGGTTCCGCCCTGGTTTTACCGGCTCTATCCGAATAGTCGGCCGGTCGCCCAGGATGGGACGCTCTATCCGGAATCCGGCCCGCGGCCTAACATCTGTAAAGATAATCCGAACTATCGCCGGTTAGCGGAGCGCCTGGCCAGAAAGATCGCGCATCGCTATCGCAAACACCCCGCACTCCTTTACTGGCAGCTCGACAACGAGCCGGTCTATCCGCCGCTCGATCACACGACCCTTAATGATTATTGCCACTGCCCCCACTCCCGGCGCGCCTTTATTAACTGGGCCAAGAAAAAGTACGGTTCGCTGAAAAGGGTCAATGAGGTCTGGGGGACAAAGTTCTGGACCAATCACCTCTCCAGTTTTGACGATATCACCACACCCAAAGCCGGGATCTGGGAAGCGGTCTCGCCCCACATTTTCCTCGATTGGTTCCGGTTCAAGACCGATAGTCTCCATGATTGGATCGGCCACCTGGCCCGGCTCGTCCGGCGGATCGATCCGCAGCACAAAGTCGGGACCAACGGCTTTATCGGGATCAGTACGCGCGTGCCCGATCACTCGATCATGTCCGGCGGGCTCGACTGGTACGGCCTCGATATCTATCCTAAAGGCGGGAAGATGAAACCGCAGGACCTGGCCTTTATGCTCGATCTCTGGCGGGGTTTCTGCCGCGCCGGCGGCGCCGAGTTCCACATCACCGAGATGCAGGGGGGCCAGAACGTCCGCTGGGGCTCCCCCGAGTATGTAGTGGGACCGGAGATCAAGTGGTGGACGGAGATGGCCTGTGAGCACGGCGCTCAGGCTCTCCTCTATCACAACTGGCGCCCGCCCCTCTTTGGCGCCGAGACCGCGGGCTTCGGCATCCTCAAGGCTGATGGCTCCCCGACCAAGCGGCTGGAAGTTATTAAGAAACTGGCGAAATATGTAGCGGCGACCTTTAGGTCGCCAAAAAATGGCGTTCTAAAGACCGCCTCTACGGCGATTGCGTATCTTCGTAGCAGCGAAGTCCAAAGCTACCAGGAACAGGGGCCGCCCCGCGGGATCGCCGGTCAATGGGAAGCCGCTCGAACCGACATCGGTCTGCTGCACGGGCTCAGCTCGCTCCAGGGAGCGTACCAGCTGGCGGTAAAGAAGTATAAGATCATCGACTTTATCTTTGAACAGGACCTGACGAGCGGTGTTCTGCCTTATAAGACAATGCTCCTCCCCAACCCTTATCTGCTCTCCCGGAAGCAATTCGAGAATCTGAAGAAATGGGTAAATCAGGGGGGGACGCTGATCACCGAAGCTCGTTTCGGTCTGAAGGATGAGAACGGGCATCTCTACCCGAATCCGCTCCTGGAAGAGCTGCTCGGTGTGACCTGGGACCATGGGGAGATCACCAAGGACGGTTTTCTCGACGTCATCGAAGGCCGTGGCCAAAAAGAAACACTCCTCAACAAGAAGGTCGGTAAAGGGCGGGTTGTTTACGCTAACTTCAGTCTCTTCCTGAAGATCAGTAAAAAGCCTGGTAAGTGGGCCGTCGCGCTAAAACGCTACCTCTGAGCGCTCCTCGCTGCCAATTTCACTTTAGCCCCGTTTTCTGATAAAATAGTTATGTTTGGCGGCCCAAAAACCAGAGAAAGAGGTAAAGATTTTCATGTCTAAATACGGTTATTTTGACTCGGAAAACAAGGAATATGTCATCACCCGGCCCGACACCCCCCTGCCGTGGATCAACTATCTGGGGGCGGAGCAATATTGCGCTCTGTTCAGCAACACGGCCGGCGGCTACAGCTTCTACCGTGATCCCAAGGAGCGCCGGATTACCCGCTACCGCTACAACAATGTCCCGCAGGACCGCGGCGGCCGTTACGTCTACATCCGCGATAACAAGACCGAGGACTTCTGGTCAACCTCCTGGCAGCCGGTGATGAAGAAAGACAAGTACGAGTGCCGGCACGGGATCGGTTATTCCATCATCACCACCGAATACGCCGGCGTCCAGACCAAGACGACCTATTTTGTCCCCCTCGGCGAAAATCTGGAGATCTGGATGCTGGAGATCAAGTCGAGAAAGGCCGTTGATCTCTCCGTTTTCCCGTTCGTCGAGTTCTGCCTCTGGGACGCGCTCAACGACATGACCGACTACCAGTACAACCTCAACATCGGCCAGACCGAGTACAAAGACCACATCATCTACCATCTCTCCCGCTACCGCGTCTCCCAGGATGTCGTCGGCTTCCTCGCCTGCGCCAACGCCATCCCCAAGGGTTTTGACACCCAGCGGCGCGATTTCCTCGGGACCTACGGCGATTTCCACAATCCGCGCGCGGTCGAAGAAGGGAAGATGAACAACTCGATCGCCTGCGGCTGGGCCCCGGTCGGTGCCCTGATGCTCCCCTGCCACCTGAAGGCGAACGAGACCAAAACGTTCATTTTTGTCCTCGGTTTTTCCGAAGATATCAACGAACCGGCCAAAAAGGTCAAAAAGTTCAGCCGCAAGGATGTCGTCCTTAAGGAGCTGGCCCGGCTCAAGGAGTACTGGGCCGAGAGCCTCGATAAATTCTCCGTCCGGACGCCGGACAACGAGCTTAACCTGATGGCCAACACCTGGAACCAGTACCAGTGCCGGACCACGTTCAACTGGTCGCGCTCCGCCTCTTACTACGAATCGGGGATCGGCCGCGGCATGGGTTTCCGCGATTCCAACCAGGACACGCTCGGCTTTGTCCACATGATCCCGGAGAAAGTAAAAGAGCGGATCAAGGACCTGGCCGCCACCCAGCTCCCCGACGGCAGCGCCTACCACCAGTATTCGCCGCTGACCAAGAAAGCCAACCCGTCGGATCACAAGTACGGCGACGATCACCTCTGGCTGATCTACTCCGTTGCCAGCTACCTTAAGGAGACCGGCGACCTCGCGTTCCTTAAAGAGAAAGTGACCTTTGCCGGCGAGGACAAGGGGACGATGTACGAACACCTGGCCCGGGCGATCAAGTTCTCGCTCAAGCACATCGGCTCGCACGGCCTCCCCAAGATCCTTTTTGCCGACTGGAACGACTGCCTCAACCTCGATCAGGGGAAAGGGAAAGCCGAGTCGGTCATGGTCGCCCAGATGCTGGTCGGGGCAGCCTACGAAATGGCCAAAATGGCCGAACTGCTGAACAAGAAAAAAGACGCTAAATTCTACCAGCAGGTCGCCGACAAGATGAAAGCGCAGATCAACAAAGCGTCGTGGGACGGCGAGTGGTATGTTCGCGCCTACACCGACGAATGCGAGCCGGTCGGCGCCAAAGTTTGCCCCGAAGGGAAGATCTACCTGGAAAGCCAGGCCTGGGCCGTTATGTCCGGCACGGCCGACCGCGAGCGCGGCCTCAAGTGCATGGACTCCGTCCACCGCCACCTGGCGACCGAGCACGGTATCCAGGTGATGACCCCACCCTACTCCAAGTTCTATTACCAGCTCGGCTCGATCGGTGTCTATCCGCCCGGCCTCAAGGAGAACGGCGCTATTTTCTGCCACCCGAACCCGTGGGCGATGGTGGCGGAGTGCCTGCTCGGCCGCGGCGACCGCGCCTACGAATATTACCGGGCCATTCTGCCGGCGGCGCGCGGCGAGATCGCCGATCTGCATAAGACGGAGCCTTATGTTTACTGCCAGATGATCGCCGGCAAGTTCCACAAAGATTTCGGGGAAGGGAAGAACTCGTGGCTGACCGGCTCCGCCTGCTGGAACTTTGTCGCCATGTCGCAGTACATCCTCGGCATTCGGCCTGATTACCAGGGATTAAAGATCGACCCGTGCATCCCCAAAGCGTGGAAAGGGTTCTCCGTCAAGCGGACGTTCCGCGGGGCGGACTATCTGATCACCGTGCGTAACCCGTACGGCGTCAGCAAAGGGGTGCAGAATATCGTGCTGGACGGCAAGAAGGTCCACGGGAACATCCTCCCCGCCGGTAAACCGGGTAAAGAGCACCGCGTCGACGTAATGATGGGCTAAGCGCTATTTGGTGCCGAAGCGCGTCATGTAGACCGCCCCAAGGCCGCAAAGCCAGGCGATCATTTTGATAATAAACCCGCCAACGGGGACCAGGCCGATCAGCGAGAGCAGGACGATCCCGCAAAGCGTCTCCACCATCATCGATTTACCATGGATCCGGAACGCCTGTAATGTTTTCTTCCCCAGTAAATGGCCGATCGCAATATAACCGAACAGACCGGCGCCGATCACCAAAACGATCCAGACCGGGATCAGGATGATCCCAACTATAGAAACCGCCAGAATAATGGCGACGGGGATGATCAGGACGGCGATCAGCAGGCCGATCAGACAGTCGCGGAGGAGGTTCCCCTCCATGCTGCTGGAGGTTCGGCCAAGCTGCGGAGTAAAAAGGGCGACCAGGATGATCGCCAGGATCAGGAAACCGATAAAATTAAGCAGGCCAAAGAAGGCTAAGCCCTTGAGCATCCCCCCTTTGGTGAAGAAAGAGACGGCCGGTGTAATGCCGGCCACCGAGACCTCAACGATGTCCCCTTTGCTGATCGCCCCCGGCTCTTTCATTACTTTTCCGCCGACGGAGACGACGTCACCGCCAACAGTGGCTGTGTCTTTCAGGAAGACCGAGCCGCCGACCGAAACGACATCTTCCGCCACTTTACCGTAAACGGTGACCGAGCCGCCGACCGAAACGGCCGACTTGACCTCCGCCCCCTGCGGCACGACCACGCTGTCGCCGACGCGCACGATCGATTGCTTATCGTTCTCCAGACCCTTAACAAGGGCAAAAGCGGTGGCGGCAAAAGTGACCAGCAGGAAGATAACCAGCAGTGAGCCGAAGATTTTTCTTAACATTAACGACACCTCCGAGGTAGTTCTCCGCTGATTATATGACGGTAAAAAGCGCTTGTAAAGGGTTATTTGCTTTCGCCGGCAGGCGGGGCCTGGTCCAGGATCAGGACAGCGGCCGCCAGCACGGTGGTCCAAAGACCGCGCTGGCCGATCGCGCTTTGGGTCACGTGCGAAGTGCGAACGATCTTGTCGGAGAGTTTCCAGAGGTCCTGCCGTTCGTCCCAGCTGGTGGTCTCGTCGAAGGGGATATCCAGAACGGTCGCCAGCATCTGCGCCGCGATATCCTCGGCGTACTCCCCGCACTCTTCGTCGGTCATCCCGTGGCCGTGGTGTTCGCTCAGGTATCCGTAGGTGCTCGGGTCAGCCGGCAGGGCGACGCCGATCGAGGCAGAGATCAGCCGATGCGATTCGTTGGTCTCATTGCGCGACATGACGATAAAAGTGATCTGACCGGGCTTGATCATTTTCAGCCCTTGCTCACGGGGGATCTGTTTGCAGCCGGGCGGAAAAATACTGGAGACCTGGACGTAGTTGACCGCCTGGATGCCGGCGTCGCGCAGCGCCATCTCAAAACTGGCCAGTTTTTCCTTGTGCCGCCCGACTCCTTTGACGAAAAAGATCTTATCCGGGACCATGTCGCTCATTGAGCAAAGGATAACAAATCGCGTTTATTTATGCAATAGAGCCAGTTTTTTGGCTCGCGACAACTGCTTGATCGCGTATTCTCTTTTCGCCGCCGCAGACCGGGTCGGATATTTCTGATAATAGCGCAATTTGATAGCCAGTCAAACAACCTCTATCTCCGAAACACATCGATCGTCGATACGCGACAACATAAGGTTAAGGAATAATCTTGTCCAATTGTCATTTTCTTTTTCGTATTTGACAGTTATGCATCCTTCGCTAATTCTTCCATAATGCAAAAATATATTTGTTCCACATTCCTGCCTTTTAATAGGGAACCAAGATTCAGCAAAACGCGATCCCCCAGATCTTTCGTCAAGATATTCATTCATAGCTCGTGCAATATTTCTTTTCACAGGAAATCCCAATAAGTATGTGCGCTGCTTAAGATTCCCACCCAATACGACCGGGCACCGCTCTCCTAGATATGTTATTTCAGAATTCGTCTTATGCAAATATATTTTCTCGGTTATACTCGGGGCTTTCGCGAAGCACAAGTATGAGTAATGCTCCTTTCTTGATCTTAAATAATAAGGTATTTTTGCTATTCTCCCTATATTATCAGATTCTAGTATCCTAATAATTTGATTTTTGTCATTTGACGCTAGCAGCTCGACTTTAGTCATATATGAAATGAGTATTTTTATATCATCTAACGTGTATGCCTCGAGCCATCCCCTATGCATAACATCATTCACATGATAAACATAACATACCCCTTCGCGCATGATGCTAACCGGGGAGAAGATACCGCATCGTCTTTAATACTATGTCTTGATAAGTGGTGCTCGGGTTGTATTTTGTTAGAATGGCTTCTATTTCTTCGTTTGATGCATTTTTTGTGTTTACAAAATATTTGTTGATGGCAATTTCGATTGACTCTTCATCGGTTAAGTATCTATCGCTTTGAACCTGCATTATTCCATACGTCCCCTTCTTACTAAACCAGCTCATTATTTGCTCAATAAGCCTAAACCACGCGGGTCGTTGAAGATTTTCCGTGACCGCGACAGCCTTAATAAGATTTGGGTTGGCGTTTGCTTTATCTGCCAATTTATCAATGAGTGCGAATATCTTTGGGTTAATTTCCTGCAAGGCATCATTAATGACTGTGCTCTCTGAGATACTTCTATTAGATAAAGCTTCTCGCGCGAATGATGCTAAGAGAAAACCAATAAAAGCGGCCCACATATTATCTATTAATGGTTTAATTGATGGAAATATTAATAATGCTGTTCCATTTTTTGATAGGATTGCGCATCCATAGCTTATAGCCACTAGAAAGGCCATCACAATTATATGAAATATGATCTGCGATGGCTTATTAAAAAATACTTTTACATTTCTTCTCGTATAGATCAATTGGATGAGCGCGTTCCCATCAGATATAACAATATAAATAAGCATACTAATAATGGCCACAACTACAACAGACAGCAAGGGTGATTCTCGAAGAAATACTGTTAAATAAAACAACTCAATCACAAACGGAGGCAATAACCTGAATAGCAGGAATCTGTATATAGAATGTCTAACGAATAGCGCGTTCTTGTCGTTAATTGAAAAATAATATTCTGGCCAACTTATTTGATATATTTGATAGAACCATTTAAGCGTTAAAACAATCGCCAATATTGCAACTATGCTTTCCCACCCGAATGTAACTCCTAACAAATCAATCATTTTTGCCCTCCATTAATAAAAGATTGTTTATCCCATGATTTAACGTTTTTGATGCTTATTCGCTATATTCTTCCACATTAACGGTCAATTTTCTTCGACTTCTCGCTGCCGCCTTAAGAACCCCTTTATCTCCCTTTATAAGCGCCAGCTTCTTTGTCCTTGACCAGCCCTTGATCTGACATTCTCGTTTAGCCGCTGCCGACCTTGTTGGATATTTTTCGTGGTATCTTAATCTTACTGCGGGGTTGTACGAAGTATAATGACCGCCCTGGCCGGTACGATGCTGCTCAAAGCGCCGCTTTAAATCATTGGTAATTCCGGTATAAAGCGCTCGGTTGGCACATTCGATTATATAAACAAAAAAGGGCATATGTCTCGACTCTCTCGCTACGCTCGTTCGCTCGACATCCCTCGACAAGCCGACTAGTCCCGAGCGAGGGAGCGAAGCGACCGAGTCGAGGGACTGGGGGACAGGGACTTGAACCCCGATTCTCGCCTCCAAAGGGCGGTGTCCTACCATTAGACGATCCCCCATTAACCTCGCCGTTATAATAACACTTTTTCCTGAAATCAGGCAAATATTTCGTCGATAAAGCGATATATGGCCAAGATACCAAGGATAACAGATCAGCCCCGTCCGGTCGCTCCACCCAGGCTGCTGTGGCGGCCCGGGGTTCGTTCCATCGGTACGCCGCAACCGCTCAAGTTGCCGCTCACCCAATCGCCGCGGCTGAACGCGACCGAGGCTGGCGTTAAGCCGATCCGGGTCTATCGGATCGTTAGTCCAAGCGGCGAAAGGCTTATCGATGCCGCCACGCTCGGCTCTCTGCTCAATTATAATCAGGTTTTTCGGGCCCGGGACGGCCGCGCCGGGGGGGAATACTATGTTCAGCGTGAGTTGATCGAACAAAAAGGTTCGGCTGCCCTGGAACACGCACAGAACATCTACCACTTCGGTCGCGACCGGGCGATCAACTTCATGGAGATGCGCGCGCCTCAAACGAGCGGTGGTCCGGCGATCGGACGCGCCCTTTTCCAGGAAGTCGAGGCCGCGATTCTGGAGCGTTCTTCGCCCCATAACCTGGTCCACCTCTCATATATGCTGCACGAAGCGGCCGAACGGGGCGGAGACTTTCTTTTGGCTGCTGCCCTGCTGCTCCATAATACCGAACTGAACCTGGCCCGGACGATCCTGACCAAAGGGAAAAAAACCGGTACCGCGCGGGCCAAAATGGTCGGCGATATTTTGGAGATCTGCGCGCTGCTGCAGCGCCTGCGCTTGTACCGCTACGAGCATCACGCCGGCCAGGTCCACGAGACGGTCGATTCGGTCATCAAGCTTGCCCGGGGTGACTGGCGGGTCCTGCTCATCTATTCCGTCCATCAGCTCTCAGAGCTGGCCACCCAGACCCATCAATTGGATAAAGGGCAAAAGCAGGCGATCGAGGAGATCTTCGCTTCGCTCTGTTCGCGGTTCGGGCACAAACAGCTGGCAAAAAAGCTCAAGGACCGCGCTCTGCGGCTGCACGATCCGGAACTGTACGAACGGACCGAGGCCAAGATCCTGGAGATCATCGGAATGGAACGGATCGACGCCGAGATCAAATTGAGCGAGCTGGAAAAGAAACTGGCCGACCATTTTCGCGGCAGTCATTGGGGCCTGGTCTCGACCTTCTCCCGGGTCAAGACCGCCGCTTCCGCTCTGGAAAAGATCGCCGGCAAGCCAGATCAATATCCCGACCTGGAATCGCTTAAGGATTATCTGGCCGCGACCGTGGTCACCGCTACCCCGCTGGGCAAACAATCGGCCAAAGAAGTCATGGCCGCCCTGGCCGGTGAATTCCTTTCGGTCGACGGCAAACAAACCGTGCCACGCAAGCCGATCATCGACAAAAAGGAATACATTGTCTGGCACGTTCAGCTGCTCCTTAATAACGGCAATCAACTGGAGGTCCAGATCATGGATCAGGCGACTGCCCGGGCGCATGAAACCAATTATCGGGCCCACTGGGCATATGATCTGAAAAAAACCAAGAAGTACGCTTTCGATGAAGAGCTGTTAAGCCGGATCGCGCCGCACCTGACCCTGGATTTTGCGCATGATGCCGCCACCGTTTACCAGCACCTCCAACCCTGGGATTACGTTTACGTGGAAACGGCCAAGGGGCGGCGGACCATCCGCTGCCTGCACGGCTCCTTGCCGGTCGACGTCTACCGCCTGCTGCGCGGCCAACTGGCCAGCTATGGTGGCGCGTCGGTCAAGGACCTGCGCACCGGCAAGGTCACCAGGGCGGCCGAGGATAAACCGCTCGGCGACGGTGCGATCGTCAGTTTTTCGGAGGATGGCAAGGCAAAATTAAGCCACTTTTTATTGCCGGCTTACGAGGCGACCAAGAAAGAACTCAAGAGCAGAGTGGCGTTACCGGGCCGCAAAGATTGAACGGATCAGGTCGGCTTTGGCCGGTGCCATTTTTATCCCTCGCCGCGCCATCATCGTCTCAGCCGCTTTGAGGAAGTCGTCCAGCCGGTATTTGCTCTTTTCATCCCATTGCAGATCGGGGATCGACTTTGGGGTCACTTGGCCGCCCAGGACGTTAGCCCCCAGGCCGATCACCGTCCCGGTGTTGATCAGCGTCCCGATCCCGGTCTTGGCATAGTCGCCGATAAAACAACCGAGGAACTGTTGACCGGAATCGACTTGCTTCCCGTTGACCTGGACCTTAACGGTGCCGTAGTTGTTCTTTAAATTGGAATTGGTCGTCCCCGCCCCCAGATTGACCCACTCGCCGATGTAAGAATGGCCGATAAAGCCGTAATGCGCCTTGTTGGAATAACCGTGGAAGAGCGAATGAGTGACTTCGCCGCCGAGCCGGCAGCCCGGGCCGATCGAGAGCGGCCCGCGCAGATAGCTGTGCGGCCGGACGATCGTCCCCTGGCCCAGATAGATCGGGCCCGAGCGCGCGTCAAGCACTGCCCCAGCTTCGACTTCAACACCTTTTTCGATCAGCATGTTCTCTTTGGCGTAAAGAGTAACCGAGGGGTGTATTTCTCCTATGACCCTAGCCCCTATGACCCTAAGATCCTCTTCCAGATCCCCTTTTAACCCGACGATCAGGTCCCAGAGATGCTCGATCTTTTTCCCTGGGTGATCGGCGAGTGTGCGGGCGCCGCAGCGCAGCTCGGCAACCTCGCGCAGATAAGTCAGCGGCCTGAAGTGCTCTTTGTCCATCCTAGTCCCTGGTGCCGAGAACCGAGTCCCCTTTCTTGCGGTAGTTCGGTTTCTCGAACGAATAAGTGAAGTGGGTGTGGGTTTCGTAGCGGCCTTCCATGATCGCGACCACGTCCTCGATAAAAACGATCTCCTCGTCGGTCGGGATGACCATGATCTTGACCGGCGAATCGGCGGTCGAGATCACTGTCTCCTGTTCCCGGCTGATCGTCTGCTCGTTCTTTTTAACGTCGAGCTTGAGACCGATATTTTCCAGACCGGCGGCAACCTTTTCCCTTAAACGCCAGTTCAGCTCGCCGGCGCCGGCGGTAAAGATGACCGCGTCGACCCGGCCGAGCGCGGCCGCATAAGCGCCGATGTATTTCTTCAGGCGGTACGCTTCGATCTCCATCGCCAGCTGCGACCGCCGGTCACCCTCGCCGGCCGCTTTCTCGATGTCGCGCCGGTCCATGTATTTGCCGGTCAGGCCGAGGAGGCCGCTTTTTTTGTTCAGGATCGCGTCGAGTTCTTCCGCGTAAAATCCTTCCTTTTCGATCATGAATAAAATGATCGCCGGATCGATGTCGCCGCAGCGCGTCCCCATCACCGCCCCCTCCAGCGGGGTCAGGCCCATGCTGGTGTCGACCGATATCCCCCCTTTGATCGCCGAAATACTGACGCCGTTGCCGATATGCATGGTGATCAGATTGGTCTCCAGCGGCGGTTTGCCGAGCAGAGCCGATGCCCGGCGGGAGACATAAAGATGGGACGTGCCGTGAAAGCCGTAGCGGCGGACACCATACATCCCGTACCATTCGTAGGGGACGGCGTAGAGGAACGAGCTTTCCGGCATCGTCTGGTGAAAAGCGGTGTCAAAGACGGCGATGTGCGGGATGTCGGGGAGCACTTCCTGGGCCGCCTCGATCCCGGCGATGTTCGGCGGATTGTGGAGCGGCGCCAGGTCCTGGACGTTCTTGATCTCCGCCAGCACCTCGTCGGTGATCAGGGTCGAGCTCTTGAACTTTTCGCCGCCGTGGACGACCCGGTGCCCGACGGCAATGATCTCGCGCAGTTCGTGGAGGACGCCGTGCTCCTGGTCGATCAAGGTCTCGATGATCTTTTTCAGGGCGGTGCGGTGGTCGGGACAATCAAAATCCGCCTTTTGCTCGCCCTTGCCCGGTACGGTGAAGTTAATAAAGGAACCGGGGATCCCGATCCGCTCGACCGCCCCCTTGGTGATCGTCTCCCGCTTTTCCCAGAAGAAAAGCTTGTATTTGACCGACGAGCTACCGCAATTTAACGCTAAGATTATCATAGATCTTTCCGTTCCGTCCGATGATGAATGATCTGGCTCCGAACCGCGCCAGCAGTTTCCGACCGTCAACGGGGCCCAGGACAAAGACAGCGGTTGATAAAGCGTCAGCCAGGGCCGCGTCTTTAGCAACAACCGTCACGCTTAGGCACCGGTCCGCCGGTCGGCCGGTCCGGGGATCAACGATATGACCGGGCTGCTCGTATTGACCGGAAGTCGCCAGCGCGTCACCATCGTTCAGGATCACAATCCCTGCTACTCCCTGCTTCTCCCTGCCGTCCTTGTCAATCCTTGGGTCCCTGATCCCCACTCTCCACCCGTCGCCAATCACCGCAATCGACGAGTGCAGGTCAATTATAGCACTTTTGACCCCCTTCTTCAGCAGGAGTCGGCGGGCCGCTTCGACGGCGTAACCTTTGCCGATGCCGCCCAGATCCAATGCCGAATTATTGAATCGGATATTAAAAGCACCGGCTGAAGCAAGGCGAACCTCCTCGGCGATTTTCAGGACGGCTGTCAGATCCGGAGATAACTGCAGTCTGGCTTTACTGCCTAACCTGTTCAGCAGGCTGACTTCGCTGCGGGGATCGAAACGATTAAACGATCGGTCGAGGCGCTGCATTTCCCAGATCGCCCGGCTGGTCCAGTGGGGCGCGCCGGCCCCTTTGATCTTGATCCGAACGGTCGTCCCCATTACCGCCGCCGTCCGCTCCGCGGTGAGCGGCAGGGCGGTCTGATACAACTCCCAGGCGCTCCCTAAAAGCAGCAAGAGAATAAGGATATAGGCCGGTCGGACTTTCATCGGATTATATGATATAATAGTCCTTTAGGATGAACAAGGTCAAAGGGCTCCGTTCAAAAGACCTCCTCGGCCTCAAAGACCTCTCCGTTGAGGAGATCAAGCTTATTCTCGAAACCGCCCGCTCGATGAAAGAGATCATGCTGCGCCCGATCCCCAAAGTCCCCACCCTGCTCGGCAAACATATCGTAACCCTCTTCTACGAACCATCGACCCGGACGCGCACATCGTTCAATACCGCCGCCAAGATCCTCTCCGCCAACATCACCAACGTCCAGATGTCGACGACCAGCGTGGTCAAGGGCGAAAGTCTGATCGACACGATCAAGAACCTGGAGGTCATGGGGCTCGACTGCATCGTCATCCGCCACAGCATGGGCGGCGCGCCGCACCTGGCAGCGAAGAACTGCAGCGCCTCGGTCATCAACGCCGGCGACGGTTTCAACGAACATCCGACCCAGGGGCTGCTCGATATCTTCACCATGATCGACAAGCGCCAAACGGTGAGAGGGAAAAAAGTGGTGATCGTCGGCGATATCCTCCACTCCCGCGTCGCCCGCAGCAATATCTGGGGGCTAAAGAAGCTGGGCGCCGAGGTGGTGGTGGTCGGGCCGCCGACCCTGATGCCGGTCGGGATCGAACAGATGGGGGTCAGGGTCTCCTACCATTTGGACCGCGAGATCGGCGATGCCGATTTTATCAATATGCTGCGGATCCAGAAAGAGCGGATGGAGAAAGGGCTGTTCCCCTCGATCGAAGAGTACTCTCAGCTCTACGGCCTTAACGCCGAACGGATGAAAAAAGCGAAAAGAGACGTCGTGGTCATGCATCCGGGACCGATCAACCGGGGGGTCGAAATAACCTCCGAGGTAGCGGACGGGCCGTTCAACGTGATTTTAGAACAGGTGACCAACGGCGTGGCGGTCCGAACAGCGATCCTCTTTCTTCTTCTCGGCGGTCAGAACGGCGCTTAAACGATCCCCTTGCGGGCCTGGACGGCGGCCAGTTCCCCCCTCATCTCCTCCAGCCGCTTGCCGGCCAGGGGATAAAGCAGCATCATCCCGCAACCGAGGCCCAGGGCAATGATCGGCAATCCGGCGATCAGCCAGCGCAGCCCGTTGTTGAACTCCCCGTACTGGGTAAAGACGTACGGATTGTAGCCGCTGGCAATAAAGACCGTGCTCATGCTGAACGCCTCCAGCCCGATCGCGAAACGGGTGATAAAAGCGTTAAGCCCAAAGTACATCCCCTCGCGGCGGACCCCGGTCTTGACCTCATCCTCGTCGATCACGTCGGCGATCAGCAGATCGGCAGACAAAAGAAAACCGGCCAGCGCCGCACCGATCGCTCCGGCGGTCAGCACGACCAGGCCGTAATCGCTGATCATCAGCAGCGGGGCGAGCGCCCCGGCCAGGCAGACCATCGCGGTGATCATCGTCTTTTTCGCGCCGATCCGGACCGCGACCGCTTTCCAAACAAAGAGCATCGGAATGGCGACCAGGAAGGCGGCGGCCAGAATACCAGTCACCCCCGCCGGGTCCGCCCGGAGCACGTACTTGGCAAAGAACGGGATCGTCGCCAGGATCAGGGTAAATGTATACTGGCTGAACAGATTGGCCGTGACAAAAGTCCCGAATGACCGATTGCGGGCAGTAGTTTTGAGCGCGGTCCAGAAGCCGAGCGGCCGGTCCTTAACGTACTCCTGCCGCTCGCGGCTCCCCCAGGCGGCGACGATCACGACCAGCGAAATGATCCAGCCGAAGACCAGGCCGAGGCTGGGCCAGCCGTAAGTGCTGTAGAGGAGCGGCGGCAGGGCGATCCCGAGCAGCAACCCGACCAGCCCAAAACTTTGACGGAGGGCATTGACCTGCGCCCGTTCGCCCAGCGACCGGTACATTTCCGGAAAGAGCGCCGCCCAGTTGAGGACGGTCATGGTGTACAGGCCGTCGAACAGGCAGATCATGACGATAAAGTACGCCAGGAGGGAGCCGGTCTGTTCGATCCCCTCGAACGGCGGGACCCAGAGGAGACAAAAAGCCAGCCCGAACGGGACCGCACCGCCCAGCAAATAGGGGATGCGCCGGCCCCAGCGGGTCCGGGTCCGGTCGGAAAGAAAACCGAGCAGCGGATCGTTAAACGCGTTCCAAATGCCGTAAACGAGCATCGCCACCCCGGCCAGGTAGATCGGCAACTTTAGGGTGTCGACGTAAAAAAACAGGATGTAGGTCGAAAATGCCTGATAGGAGAGCGCGGTCGCGATCGCGCCGGCGCTGTAGGCAAGTTTCTTGAGCAAGTGGCTTAGACCGCGATCGCTTCGGTCGGGCAAGCCTGGGCGATCTCTTCCATATTGTGCTGGTCGCATTCGCTCTTAACCGTCGAAGCTTTACCGTCGGCAGTCATCACGAACACTTCCGGGCACATGTCAACGCAAACCCCGCAACCGATGCACAGCGATTGATCAACAGTAACCATGATATCCCTCCTTGCTAACCAATTATATCATACCTGTCTGGGACCATGTTTGATGACCTTCCCCTCGGCCATGTAGACGACATCTTCGGCAATATTGGTGGCGTGGTCGGCGATCCGCTCCAGGTGCCGGGCGATCAGGATCAGCGGCAGCGCCCGCGCCGTGGTCGAAGCGTCCCGGGCAATGATCGCGGTCAGCTCGTCCGTGACCAGGTCGCGGTAGCCGTCGGCCTTCTCTTCGTCGGCCCAGAGGCTGCGGGCCAGCGCCGCGTCACGTTTAACAAAAGAATCGAGCGCTTTATGGACCATCTTTTCCGCCAGCTCCGCCATCTTGGGAATGTCTTCCAGCGGCTTGAGCAGCGGCTGGGTCGACAGCTCCACAGCGCGCTGGGCAATATCGACCGCCAGGTCGCCGATCCGCTCCAGGTCTGACCCGATCCTCATTCCGGTGGTGATAAACCGGAGGTCGACTGCCATCGGCTGCTGCGTCGCCAGCAGCTCGAGACAGAGATCGTCGACCGTCAGCTCGAGCTGATCGACCTGATCGTCGGCGGCGATCACTTCGCCGGCGATCTTCGGATTGTTCTTTTTCAGCGCGTCGACCGAATTATAGATCGCTTTCTCGACCATCGCCCCCATCTTCAGGATCAGGTCGTTGAGCTTATGCAGCTCCTGATGAAAATGTTCTCTGCCGTCTTTCATATCAACCAAACCTCCCTGTTATGTAGTCTTCCGTCCGTTGGTCGCGCGGCGCGGTAAAGATCCGCTTGGTCTCGCCCAGCTCGACCAGCTCGCCGAGCAGCATGTAGCCGCAATCGTCGGAGATCCGCGCCGCCTGCTGCATGTTGTGCGTCACGATGACAATTGAGTAGCGCTTTTTTAATTCTATCATCAACTCCTCGATGCGCATAGTCGCCAGCGGATCGAGCGTCGAGCATGGCTCATCCATCAGCACGACCTCCGGGGTCACGGCCAGCAGGCGGGCGATGCAGAGCCGCTGCTGCTGCTCCAGCGACAGGGTCAACGCGTTGGCCCCCAGATTGTCCTTAAGCTCGTCCCAGAGCAGGACGGACGAAAGCGCCTTTTCCGCCGCCGCGTCCAGCTTCTGCTTGTCCCTGATCCCGTGGATCCGCAGGGCGTAGACGACGTTCTCGTAGATCGACAACGGGAACGGATTCGGCCGCTGAAAAACCATGCCGACCTTTTTCCGGAGGGCGATCAGGTCGGTTCCGTCCCCCAGTATCTCCGCCCCTCTTACCTTGACGCTCCCCGCCAGCCGCACCCCTTCGATCAGATCGTTCATCCGGTTAAAGACCCGGAGCAAGGTCGATTTGCCGCAGCCGGAGGGCCCGATCAAAGCGGTGATCTTGTTCTGGGCCACTGCCAGGTTGACGTCGATCAAAGCCTGGAACGTCCCGTACCAGAGATTAAGCTTATTAGTTTCAATTATGCTCATCCGAATCTCCCGGTAATGTAGTCTTCCGTCCGTTTATCGCGCGGAACGGTAAAAAGCTCGCCGGTCGGCCCGATCTCGATCAATTCGCCCATCAGGAAAAAGGCGGTCCGATCGGAGGCGCGGGCCGCCTGTTTAACATTGTTGGTCACCAGGATCTGGGTGTAGTTATTTTTCAGCTCCTGCATCGCCTCTTCGATCTTGAGCGTGGAGATCGGGTCGAGGCCGGAGCACGGCTCGTCGTACAGGATGACTTCCGGCTCCACCGCCAGCGTCCGCGCGATACAGAGCCGCTGCTGCTGCCCGCCCGACAGCTTGAAGGCGTTCGTGTGCAGACGGTCTTTAACCTCGTCCCAGATCGCCGCCGCCCGCAAGGCCTTCTCAACGATCTCGTCAACTTTTCTGACCCCGTGTAAACGCGGTCCGTAAGCGACATTGTCAAAGATCGAGAGCGGCAAAGGGAGCGGCAGGGCAAAGACGATCCCCACCCTTTTGCGGAGCAGATGCTTATCGATCGCCGTAAAAATATTGTCCTGATCGAGCAGCACTTCGCCGGTCGTCCTTGTCCCCGGGTAAAGTTCGTTCAGCCGGTTCAAGGTCTTGAGAAACGAGGTCTTACCGCTGTTCGACGGCCCGATGATCCCCAGGATCTCGTTCGCTTCGATCTCGAGGTTCAAGTTTTTGACCGCCAGATGCTTGTCGTACCAAATATTGAGAGCCTTGACCTCGATCTTTACCATGTCTTCCGCTTCCTTAAGCGCGCGCGCAGCCAGGAGGCGAGAATATTCATGATAAAAACCATGCCGACCAGGACCAGCACGGTCCCGTACTGGATCTTCACGCTGACGTTCGGCACCTGGGTGGAAAGAACGTATATATGGTAAGGGAGGACCATCGCCTGGTCGTAAACCGACTTCGGCAGCCGCGGCAGGTAGAAGGCAGCGACCGTAAAGAGGATCGGCGCTGTTTCGCCGGCCGCTCGGGATAAGCCAAGAATGGCGCCGGTGATGATCCCCGGGATCGAGTTCGGTAAAACAACATGGCGGACCGTCTGCCAGCGCGAGGCGCCGAGCGAAAAACTAACCTCGCGGAACGAACGCGGCACCGCTCCCAACGCTTCCCGGGTCGCTGTGATGATGACCGGGAGCGTCATGATCGCCAGGGTCAGTGACCCGGCCAGGATCGAAGCGCCCATGTTTAAGAAGGTAACGAACAAGCCGAGGCCAAATAGCCCGTAGACGATCGAGGGGACGCCGGCCAGGTTGATGATCGCCAGCTCGATCACCCGCGTTAACCAGTTACGCTGGGCGTATTCGTTCAAATATATCGCCGCCAGGATGCCGAGCGGGATCGAAAAGAGCGCCGTGCCCAGCGTTAAATAGATCGTCCCGACGATTGCCGGCCAGATCCCACCCGCCCGCATGCCGTCGCGCGGCATCGCCAGCAAAAACTCCGGGGTCAGCGCCGGCAAACCGCGGACCAGGACCAGGATAAAGATCAAAACGACCGGCGTGACGACGAAGAGCGTGATCAGCAGCAGGGCCAGCGCGGCGATCTTTTCTTTTTGCCTGGCATCCATTATCGTTTACGCTTCCCTTTCCTGCTCCGGTGCAGAAAGAGGTCGGCCAGCAGGTTAATGATAAAGCTGATGATGAAAAGAATGATGCCGATCGCAAAGAGCGAATAGTAATGGCCGCTCCCGGCGACCGCCTCCCCCATCTCGGCGGCGATCGTCGCCGTCAGCGTCCGAACCGGCTGGAGAAAGCTGGTCGGGATGACCGCCGCGTTACCGGTGATCATCAGGACCGCCATCGTCTCACCGATCACCCGGCCGATTCCGAGCATGATCGCCGCCAATATCCCGGACGAAGCGGCCGGGATGGTCACCCGGTAAACGGTCTGCCAGCGGGTCGCTCCCAACGCCAGCGATCCCTCTTTATAGCTCTTCGGATTGGAGACGATCGCGTCCTCAATGATCGAGACGATCGTCGGCATCGCCATGAAAGCCAGCATGATCGAACCGGCCAGCGCCGTCAGGCCGCTCGGCAGGCGGAAGACCGTCTTGAGGAACGGCGCCAGCGTGACAATGCCGATAAAGCCGAGGACGATGCTCGGAATTGCCGCCAGCAGCTCGATCCCGGTCTTCAGGATATTGGCGAACCAGCGCGGGGCGAACTCCGAAATATAGATCGCCGCCGCCAACCCCATCGGCACGGCGATGACGATCGCCCCCAGGGTCACGAAAAGGGAACCAAGCAGGAGCGGCACAATACCGAACTGCGGCGGGTCGGAGATCGGGAACCAGTTGACGTTAAAGAGGAATGACTGGATGCTTACTTCACCAAAAAGCGATAAGCCTTCTTTGAGTAAAAAGACGAAGATCAAGATCACAAAAAGGATCGAAGCGACCCCCGAGAAGAAAACCAGTTTTTCAATGATGTAGTCGAATGGGCGTCTCATCTGATCGGCACAAAGTCCATTTTCCGGACTATCTCCTGTCCTGCTTTGCTGAAGACAAAATCGATAAAGGACTTCACTTCGCCGGACGGAGTGCCGTTGGTGTAGAAAAGGAGCGACCGGGAGATCGGGTATTGCCTGTTAATTACGCTCTTGATCGTAGGCAGAACATATTGCTCCCCATCGCGCCTCGCCACCGCCACCGCTTTCTCGCGTTTTGTCATGTAACCGAGGCCGATATAGCCGATCGCCGTCCGGTTAGCGGCGATCTCTTCGATGATCGCCTGCGACGACGGCATCATCAGGACCGAGGCGTCAAATTCGTTCGGGTTCTTCTTCTGGCCCAGTTTGACGACCTCTTCCAGAAAGAAAACGTGAGTGCCGGAGTTCCGTTCGCGGGAGAGCGCGACGATCCGCTTATTCTCCCCGCCGAGCTGCTGCCAGTTCTTGACCTTGCCGGTAAAGATATCCGAGAGCTGCTTGATCGTCAGTTTGCTGACCGGATTGGCCGGGTGAACGGCAATGGCTACCCCGTCGTTAGCCACGTGCCACTCGACCGGGTGGACGCAATTCTTTTCCGCCTGCTTGACCTCTTTCTCCTTGATGTTCCGCGAGCACTGGGCAATATCGGTAGCATTGGAAATGATCGCGGCGATCCCGGTCCCCGACCCGCCCCCGGTCACGGCGATCGCTGTTTCCGGATGGAGGTTCATGTACTGTTCCGCCCAGGCCTGCGCCAGGTTAACCATCGTGTCCGACCCTTTGATCTGTAGCGCTTTCTGGGAACGGCTGCAGCCTGAGGCCAAAATAACCAAGAGACAAGATAAAATGACCAGACTATTTAATAGTTGGCGCGAGGTTTTCACAAGTTAATTATCCATTTTTGCCATTAATTATTGATGACGGCAATGTTAAATCCCGGTTAAATCTTTAGGCCGGCGTTCAAGATTATTGCCGCACTGTTAGTCCAGGCCTGAGCAACTGATCTTCTCTGCGCCCGGATCAAATAACCCAGGTTCAAGTCCGTTTCGCCAAACACTTTGGTCGCATAGCCGGCTGATAGCCGATTTTCGTCAGCAAAAGAGCCGGTTAGGTTGTAAAAGAACTCGTCCGCCAAATACCAGCCGTTAAGTTTAAATTGCAGCTGGTCCCGGTATTTGACGACCGAATTTGTCAGATCGCATTCCAGCCGCGCCCGGTTGCTAAAGGGCTTAAATGAATAGATCAGGTCAAGGTAGCCTAAGCTGCTCTGGGCCCAGTCGTTGCCGCTCTTTTGGTATTTAAGCCCATAGTAGACGTTCATTTTCAGATTTTTGTTCAGGGCCCAGCTCGGCCCGACGTAAGTCTGCAAATAGTAAAAGTTGGTCATGTTCTCCTTTATCCGAAACTCCGGGATCACGTTTATCCCGTAACCGGTTAGCTGAAACGTATCCGTCGACCAGAACTCGACATCAGCCAAAGAAACCGGGGCGGACAAGCAGACCAGCAGGGCCAAGAGCAACGCTTTTCTCAACATTCCGACACCTCCAAATATTATCTGCCCCGATTATGATCGTCAGATATTAAGGAGTGATGAATTAACTGTTAATTTGGAGTAAAATCATTGACGGTCATGATGATCAAGCTTTTAGCCATTTCATTGGGTGGGATGATCGGGGCGCTCCTCCGTTACGGGGTCGGTGGGCTGACCCATCGCTTTACCAGCGGGGACTTCCCCTACGGCACTATGCTGGTTAACCTGACCGGCTGCCTGGTCATCGGCCTCCTCTGGGGACTGTTCGAGCGGTCCAATTTCCCTTCGGCTTTAAGGCTCTTCCTGTTCATCGGCGTTCTGGGGAGCTATACGACGTTCTCCTCATTCGGCCTGGAAACATTCACTCTTTTCCGGGACGGAGAAGTCCGGCTCGGCCTGTACAATATACTGATCACCAATACTCTGGGCCTCTTGCTGGTCTTTGCCGGTTATTTTGCCGTCCGCTGGTTTCTTGGCCTGGCCAAATAAAGGGCATTACGCCGGGAAAAGTCAAAGTAATTAAAATTCGGCATAACGGATGTTATAATGATCGGGATGAAGCGTATTTTATTGATATTAACCTTGCTAATTGGCGTTCTGCTGGCGGCCGCCGTGCCGGCGTTCGCTACCACCCAGGGGATGGTGACAGGCTGCCGCTGGTACACCGTCAATCTTCGCTCTGGACCGGGGACCGGCTACGCCAAGGTGAGCGAGCTTTACCAGGGGTATGTGCTCGACATTCTAGGCCGCAAAGGGAGCTGGTATAAGGTTGAGATCGTCGATCCGCCCGAAGGGATTACCGGCTGGATCCATCGCAAATTCGTCGCTCTGCAATAGCCCGGTCGGTTAGTGCGTCAGCTGCTTCATCAGCCACATAAAAAGCAATCCGAGGATAAACAGGCCAAAAGCGAGATTTGATTTCCTGGCGTCCTTTTCCTTGTGCAGCTCCGGGATCAGGTCGGAAGCGGCGATATAAATGAACCCGCCGGCCGTGATCGGCAAAATGGGAGCCGAGAATCCGGCGATGTTGGTCGCCAGAAAATAGCCGATCACCCCACCGGCCACCGCCATAGCCGCCGATAACAAATTATAAGCCAGCGCCCGCCCCTTGGAAAACCCGCCGTAGATCAAGACCGCAAAATCGCCGATCTCCTGCGGGACCTCATGCGAAACTACCGCGATCGTAGTGGCGATCCCCAGCGGGATCCCGCCCAAAAAACTCCCGGCAATGACCAAACCATCAATAAAATTATGGAGCCCGTCACCGAACAGGTTGAGGTAGGAAAAAGCGTGGATATCGCAATGCCCTTCGTGGCAGTGCCGCCAGTATAATATCCTTTCGAGCAGGAAGAAAAGAGAAAAACCGACCAGCGCGTAAACAAAGGTCTCCCCGCCCGGGAGTTTTTCCAGCGATTCGGGAAGCAGGTGGAGAAAAGCACCGCCAGCCAGCGTCCCGGCCGAAAAACCGACCAACAATAAAAGGATCTGCTGTAGGACCTTTTCTTTCAGGGCCAGAGCGATCACCCCGGCCAGCGAAAGGAGGCTGATAAAAACCGTGCTGCCGATTATCCAGAGAAGCGTCATGACTGGAAAGAACGGAACAATTTTACCAGCGCCAGGGTGACTAGCGCTTCGGCCAGGCCGATGATCAGGTGAGCATGGAGCATGCTCTGATTTAAACTCGCGGTTTCCAGTGAATAGGTCAGGACCGCCAATTGGACCGACAGCCAGACGGCGATCATGATCGCCAGCCATTCCGGGGTCAGGCGTTTAAGCCCAAAATAGAGATAATAAGCCAGCATTGAACCAACCACGGCCATGCTGACAATGTTGGCCCCGAGCGCCAACAGGCCTCCGTCGTTCATAAAGAGCGCCTGCGCGATCAGGACCGCCGCTATAGCCAGCGTCCCGGCGAAAGGACCCAGGACGATCCCCGCCAACGCCCCGCCCAAAAAATGGCCGGTCGTGCCGTTAATAATTTCAAAATCGAAAAGTTGGACGGTAAAGATCAGCGCCGCCATCATCCCCATCAGATAGAGTGTCCGCCGGCCGTCGCCGGTCAGGACCCGCTTCAGGCCAGAAACGAGGTTCCCGGCACCCTTCCCCGCGGCGGCTAAAGCGGCCACCGGTTGGACGGCCGTTACGGCTTCCCTCACCTTGGCAGTACTGTAAGCCAGCACAACGGCCGCCGCGCCCAATAGGCTGGTCGACAAGCGGGGGTCCAAAAATCCGTCGGGAATGTGCATATGACTATTTTACCATTTTAGCGAGGGAAAATCAGGGTGAATTCGGCACCCTGGCCAGCTGTGCTTTTCAGTTCAACCCGCCCGCCGTGGATCTCCATGATATGTTTGACGATCGATAGGCCGAGCCCGGTCCCGCCCAGCTCGCGCGAGCGCGCTTTATCGACCCGGTAGAAGCGCTCAAAAAGGCGGGGCTGATGTTCGGCCGGGATCCCCGGCCCATGGTCCTTAACGCTGAGTCGCAGCTCCCGGTCGGTTTGGGCGCAGGCCAGCTCGATCCGGCCGCCGGCGGGAGAATATTTGACGGCGTTGTCGAGCAGGTTCAACAGTGCCCGGTAAATATGTTCCGCTTCACCGCTGACGGTGCAGCTTTCCGGTTCCCCCGCTTTAATAATTTCCAGTTCTTTCTCTTTGATCCGGGGCGCCAGCGTCTCCAGGGCCTGTTCAATCTCGTCCGACAAGTGGACCGGCGCGAACGGCGCCACTCCCCGGCGGCTCTCCAGCCGGGAAATTTCCAGCGTATCGTCGATCAACGCTGCCAGGCTCTTGGCGTTCTTCTCGATCTTCTCCAGGAACGGCCGATTGTTGATCGGGTCGTCGATCGCGCCGTGGATCAGGGTCTCCGCGTAACTCTTGATCGCCGTCAGCGGTGTTTTCAGCTCGTGGGAGACGTTGGCGACGAATTCCTGTCTTAAGTTCTCCAGTTTCTTGATCTCCGAGATGTCCTGAACGATGACCGCTACCCCCGGGCCATTATCGGTCTTGATCAGGTTTGCCGAGCCGAGGAGCGTCTTTTCCTGCGGATAGACAACCTTCATCTCGCGGCTGGCCGCGCTTCCGGTCGATCTGACCTCGGCGATCAGCTCGGCCAGCTCGATCAGCCTGATCGCCTCGAGCGGCCGCTTGCCGATAAGCTCTGCCTGGGAAAGGGACAAGATCGCGCTGAGAGCGCGGTTGGCAAAAATGATCGTCTCGGTCGAATCGACCATCAGGACGCCGTCTTTCATTCCGTTCAGCGCTTGTTCGAACATCTCACGCCTCGAATTTATACCCCACCCCGCGCAGGGTGATCAGGTGCTTTTCCGCTTTCCCCAGTTTCTCGCGCAGCCGGCGGATGTGGACGTCGACGGTTCGGGTCTCGATCGCTACGTCGATCCCCCAGACTGCATCCAGCAGTTTTTCCCGGGAATAGACCCGCCCTTTGTTCTCGGCCAGGTAGTGCAGCAGCAAAAACTCTTTGGCGGTCAGCTCCAGCGGTTTGCCGGCTACGCGGACCTCGTGCCGGTCGCTGTCGATCTCCAGCTCCTTGAATTTCAGGACAGCCGGCGGCGGCACCTCTTTCTTTCCGCTCCGGCGGAGGATCGCCTTGATCCTGGCAATGACTTCCTTAAGACTGAACGGCTTGGTCAGGTAATCATCGGCGCCGACCTCCAGGCCAACGACCTTATCGGTCTCGGTCCCCTTGGCGGTCAGCATGATGATCGGAATTCCAGCGGTTTTGGCGTTTTTCCGGAGCCGGCGGCAGACTTCTAAACCATCAAAGATCGGCAGCATCAGATCAAGGAGAATAAGATCGGGCCGCTTCTCTTCAGCCGCTTTCAGTCCGGCTGCCCCGTCATAGGCTTTGGCAACCTTAAAGCCTTCCTTCTTCAGGTTGTACTCCAGGCTTTCCACAATATCCCGGTCGTCTTCAATAATGAGGATCTCGGCCATGACGAGGGAATTATAACACACCCCTTGGCCGCAAGGTTATTGCCGCCCTCACCCGGGAACCAATGAATAACCCCCTCTAACCTAACGAACCTATCGCCCTCCCCCTTGAAAAGGGGGAGGCGGGAATTGATTTTCCTTCAGTTGTCGTGAATCAGGCTCCCCCTTACCAAGGGGGAGCAGATAAAGATGAACTAATGCTGAAGTTCAGCCGTGGGGGTTAACAGGGTCAGCCCGGATGAAGGCCGCCCTGGCCTTGTCTCTCGACGCTAAAACTGCTATAATAGCTCATCTCCCCATGAAGACTTTCATTGACGAACGACAAATTAACAACCTCATTAAGAAGGCCGAAAAGCCCCCCCGCCAGGCAGCGGAACGGATCATCGTTAAAGCGCTTCAGCTTAAAGGGCTGACGCCGGCCGAAGCGGCCGTTTTACTGGCCGCCAAAGACAAAAAGGTCCTGACCCAGCTCTTCCGGGCCGCCCGAACGGTCAAGGAAGCGATCTACGGCAAGCGCTTGGTCCTTTTTGCCCCTTTATATACGACCAACTTCTGTGTTAACGATTGCCTCTACTGCGGCTTCCGCTCCGGCAACACCCTGTTAACCCGCCGCCGGCTGACCATCCCCGAGATCAAGGCCGAGGTCCGGCTGTTGGAAAAGGAGGGGCACAAGAGGATCCTGCTGGTCGCCGGCGAAGACCCGAAAACCGCCAATGTCACTTTTCTGCTCAAAGCGATCAAGGAGATCTATGCTACCCGGGCCGGCAAGGGAGAGATCCGTCGGCTCAACGTTAACATCGCCCCCTTATCGGTCGCCGACTTCCGCCGGCTGAAAAAGAGCAAGATCGGGACCTTCCAGCTTTTTCAGGAGACATATCATCAGCCGACTTATAAAACGATGCATATCAGGGGGCCGAAGGCCGACTACCGTTACCGGCTCTACGGCATGCACCGGGCGATGGAGGCCGGGATCGACGATGTCGGCATTGGCGTCCTGTTCGGCCTTTACGATTTCAAGTTCGAAGCCCTGGCCCTGCTCTATCACGCGCTCGAATTGGAAAAAGAGTTTGGCGCTGGTCCGCATACTATCTCGGTTCCCCGGATCGAGCCGGCCGTTGGCGCCCCCTTATCCCTGAATCCGCCCTTCCAGGTCACCGATGAAGACTTTAAAAAAGTCGTCGCGGTCCTCCGGCTGGCCGTCCCCTACACCGGGATCATCCTCTCGACGCGCGAATCGGCAAAAATGCGGAACGAGCTCTTTGCTCTCGGTATCTCCCAGATCAGCGCCGGCTCGCGGACCAACCCGGGCGGTTACTCCGCCGGCAAACACAACGCCGAGCAATTTTCCCTGCACGACAGCCGGTCGTTATTACAAGTGATCAAGGACATCTCCCAGCTAGGTTATAGCCCGAGCTTCTGTACCGCCTGTTATCGCCTCGGCCGCGTCGGCCACGATTTTATGGACCTGGCCAAGCCGGGCCTGATCAAACAATATTGCCTGCCTAATTCGCTGTTAACCTTTCAGGAATACCTGCTCGATTACGGGGACAAAGAAGCGAAGAAGCTGGGGAAAAAGGTGATCGCTAAACATTTAGCCGGCGTGAAAAATAAGAAGTTATTGCTCAGCAAGCTGAAGAACCTCGAAGCGGGCAAAAGGGACCTGTATTACTAACAGACCTCTTTGACGATCAGTTCGTTCCCCGAGACCATCTGGATATCGGTCGAACCGCATTTTTCGCAGTCTAAACGCATCGTCTTCGGGTTAAACTCCGTCTGGCACTTGGCGCAGGCAGTCTTGACCGGGATGACGTCGATCTCCAGCTTGATCCCGCCGGAGATGTCGTTAAATAATTCGAGCAGCTCTTCCATATGAGTGAATCTTGACGCCCCCAGGCCGATCTTGGCGCTGGTTATCTCTTTCTGGTCAAGCTCCTCCGCCTTCTCCATGATTTTTCGTAAAATATCTTCCGCTAAGTGCAGTTCGTGCATTACCACTGCTCCTTAACGATCATTTCGCGCCGGCAGTTGGGGCAGAGGAGCTTCAGGTGTCCCGCGCGCGGATGCGGGCTGTTCGCTCCCCGCTCCTTTTCCAGCAGCTTGAGCTCGTCGTGGCGGGCCAGCAGCAGGGTCGGATTGGTGTAGAGGAGCGGGCCGACCTTCCGGGCCAGGAAGCGGAGATGGTCGATACAGCCGACAACTTCGCCGCAGTTTTCGCACAGGACCAGTTCTTTTATGCTCGTGGAGGTGACCCCCTTCCGCTCGTAACTGGCCAGCTCGAACTGTTTGGTCAGCTGGATCCCTTTCTCGGTAATGCAGGCCTTTTCACATTGCTGGCAAAAGATACAGAGATCGGCGCGGTAGGTCAGCGTCCGCTTTTTTGTCTCCTTATTGTCCTCGTAAGAGATCGCCCGGCCCGGACATACCTCGTAGCAGGCCAGACAACCGACGCATTCGTCCTGATAATATTCCGGTTTACCGCGGAAGCCGTCGGGGGGAACCAGCGGTTTGAACGGGTACCCATTGGTAAAGGGGCGGGAAAAAAGCGATCCGACCGCCTCGATCACCTCTCTGATCTTGGGAAGCGGGATCCTCATAACAGCACCCCCGCGATCATCCGGGCGTAACCGGTCCCGTTCGTCAACGCGATGACCGCCGGGTTGATCAGGTAAGTGACCACGGCGCCGGTGTTCAGACCGATCAGCAGGCAAAGCACAGCGGAAATGACCAGCACCGTTCCCTGCGGCCAGCGGACCGGCGGGGCGCCGCCCGGCTCGGCACTAAAGACCTTCTCCTTTAATACCTTAAGCGACAAAGCCAGGATAATAACCAGCCCCGGGATCAGCAGCAGAGCGCTTGGCCAGGCCTTTTGCTGGGCGAGCGCCAGCAGAACATAATGGAGGCTCCAGAAACCGTTGAACGGCGGGATAGCGGCGTTGGCCAGCCAACCGATCACCAAACAGGAAGACAAGAGCGGGCCGCTCGCTCTATCGGCCGTGTCACCGGCGTAGACCAAAAGCGGTTTGATGACGATCAGATTGAGCAGGTGAAAAAGCGCCCCCATCAGGGCCAGCGGGGAAGCCAGGCCGGCGGCCGCCAAAACCACCCCGGTCTGGGCAATGTTATTGTAAGCCAGATCGCGCCTGGCAAAAGCGACCAACCCGCCGTACACCAGGCTGCTCAGGCCAAGGACCGTTAAGACCAGCATCCCGGAACGACCCAAGCCAAACACGTTGAACGCGAAGCGGAAAATACCGTACAACCCAACCGTATTGACCGCCGCGTAGATCAGCGGGTTGCTCGTCTTGACCAACCAGCGATGAAAAGGCAGTACCCCGGCGAGCAGAGTAAAACCGGACAGGACCATCGCCTTGACCAGCAGCGGGTAAGTCCTGATCGTCAGGTGGATCGCCGTGGCATGAGAGATCAGCATCATTGCCGCCAAGCCGCCCGCCAGCAGCCCGGCGGCCAGGCCGAGAGACAAACCTTCGCCCAACCCGATCTTCTTGCCGCCGGCCATGGCCAAGTGCCCGCAGGCGTCAAGCAGCAGCAGGGAGAACAGCATGAGGGTTACCAGCTCCCCGGCCAGAATGACCCCGGCCGCCGTCGCCAGTAAATAAAGCGCGTAAGGGATTGCCCGCTCCTCGTCGACCGAATAAAGCGCATACAGCAGCGCTGCCAGGGCGACGCCGGTCAGGACCAGGTGACTCAAACCGTCGAGGACCAGGAGCGGCACGTCGTGATACTGGAAGACGAGCAGATTGTTGAACGGTCGGATCGTATACAGGTACGCGGCCAGGCTCAATAACCCGGCAGCGGTGGCTACGAACAACCAGCCGCGCCGCTTAAGCGGCAGGCATAACAATGCGGCCGCGACCGGGACCAAAATAAAACCGGTCAGAATGATCGCCATATTGCTCCTTCGATCCTGCTGGCCAGGTCCGCCAGGCTATCCAGCGCCAGCTTCAGCTGTTCATAAAGATCGAACACTTTGCGCTCGGCTACCCGGAAGATCAACCCCAGCGGCGCCAATCTTTTGACCGTATCGTAAAAATCATCGCCGGTCACTTTGATCGTCTCTTCCGGCAACTCCTCCCCGCCGTAAAAAGCCGGGCGGGTCACCGTCTGGCGGACGTTACCGAGCAGGTAGAGTAAAAGGCCAAGCAGCAGACCGCCAAATAACATGATCGTCGCCAAACCCGGGTCCCAAACCCCCGGAACGACCAACCGAATAAAGACCGGCAGGATAAAATAGCGGAGCGGGAGCTGGTAAGCAAAAAGTCCGAAAACAACGCAGAGCCCGGCCAGGAAGAGCGGCGGGAACCACATCGGCCAGGAAACTTCTCTCGCCTTGGCTGTATTCTCCGACCACTGGCCGAGAAATGCGGCGTGCAGCAGTTTGACAAAGCTGGCCAGGGTAAAAGCCGAGCCGAGCATCGCGGCTGTCAGCCAGACGAGCCAGAAACGGTCGAATTGCCCGACCTCGATCAAGCCCTGGTAGATCAGCCATTTAGAGACAAAACCGTTGAGCGGCGGCACGCCGGAGATCGCCAGGGCGGCGATCAGCGCGGCCGCAAAGGTCAGCGGCATCTTACCCGCCAACCCGCCCAGTTTTTTCAGCTCGGTCGTGCCGGTCCGGTGTTCGATCGAGCCGGCGCAGAAGAAGAGCGCGCTTTTATAGATGGCGTTATTGAACAGGTGGAACAGCGCTCCAGCCAGACCGACCGGCAGACCGGTCCCGATGCCGACCACCATGTAGCCGACCTGGGAAACGGCGTGAAAGGAGAGAAGTTTTTTCAGGTCATGCTGCAACAGCGCCCCGAGGACCCCCGCCATGATCGTGAACGAACCGAGCGCCAGCAGGATCAGCGACGCCAACGACCCCGGTTGGATCATAAAGATATCGAGCGAGATCCGGGCGATCAGGTAAACGCCGACCAGTTTGTCGAGCGCGGCCGGCAGCAGCGCCATGACCGGGGTCGGCGCCCCTTCAGCGGCGGCCGGGATCCAGCTGTGGAGCGGCATTACTCCCGCTTTGGCAAAAGCGCCGGTTAAGAGCAGGAGAAAAGCGGCCAGCGTCAGGGGGGTGTTAACCGGCAAAGCGGTGCCACCGAACTCCATGCTTCCGGTCAGGCTCCAAACGAGCCCGGCGCCGAGCGCCATCAGCAGATCGGAACCGCCGAGAATGATCAGCGTTTTTTGCGCCGCCGCCGGCGCCCGCTCACCACCGGTCCCGATCAACAGGTAGAGAGCCAACCCCATCAAGCCCCAAAAAAGGAAGAGGAAAAGAAATTCGTTGGTAAAAAGGGCCCCGGCGGTCGCCGCCAGCGCCAGGAGCAGATAAGCGTAATACTCACCCAGCCGCTTTAACTGGGTCAGATACTTTAGTGAATAAATGACGGTCAGCAGGGTGATCAGCGCCGCGATCAGGTAAGCGCCGGAATTGAGCGAATAAGCGAGCAGGCTGAAGGCCGGCCAAGCCTGGCGCCCTCCCATCAGCAGACAACCGGCAACCAGCGCAAAAAACGCCGCGGCCAGGGCGAGCGCCCCGGCAGCCCGCCGGAAGATCAATCCCAGGCCGGCGGCAATTAACGGAACTATTATTATGTAAGCTAATAAAGGCATTTGTTTTTCAGCCGTTCCGTTTTAGCCTGACTGAGGCGGACCATTTCTGCGCCGGTCAGCAGCACCTTATCACTCTCCCGATCGATGATCGCCATTCGCTCCGTGCAGCAATAGCAGGGATCGACCGCGGCGGTGATCAGGGCGGCGTCGGCGATCGATTCGCCGATCACCGTCAGCTTGAACGACGGGACGTTCATAAATGAAGGGGCGCGGATCTTATGCCGCTCCGGATTATTGGAACCGTTCGACCGGACATAATGGATGCACTCGCCGCGGGGCGCTTCGTGCTGGCCGATCCCCTCCCCGCTGCCGACCTCTCTGACCGCGGCATCGATCGGCCCCGGCGCCATCTGTTTGAGGCACTGCCGGATAATTTTGGTTGACTCGATACACTCCAACAGGCGGATCGCCGCCTTGTTGAAGATATCCCCGCCTTCCATCACGATCTCCTCAAAGCTGACCCGGTCATAGGCGGCATACGGGTGGTCTTTGCGCACATCGATCGCTACGCCGGAAGCGCGGGCAACCGGCCCGACCACTCCCAGGGCGATCGCATCATCCTTCTTCAGGACACCGACATTCTTGAGCCGCGCCTTGATGACCGGATCGTCGATCACCGCCTTGAGCAGCATGTTGCAGAATTTCTCGACGTCGTCGATCGCCTTGAGCAGGCCGGGAACGTCGCTCTCTTTGATATCGCGGCGGACGCCTCCAACCTTGAACATGTTGTAGTGGTTCCGGTTGCCGGAGATGATCTCGAACATGTCCAGGACCGGCTCGCGGTATTTCCAGGCCCACATAAAAACGGTGTTGTAGCCGATAAAGTGGCCGGCCAGGCCGACCCAGAGTAGGTGGCTGTGGATCCGCTCCAGATCGCCGATGATCGTCCGGATATATTCCGCCCGCTCGGGAACAACGATCCCGGAAACGTCTTCCACCGCCCGGGTGTAGGCAAAGGGATGGGAGGTCGAGCAGATCCCGCAGATCCGCTCCACGACAAAGGTGGCCTGGTCGTAGGTCTTTCCTTCGGAGATCTTCTCCACGCCGCGATGGTTGTAGCCGACGCGCACTTCGGCGTCGACGATCTTCTCGCCTTCGACGTAAAATTTGAAGAACTCCGGCTCCTCCAGGAGCGGATGGTACGGACCGATCGGGATCATGGTTTCTTTGGCCATATTAATTCTCTGTTTCCTTTAATTCCTGGCGCGACTCGAACGATTGCTTCCGGAGCGGATAGACTCCCGCCGGCCAGTCGTCGGAGAGGAGCAGGGTCGTTAAATTCGGGTGGCCGGTGAACTTAACGCCGAGCATCTCGGCGATCTCCCGCTCCACCCACTCCGCCGCCGGGATCTCCGGCGTGACCGAGTTGATCTCCAGGTCCGGTTTCGCCGCCAGGGTCCGAACGGTGATCACCCTGGCTTCCCGGTCGGCCGCCAGGTGGTACAGCAGCTCCACCCCCGGCCGGGTATCGACGCCGGAGATCGTGGAAAGCCGCAGCCGCAATTCATTGACAGCGTAAACGACGATCGCCTTCGCCGTGTCGTTGTCGGCGTTGATGTAAGCGCGGCGGTCGTTCTTCTCCGTTACCGCGATCCGGCTGAACTGCTTTTTGATCTGCTCCAGAACGCTCATATCTTGGCCACCGCCTTGATAACCGCGTCGATCATCGCTTCCGGTTTCGGCGGGCAACCGGGGAGATAGACGTCGACCGGAATAACCTGGTCGATCGGTTTAACATAGTTATAGCTGTCGCGGAAAAAGTGTCCGGAACAGGCGCAGCTGCCGATGGCGATCACCAGACACGGTTTGGGGACCTGCTCATAAAGACGCTGCAGCCGCGGCGCCGTCTGCCGGTTGCAGACTCCGGTAACCAGCAGGACGTCGGCGTGGCGGGGCGACCCGACCAGCGTGACGCCGAACCGTTCCACATCGTGGCGCGGCGTCAGCATGTCCAGGATCTCGATGTCGCAATTGTTGCAGGCCGACGCCCCCGCGTGGTAAACCCACAGCGACTTCCTTAAACCCCATTTAAAGATCTGTTTTAACATCTTATTTACTTACCGAGCACGGCCAGGATAAATCCGGCAACCGCGACCAGGGTGACCGGCCCCCAGAAAAACCGGAGGGCGTGGTCGATCCGCAGGCGCGGATTGGTGTTCTTAATTAAAATTACCAGGGTCAGTATCCCCAGATATTTGAGCGGGAACCAGGCGTCGATCCCGCCGAGCCAAACGACCGTCAGGAAGAGCGGCAGGACAAAATAGAGGATCGCCCGGGTCAACCTGATCGCCGCCAGAGCGGGCCCGGAATACTCGATGATCGCTCCGGCGGCGATCTCCTGTTCCGCTTCGGCGAGATCGAACGGCACCGCCCCCAGTTTTGCCTGGACCACCAGTAAAGCGGCCAGAAAAGCGCAGAGACCGGAGAGTGACCAGAGGAACGGTCCGTTAGCCAGCTGCCAGGCCACGATCCCGCCGAACTGCAATGAGCGGGCGCGATAGATCACCGTCGCCGCGCTGATGATGAACGGCAGTTCATAAGCGAGGATCAGCTTCATCTCCCGGCTGGCGCCGATCGCCGCCAGCGGATTGCGCGAAGCCGAGCCGCCGATGATCAGCGCCAGCGACGGGAGCATCAGCAAGTACATCACCACGATCAGGTCGCCGACAAAGGTCCGGCCGACCGGTTGGGCATTGATCGACCAGAGGAGCGTCCCGACCAGGATCGCTCCGGCCAGGCCGACGAGCGGCGCGCCGAGAAACACGGACTTTGCGCCCCCCTCCGGCACGATCGTCTGTTTACCGAGCAGCTTGGCCAGATCGGCGAACGGCTGGAACCACGGCGGTCCGACCCGGTATTGCAGCCGGGCGGTCACCTTCCGGTCCACCCAGGTCGCCAGCAGGCCGACGACGGCCAGGAACAGGAACCCCGGAAATATTAAATAACTAAATAACAACGACAACATTATTTTTTACTTTTTACTTTTGAATTTTGACTTTAAAAGAACCTGCTCTTCAGGTCCTCCAGCATTAACAGGTTCTTTTTCGACCGTTCGTCCTCGGGGTCGATCTCGACCGCTTTCTTGAAAGCGTCGACCGCTTTCTCAACATCGCCTTTGTTATAGTATGCCTTGCCCAGATTGTAGTAGGCGGCCGCGCTGGCCGGCACATCTTTCAGGAAGATCTCAAATTCCTGGATCGCCTCGGTGAACTTGCTGAGGCGGGCGTAAGCGACCCCCATGTGGTAGCGGGAAATAACGACGTGCGGCTCTTTTTCCAGCACCTGCTTGAAGTACTCGATCGCCTTCTGCAATTTGCCGGAGTAGTAGAATGACAGGCCGAGCCAGTAGCGGGCAATGTGAAAGTTCGGGTTGATCTCAACCGCCTTCTCGAACGCTTTGATCGAGTCTTCCAGCCGGCCGCGGCGATAGAGGGACACTCCCAGCTCATAATATGCGTCCGCGTACTTCGGGTGATGCTTGACCGCCAGCTCAAACTCGGTGATCGATTCGTCGAGCATCGTCAGCCGGTAGTAGATGCTCCCCAGGCTTTTGTGGGCGATCGCGTTCTCCGGATCGATCTCCAGCGCCGCCTTGTATTCACTGATCGCGTCGCGCAGCTTCCCTTCCCGGAGCAGCGAACAGGCCTTATCCATATGTTCTTCGACTCTCCCCATGGTTACCGCCTCCTGCCGACAAAGTTTGCTAACATTCTAACAGAGATCAGGTTCTTATTCCGGTCGGCGATCTGCTCGTCCACTTCGGCGAACGATAAAGCGCCCGAAGTGCAGGTCGCGACGCAGCGCGGGATCTCTCCCTCGGCCAACCGGTCGAGGCAGAGATCGCATTTGGGTGTGATATGTTTGGCCAGGTCCGGTTGAATAACGCCAAACGGGCAGGCGACCGAGCAAGAGCGGCAGCCGACACAGCGGTACTGGCTCCGCTGGACCGTTTCGTCGGCCATTTTCTTCATCGCCTCGTTCGGACAGGCGGCGGCGCAAGCCGGCTGATCGCAGTGGAGGCAGTGCAGCGGCAATTCCGCCGCTTTCAACTGAGAATGGCCCAGCAGCGATTGCAGATGATGCCCGTAGGCGCACGCCGCCGCGCAGCTTTTGCAGCCGCAGCAGAGATCGAGATTAAGAAAAACTCTTTTAGCCATTTTTGTTCACCTGGAACCAGAAGAAATTGCCGACCAGCTGATTGTTGCCGAAATAGGTAATCGGTTTGACCGGCCCCTGCTCCGCCGCGCGGACCGCCCTGACCTCTCCCTCCGCCTCTGCTTCCGCCTTTGCCTTAGTGACCGGCCCCTGCCCGACGCACTCCCGGGCATCGTTTCGGCCTGGTTTGCAGTCAGCCAGCAGTCCGCAGATCTTTTCCAGCGGGACACTGCCGGCAGCCGGGACGATCGGTTCGCAGGCGGCCAGCGAGCCGTCGGCCAGGACGTAGCTCCCGCCCCCTTCGAACTGGGAGGCGAGCGGCAGAATAATGCTGTTATCGTAGATCGCCGGCGATTCGCTCTCAAAATACCCGGCGTAGACAACGAACTTCAGCATCCGGAACTTCTTTTGCAGCTCTTCGTGCCCGGCGGAAATGTCTTCGCCAAAAAGGAGCAGGCTCTTGATCTCCCCCCGTTCGATCTTGCCGAGCAGCTCATGGTAGGTCGGGTGATCGGGGATCTCCCGGTCGATCACGGTGTTGACGCCGAGCGTATTGCCGAACAGATAGTAGACCAAATACTTTTTGTTCGGCGAGGCGGCGGCCAGTTTTTTTACATAGTAAACGCCCAGGTCGTTGCGCGGGCGCTTGCTTTGCGGAACATAGATAACCGTTCCGCTGGCGGCCGTGCGGAAGGCGGCCGCGGTCTGCTCCAGTTTTGCTGCCGCTATCCCGCAGATCGCCGCCGCTTCTTCGGCCGGCAGCGCCCCGGCCAGGGCGGCCAGTACAACCGGTTCCGTCCCCGGACGGCAGGCCAGATGATCGGTCGCGAACCAGGTTGTGCGAGTCTGGTTGGGATCGATCACTACGATCTGGTTGCCGCGTTTGCCGTATTTGACCTGGTTGATCCGCCGGGAAAGGACCGGTGACCGGCTTAAGATGTCGCCGATGATCAGCAGCGCTTCCGACTTTTCCAGGTGGTCAAGCGAGGCCAGTTCGGCGCCCGGCACCGTCCATTTATTCCCCTCGTAAGCTTCCAGGTCCGCCGCCGCTCCGGCGGTCAAAACGTTCTTAACCCCCAGCGCCTGCGCCGTTCTGGCGACCGCTAGCGCCGCCTCATTGCTGAGCAGGCACGAGACCAGGCAGCCGACCTCGTCTTTACGGAACGGTTGCAGCTCTTGCTTGATAAAGGTCAGCGCTTCTTCCCAGGAGACTTTCCTTTTACCGATCTGCGGTTCGGCCAAGCGGCCAGGATGGTTGACCAGCTCCAGGTTGTAATGACCGCGCGGGCAGAGCGCTCCTTTATTGACCGGGTTGTCCTGGGCGTAAGCCAGCGCTTTCCCCTCATCCCGCAAGCTAACGCCGCAGCCCAACGAGCAGAATAGGCATAATGAATTCCTTATTTTTGAATTTTCACTTTTTACTTTTAAATTATCCGCTACCATGGTTCCGGAATATCCTTTATTTGTTCCCAGGTGAACACCGGGCCGTCTTTGCAGACCAGGTAAGGGCCCAGATTGCAGTGAAAACATTTACCGATCCCGCAGCTCATGTTCTTTTCCATCGATAAATAGATATCTTTGGGGGCAAAGCCCATATCGAGCAGCCGTTTGTTGACGAACTTCATCATGATCGGCGGGCCGCAGACGACAGCAACCGCGTTCTTGACGTCCACATCGTCGTCTTTGAGGATCGTGGTGACCAGGCCGACGTTGCCGGTCCAGCCCGGCACGGCGGTGTCGACGGAGATGACCAGATCGGTCTTCTTTCTCTTCCCCCAGCTGGGCAGGTCGTCGCGATAACAAATGTCCTGGGGCGAGCGCGAACCGAAACGGACGACGACTTTTTTGAGCTGGTCGATCTCGTGGTTCAAACCGTACATCAGGGCGCGCAGCGGCGCCAGGCCGACCCCGCCGCCAACCACGTAGACTTCCTTGCCGTGGTAACTTGGCAGCGGATACGGCTGGCCGTACGGCCCGCGCAAGCCAACGGTATCGCCGGCCTGGAGCTGGTGGATCAGGCCAGTGACCGAGCCCGCCCGCATGATGGTGAATTCCAGTGTCTCTTTCTGCTTATAATCTGACGACGGGGTAAAAGCGCATTCGCCGATCCCGGGAACGGTGACCAGCATGAACTGACCGGGCAAAAATGACAGCGGCTCTTCCGGCCGAAAAACAAAGGTCTTGATATTGGACGTTTCGATGATGACCTTTTCCGTCCTCGCTTTGACCGGCCGATATTGCTCTTTTCCGTTACAGCTCATTTTCTATTTTCCTAAATTTCCTAAACCAGCTTTGCCGTCAGCGGGACTTGCCTGACCAGTTCCGCGTAAACTTCCCGCATATCGATGTTCCCCGCGCAGGCATCAATACAGCGGCCGCAGCCGACGCAGGTATAGCGGCCAAGCCTGGTCGGCGAATAATCGAACTTACAGTGGTAGCGGTTCTGCAGCCGCTCGAACAGTTTGGGCCGGGAATTGGCGCCACCGGCGACGCGGGCATACCCGTTCTTCAGACAGGCGTCCCAGACCTTATGCCGGCTATTTTCGTCTTTCGTCCCTCGTTCATCCCGAGCTCCGCCGAGGGATCCTTCGTCCCTCGAGTCCAGCAGGAGAAAACAGGTGCAGGACGGGCAGATAAAATTGCATGCGCTGCATTCGACGCATTTCTTCGTCACTTCTTTCCAGGCTTTGCTGTTCTCCAGATTGAGCCGGTGCGCTTCGGTCCAGTTGATATTGCATTTGCACTTAAATTCCTGATTGACGGTTTCCAGCTGCGCCTCGGTCCCGTTCCTGACCCCGGCCTGGAGCTTCAACTGATCGTCTGTCGCCGGCGGCAGAGGCGACAGCAGCTGCTCGCCGCGCGGACTGCCGGTTTCAATGATATAGCCGTTCTCCAGCGCGGTGATGTTCAGGTCAAAGCCGGCCGCCGCGTACGGTTTTCCGCCGACCATATTGCAGAAACAGGTCCGGCCGCAGGCGGTACAATCGGCGGTCACGACCAGATAGGCCGGCTCGCCCTCGTCCATCACTTTATGGTAAACATCGAGCGCCGACAGATCGCAGGCGCGTAAACCGAACAAGACGAGTCGGCGGTTTTGGCCGGCCGGAGACGGCGTAAAATAGGTCGCCACCCGCTCGGTCAGCTTAAAAACATAAGATTTATATGGTTCAACGGTCCGGTAGCCGGCCAGATTAACATCCTTGATCGTTGCGGCGGTGACTGTTTGCAGGATGTTGCGTCCTTGATCAAGGACCGGGGCAACGACCTCCCCCTCGGCTATCAGCCGGGCGAGCAAGGCTTCCAGGTCTGCTTGAGTGGCGAAATAACTAGGCATAGCTGATCGGCAGGCTTGTGATTTTCTTCACAATAGACCGCTCATTATCATTCTACGGTATTTTAGCGGCGGTTGTCAAGCGTTGCGGGCGGCAGTTTTCTGACCAAAAACAAAGTACGACAGGCTCTTCAGTTCGGTCGCCAGATCGACATTGGTCACATGGACACTCTTGGGGACCGATAGATGGACCGGGGAAAAATTCAGGATCGCCTTGATCCCGGCCGCCACGATCGCCCCGGTGACCTCATGGACCACCTCGGCAGGGACGGTCAGGATCACCATTTCGATCCCTTCCTGAGCAGCGATCGCGCTGAATTCCTTGACGTTATAGCATAGTCGTCCACGATACTTTTTCCCTATTTTATTAGGAGAATTATCAAATACCGCCCCGATCTTGAAGCCGAGCACTTCAAATCCTTTATACCCGACCAGCGCCAGGCCCAAATTACCCATCCCGACGATCGCCACCCGCCGCCCCCGCTCTAAACCAAGGATCCGGGCAAGCGCGTTCTTCAGTTCCAGGACATTATAACCAAAACCAGTCTTACCAAACGCCCCGAAATAAGAGAGATCCTTTCTGACCTGGTCAGCCTTCAAGCCGACCATCGAAGCGAGCGATTTGGAAGAGATCGAGAATGTCCCTTGCTGCGACAGAAAGTGCAGATAGCGGTAGTAAAGCGACAATCGGGAGATCGTTTTGGCCGGTATTTTCATTTGTGATATCTTTCACAAGATACCACAACCCGGCGGCGGCTGTCAATCAGATATCGAGCTCGAGGTAGGGATCTTTTTCCCGGCCGCCGGCCCGGAAACGGGGATGCCTGGCCCACTCCGCCAAGGAATCAGCGACGATCACGATCACCAGCACCAGCATGATCGCCGAAAGAGCGGCATTAAGATTCCCGTTAAACGTCCCCTTAGGCAAATAATTATAAAAGATGTTTTCCAGGCTCGCGGCCAGCGTGGTCACTAGCATAAAGAGCATCGGCAGGAGAGTGATCAGGGCATAGCGTCTTTTTTTACCGTGTTTGAGAATGACCGCGGTCCCGATCGTCAGGGCGGCGGTGGCCAGCAGCTGGTTCGCCACACCGAACATCGGCCAGATCGTGGCGATGTCGCCGTTATAGACCAGGTAACCCCAGGCAAAAACGACCAAAAAACTGGTCAGCGCGATCCCGGGCAGCCATTTCTGGTCACCGAACGGCTTGCTGACTTTGCCGACGATCTCCTGAGTGATATAACGGGCGACTCGGGTGCCGGTATCGACCGTGGTCAGGATGAAGAGCGCCTCGAACATGATCACAAAGTGGTACCAGTAGCCCATTAACCCCTTCATCCCCGGTAAACCGGCAAAAATCTGGGCCATGCCGACCGCCAGCGAGACCGCCCCGCCCGGCCGCCCCGCGATCTCCTCCTGGACCAACTGGGAGAGGACCGGCAGGTTAACGACCTGCATCCCCAGCTGCTTAAAAACCTCCGGGGAACAGTTGATGGCAAAATAATCGGCCGGAAAAAGCGCGGTCGCGGCGATCAGCGCCATCAGGGCGACAAAGCCCTCGACCAGCATCGCGCCGTAACCGATCAGTTTGATCTCTTTTTCGTTGGAGACCATCTTCGGTGTTGTTCCGGACGAGATCAGAGAGTGGAAACCGGAGATCGCCCCGCAGGCGATCGTAATGCAGACGAACGGCCAGACCCGGCCCGGAATGATCGGACCGCCGCCAAAAATGAACGGGGTGACCGCCGGCATTTTGATCTCTGGCGCAACAAAGAAGACGCCGAGCGCCAGCAAGGCGACCGTGCCGATCTTAAGGTACGAGCTCAGGTAATCCCGGGGACAAAGGAGCATCCAGACCGGCAGGACCGAAGCGATAAAACCGTAGACCGGCAGGGCCAGCGAGAGCTGCTGCCGGGAAAAAGTAAAATAGACGGCTGCCGGCGAGTTCTGGATAAAATAACCGAAAAAGACCCCGCCGAGCAGCAGCACCGTCCCAATGACCGACGCCTCAACGATCTGCCCTTTACGCAAAACATACATATAGAAGCCGACCAGCAGAGCGGCTGGAATGCTGACGATGATCGCGAACGTCCCCCAGGCGCTCTCGGCCAGCGCGTTGACTACGACGATGGACAGGCCGGCCAGCGCGGTGATGATGATAAAAAGGACGGCGATCGCGGTCGCGACGCCGGTCCGAACGCTGATGTAGTCGCGGGCGATCTTGTGCAGAGATAAACCATTATGGCGGACCGACGCGAATAGAATAACGTAATCGTGGACCGCGCCGGCCAGCACGGCGCCGATGATGATCCAGATCGCGCCGGGGAGGAAGCCGAACTGAGCCGCCAGGACCGGGCCGATCAGCGGGCCAGCGCCGGCGATCGCCGCGAAATGGTGGCCAAAGAGGACCCATTTATTGGTCGGATGATAATCGTGGCCGTCTTTCAGGCGGTGAGCGGGGGTTTCTTTTTTAGTGTCGAGGACCAACACCTTGGCCGCCAAAAAAGCGGCGTAATAGCGGTAAGCCAAAGCAAAGACGCAGAGCGCGATTATCAGCAGGACAAGCGCATTCATGGCCTTTATTATACGCCCAGATCGGTCGGGGCTCTACCCAGAGAATAGAGGAGCTCAAGCGTGGTTTTGATCTGGGCCTCGATCGTTTCGGTCGCGTGCGCCCGGTTGGGATATATATTGTACAACTGGCGGTACCGGAACGGCGTCACGTTGAGCATGACCGAGTTGGCGCCGGCCAGCAATCCTTTGCGCCGCGCCTCCGGATCTAGCGTCTCAAACCCGGTCGTGACGACGATCTTAGCGTTAACCGGGTCGACGATCCGGCTAACCGCCAGGACCTTTAACACCAGATCGGTTGGCGGTCCGTCCGGGAGGACCGGGCCGAACGAAAACATCTCCGCGTTCAGCTCTTTGGTCAGTAATATATCATTGAGCAGAGTTTCGGCCGATTGACCGGGCAGGCCGATCAAGCCACCAGTGATCACCAGGAAACCGAGCCGGTAAGCGGCGCGTAATTCCTCCAGCCTCTCGTCCAGTTCGTCGCCGCAATGCAAGTTGGCGTAGAGCCTGGGATCGCTCGTTTCAAACCGCTGCAGCAGCCCCCGCGCCCCCGCATCCCATAACAGCTTAAGCCCATCCTTGCCGACCTCACCGACCGAGGCAAAGATCAGGACGGCATGCCGCGCCTTGATCGCCTTGATCAGTTTGGCGACCCGTTCGACCGGAAATTCCGGATCCTCGCCCGACTGCAGGACCAGCGCTTTAAAACCATGCTGGTCGATCGCCTCGGCCGCCGCCGCCAGGATCTCCTCTTCCGTCATCCGGTAGCGTTTGATGGCTGAATTGCTTTGCCTGATCCCGCAGTAAACGCAATCGTTGCGGCAGTAATTGGAAAACTCAATGATCCCGTGGACGCAGCAGGAGTTGGAAAGATGTTTCTGGCGCAGAAAGTTGGCGGTTTTATAAAGGAGGTCAAGCTCGGCCGTTTTTTCCGCCCGCAGCAGGCGCAACAGTTCATCGCGCTTGAGCTCACGACCGTCTGACGCCTTATCGATGATCAGGGCGAAGCTCTGATCGACCCCAAGCTCGGTCGGCTGGCGAGAAAGGTTGACGTCGGTTGCCCGCAGCTCAAAAAAGAGCTCTTTCCAGGTCTCCAGCGTTTCGATCGCTTCTTTTTCGGGGACGGTCTGGATGACATAGCCCCCCTGGGCATAAATATAATCGCCGATCTTCAGATCAACGATCTCATTAATGGCGTGCTTTTGCTCGCCAAAGTAATCGACGGTGACTTTCTTCCCTTCGAGCGCGGTAACTTTCCCCGGGATGGCGTAACACATTAGAAGTGGCCGGAAATGAGGATGTCTTCGCCGACCTTGTCGACGTAGACATTCTTCAGCCATTTGGCCTGGCCTGGCAGAGCGATCCCCTCTCCTTCGACCGGCGTCTTGGCGTCGCGGCCGCCGAAAACCTTCGGCGCGATGATAAAGTAGGCTTTATCGACCGCGTTGGCCGCGATAAAAGAGGAGTTGACCTCTCCGCCCCCTTCGACCAGCAGGCTGGTGATCTTCATTTCCCCCAGCTTTTTTAAGAGCTCCTTGATATTGATCCGGCCGTTCGGCGCTGATACGGATAATATCTCCGCTCCCTTTTTCGCCAGCGCCTCGACCTTACTTTTGGGCGCCCTGGGGCCGACCACGATGATCGTCCGGGCCTTGCCGGTGGTCAGGACCTTGGCCCGCAGCGGCGTCCGGGCAAAAGAGTCAAGTACGACCCGGACCGGGTCTTTGACCTTTTCCACCCGGCGGACATCGAGCCGCGGATCGTCGATCAGGACATTGCCGATCCCGACCAGGATAGCGTCATAAATGTTGCGGAGATGATGAGCAAAGCGGAGCGCCTCCGGGCCGGCCACCCAGCGGCTGGCGCCGGTCCGCGTCGCGATCTTGCCGTCGAGCGTCAGGGCCGTTTTCAGGCAAACGAACGGCCGCTTCGTCCGGATGTATTTACTGAAGACCTCGTTGAGGTGGCGGGCTTCTTTTTCCAGCAAGCCGACCTCGACCCTGATCCCGTGCCGCTTCAGTTTGGCAAAACCGCGGCCGTTGACCATCGGGTTCGGGTCTTTCATCGAGGCGACGACCCGCTTGATCCCGGCCCGGATGACCGCTTCGGTGCAGGGTGGGTTATTTTTATTGGCAAAATCGCAGCACGGTTCCAGATTGATGTAGAGGGTGGCGCCGCGGGCTTCCTCGCCGGCTTTCTGGATCGCCCACGCTTCGGCGTGCGGGGTCGTGACCTCGCCGTGGTAACCCATCGAGATGATCCGCCCGCTTTTGACCAGGACAGCGCCGACCAGCGGGTCGGGCGTAGTCCGCCCTTCGGCCGACTTGGCAAGGCTGTGCGCCTCGCGCATGAACCTGACGTCGTCTTCAGTCCACACTATGGGCTAATTCTAACATAAAACCGTCGGCCAGGAGGGCGCTTAACCTCGTCATCGCCGGCCGCCGGTAGGTTGTCTGGATCGGACCAAAGAGCTCGGCGGTCTGGCTGGCGATCGCCGCCGTCCCGGCCTGGACCGCCGCTTCGATCTTGACGCGGGTCGCCTTCGCCGTCCCGTCGAGCAGCTGGCCCAGATCGCGGAACGAACCGCCGGCGATCTCAGCCTCCAACCGGTCGATCTGTTCGGTCAGTTCCTCCGCCTCCTCGCGCAGAGCGTAGAGCTTGAGATGCTTTATCCCGTTGGAAAAAGCCGTCAACACGTAAAGCCCCTGGTACTCCGGCAACCGGCGCGAATCGCCGAGCAAAGCCTGCTGCGCTTCCCGGACCGGATTCCTTTTCCACGGACCAACACCATCCTTGCTCGCCCGGACCAGCCCGACCCGAAGCCGCATCAGGTTGCCGTCCGCCTCGGTCTGGACAAAAACCGCGTCGTTGCCCAGCTTGGTTAAGGCCTGCTTTTTCCCCGCCGCGCTCTGATCGGCCAGCGGCCGGTACAGCTCTTCGCCGGCCTCGGTCAGTTCACGGGTGAACCAGGGAGCGCTGATCAGCCCCTTGGTCCTAAGCTGTTCGTAAAATTCCCGCCGGAAGATCCGGTCCAGGTCGGCTGTAGTGGCGGCTTTTTGCCCGGGGATCTCCCCGCGCTCCAACAAATATCCTGTTGCCGCCGCCTCCCCGGAAGATTTTCGCCCCCGCCCATGCGCCAGCTTGATCATTGCCGTTAAGATCAATTCATAGAGATAGCGATTTAGCAGTTTGTCCTTAAGCTCCCCCTGGTCCAGGCCGATGATCGTCCGCCAATCGGTGAGCCCGAAATAGAGCCCATCCTCTCCTTGCCGGTGGACGATCGCCAGGCTACCCTTGTCCGATACCCTGATCTCCACCGCCTGGCAGAGCGGCTTTAACAGGTCGCTCTCGGTCAATTCGTATGTCCCGGTGGTGATCGCTGGCGGGAAGCGCTCTCCGATCTTCAGCGCCAGGTTCAGTCGGTTTTCCAGCTCTACTTGCAGCCGCTGGTATTCTGAGCGTCGCATAAAAGCTTGCCGCAGCGCCTCATAAGCTTCCCGCTGCAGCGCGACAACCATTTTGTGATTTGTTTCTTCCAGGCGGCTCCGATAGTCGGCGACTGCCCGCTGCGCCTCTTCCCCGATGAATTCTCCATTAAGCAGCGCCTGCAGCTCGTATTGTTCCCAAAAGAACGGGACCTCTCCCTGCTTCTCTCTGGGAACACCGGTAAAAAAAGCGTGGTCGGAAATCCCGGTCAGCGCGCCGTGCTCATTGCGCTGCAGCTGATAGCTGAGCTTGACAAAACCGGCGGTCTGCGGCGCCGGCAGAAACAGTTCGACCGCCCCCCGCGTCGGTTCGAACAACAGGTGGGCGTCTGCCATTTCCGATCCTTCCGCTCTTTTCTCTTTGGGGAGCATCGTCAGGGCCACGTAGCAATAAGCGCTCTCCCTGGCCATCGACAAAAAAGGGAGAAAGGTAGCGGCGCGGACCCGCTTGATCAGCCGGCTCAGCTCGGGTTGCTGATGGCGCGGAGTTTGCGCCATTTGCTGCGTAATGCGCCCCGCTAACGGCGGGACCGGCACAGCGGCCAGTTCAACCCGTTGGCCTTCCAGATACTGCCTGATCAGCCGGACATAGAGGATCTGGAATTCCTGCATTAGCGTAACGCTCTGTTTCGGTGAAGAGCCGTCCGGGATCTTAAATCTGTGCACTGAGGAGACGGCGGCCGCCAGGTCGCGCCGGCCCAGTTCACTGATCCGCAGATACTCCCGGACCGGATCGTCCGCGTCGGGTTGCCGCAACCGGACCGCCTCAGCCTGCAGATCATACAAGCCAAAGTATTCCAGGTTGATGATGAAATTATGGAAGACTTCTTCGTCGGCCCGGCGTCGGTCGGTTATGACCTGCGGCGTCACGCACAAAACAAATTCCGCCTTTTCCCGGACCGCGGCCGGCGGCTGGGTACTTCCTTTAACGCGGGTCAGTCGGCGGGCGCTGAGCAGCCAGTCGAGAGCAATATGGCCCTTCATCTCCGGGCTGGTCTCTTCCCGAAAGATCCGGTCACCGAGCCGGAGCACCAGATCGAGTTGCCGATAATGAAAATAGATCTTCAGGATTATGGTCCAGAACCTGATCTCCGCCAGGGGGTGGAGTTCCAGTTTATTCTTTTCCAGATATTTACCAAGCATGCTTTTAGCCGACTGCTGGCGATCTTGGGGTAATTGCGCGAAAGGTCCGGCCAGGTCAGCCAGCAAATTGAGCGTTCGGAGGCGGTCGTTTGTTTCTGTCGCCAGCTCCAGGGCGCGAACGGCGCAGCGAAAGGCGGCTTCAGCGTCCTTGTTATCCGCCGCCTGCTGGGCTGTATAAAAGTAAGATAACCCAATGGGAGATAGCCCGGCGATACCGCTCTTTTCAAACTGCTTCAGCTCCTGCAGCATCAACCGGTGATCACGCCGCCGATAATGCGCGGTGAAGCGGTGCAGAAAGTCAACATGAGTTTCCGCTTCGCTTCTCGGGGGAGTGTTCTTGGAAATCCGGCCCACCATACCACCCTTCTTCGGGCGATCGGGGCGGTGATTTCACCTGAATCAGGCGTTTTTCAGCCGGGTAATGATCTGCCTATAATCCTTAGCGTAAAAGATCGCCGAGCCGGCGACCAGAACATTGGCCCCCGCTTTAACGACCGAGCCGGCGCTCTCCAGATTGATCCCGCCGTCAACTTCAATATCAACTGACAGCTTACGGCTGACAACTAACGACCGCAAAGCTTTGATCTTGGGCAAGACCTCGGGCATGAATTTTTGCCCTTCAAAACCGGGATTGACCGACATCAAAAGGACCATGCTCACTTTATCTAAAACGTGGAAGACGGATTCGACCGGGGTGGCCGGATTGATGACCGCGCCCGGTTTAACCCCGTTCCGCTTGATCAACTCAATATCGGCTTCCAGGTTTTTGACCGTTTCGACGTGGATGGTAATGATGTCCGCCCCGGCTTTGGCAAAATCGGGAATATAGCGGTCCGGGTTCTCGATCATCAGGTGGACATCGAGCGGCAATTTGGTCGCCTGGCGGCAAGCCTTGACGATCAGCGGACCGATGGTGATATTGGGGACAAAATGCCCGTCCATTACGTCGATATGGATCAGGTCGGCCCCGGCCGCTTCAACCTTTCTGATCTCGGCCTCCAGCTGGCGAAAATCGGCCGAGAGGATCGACGGGGCGATCTTGGTCTTGGTCATTCTGTTCCCTCCGTAGTTTCTTCCGTGATCACTTCGCTGCTGGTGGTGACCAGCAGGTCCACCCCGCCGCCGGCCCCCGCCTCTTCCCCCCCCAGCGGGTCCTGGGCAATGATCGTCCCCTCCGGCACACTGGCATTCTGTTCAAATCGGATCTCTCCCTGCCGCAGCTCCGCCGCCATTAGAACCTCGTCAGCCTGGGTCAGCGGTCGGCCGACCAGGTTAGGGACCGTCACTTTCCGTTTGCCGCCGCTGAGCATCAAATTAACGACCCGCCCGATCTTGACCTGGCGCCCCGCCTCCGGCCGCTGAGAGACGACCGCCCCTTCCGCGCGCCTTGACTCGTAAACCTGGCCGGCTTCACGCGCCTTCAGACCGATCGCCTCCAGCCGCGCTTTGGCTTCCGCAAACGGCAAGCCGCTCACGTCAGGCGTGACCGTCGCCGGCAGCGAGTCGAAATAGACCAGGTAAAAATAGCCGCCGATCAGCGGGGAAAGAATGAACAGGACGATCAGCGTAATGATCAACCGGGGCGACGGCAGCTTGAGCCGCAGCACGATCAGGCCGATCAGCAGGCTGACCGCGATCACGAACAGCAGATAGAGCGTAATATACGATGTCATCTATTATAGTCCCAGCAGGAAAGCATACAGTATCCCCAGGGCGACCGCCAGCACCGCTACCACCCCCAGGATCCAGTTGCGGTGCTTTTCTTTTCCCCAGCGGAGGCGGACCCGGCCCACGTCCTGCAAGACTTCGCTCTCCTGGTCAAGCCCTTCTCCCCCGTACTGGGTCACAACGCTTTCAAAAAGCCGGACCAGCTCTTCGTCGGCCACGGGTTGTTTGATCAGTGTCCGCTTTTCCAGGCTCTCTCTAAATTCCGCCGCCGAGGCAAAGCGCCGGAGCGGCTCGCGATCGGTCGCGCAGAGAATGATCTCTTTCAGGTAGCCCGGCAGCTGGTTCAGATCTTCCTTGGGGAGAAGCTGCGGATTGCGTAATTTGGTCAGGCCGCCCGCCAGTCCGGGCGGCAGCACCAGCGGCTTGCCGGTCGCCAATTCGAACAGAATCAGGCCGAGCGCGTAAAGGTCCGAAGCCGGGGTGACCGGCCTCCCCTGCAGCTCTTCCGGCGCGGCGTAATTTGCCCCCAGCATCAATTCTTCAACTTTTTGGGGCAATGCCGCCTTGATCTCTCCTTCGATCACAAAGTCGGTCAGCTTGACCAGCCCCTGAGTATCGATAAAAATGTTGGCCGGTTTTAGTCCGGCATGAACGATCCCCTTGTCATGAGCGGCCTGTAAAGCGGCCAGCGCCTGGTCGGCGACCGCGCCGGCCTTTTCAAACCCTGCCTTCTCACCCCGGTTAAGCAGGTCCTGCACGCTGAAACCGTCAACATGTTCCCGCACGTAATAGAAACCCTGCCAGCCGTAATCTCCGTCGAGCAGTTTGGCCGCCCCGTGGTGGTTAAGCAGGGAAAGGGCCAGCACTTTCTGCTTCATATTCTTGATCAGGCTGGAATTGAGGGTCCCCCGCTTGTAGATCTTGATGATGACCGGTTTTTCCGTGCCGACAAAGAAGCCCTGGTAAGTTATGCTAAAGGGGTTTTCAGCCAGCTTGTTGCCGATGCGGTACTTGCTTTTAAGCAACTGCTCCATCGTGACTAATTATAACATAAAGTGAAATTCCGGGTGGAACTTGCCGATATATAGGTGGAGAGGAATAGAGATGGCACAAGACTACCTGAAAGACCAATACGACATCGCCTCCATCACCCGCAAGGGGCAGGAAAAACGGGCGAATTACGTCCAGGACGCGATGTCCCTCGAAAAACAGTCAAAGCCCACCGGTAAGTTTGTCAAGGTCATGGCTGACATCTTCTTGAAGCTCGAAGCGAGCGACGGGTGCTACCGATGAACACCAGGGATAATGCCCAGGTCCGGGAGAAGCTGGAACAGACCGCGCTGTTCGCCTATTTTACCAGCCTGGCGGAGTCTCCACTCCACCGGATCGTTCTCTACTCGATCTTTCCGTACACCGCCGCCGCCAACCTGTCGGACGCGCACGCCTTTGCCATTCTCGACGATCTGGACAGCCTGGTTAAACTGAACAGCGGTAATTACCAGAACTAGTTCCGCTTGCCGAAGCCGAACGTCGCCCGCACCCGCTCAAAGAACGGATATTCCTTAAGCCTGATAAAACGCGCGTGCAGTTTTGACTTCTGGACGCGGATCTTTTGTCCTTCGCTCAGCGCGATGACCTGCTGTCCGTCCGCCGTCAGGTAGACCTCCTTGCCGCGGGTCAGGGTGACGTCCACCGGTCGATCGATCACCAGCGGTCTGATGCTGACGCTGTGCGGGCAGATGGCGGAGATCACCAGGCTCTGCGCGTCGGGGGCCAGGATCGGCCCGCCGGCGGAAAGATTGTAAGCGGTCGAACCGGAAGCGGTCGAAAAGATCAGCCCGTCGGCCACATACTCCGCCAGACCGGCGATCTCCAGCCGGATAACCCGGGCTATCCCGCTCTTGCTGATCACCAGGTCGTTGAGCGCGATCAGCGTTTTACCGGCGGTTTGCGCTTCGATCATCGTTCGCTCATCAAGCTTGTATTTGCCCCGCTTGATCAGGGCCAGCGCTTCACTGAGCTGCCGCAGTTCGATCTCGGTCAAAAAACCGACGCCCCCCATGTGCACGCTCAGGATCGGGGTCCCGTTTTTCGCCAGTAAACGAGCTGCCCGGAGCGTTGTCCCATCACCGCCCAGCGTGACGGCGAATTTCGCCCCTTGTCCGCCGACCTTGTATCCTTTGGCCTTGAGCTCTTTAACGACCTGCGCCGCCGTCCCGGCGATCAGTTTGTCTTCTTTTTTATAGATCACTTGCACTGTTGTCATATTCCCTCCTTAGTCCTTACCGCCTAAAAAAGCTTGACCGCGACCATCAGCCAGATCGTCCCCATGACCACTGCCAGCACGAACAGGGCGACCAGGAACGGAACATAGAAGTCGGGTCCGCGCTCGGGAGCGTTCTTCTCGACCAGGTATTGGCCGCGCTCGTTCCGGCCGCAGAGCCGGTAGCCGTGCTGCCGCAGCAGCTCGGCCAGGTCATCCTTTTCTGAGCCAGATAAGATATTCAATGTTCCCGTCCGCTCCTTCGATCGGCGATTTGATCAGGCCCTGCGCCTTCAGACCTAAAGCTTCCGCCGCTGCCTTCACTTGGTCGATGACCCCCTGTCTGACCGTCTCATCTCTGACGATCCCCCCCTTACCGACCTGCTCTTTGCCGGCCTCGAACTGCGGCTTGATCAGCGCGACCACGTCGGCCCGCTCAGCCAGTAGATTATAGACCGCCGGCAGGATCTTGGACAGGGAAATAAAGGAGACGTCGATTACTGCCAGATCAAGGGACTCAGGACGAGGGACAAGGGACGACATCGTAAGATCACGCGCGTTGGTCCGCTCCATAACAACCACTCGGGGATCGTTGCGCAATTTCCAGTCCAGTTGGCCGTAACCGACATCGACCGCATAAACCATTTTAACGCCGCGCTGCAGCAGGCAATCGGTGAACCCGCCGGTCGACGCGCCGACATCGAGCGCAGTCCGGCCCGACACGTCCAGGCCAAACTCGCTCAGCGCTTTTTCCAGTTTAAGCCCGCCCCGGCCGACATAAGGATGAGGCTTGCCTTTAACCTCGACCTGCGCCGTCGCGCCGACGTTGCCGCCGGCTTTCTCCGCTTTCTGTCCGTCGACAAATACCAGTCCGGCCATGATCGCCGCCTGCGCTTTAGTGCGGGAGTCGAACAGGCCGTGGTCGACCAGGAACTGATCGAGCCTAATCCGTGTTTTCACGGAGGAATTTGGCCGCTTCTTCGGGGATGACCGTATTTATGTAGATGCCTGAGCCGAGCTCAAAGCCGGCCACGGCGCTGACCCGGGGGAGGATCATGATATGCCAGTGATAATACTCGACGTTCTTTTCGTGGACTGGGGCGGACCGGAGGACCAGGTTATAATCCGGATTGCTGAGCGAACAGTAGATCTTGCGCAAAACGCCGCGCATGACGAACGCCAGCTCCTTGGCGTTCTCCGGCGTGATCGTCTCGAACGAAGAAGCGTGTTTTTTCGGCACGACCCAGGTCTCGAAAGGCGAACGGGAGGCGAATGGTTCGAAAACGATAAAATTATTGCTCTCGCTGACGATCCGCGCGCCGACTTTTTGTTCCTTGGCGATCATGTCGCAATAAACGCAGGTGCCGCTGTCGTCAAAATAATGCATCGCTGATTCGATCCGGTTCCGGATGTGGAGCGGCGTGATCGGCGTGGCGATTATCTGCGAGTGCGGATGGCGGAGCGAGGTGCCGGCTGAAGCCCCGTGGTTCTTGAAGAGAATTACCATCTCAAAGCGCGGGTCCCTGGCCAGGGCAAGGTAGCGCTCACGGTAAGCCAAAAAGATCTCTTCGACCTGCTTCTGCTCCATCAACGCGATCGTCTGCTGGTGCTCCGGCGACTCGATGATCACCTCGTGATCGCCCAACCCTTCCATGTAGGTAAAAAAGTCCTCGACCTTGAACCGTTCGGGTATCCCCTGAGGAACAAGAGCGGGAAAAGCGTTGGGAATGATCCGGATCCACCAACCGGGGGAGTTCGCCTCCGTGCCGTATGCCCGATAGGCCAGCAGCTCCGGTGGAGTCGCCTTTTCTTTACCGGGACAGAACGGACAATGGTCATGCTCGTTCGGCGCGAACTGGGCCGGGCCGCTCCCCAACTCCTCCGGCCGGCGCGAGCGCTCGGTAGCAATGATCACCCATTCCTTGGTCGCCGGATTCTGACGCAGCTCTGGCATGGCGGTTGGCATTATAGCACATAAATGCTATAATTCTGTTCTCTGATGCGCAGCTTTAGCGTCGTTATTCTGCTGCTCGCGTTATCGCTCCCCCTCTACGCCCAGTCCCTCGAAGGCGGGCGGCTGGAAGCGGGCGCTCTCCTCCTCCGGGCGTACGAGGCCAGACAGGCCGGCGATGGCTCCCTGGCGCTTGATGGTTTTCGCCGGGCGGCAGCCGCTCATGGCTATCCGTTGGCCGATTACGCCCAATTTGAACTGGGCGAGACCCACTATTTCGCCGGGGAATACGCCGCGGCCGCGGTTGAGTACCGCCGAGTTGAGGCCGATCATCCCGACAGCCTCCTGTTAGCCCGCGCCCGGCTTCTGATCGGCAAGTGCAATTTTAACCGGAAGGACTTTGGTGCCGCCAGAAAAGAGCTGGCCGGCCTGGTCGATAAATATCCCGACGCGCCGGAAGCGGCCGAAGCCCGTTACCTGATCGCCCGCGCTCACGAAGAACAAAAAGACTGGCGCTCCGCCTACCTGGCTTACGAAGAGGTCGATCTCTTTCATCCGTTGAGCTATTTCGGCAAGCGGTCCCGCCAGGCGATCGCTGTGCTCAAGCGGGCGCACAAGAAAACCCTTCCTCGTTTCACCGCCACCGCTCCCGTCCTCTACAAAAAGGGGATGAGTTATTTTGAGCAGGGCGATTACGCCATGGCGGCGAACATTTTTAATCTTCTGGCACGCGAATACCCGCACAGCAAATACTCCTGGGAAGCGCTGCTGATGCTCGGCCGGGCGGAGGAACAGACCAACAAGCCATCGGCGCTGGCCGATCTGGAACGGGCGACCCGCGGCCCGGCCAACCTGGCGGGCAAGGCGCACTACTACCTCGGTCTGGCGCGCGGCCGGCGCGGCGATTATGACAATGCCATCCATTCCCTGCTCAAAGTGACCGAGAAGTATCCCGATTCCGGCCTGGCCGACGAGGCGGCTTATTGGATCGGCTACTACTATGAGATGAAAGAGAATACGGCGAAGGCCCTGACCGCCTATTACAATGTGATCACCAAGTATCCTTACAGTAAATCGGTGCCGGCGGCGATCTGGCGCCTCGGCCGGACCTACTACTGGAGCGGCGATTTCAAGAATGCCGCCACCTATCTTCACCTGGCTCAGCTTTACCCGCCCGGCGAAGATACCCCCCGCTGCTACTTTTTCGAGGCCAAAGCCCAGGAGCGGCTCGGCAATCAGGGGGCGGCGGTCGAGGTCTATAAGAAGCTGCTGAGCCGGTTCGACCATACTTACTACGCTTACCGGGCACAGGCCCAATTGAACGCCCGCGGTGTCCCCTGTTCGCTCGGCCCGGCCTTTAACGGCGAGGACTTCTCCAGCGCGCTCGACCAGGCCGACGGCGAAAAGACCGAAGAACTGGCCGCAGTCATGGAGATCTGGGAACAGACCAAGATCGACGAGGTCGATCCGGCCAGCTCCCGGGAAGCTTTCGCGCATCTGGCCAAGTACAAAGAGCTGATGAACATCGGTTTGCCGCGCTACGCCGCGGACGAGGCCCGCTATCTGGTTGATATCACTTCGGAGATCGAAAAGGATTCGGCCCAGATCAAGCTCGGCGAAATGCTGGTCCGATCCGGCGAATACCGCCGGCCGATCCGTTTTGCCGACCGCAAGATCAAAGCGGCGGTCCTGAACGGCCGGGCCGAGGTTATACCTAAAAAGATCTGGGAGCTGGGGTATCCCCGCGGTTACTGGCCGCACGTCGCCAGCGCGGCGGACCAGTTCAAGGTTGACCCCTATCTGGTCCTGGCGGTCATCAGGGAAGAGAGCCGGTTCCATTCTCAGGCGGTTTCCCGCTCCAAAGCCCGGGGGCTGATGCAGATCATGGCCAAAACCGGCCGGGGGATCGCGAAAAAGCTGGAACTGACCGGCTACCGGACCACTAAACTTTACGAACCATCGGTCAATATCAAAATGGGGACCTGGTATCTGGCCGACCTGGTCAAACGTTTCCGCGCTAACGCCTATCTGGCACTGGCCGGCTACAACGGGGGGCCGAACCGGATATCGAGATATGTTAAAAACTGGTATAATGGCGACCTGAAGAACGTCGACATCGACGAGTTCATCGAAAGCATCCCGGTCCGCGAGACCCGTCTCTATGTTCAGAAGGTAATGGGAAGCTACTTTGAATACAAGAGACTTTATGAACGAAAATCATGACGAGGAGCGCGCTTTTGACGGCCTGCGGCCCCGCAAGTTCGATAATTTCATCGGCCAGGAGCCGATCCTCAAGAACCTTCTGATCCACATGTCGGCCGCCCGGTCCCGGGGCGAAGCGCTCGAGCATCTTCTCTTCTACGGTCCCCCCGGCCTAGGCAAGACGACCCTGGCCAATATCATCGCCAACGAAATGGGGGTCAGCATCAAGGTGACCTCAGGACCGGCGATCGAGCGGCCGGGCGATCTGGCCGCGATCCTGACCAACCTCAAACAGCACGACATCCTCTTTATCGACGAGATCCACCGGCTGAACAAGGTGGTGGAAGAGGTCCTGTATCCGGCCATGGAAGACTTTGGCCTTGATATCATCATCGGCAAGGGACCGAGCGCCCGCTCGATCCGGCTCGATCTCCCCCGTTTCACTCTGATCGGCGCGACGACGCGGATCGGCCTGCTCTCCGCGCCGCTGCGCGACCGGTTCGGCATCGTCAACCGTTTGGAATATTATACCCACCCGGAGCTGCAGCAGGTCGTCAGCCGGGCAGCTGAGGCGCTGGTGATCAAGATCGATCCCCAGGGGGCGCTGGAGATCGCCAAGCGGTCGCGCGGCACGCCGCGCATCGCTATCCGGTTCCTCCGCCGGGTCCGCGACTACGCGCAGGTCAAAGGTTCGGGCGATATCTCGCTGGCGATCGCCAAAGAGTGCCTCGATTCAATGGGGGTCGACGAGTTCGGCCTCGATAAGATCGACCGCAAGTACCTGATCACAGTCATCGACAAGTTCGGCGGCGGCCCGGTCGGCGTCGAAACGCTTTCCGCCGGAATTTCTGAAGAGGTGGAGACTCTGGAGGACGTTTACGAACCGTACCTGATGCAGCTCGGCTTCATCGAGCGGACGCCGCGGGGCCGGCTGGTCACCGCTCTGGCCGCCGAGCACGTCGGCCGCAAATTAAAAGGCGACAAAACGCCGCCGCAGGAGAAGTTATTCTAATGACAAAAAGAACCGCGACCATTGACCGCCTGACCAAGGAAACATCTATCAAGGTCGATTTGACCATTGACGGGGCCGGGAAAAGCCGGATCAAGTATCCGCTCCCCTTTCTCGGCCACATGCTGACGCTCTTTGCCAAGCACGGACTGTTCGACCTGAAGCTGGCGGCTAAAGGTGACCTGGAAGTGGACCTCCATCACCTGGTCGAGGACACCGGACTCGCCCTGGGTGAAGCGTTCGCCAAAGCGCTGGGGAAAAAGCTGAAGATCGAGCGCTACGGCCACGCCATCGTCCCGATGGACGAATCGCTGGCCGAGGTTAAGGCCGCCATCGATATCTCGGGCCGGCCGCATTTTACCTTTAAAGCTAAATTTCCCAAAGAACTGCTTTACGCTGAGATCGGAAAAACGCGGGTTAAACTCTCCCTTGATGACGAAATGCTCCGCGAATTCTTCGAGGCCTTTGTCTATAAGGCAGGCATTTCCCTGCACATCGACCTGGTCCGGGGGAAGAACACCCACCACAAGATCGAAGCGATCTTCAAGGCGTTCGGCGTCGCCCTGATGCGCGCCTGCGCCGTCAATCCGCGGAAAAAAGGAGTGCCGTCAACCAAGGGGGTCCTGTAAGTTGGCTTACGAGGAGCGGACTTATCGCAACTACGTTAAAGCCGACAACCTGGTCAGGTTCGAGATCATCGAAAAAGAGACCGACCTCCTGGTCCTGGCGGAGCAAAATCTTTACGACAAGGCTTACGCCTTTACTCTGAAATACCGGGCTGAGCTGGAAAAGTACATCGAGAGCGACCCGACATTCTTCAAGACCCTCTCTTCCTACCGGGTCCGCTACGACGCCCCGCCGATCGCCAGGGCAATGGCCGACGCCGCGCGCAAAGTAAAAGTCGGCCCGATGGCGGCCGTCGCCGGAGCGGTCGCCGAATATGTCGGCCGCGACCTGCTCCCTTTTACCAAAGAGCTGATCGTCGAGAACGGCGGCGATATTTTTCTGAAGATCAACCAGCCCCGCAAGGTCGGCGTCTACGCCGGCAGCTCGCCGTTCTCGGAAAAGATCGCCCTGGAGCTGGCGCCGCGCCCGGAACCGTTCTCGGTCTGCACCTCGTCGGGAACGGTCGGCCACTCCTTCAGCTTCGGTAAGGCCGACGCCGTCGTGGTCATCGCCAAAAGCGCCCTCCTGGCCGACGCCGCCGCCACCGCGATCGGCAACGCAGTGAAAGAAGTCGGCGATCTCGAGGCTGGCCTAAAACTGGCGCAAAAGATCCGGGGGCTGGACGGGGTGCTGATCATCAAGGACGACCAATTGGGAGCGCGGGGCCAGGTTAAGATCGTGCCGCTTTAAGCCGCTAGATCAGGTGCGGGGTGATCAGGAAGACTATCTCTGTCTTTTCCTTTTCTATATTCTTGTTTTGGAACAGCAGCCCTATTATGGGAAGATAGCCAAGGAGCGGCACCCGGGAGATATTTTCCCGTTCGGTCTCCGATAATAGCCCGCCAATAACGATCGTCTCGCCGTCTTTGACGCTCACTATTGAAGCGGCATTCCTGGTCGAAATAACCGGGAAATCTCCTGCGGCGGTGGTCCGCCATTCAGAAATGGTCGAAACCTCCGGCTGGACAAGCGTTAGAATGTCCCCCTCCCCTCCCAGTTGGGGCGTGATCTTCAGCTTGACCCCAGCATCAATGTAGTTGACCGTCCATTGCGTTGTCACTCCGCCGCCGGTAACCGGGACAGCGTAGGGGATCCGGTTGCCGATGTTGATCAGCGCTTCCTGGTTGTCCAGGGTCGCTATCCGCGGACAGGCAACAACTCTGGCTTTGCCATTCGCCGCTAAGGCATTTAGTGTCGAGATCAGGTCATCAGCCGGCCGGGTCAGCCTGGTGTTCTTACTGGTCACCATTTTATACGTTCCATTACCGTAAGAAAGGCCCAGCTTAAGTGAATCATTTTGTGACAACTCCATGACCTTGCTTTCGATCATTATCTGCGGGATTTGATCATCGATCTTTGCCAGCGCCTCTTTCACCTCCGCGATCTCTCCCTCCTTTCCTCTGATGATCAGGGTGTTCGCCCTTCCGCCGACCTGATAAGCGGCGGTCGGCAGCAACTTTGCCAGTAACTCAGCCGCTTTTGCAGCCCCAAGGTATTTTAATTGGACAACAGCGACCGACGACCGGTAAGCAGTTTGGGCCTGGTCCTGCGGTAAAGCGGAGACTAAAAGGACCGCCCCGCTCCTTTCATAATTGAACCCATTGGTCCGCAGAATGTGCTCAATGGCCTGTTCGGGCTCAATCTCTGTTAAATGGACTGTCGCTTTTTTTGCCAGGGCGGCAGCCTGATCCCCAGCAATCACTACATCAAATCCCGCCCCCTTGGCCAAGGTTTGGATAATGTCGGTAACGGGGGCATCCTCGAAATCTATCCGCCGGATCAATTGCGAGGCGGTAGCGGGAGCAACATCCAACAGCAAACATCCAACCTCCAAAAATAACACAATAACTAATTCCAAAAGGTAAAACCCAATAGCCTTTGTGCTTTGGTTTTGGAATTTGTTCACTATTTGGAAGTTGGATGTTAGATATTGGGATTTATTGCCCATCCTCAATGTACCCTCTCAAGAACCACATGATCGCCTGCAATCCCCACCACTCGATGATCATCCAGCCGGTCTCCTTTCTCCAGGGCGAGCCCGCGGCCGCCGAGATCCAGCAGGGCGACCATCTTCCTCCCGCTCACCACCCCTACTAAGCGCCCCTGGCCTCCCGGCAGCCTGCCGGGCCCACCCGTTAAACGGAGAACGATCCGTTCCGCTGTCCGCTGGTAGACTGTGACCGCTTCATTGCTGAAGGCCTGGCTTTCCGCGGTAATTATTTCCGGCTCGAATTTCGGCGCAACCGCCTCTTCCTTACCGGCGCAGCCCCCCAGTAACAGACCGAACACGGCCAGCAGCCAAACCGCTCGTCCTCTCATGCGGCGGATACAGCAAGATTATTGCCAGCCCTGGTCAAGCGCGAAAAAGGGGAAAATGTAGTGGATTTCGACAGTGGCGACTACAGTTAGAAAGTCGGGATGGTGGTGGTCGTGGTGGTCGGAACGTTAGGTTTGACCGTGGCAAACAGGTTCACCTGAGCCGTCTCCCCTTTTCCCAGGGTCACTTCATCGGAAGCAACCTGATAGAGGGCCGTTTCCAATGTTTGGACGGTATAAGTCCCGGCCGGCACCCCTTCCAGTTCGTAATACCCGCTGCTATCGGTAAAGTCCACCGCGGTGGATAGAGCCGGCAGATATACCTTGAGACCGACCGGGATCGAACTATCGGAAGTATTGACCTTCCCGGCGATCCACCCTTTTTCGGTGATCGTGACACTGGCCTGACCGCTGATCGTTCCGGCGGTCGCGGTGACGATCCCGGCTCCTTCAACCGCCCCAGCGGTAAAAAAGCCGGAGCTGGTGATCCCGCCGATCCCGCCGGTCACGCTCCAGGTAACAGTGGTCGCCACGATCTTACCGTTGCTGTCCTTGCCGATCGCGGTAAAGGCTTTGCTCGAGCTTACGCCGATCGTCGTACTGCTGGGGCTGACCGTTATAGAGGAAGCGACACCCCCCTCCAGATCGCCGCAGCCGGAAAGATGTCCCGCCAATAAACCGGCCAGGATGACCGCAACGCCGGTTAAAAAAGCGACCCGGTAAATCCTAGGCAAACTGGCCATCTCTGACGATCTGTTTACCGCCGACGATGGTGTGAATGACCTTGCCTTTTAAGGTCCAGCCGGTGAACGGGGTGTTCCGGCTTTTTGAGGCGAACTGCCGCGGGTCGACCTGCCAGGTCTGTCGCGGGTCAACCACGATCAGGTCGGCGTCGGCACCCGGCCGCAAGGTCCCTTTGCCGGCCAGGCGGAGGATCCGGGCAGGGTTAGCCGTCAATTTGGCGACCGCTTCTTTCAGGGTCAGCGCTTTTTTTCCGACCAGTTCGGTCAGGACCAGGCCGAGGGCGGTTTCCAGTCCGACCAATCCGTTGGCCGCCTGGTTGAATTCGACATTCTTGTCATCGACCGTGTGCGGCGCGTGGTCGGTGGCGATCACTTCGATCGTACCGTCCCGCAGTCCCCGAATTATCGCCTGGCGGTCGGCCTTGGTCCGCAGCGGCGGGTTAACCTTGGTGTTGGGGTCATAATGGCGGACCGCGTCTTCGGTCAGGGTAAAGTAGTGGGGACAGGTCTCGCAGGTGACCGACGCTCCTTCGCGGCGGGCGTCACGGATAAATTTGACCGAGCGGGCGCAGGAGACGTGCGCGATATGGACCCGGCCGTACTCCCGGGCCAGGAGAACATCGCGCGCCACCATGATCTCTTCCGAAAGAGAGGGGATCCCCGGTAAACCGATCTCGGTGGAGACCGCCCCTTCGTTCATCGTTCCGCCAGCCGAAAGGCCGGTGTCTTCGCAATGGGCAATGACCGGCACGTCGAACTGCCGGGTGTATTCCAGCGCGCGCCGCATCATATCCGCCCGCATGATCGGGTGACCGTCATCGGAAAAAGCGACCGCCCCTTCCATCCGGCAGCGACCGATCTCGGCCAGCTCTTCCCCTCTCAGTCCCTTGGTTACCGCGGCGATCGGCAGGACATTGACCGCCGCTTCGGTCCGCGCCTTGGCGATGATGTACTCGACCGCGGCCGGATTGTCGATCGGCGGTTCGGTGTTGGCCATGCAGCAGATCGTGGTAAAACCACCGAGCGCGGCCGCCCGCGAACCGGAGGCGATCGTCTCTTTGTCGGGCCGTCCCGGATCACGCAGGTGAACGTGCATATCGATCAAGCCGGGGAAGACAAGCATCCCTTTGGCTTCTATGACCCTTGCTCCCTGACCCTTGACCCTGACCCCGATCTCTTTTACTTTTCCGCTCTCCAGCAGCACGTCCCTGATCCCATCAAGCCCCGCCGCCGGATCGATCACCCGCCCGCCTTTGATCAACAATTTGCTCATTCCAGGTTCATCTTCTTTCTGACCTTATTCAATAGCGCCCGGATCCCGGCCGTTCGGTTGTCGCCGCTGCGGCGGACCGCCGGCCGTTTTTCCGGCGCGGCGCCGCGCTCTTCCTGCTTGATCCGCTTTAAACCCATGGCCGCTGCCCGCTGTTCGGATTCTTTCTTATTGGCGCCGCGGCCAACCCCGTAGCGCCGGCCTTTGACCTTGACCTCCATCCAAAAAACGCGGCGATGCTTCGGCCCCGATTCCTTGATCACCCGGTAGTGGGGAAGCTCGTATTTGTGCTTTTGGGCGTATTCCTGCAGGGCCGACTTATAGTCGCTGATGTAGCCGGCGCGGGAAACCTTTTCGATCTCGTCGCGCAGAGCGTCCAGCACGAGATCGCGCGCCTTGCCCAGGCCGGCATCCAGGAAAACCGCGCCGAGGAGCGCCTCAAAGGCGTTGGCGATATTGGATTTGCGCTTCTGGCCGCCGCTTTTCATTTCGTTCTCGCTCAGCAGCAAAAAGTCCCCCAGCAGGAGTTTTTTGGCGATCTGCGCCAGGGTCTCGTCGGAGATAACGGCCGCCCGGATCTTGGTCAGATCGCCCTCGGCCCGGTCGGGAAATTTGTTGTAGAGATATTCGGTCGTGACCAGCTTAAGGACCGCGTCGCCCAAAAACTCCAGCCGCTCGTTGTCGGCCACCCCTTTGGCATGCCCGTAGGAGCTGTGCGATAAGGATTGGTTGAGCAGCGATTTGTTGAGAAAAGAGAGGCCCAGCTTTTTTTCCAGTTCCTGCAGCGCTCTTTCGCGTTCCGGGGCAAGCGGTTCCATTTGACATTATATTTTACATTATATAGAATAGAAACACAATGGCAGTTTTATCCCCGATCATGAGTTATATTGTCGACAAAGAGATCGGTTTCCCGATCCCGTCCGAAAAAGAGAAGATCAACAAGGCGCTCCGTCGCTACCGCAACATCCTGGCCCAGCACCCCAAGCGTTCCGATGCGCCGGAGATCATGTTCGGCATCGCCGACCTGCTCGTCGGCCGCGGCGAACTGGGCGACAAAGAAGAGGCGATGCGGACCTACGACGAGATCCTGCTGCGCAATCCGCCGGAGTATCTGAAGGCGCGCGCGCTGATCGGCAAGGCCGAGCTGTTGATCGGGATCCCCGAGGAGTTCGGCAACGCCATTTCACTCTGCGAAAAAGCCCGCCAGGCGATGGGCAAGGACCTGTCCGAATTCTTTGCCGCCAAGGGGCTGATCGTCGAAGCAGAACTCCGGCTGGCCCGGCGCGATAAGGGCGACTGGGCAACGGCGCTGGAGCTGATCAATCGCGTCGTCAAAGAAAAGGACGCGCACTGGTATTTCCGCGGCCGCGCTCTTCTCTCCAAAGCGGAGATCGTCCTCTACCGGAACCCGGACGACCTGGCCACCGCTCTCAAGCTGGTTGATTTTTCGCTCAAGGAATTGGCTTCGCGGCCGGACGATTATTTTGCCAATAAGGGGAAGATCGTCAAGGCGGAGATCCTTTCCCGCCGCCAGCGCAAGGGCGATTTCCCGAAGGCGGAAAAGTTACTGACCGAGGTGATCAAAATGTCCTTAAATTATAAGGACCTGATCGCCCGGGCCAAGCTCGACCTGGCTGACGTCGTTGCCCATCCCAAGGCGACCAAGCTGCTCAAGGAAGTCCACGACATGGAAGGGCTTGATCCTTATCTGATCGAAAAAGCCAGTATTATCGAACAGGCGATCAAACAGAAGAAGAAGTCGTAACGCGGTACAGCTCGTCGGCATTATCGCGAAGGCACTCATGCCCCTCTAATCCCTGCAGGTAACCGGGCGAAACCGCGCCTTCTCCGTGCATCGCTCCCCAGATCGAAGCGGCGATCATCCCCGCTTTATAGTTGCCGTAGATCTTCAATGGCCCCAGCAGCCCGCCAAGAGTACGCGCCCCGTTCAGCGCGGCAAAAATCGCTCCAGGGAGGACATCGACCACCGTCTTGCGCGGCTTGCTGCGCAGTTCGCTAATGCCCTGCGTGGCGTCGACCTTTCTGCGCAGCGATTTTTCGACCAGGGTCAATTTATTCATCAGTTTTTGCGGGATCGCTCCGGCCGTTTCATCTAGCCGTAGAGTTGCCATCAGCCGGGCAACGATCGCCGCCGGTTGATTTCCTTCGGTCACCGCCAGCGCTATTGCCAGGGCGGTCACGATGCCTCCCGCCAACGCGTTCTTGGCTTCTTGATGACTGATCTGCCCGATCCCCATTGAATCTTCGAAGATCCGGGGAATGTTATTACGGTTAACCAGGCCGATCGCGCTAGCGTGGGCGGCAAAACCCGGACCACCGATCCACTCCCGTTTATCTTTGTGCGGGCGAATTTCCCTGATAACCTGAGCGCCCCGGTGCCGATCCTCCAATTGGCGAAATTGCATTTCCGCATCAGCAAAAAGGTCGCACGGAGGAACGATCGTTTTTTTCCTGCCCAGTTCAAACTCCAAGCCGAGTTCAATGGCCTCTCGCATGGCCGGCAGGTTAAGCTGGCCTTTAGCGCGGCTGTAGCCCCTGACAATGAACTGGGTGTAATACAGCTCATGGGGCCAGCTCCAGTGGCCGTCCTCCAGGAATCGGGGGTTATGTTTGGTCCCTTGGTAAGCGGCCGCCGCCTGGGCCAGCAAACACCCGCGAAAAGCCGAGAGGACATTGGGCCGATTGCTGCTGACGCGTGTCGTGGTCATGATGAACTGATATCCGCCGAAATAACAGATAATTTCAGCTCATTATTATGATAAAATATCAGCAGTAATGGGCAAGACCATCGCGGAAAAAATATTGTCGAACCACTCCGGCCGGGACGCCAAAGCCGGCGACATCGTCATCGCTGATCTCGATTTCATGATCGGACAGGACGGGACCTCCGGCGTGGCGATCGATTCGTTCCGTAAGATGCAGGCCAGGAAAGTTTTTGACCCGAAAAAGATCGCGATCATTATCGATCACAGTTCCCCCTCCCCCAACGAAGGGGTCTCCGCGATCCATAAGAAGATCCGGGACTTCTGCCTGGAACAAGGGATCAAGCTTTACGACGTCGGCTGCGGCGTTTGTCACCAGCTGACGCCGGAACAGGGGCACGTGGTCCCCGGTGATCTGGTGATCGGGGCCGACTCCCACACCTGTACCTACGGCGCGATCAACGTCTTTTCGACCGGGATCGGCTCGACCGATCTGGCTGCTGGGATGATCGCCGGCAAGCTCTGGTTCAAGGTACCGGAAACAATGAAGGTCGTCTTCACCGGGAAATTACCGGCCGGCGTTTATGCCAAGGACCTGATCCTCAAGCTGATCGGGCAGATCGGGGCGGACGGGGCGACCTATCTCGCCCTGGAGATCGGGGGCGAGGTGATCGACGCGCTGTCGGTCGACGCCCGCTTCACTATTTCCAACATGGCGATCGAATGCGGCGCCAAAGCCGGCCTGATGAACGCCGATGCCAAGGTCCTGGAGTGGGTCAAACAGCACGGGGACAAAAAACCTGCTCCCCAAACAGCGGATAAGGACGCTCTTTACAAGCAGGTCGTCGAAATTGACGTAACCAGCCTCGAACCGCAGGTCGCCAGGCCGCACCAGGTCGATAATACGTGTAATGTCTCGGCCGTGGCCGGCACCCCGGTCCAGCAGGGCTTGATCGGCACCTGCACTAACGGACGGCTCGAAGATTTCCAGATCGCGGCTAAGGTCCTGAAAGGGAAAAAAGTCAAAACCGGGACGCGCCTGATCATTGCCCCCTCCTCAACCGAGATCATGATGGCAATGATCAAGGATGGCACCTATCAGAGCCTGATCGAATCTGGCGCGGTCCCCGTTACTCCCGGCTGCGGCCCGTGCGTCGGCACGCATAACGGCGTTCCTTCCGACGGCGAGAACGTTATCTCTACAGCTAACCGGAACTTCCTCGGTCGGATGGGGAACCGGACCGCCTTCATTTATCTCGGTTCGCCGGCCACGGTCGCCGCGTCCATGATCGAAGGTCGGATCGCCGATCCGAGGAAATATTTATGAGCTGGCAAGGAAAAGCCAAGCTGCCGACCCAAAAGATCGTCAACGACATCAACACCGACTATGTCATCTCCGGCCGGTATAAGTTCAAGATCCAGGACCCGAACGAACTGGCCAAGCATGTCATGGAAGATCTCGATCCCGATTTTTACTCCCGCCTGGCGCCGGGCGACTTTCTGGTCGCCGGCAGCAATTTTGGCTGCGGCTCGTCGCGCGAGCAGGCGCCGATGGCGATCAAGTACGCCAATATCGCGGCGGTGATCGCCAAGTCGTTCGCTCGGATCTTCTATCGCAACTGCTTTAACCTCGGCCTGCTGGCGATCGAGGCGGATACCGACGGCATCGCCGAGGGGGATGAGCTGGAAATCGATCTCGACGGCGGGCGGATCATCAATAAGACCAAGGGGCGGGAGATCAAGATCGCCCCCCTCCCCCGGACCATGCAGACCCTGCTCGCGGATGGAGGCCTGGTAGAACATTTTAAAAAACACGGCGGCTTCAAGATCTAAGCTCGCGCTGGTCGCGCTCTGGCTGCTCTGCTCTGCCGGCCAGTCCCTGGCGGCCAACCACGCCCCGACCCTGGCCACCCTGGCCGATCGCAATGTCTACGTCGGGGAAACACTAACCTTGAACCTGGCTGCCGTTGACCAGGACGACGATCCGCTCAACTACTCAGGTGTTAACCTGCCGGCTAATTCCGAGCTCAACGTCCAGACCGGCCAGTTCGCCTGGACGCCGACCATCGACCAGCTCGGTTCGCACCTCCTGATCTTCTCCGCCACCGACAACGGCTATCCACCGTTGGCTGCGCGGACCACCGTCACGGTCCGCGTCCTCTTCCGCGCCGTGCAGCAGGAAAAAGACTGGGGTTTCGGTGTTAAGGCCGCCTCGACCGTCTTTGAGACCGGCGACCCGACCGATCTCTACCCTCGCCTCGCTCGGGTTTTCGTTGACGGTCAACCGGCCGCCTCGACCAGACTGGTTGAAACTGGGAACAACCCGACGCTGAAGGTCGCCTTGACCAGCTATTATGACATCGACCGTGCAAAAACCGCCGCGCTGATCGATGGGGTCGCGGTCGGGGCGCTCGATTTTTCCGACGTCGAAACATTTGGCCAGCAGCCGCACGTGATCGGGCTCGCCTTTACCTTGAACTTAAAAGGGCTGGCGCCAGGTGAACATACCCTACAGGTCCGCTCCGGCAATCGCCTGGGGACCGCCGTTCAAAGCCTCGCCCTAAATGTCGGTGCGATCAGGCTGACCGATCAGCCCCTCGTCTTTCCCAGCCCCTACGTGCCGGAACACGGTTATCTGACCATCCAGTACTCGCTGTCGGAAAGCACCGCACTCAACCTGCTGATCGTCGGGAGCACTGGCACGGTGATCAAAAAGTTCGCGCTCGACCGGGGGAGCGAGGGCGCTCGCGCCGGCCTGAACAAGATCGTCTGGGACGGCCGCAGCGACACCGGGCTTATCATCAGCAACGGCGTTTATCTGGCCGTGCTAGTCGACCAGTCGAGCAACCGGGTCCTTAATAAGGCCAAGATAACTGTCTACCGTTGAGTCGGGCAGAGGAGTGGAATAGCATGATATTAAGAGGGTTTGGTTTCGACGCGGTTTTAGCCACGGTCAATCTGGCCTTGCTCCTGTACCTGGTGGGCTATATGATCTACCGCCGGCGGTTCACTCACGGCGGTAATCTGCTGCTGGGGTTGATCATGATGCTGGCGATCACCGGTTTTGCTGATCTTTTCTTCCGCTACTTTCCGAACCCGACAGTGATCCTGCTGGCCAACGTCTACCTGGTCTTCTGCGGTCTCTGGGCGATGACGATCACCGTCCATTTTTCCCTATTCGCCTTTTCCCGCGCCCGGTTCCTCTGGGCGAACGAACTGTACTTATTGCTCTATTTACCGGCGCTGACCGTTTCGCTCCTCTACGCGGCCACCCCGTTGATGCTGGCCGGCATTTTTTACACGCCGCTCGGCTTCCGGCTGATCTACGGCCCCGCCTATTGGGCGGTCGTGATCCTGGGGATGAGCCTGGCCGCCTTTTCCTTCCTGCTGGAGCTTGGCACGCTGATCAGGAACATCTCCCGCGGCGAAAACAATCAGGCCGTTATTTCGCTGGTCATTCTCGGCTTGTTATCGTATTATTTCTGCTACAACCTGTTGCTCCCTTTTCTCTCTCGCAGCAGTGTTTTGATCGGAGGGGCACCGGTTTCACTGGCGGTCGCCGTTCTGATCTTTGAATTTGTCCGTTATCATTATGTTTCGCTGGAAGAAGTTTGAACGGTAGAGGACCAAGAGTCCCTCCCGTTCACCGATTGAGCAAGGAGGAATAACCGATGATCGACTGGGCGGTGATCAGCAATTTATGCCTGGCCTTTTTTCTGGGCGGGGTGATCGGCTGGTTTCGGGAAAAAGAAGGAAAAACGGCCGGGATGCGAACCCATATTCTGGTGTCGCTCGGCTCCGCGCTCTTCATGGTCATTTCCCGCGATATGATGTCGTTGACCGGCATTGCTGATCCGGGCCGGATCGCGGCCGGGGTCGTCACCGGCATCGGTTTCATCGGCGCCGGCTGCATTGTCCAGACCGGCAGCGGGGTTATGGGCATAACCACCGCCGCCTCGATCTTTGTCACTTCGGCGATCGGGATCGCGGCGGGCGCCGGGTTCGCCACCTCGGCGATCGCGACGACCTTTCTGGTCGTAACGGCCCTGCAGCTTTTACGCGAAGTCGAGCGGCGGATCATCAAGACTAAGGGGCGTACGCGCGAAGAATGATCAAGCTGCGCGGCTTCCTGGAAACTTCGTTCCTCGACTGGGACGGCAAGGTCAGTTGCGTCGTCTTTGTCCCCAACTGTAATTATAACTGCCCGTTCTGCAGCAACTGGCTCCTGGTCCACGAGCCCGATTCCCTGCCGGAGGTTCCCCTGGAGCGGATCGCCGCCTTCATCAAGGAGCGAGCCGATTTTCTCGACGGAGTGGTCGTGACCGGTGGCGAGCCGACCGTCCACCCCGATCTCCCCGCTCTGCTTAAGCGCTTCAAAGAGCTGGGGGTGCTGGTCAAACTTGATACCAACGGCACTAACCCGTCCATGCTGGCCAAATTGATCGAACAAAAGCTGGTCGACTACTTCGCCATGGACATCAAGGCCCCGCTCAACGATAAATACGCCGCCGCCGCGGGCGCCAAGGTCGACCTCGACAACATCCGGACCAGCATCAAACTGATCATGGATTCTGGGGTTGACTACGAGTTTCGGACAACAGTCATTCCCAACCTGCTTGGCCTGCCCGAGATCGCGGAGATCGCCAGGACGATCGCCGGCGCCAAAAAGTACGCCCTGCAGCAGTTCGTCCCCGCTCACTCACTGATCAAGGAGATGCAAAAGCTCGATCCCCACCCTGCGGAAACTCTTCAGGAAATGGCTAAGATCGCCCGGCAATCTGTCCCCAACACGATTGTCCGGGGCGTCTGATTTTGTTATAATTTTTGCATGTACCTCTATAACGATCCGACGTTCCTGCTCGTTATCCCGGCGCTGATCCTCGCTTTCTTCGCCCAGTGGAAGGTGAAGAGCACCTTTGACAAATACTCCAAGGTGGCTTGTTCCCGCGGCTACACGGGCGCCTCGGTCGCCCGCTATATCCTCGACGACTATCGCCTCCAGGACATCGCTGTCGAATCTGTCCGAGGCGAGTTAACCGACCATTACGATCCAAAAGCCAGAAAACTCCGTCTCTCCGATCCGGTCTACGGCAGCAATTCGATCGCCGCACTCGGTGTCGCCGCCCACGAGGCCGGCCACGCCATCCAGGACGCCAAAGGGTACGCGCCGATCAAGCTCCGCAACGGGATGGTCCCGGTCACCAACCTCGGTTCGACGCTGGCTTTCCCGCTCTTTATCCTCGGCATGTTCGCCGGGCTGCCGGTCTTTATGGACATCGGGATCGTCCTCTTCTCTCTGGCGGTGGTTTTTTCGGTCCTGACCTTGCCGGTGGAGTTCAACGCCAGCGCCCGGGCGATCCGCGTCCTGGCCGACGGCCATTTCCTGACCGAAAAGGAGCTCCCCGGCGCGAAAGCCGTCCTTAATGCCGCCGCGCTGACCTACGTGGCAGCCACCGCCATGGCGGTGCTTAACCTGGTTCGCCTCCTGCTGCTGCGCAACTCCCGGGATTAGTGCGCACGCTCGTCCTGCTCGGCCCGACAGCCGTTGGTAAAACCTCCCTGGCGATCGAACTGGCCAAAGAGCTGAGCGGCGAGATCATCTCCGCCGACTCGATGCAGGTCTACCGGGGAATGGACATCGGCACCGCAAAGCCATCGATCGAAGAACGGCAAGGCATCCCCCATCACCTGATCGATGTTCGCAACCCGGACGAGGAATGGACGGTCTCCGACTTTGTCGAGGAAAGTCAAAAGTTAAAAGTAAAAATTCAAAATAACGGTAAATTGCCTATTATTGTCGGCGGAACAGGCCTTTATCTCTGGTCGCTGCTGGAAGGGTTTTCTTTTCCGCTCACTCCGGCTGATCCCGCGTTGAGAACGAAGCTCGAACAACAGGGATCATCGATTCTCTACTCTCAACTTGGCAAAGTCGACCCCGCATCCACCGCCAAGATCCACGCCAATGACAAGAAGCGGATCATTCGCGCGCTGGAAGTCTTTGAGTTAACCGGCAAACCGATCTCGGAGCTGCAAGAGCGTAGAACAGAGAGCGTGGAGCGTAGAACAGAGGGGTATTTACTGATCGGCCTCGACCTCCCCCGCCCCGAACTCTACGCCCGGATCAATGAGCGGGTCGACCAAATGATGCTGGCCGGCCTGGTTGACGAGGTCAAAGGATTATTGGCTAACGGTTACGACAAAGCGCTGAACTCCTTCCAGGCGCTCGGCTACAAAGAAGTGGTCGACTATCTGGCCGGCCGGTGGGACCACCGGACGATGGTCGAAGAAGTAAAAAAGCGGACCCGGCACTTTGCCCGCCGGCAAATGACCTGGTTTCGGCGTTTCCCGGACGCTCGCTGGTTCCCGCCTGACGCAAAGAGTGCTATAATAGAGCTATGCCACGCACCAGACAGCAGGAAATAAAAAGACGGCAAAAGCGGAAAAAAGAAAAGAGCCGGAAGAAAGGGCTTCGCCGCAAGACCGTCTCGACCTCAGCGGCTTAACTTCACCACCACCTCGACGTGCTCCGTCTGCGGGAACATGTCGACCGGCTGGATGATCTCGATCCGGTATTCGGCTTTGGTCAGGACCGTCAGGTCCCGGGCCAGCGTCGCCGGGTTGCAGGAGACGTAGATGATCTTGCGGGGTTCGGCCCGAACGATCCGTTTCAGCGCCTGGTCGGAACAGCCGCCGCGGGGCGGGTCCAGAACGACCACATCCGCATTTTTCGGAAATTCCTTTTCGGCCTGGCCGGCGACCATCCGGACATTGGTCAATTGATTGAGCGCGATGTTTTGGTTGGCGTCCTTGACCGCCTCTGCCCGTTCTTCGATGCCGACCACTTCGGCCGCCTTTTCCGCCAGCCAAAAAGCGATCGTCCCGATCCCGGCGTAGGCGTCGACCACCTGCTCGGTCCCGGACAGCTCCGCGTACTTTTTGATCAGGTTATAAAGCTTGATCGTCTGCCGGGGGTTAACCTGGAGGAACGAGTTAAGGCTGACTTTAAACCTGAACGGCCCGAGACGCTCGCGCAGGAACGGGATACCAAGCAGGGTCGTGTTGTATTGCCCCAGGATCACATTACCGCGGGCCGTGTTGCTGTTCTGGACGATCCCGACGATCTTCGGCCGCTCCTCAAAACGGGGGTAATCCTGATGCCGGGCGACCAGCCGGTGCATCAGCCGTTCCTGTTTCTTGATCTCATCGGCGATGGTAAAACCGGCGGGGAGTCCTTTGCCGTTGACCACGATCCCCAGGAGCAGTTCGCCGGTCTGGGCCCCGCTCCGGCCGACAAAGTGCCGGAGGATCCCCTGGCCGGTTTTTTCGTCATAGGCTGAGATCTCCCGCTCTTCCAGGATCTTCCCGGCGATCTGGGCGATCTCGGTCAGGAACGGGTCCTGGATGTAGCATTCCTTGATATTGACGACCTCGTGGCTCCGCTGGCGGAAGTAACCGATCTGCAGTTTACCGTTCTGCCGCCGGATCGGGAACTGGACCTTATTCCGGTAGAACCACGGATCCTCCATGCCGATCGTCGGTCTAACCCCCGTCCCTGCTACTCCCTGCTGCTCCATGTATTCCCTGACAATCCTTGTTTTCAGGTCCAATTGGTCATGATAGTCCAGGTGCTGCAGCTGGCAGCCGCCGCAGGAGCCGTAATAGGGGCAGCGCGGTTCGACTTGTTTACTCATTAATTACTATGATACCATAATTACATGACCGATCTCGGTTCCCGGGTCGAATTCCACTGTCATTCCGTTTTCAGCGACGGGGCCCTCCTGCCGGCCGCCCTGGTCCGCGAGGCCGAGGTCCGCGGTCACTCCGCGCTGGCAATTACCGATCACGTTGACGAGTCCAACCTCGAAGAGGTCCTTAAGGCGCTGGTCAAGTACGAAAAAGCGACCCGGGGGAAGCTCTCGCTCAAATTTTTCCCCGGCGCGGAAGTCAGCTACATTAAACCCGTGTTCATCCCCGAATATTGCCGTAAAGCGCGCCGCAACGGCGCCCGGATCGTTATCGTCCACGGTGAATCGCCGGTCGAGTCCGTTTACCCGGGGACCAATCACGCCGCGGTCAAAGAAGCCGGCCTGGTCGACATCCTGGCCCACCCCGGCAAGATCACCGAAGAGGACGCGATCCTGGCCGCGCAGAACGGCGTTTATCTGGAGATCACCGCCCGCCGGGGTCATCGCGAAGGGAACCATCATGTGGCGGCCATGGCCCGGCAGTTCAAGGCCAGCTGCGTTGTTGACACCGACTGCCACACCGAGACGGACATGATCACCCAGGATCAGGCTTACCAGCTCTGTAAAGAAGCGGGGATGACCGACGAGGAAGCGCTGACCACCGTCCGGGACAACCCTCAAGCCCTAATTAAGAGAATCGAACGTCGATAGACCGGGCGTGCGCGTCCAGCCCCTCGGTCTCCGCCAGTAATTTCACGTCGTGCCAGACATTCTTGAGCGCCGGTTTGGTGTAACCGATAATGCTCTGGTGTTTGACAAAATCGTAGACGCCGAGCGGCGAGGCGAACCGGGCGGTGCCGCCGGTCGGCAGGACATGGTTCGGCCCGGCCAGGTAATCGCCGACCGCGACCGGTGAATGGGGGCCAAGGAAAACGGCCCCGGCGTTCCTGATCTTTTCCAGCAGCCTTTGCGGGGAGCCCACCTCCAGTTCCAGATGCTCGGGCGCCAACTGGTTGGCGATCCCGATCGCTTCGTCGATCGAGCCGACCTCCAGCAAAACGATTTCCGCCTGATCGATGATCGCCCGTCGTTTTAGTTTGGTTTGCTGCTTGGCCAGCTCTTTTTCCACTTCATTGATCAGCTTCCGGGAATTGGTCGCCAGTACGGCCGAGGAGGTCGGATCGTGCTCCGCCTGGGCCAGCAGATCGGCGGCGATGTACTCCGCCTCGGCGTCCTGGTCCGCCACGATCAACACATCAGACGGCCCGGCCAGGCTCTCGATCCCGACCGCGCCGAAGACCTCTTTCTTGGCCAGGGTAACGTAGATATTGCCGGGCCCAACGATCTTGTCGACCCGCGGAATGGTCGCGGTCCCGTAAGCCAGGGCGGCGATCGCCTGCGCCCCGCCGATCTGATAAACCGCCGTCACGCCCGCCTCGGCGGCAGCCGCCAGCACATATGGACTGACCGGCGGCGGCGTCACCAGGATTATCTCGCTGACCCCCGCAACTTTAGCCGGGATCGCGTTCATCAGCACGGACGACGGATAGATCGCCCGGCCCCCCGGGACGTAAATGCCGACCCGCTGGAGCGGGATCAACCGCTGCCCCAGCAGCACATCGAGCGGGAGCGTTTCAAACCATTCATCGCTCTTTTGTTTGCGGTGGAAAGCGGTGATATTCTGCGCCGCTTTGGCCAGCGAAGCGCGGAACTCCTGACTGACCTTTTGGGTCGCCTGTTCGAGCGCCGCCGGCCCTACCAACAGCTCGCTGGCCTGCAGTTTTACTTTATCGAACTGGGCGGTGTAGTCCAATAAGGCTTGATCGCCTTTTTCCCGGACCGCGGCGACGATCGCCTTTACCGCCGCCGATTCGGGCCGGTCGCAGGAGAGCTCCCGCTGTTTGACCAGCCGGGCAACCTCCGCCGCCACTTGTTCTCTGGCCACTACCTTGAGCATAAAGTCGATCCTTTCTTTACCACCGACCGGTCGGCCAGGACCGCGCCCGGGCCGATCGTCACGTTGTCTTCGATAACGCAATCGTAGCCGATAATGCAGCCGTCCAGCACCGTCTCGGCACCGATCTTGGCCCCTTCCCAGACGATCACCCCGGTCAGACTGGATCCCTTGCCGATCGTCACGCCGTCGCCGATAACGGCAAAGTCCTTGATCTTGCAGTCGTCGGCGATGGTGACCTTTTGGCCAATGATCGACGGCCCACTCAGCTTGACGCTCTTGGCCAGCTTAACATGATCGCCCAGCCAGTAGCGGTTATCGATCCTGGTCCCGTGCAGGCGGACCGCCACCTCGTTGCGGAGGATCGCCTCGTGAGCCTGGCGGTATTGGCTCGGTTTGCCGATATCCATCCAGTACCGATCGGAGATAAAACCGCAAACCAATTCACCTTTGGCCAGCAGATCGGGAAAGAGCTGCCGCTCGAACGAGTATGGGACCCCGGCCGGCACGTTGCGGAACACCTTCGGGTCGAGCACGTAGATGCCGGCATTGATCGTGTCGGCGGTGCCGAGTTGCTTGATCCTGGCGACCTGTTCCCAGCTCGGTTTCTCAATGAACTGGGTGACGACTCCGTGCGGGTCGGTCACGATCAAGCCGTAGGCGGTCGGGTCTTCCACCCGGGTCAGGGTCAGGGTCGCCCGCGCCTTGTGCTTCTTGTGAAAAGCGATGATCTGGGAAAGATTGATATCGGTCAGGACGTCGCCGTTGAAGATAAGCAGCGGCTCTTCGTCGAAGAATTCCTCCGCGTTCTTGACCGCGCCGGCCGTCCCCAGCGGCTGCTTCTCGTGCGAATAATACAGTTTAACGCCGTGTTTGCGTCCATCGCCCAGGATCGACTTGATCTCGTCGGTCAGATAATGCAGGTTAAGGATGATCTCGGTGATCCCGTGCTGTTTGAGCAGTTCGATCTGGTGGAGGATGAACGGCCGGTTGGCGACCGGCACGATCGGTTTGGGCGTATTGTAAGTCAGCGGGCGGAGCCGCGTCCCCAGGCCGCCGGCAATAATTACCGCCTTCAACGAGCCATCTCCTTTTTGAGGCGACCGATCACGTCGACCGGCGTCGGATCAACCCCCTGCAGGATCGCCAGGTAGACGCTGAGGTGATCAAGACAGTAGATCAGCGAAAGCGCCCTGGCCAGCGGCGTCTTCCCCTGCCCGGCCAGCTCGTTGACCCCGCCGAGCTGGCGGCTGATCAGCGACTTGGTGATCTCGATCCGTTTTTTGACCCGTTCCGGATCGTCGTCGTCGCGCAGGACGATCAGGGCAAAAGGCTGGCGGTCCTTTGACAGAGCGGCGATATTGACCAGCTCATTGTGGTTAAGCTCCGGAAAAACATTCGCCAGCGCCGTTTGCTTGCTGTTCTCATTGAACTGGCATTTGGCCCGGTAGGCGACGGCTCCGGTCGTGCCGGCCACGCCGAAAATTAGCGGGATCTTCCCCTGCAGCTTTTTGGCCAGTTGTTTAACCTGGTTGGTCCGGGCCGGTTTGCCCGGTTTATATTCTTCCCGCATTTTCTGCAGCTGGGCGATCGCTTCGGTCAGCGCCCCCTCCTGCGGCGCGATCAGATCGTATTTTTCCAGGACGGTCAGCAGGCAGACCAGCAGAAAAGGGAGCGCGGCGCGCGGCTGGTATCCGGACGGGACCAAATAGACCGGGTGCTTTTTGGCTTCGGCGATCTCGCGGAGCTTGCCACCGGCCGTGATGCAAACGACCTGCGCCCCTTTTTTTTCGGCGTCCTTCAGCGCCCAGAGGGTTTCCTCGGTTTCGCCGGAGTAAGAGAGCGCGATCAGCAGGGTCGAGTTATCGATCCCTTCCGGCAGCACGTAATTCCGGATCGTGGTCAGGGGAACAGGACATTTTTTATAAAAGAGGTCGGCTGCCAGGTCGCCGGCGATCGCCGAGCCGCCCATCCCGACAAAGATCACCCGGCTGACCGGGACCGGCCGCAGCTGGACGCCGGCCGCCAGCTGCCGCGCCTGCTCCAGCATCTCCGGCATGCCGGCCACGACCGCCAGCATCGCGCTTCGGTCAAGCTGTTTCAGGTCCGCTTCGCTATCGAGGCGTTCAACCCTGGGCACCAGCCCTCTCCATGATCTTCCCCTTGAGGATCGAGATCGCTTTTTGCAGTTGGACATCTCTGGTCTCGTCGGGCAAGGAATCGTCCGCTTCGACTTCCGCCTCGGCGGTCGGGACCGGGACAACGACCTCCGCCGAGATACCGCGCTTGGTGATATCTTCTCCGTTGGGGGTCAGGTATTTGGCGATCGTCAGGAGAACGGCGGACCCGTCGTTTAACTGGCGGACGTTCTGAACTGACGCCTTGCCGAAAGAATGCATGCCGACCAGCGTGGCGACTTTATTGTCGCGGAGCGCGCCGGCCAGGATCTCCGAAGCCGAGGCCGAGCTTTCGTTGATCAGCAGGACCACCGGTTTGGTCCAGAGGACCCGGCCGGTCGATTCCAGCTGCTCGCGGCGGCCTTCCCGGTCCACGGTCTGAACGATCATCCCCGGGGTGGCAATGAACATGCTGCCGATATCAACGGCGTTCTGCAATAAGCCCCCGCCGTTCCCGCGGACGTCGATGATCAGCCCATCGGCATCCCGGGCGCTGCGCAGCGCTTTTTCGAACTCCCGGGCAGCCGCCAGGTTTTCAAAGGTGTTCAGTTTGATGTAGGCGATCCCGTTGTTAAGCAATTTGGCGACCACGCTCTTGATCACGATCTTTTCGCGCGTGATGGCAAAATCCTTGGCCTCTTTCCACCCCTTGCGCAGTGCCGAGATCTTGACCTTGGAGCCCTGTGGCCCGCGGATCAGACTGACCGCCTCCTCCAGCGCCATGTCCTTGGTATCTTTGTCGTCGATCTTGAGGATCGCGTCCCCGGCTTTGAGCCCCATCTTCTTGGCCGGCGTGTCCGCGATCGGCGAGATCACCATCAGCTGCTTTTCCTTGATCCCAATGTAGATCCCGATGCCGGAGTACGAACCGCTCATCCGCATCTTCATTTCCTTGTAAGATTTCGGCTCCATGAAGCGGGTATAGGGATCGTCCAGCGCGTCGAGCAGGCCGCGGATCGAGCCGTAAACCAACTTCTGGTCGTCGACGTTCTTTTCGACGTAATCGCCTTTAACGATCTCCAAGACTTGTAAATAAGTCTCCAGTTTGCTCTGCAGGTCGCTCCCCTGCGCCACCACCCGGCCGACGGAGAAAGAGGTCAGCGCGATCAGCAGCACGGCCACGGTCAGTCCAGCTTTGGAAATCTTGAACATGTTTTCCTCCTTATCGTTTCGGCAGGTAAGGCCCCGGGTTGACCGGTTTGCCGTTCTTGCGCACTTCAAAATGCAGGTGCGGGCCGGTCGAGTAACCGGTGTTACCTTCCAGCCCGATCGTCTGCCCCTTGGCGATCGTCATCCCGACCGACGGATAGATCCGGGAGAGGTGGCCATAGACCGTGGCGATCCCTTTCCCATGATCGATGACGATCGCTTTCCCGTATCCGTCCCACCAGCCGGCAAAGATCACTTCACCGGAGTCCGCCGCCATAACCGGGCTGCCGTAGGTCGCGGCAATATCGATCCCCGTATGGCGCGCCCGGCCCCAGCGTCTGTAGGTCCCGTAACGCGAGGTGATCCGCCCTTGTAGCGGCCAGATCATCGCCCCGCTCCCCCGGGCGACCGAGCCGGTCTTCTCCCGCTCGGTCACCTTTTGCTGGATCAGGATCTCCAGTTCCCGCGAGCTCCGCTCCAGCTCGGCGATCTTGTTCTCGTATTCCGCCTGGCGCTCTTGCAGCTCGGACAGGACCTTTTTCTTCTCTTCCGCCTGGGTCGAGATCTTGACCTTTTGTTCAGCAATGACCGAGGTCAGCTGCTTGATCTCCCGCGTCCGGATATTCAGGTCGGTCCGCTTTTCCTTGGTCTCCCGCAATTCCTGCCGGACATTGCGGATCAGGCTGGCGTCGCGGGCGACCACTTTTTCAAAGTAATAGGCCCGGTTCAGGAAGTCCGACATCGAGCGGGAAGCAAACAGCAGGTCCAGATAGCTGATCCGACCGTTCTTGAATGACTCCCGCACGCGCTGTTCCAGCAGGCTCGATTTATGTTCCAGGTCAGCTTCGTTCTTTTTCAACTCGACGGAGAGTTCGCTGATCTTGGTCACGTTCTCGTTGATCTTTTCTTTGGCCTTGTTCAGCCGCCGATTCGCCTGCCGCAATTCCTGGGTTATTTCCACCAGTTTACCGAGCTCATTCTGCCGCTTTTTCTTGGTTTCCTGGAGCTTGGCCTGGCTTTGTTTAAGTTCGTTCTGGATCGCCTGGAGCCGTTCTTGCTCGGTCAAATCTTCCGCCAACACCTGGCTGCCGAGCAGCAGCAGGACCAAAGCGCCAGTCCACAGCTTCATCATTTTTTATCATAACACAAACACCAGTGAGCCACAAGTTAAGCGAAAAACGACTTTTTTCGCTTTTCTCGGTGAAAAGTAATGGCGAAACGGTGCGCTTCGTCGCGAATCCGCTGCAGCAATTGGAGTCCGGGCGTCGCCCGGTCAAGGTGTAATGGCTTGGGGTGTCCGGGCAGGTAGATCTCCTCTTCGCGCTTAGCCAGGCCGATCAGCGGCAGTTTGCTTCGACCCGCTTCGGTCAAGGCTTTCTGCCCAAAGGCCGCCTGCGCGGCGCCGCCGTCGACCATGACCAGATCGGGATCGTCCATTTTACGGGCCAGTGAACCGGCGTAGCGCCGCTTGACCACTTCATAGATCGCCTGGACGTCATTTGGTTTTCCCTCCACCGAACGGATCTTAAAGCGGCGGTAATCGCTTTTGAGCGGCGCGCCCCCCAGAAAGGTGACCAGCGACGCCACCATGTTCGCCCCCTGGAGATTGGAGATGTCGAAACATTCGATCCGCATCGGGAGCTTTTTCAGGTTAAGCGCCTGCTGTAATTCCGCCAGCTCCCGGATCCCGCGCGGCGTCGGGGTCCGACCGAGCGTCGATTTCCCCGCCTGCATCTTTTCGATCAGCTTAATGCTGTCCCGCAAAGCGGCCGCCCGTTCGTAATCGCGCCGGGCCGCGGCCCGCGCCATCTCCACCTGCAATTTGGCGATCGCGCCGGCCATCTTCCCCCGGAGGAGAAGGGCCAATCCTTCGATCAGCGTCCGGTAATCTTCTTTTGTTATCCGGCCGATGCAGGGGCCGGCGCACGCTCCGATGTGATAATAAAGACACGGCTGCTCCCTTGACCGGAGGGGCGATTCGACGCACCAGCGGATCGGGAACAGCTTTTTGACCAGGCGAACAACCGCCCGCACCATTCCGCCCTGAAAACGACCGAAGTACAGCGCCCCGTCCTTTTCCCGCCGGCGGACGAGCAGCAGCCGCGGCCATTCTTCATTGACCGTCAGCTTAAGATAGGGATAGGCTTTGTCGTCTTTCAGGGCAATGTTGTAGCGCGGCCGGTATTTTTTGACCAGTTGCTCTTCCAGGATAAGCGCGTCCAGTTCTGAACCGGTCGTGATAAAGTCGGCGTCATAAAGGCGGCTGACCAGGATCGAGGTCTTAAGGTCGGGATTGGGTTTGAAATAAGAAGCGACCCGGCGGCGGAGCGATTTCGCTTTGCCGACGTAAATAACCGTACCGGCCCGGTCTTTGAAGAGGTAAACCCCCGGTTTGGCGGGGAGAGCGGCCAGCTTCTCGCGAAGCGTGCTCATCCTCTACCTGGCGGCGACGTTAAGCTTGATGGTGCCGGTGATGTCCTGAAAAAGCTTGACCGGGACGCTGTACTCGCCGACCACCTTGAGCGGTTCGCGCAGATCGAGCTTTTTCCGGTCGAGCTCAATGCCCAGTTCCCGTTTAACGGCGCCGGCGATATCGGCCGCGGTCACCGAGCCGAACAATTTGCCGCCTTCACCAACGTCGGCGGTCACGGTTACGGTGCTGGCTGCCAGCTTTTCCGCCAGCTCGTTCATCGCGACCCGCTTTTTGTCGACCTCGGTTTTTTTCTTGGCCTCGCGCTTGGCAACCAGTGCCAGGGCGTGCGGCGAAGCCTTGATGACCAATTTGCGCGGCAGCAAATAGTTGCGGGCGTATCCTTCGGACACTTCGGCGACGCGATCATCCTCGACGAATATGACCTTCATTTTAGTCCACCACGAACGGCGCCAGGCCGATCTGCCGCGCTCGCTTAACTGCCTTGGCGATCATCCGCTGATGCAGGGCGCAGCAGCCGGAGAGCCGGCGCGGCGCGATCTTGCCGCGGTCCGTCATGAACCGCTTGACGAAGCCGATGTCCTTGTAATCGATCTCTTTCTGGTCGACACAAAAGACGCACGGCTTCTTTTTTCGTTTTTTGAACTGGCCCCCGCTTTTTGGTTTCCTTGCTTCCCTGGTCATTGCTCCACCCCTTTAAAATGGTATATCGTCAACGATCGTGTTCTCGGCCGGCGCAGTTTCCCTGGCCGGGCCGGGACCTGTTCCCGGCTTGCTGCCGAGCATCTGCATGTTGTCGGCCACGACCTCGGCCATGGTCCGCTTTTGGCCGTCGCGCCCGGTAAAGCTGCGGATCTGCAGGCGGCCTTCTATCGCCACCGGACGGCCCTTTTTCAAAAATTCGCCGCAGATCTCCGCCAGCCGCCGCCAGGCGACGACGTTGATAAAGTCGGCTTCCTGTTCGCCGCCCTTCTTGAAGCGATTGATCGCCAGCGTGAACCGGGCGACCGGGATCCCGCTCGTCGTCGAGCGAACCTCCGGGTCTTTGGTCAAATTGCCGATCAAAAATGCTTTGTTGTACATGTTAAAACGGTAGGTCGCTCGCCAGGTCGGCGTCGTCAACGACTTCGTCCTCTGTTGCCAGCGCGACCGCGGCTTCCTCTCTCTTCCCCCCTTGCCCCTTCTCCAGCATCGTCATGTTCGCGGCAACCACTTCAGTCACCCACTTGCGTTGCCCGCTCTGGTCCTCGAACGAGCGGTTCTGGATCCGGCCGTCGACCAGCACCAGTTGGTTCTTCTTCAGGTACTGGCCGCAAATTTCCGCCAACCGCCGCCAGGCAACGATATCGATCAGATCGGAACCGTTCTCCCCCTGCCCGCCGAACGGCCGTTCCACGACCAGCTTGAACCGGGCGATCGGCAGCCCCTCAACGGTGGAGCGGCTATCGGGGTCGGCGGCCAGTCGGCCGACCAGGATGATCCTATTTAGGTTCGCCAAACGGCTCCCCTTTGATCTCGCCTACGGCGACCGCCGCCAGCGGCGCGCCGGCGATCTCTCTTCTATCCGGCCGGGGTTCGGGCAGAATGACCGCGCGGGAGAGGAAAGAGCGAATCACGCTCTCGTTAACCTTGAGATAGGCCTTGATCTCAGCCGGCACGGCAGCGGGCGAATTGAACCGGATCATGGTGTAAACGCCCTGGGTCAGTGATTTCGCCTTTTTGATCATCGAAGCGAGGCGCTTGATCCCCCATTTTTCGGTCTTTTCGATCTCGCCGCCCAACGCCTTGATCTTATCTTCGATCTTGGTGGTTAACTGGGAAACCTTTTCTTCCCCCATCCCCGGGTCCATTATTAATATCAATTCATACTGGTTCAACGCAAAAACCTCCTGTAAATTGGATCGTGGAAAAGCGCCATTTCGCGTGAGGGTAATATTATACCACGAAGCGGACTAAAATCAAATCCCCATCCTCGACCACATATTCCTTCCCTTCGGTGTGCAGAAGCCCTTTTTCGCGTGCGGCCGCGAAAGATCCGCAGGCGATCATATCGGCGTAGTGAACGACCTCGGCGGCGATGAAGCCTCGTTCCATATCCGAGTGGATCTTGCCGGCCGCCTGCGGCGCTTTTGCCCCCCTCGTGACCGTCCAGGCATGCGAATCTTTCTCCCCGGCCGTAAAAAAGGTGATCAGGTTGAGCAATTCGTAGCTGGCGCGGATTAGTTTGGCCAGGGCGGACTCCTTCATCCCCAATTCCGTCAAAAAGGCCTGGGCGTCTTCCGGTGAAAGCTCCGCCAACTCGGCCTCGAGCTTCGATGAGATGACCACGACCCCCGCCCCGTCCTCTTTAGCCACCGCCCGAACCACCTCGACCTGCCCCTCATCCCCCGTTTCATCAACGTTGGCGGCGTAGAGGACCGGTTTGAGCGTAAGCAGGGAAACCTCCTTGAGCCATTCCTTATCTTTTTCCTCGAACGGGAAGTTTCTGGCTAATTTACCCTTGGCCAGCCAGTCGTAGAGCTGCTGCAGGACGCCGTTCTCGCGGACAGCGCGGGTGTCGCCGGTTTTGACCTTCTGTTTGATAAAGAGCTGTCTTTTTTCCACCTGCGACATATCGGCCAGGCTCAGCTCTAGGTTGATGATCTCGATATCACGCCGGGGGTTGACCGCCCCCTCGACATGGACGATTTCCTCGCTCTGAAAACAGCGGACAACGTGCAGAATGGCGTCGACTTCGCGGATGTTGCCGAGAAATTTATTCCCCAGACCTTCGCCCCGGCTCGCCCCTTTGACCAGGCCGGCTATGTCGTAAAACTCGATCACCGCCGGCACGGTCTTTTTAGAGCTGAACATTTTGGTCAGGGTTTGCAGCCGCTCGTCGGGGACCTCAACGACGCCGATGTTGGGGTCGATGGTGCAGAACGGGTAATTGGAGACGTTCGCCTTGGCGCGCGACAGCGCGTTGAACAAGGACGACTTGCCGACGTTGGGTAATCCGACGATGCCGAGCGATAAGGCCATACAATATGATTATAACACGGCGTCAACTATCGAGCTTGATCCCGAACGGGACCAGCAGAGCCAGCGCCTCCGGCGCGGAGAAGCGGGCTTGTTTGACTTGATTGCAGGTCGGATCGATCACGTAGTTAAATGCAGTGGAAAATCTGGCTTTCCCCAAGTTCGCTCCGTGGAAGCGGCTTCCCTGCAGATCGGAACCGGAAAAATCCGCGCTACTCAGATCGATATTGATAAAGTCGGTGCTTTTGATCACGCAGTCAAGAAACTTCGTTTCCTTGATCTTCAACCCATTGAAATTACAAAGTTCTATCCGGCATTTGATAAATTCCCAGCTTAATAGCGCTTTTTTAAGCGGTGAAAAGATGATGCCGACCAGCTTGCAGCCGATAAAGCTGGCGCTTTGAAAACCGCAATTATCAACCGCGATGTTGGCCAGCGTACAATTGTGGAAGCGGCAATCTCGAAAAGAGGCAGCTGAGAGCCGGCAACCAAGGAAGTGACAGTTCTTGAATGAACAGTCAGAGAACTCTTTCCCGGTCAGATCTATTTCCGACAGGAACAGGCCTTCAAACGCCTGCGCTTCATATGACGAGGCCGCCAGGTTTTCCGTTTCGATCGTGCTCTCCCTCTTTAAAATGAACCATAACAAAATAGCCCTGCGAAAGAATAGGAATGAGGAATGAGGAAGAGGAATGAGGGATGAATTTGCTTGATTCTACATTCCCCCTCATTCCTCATTCTTATCCCACATTCTTAAATTTGCGAAGCAAATTTATAGCCCCACGGGGAATCGAACCCCGGTTCTCAGCTTGAAAAGCTGGTGTCCTAACCCCTAGACGATGGGGCCACGTTAGAACCGCAGAACATCAGTATATCAGAGGGACAGAGAGGGATTCAACCGGCCAGGCTGACCGGCGGTTCGATTTGCGGGTCAGGGGTGTCATCGACTAGCGGGTCCCTTCCTTTGGTCAGCAGAACCCAATGAACATCTCCCGGTTGAAACTGCTTCAATGTGCCGCTGAAAGCGTAATCGAACGTGCCGCTAACGTGAAACAGCTCGGTGCTGGGGATGTAATTCAGCAGCAGCAGCTCGGCCAGCTTTGTCCCTTCCCAGATCAAGCCATGGCGGTAATAAGTCCGGTCCTTTAGTTGCAAGCCCATTATCCGGATTGCCTGGTTCTCCTTCAATAACTCGATCGCCTTGTCCGTTGGCAGCCAGGCGCGCGACTGCTCTAGGTCCCCAGCTTGGCCATTCTGCTTCGCCGCGACATCCTTTAGGTACCAAGCTAGTGAGAGGAGTGCTTTGCGGGGCAGCGCCGCTATATACTCCTGGGTTTTGTGGCAGCTGGCCCAGGGCGTTCTGTTCCAGCCCCAGCAATTTTCGGTCAGGCGGTAGATCAACTGCGGCAGTTCAACTTCTTTCCACTGCCCGGGCGGAATATCCAGGGCGTGGGGGACTAACCGTAAGAACAGTTCCGGCCCGTTCTCGATCCGGGAAGGGGCCGCCAGCACCGCCAGCACCGCATCACGGTACGCCGAAATCTCTCGGTCAGATTGGGGAAGGTGGTTAGGTCCAAGTTCCTTAGTCTCGCTGGTGACACATTGCTCGTGTCGCCCCAGTTTGAAAACGAGATGGCGCTGCCGCTCCAGCAAGGAGCTCATCACGCGCGCGGCCCGGTGAACGTGTCTAAAGCGGCTGATGCTCTCGGCAACACTTAAATGCATATGTTCACTTCTCGCTCTCCACGGCTGACAATTTCATTCTATTTCCCGCCCACAACTGCGCCGCCATTGCGTGCAGGTTACTGTGCACCTGGTTGGCGGTATGACCGCAGTAAGCCTCGCGGCCATCAGCATCATAGCCCGGCCAAAAGTATTCAGCCAGGACCTGGTGCGTATCCGCCGGATAATTTTCCAGCAAACTGAGCTTGATCTCCTCCCGGCGGTATCCCCAGAGCACTGGTTTGTCCGGGAAAGCGGCGGCCCCCTGTTCCCTGGTGAGAAAGCGGCATAAAAAGTCGAGAGTTTGCGCGGCGCGGCTCGAGCGGGCCGGGACCTTGAACTGAAATATCCCCAGGCCGTGCAGCGCCCGCAGGTCGGCGAACCGGCTCGTCAGCTCCAGCGAACTAAAGGCCTGCCGGCAGCAGGTCGCGTCACCGGCAATAACCGTATCTTCCGCCCGGACCAGAAAACGCGCCGGGATCTCCGGCAGCCGGCGGCTGATCTCATTCCTGACCCCCTGATAATGATTGACGCAGCGGCCGATCTGCGGCGAGCCGCACCCCAGGTTCAAAAATAGGATCGTTTTGGCCCGCAACGCGTCTTTGGTCAGCTCCAGAGCCAGAAAAAACCCGGGGGTGCTCAATTGCGGGATCGAAACGACCCGATCACAGATCAAGTATAAATAGCGATAATATTTGACGAAGAAGAGCGGATCATCAAAGCTGACCCCCTGCTCTCCCCTGAAGCTCACTAAGTTCGGCCGAAAGGCTGCCGAGATACAGGAGGCGGCTACCTCCAGCCCCGGAAATCTTGCCCTGATCTCCGGCACCAGGGCGTTGTCGGCGACAGTTACCATGTTGCGCACCCCGTTGCGGCTCCCCGAATCCTCCATTTTAGCCAGAAAACGGACTTCCTTGTCGTGCAGGGGAAAGTGCCGGTCGTATTCCGGCGAGCCGTTCAACGCCAGGTTAAAAGGAAAGCCTTCCTCGTTCAGGGTTTTTAAAAAGCCCTGAACGTTGTACACCTCGACATAGCTCCCCCCGACATGGAGGTTGGTATGGGGGAGATCGTTATCCCTGGTATACATTAATACCGAGAGGTCCAGGCCGTGTTTTGCCCTCGTTTCGGTGGCCAGGTTCCTAATGTACTGCCCGGGAGACCTGGCGCCGTAATAGTTCGGCCCGCTCTCGAACAAGATCGTGCGCGGAGCCTTGTTGGTCGTTAGCCGCATAGTTCATTCTTGGCAAAAAGCGGGGCGAATTTCAGCGATTATCGCTGGAGTGGTCAGACCGCGTACTTCAGCAGCGTTTCCAGCGTATTGATATTGTTCTTTTCCAGCAGTTCGACCAATTTGTTCCAGACCTGGTGCGTCGTTTCGACATCGCCGGCGGCGCGGTGCGCCTGGGAGACCGGGACCTTGAAGTATTTGGCGATCTCCCCCAGCCGATGCGAAGATAGCCCCGGTAAAAGCTTGCGCGACAGCTTGAGCGTGCAAACCGGCGGGCTTTGCAGGGTGATCCCCCAGTCTTTTTTCAAGTGGTGGTTGATGAACGGGAGGTCGAATTCCACGTTGTGAGCGATGAGCGGCGTCTTGCCGATAAAATCGTACAGAGCGCGCAAAACCTGGTTCCGGTTCTTCCCCTCTTCGCGCAGCAGCTCATCGGTAATTCCCGTCAGCTTGATGATCTCGGGCGGCAATTTTCGGTTGACGCGGATGAGCGAGCCGAAAACATCGATGATCTCCCCCTTGTCCAGCTTGAGCGCGGCGACTTCGGTGATCTCGTTGTCCGCCGGCTCGAGGCCGGTCGTTTCGATGTCGACGATCACAAAGGGGAGCGACCTTAAACCGAAGACCTGTTCACGCGCCCGGCGCAAAAAAGGATATTCGGATTCCAGTTTGACGAATTCTTCGGATTGCGTAAAGCTGAACATGGGCGAGGAGCCATTATAGCAGATTTACTGTTCGGCCAACTGCGGGGTTAAACAGGAAGACGGAATATGATCTGCGTGCCGCGGCCCGGCTCGGAGCTGACCGAAACGGTGCCGCCGTGCTGCCTGAGCGTTTCCTGGATCGCCGCCATCCCCAGCCCCGTTCCGTCGCCCGCCCTTTTAGTCGAGAAAAACGGCTGAAAGATCTTGTCCCTGTTTTCTGGCCTTATCCCGCAACCGGTATCACTGACCGCGACGCTGATCGCCGGCCGCTGGCCGGCGGCTGTCCGGTCGATACTGATATCGATCTGCCTGGGTGCGTCCGGCTCTTCGGCCGACCGCAGGGCGATCGCGTCGATCGCGTTGCTCAGCAGGTCCATCATGACCATTTCCAGCCCGTTGAACTGGAATTCAGCAACGAAGCTTTCCGGCACCATTCTGCTCAGCTGCACATCAAAGGCCTCCGGCGCAATTATCCGGACCTTGACCTTGAGCGCCTGAAACCGTTCCTGCATCAGCTCGACCACGTTAACGATCAGGAGCCGCAGGTCGCTCCTGATCCGGCTCTCGGCTGAGGCGACCATAAAGAATTGGAGACGGTCGGTGAACTTTCTGATCCGCTCGGCATTGCCGGCCATATCCAGCAGACATCTCTTGACCGTGGCCTCGTTCCCTCTCTCCGCCAGGACCTTGGCCCCTTCCAGCACCGCCAGGATCGGCGCAAAGGCATTGTTGACCTCATGCCCCATTCCCCGCCAGATCAGGTTCAGGAAGCGGGCCCGTTCCTTAAGGATCAGGCCGATCTCCTTCTCTTTGCGTTCGGTAACGTCGCGGATGGTCAAGGCCGCACCGGCCGTCTTCCCCTGCTGCTTCAGGACCCGGCCGGCGATCGCCCCCCAGATGTAGCCGTCGCCGGACAGCTTGAGCCGCACCTCGCAGGACGAATCGTGGTGGTTCTGCGGGATCGCGGCCCAGCGCGCCAGGAATAGGTCCCGGTCCTCGAGGTGAACGAAATCGGTAAAGGGGCGGCCGATCAGTTCGCTGGTCGAGTAGCCGAAGCCGTTGATCATCGTGGCGTTGACCCAGCTGATCTTCCCTTCGGCATCAAGAAAGCAGACGTTGTCGGGCGAGTGGTTTAGCGCCTGGCCGTCGATCGTGTTAACCTTCATCCGGCCGCGGATTTCGCCCAGCTTGACCCTGGCCTGCTCCAACGGCAGGCTGGTAAAGGTGGGGGAGCGGCCGATCTTCTGCGCGCACCACAGATAGGCCAGCTCCATCCTGGCCAGCATATTCAAACCCGTATCGATCGCTTCCAGCTTGACCCGCTTCATCGGCCCAAGCTTGATCTCCCCCATGCCGGTCAGGAGGCCGTACTGGCGGCTGATCTTGCCCCGCAGGTATTGTTTGGTCGGACCGATCTCCCGGAGTTGCATGATAACTTGGTCTCGATAAAGTAGCGGTCTGATTTCAGCCTAATTAAAGAGGTCTTTGAGGTCGATCGCTTCAAAATCGCCCTTGTTGCTTTTGACCTTGACTTCCCGGTACTGGCTCAGATCAACGATCTCTTCCGGCGCCGTCTCCCGTGCTGTCCCGGCCGAAGCAAAAGAGTCTGTTTCGATCTCCCAGCGGTCGTAAGCCCAGTCGGGGAGCTCTTCCAGGTAGCGGGAGATCTTCATCAGGACCTCGCCGTCGTAGCCGGAGTAGATCAGCGGATAAGTAAGGTAGAGCTCGTCTTTGGCCCGGGTGACGGCGACGTAAAAGAGCCGGCGCTCCTCTTCCATCTCTTCGTCCTTGTTAAAGCTTAAGTACGACGGGAAGCGGCCGTCCGCCAGCCAGACGACAAAAACGATCTTCCACTCCAGCCCTTTGGCCTGGTGGATGGTGGTAAGCACGCAGGCTTCCTTGTCCCCCTCGCTCCCTTCAACGACCGTTTCCGATTCGATCCCCGAGGCCAGGGCCAGCGCGCTCAATAATTCTTCCAGCGACTTGAACTGAGTGGCGTAACTGCCGAGCTGGGCCAGGTCCTCCAGCCGCTCCCGCCAGTTCGGGTATTGTGCCTTGAGGTATTCGGCATAGCTCGATTCGCTGACGATCCGGATCATCTCGGCCGGCTGGCCGATCTTTTCCAACAGCGTCGCCAGCAGCGCCTGAAATCTTTTGAACTCCCGTTCGCCTCCGCCGGGAACCAGGGAGAGGACGGCCGGCTCAACTATCGCCCGCAGCGGGTCGGCCGCCTGGGAAATTAACTGAAAGATCTTGTCAGCGGTCTTTGGCCCGATCTTGGGGAGCAGCTTAAGCGTGCGTTGCCAGGAGATCTCGTCCTTGGGATTGTGCAGGACCTTGATGTGCGCCATCACGTCTTTAATGTGCGCCTCTTCAAAAAAACGGATGCCGGAGCGGACCTCGAACGGGATCCCCCGTTTGGTCAGCTCCATCTGCACTTCCATCGACTGGTAATGCGAGCGGTAAAGAACGGCCATCTCGTTAAGCGAGCGCCCCTCTTCGCGCAGCTCCAGCATCCGCTGGGCGATAAAGGCCGCCTGCTCGCTGGCCGTGGTCAGCGGTACAATGATCGGTTTCTGGCCGGACGGGCGGTTGGTCCGCAGGCTCTTTTCAAACTTGTCCTTGGCCAGCATGATCGAGCTGTTGGCGACCGAGAGGATCTCCGGGGTCGAGCGGTGGTTGATCTCTAATTTGTAGAACCGGGCGTCGGGATAATGTTTCGGAAAGTTGATGATGTTCTTGAAATGCGCGCCGCGAAAACTGTAGATCGATTGGGAATCGTCGCCGACGACCATCAGGTTCCGGTGTTTGGCCGCCAGGATGTCGATGATCTTGGCCTGCAGGCGGTTCGTATCCTGATATTCGTCAACCAGGATATGCTGGAACTTGGCCGCGTAAGCCTCCGCCACATCCGGGTGATCGTGCAGCAGCTTCCACCAGTAAAAAAGGAGGTCGTCAAAGTCCATGATATTGTTCTTCCGCTTACGGTCAACATAAAGTTTGAAGACCCCTTCGATCTCGCCGGTCAGCGGCTCGAACTGCGCGTAGTTGTAGGCGATGACGTCGACGATCGAGCGTTCGGTGTTGAGCGCCAGACTAAAAATATCCTGCAGGGCGTCCCCTTTGGGGAAGCGCCGCGCCTTGGTATCGATCTGCGCTTCGGCAATGCAGGCGTCGATCAGCTCTTTGGAGTCGCCCCGGTCAAGGATGGTGAAGTTGCTGCTAAAACCGAGCTTGGCCGCGTTTTTGCGCAGCATCAGATTGCCGATGTGGTGGAAAGTGCCGCCCCAGATCCCCTTGGTATCGCGCTGGAGGAGCATTTCGACCCGCGAGAGCATCTCTTTAGCCGCTTTGTTGGTGAAGGTGACCAGCAGGATCCGGTCGAGAGGAACGCCGGACTCAACCAGGTAGGCGACCCGGTAGGTCACGATCCGCGTTTTGCCCGACCCGGCGCCGGCAATGACCAGCATCGGCCCGCCCGGCGACGTGACTACAGGGAGCTGTTCCTCGGTTAATTCCGCCTGGTAATTTATCCGGGACTGCTTCCCCGCGTCAAAAGTGGTTTTGAGAACATACTTCTGCGGCATGAAGAAAAGTATTATATCACTTTAAGACTGATATCCAAAGCGGGGGCGGAATGGGTCAAGGCACCGACGGAAATATAGTCGACGCCGGTCTGCGCGATCGCCCGGACGCTCTTTAAAGTCACCCCGCCGGAAGCCTCGGTCTGCACTTTGGCTTTCCGGCACAACTGAACAGCTTGACGCACTGTTTTAAGGCCCATATTGTCGAGCAGGATCCGGCCGACGCCGAACTCGAGCGCGGTTCTTACCTCACCGAGCGTTTTCGCCTCCACCTCGATCTTCGCCGCCCGATAACCGTTCTTTTTGGCCTGGAAAATAGCTTCACCAATCCCACCCGACAATTTGATATGGTTGTCTTTGATCAGGATCGCGTCGTGCAGACCGAGGCGGTGATTGACGCCGCCGCCGCACCTGACGGCGTATTTCTCCAGCAAACGTAAGCCGGGGGTCGTCTTTCTAGTGTCCAGCATTTTCGTTCGTAACGAGTAACGGGTAACGAGTAATGAGAAGGTCCTGGCCAAGGTCGCTATCCCTGATAAATGCTGCAAGAAATTTAAAGCCACCCGTTCCCCGGTCAGTATCCCGCGAGCTGGGCCAGAAAGAACCGCGAGAATTGCCCCCTGTTTGACGGCGGCACCATCTCTGACCTTGGCTTTAAAAGATATCCGCGGATCAACATGCCGGAAAACCTCTTTGGCAACGCCCAATCCGGCGATAACGCCGCGTTGCTTCGCGCGCAAGACCGCCTTGGCCCTTTGCCCGGCCGGGACGATCGCTCTCGTGGTAATATCCCCTGGGCCGACGTCTTCAGCTAACGCCAGCTTGATCATGAAGTCCGCAACTCTAGTTAGTTTATTCTCGTTACCCATTACTCGTTACCCGTTACTTTAACACAAAGATAACCAGGTAATAATACATTAAAGGCGCGGTCAGAATAAAGGAGTCGATCCGGTCAAGCACCCCGCCGTGTCCCGGCAGGATGTCCGAAGAGTCCTTGGCGCCGGCGTCGCGCTTGATCAGCGATTCGATCAGGTCGGAGATCTGGCCAAAGATGCCGATCAGCGCGCCAAGGATCAAGGCGTGGCCCAGCTCCAGTTGCGCGGTCTGCGAAAAGATCGCCGCCGCCGCCAGGCAGACCAGAAAGCCGGCGATCGCCCCTTCCCAGGTCTTTTTCGGCGAGATCGAGGGGAAGAGCGGCGTGTGCCCCAGCACCCGCCCGGCCAGATAGGCGGCCGTGTCCATCGCCCAAATGGTGAAGAGTAAAAAGAACAGGTAACCGCCGTGGTCGGTCAAACTGCGGATAAAGAGCAGGTAGCTGAAGAACCAGCCGACGTAAAGCATGCCGAGGATCGTCACCGCCACGTCGACGATCGTATCCTTTTCCCGCTTCAGGAAGACGCCGGCGATCATGGCGATCGCCACCGCCAGCGTCAGGATCGCCGAATGCGCCGGTTCCCAGTTCCGCTTGAGGGCATAAGAGGCAAAAACGATGAAGAAGATCGTGATCAGGTTGCCGACCCAGAAAGCCGGGAACAGCCCTTTCTTCATCATCAAATTGTAGAACTCGTTGACGGCGATCAGCGCCAGCCCGAGAATGAGCAGCAGGAACGGAATGCCGCCCCAGTAGACGCAGGCCATGATGATCGGCGCGGTCAAAAAGACGGTCAGCGTGCGAATGACCATTAGAGCTTCCCGTAGCGCCGCTCGCGCTTTTGGTACGCTTCGATCGCGGCGACAAGCTGGTCGCGTCGGAAATCGGGCCAGAGCGTTTCCGTCACGTAGATCTCGGCGTAGGCGATCTGCCAGAGGAGAAAGTTAGAAACGCGCATTTCATTCGCCGTCCGTATTAATAGATCTGGGTCCGGCATCCCTTTGGTATAAAGGTGCGCCTGAACGTCTTTTTCCTCCACCCTCTGTTCTGTGTTCAACGTTCTATGTTCGACGATCTCATTCACCGCGTCAACGATCTCCGCCCGGCCGCCATAGTTAACCATGACGCTTAAAGTAATGCGGTCGTTCCCTTTGGTCTTCTCCATCGCCTCCCGCATCTTCTTCTGCAATTCAGGGAAGAACTTGGTCAGCCGGCCGAGAAATTGGAGTTTGACCCCGTTCTTCATCAGCTCCCCCATCTCCCGGTCGATCGTCAGCGCAAAGAGGGTCATTAAAAAGTCGACCTCGTCCTGAGGGCGACCCCAGTTCTCGGTGGAAAAGGCGTAGACGGTCAGATATTTAACGCCGAGCTCAGCGCACCCTTTAAGCACGGCGCGAACCGATTCGGCCCCTTCTTTGTGGCCAAAGACCCGCGGCCGGTTGCGCTGTTTGGCCCAGCGGCCGTTGCCATCCATGATGACCGCGATATGCTGAGGGATGTTTTGGCGGTCGATGACTAGACCTCCAGGATCTCTTTTTCTTTGGCGGCTAACAGCTTGTCAATCTCGGCGCAGTATTTATCGGTCAATTCCTGGACTTTCTTATCCTGCATCTTTTCGGCGTCTTCGGTGATCGTTTTGTCGGCTTTCTGCTTTTTGAGGACCTCGATCGCGTCGCGGCGGACGTTGCGGACGGCGATCTTGGCCTCCTCGGCCTCTTTTTTTGTCACCTTGGCCAGCTCTTTGCGCCGTTCCTGCGACGGCTCCGGCAGAGAGAGGCGGATCTGCCCCCCCTCGTTCTTCGGGTTTATCCCCAGGTCGGAGGTCATGATCGCTTTTTCGATCGCCTGGGCGGCGGTCTTGTCGTACGGGGTGACCAGCAAAGAGCGCGCCTCCGGTGCGGAGATCTGGGCCAGCGATTTAAGCGGCGTGCTCGCCCCGTAATAATCAACGTGAATGTGGTCGAGCAGCGCGGGATTGGCCCGGCCGGTGCGGACCGCCGCAAAATTCTTTTTCAAGACCTCAAGCGCCTTGATCATTCGGCCTTCCCCGTCTTTAATGACATCCTGCATCCTAATCCCTCCTCGTCTTTTCGACGGCGACCAGCGTGCCGACATCTTTGCCGAGCACGGCGTTCTTAATGTTGCCGCTTTTCATCAGATCAAGCACAATGATCGGGATCTTGTTCTCCATGCAGAGCGAGGCGGCGGTCGAATCCATGACCCGCAGCCGTTTTTGCAGGACCTGCATGTGGGTGATCTTCTTGAATTTTTTGGCGTCCTTGAACTGCAGCGGGTCTTTGTCGTAGATCCCGTCGACCTTGGTCGCCTTCAGAATGACCTCGGCATCAAGCTCGGCGGCGCGGAGCGCCGCGGTGGTGTCGGTGGAAAAATACGGGTTGCCGGTCCCGGCCGCCAGGATCACCACCCGGCCCTTTTCCATGTGCCGGATCGACCGGCGGCGGATGAACGGTTCGGCGATCGCCCGCATGTCGATCGCGGTCTGGACCCGGGAAGGAACCCCGGCCTGCTCCAGCGAATCCTGGAGGGCGAGCGAGTTGATGACGGTGGCCAGCATCCCCATGTAGTCGCCGGTCGCCCGGTCGATCCCTTTGACCGCCCCGGCCACGCCGCGGAAAATGTTCCCTCCGCCGATCACGACCGCCACCCCGACACCTAATGCCCTGACCGCTTTGATCTCCTGGGCGATGGTCGCCAGGATATCGAGGTCGAGCCCGTATTTCAGCTTGCCGCCGAAGACTTCACCGGAAAGCTTGAGGAGGATTCTTTGGAAGCGCGGTCTTGTCATATCGACGGGATTATACTATAATCCCGGAGTCATGGCAATGATCTTCCCGTACTTTGAATTGGCCGCCTCGCTGTTCATTTTATTGCTGGCGTTCCAGATCTGGACGCGGCATTACGAGAACGCCCAGGCGCGCTTTTTCGCCAGCTTTGCGCTGGTCGCTTTCGCCGCTGCCATCCTGGAATATTCGTCGCGGATCGCCTTTACGCTGGAGCTCGGCCGCGATCTGGACCGGCTCTGCTCTTCGCTCTGGGCGTTCGTCTTCCCGCTCTTTGCCCATTTCGCGATCCTGTTCACCCGGAACGACCGCTGGCTCAAGCGGCCGTTGACGCTGGTCGGGTTATATCTGCCGGCGGCCATTCTCACCGGGCTGTTCCTTTTAACCGACCTGATGTTCCTGCGATTCGAGATCTGGCCGATCGGGATCGTCAGCATCCCCTCCGCCTGGTACGGCTTGTTCATGGCCAATTCGGTCATCTACTCAACGCTGGCGGTCGGGCTCCTTTTTCAGTTCGCCCGGCGCTCCCCCCAAAAGACCGAGCGCGCTTCCGCCCGACTGATCGCTTATGGCGTGCTCCTCCCGCTGGCGATCGGCCTGGTCACCGACGAGATCGTCCCGCTCTTTTGGGGGACTCGTCTGACCGCGCCGACCGCGGTCTTTGACCTCGCCCTGCTCTGTTTCTTCATTTTCCTGGCGATGCGCCGTTACGCCCTCTTTGCGATCTCTCCCGCCCTGGCAGCGGAGACCATTATCGAAACGATGCCCGATTCGCTGATCGTGACCGACCTGCTCGGCCGGATCATTTTCATCAACGAAGAGGCCCGGCAGTTTTTCCACGTTGACGGCACCGAGGTGGCCGGCCAACCGATCCTCTCCCTCTTCAAGCGTCCGAGCGATTTCCACAAGCTGTATGAGGAAGTGGTTCAGAAAAAAGTGGTCGTGGAGCGCTACGAAGCGGAGTTGATCGACAAGCTCAAGGAGCGGATCCCCGCGCTGGTCAACGCCCGGCTGCTGCGCGAAAAAGTGGTCGGCGAAGTCCTCGGCATCGTTTTTGTGGTCAGGGACATCAGAGGCTGACCGTCCCCCGTTCCGTTATGAATAAAACCAAGGAATACTTCTACCCCAAACGCTATGACGTGATCGTGGTCGGCGCCGGTCATGCCGGGATCGAAGCGGCGCTGGCCGCGGCGCGCCTTGGCTGTCAGACGCTCCTCTTGACGATGAACATCGACACCGTTGCTTTCATGTCGTGTAACCCGGCGATGGGCGGCCCCGCCAAATCAACGCTGATCCGCGAGGTCGACGCCCTGGGCGGGCAGATCGGCATCTCCACCGATCTGACCTTTCTTCAGATGAAAATGCTCAACACCAATAAAGGCCCGGCTGTCTGGGCCCTTCGCGCGCAGTCGGACCGGCTGGACTATCATCGGACCATGAAGCAGCTCCTGGAAGCGGAGCCGAATCTTGATCTAAAACAGGGAGAGGCGACCGAGATAGTAACGGGTAACGGGCAACGGGTAACGGGAATTAAAACCAGTCTGGATGTTGTTTATCACGGAAAAGCCGTAGTGGTTACGACCGGTACGTTCCTTAATGGGGTAATTCATGTCGGGATGAAGCATCAGGAAGCCGGCCGGATGGGTGAATTTCCGGCCAGGAGCCTGTCTGCCTCGCTCCGGAAGCTGGGGCTAAAACTCGGCCGGCTCAAGACCGGCACTCCGGCGCGCTTGAACAAAAAGACGATCGACTTTTCGAAAATGACCGTCCAGCCGGGCGACCACCCGCCTAAACAATTTTCTTTCACCTGGGAATACGCCCAGTACGGCTTAGCGGGACAGCCGGAAAACCCGGTGATCGGCTTGCCGCAGATCGCTTGTCATCTGACCTGGACAAACCAGCGGACCCACAACATCATTCGCAAAAACCTCGACCGCTCGCCCCTCTTTCAGGGGAAGATCAAGGGGTTCGGGCCGCGTTACTGTCCCTCGATCGAGGACAAGGTCATCCGTTTTCCGGAAAAAGAAAAGCAGCAATGTTTTATCGAACCGACCGGCCGCCGCACAAATGAAATGTATGCGCAGGGGATGTCAACCTCGCTGCCGGAAGACGTCCAGGTCGCTTTTTTGCGGACGATGCCCGGGCTGGAAAAGGTTGATTTGATCCGCCCCGGTTATGCCGTGGAATACGATTATCTCTTCCCCTCTCAGCTCCAGTCCACGTTAGAAACCAAGAAGATCGGCGGGTTGTTCTGCGCCGGTCAGATCAACGGCACCTCGGGCTACGAAGAAGCGGCCGCCCAGGGGATCGTGGCCGGGATCAACGCCGCCGCGCTGGTTAAAAAAAGGGAGCCGCTCATCTTGCGGCGCGATGACAGCTACATCGGCACCTTGATCGACGACCTGATCACCAAAGAGATCCTGGAGCCGTACCGGATGCTGACCTCCCGCTCGGAGTACCGGCTCCTCCTCCGGCAGGACAACGCCGATCTCCGGTTGACCGGGAAGGGGCACCGGGCCGGCCTGGTCGACAAACGCCGCTACCGGGCCTTTTTACGGAAAAAAGCGGCGGTTGAAAAAGGGGCCCGGATCACGCCGGAAGCGGCCGAACAGATCGACATCGCGGCCAAATACGCCGGTTATATCACCCGTCAGGTCGAAGAGGTCAGGCGGTTTAAAAAGCTGGAGGACCGCCGCCTCCCGGCGGGGCTCGATTATCACGGCCTGCGCGGGTTGTCCCGCGAAGCCCAGCATAAACTGGCCGCGGTCCGGCCCACCTCGGTCGGCCAGGCGGCGAGGATCGCCGGCGTCTCCCCGGCGGATATTTCCGTCCTGCTGGTCCACCTGCAGGTCTATGGACGAACCAAAACGCCTGTGTTAAAATAGCACCGTTCAAGAGGAGGTGAAAATCATGAGAAAGATATTAGTCGCTTTGCTGGCTATCGCCTTTATCGCTGGCGTCTCGCAGGCCGCGAATTTTAATTCGATCGGTTTCATCGACGTCCAGAAGGTTTTCAAGGACTACAAGGAGACTTCCAAGGCCCAGAGTGAATTGGGCAAGAAGGAAGAAAGTTTCAAAAAGTCGTTCGAAGAGAGCCAGAAGAAGCTGGAGAAGGCGGAAAAGGACGGCAAGAAGCCGGAAGAGCTGGAAAAAATGAAGAAGGAGCTCGAGGAAAAGCTGGCGCCGGAGCGGGAAACCCTGCTGCGGTTAAACGCCGAGCTGACCGGCAAGCTTCAGCAAGAGATCTTGAAGGCCGTTCAGAAAGTCGCCAAGAAGGTCGGGATCGAAATGGTCCTCGACAAGCAAGTCATCATCACCGGCGGGATGGACCTGACCGAGATGGTGGTCACCGAGTTGAACAAGTAAACGTGAAGCTAAAGAAGCTGTCAGAGATCGCCGCCGGTGAACTGATCGGCGACGGCAATCTGGAGATCCGGGGGGCATCCCCCATCGAAGAGGCCGGGGCCGGGGATCTGGTCTTCGTTCTGGAAGACAAGAACCTCGCCCCGGCTTTGTCGTCCCGGGCAGCCGCGCTCGTTGCGCCGTTAACGGCAAAAGTCACCGGCAAGCCTGCCATCCTGGTCAAAAATCCCCGTTTAGCCATGGCGCGGATCCTCCCTCTTTTTGCGCCGAAACCGAAAGGAAAGCCCGGTATCCACAAAACGGCGGTGGTCGCCGCCAGCGCCAAGATCGGTAAAGGGACCGTCATTCATCCCTTGGTCGTTATTGGCGAGAACGTGGAGATCGGCGACGATTGCGTGATCCACCCCTCCGTGACGCTCTACGACCGGGTCAAGATCGGTAACCGGGTCGTGATCCACGCCGGCGCCCGGATCGGGGTTGATGGTTATGGTTTTGTCTGGGAGGCTGGGAAGTGGGAAAAGATCCCTCAGCTCGGCACGGTCATGATCGAAGACGACGTTGAGCTCTATGCCAATGTCTGCGTCTCGCGCGCCACCCTGGGAACGACCCGGATCGGGGCTGGGACCAAGATCGACAGCCTGACCCACATTGCCCATAACTGCGACATCGGCCGCAATTGCGCCCTCACCTCGCTGATCGGCCTGGCCGGCTCTGTCACGCTCAAAGACCACGTTTCCGTTGGCGGGATGGCCGGTTTTGCCGGGCACCTCACCGTCGGCGAGAATGCGATCATTATGGCCAAGGCCGGCGTGACCAAAGATATCCCGGCCAACTCGGTCGTCTCCGGTTTTCCGGCGATCGACCACAAAAAGGAGCTGGAACAGCAGGCCGCCCTGCGGCAGCTCCCGGCCGCTCTCAAGAGCCTCCGCGCAAAACAGTGAAGATCGCCTTCTTCACCGACTCGTACAAGCCTTATCTCTCCGGGGTAACGAATTCTGCCGAGATCATGGTCCACGAGCTCCGGGCGCTGGGGCATAAAGTTTACGTCCTCGCCCCGCATTACCCCGGTCACGTCGATACCGATCCCGATATGGTCCGTTTTCCGTCGTTCTCCGGCGGATATCCGAAGTTCCGCCTGGCTATCCCGATCGTCAAAAAGATCCCTGAAGTCGACATCATCCACAGCCACTCCCCCTTTCAGGCCGGGCTTCTGGCCCGGTTCGTCGCCCGGCAGAGAAAGGTCCCGTTGGTCTACTCCTTCCACACCCTATTCACCAGATATGTTCATTACGCCCGGTTTGTCCCCGGCGCTTTGGCCAAAATGGGGATCGCCGCTTATCTGCGCTCGTTTTGCAATGGAGCCGACCAGATAATCACCCCGTCGACCATGGCCCGGCGGGTCTTGCGCGCCTGGGGGGTTAAAACGCCGGTCGCCGTCATCCCCTCCGGAGTCGAACTCCACCTTTACCCCCGTGATCCGGCGGACATCCGCCGCAAGCTGCGCCGCCGCTACGGCATCAGGGAAGACGAGAAAGTCTTGCTTTATGCCGGCCGGATCTCCAAAGAAAAGAACCTCCCCTTTCTGATCAAAGCCTACGAGCGGCTGCTCGAATCTTGCCCGGGGACCAAGCTGGTGGTGGTGGGGGGAGGGCCGCTGGAAGCGCAGCTAAAAAGAGTGAGAAATGTCATCGTTACGGGCGAGATCCCCTACCCGCGCGTCTTGCTTTACTACGCGATCGGCGACATCTTTCTCTTTTCGTCAACGACCGAGACCCAGGGAATGGTTTTGGCCGAGGCCAAAGCGGCCGGTCTGCCGATCGTCGCCCTTTTCGCCGGCGGGTTGGTCGACACGGTCCGCTCCGGGATCGATGGATATCTGGTCCGGCGCAGCCAAAAAGCGTTCGTCGATCACCTCGCCAGGCTGCTGACCGACGACGAGCTGCGTCGCCAATTTTCGCTGGCCGCCCGGGCTGACGCCCAGGAAAGATTTGCTTCTTTTATTGTTGCAAAGCAGATCGAATCTGTTTATAATTCACTCGTGAATCAAACCCGACAGGAGGAGCTATGACAAAGAAAATAGCCCTATGCTCTGCGCTCTACGTTCTACTTTCCACGCTCTCATTCGCCCTGGCGGCAGCCCAGTATCTCCCCGCGCCGTCGCTGAACGGTCCGACCGGTGTTGTCCGGATCCCGACAGCCGATTGCATCCCTTATAAGAACTTCAATATCGGCGCCGATTACGGCACGACGGTGACCGGCAACGGGAGCGCGACCGGTGAAGCGGTCGTCTCCTACAAGATGAACCTCGGCACCTTTCACGGCGTCGAGCTCGGCATCGTTGGCGGCACGGAAAAGAATTCCAGCCAGCTGCGCGAGGGGGTCTTCGTCAACATGAAGCTCTCCCTTTCGACCGGCGATGAACCTTATCCGCTCCTGTTGGCCCTGGGGGTCGAGAACCTCTTCTCCCGGACGCAAACCGACGTTTACATGGTCGCGACCAAATATTTCCAGCAGGGGCCGAAAGCCACCTTCGGGTTTCAGGCTGATTTCCCCAACAGCAAATTCCGCCCGCTCGGTCTGGCCGGCGTTGAGCTCCCGCTCGGCGACACGGTCTTCCTGCTGGCCGATCTGCTCGCCGGAGAATCGCTCTTCCAGGTCAACGGCGGGGCCCGGCTTTACTTTACCCCGATCTTCTCCCTCAACCTGAGCGCGCTGAACATCCTGGACGGGACGCAGGTCAAAGATACGCGCTCCGTTCTGCTCGGTTTTAGTTGGGCTAATCCTTTTTAACGAAGGAGGTGGTAAGCAGGTAAACATTGCGTCCCGGCCCCCCGAAATATATCAAGGAGGACCAAATGAGACTTGTTACCACGTTATTACTGGCCGTTGTCCTGATCGCCTCCGCCGCCTCGGCTGAATTCCTGCTCACTGCGAACCCGCTGGGCCAGGGGAAGATCGGCGGCTTGCTCGGCTACGTTTCCGATGCCAACTACAACAACGTCAGCGGCATGTCGGTGGGAACCATCGGCGGCTATGTTGGATACGGCATCACTGATAAACTCGATGTTTTGGTCAATCTCGGCTCCGCCAATGCGTCCGGACTGCCGGTGGGGGTCTCCAAGATCGCGGCGACCGGGTACGCGCTCAATTTAAAGTATTCCGTTATCCAAGAGGGGAAAGATATGCCGGTCAGCGTCGCGGTCGGCGGCGGGTATAAATCTTCTACCCTCACGACCACCGTTACCGGGCTCGGGGACATCTCCACTCCGCTCTCTCAGATCAGCATCGCGGCTGGGGTCAGCAAGGTCATGGCTCCGTTCATCCCTTACGGCGCCCTGGCTTATCGCTCCATGAATTCCAACGGCACCGCTCAGGGTACGGCTATCGACCTGACGGTCGGTTCGGCGATCGCCTGGTCGATGCAGGGGGCAGTCATGATCGAAGCGACCATGCAGTCGATCACCCCGAACGGCGGCGCGAATTATTCGAGCTCCCAGCTCGCCGCTGGCGTCGCTTACCTCCTTTAGTCGCTAGTTCAGTTTGACGATAAGGCCCCCGCCTCCCGCGGGGGCCTTTTTTTTAGCACTATGATATAATCACGGCATGAGCGACATCCCGATCAGGAAAGAAGTCGAAGCGATCAAGGATTACATCCCCGGGAAAAACCCGACCGAGCCGGGCGTCGTTAAGCTGGCTTCGAATGAAAACCCGTTCGGCCCCTCCCCCAAATCGGTTAAAGCGATCGGCGAAGAAGCCGGCCGGCTGCAGATCTACCCCGATCAGAAGTCTACCCGCCTGCGCGAGGCGCTCGCCGGCAAGCTCGGGGTCGGTCCCGAGAATATTATCTGCGGCAACGGTTCGGATGACATCATGCAGGTTATCGCCTCTACATATATAGAGCCCGGCGACGAAGTGATCGTCTCCAAGAACACGTTTAGCCTCTACGAACTGGTCACCAGGCTGTTCGGCGGCAAGCTGGTTCTCGTCGACCTCAAGGAGGCGGCGCTCGATCTGGCCGCCCTGGCTGGGGCCGTCACTAAAAAGACCAAGGTAATATTTTTAACCAATCCCAATAACCCGACCGGGACGATCTTTACCGCGGCCGAATTTGCCGCCTTTAAGAAAAAGGTCCCGGATAACGTGCTGGTCGTGGTTGACGAGGCGTACGCCGAATTCGCGGAGAACCCAGATTTCCCCAACAGCATTAATTACGTCAAAGAGGGGCGCAACGTGATCGTCCTCCGGACCTTTTCCAAGTTCTTCGGCCTGGCCGGCCTGCGCGTCGGCTACGGCGTCGCCCGGCCGGAGCTGATCGCGCCGATGTTCAGGACCAAGATGCCGTTCAACGTCAACCGCCTCGCCCAGGCCGGCGCCGCCGCCGCGCTGGACGACGACGACTTCATGGCTAAGACCCTGCAGAACAACGGCGCGGGGAAAGATCTGCTTTACGCGGAGCTCGATAAGCTCGGCTACAAATACAAAAAGACCGAGGCTAATTTTGTTTTTGTCTCCACCGTCAAGCCGGCCGACGAGGTTTTCCTGGAATTAATGAAGAAGGGCGTTATCATTCGCCCGTTAACCTCTTTCGGTTTCCCTAACGCTATTCGTGTCTCGATCGGCACGCCGGAGCAAAATAAAAAGTTCCTCGCCGCGCTCGCCTCATGCTAAAACGGACCCCGCTCTACGAAAAACACCTGGCGCTCGGCGCCAAGCTGGTCCCTTTTGCCGGCTGGGAAATGCCGGTCCAGTACCCGGCCGGGATCATCGCCGAACACCTGGCGGTCCGAACCTCCGCCGGGCTGTTCGATATCGCCCACATGGGGCTGATCAAGGTTGAAGGCGATCAGGCCCTCCCCCTGCTGCAGCGGGCGCTGACCAATGATGCCGCGCGCCTTAACGTCAACCAGTGCCAATATACTGTCGCCTGCAATGAGCACGGCGGGACGATCGATGACCTGTTCCTCTATCGCCTGCCGACGCATTATCTGATCGTCGCTAACGCGGTCAACACCGACAAGGCCCTGGCCTGGCTGAAAAACCTGGCCGGCGGCCAGGGGGTCTCTCTTGCCGATAACGACTGCATGCTCTCCGTGCAGGGCCCGCAAGCCGCGGCCGCGGTCGGTAAGGCCCTCGGCGTCGATCTTGGCGGGCTGAAGCATAATCGCGTTCTCGGGTGGCGCGACCTCGTCCTCTCGCGCAGCGGGTATACCGGCGAGGATGGGATCGAACTGATCATCGCTAAAAAAGACGCCGGCAAGGTTTGGGATACCATCCTGACGGCCGGCGTTCAACCGTGCGGGCTGGGGGCGCGCGACACGCTTCGCCTGGAGGCCGGCCTGCCGCTGTACGGCCACGAATACGACGAAGAGACCTCGCCGCTCGACGCCGGCTACGCCTGGGCGGTCAAATTTGACAAGGGAGACTTTATCGGTAAGCAAGATTTGCTTAATGGCCCGAAAAAGTATTTGGTCGGGATAGAGCTCGAGGGTCGCCTGATCCCCAGGCAGGGGCACTCCGTCCTTCGCCCCTCGTCCCTCGCCCCGCTCGGCATCGTGACCAGCGGGACGTATTCGCCGACCTTTAAAAAGCCGATCGCTCTCGCCTATTTAACGACTGCAACGACTGATGTTGTCGTCGATATTAGGGGGCAAATGGTCCCGGGGCGCGTCGTTGACAAAGCGTTTTACAAACGATAGAATAAGTTCGTGGTGGACCTCAAGAAAACCTACTATTTCATTATTTGCCTGGCCGCCCTCATTTTTCTTTTCTGGGGCGCGGTCGACCTGACCAGCTCGACGGTCGGCCTGCTGTTCAATAAAGGCGGGGCCGCCGCGCTGGAGCCGCTCCCCGGCTCAGCCGGCGAACAGCTGCTGGACACCTATTACCAGAAGAAGGCCTTGGTCGACCGGTTCTGGGACAGCGCGGCCCGGGTTATTCTTGCCGGCGCGGTCTTTATCTACTGCCGTCGCCGCGCGGACGGAGAGGGGGCTTAAAATGGGGAACTTTCCAGGCGAACTGAAATACAGCAAAGAGCACGAGTGGGTCAAGGTCGAGGGAAAGACCGCGACAGTCGGTATCTCCGATTACGCGCAGGACTCGCTGGGCGACGTTGTCTATGTTGAGCTGCCAGCCGTCGGGAAAGAATTCAAGGCGATGCAGGAGTTCGGCGTCGTCGAGTCGGTCAAGTCGGTCTCCACGCTCTACGCCCCGGTTGGCGGCAAGGTCGTCGCCCGCAACGAGGCGCTTAACGACCATCCGGAAAAAGTTAACACCGCCCCCTACGGCGAGGGCTGGATCATGAAGCTGGAGATGTCCTCCCCGGCTGATCTGGACGCCTTGCTGACCGCCGCCGACTATCAGAAATTGATCCAGAAGTGACAACCGACCTCTTTACCGGGATCCCGGCCAAGGCCCGCCTGTCTGCTCCTCTTAACTTGCCCGCTCCGCTGAGCGAGCCGGAGCTGCTCTCCGAGCTGGCCGCGTTGAGCGCGAAAAATACTCGGGACGACGGTTTTCTGGGGGGCGGCTCCTACCGACACTTTATTCCCAGCGCGCTAAAGCACCTGGTCGGCCGCTCCGAGTTCTACACCGCCTACACCCCTTATCAGCCGGAGGTTAGTCAGGGGACGCTGCAGGCGATCTATGAATACCAGTCGCTGATCTGCGAATTGACCGGCTTGGAGGTGGCCAACGCCTCGATCTATGATGGCGCCACCGCCCTAGCCGAAGCCGCCTTGATGGCCTGCCGGGTCACCGGCCGCAAAGAGGTCGTGATTTCCGGCGCGCTCCACCCGAACTACCGGGAAGTTTTACAGACTTATTGTGCCGCCGTCGATCTAAAGCTCACGGTTCTCCCCTTCGACCAGACAACCGGGCTTACTCCCGGCAACTGGACTCTGGCCCCTGGCGCCGCGTGTTTCATCCTTCAGCAGCCCAATTACTTTGGGAACATCGAAACCGTCTTCGGCCTGGCCGAAAAGGTCCACGCCGCGGGGGCTTTATTGATCGTCAGCGTCGATCCGATCTCGCTTGGCCTGCTCAAGCCGCCTGGCGAGTATGGAGCGGATATTGTCGTCGGTGAGGGGCAGGCTCTGGGTAACCCGCAAAGCTTCGGCGGCCCGGGGCTTGGAATTTTTGCCGCCCGGCAGAAATTTCTGCGCCAGCTGCCCGGCCGGCTGGTCGGCGCGACCGTCGACGGTCGCGGGCGGCGCGGTTATGTCCTGACGATGGCGACCCGGGAACAACATATCCGACGGGAAAAAGCGACCTCCAACATCTGCAGCAACGAAGCGCTCTGCGCTCTGGCCGCGGCGATCTATTTGTCGCTGCTGGGGAAGACCGGGCTGCGCCGGGTGGCCGAGCTCTGCCTGCAGAAGTCGAATTACCTGAAGAAAAAACTGAGTGCCAGGGTTTTGTGGCCGCAAACGCCGAGCTTTAAGGAGTTTTATCTGCGCGATAAGCGGTTGCTCTGCGTAACCGAGCTGGCGACCAGGGCGGAGCTGGATAAACTAGCGGCGCAGATCGGCCCGGCCTAACGGCTTATCCAGGACCAGCCCCTCGCCGCCAAGCACGAGCTCTTTATTCCCCTCGATCCAGATCCAGGCTTTTTCCACCCCCGCTACTTCGGTCGCGGTGTAAACTATCTGGGCGATCACTCCTTTGATCCGGTCGGTGCCGCCGCCGTAATTTTCCAGCTTGCGGTTAAAGTTCAGGATCGCGACGCCGTTCTTGACGTATAAATGCAATAACCTGGTGCCGGCCGGGACCAGCGTCTTGACCCCCTGCTCCGTCTCGTCCGGTAGCGGGCCGCCCAGCAGCTCCATGATCGCCTGCTTAAGCGGCGCGGTCGTTGGCGCGAGCGGCCGGGGAACCGGGATCAATTTGTCGCCGCTAAAGAAATAAATCCTTACCAGGTTCGCGGCTGGCGGCGGCTCGACGGTGAACAGATAGTACGCGGCCGTGGCGGCGAGCAGGAGGCCGGCAACGACCAGTAAAGCACCCAGCGGAACTTTTTTCCCTTTCTTCTTGACCATGGCGAAAAAGTCTACCACACCGGTCGGACAAATGCTATAATCCGAGAAAATCCAGGAGGTAAATTCAAATGCGCAAGCCTCAATTGTTTCTGATCGTTGCCGTTATCGCGGTGTTGCTCGGTTTAGCGTTCTGGTATGTGCGCGCCGGCTCCCAGCCAGTTGAAACAGTCCCGGCCCAGGGGACGCCAGAAGCAACCGCCGTAAAACCGGCCCCCCTCCCTAAGGTTATCACCTTGTTCCGCAAGGGGGACAGCGAATCGGACCTGGCGATCTACGTCTCGCGTGAATTATCGCGGGAGCTGAAAGATAAAGTGGCGATCCGCCTGATCAATATCGACGACGAGCCACAAATGGCCGAATACTACGGCGTGACCGAGTTCCCGGCGGTCGTGATCCTGACCCCGGGCGGCGCGGTCCGGGCCAAGCACGACGGCTACTGGGACAAGGCTGAGATCCTGGGCGTCCTGAAAACGATCAGCGCCAACTAGTCTTTTCTTTTTCTGGTCCGCTTGATCGGGAGCTTGGCGCGCTCTTCCTTGATCTTTTCGAGCAGCTCTTCTTTGCGCTCTTCTTCCTTCTTGACCGCTTCCTCGAGCACTTCGGCCGCTTCCTCTTCATTGACCACCCGGGCCAGGTCAACGATCCGGTCTCCGTCGTCAACCCGCTGGATCCGGACCCCCTTAGCGTAGCGCCCCTGAGTGCTGATCCCGGCCGCTTTCTGGCGGCTGAGCGTGCCGTTGGCGGTCACGAACAACAACTCGTCCTTGGCCTGGATGATCTTCATTTGCGAGACCGTGTCCTTGTCGCGCAGTTTGATCGCGATGTGCCCCTTGCCGCCGCGGTTCTGGGCGGAAAACTCGCTCAACTTCATCCGTTTGCCGAATCCGTTGTCCGAAATGACCAACAAATCGCCGCCGTCAGTGATGATGTCCATCGAAACGACCTTATCTTTGTCTTTTAAGCGTATGCCGCGGACGCCCGAGGCGGCCCGGCCCATCGGGCGCACCGTTTTTTCCGAGAAGCGGATCATCAGGCCGCTGGCCGCGCCGAGAATGACCTCTCTTTTCCCGTCAGTTTCCGAAACCCAGCGGAGCTCGTCCTTATCCTTGAGCTTGATCGCGATTATCCCGTTGCGGCGAATATTGGCAAAATCTTCCAGCGGGACTTTTTTGACCATTCCGTTCCGGGTGCACATCATCAGGAAGGTCTTCTTTTCAAAGTCGTTGACCGGCACCGCCGCGGTCACCGTCTCTCCCTGCCCAACCTGGAGCACCTGGGCGATGGCCTGCCCTTTGCCGGCGCGGCTGGCTTCCGGCAGGTCATAAACCTTCAATTTAAACACCCGCCCCATGTTCGTAAAGAAAACCACGAACGCGTGGGTGGAGGCGGTAAAAATATTCTCGATCTGGTCCTCTTCCCGCGTGCTCATCCCCGAGACCCCGCGCCCGCCGCGGAGCTGGGACTTGAACGAGGAGACCGGAACCCGCTTAACGTAACCGTCGCGGGTGATCAGTACGGCGACCTCCATGACCGGGATCAGCTGCTCGATGTCGATCTCTTCGGCCGCCGCGGCGATATCGGTCCGCCGCTTGTCGCCGTATTTTTCCCGCACCTCGGCCAGCTCTTTCTTGACGAGCCCCATCAGCTTTTTCCGGCTGGCCAGTATCTCCTTGAGCTCGCCGATCAGCTTCTTGAGCGCCTTAAGCTCTTCTTCGATCTTAAATCTTTCGAGAGCGGTTAGCCGCTGCAGTTTCAGGTCGAGAATGGCCTGCGCCTGGATCCGGGAAAGGTCGAACTTTTTGATCAGCGCCTCGCGCGCTTCGTCAACGTTCTTCGCCTTCTTGATCAGATTGACGATCGCGTCGATATTGGAGACGCAGATCACCAATCCTTCGAGGATATGCGCCTGTTCTTCCGCCCGGCGCAGTTCGTACTTTGTCCGCCGGGTAACGACTACCTCGCGGTGCTTGATGAACTCGACCATCATTTCTTTCAGGTTAAGGAGCCGGGGCTGCCCGTCGACCAGGGCGACCATGTTGACGCCGAATGTCGTCTGCAGGTTACAGTGTTTAAAGAGCTGGTTGAGCACGACCTCGCGGCTGGCGTCGCGTTTTAGCTCGACATAGATCCGCATTCCGTCGCGGTCCGATTCGTCGCGCAGGTCGGAGATCCCCTGGATCTTCTTGTCCTTGACCAGTTCCGCGATCTGTTCGATCATCTCCGCCTTGTTGACCATGTACGGGATCTCGGTGAAAATTATCGCTTCCTTGCCGGCTTTGGCCCGTTCGACATCGTAGCGGGCGCGCAGCGTCAGCAGGCCGCGGCCGGTCGTATATGCGTCCTTGATCCCTTGCTTGCCGCAGATCAACCCGCCCGTCGGGAAATCCGGACCTTTAACGACCTGCATCAGGGAGTCGATCGTCGTTTCCGGCTCATCGATCAGCCTGACCAGCCCATCGACGATCTCGCCCAGGTTATTTGGGGGGATGTTCGTCGCCATGCCGACGGCGATACCGGAAGACCCGTTGATCAACAGGTTGGGGAGCTTGGACGGCAGCACCAGCGGTTCCTGCAGCGATTCGTCAAAGTTCGGGCCAAAGTCGACCGTCTCTTTTTCAATGTCGGCGAGCATCTCAACCGCGAATTTGGAGAGGCGGGCCTCGGTGTAGCGCATCGCCGCCGGCGAGTCGCCGTCGACGCTTCCCATGTTGCCCTGGCCGTCGACCATCATGTAACGGAGCGAGAAATCCTGCGCCATCCGGACCATCGCGTCGTAAACGGCCGTGTCGCCGTGCGGGTGGTATTTACCTAAGACTTCACCGACGACGCGGGCCGACTTTTTGTACGGCTTGCCCGGCTGCAGGCCGAGCTCGTCCATCGCGAACAGGATCCGGCGGTGGACCGGCTTAAAACCGTCACGGACATCGGGGAGCGCCCGGCCGACGATGACCGACATCGCGTAATCGATGTACGACGACTTCATCTCGTGTTCGATCGTGGTCGGGAGCAGTCCGGCCTCCAGCTTGGCTGGCGTCGCTTCGATCGGGCCTTCTTTCATTTTTCTTTTTTTAAGCGCCATTATACGTCCAACCTCTTTACTAATTTAGCGTTCTGTTCAATGAAGGCGCGGCGCGGTTCGACCTCCGACCCCATCAGGATCGTAAAGATCTCGTCCGCGGTCTCGGCGTCCTCTAATTTGACCTGGAGCATTGTCCTGGTCTCCGGGTTCAAGGTCGTTTCCCAGAGCTGTTCGGCATTCATTTCGCCTAAGCCTTTATAACGCTGCAGGCTGATCCCTTCCTTGCCGATCTCTTTGAGCTTCTTCTCCAGCTCGGCGTCCGAGTGGAGCCAGTGCTGCGCCTTGTTCTTTTTTAACAGGTAGAGCGGCGGCTGGGCGATGTATAAATGGCCGTTCTCGACCAGTTCCCTGGCGTAGCGGTAAAAGAAGGTCAGGATCAGCGTCCGAATATGCGCCCCGTCAACGTCGGCGTCGCAGAGGAGGATGATCTTGTGATAACGGAGCCGCTTCTGGAGCTCCTCCGGCGTCAGCTCGACCTCGGCGTCGCCGTTCCCGTCCCCTTTGAGGGCGGTCACGACCCCGGGCCCGATCGCGGTGATCAGCGTCCGGATCTCATTATTAGCCAGGATCTTATCGAGCCGCGCTTTTTCGACGTTCAGGATCTTGCCGCGGAGCGGCAGAATGGCCTGAAAACGGCGGTCCCGCCCCTGCTTGGCCGAGCCGCCGGCGCTGTCCCCTTCAACGATGAAGATCTCACATTTTGACGGATCGGACTCGGAGCAGTCGGCCAGCTTGCCGGGGAGCGTGGCGGTATCGAGGGCCGATTTTTTCCGCTCCAGCTCCTGCGCTTTGCGGGCGGCCGCGCGGACCCGGAAGGCCAACAATGACTTGTCAATGATCGCCCGAGCGGCGGCCGGATTTTTATCCAGATAAGCCCCTAACCCGTCGATCGTGATCGAGTCGATCAGTCCTTTCAGCTCGCTGTTGCCCAGCTTGGTCTTGGTCTGCCCTTCGAATTGCGGATTGGCAATGCGCAGATTAATCACGCAGGTCAACCCCTCGCGGACATCTTCGCCGGCCAGCGATTCATTCTCTTTTAACAGGCTGTTCTTTTTGGCAAAATTATTGATCGCCTTTGTTAAGCCCGACTTAAAACCGACCAGGTGGGTGCCGCCCTCGCGGGTCCGGATACAGTTGACGTACGAGAAAATATTCTCGTCGTAATACTCTTTACAATGCTGCAGGGCGATCTCAACGTAGGTGTTGTCCTTGTCGGACATGAAGATCGCCGGCGGGGAATACATTGCTTCCTTCCCTTTGTTCAGGTGTTTTACAAACTCGATCAGCCCGCCCTCGTAATGAAAAGTTTCCGGCTCTTTCTTCCCCCGCTCGTCGGCCAGGATTATCTTTAAGCCTTTGTTCAGGAAGGCGACTTCCTGGAGGCGGTGCTTAACGGTTTCGTATTCAAAAATAATATCGTCAAAGATCTTCTTGTCCGGCAGGAAGGTGATCACTGTGCCGGTCCGCTCCTTATCCTTAGCCGGCGTGATCTTTTCTTTTTTCGGCTCGCCGATGTCAAAATGCTGGAAGTATGCTTTCCCTTCGCGATAGATCTCGGCATCCATCCACTCGGAAAGCGCGTTAACGACCGAGACCCCCACCCCGTGCAAGCCGCCGGAAACTTTGTAGACCGAATCGCCAAATTTCCCCCCGGCGTGCAGCGTGGTCAAAACAACCTCGGCGGCCGGCCGTTTTGTTTCCGGGTGAATATCAAAAGGGATCCCGCGACCGTTATCTTCGACCGAAACGGAGTTATCTTTGTGGATAGTAACGGTGATCGTATCGCAGTGGCCGGCCAGCGCTTCATCGACGCTGTTATCGACGACCTCGTAGATCATGTGGTGCAGTCCGGGTTTTCCGGTCGATCCAATATACATCCCGGGGCGCATTCTAACCGCGTCGATCCCGCCCAGGATCTTTATGCTGGAGGCGTCATAGCCTGCCGTTCCCTTCTCCCTTGCCATCAATTTACCTCCGTTGCTTTGAAGCGGATGTCAGAGATCACGTCCTGACCCGCCCGTTCGTTGAATTTTTGGATGATCTGCCTTTTTAGGAATGTCAGCTCCTGCGCCCAAACCGGGGTTTTCGCGGCAATGTGCAGGACCCGGTCGCGGATCCTGATCGGCTCGGTGTTCCGCCCGATCCTTTCGTCCACGATCTCCGACCAGAGGCTCAACAACTGACAGCTCTTTACAACGCCGCCCAATGAGCCGTCGATCTGCAAAAATATTTCGCGGATCTTTTGGGTCACTAAGCCGCCTCCTGGGTCCGGATCGGCATAACGATGTAGAGATATTCTGTTTGGCCTTCCGGCTTGATCACGCCCGGGCTCAAGCCTTCGCCCAACTCCAGCGTTACCATTTCAGCGTCGATCACGTTCAAAACATCGGTGATCAATCTGATGTTGAAAGAAACCCGGGCTTTTTCCACTCCTTTAACATCGGCGGCGATCACTTCCGTCACACTGCCAACGTCCGGTGTGTTCGCGGTAATATACAATTTGCCCCCCCTGACCTCAAAAGCCGAAACATTGGCCGATCCGGCAGCGATCACCGCCGCGCGCTCCGCCGCGCGCAGCATCTCGCTGGCCGATAAGGTGATCTTGGTCGCGCTTTTCTTGGGGATGACCTGCCGGTAATCAGGGAATTGCCCCTGGATCAGCCGGGAGACCAGATAAACGTCATCATAACGAAAACTGATCTGCTCGTTGGAAACATGGATCTTGACTTCGCCCTTATCCCGGCCATCGATTATTTTGGCCAGTTCGCTCAGCGCTTTGGCCGGGACGATCACGCTGATCCCTGGATCGCTCTTTAATTCGATCTTCTCCCCCCGCTTGGCCAACCGATAGCCATCGGTCGCGACCAGCCGGACATTGGTCTGATCGCCGGCCTGTGAGCTTTTGCCCGCCTCAAGGAGAACGCCGGTCAGAACGTATTTTTCTTCGCTGCCGGACACGGCAAAAATAGTTTGCTTGATCATGCTGTGCAGAGTTTCCGGGCTGATGTTGAATGTTTTTCCCTCTTTAACCTTATTCAAAGCGGGGAATTCATCGGCCGGCAGCGCGTGCAGGTTAAAATGTGATTGATCATAGTTGATCTTGATCGTGCTGTTCTCGCCCAGTTTAAACCCGATCTTTGTTTCTGGTAACTTGGAAACTATGCCGCTCAATGTTTTTGCCGGCAGCAAGGCGGAGCCTTCTTTGCTGACTGTCGCCTTGATCGAAAGCTCCATGCCGATCTCCAGGTTGTTGGCCGAGATCTTAATGCTGTTCTTTTGCGCCTCGAATAATAGGTTGCCGATTATCGGCAGTGTGCTGCGGGTAGAAACGATCTTCTCGATCATGGATACCCCGGTCTGCAGCTCCTTTTTTTCACAATTAAATTCCATATGTCCCCCTTTTTGGGTTATCCAACAACTCTATCTATTATAATATAAATAGAATAGTAGTAACAGAGCCTGTTAACATGTTAATAAGTCGATTAAACGCCACGAATACGCCAAAAGAAACCACCGGAAATCCACAACCGGGCATAAAAACTGTGCGCAACTTCGCACCGGAAAGTTTTAAACAGCCGAGGGTGTGTATTTCTTTACCAGGGTCGAGATACTCCGGACCGAGTCGGCCAGGCTGCTGTCTTTCTTCTGCTTGGTCTTGATCTTTTCACAGGCATGCAGCACGGTTGTGTGGTCCCGCCCACCAAATTCATCCCCGATCTTGGGCAGAGAGGCGCCGGTCAACTCCCGGGCCAGGAACATGGCGACCTGCCGGGCGGTCGCGATCTTTTCGGTCCGGACTTTAGCGGAGAGGTCCTCGATCCGGAGATTAAAGTGCTCGGCCGTGATCTTTTTGATCAGGTCGATCGAGATGTTCAGCGCTTCTCTGTCCGGTGTGGAAATATCCTTTAAGACCTGATCGACCAGCGCAATATTGATCTCTCGATTGGTCAACGAGGAAAAGGCCACCACCCGGATCAGCGCCCCCTCCAGTTTGCGGATATTAGAAATGATCCGGCTGGCAATTACCGCCAAAAGATCGTCGGAAACAACGATCCCGCTGATCTCCGCCTTCTTTTTCAGAATGGCCATGCGGGTCTCAAAGTCCGGGGGCTGGACATCGGCCGTCAGGCCCCACTCAAAGCGCGAGCGAAGCCGCTCTTCCAGGGTGGTCATTTCTTTGGGCGGCCGGTCGGAGCTGAGCACGATCTGCTTGTGCGCTTCATAGAGTGAATTAAATGTATGGAAAAACTCTTCCTGTGTCCGCTCTTTGCCGGCGATGAACTGAACGTCGTCGACCATCAGGATGTCGATGTTCCGGAATTTATTACGGAACTGGACAGCTTTGTCGTCGCGAATCGAGTTGATCAGTTCATTGGTGAACATTTCCGACGTCGTGTAAAGGATCTTGGCGCGGGGATTCTTTTGCATCACCCGGTGGCCGATCGACTGCATCAAATGGGTTTTCCCCAGCCCGACCCCGCCGTAAAGGAAAAAAGGATTGTAGGCGGTCGCCGGGCTTTCGGCCACGGCCATGGCGGCAGCGTGGGCAAAGCGATTCCCGTGGCCGACGACAAACGCGTCAAATGTATAGCGATAGTTCAGATATTGATTAAGGGCGGGGCCCGGTTTTATCGGCTGGGCGGCAACCGTTTCGATCAACGGAGTGGAGAAAAGCGACTCGGGCCCGACGACAAAGCTAACGGTGGTCAAGCCGGGCAACAGCGGGAGCAACTCCTGCTCCAATAGCGTAACGCAATATTTAGAAAGCCAGTCCTTGACCACCTGATTGGGAACGGCGACCTCGAACAATCCGGCGCCAAAGGATAACGGCTTGGTCGAAGAGATAAGCGCCTCATAGATCGGGCGGTTAAGACTTTTTTCCAACAACGGGAGAACAGTGTTCCAGATCGTGTTTATATCGACGGTAGCCATGGTCAAGAGATGCCATTATATCACCTAAAAATTAAATAACAAGACGGTTGACACCCGGGGCGGCGAAAAGTATAATATAACTATGTCGACAAAAAGAACGTATCAGCCGCATAAGAAAAGCCGGAAGACAACGCACGGTTTCCTGGTCAAGATGAGAACAAAAGGCGGCCGGCGCGTGATCGCCAGCCGAAGGAAAAAGGGCAGGAAAAGGCTTGCTCCCTAAAAGAAACAGGATCAGCAGCGAAACGGAAATCAAAAGAGTACTCAAAACCCGACACTACCAATTCAAAACACCCCTACTCTATTTTTCCGCGACAGAAGGCCAAAATAACCCAAGAATGCTGGTGATCTGCACCAAGCAGCTGGGGAACGCAGTGATCAGAAATAGGATAAGAAGGATTATGAGTGCTTGGTTGTTGAATAATAAGCATAATATAGCCAAAAATATTGATATGGTTATCAAGCCGCGATCGATGTCGACCAACGACAGGTATACAGAACAACTGGCGAGCGGCCTAAAGGAACTCGGATTATGGCAAGAATAGCAATATATTTGCTGAAAATATACCAAAAACTAATTAGCCCCCTACTCCGGGCGCAATGCCGGCACTACCCAACATGTTCTAACTACATGATCGAGGCGATCGAGGTCCACGGGTTGACTAATGGCGTAAAATATGGCATAAAAAGGCTATTAACCTGCAATCAATTCTTTAAAGGAGGATATGATCCAGTACCCGCGCTGGTTTCACGTGAAACAAAATGGAGCAATTAACAAACATGATGTTGGAGATCTTGAAATTCTTTTATGCGATCGGTGGGCAAAATTACGGCTTGGCGATTATTTGGTTAACTGTGGCGGTAAACATTGCCTTGTATCCTTTAACTCTTTCCTCAATTCAGCAGATGTCGGCCATGCAACGGCTGCAGCCACGGATCAATGAGATCCAAAAGAAATATAAAGATGATCCAAAGCTGCTGCAAAAAGAGATGATGGATGCTTATAAGACTGAAGGAGTTAACCCATTAGGGGGTTGTTTGCCGGTTTTATTGAAAATACCGTTCTTTTTAGCGTTATTTTGGGCATTATCTAGCAAGGAGTTTGTCGCCTTGGCCGGGACGAATGCCCCTTTTATCCTTGGCTGGATAAACAATATTACTGCTCACGATCCATATTTTGTACTACCGATATTAATCGGGATAACTACCTGGTTATCACAAAAATCAATGCCCCAGACAAGCGGCCAGGGCCAGGCAATGATGATGTTTATGCCTTTGTTTATCACTTTTATAAGCTATAATTTTGCGGCTGGCGTGCAAATATACTGGGTAATCTCAAATCTAATGGGTTGGGCGCAACAGTCATACATAATGGGTTGGAAAGTTAAAGGGAGGAAAAGCTAATGAAATCGATAAAAATGAAGGGGAAAACGGTGGAGGAGGCAACTGAGGCTGCTTATGCGGTATTGGGGGTTGAAAAAGGGAAGGGGAAGGTCAAAGTAATCAATGAAGGCAAGCCGGCAATGATGGGGATCATAGGAGGAGAAGAGGCGGAAGTTGAGCTGGTGGCATCCGAGGGGTTTGGCGTAGAAGCAAGAGAAACGCTACAAAAACTGCTTGATATGATGGGGATGCTGGCCGCCGCAGAGATCGTAAATGAGGGAGAGGGCGAGGTTTCGATCGCAGTTAAAGGCGAAGACATGGGCAGGATAATTGGCAAGGAAGGGGCGATGCTCAAATCGCTGGAAGTGATTATTGGCGCAATGACAGCTAAAATAGCGGGCGAGCGGATACGGGTCCACATCGATGCCGGTGGGTATAGAGAAAAGCGGGTAAAATCGCTTGAGCGGCTGGCCGCCGAGATTGCCGATGAGGTTGAAAGCACCGGCGTGGAAAAGGTTTTGCCCTACATGGAAGCGGCAGACCGGCGAGCAATGCATGTTTACCTTGCAAATAACCCCAAAATTACAACATTCAGCAAGGGAGAAGGGAAAGAGAGAAGGCTGGTAATCGCCCCGAAACAATAAGCCTGATTGTTTCACGTGAAACATTCGCTTGATGATACTATAACTGCAATTGTAACGCCTCTGGGGGCTGGTGGATTAGGGGTCATTCGCATTTCAGGGGCAAACGCACTTCGCATAGCGCAAAAACTCTCGTCCAAACGACTCACCGGCAAGCCAAACCACATCATGCCGACCTGGATAAAGGTCAAAGGGGCCCCAGTTGACCAGGCAATGGTTTCTTATCTGAAGGCGCCAAACAGTTTTACCGGCGAGGACACAATTGAGATCAGCCTTCATGGCTCAATGGCAAGCTTGCGCCGGGTGCTGGCGGAGATAGTCAGGCTTGGTGGCCGACTGGCTGGGCCGGGGGAGTTTACTAAAAGAGCTTTTCTGAATGGGAAGATCGATCTTTCGCAGGCAGAGGCGGTAATAGACCTCATTGAGGCAAAAAGCAATCGGGCGCTCAAAAACGCAGCCCAGCAGCTGGAGGGGTGGCTGGGGAGAGAAGTGGCCAGAATTAGGGAAGAGCTGGTATCCTTGTTGGTTAGGGTAGAGGGGGCGATCGACTTCCCTGATGATTTAACCATTAATAAACAGAGGCTTGGTTCAGAGGTGGTTAAAAGGGGGAGGGAAATCGCCAGGCTATTGGCAACCGCGGATGAGGGAAGGGTGGTCAGGGAGGGGTTGCGTGTCGCAATCGTTGGCAGGCCAAACGTTGGAAAATCAAGCTTATTAAACGCCCTGGTAAAAGCGGAGCGGGCAATTGTTAGCTGTGAGCCGGGGACAACTCGAGACACCATAGAAGAAGAGTTGCGGCTTGGGGGTGGGGTGGTTGTGCTTGTTGATACGGCTGGGATAAGAAGGGTTGGCCGAGGGGTCGAAAGAGAGGGGGTCAGAAGGGCGGAACAAGAGCTCGATTTGGCCGAATTGGTCCTCCTGGTGATCGAGGCGCCGAAAGGGTTGGTCGGCCAGGAAAAGGCCTTGCTTAAAAGGCTGAAGCGGCGCCCACTGATCATCGTTAGGAACAAGGTTGACCTTGGCGATGCTGGAAGGGTCAGTGGTAATTATCCACAATGTAAAATCTCAGCCCTGACCGGGGATGGTCTGGCTGGAGTAATTAAGATGGTGCGGTCGGCGCTGGGGAGGCGAGTGGGGGAGCGTGCCGGGGTAAAGGTGCTGATCAATGAACGCCACAAAGAGTGCTTGACACGAGCCCGGGAATCGCTTATAAGAGGGCTAGGGGCGCTTAGGAGGGCAGATTCAGCCGAGTTAGTCGCCGAGGACCTTAAGCAGGCGGTGGTCGCGCTGGGAGAGATTAACGGCCAGGAAGTTTCATCTCAGGTGATCGATCAGATCTTTAGCCGTTTTTGTGTTGGCAAGTAGGATAAGGTGGTTGTGGAAAAGGAGTGTGGATAACTAATGGGGATAACTATTGATGGAAAAGAAATCGCCAGAAAGATTAGGGGAGAGATCGCCGCGGAGATCCAGGCCAGGATCCAGGCGGGAATGAAGAGGCCGAAGCTTGTTGTTGTTTTAGTGGGAGAGGACCCCGCTTCCCAGACATATGTTAGAAACAAGGAAAAGGCTTGCGCGGAGGTCGGCATGGAATCAGAGGTTGTCAGATTGCCGGCCGGGACTAAACAGGCGGACTTAAGCGCTTTGGTAAAGAGACTCAACGCTGATAAATCGGTAGACGGCGTGTTGGTTCAGCTCCCATTGCCCAAGGGGCTGGATGACATTGCGCTGCTTGGTGAGATCGATCCTGATAAGGATGCGGATGGGATCCACCCACTGAATATGGGGAAGCTGTTACGAGGAGAAGAAGCAAGGCTTGCCCCCTGCACGCCGCTCGGGATTATGGAAATGATCTTGTCCACAGGGACAGATATCAAAGGGAAGGAAGCGGTGGTGGTCGGACGGAGCAACATTGTTGGTAAACCGGTAGCGATCATGTTGCTGGCTAAGAACGCGACGGTTACGATTTGCCACTCCAGGACAAGCAACCTGAGCGAGGTTATTGGGCGAGCCGACATTGTGGTAGCCGCAGTTGGCAGACCGGAGCTGGTTAAGGGAGCGATGATCAAAAAGGGGGCGGTGGTGATAGACGTGGGGATGAACAAACTTGATAATAAGTGGGTAGGGGATGTGGAGTTTGAAAAGGCAAAGGAACGGGCTAGTTATATTAGCCCGGTCCCGGGTGGAGTCGGCCCAATGACGATCGCCATGTTATTGCGTAACACCTTAAAAGCGGCAGAAGGAAGGAAGGCTTAGGGCTTGGAAAAGAGCCTGAGGATATCGTTGAAAGAGACAACGGCCATAAGGCCGAGCAAAGCAGCAAACCCCCACTGATTGATCGCCATTTCTAGTTTCGAGTCGACCGGTTTTTTACGCAGCCACTCCAGCAGGATAAAGACTAGCCGTCCGCCATCCAGAGCAGGGAGCGGGAGCAGGTTTAGGACCCCGACGTTGACACTGATAAAGGCCGCAAAATAAACCAAGGAAACGAGACCTGACTCTGCGTACCGGCCGGTGATCTGGGCAATGCCGATCGGCCCGGCCAGATCGCGGAGCGAGACCGCCCCAAGGATTAGCTGCCAAACAACCAGCAGAGTAGTAAGGATCATCGCGCCAGTCTGCGCCACTCCGTAGTAGAGGGCGAAAAGCGGATTGACCTTTTTGTAGATCGGCTTAGGGGAAAAACCGAGCAGAGAAACCTTGAGCCGTTCATTGAACTTGGGCGCTGCGGCAATGGTCATTTTTTTGGACCCGCGTTCGATCAGGAGAGTGAGGGAGCGGTCCCGGCTTTGGTGGATAAAAGCAATGGCCGCTTCCATTTTATTAAATGATTTGCCATTGATCGAAACAAGGCGGTCCCCAACCCGCAGCCCCGCTTTCTCAGCCGGGGAGTTTTTATTAACCGAGCCGATCTCGCTGGAGACGCCGGAGGGGACGCCGGCAATAAGAAAGAGGAACGAAAGAACAACGGCCGCGGCCAGGAGATTCATGGCCGGACCGGAAACGATCGCCATAAACTTTTGGGCGGCCGACTTGGCTTGGTATTTTTGGTCGGGTGGAGTTTCCAGGTCCTCTTTGTCTTCCCCCTCCCCGGCGATCCGGACAAAGGCGAGGATCGGGATCAGGTTAAGGGAGAAGGTTGTATCGTTTTTTTCCCGGGCCCAAAGACGCGGGCCAAAGCCCAGGCCGAATTCGATAACCCGGATCCCGGCACGTTTGGCCCAGATAAAATGGCCAAGCTCATGAACCAGGGCAATGAAAGTAAAGACAACCAGAAAGGAAACGATGTTAAGCAGCAAGCCTTTCAACCTCCTCGGTCATTTCCAGAACACGGATAAAATCGGTCCCGGAGACAAGCGGGGCGCGGCCGGTTTTGATCGCGGCCAGAAAGTCTTTATGTTCAAGGGTTAACTGATCGACCGGCTTGAGCGGTAGAGTAGTAGGTGTTGGTGAAGTAAAATCTCGAATGTAAATCTTCTTATTAAGCAGGTCGGCGTCATAAAGCGAACGATCGGTTGTAACCGTGATATTTCTTGTCCTAGAGCCAAAAACGCGAGACGCTTCAATGCGGGAGATCGCGCCGTTTTTATGCGTTAGGGTAGCGACTACTCGGTCGAGTTTTTTTGTGCGGATCTTTTCTCCTTTAACTTTCAGATCAACAACTTCGTCCGGGAAAAGGTGGATAAACAGATCGAGATCGTGGATCATCATGTCGAAAACCACATCGGTATCGGTGATCCGGTCGGGGAAGGGGCTGAGGCGCTTGATGTCGATCCCGATGATCTTTTCGCCTTTGATCGCTTTGAGAAGTTTAGGGAAAGCCGGGTTAAATCGCTCAACCATACCAACCGCCAACACCAGGTTTTTATCAGCGGCGAGGGAGACCAATGAACGGGCCAGGCTGGAAACACCGGTTAGAGGCTTTTCAACTAAAAGGTGCTTACCAGCCTGAAGGCAAGTTTGCGCGATCTCGAAGTGGGTTGAGGTAGGAGTGACCACAACGGCGGCGTCGATCTCCGGTAAAAGGTTGTGGTAGTCATCAAACCAGGGGACATCAAGATGTTGACCGGAGGCCTCAGCTAACTCCCGGCTAGTATCAGCCACGCCAGCCAGCCGGACCCCGGGAAGATCGGCTAGAACACGGGCATGATTCTTTCCCATAGAGCCAACGCCGATAACGCCGAACCGCACCCCCTTGCCGCGCCTCATTACTTACCGAAATCCTTTACGGCGGCGGCAACAGAAGCTAATTCGGCAGAGGTCAATTCCGGGAAGATCGGCAGGGAAAGGACTTCAGATTGGGCGGACTCGCTGACAGGAAAGTCGCCCAGTTTGTACCCCAGCGATGAATAAGCCGCTTGTAAATGCAGGGAAAGAGGATAATAGACCATAGCAGGGACGCCGGCCGCCTTCAAATGAGCAACCAGCGCCTCGCGCCTGGTCGAGCGGACCGTAAACTGGTTATAGGTGTGACGGGCGCCGGACAATTCAGACGGAAGCGTAAGATGGCTTAAACCGGCAAGCTCCTTGGCATAAAAAGCAGCATTGCGACGGCGAGCATCGAGCAATGCCCCAATATTTCTTAGTTTAACGCGCAATATAGCGGCATGCAACTCATCCAGCCGGCTGTTATAACCGACCAGGTCGTAATGATAGGTGGTCCGGCTCCCGTGGCCGCGCAGCACCTTGATCTCTTCGTATAACGCTTGGTCGTTCGTAGTAACCAGGCCGCCGTCACCAAAACAACCGATATTTTTCGTGGGGAAAAAGGAAAAACACCCTGCTGCTCCGAACGAACCGACCTGCTGGCCATTAAAGGTGGCCCCCATTGACTGCGCGCAATCTTCAATAACCAATAATTTATGCTTGTTAGCCAGGGCCATTATGCTCTCCATTTGGCACGACTGGCCATAGAGGTGGACAGGCAACAGGGCCTTCGTCTTTCTGGTGATCTTAGCCTCAATCGCCAAGGGGTCGACATTAAAGGTATTAGGCTCTATATCAACAAAAACAGGAGTAGCCCCGCAATAAGCAATGGCTTCGATCGTGGCAACAAAGGTGAAGGGGGAGGTAATAACCTCGTCTCCCGGGCCGACGCCAGCCGCCCTGATGGCCAGATGAAGGGCGTCCGTACCCGACGCCACTCCAACAGCAAATTTGGTGCCGACAAAAGCGGCAACCTCTTTTTCCAGCGCGGCAACGTTCTCCCCCAAAATATAACGCCCCGAGTCGATAACGGTCCGAATGACCTGATCAAGCTCGGCCTTTTGTGAATTGTTTTGCCGGGAAATATCAAAAAACGGAACAGCCATCGACTGTAATTATATCACAAAAATATTACTAACCAAGCGCGGGGAGGGGAAGCTGATAGCTACTCCAGGCTGCCTGACAAAGTCCGGAATACAGATCGGCATAAGAGGCGAACCTGGCGGCTGGTTCCGGGGCCAAGGACTTGATCATAAACGACCAAACGTCAGCCGGGATATGGCTGGGTCGCGCCGCGGCAAGCTTTTTGACGTCGGCGGCAACGGTCCGGGGAAAAGCATAAAAGCGATCCTGCCAATCGGGGGACTGGCTGTAATCAAAAGCGTCGCGTCCCAGCAAAAGATAATGTAAAACGCAGCCAAGTGAAAAGACATCAGACCGCTGATCAGCCGAGGCCGAGGAGCCGATCGTTTCCGGCGCGCAATAGCCGGGAGTCCCGCGGAAACTTCCCAGAGCGGTCAGCATACTGTAAGGCAAGCGAATGATCCCCAGATCGATCAGCACAACGCGCTTAATGCTTTTGTTCACGACGCTAAAAAGGATGTTGTCCGGCTTGATGTCGCGGTGCGAAAACCCCAGCGGCTGACTGCGGAACAAGCTTAAGGTCGAAAGCTTGTACAGGGCGCCGACCACCCGCGACATAATCTTCAGTGACAAATCGGGCGTCAAATAACCCCAATTAGCGATCGCGACGCTCAGCGGGACTGCCTCGGGAACTTTTTCCATAACATAAAAATCGGGCGCTGGGTCGGGATCATAGTCAATCAGCTTGACAAAGCGCGGATCATTCAGCGGCGCCAACTGCCGCAAGACCATCGTCTCGCGCAGGAACCTGGTCGCCAGCTCCTGTCGGAGTTCGAGCGGGTGAGCGGAGCAGTCCATTAATTGTTTGAGCAGCAGGGCGCGACCATCGGCCGGCGATTGAACTTCGTATAACTTTGACATGCCGCCCTGAGAAACGAATTCGCGCAGGATCCGGTACTGTCCGCTTTGTCCCCTGACCAAGGCGTTGGGGACGATCGGGCGATAAGGCCGCGCAACGCGGCCGGCAAATTTAATCTCAGCAGGCATGCATCACCATAGATCATTATCGACCTAAAAACGTCGAGATTTCAGAGAGATGAGCGGCTAAAAGCGGTTGAGAATGCCGACGGCCAGGCGGTCGATCACACCAGGGGCGCCCAGCGACCGGCGCAGCTCGCTAAAAGCGGAGAGCATAGCAGTCTGCCGGCGGTCGTCGCGCAGGAGGCGCAGCGCTTCCCTGGCAATTATGTTCGGCTCAGCCGACGACATGATCAATTCGGGGATAACAGGCCGATCCAGCAGAATATTTGGCATACAAAAATATTTGATCTTTCGATCGATCCGCAGCAGATACTTACCGACGAGATAGGTGAGGGGAGAAAGGCGGTAAGCCATGATGTTGGGAACGCCGAGCAGGGCCGCTTCGAAATTGATCGTCCCCGACGTGCAGATCGCCAGTTGAGACCGGGCCAGCAGTTCGTAGGTCTGGTCGACGACGACTTCGAAAGGCGCCTTGATCGCCGCGCGCACCGCCTGTGAGGCCGCAGGAATAATGAAAGTTACGGAGGGGAGCTCCTCCCGGATCAATTCCGCCGCCCTGAGCAGGATCGGCAGCATGCTTTTTAGTTCATGGGTCCGGCTGCCGGGGCAGAGAGAAATCATAGGAGAACGAGGGGCGAGGGACGAAGGACGAGGGACGATGTCGATCAGAGGATGACCTTCATAAATGACATTGGCGCCGGCCAGCTTGTAGGTCTCGTACTCGCGGGGAAAGATAGCGACGATAAGATCGATCAGCCGGGCAAGATGCTTAACGCCTCGCGGCGTTCCCCACAACCACTCCTGCGGCGAAATATAATAGACGGTCTTGATCTTGTTGGCGCGGCAGAATTTAGCCAGCGGCAAATTGAAGCCCTGCGAATCGATCAGAATGACCAGGTCTGGTCTTTCTTTTAGCACCAGCTTCTTGACCCGGGCGAAGACCGAGAAAAGAGGAACAATGTTCGGCAAGGCCTCGATCAGGCCGATCGAACCGCGATTAACGATATCATAACGGACATCGACCCCGGCGGCCGCCAGCCGCTCTGAGCCGAGACCGAAAAATAGGAGATCGGGCCGAAGCTTAAGGAGCGCCCGGACAAGGTAAGAGCCGTGGACATCACCGGAAACCTCTCCGGCGCTGACCATGATCTTCACGGTCAGATCCCGAGTTCAGGGATGTCGGGCAGGAGCAGTTCTTCCGCTTCTTCTTCGAGCGCGGTCTTTTTGCTGATCCCCCGGTGGCTCTCCGCTTCCAGGAAGGAGACGATCTGTTCGATCTCCGGGAGCGGCCGCAACCGCTTCTTGATCTCTCTGGCCGCCTCTTGCGTGTTGTGCCCGGATTCGTACAGGAGCTTGAACGCTTTCTTGATCTCGGCGTGCGCTTCCTGACTGATACCGCGGCGCTGAACGCCAATGCTGTTAATGCCGCGGACCTGGGCCGGATTTCCTTCGACCAGCATGAACGGGGCGATATCCTGAGTGACCTTGGATTGCGCGCCGACCATCGTCAGCCGGCCGATCCGGCAAAATTGGTGGATCCCCGCCAAGCCGCCGATGATCGCCTGGTCGCCGATCTCCGTGTAGCCGGCCAGTCCGACATACCCGCCGATGATCACCTGGTTGCCAATCCGGCAATTGTGCGGAACGTGGGCGTGGACCATGATAAAGCATTCGTTGCCGATCCGCGTTTCCCCGCCGGCAGAAGGGATATGGATGGTCACAAATTCCCGGATAATATTTTTGTCGCCAATAATGATCTCGCCTTTTTCCCCTTTGTATTTGATGTCCTGCGGCGGCAAGCCGATGGCGGTCCCGTTATGAATGACGTTCTCTTTGCCGATCGTTGTCCAGCCGGTGATCAGGCAGTGGGCGCCGATCTTGGTCCCGTCGCCGATCTTAACGTCGGCGCCGATAACAGTGTTGGGCCCGATCTCGACATTTTTACCAAGCACCGCGTTCTTATGGACGGTGGCGGTCGGATGGACCCGGGCGCTACCGGCCGCTGGGTCGGAGAGTGAAAAAGTAAATTCGCCTTCCGCGGCCACTTCGCCGTTGACCGTGGCCTTCCCCTTCATCTTACCGAGCGGCCCACGGACCCAGATCGTTTCTACTTCCAGCCGAAGCTGGTCGCCGGGGACTACCTGGCGGCGAAAACGGACGCCGTCGATCCCGGCAAAGAGGACGATCTTCCCTTCGGCGGTAGGCTGGCGGAGCGCCATCACGCAGCCAACCTGCGCCAGCGCCTCGATGATCAGAACTCCGGGCATGATCGGAATGCCGGGGAAATGGCCCATGAACTGAGGCTCATTCATCGTGATGTTCTTAATGGCGACGGCGCGCTTGCCTTCCTCCAGCTCGATCACCCGATCGATCAGCAAAAAGGGGTAGCGATGCGGGATCGTTTTCATGATCTCCTTGATATCTATTTCCATTGTGCCAATATCCTCCTCGTTAGCTCCGCGTTCAGTTTATGACCGGAGCGATCAGCAATGATCCGAGCCTTAAGCGGGCGGCCCAGCAGCGCCAGGTCGCCGACCAGATCGAGTATCTTGTGGCGGACCGGCTCATCAGGGAAGCGCGGAGTGCCGGCATACCCCTGTTTGGTCAACACCAACGCGTTATCAGCTGAGGCGCCCAAACCCAGGCCTTGACCCTTGAGCGCTTCGTGTTCTTCCAGATATCCGAATGTCCGGGCAGGGGCGATCTCGGCCTTATAGCTCATATTTTGGGCATTAAAGACGAATTTCTGCAACCCAAGCCCTTCGAATTCTACCATAAAGTCGACGCTAAAACCATCTGCGGGGTAGGCCTCGATCGACGCGCCATTCTCTTCTACCTTGATCGGTTTTTGGAGTTCGATCGTTTTGACTTTTGACTTTTGAATTTTCAACTTTTCCAAGGCCTCAACCCAGGGCAGAGCGCTGCCGTCGAGCGCCGGGAGCTCTCCCCCCTCGACCGTTACCTCCAGATCGTACCGGCCGAGGCCGTAGGCAGCGGAAAGGAGATGTTCGACCAGGGCAACGCCGCCGATCGTCGTCGCTCTGTTGGTCGAGGTGACATTGGCCAGCAGCGCCGGCGTTCCGTTGATGGTGATCCCGGTTCCGTCTTGCCCGGGGGAGAGGATAGCCGCGACCGGATGGCCGCTGTGCAGTCCGATCCCCTCGAGCCTAACGCGGTTCCGGTCTGGCAATGGGGACATTTTCTTTTTCTCCGTATAACTTGTAGAAGCTGACGATCTTTTCGCTCTTCAGCTCTTTGCCGTCCCGGTCAAGGACCGTGCGGGTAACTTCCGTTTTAAACGGGGAGTCGGCGGCCAGCACCGCCTTGACGGTAGAGGGGACATAGCCCGATTCGGTTAAAATGTATACCCGGGGATAGGTGAAATCGACCTTTTTGCCGGTCGGCGTGCCGTAGATCCGGAATGAAAGGCGCCGGTTGGTCGCGATCGCTTTGAGCAGCAGCGGGTGGCCGGTATCGTTCTCAAATTTGAAGTCGAGGGAGGGAGGGAAAACACCGGCATCGCGGCCCAGCGGGTAGATGTTGAAATACATCGAATGGCTGCGCCGCTGAACGACCTTGATGTCCGCCAGCTGGATCGCGTTATAAAGGGTGGTGGCGATCTGGCAGGCACCGCCGCCCAGCTGCGGGACCAGTTCACCTTTCATGATCACAAAGGCTTCTTTATAGCCGCGTTCCGGCGTGATCTCGCCCAGTTTATCGGCCACGGAAAAAACCTCGCCCGGCATCAGGAGGGTGTTGTTGACCCAGGAGGCGACCAGCCTGATGTTGTGGAGCCGGTTCGGGGAATCATGCTTGCCGTAATAAGTGGTAAAGGCGGCCAGCCGGTGGACCGGCGGAGCGGCGCGCAGCTCTTTTTCGGTGATCCGGGGCTCTTCGTACTCGATCACAACCGGGAAAATAGTCCGCTCTTCAACCAATCCCTGCCGGAAAAGTTTAACGGTCTCGTTGATATTTACCACGCGGCCTAAAGACTCCGGCTCAATGTGATAGCCGCCGGTGTCTTCGTAAAGAATGATCGCAGCGTTGCCGGGGTCGGAGCGGATGGCATTAGCCAGTGTTTCCAACGCGTCGCGCAATTTATGCTCATTTAAGGACAGGACGATCGGGCAGCGAATCGCTCCTTCGGTCAGGCGGGTCTTAAGGTCCGACAAATACCCGCGCTGGTGGGTGAGCTTAAAGGCCTGGCGAATGCTCGCCTCGCGATTGAAATTGATCCCCAATTCCTCCGGGGCATAGGGGATGAACTCTTTTTCCGCCTCCAGGGAAACAACGGCGGAGAAGGCTTGCGAGACCTTTAGCTGACGGAGCTTGTCCAGCGCGGCCGGCTGATCAAGCCCGGAGACGTTGACCGTGCCGATAAAGGTTTGCGGCGGGAATTTCTCGCGGGTTTGGAGGAAATCAAAACCGATCAGACCGAGCGCCACCAAAAGTGACGCGGCGGCCGCGATCCCCAAGCCCTTGAGCAGCGTTCTCAAAAAAGACCGCTAGGTGAGGATCTTGGAAACTGCGCCGGCGCCGACCGTGCGGCCGCCTTCGCGGATCGCGAAACGCAGGCCCTCTTCGACGGCGACGTCAGTGATCAATTCCACGGTCATCACGATATTATCGCCCGGCATGACCATTTCCACCTTGTCCGGCAGTTTGATCTCGCCGGTCACGTCGGTGGTGTTAATGAAGAATTGCGGCTTGTAGCCGTTGAAGAACGGCGTATGGCGGCCGCCCTCTTCCTTGGTCAGCACGTAAACCTGGGCTTCGAATTTCTTGTGCGGCTTGATCGAACCCGGCTTGGCGACGACCTGACCGCGCTGCAGCTCTTCTTTTTCCACGCCGCGCAGCAGCAGGCCGATGTTATCGCCGGCCAGACCTTCGTCGAGGGTCTTGCGGAACATCTCGACGCCGGTGGCAACCGCTTTCTTATGCGAACCGAGACCGATGATCTCAACCTCTTCGCCGACCTTGACCCGGCCGCGGGTGATACGACCGGTGCCGACGGTGCCGCGCCCGGTGATGGTGAAGACGTCTTCGATCGGCATCAGGAACGGCTGATCGAGCGGCCGCTTCGGATCAGGAATGTAGCTGTCAACCGCGTCCATCAGCTCCAGGATGCACTTGGCGGCTTCGCCGTTCGGATCCGGGTTCTCCATCGCCTTCAGCGCGGAGCCTCGGACGAAGGGGATCTTGTCGCCGTCAAATTTATACTTTTTCAGCAGGTCGCGGGTCTCCACCTCGACCAGGTCGATCAACTCTTTGTCGTCGACCATGTCGCACTTGTTCAGGAAGACGACGATGGAGGGGACGTTGACCTGGTGGGCCAGGAGGATGTGCTCGCGGGTCTGAGGCATCGGTCCGTCGGTGGCGGCGACGACCAGGATCGCGCCGTCCATCTGGGCCGCGCCGATGACCATGTTCTTGACGTAGTCGGCGTGTCCGGGGCAGTCGATGTGGGCGTAGTGCCGCTTGTCGGTCTCGTATTCGACGTGGGCGATGGCGATGGTGATACCGCGGGCCTTTTCTTCCGGCGCGCTGTCGATCTCGTCAAACTTCTTTGCCTTGGCCATCCCCTTGGCGGCCAATACGCTGGTGATCGCCGAGGTCAGCGTCGTCTTACCGTGGTCGACGTGTCCGATCGTGCCGACGTTACAGTGGGGCTTTTTCCGCTCAAATTTTTCTCTAGCCATGATACATTTACCTCCTAAAGTGATCTGTGACCTAATTTTCTAGGCAACGACATATTATACCCTAGAACAGGGGGGGCGTGTCAAGTAAAAGCCCGCGGCCGGAATTGAACCGGCGACCTTTTCCTTACCATGGAAATGCTCTACCAACTGAGCTACACGGGCAGGTCAGAGTACCAGTATATCAGAAGATCAGATTATCAGACAAGCTCGGACTTGCGGAAGATCGGGTCGAAGTCGTAATTGGCCAGAGCTTCTTTGGCCCCTTCTTCGCGGTCGACCACGGAGATGACTTTCACGACCTTAGCGCCGGCTTCTTCCGCCGCGGCGATCGCCTCCAGGGCAGAGCCGCCGGTCGTCGCCACATCTTCCACGATCAGAACGCGCCAGCCGGGCTGGATCAATCCCTCGATCCGCTGCTTTGTACCGTGTTCCTTGGCTTTTTTCCTGACGATAAAACCGGGGATGTCGCCGAGCGTAACGACGGCGCCGATGATCGGGTCCGCGCCCAGCGTCATTCCGCCGACCGCGTCAATTTTGATCCCTTTGATCTTCTCCAGAACGAGCTTGCCGATCAATTTGGCGCCTTGAGGATGCAGCGTTACCTTGCGGCAGTCGACGTAAAAATCGCTCTTCTTGCCGGAGGAGAGAGTGAACTCGCCGGTTTTGACCGCGCCGGTTTCCCGGAGAAGCCGCTGAAGCTCTTTTTCCAAGGTCAATCCGCTACCAGCGCGAAGGCGATCAGGCCGCAGATGATCAGGAACAGGCCCAGTCCGCCTCTAACCAGCGCTAACAGATCGCCCCACCAGAGATAGACCAACCAGGCACCGAGGGCGATGAGAATGAGGCCGAGGATTACCTTGATAAGCTTGCTGACCATGTGAGTCCTCCTTGCTAAATGCTGGCGCGATTATAGCAAGGGGAGAGAGCGACCGCAAGCCGTTACTCTTCGATCGCCTCTTCTGCCGGAGAAGCCTTGGCGATCTTTTCCATTCGGGCGGCAAGGATATCGCCGACCGGGATCTTGGCCCAACCGACATAGGTGTAGCCGAGCGGGCCAAAGTTAAAGGCGATCCGCACCTTGTACCAGTTGCCGTCGTTCGACATATCGAGGAGCTTAACATCGATCGGGATGTCAAAGACGACGCTGGCGGTCTCTTCCGGGACGGCATAGAGCTTTTTGACCTGCAGGGAATAGGGCTCTTTGGCAGCCGCAAAACCGACCCCGGCCAGGATCACCAATCCTAAGATCACGACCAGAATTCTCTTCATATAGGTAGCACCTCTCTCTACCCATATTATCGGGTTGGCAGGGGGAAAACTTGCGTAAAATAGGGCCTTAGGGTCATAGGAACGTAGTGATTAAAATTTAAGCAGGTCTTTTATGGCGTCTTTAGCCTTATTTTCGAGCTCTATTTTGGCTTCGGCCGCCTTAGTGGCGACTTCGGTTTTTACCGCGGTCTCAACCTCAACTTTTTTCGCCTCGATCTTCGCTTTGACCTTTTCGGTCACAACCTCCAGGGGTTTATCTAAAATTGGCCTGGGAATAGGCATTTTTAGACTACCGGTCAGTTCGAAGGCGATTTCAAACCACCCCTTTGGGTCTTTGAAGATCGAGTATTCGCGGGGGAGGTCTTTGGTCAGGTGGGGGGCAAGCTTAAGCGTCATTTTATTCCCCGGGACCCATCTCAGACTTTTCAGGTCAGCCCCGCCGTTAAAGTAGAGCTTAAAGTCGGACTCGTCGATTTTTAGCGCCTTGGCGGTCACCACCCGGTTGGCAAAATTGAAGGCGGTGTACAGGGCGCCGAATTTAAGGTCTTCCTGGAGGGAAGACGACTTAATGACCTTGCCGACCTCCGCCAGGGTCTTCAGTTTCTTCAGTTCGCCGTTTTTCAGGGTCAGCGACCCGTTAAGGTTTAAATTAGACATGATCGGCTCCGGCTCAACGCCGCGGCCGGTCAGCGAGGTTGAAACGTCGAGCGTCCCGTCGACTTTATCGACGAGATCTTTGGAGTCGGGCAGGCTGGTCAAGAAAGTCTCGACCACCGCGTTGGAAAAATGGTGGGCGTTAAAGCCGGCCAGCCGGAGGTCCCTGACTTCGTAGGCAAGGCCGGAGACGTTCAGGTCCGCCTTGAGCGTGCCCGAGAGGAGTCCGTCGTAGATCTTGATCTCTTTCAGTTTGACCGCGGCGACTTTGTTAGCCAGACTGAGCCCGGCGGCGAGTTTATCGACTTTAAATTTCTGGAAGGTCAGGCTAGCAACGTCCAGGTCGATAGTCGCGGAAATGTTCCGGGGGATCGAGGCGGTTAGCCCATTGATCGTTTTGGTCAGCTCGCCCGGCTTCGGTTTAGCCGAGGGGGCTTTAGCACCGCCGGCAAAGATCGCCAGCAGCGGATCGACATTAAACTTTTTCGAGCTGACCGTGGCGGAGAGTTGCGGCGCCTTGCTCCAGCGGCCGACAGTGGCGGCGGCGGTCAGGCTTTCTCCGGCGATCGTTAGATTTACCCCTGAAACCTTGACAATCTCATTGACAAGGTTAACGCTAATTTGGCCGGAGAGGGAGAGGGGAATGGTCTGCCCGCCATAGGTTGCGTTTGCTGAGGCGCTGAGAGCGATCGGCCTAACCAGCGCCAGCTCGAAACCACCGACCTTGAGGTTAAAATCCCTGATCTCGTTCACTGTGCCAGCCGCTCGATCGTTATATGTTAGCTTGGCGTTTTTAATGCTAAAGGCAGAGACGAAAAGGTCAAAAGGGGGCTTGGTGGTTGGCTGGCCTTTAAGCTTGCCCTGGTGGTTGGCCGGCGCTGAGGCCTTCGCAGCTGGTTGGGAGGTCATCATGTCCGAGAAGTTAAATTCCCCACGGTAGTCCTTTTCAATTAGAATTTGCGGCTTGACGAGGGAGATCTCCTTGATAATGATCTGCCGGGAGAAGAGAGGCCAGAAGGCGTATTTCAGTTCGATCGCGTCGGCCGAGATGAAGGGCTGTTGGGCGTAGCCGGCGCGATTGCCGACGTAGATTCCCTGCAGTTTAAAGCCCGAGAAAATATTGAAGGAGGCCTTCTCGATCCTGACCTCGCGGCGGAGCGTTTCGGATAGTTTGGCGACGGCAAAATCCTTGATCTTATCGAGCGGGAAAACAAAAGGGAGGGCGACGAGCCCGATCACCAGCAAGGCGATCAGCGCGCCGGCGACGATGCCGAACCATTTCACAACTTGCCTTAACATCGGGTTAATTTATCCGTTTAACGGTGTAGCCGAGGCCCTTAAGCTTCTGGATGATGCTGACCGAAGAGAGCTCAGCGCTGTCATAATCGACCGAGAGGGTGTTAGTGTTGACATCGATGCTCGCGTCCTTGACGCCGAGCGCGCGCAGTTCGTTAACGATCCGGTCTGCCTCGGAATCGTTGACCCCTTCTTCCAGCGAATATTGCTGCGAGATCGGGCCCGCCTGGACGGGGACATTATATTTTTTCTTGACCGGCTTGGCCACCGCCCGGCGCTTTTTCACCAGGCGCGCTTTCTTTTTCTTGATCGGTCGGCGGACCTTCTTCTTGGCTTTGCGGACGATCCGCTTTTTGGCTTTCGCTTCTGCCGGAGCGGCCCATCCGCCGGTAAAAGGGACCAGGGTCAACAGAAAAACGGTTAATAACAGAAGCGAAAGAAGCTTCTTCATTTCCCTTTTTTCTTGCTGCTGATCTTCAAGAGCGAATAAAGAGGGCACCAGCCGGCGAGACCGGTCAGCATCAGGATCAGGCCGACGATGACCAGCAGCCAGGCCAGCAGGTCGCTGACCGGGACATAGGAAGCGACCAGTAAAAAAATGCCGCCGATAATGATCCGCGCGAAACGCTCGAACGTGCTCAGGTTCATTTTAATATCAGACATGAGAACCCCCTTTAGTCAGGCTGCGTACATATTATAACGACAGGAGGGTGATTGTAAAGGGGCGGGGGCGAGGGGAGAAAATGGAGAGGGAAGGATTTGAACCTTCGAAGGCGTAAGCCGTCTGATTTACAGTCAGATGCGTTTGACCACTTCGCTACCTCTCCACAGAAACCGTCAACAAGCCATTTTTAAGGATCTTTCGCCATTGCCCGGACTTTAAGGCGCTCTCTCTTTTTATCGCTTCCCTGCGGCTGGGATATTCTTCTTTATACACTAAGCGCCAAGGCACCCTTCCGCTAGTATATCGGCCCTTTCCGGAATTATGTTCACGAAGTCGTCGCTCAACGTTCCCCGTACTGCCGATGTAATAAGTATTATAGCTTAAACTTTGAAGGACATAAACATAAAATCTGTCCACCGCTGCCGCCGCCTCCTCTAGAATAAGCCGTCTGATTTCCCCGACGATCAATAATTATAACAAATAGTGGAACCGTCGGGATCCCGTCGTTCCACTATATCGAATATATTAATGATGACGGGAACAGTCAGATGCGTTTGACCACTTCGCTACCTCTCCACGGGGAACAAACTCAAGCCTCAAACTTCCAACATCAAACAAGGATCTAATATTCAATAAAAAGAGAATCCGCACAAAGGCGAGCAGTTGATTACCCGCCTTTGGCGGATTCGGGAAAAAAACTATCTCTTTTTGGATTTCTTCCGGCCGCGGGCCATCTTGGCGCGGGAGATATCACCTTTCTTGTCGATGAAATAAAGGTACCCTTTTTCTTTCTTGATACCGCACTTCATTACTTTTTCTGCCATTTCATTTCACCTCCTCGTCTCGAGAGCCATCGAGAGACCTTTGTCTGAGAACTTCGTACAGAACTATGCCCGTAGCGACGGAAGCGTTGAGGGAATTGATCTTCCCCCGCATCGGCAAACGGACCACCTCGGAGCACCGCTCCTTGACCAGCCGGGCGAGGCCTGCGCCTTCACTGCCGACGACAAAAGCGACGCCGCCCCGATAATCTGCCTGATTATATAACCTCGTCCCGTCGATTTCAAGCCCAAAAACAGTTATCCCCTCGTCCTGAAGGCGGCGGATCGCCTCCGCGATGTTGGGGACCCTGGCGACGGGGACCAGGTTGGCGGCGCCGGTGGAGACCTTGACCACCGTTTCGGTCACCGGGACCTGGCGCGCTTTTCTGATCACCAAGCCGTGCACGCCGGCCGCTTCGGCCGTGCGCAGGATCGCGCCGAAATTGTGGGGATCTTCCAGCCCGTCGAGGATAAGCAGGAACGGCGGCTCTTTCTTGGCTGCTGCGGCTGCCAGCAGGTTGTCCAAGGTGCAGTAATTAAACATTAGCGAGGGCAGCGGAGAAGGCCCGGAGCGCCTGGTCGACCTGAGCCCTGGTAACGCCAAGCGGTGGGATCAATCTCATGACCGTTCCGTCCGCGCCGGTCGGGATCATCAGCACCCCTTGTTTAAGGCACTGGTTCATGATCGATCTGACCGGCTCATTGGCGCCAAAGTCGACGCCGATCATCAGGCCCAGGCCGCGCACATCTTTGATGGCCGGATATTTTTTCTGGAGTCTTTTCAGTTCGCCCAGCAGATAGGCGCCCTGTTTGACGGCATTGGCCAGGAGTTTTTCGTCCCTGATCACCTGAAGAGTGGCGATCGCCGCCGCGCAGCAGACCGGATTACCGCCAAACGTCGACCCGTGGGCGCCGGGAGACCATTTCTGCATGACCTCGGCTTTGGCCAAGCAGGCGCCGAGCGGCAGGCCGGAGGCGATCCCCTTGGCCAGGGCGATGATATCGGGGACAACCCCGGTGTGCTGGCAGGCGAACCATTTGCCGGTGCGGCCGATCCCGGTCTGGACCTCGTCAAAGATCAGCAGGGCGCCGTAGCGATCAGCCAGCCGGCGCAAGCCCTGAAGGAAATCCTTTTTCACGACGACGTAACCGCCTTCTCCCAGGATCGGCTCAATGATCAGTCCGGCGATCTTTTTTGTCTTGAGCAGTCCTTCAACGACTTTGAGATCGAGCGGGGCGACGTAGACCTCCGGGAGTAGCGGCTCGTAACCGTCGCGATACTTCAGCTTCGAGGTAGTGACCGATAACGCGCCCAGCGTCCGGCCGTGAAAACCGCCCTGAAAAGCGATGATCCCCGGTTTTTTTGTCGCGTACTTGGCTAGCTTGAGCGATGCCTCGACCGCCTCTGAGCCGCTCTGGCAGAAAAAGGCGAGGGCCTTCTTCATCGGCGCGATCTTTTGCAGCTCCTCAGCCAGGCTGACATACCCCTCGTAATAGGCGACGCCGATGCAGGTGTGGAGCAGGGTATCGGCCTGCTTCTTGATAGCGGCGGCGACCCGGGGATGACAGTGCCCGGTCGGACAGCTGGCAATACCGGTGGCAAAATCGAGATATTTTTGGCCGTCCAGACCAAGCAAATAACCGGCCTGGCCCCCTTTGATCTCAAAATCATCAAAGTATTTGCCCAGGACGGGAGACATGACCTTAAGACCGCGAGATTTCAAATTGTTCATATATTCATTATACGCTAAAGCTATGCTATACTTCAACACCATGCGGCGGAACCGCTTTGCAGCTTTTATTTCCCTGATCGTCTTATTACTGGTCGTTAATTGCTCCCTGGCCTGGGCAGCCAAGCCCAATCAGTTGGTCGTAAAATTGAAGCCGCGCGGGATTGGGGCCGCTTCGGTCCGCAGCCTGGCAGCCAGATTCGGCACGGGAGAGTTCAAGCTCCTTTACGAAGAGGCGTTAAAGATCCGCCCGGACTGGACCCACCTGGCTGATGACTATATCGTTATCCTGCCAGCGACAGTTGACGCTCAGGCCGCCGCCCGGGAATTCCGGAAAACTACCCAGGAGGTAGTCAGCGCCGCGCCGGACAGCGTTGTCCGCGCCTTCGCCATCACCCCGAACGACCCGAGCTACCCGCAGCAATGGGGGCTGACAAAGATCCAGGCTGACCGCGCCTGGGAAAAAACCCGCGGCACAACGGAAGTGATCGTGGCGGTGCTCGACACGGGGCTCAATTACAACCACGAAGATTTCGCCGGCCGGGTCAACACCGCGTATATGAAAGACCTGGTCAACGGCGATGACGACCCGCTGGACGATTACGGCCACGGCACCGCTGTCTCCGGAGTGATCGCGGCGGTCAGCAATAACGGCAAAGGGATCGCCGGCCTCGACTGGAATTGCCAGATCCTGCCGCTTAAAGTGCTGGACAGCTCGGGGAGCGGCCTGGTCTCGACCATCTCCTCGGGGCTGGCTTATCTGGCGGCGCTCAAATCGACCGGCGTGAACATCGTGGCCGCCAACATGAGCCTGGGCCAGTATAATACAGGCACCGATCACTACACGGAAGAAAACCCGGCCAGCCTGCGCAGCCGCTGTCAGGATTGTTATGATCAGGGGATCGTGCTGGTGGCGGCAGCCGGCAATGGCGGGGTCAACTGGAACACCTATCCGGCCTTTTATTCGACGGTGATCGCGGTGGCCGCGACCGACAGTAGCGATAAGCGATCGGTCTGGTCAGGCCTCGATCCGGAAACCGGGCAGACCCAATCCTCCAACTTCGGCCGGAAGAACGTCCCGGGCTTTTCGGACAATCTTTGGGTTGATGTCGCAGCACCGGGGAGCGGGATCTATTCGACCGACAAGAACGGGAGCTACAGCAGCGGCTGGAATGGGACTTCACTGGCGTCGCCCTACGTGGCCGGGCTGGCAACGTTGATCAAGGGAGAAAACCCGACGATGACGGTCGCGCAGATCATGACGCAGATCAGCACGACCGCTGACAACCTCGACGCGCTCAATCCGTCATACGTGGGGATGCTCGGGAGCGGCCGGATCAATTGCTACAAAGCGCTGGCCGGAGTGATCTCGGAGCTCTCCTCCCCTGCTGACGGCGCCTACATCAAAGGGGCGACCGATATCAGCGGAACGGCGAGCGGGTGGAACTTCCGCAATTTTCAACTCGAAGCACTGCAGGGAGCCACGGTGGAAACGATGATCGCCACCAGCTTTGTCTCGATCGAAAGCGGGCGGCTGGGGATCTGGGATACGGCCGGTCTGAACGGCAATTATACGATCCGGCTGCGCGTTTTGACCAACGACCTGGCCTCGGCTGACGCGGCGGTCGCGGTGATCGTAGACAATACATCTCCCGAAGTGGCGATCAGTTCACCGGCCTCCAGTGCTACGGTTAGCAGCGCCGTCACGGTCAGCGGCCAGGCATCCGATGCGTACCTCGACTATTACACGCTGGAATACGGGGCCGGGTTGAGCCCGACCACTTACCAGACGATCGGGAAATATTACTCGTCTGTTACCGGCGGGGTGCTCGGTACCTGGGAGACGAGCGGTCTGAGCGGAGTGTACACTATCCGTTTGACGGCGATCGACCGGGGCGGGAGCGGCACCAGTGTCAGCCAGAGCGTGCAGATCGATCCGACCGCGCCGAAAAAAGAGCTTGATCCGCAGACCGGTCTTCCCTTGACCTTTGCTTTGCCTAATCCTTTTAGCCGGTCGACGACGACGGAAACCGCTTTCGTTTACGACCTGGCCGGAAATTTTAACACGACGATCTACCTGTTTGATCTGAATGGCAGCCTGATCTGGAGCCGGAGTTTTGCGGCGGGAGATAACGGCGGCAAGTCCGGCAAGAACGACCCGGCCTGGGACGGCCGCAGCCTGTACAGCGAGCAAGTGCCGAACGGGGTTTACTTCTACCAGATCAGCGCGGACCGCAAGATCATCGGCCGCGGTAAAATAATCGTCCTTAACTAAAAATTCATCGTTCCTTCGAACGACATCAGCTTCGCGGAAAAATCATCGCTGTGGTTCAGATTGTTGACGTAATCGACCTGCTTGATCGACGCCAGCACGTTGAAGTTGGATAGGACCGGGTTGTCGACCGGAATAGTAATGTTGACCCCGATCGTGGTCGTCGTTTTTTTCAGGTCGAGATCGACCACCGAGCCCGCCTGCACCTCGCCCTTATTGATCTCCTGATTAAGATCGTAAACCAACTGTCCCCAGCTGAAGAGCTGATAACTGGCCTTGCCGTTAGTCACCGTCTTGGGACGCGCCTGGTTGGCCAGCAGGTCTTTGGTGATCTTCTGATTGTAATCGGCGGACAGGGCCAGCTGCGGCAGGAAAGGGATGGTCAGAGTGGTGTTGGCTGTCGTGGTCTGGTTTTGGGTTTCGGTGCTGACCGTAGCGGTAGGCGCGTTGTTCCGGTTCTTGTAGTCCTCGGAAACAAAACCGAACGTCCAGGGCATGATCGGGATGACGTTCAGGTTAAAGGTGTAATTCTGGGAAAAGGTGTCGGTCCAGGTCGTGACCGGAACCGTTCCCTGCGGCCCGGTCTGCCGGCTGCTGGTAGCGGCAAAATGGCCGTTGAGCCGGGCGGCGCTAAGTGCGAGCGGGGTAAAATCAACATCGCCCGCTTTGGAGCTGCCGGTCGTTTTATAAGTGCTGCCGGTTTCCGGGATATTTTCGCTTTTGCTTCCGTTCACTCCCAGCGAGATGAAAGAGAAGGGGGTCAAACGGGCGGAGCCGGCGGTCCGCAGGCTCAGGGGGTTTTCCCCGCCGGTCACGAACGAAAAGCGTTCCTGCCGGTTATGGTCAAGCGAACCGGTCAGCATGGAAAAGGGAGTAACGTCCATGTGGTAGGTTTCGTTCATGGTTCGGACAACGCTTTCCGGCGTCGGAAAGAACTTCAGGTCCTGGTGGTCCTGGAGCGACGCCCGGGCGATCCATTTTTGCAGGAAGAGCATGGTCAGGTCGACCTGGGCATTGTAGGAATTATCCAGTGAGCGGGAATGGGCGGTGATCGTTTCCAGCGAGCCGAGCGTTCTTGACTGGTTGTACTGGAAATCGGCCCCGGCCGTGAATCGGTCGGTGAATCGGAGGCCGCCGCCGGCCCGGTAGTAATCGGTCGTGGAAGTGGCAAGATTGAGCCCCCGGTCGACGGTATCGGTTTTATTCGTACTTTTGGAGATCGCGTACCGCTGATTGAGCGATAACTGTCCCCGGGACCAATCGGCCGGTGCCAGATCAACGGAATAGGATTCCTGGAAATTGTCGCTGTTGTGCAGCGCGCCGGGCGCGAGCTGGTCGTCGAGCGAATTGTATTGGCGGTAACCAAAATTTAGCTGGGCAAGGCCGCCCGGATTGATCCCGCTTGAAACGGTGTGGTCGTAGGTCCGGTTAAAGGTCTGGCGGGTCGAGCCGATCGGGTTTTTGTTGAACTTGTAGGCGTAATTGGTGAAGAAACCGTGCCAGGGGGGGGTAAAGTTCAGATTATAATCTTCGTACTCGGAACCGTTGCCGAGGGAGGTACTCCCCAGTGGGGAAAAGTCGAAGCCGATCCGCTTGGTTGAGCCGGCCAGGGTGATCATGTCTCCCCAAAGGCGGGTTTCGGCCCCCAGGCGGAAGGCGGTATCGGTTTTAAGCTTGGTCTGGCTGGTCCCGCCGCTCGGGGCCTGATAGTTGTATTGGACCGAGATCGCGTCGGCTGTCGCCGGGGTGATATAGTAAAAGTTGAACTGCCCCGGCGAGGAGTAGCTGATAAAATAATCGATGTCCTTGTTGAGCAGTTTGTTGTTGACCATGATCTGCTCGGTCCCTTCGATCAGGGTGGCGGGCGAATGCAGTGGGTAGGTTTTTGTCCCGTTGCCGCTGAACGTTTCGATCGTGGTCTCGGAGATAAAGACCTGGTCCGTTTCGCTTTTCGCGTAAGCGGCATCAACCTTAAAGGCGTCCCCGATCTTAAAGCTGCTGTCGAAACCGAGCGCGGACTGGGAAATGTCTCCGCCCTCGCTGGCGGTCGGTGGCACGTATTGGTAGATGACCTGAAAGTTTTTGGTCGTGAGCAGCTCCTTGTTAAAGGTGATCGACGGGAGATTGTTACTGTAATTGATCGAATAGCCGGTGTCGCCGGCGTTTGCCTCAAAGCTGGCATTGCGGGTATAGGTGGTAATGCTTGATGAGCCCTGGTCCCAGACCTGAACGGTTTCCGAGCCGGGGACGACATCACGGACATTGCGCAGGTAGTGCGGGCCGCGGGTCCCGTCACCGACGCCGCTGTATTTGCCGACCACGCTCTTAATGAACTGATAAGCGACCACGATCTCGTCGGTCGCCGTGAGATTGAGGCTAGCGTTGTTCAGCCAGAGCGTGCCGGTGTCAAAACCGTCGCTCGGATCGCTCCGGTCGGTAACGTAGGCGAGCGGGACGCCGGGGATAGACACGGTGTTGCCGCTGGAATCAGATTCGGTGGTCACGACCAGGTAGTCGATCTCAAAGGTCAGGGAACGGGTAACCCCGCCCTGGCGCAGGACGACGCTGGAAACCTTGGCTTCAATGCTGGGGACCAGCGGGCGGTTCTTCAGATAAAGAATATAACTGTTGTTGATGGCTGTTTGCCCGGTAAAGCTTTCGCTGACAGCCGAGGTGTTGGCGGTCGTGGCCTTTTTGGCGGATTCGCGTAAATAGGTCGCCCCGAGTTTGAGCTCCTTGGGGAATTTAGACGCGGTTTCCGGCGGGAACGCCAGGATGTTGTAGCGGTAAGCGACCTTGATCTGCGAGGTCGGGCTGACCACCAGGCCGAACATTAACTCTCCTTTAGACCAGTCGATCGTATAGTCAAGGTCGCGCACGAGAAGCTTGCCGTCAACCTCGACCCGATCGCTCTCCGGCACCAGCTGTTTATTCCTGGCTTGATAAGGACCACGGCTGCCAATCCCGGCCAGGACCTCCACCTCGCCCGAGGTCCGATAGAAGGAGTAATCGATCGCCAGCGGTTCGGCCGAGGACGGGAGAAAGCGGGTCAGCAGCTTGATCTCGCCGGTATCGTAACGGATGATGTAGTCTTCGTTCTTCTGCAGGGGAGTACCCATAAAGGTCAGGGTTTCGCTGAATTTGATCAACGGCGTATTGGCCAGCCGGTAACGGCCGGAAGCCTCTTCTTCCAGGACCTCCGGCTCGGCCGAGCCGGAAGAGGGAAAAACTTCCCGGGCCGGGGCAATGACCGGCTCGGCCTTGGGGGCAGGTCGGCCGAATTTTTCCGGGTCGATCGTGAAGCGGGTTTGCAAGCCGAAGAAATCGCGCTTGGAGAGCGTGGGGAAGAATAGGTCGATCACGTTGGTATATTCGTAGGAATATTTGAATTCGTCGGTGTCGCTCAAGAGGCGATTAAAGGTCACCTTTCCCTCAAAGTAATCGATCGTATAATCGGCGTTGCGGGTCAGGTAGATGCCGTTCAGCTGGATCTGTTCCGATCCTTCCACGATCGAGCCGCGGCCGAGGTTGTAGGGGCCTTTGGTGTTAGCCCCCTTTTGGGAAGAGAGGGCCTGGGTTTGCGACTTGAGCTTGGATGAGGGGACGGTCACCACGTCATACCAGGTATCCTTGGCGGTCAACATCACGCCGTTGACGTATTTGGAGGCGGAGACGAACTCGTTGCCGGAGAAATTGGCGGTGAAATCGCCGAAGGTCAGCTCCGTGTTATAGTATTTAACTTTCACGTCGAATTTTTCCGGCGTTTCCGGCTGCTGGTCCAGATCGTAGGCGACCGAAAGGTTCTCCGAAAGCTGGCCGAGGATCCGGAGCTGGAGGCGCTCCTGCCAGGGCCCCCCGGTAAAGGTCGGGTAATAGCCGCCGAGCTGGGCCAGACCGGAAAAATAGTTGCGGGTGGGGTCGACCTCGGCTTTCTTATGTTCCCACTTCTTGAACCCGGAAATATCGATCTGCGGGTAGGCGCTTTCCGCCAGTGCGGCTCCGGCGGCGAACAATATAATAATGAAAATGGCGGCGAGCTTTTTCACTCGCCGTATTATAACATCAGGCGTACTTTTTAACTACAATGATCGCGTTGTGGCCGCCGAAACCGAACGAGCTGGAAATGGCGGTGTCGATCTTCATCGGCCGAGCCTGGTTGGGGACGTAATCGAGGTCGCATTCCGGATCGGGTGTCTCCTGATTGATGGTCGGCGGCGCGACTTGATGCCGGATGGAGAGGACGGTGGCGATCGCTTCTACGGCGCCCGAGGCGCCGAGCAGGTGGCCGATCATCGACTTGTTCGAGCTGATCGCCAGCCGGCGGGCGTGGTCGCCAAAGACGGTCTTGAGCGCCATCGTCTCAAATTTATCGTTCAATTGGGTCGAGGTGCCGTGCGCGTTGACGTAATCGATCTCGGCGGGCTGCAGGTTGGCGTCCTTAAGCGCCGCCCGGATGGCGCGGACCGCGCCTTCGCCGCCGGGAGCGGGGGCGGTGATGTGATTGGCGTCGCCGCTGGCGCCGTAACCGACGATCTCCGCCAGAATGTTCGCCCCGCGCGCTTTGGCAAAATCGAGATCTTCCAGGATCAGGATGCCGGCCCCTTCGCCCATCACGAATCCGTTCCGTCCCTGGTCGAACGGCCGGCTTGCTCTGGCCGGTTCGTCGTTCCGGTCGGAGAGGGCTCCGGCCGCGATAAAACTGGCCACGCCCAGAGGGGTGATCGAGGCCTCGGTCCCGCCGGCGATCATTGCTTTAGCGGCGCCGCGCTGGATCGTCTTGAACGCTTCGCCGATCGAATGGGTCCCGCTGGCGCAGGCGGTCACAACACACAGGTTCGGGCCTTTAGCCCCGGTATTGATGGAGATCATTCCGGCGGCCATGTCGGTGATCATGTAGGGGACAGTAAAAGGGGAGATCCGGCTCGGCCCCTTCTCCCTCAGCACGTGGGCCATCTCCTCCAGCATCCCCAGGCCGCCGATGCCGGAGCCGACGATCACGCCGATGTCGGCCGCGTTTTCCGGGGTAATGCTCAGCTTAGCATCTTTGACCGCCAGCTGGCCGGCGGCGATGCCGAATTGCAGGAAGCGGGCGAGGCGGCGCGCTTCTTTCTTGTCCATGTAAAGGTTGGGATCAAAATCGTTGACCTGGGCGGCGATCTGCGTGTCGTAACCGGTCGGATCAAAATGGGTGATCCGGGCAACGCCGCTTTTCCCGGTCGACAGGCCCTGCCAATATGCGTCGAGGCCGATGCCGATCGGCGTGATCGCCCCGAGCCCGGTGATCACGACCCGCTTGTTCAACATGCCCCGGCCTCGGCGACGATCTCGGCAACGATCCGGGCGGCAGGCTTGATCGACCGGTCAGGGATCTTCCAGACATTTTCTCCGGAGAATACTACGCCATGGTCGACATCGCCCTTTTGGGAGTTGATCAGCGCCTGAATGATGCAATATTCCAGAGAGCAATGTTTTAGGCAAAAGTCGCAGCCGACGGGGCGGGGAGCTTTTTTGGCCACGATCTTGTCGACGAAGGCGGAGCGGATCGCCCGGCCCGGCATGCCAACGGGAGAGGAGATCAGGACGACGTCGTCCTTGGTCGCTTCCTGATATTTCTTTTTGTATTGCGGCGCGGCAGCGCACTCTTCCGCCAGGACGAAACGGGTCGCCATCTGAACACCAGACGCGCCCAGCTTGATCGCCTTGCAGACATCAGCGCCATGAACGATCCCGCCGGCGGCGATGACCGGCAGGGTCACAGCCTTGAGGACCTCGGGGAAGATGTCCCAGACTGAGCGATCGGTCCCGAGGTGGCCGCCCGCTTCTTTCCCTTCGACGATGATCGCGGCGGCGCCCAGCCGCTGGGCGGTCTCCGCGAGGCGGGCGGAGGAGACAATCGAGACGATGGGAGTCTTCCCGTCCCGTCCAACTTTAAAAATATCTCGGGAAAAACCAGCGCCGGTAATGATCAGGTCGATCTTTTCCTGAATGGCCGTCTGGACAATTCCCCAGAACTCCCGCGCGGCAAACATAATGTTGATGCCGACAATGCCTCCCCCCGCCAGCTTCCTCGCGATCGCGATCTCTTTCCGCAGCTCGTCAAACGCCATCCCCGACGCGCCGATCACGCCAACGGCGCCGGTCGCGGCGACCGCGCCGGCCAGCGCCCCGGTGGAAATCCGGACCGCCATCCCTCCCTGAATGATCGGGAGCCGGGCGGTCAGATTATCGATCTTGAGCTGCGGTAGTTCCATCTTGCTTAATCCTTACCTCTTAATTCTTACTTCTTGCCGTGCGCCGCGACATAGCTGATCGTGTCGTTGATCGTCTTGATCTTCTCGGCGTCCTCGTCCGGGATCTCCATTCCGAAAGCTTCTTCCAGCGCCATGACCAGCTCGACGGTGTCGAGCGAATCGGCGCCCAGATCGTCGACGAACGACGACTCGCGTTTGACCTCCGCGTCAGACACGCCGAGCTGCTCGACTACGACCTTCTTCACTGCTTCAAAAACCTGGGCTTCATCCATGAGATTCACCTCCTCTTTTTAACTAACAACTGACAACTGACAACCAACAACTACATGTACATGCCGCCGTTAACGGCGAGCACCTGGCCGGTAATGTAATCCGACTCCGGACCGGACAGAAAGAGCGCCGCGTTGGCGATATCTTCCGGCGTGCCGAGTTTGCCGGCCGGGATCTGGGCCATCATCTTTTCTTTGACCTCGGGCGTCAGCTTGTCGGTCATCGCGGTTTGAATAAAACCGGGGGCGATCGCGTTGCAATTGACCCCCCGCGAAGCGAGCTCCTTGGCCACCGTCTTGGTGAAAGCGATGACCCCGCCCTTGGTCGCCGCGTAGTTGGCCTGGCCGAAGTTCCCCATCTGGCCAACGATCGAGGCGATATTGACTATTTTACCTGAACGCTGCTTCATCATCAAGGTGCCGACCGCTTTGGTGCAGTTGAAAACGCCGGTCAGGTTGACGGAGAGGACCGCGTCCCACTCTTCCTTTTTCATCCGGATCAGCAGATTATCCTTGGTTATCCCGGCATTATTGACCAGAATATCGATCCGGCCCATAGTTTTGACGATCTCGGCGACGGAAGCGTCAACGTCGGCTCCGTCGGCGACATTGGTTTTGATCGCCATCGTTTTGACGCCAAGCGCTTCGATTTCCTTGGCCGTCTGTTGGGCTAATTCTAAATTTATATCGGAGATAACCAGGTTTGCCCCAGCTTTGGCATAAGCGACGGCGATCGCTTTGCCGATCCCCTGTGCCGACCCGGTCACGAACGCGACTTTACCCTTTAAATTCGTCATAACTTTTTACCTCCACGCCGGCATTGATCTTCTTGATCAGGCCGGTCAAAACCTTGCCCGGGCCGACTTCAACGAAGGCTGTAACTCCGTCGGACACCATCTGGTTGACCGAATCCTCCCAGAGGACGGAGCCGGTCACCTGTTTGATCAGTAATTGCTTGATCTCTGCTCCGGAAACGACCGGCTTGGCCGTGACGTTGGTATAAACCGGGACCTTAGCGTCGTTGAACGTTATTTTGTCGAGTTGGGCTGCCAGTTTATCGGCCGCCGGCTGCATCAGCGGGCAGTGGAAAGGGGCGGAGACGGCTAACGGAATGATCTTTTTGACCCCGGCAGCCTTCAATTTCTCGGTTGCGGCCTCAACCCCGGCTTTTGTGCCGGAAATGACGACCTGGCCGGGAGAATTGAAGTTTGCCGGCCAAACGTTGCCGACCTCTTTACAGATATTGGCAATTGTTGCCCGATCGCCGCCGAGGAGAGCGGCCATGGCTCCTTGACCGGCCGGGACCGCTTCCTGCATATACTGACCGCGGAGGTTTACCGTCCTGACCCCGTCTTCGAAGGAGATGACGCCGGCGGCGTAGAGGGCGGAGTATTCGCCGAGGCTGTGGCCAGCGACGCAAGTAACGGGTAACGGGTAACGGGTAACGAGAAGGTCGTACATGGCGGCGCTAACGGTGAAAATAGCCGGTTGCTGGATAGCGGTCTTCTTTAGCTCTTCCTCGGGGCCTGCCAAGACGATCTTTTTCAGGTCAAAGCCGAGAACGGCGTTGGCCCGATCGAGGGATTTTTCCGCTAGGTCTTTCCCCATCCCCACCGACTGCGACCCCTGGCCAGGGAATACGAAAGCAGTTGTCATTTAACCTCGTAATTCTTTGATCTTGCGGGTCAGTAAAGGGACAAACTCGAAGAGATCGCCGACGATCCCGTAAGTTGCGACCTTAAAGATCGGGGCATCGGGGTCCTTATTGATCGCGACGATCGTGTCCGACGACTGCATCCCCGCTAAGTGTTGAATTTTCCCCGCGATGCCGCAGGCGATATACAACTTAGGGGAAACAGTCTTCCCGGTTTGACCGACCTGATGATGGGCGCTGATCCAGCCGGCGTCGACCGTGGCGCGCGAGGCGCCGACCGCGCCGCCGAGAACAGCGGCCAGCTCTTCGACCAACTTAAAGTTCTTCGCTTCCTGCAGACCGCGGCCGCCGGAGACGATGATCTCCGCTTCGGACAGGTTAACTTTCACCGATTCGTCCGCGATTATTTCGAGTAGCTTGACGACCAGGTCTTCCGCGCTGATGACCGGCGTGAATTTAATGACATTATCATTACTTTTTACTTTTGGATTTTGAATTTTAACTTTCTTGAACACTTTTGGCCGCACCGTTGACATCTGCGGCCGGTGCCGGACCGTTTGAATAGTTGCCATGATGTTGCCGCCGAAAGCGGGGCGGGTCTGTAATAATATTTTCTTGACCGGGTCGATGTCGAGGCCGGTGCAGTCGGCGGTTAAGCCGGCACCGACCCGGATCGCCAGGCGGGCGGCGAGGTCGCGCCCCATCGTCGTGGCGCCCAGGAGCATGATCTCCGGTTTATACTTGGTGATCGCTTCCGCGACCGCGCTGGTGTAGGGGGCGGTGTGATAATGTTTCAGCTCCGGATGGGTGATCAGATAGACCTTGTCCGCGCCATAAGCAAAAAGATGTTCGACCTCTTCTTCGATCGCGGCGTCGCCGCAGAGGACGGCGCAGACCTCGGTCTTCAGGTCGCCGGCCAGCTTTTTCCCCTCGGTCAGCAGCTCGTAAGCGACCGACTGGATCTTCCCCTCGCGCTGTTCGGCGAAGACCCACACCCCTTTGAAGTGGGAGAGATCGTGATCGGTGCCGCCGAGCTCTTTCTTGAGCTCGATGGCGCCAAACTTGCACGATTCGACGCAGGCGCCGCAGAGAGTGCAGGTGTCGAGGTCGATGACGGCGACTTTTTTGCTTTTACCGGGCGCGTCGGCCGGCCGGTCGATCATCTTGATCGCCGCGAATGGGCAAGCTTTGACGCAGAGGGTGCAGCCGGTGCATTTGTCGAGCAATATTTTGATGCTCATCAGATCGTCTTCCTCTCTTTGAGCTTGCCGAGCAGTTTATCAACGATCTCCGCCGGTTCGCCGGTCAGGATCTCGCCATTGCCTTTGGCTTTTGGGGTGAAGATCCGGACGACCGAGGTGGGGGAGCCGTTGAGGCCGAGGTTCTTGGGGTCGCCCTCGATCTGGGCGGCGTTCATCATTTTAACTTCCGCTTTTTTGGCCCGCATCATCCCTTTCAGGGAGGGGAGGCGCGGTTCGTTCATCTGTTTGACGACGGTCAGGACGGCCGGCAGGGGGCAGGCGACGATCTCGTTCACTTCTTCCAGCATCCGTTCAACTTTGGCGGTCGCGCCGTTGATCTCGACCTTGGAGACAAAGGTGACCTGCGGGATATTGAGCCATTCGGCGATACCGGGGCCGACCTGGGCGGTGTCGCCGTCGATCGCCTGCTTGCCGCAGAGGATCAGGTCGTAATGGCCGAGTTTTTTGATCGTTTGCGAGAGGGTGTAGGAGGTGGCCCAGGTGTCGGAACCGGCGAAGGCCCGGTCAGAGACGAGGACAACCTCATCCGCTCCCATGGCGATCGTCGTTTTAAGCGCTTCGGCCGCCTGAGGCGGGCCCATGGTGATGACGGTCACTTTGCCGCCATGTTTTTCTTTCAACTGCAGGGCGGCTTCGACGGCGTTTTCGTCAAAGGGGTTAACGATCGAAGGGACGCCCTCGCGGATGAGGGTGTTGGTCTCCGGATTGATCCGGACCTCGGTTGTATCGGGAACTTGCTTGATACAAACGATGATGTCCATCTTACTTTTTGCTGGAGGCCAGTTCTTTGATCAGCGAGAGGGCGATCTGGTTCCGCTGGATCTGGTTCGTCCCTTCGTAGATCTGGGTGATCTTGGCGTCGCGGGCCATTTTCTCGACCGGGTATTCCTTCATGTAGCCGTAACCGCCGAGGACCTGGATGGCGTCGATCGTCACTTTCATGGCGACATCGGAAGCGAACAGCTTGGCCTGGGAGGCGGGGAGGGTGATATCCTTGGCGCCGGCGTCGACCATCCGGGCGCAGGCGTAGACCAGAGCGCGGGCCGCCTCGACCTGGGTCGCCATATCGGCCAGGATGTGCTGGATCGCCTGGATCGAGCTGATCGGCTTGCCGAACTGGACCCGTTCGCGGGCATACTTCAGCGCTTCGTCGAGCGCCCCTTGCGCGATCCCGACCGCCTGGGCGCCGATGCCGGGCCGCGTCATGTCGAGCGTCTTCATCGCGACGATAAAACCGGCGCCTTCTTTGCCGAGGAGCTGGCTCTTGTGGACTTTGCAATCCTGGAAAACAAGCTCGCGGGTAGCGGAGCAACGGATCCCCATCTTGTTCTCTTTTTTGCCGAAGGTGAAACCGGGCATCCCTTTTTCCAGGATGAAGGCGGAGGCGCCGCGCGGCCCCTTGCTCTTGTCGGAAATGGCGATGACCGAGTAGGTTTCCGCCTCGCCGCCGTTGGTGATCCACTGCTTGGTGCCATTAAGAATGTAGTAGTCGCCATCTTTCTTAGCGGTCGTCTCCATCCCGGCCGCGTCGGAGCCGGCGTTCGCCTCGGTCAGGCCGAAAGCGGCCAGCTTTTTACCGGCGGCGATGTCGGGCATATATTTCTTTTTCTGTTCGTCGGTCCCAAAGAGGAGGATCGGCACCGAACCGAGCGCTGAGGCGGCAAAAGTGACGCCGACGCCGCCGCAGACCCGGCTGATCTCTTCGGTCGCCAGGCAGAAATTAAATTCGCTCTGGCCCATGCCGCCAAGCTCTTCCGGAATATAGAGGCCGCACAGGTCGGCTGCGGCATAAGCTTTTAACGCTTCCCAGGGAAATTCGCCGGTTTCGTCCCATTCCGCCCGCTTGGGGAGGACTTTTTCCAGGGAAACCTTCCTGGCCAGGTCCCGGATCATCTGTTGTTCTTCTGTTAACCCGTAATCAAGCATGACTTACCCCCATTTAACCAGATTCGAACCGTAGGTCAGACCGGCACCAAAACCAGAGAGGATCAAAAGATCGCCTGATTTTATCCTACCTTCAGCCAGGGCCTCGTCCAAGGCGATGGGAACGGAGGCCGCCGAGGTGTTGCCGTACTTGTGGAGATTAACATATACTTTTTCCTTTGGCAACCCCATCTTCTTGCTGACATGGTCGATGATCCGGACATTGGCCTGATGGGGGATGAACAGATCGATCTCCTCGACCGTCTTGCCGGTCGATTCCAGGATCTTCTTGATCGAGGTTTCCAGCACCCGGACCGCGAACTTGAAGACCTCTTTGCCCGCCATTTTAATGAATCGGCCGTTCTTCTCTTCCGGGTCGCGTGAACCGCCCCCTGGCATGGTCAAAACCGGGCCAAGTTGCCCTTCGGCCATCATAAAGCTGGTGAGGACCCCGACTTCCCGGTCGGTCGCTTGCAGGACGACCGCGCCGGCCCCGTCGCCGAAGAGGGTGCAGGTGCTGCGATCGGTCCAATCCAGGTATTTGGTCAGGGTATCGGCGCCGACCAGCAGGATATTTTTAAATTTACCGCTTTCGATAAAGCTGGCGGCGGTTGTTAGCCCGAAGTTGAAGCCGGAGCAGGCCGCCGATAGATCGAAAGCCGCCGCGTTAACCGCCTTAAGGCTTCCTTGCAGGATGCAGGCGGTGGAGGGGAAGAGCATGTCGGGCGAGCAGGTGCAGACAATGATCAGCTCGAGCTCCTCCGGCTTCAGGCCCGAGGCCTTTAAGGCTTTTTCGGCGGCGAGCGCCGCCAGGTCGGACGTGGCGACCGCGGCGTCAGAGACCCGGCGTTCCTGAATGCCGGTCCGTTCCCGGATCCAGGCGTCGTTGGTGTCGACAATTTTTGCGAGATCGTCGTTGGTCACGACTTTGGGAGGGAGCGCGGAACCGGTCCCGATTATCCTGGCTTTCATCTTACCTCCATCTTGGAAATACAGCCGACCAGATCTTCTTTAACCGCTTCGATAGCGACCCGGATGGCGTTCTTGATCGCCTTGGCCTTGGCCCGGCCGTGTGCCTTGTAGACGATCCCGTTGATCCCGAGCATCGGCGCGCCGCCGGCCTCGTCGTAATCGACGCTTTTTTTGATGCTGCCGAGCGCCGGCATCAGCAGGATCGCGGCGAACTTGGTGATCAGGTTCTTGGCCAGCTCTTTTTTCAACAGATTAATGGTGTAAGCGGAGAGCGATTCGCCGAATTTCAGGACCAGATTGCCGATAAAGCCGTCGGTGACGACCACGTCGACCTTGCCGGAGAGGATCTCTTTGGACTCGACATTACCGATAAAATTGGTCCGGGTTTCCTTTAGAAGCGGCCAGCTTTCCACCACCAGCTGGTTCCCTTTTTCCTTTTCTTCCCCGATATTGAGCAGGCCGACCCGCGGATTTTTAATGTGCATGACATGCTCGGCGTATTGGGCCCCCATCTCACCGAACTGTTGTAAATGCCGTGGTTTGCAGTCGACATTCGCCCCCATATCCAATAGCAGGACCGGGCCGGTGGGGGTAGGGAAGATCGTGGCGATCGCCGGGCGTTCGACCCCGGCGACGCGGCCGAGGCCAAAAAGGCCGGCCGTCATCAGGGCGCCGGTGTTGCCGGCCGAAACGATCGCGTCGGCTGCTTTGTTCTTGACCAGGGAGACGGCGACATTGAGGGAGGAATCCTTTTTCTGTTTAACTGCCTGGACCGGCGGCTCATCGTTACCGATCACTTCGGCGGCGTGGACGATCGCGATGTTTCCCTTCTTTTTATAGCGGGAGAGCTCTTTTTCGAGCCGGAGTTGATCACCGACCAGGCTGATGCTGACCGGGTATTCAAGAGAGGCGAGAATCGCCCCTTTGACGATCTCGCCGGGGGCGTGGTCGCCCCCCATCGCATCGAGGGCGATCCGGATCACTCTTTAGTACCCTTTTTCTTGCCTTTTGGTTCCTTGATCTTAACGACCTGTTTCCCCTTATAGGTCCCGCAGGCGGGGCAAACCTGGTGCGACAGGGCTGGAGCGCCGCATTGCGGGCACTTGCTGATGTTCGTCGCCTTCAGCCGGTAGTTGGAAAACCGCCTTTTCCCCTGTCTGATGTTCGAGTGTCGCTTTTTCGGTACTGGCATTTTACTTTTCTCCTTTACCCCGAGCCTGTCGAGGGGTTTTTGCAATCCTCACAAATCGTCTGCAACGGCAAGGCTAATATCAGGTTCTGCCTAACCGTTTCGTTCAGGTCGAGGGTGTTATCGGCTTCGATCCGATAGACAAAATCCTCGTCACGCAGCTCGATCTCCTGACCTTTGCCGCCGCCAGCCGGCGGTAAAAATTTCGAGTATTCTTCGGAAATATCAGCAGCCAGCGAGGTTATAAAATCATTCCCGCAGCGCGAACATTTCAGCTCGACATTACTTTCCGCGGTCCCATCCATCAGGACCAGGGGGCCGGCGTTGACCAAATGAAGCTTGACCCTGACCGGGCTGGTCGTTTTCAGGCCGTCTTCGGCAAAATTGACCTTCAATTCTTCAGCGATATCAGCCTCGTTGCCGGGATTCCGGAGGAGGTCTGTCAGGTCAAGTTTCACAACAAGGCAAAATTATATCATTTGGCCCGGGGGTGCGCAAGGTCATAGACCTTTTTCAGCCGTTCCTTGGTCACGTGAGTGTAGACCTGAGTGGTCGACAAGGAGACGTGGCCGAGCAATTCCTGGACCATCCGGAGGTCAGCCCCGCCTTCCAGTAGATGGGTCGCAAAAGAGTGGCGGAGCGTGTGGGGGGTGACTTTTTTCGTGATCCCGGCCTTGGCGGCATAAAAACGGATAAGCCGTTCGACCTGCCGGGGTGTTAACCGGCTCCCGCGCCGGCCGACAAAGAGCGCGGCGGCCTTCCTTCCCTTCAGCAGTTCTGACCGGGCGCGCCCCAGGTAATCGTTCAGCGCCGATTTGGCGTGAGAGCCGAAAAGAACGATCCGCTCTTTAGATCCCTTGCCGAGAACCCGGATCTCATTATCGCCTCGATCAAGGTCGTTAACATTGAGGCTGGTCACCTCCACGACCCGCATCCCGGTCCCGTAGATCAGCTCCAGGATAGCGGCGTCCCGCTGGCCGGCCGCTTGGCGCTTGTCCACCACTCCGAACAGCGCCCGGACCTCTTCGGGGTAGAGGAAATTCGGTAATTTCTTCGGCAGCTTGGGGGTCAGCAGGGACTGGAAGGGGTTGGCTTTCAATTTTTTTTCCCGCTGCAGGTAGCGGAAAAAGGAGCGGGCGGCGGAGAGTTTGCGGGCGATCGAGCGGCGCGAGTATTTATGTTTTTCGAGCGCCAGCAGATACTCCCGAGCGGCCAGACGATCGACCTCTTTACGATCGAGGAAGGTGATCAGAAAATCCAGGTCCCGCTCATAGTTGCTGATCGTGTGCGGCGAAAAATTACGTTCGTTCTGGAGGTGCCGGAGATAAGCGGGGAGCAGGCTAGAGTCCATACTGGGCCCGCTTGTCGGACGTCAGCGGACTGTATTTCCCTTTATCCTTGACCCAGCTCTCTTTCTTTTCCAGCGGGCGAGTGTCGAGGTGGACGGCGTTGTCGTCGAGATATAGCCCCAGCCCGTTTACCCCTTCGAGCGTCTCGGCGTATTTAAAGAGCTCGTTGGCCGGGATCCCGTCGATCACGATATGGGCGGCTTTTCCTTTGGCGTGCCAGCTGATCTTCTCCCGCTTCATCGCTTCCAGGCGGTCCTCGCAGTAATAACCGGCCAGCACCCGGGGCCGCTTCTTGAAGTGAACGGCGATGTTCTCCAGAATGCCGACGAGACCAAGGTGGATCCGGTACTCGTTCTTGCACTTGCCGCACCTGCAGGCAAAGTCCTTGTGGTTAAAATTCTCGCTCAGGTTGCCCATTACATATATTATATCAGCGACCGAAGATTTTAGCGAGTTTGTCGAGATTGGCCAGGGCATTTTGCTGATCGGGAAGGAGGGTGAGCGCCCGAAGGAATTCCTGCTTGGCCGCGGCATACCGCCCGGTCAAGGCGTAAGTTATCCCGGAAAAATTGCGGGCTTCGGCGTAAAGATTAATGATCTCCAGCTGGTAGTAATCGGTCAGATCGGCTTTCTCCAGCGGTGAGCGGCAGAGGTACCGGGCCCAGAGCGTCCGCGAAGACCGGAGGGCGGCTAATTTGCCGTTAGGGGCGGCGGTTGGCAGGAGTTCGTAAATGACGCCGGCGGGTGCCAGTTGGGCGAGAAAGCGCCGGAACCGGGGGGACCGGCTAACATCAAAATATATTGGTCTCCGGCCGAGATTGGCGGTCACCGTTTCCGGTGAACAGGAGTGGCCGTCCACGATCGTGACATCGGGCCGCAGCTCTTCAACGCCCTGTAAATACCATAGACTGAAGAGCGCGTTATCGGTCTGACAGATGATCAAGCCGTGAGGCTTGACGGAGAGCAGAATGTTGCGGGCGAGATCGTCGACAAAATAGAAGCGGCTCTTATCGGCCCGGGAATAATGGAGCGACAGGGATAGGCAGGGAGAAGCAAGGAGAAGCAGGAAGATAATAAACCTGTTGCGTTCCCCCTTGACCAGAGCCAATAGAGCGGTCAGGCCAAAACCGACCCAAATAGAAAAGATAAACAGGGAGGGGAGCATGAACCGGCTGAGCATCGTGGAACAGTAAAGATAATAGTAGGGGTTGTTCAGCGGATAGCGGGACAGGAATATAAAGAGCGGGCCGGTACAGACAAAAAGGAGAAGCAGGAACCAAAATAGACGCCGGTCGGCTTTGTAATTAGCCAGCCCGCCGTATAAGCCGATCAAGCCGCCAAGATAAAGGAAGCCGTCGAATAGCCAGCCGAGGTAAATTCGCGTCTGAGCGAGCAGCAGCGGCAGGGAGAAAGCGGCATTCGGCAGAGAGGGGTCAAGTTTAAGCGCGCCGAACTGGGCGCGGGTCACCACCCGGAAAAAGTTGTTCAGGGTCTGCGGGTTCCCCCAGTCAAGATACGGATCGGCCAGGGAGCGGAGCGGCAGGTAGGCATAAGGGAGCAGGCCTAAGGCGAAGACGGAGGCGCAGGCGAGCAGCGTTTTTCCTTGCCGAAAGAGCGCGCGGTCGTTGGCCCAAATATAGTAAAGAAAACCGGGCGCGAGCAACAGCGTCGTATGATGATGGGCAAGGCTGAGCCCGTAGCTAAAAGCGAAGATCAGCAGCTGTTTTCGCTCTTTTGTTTTTGCCCACCAGACGATCAGGCTGACCGTTGAGACAGTAAAAAGAAGGTTAAGTTGAAAAACTTCGGCGACGACCGCCTGCCACCAGAAGAGCGGGGAAAAAGCGAGCAGCAAGGCGGCCACTGCGCCCGCGAGCAGGCTTTGGGTCAGCCCGGAGATCAGTAGGAATGTCAGGCTGGCAGTTGCCGCGCCGCAAACAGCGGAAAGCAGGTTCACCCGCCAAGCGATCGAGCCGTGCGGGACCAGGGTGAAAAGTTTGCCGAGCATGGTGTAAAGCGGGTAGCCGGGCGGATGGGGGACCCCCAGAGCGTAGGCGGCGGTCGTCAGCTCGCCGCTGTCGCGCGGCGCGACGACCGGGCAAAGCGTCCGGCAGAAAACGAACAGGGAAAGAGCAAAGATCAGCAGGGCGATAAAGCCCCGATTTGACGGCGCGCGCATCAAAGTATATAATAGCAGAAATTCATCGTAGTATCCGGTCCGCTCGAAAGAGGGAGGAGAAAAAAATGAAGAAGAAGCACCTGTTCACGTCCGAATCCGTCACCGAAGGCCACCCCGATAAGCTCTGCGACCAGATCTCCGACAGTATTCTTGACGCGATCATGAAGAACGATCCGCACGGCCGCGTCGCCGTGGAAGCATTGGTGACCAACGGCCTCTGCCTGGTTGCCGGCGAGGTGACCACCGGCTGCTACGTGGAGATCCCGCAGATCGTCCGAGAGGCGATCAAAGGGGCGGGATACACCCGCGCCAAGTACGGTTTTGATTATGAAATGTGCGGGGTGATGGTCGCTATCCAGGGACAGTCCAAGGACATCGCCCGTGGGGTCGACAAAGCGCTGGAGATCAGGGGCGGGGAGGTCGTTAAGGAGGATTTGGAAGGGTTGGGGGCCGGGGACCAGGGGCTGATGTTTGGGTTTGCCTGTGACGAGACAAAGGAATTGATGCCGCTGCCGATCACCCTGGCGCAAAATCTGGCCAAGCGGTTGGCCGAAGTTCGCCGGACCGACGAATTGTCTTATCTCCGCCCGGACGGTAAATCTCAGGTCACGATCGAGTACGAAGACGATAAACCGGTGCGGATCGACACGGTCCTGATCGCCGCCCAGCATGCTCCCGAGATCGACAGCAAGCAGATCAGGCAGGATATAATCGAGCGGGTTATCCTGCCGACCTTGCCGGCCGATCTGGTCGACGACAAGATCAAATATTTTGTCAATCCGACCGGGCGTTTTGTGATCGGCGGGCCGCAGGGGGATACCGGCGTGACCGGCCGCAAGATCATTGTTGACACTTACGGCGGCTATGCCCGGCACGGCGGCGGCGCTTTCTCCGGCAAAGACCCGACCAAGGTCGACCGCTCCGGCGCCTACGCTGCCCGCTGGGTAGCGAAGAATATCGTCGCCGCCGGCCTGGCGACCAAATGCGAGGTCCAGGTCGCCTACGCGATCGGCGTCGCCCGGCCGCTCTCGATCATGGTGGATACGTTCGGTACGGGCGAGATCCCCGACAGCAAGATCAGCAAGGTGGTGGAAGAGACCTTTGACCTCCGGCCGGGGATGATCATCAAGCAGCTGCACCTGCGCCGACCGATCTATAAACAGATCGCCGCCTACGGGCACTTTGGCCGGCCGGAACTTGATCTGCCGTGGGAAAAAACCGATAAAGCGGCGGAGTTAAAGAAAAAGGCCGGTAAACTCTAGCCCCTCGGCGTTGCTCGGGACTAGAGGGTGAATTTTTGGCCGAAGAGGGCTTTACCGCCGCCGGTGTAATCTTCCCAGACCACCACAAAGGCGTTCTCGACCGGCAGCGGCAGCAGTTTAGGGGAGCGCGCTCCGTTCGTTGTCCTGACCATCAGTCCGTTCACCGACCAGTCCGGCTTTCCGTCACCCGAGACCTTCTGGATAAAGATCTCATATTGTTTGTTGTTGCGGTAATCTTCCCAGGCCAGGAGCATGCTCCCGTTTTTCCATGGGGCCACGACCGGCGCGTACTGGGTTTGGGGCAGGGAGACGACCGGGAGCCCTTCCTCGCCCCACATCAGCTTTCCCTGTTCGGTCAGCGAGTTGGCGTAAATATCCCAGTTGCCTAAACGATAGTCTTCCCAGACAATGATCTGACCGCCGTCGATCAGCGGGTTTTGCTGGGTGCGAGCTGCCTGATTGACCGGAATTCCGTCCGACAGCCACAACGGCTTGCCGTCGGCGCTGAGGCGCTGGGCGTAGATATCGTAGCTCCCCCCGCCTTTGTCGGTCCAGGTAATGATCGCCCCACCGTCCTTAAGAAAGCGGATCTGGGGAGTGCGTTGGACGTCGGGAGCACCGCAAACAAGGACGCCTTCCTTATCCCAGAGGAGTTTGCCGTCGGCGCTTACCCGCTGGGCGTAGATGTCGGGATTTCTTTCGCCGCGGCGGTAATCGGTCCAGACGACATAAGCGCCGCCCGCGCCGTCGGTGACAATGGTTGATTCCCCCTGCTCCCCGTTCTCACCGGCAACCAACAGGCCGCCTTTGCCCCACAACAGCTCCCCTTTCGGCGAGATCCGTTGCAGGTAAACATCTTTCAGGCTCAAAGGGTCGCGGTCGTCTTCCCAGCAGATGATCGCCCCGCCGGCCCCGTCGCTGACGATCTCCGGACGACTTTGCTTCGCTTCGATCTTCGCCACCGGGATGCTTCCCTGGGCCCAACCTTTCCCTCCCTTGGCGTTGATCCGTTGGGCAAAGATCCGCGGGATATTGGGATTACGCTGGTCCTCCCAGCAAACGATCGCCCCGCCGGCCTTATCGGTGACCAGGCCGGGATTGATCTGGTCGCCCCTGATCCTGGCGACCGGGATACCATCGCGGCCCCAGAGGAGGACGCCGTTGCCGCTGACCTTCTGAGCGTAAATATTCAGAAAACCGTTCCGGGTGTCTTCGAACGCGGCCATGATCTCGCCGCGGCCGGCATCGATCAGTCGAGCGTTTTGATGCTGGACCGAACCGGGCGTGTCGCAGAACACCAGTCCGCCGGCAGCCAGTAACGGCGTCCCCTGAGTGCCGCTGACCAGCTGGGCGAAGAGGTCTGAATTACCCGAGCGACGATCCTCCCAGACCAGGAAACAATCGCCGCTGGTGGTAACGGCGGCGCTGGCTTTGTTTTGCGGTCCGGTGCCAGGCGAGACCGGAGCGCCGCTCGCCGGCCAGAGCAGGACGCCGGCGCTATTGATCTTTTGGGTAAAGAGGAGGGGGTACCCCTTGCGATGGTCCTCTAAAACAATGAACCAGTCGGGTGTTTTTAATTTAACGATTTCCGGATTATCTTGTTTGGCCGGTGACTTGATCAGCAGGCGGCCGCCTTCTTCCCAGCCCGGCTTGCCGTCGCTCCCCAGCTTTTGGGCAAAGATCGCGCTCTCTACCTCGCGCTGATCGGTCCAGACAATGACCGCGCCGCCAGCGTCGTCCGCGGCCAGCCGGGGATTTAGCTGATTGAACGGGGCGGTGATCACGGGGACGCCGTCTTTTTCCCAGAGAGGGCTGCCGGTCGGCCCGAGTTTCTGCGCGTAAATATCGACATTCCCGCTACGGGAATCGTTCCAGGCGATGAGCGGGCCTTGCGGGGTAACGAGTAGCCCAGTTTTTTCCTGATTGGCCGCCGCTTCGCAAACCGGGACCCCATCCTTTGCCCAGAGCGCTTGACCGCCAGCGTTAAGCCGCTGAGCAAAAATGTTGTTGTCGGCCGCTCCGGTCCGGCCGTCTGACCAGGCCAGATAAGCACCGCCGGTGCCGTCGGCCGCGATCTGCGGATACCACTGGGTGCCGGGACCGGCGCTGACGGCGATGCCGTTCGCCGGCCAGAGCAGCTCCCCACCGGCGGAAACGCGCTGCGCGTAGATGTCCTCGCCGGAACCGCCGCGATAATCGTACCAGGTAATGATCGCGCCGCCCGCCCCGTCACTGGCTAATTCCGGGCCGAACTGGTTCGCTTCGGCCGAGCAAATGATCAAAACGCCGCTTCCCCAGGCCGGCTCTCCCCGGGCGTTCAGCCGCTGGGCGAAAATATCGGAGCTTCCGTTGCAGTAGCCCTGCCAGACAATGATCGCGCCGCCGGCCCCGTCATCGATCAACCGGGCGCCGGCCTGATTGCCGTGCAAACAAAGACTGACCCCGACATCGCTCCATAGTTTGTTCCCCTGGTCATCCAGCTTTTGCGCGAAGATCCCGGTGTAACCAGCCCGGCCGTCTTCCCAAACGACGATCCGATTGCCGTCGGAGAGTGGGACGATCCGCGGCGATTGCTGGGCGGTGTTCCCCCGGGTATTGCAGATCTCCAAACCGTACTGGCCCCATTGGGGTTGGGGTTGGCTGGCAGGCGAGGGTGGGTCGTCTTGGGGCTTGGCGGTTGCCACGGCAATGATCAATAACCAGGAAACCAGGAACAAACAACACCCAATGGCCAGGTACCAATTTCCGAATATTGAGATCGAGCGACTGAGGTTTGTCTTCATACAGCGGCTTCGGTCAGCTTCATTGAGATGACCTTGGAAATGCCAGGCTCTTCCATGGTCACGCCGTAAATATTGTCAGCTACGGCCATGGTCCGCTTGTTGTGCGTGATGACGATTATTTGAGTGGTGGCGGAAAAATCCTTGAGCATGTTCGCGAACCGGCCGATGTTCGCTTCGTCCAGGGCGGCATCGACTTCATCAAGAAAACAGAACGGGGACGGGCGGATCTTCATCAGGGAGAAGAGGATCGCGATCGCCGACAGCGAGCGCTCGCCGCCGGAGAGGAGGGTGAGCGGCAGCCAGCGGCGGCCGGAGGGGCGAACAGAGATCTCGATATCCGCTTCCAACACGGAGACGCCGGGCGTCAGGTTGATCCGGGCTTCGCCGCCGGCAAAGAGCTTGGCAAAAGTTTCGGAGAATATGATCGAGAGCTGTTCCATCGTCCGGACAAAATTTTCTTCTGCCCGCTGATCGAGTTCGACGATCAGATTTTTCAAATTTTCCCGGGCGGCGCCGAGGTCAGAGAGCTGGGCGTCAATGAACGACAGCCGCTCCCTGGTCTTATCAAATTCCTCGATCGCCAGCAAATTTACCGGCTCCAGCGACCGGAGGCGGCGCTTTCCTTCTTCGACATCGGTCCGGGCTTTGCCGACGGCGATCGTGAGATCGGGGAGCGTTTCCAGCTCCGGCAAGGTTAAACTGTACTCGCCGGAAAGTTTTTCCGTCAGGCCGAGCATTTCTCCCTCGATCTTGGCCAGCTGGATCTCGAGGGCAGCGGTCGCTTCCCCCTTGGCGCGCTCCGCCCTTTCACGCTGGCGGATCCCTTCTTCCAGTTCGGCGACCTGCCGGCCGAGCTGCTCCCGTTCCCCCTTAAGTTGCCCGATCCGGTCCTGCAGAGCGCTTTTTGCCTGCTCAGGTTGACCGGCCGGGGAGATGGCTGTTATTTCGCTCCGGTGCGCCTGGAGGCCGAACCGGATCCGCTCCAGCTCGGTGCTGGTCCGGTTGAGCTCGTCGGACAATAATTGGTTTTGCAGGCTATAGGTAGCTTCCAGGTCTTGCCGGCCGACCAATTGGAAAGAGCTTTCCTGGCCAAAATAGGCGATGACCGCGCTCAGCAGGCTCATCGCCTGGTGCGCGTCGGCGATCAATTGCTGGATCGCCCCCCCCAGCGGCAGATCATCGGCGGCCGGATCGGCGCCGGACGCTTGCTGGGTTTTGAGCTCGGCGATCTTCTGCTGCAGTTCGCTCTGTTTCGCCTCCAGGCTGGCCAGTTGGTTTTCTTCGCGGCTGATCTCACTTTCGATGAAACGACGATTGAGTTCGGCGTCACGCAGGCGGTCTTTTTCCGCGTCCAGTTTGACCGCTTGTTCCTCCAGTTCCGCTTCCAGCCCCCGGAGCTGCTCTTTAAGCGTGATGACCGCGGCTTCCGATTGCTGTTCGGCGGCAACCTCGGCTGCGGCCGCCGCTCGGGCTTGGGATAATTCGGCTTCCAACTGGCATCTCTTTTCCAGGAGCGAACCGGCCAGCTTCTTGATCAGGCCGACCTCCAGCTCTTTGACCCGGCCCTGGACCTGCAGGTACTCCCGCGCCCGGCGCGCCTGGTCCTCCAGGTTGATCAGGTGCTCGCCGACCTCGACCTTCAGGTCGTTGATCCGCAGGAGATTCTGCTCGGCGGCGATCAGCTTTTTTTCCGCGTTCAATTTGCGAGTTTTGTACTTGTTGATGCCAGCCGCTTCCTCAAAAACGGCGCGCCGTTCTTCTCCCTTGCTGGAGAGAATGGCGTCCACCTGTCCCTGGGTCATGATCGAGTAGGTCCCTTCGCCGAGCCCGGTATCCAGAAGCAGGTCCTTGATATCTTTTAACCGGCAGAGATTTTTGTTGATGAAAAACTCGCTCTCGCCTTCGCGAAAAGTGCGGCGCTTGATCGAGACTTCACTGAAAGGGACGGGGAGCTTGCCGGAGCTGTTGTCAAACAGCAGGGAGATCTCGGCCAGGGAGAGCGGCTTGCGCCGGGCGGTGCCGGCAAAAATGATATCGGAGAGGGCGGCGACGCGCAGGTGACGGGGATTGTCCTCGCCCAGGACCCAGCGGGTCGCGTCCAGGACATTGCTTTTACCGCAGCCATTCGGGCCGACGACCGCGGTGATCCTGGCGTCCGGGCCGAACTCAATCTCCGTTCCTTCGGCGAAAGTCTTAAAGCCGCGCAGGGTCAGCGATTTGAGAAACATTTTGTTTACATTATGATAGCATATGTTAAAATGGCTACGCAATGAGGAAATTAATCTGGGTCGTCCTGTTTTTTCTCCTTGTCGCCGTCGCCTCAGCCGAGATCAAAATATATAATCCGCCCGACAAATTCATGACCTTTGGCGATACCCTGATGCTTCAGGGGGCCTTTGCGCCGGGCGCCGCGCTTCTGATCAATGACATCTCATTTAAAGCGGACGCCGACGGAGCGTTCGGCTGCGGCCTGGTCCTGCATCGCGGCAAGAACCTGGTCAGCGTTATCGGCGGCGGAGAGCAAAAAAATCTGCGGCTGCTCAAGATGGTGACTTTCCCGGACGTCGAGCAGGCCTATGACGGTAAAAGGCACTGGGCGCGCGGTCAGATAATTTACCTGGCGACACTGGGGATCATCGAAGGATATCCGGACGGTAATTTTTATCCCGGCAATCCGGTTACCCGCGGTGAATTTGCCACCTGGCTGGCTAAGGCCAAAAAACTGCCGATCGTTTCGCTGGAGGGGGACGTTTTCTTCGATGTCCCGAAAGAGCATTGGCGCGCTCCTTATGTAAAAACGGTGGTCGCCACCGGTTACATGGCGCCCCAGTCCACTGAACAGTTCGGCGTCGACGAACCGATCTCGCGGCGCGAGGTCGCCGACATCGCGGTCAAGACCGAAGGGTTGGATATTATCGCCAAGATCAAGCCGCTCTTTCGCGACGTCCCGCAGGAAGGACGGGGTGCAGCGCCGATCTATACCGCCCAGGAAAGCGGTTTGGTGATCGGCGTCAATCCCGACCTGCCGGTTTACGATCCGGGACGGGCGATCACCCGGGCGGAAACCGCGACCTTGATCTCCCGCTTTTTTGCCGCCCAGTACGGCATCCGGTTCCTGTCCGATTTTGAACAGGGTTATAGCCCGGGCCAGCTGTGCGGGTTAAATGTCGCGCCGCAGGTCACTAGTTTTTCCCTCTCGCCAGACCTATGTCAGATCGGTAAGCTCGCCACGCTTAAGCTCCGGGCGACCGTCGCCCCCCGCGGCCCGTTCGTACCGCTGGCCAAAGTTACCATTGATTTAACCTCGGTTGGCGGGCTGCCGGACGCAGAGATGTTTGACAACGGCACAGCCGGGGACGAAACGGCCGGCGATCTGACCTACTCGCTTAACCTGTCTTACCAGCCGAAGGAAGCTGGCGATAAAGTGTTCCGGGTGACGGTCACCGATAAGCTTGGCTGGGAAGGGAAGAGTACCAGCTATCTGACGGTAGTTGAATGAGACGTTACGCTGCCGCGCTGCTGCTGATCTTGTTCTGCTCCTGGCCGGTTGCCGGGGAGTTGGCCGAGATCGGGGTCAATCCTCTCCGCCTGGAGATCGCCGGGCGCCCGCTCGGTCTGGGCGCGGCTTTTACCGGTCTGGCTGACGACGTAAACTCTGCTCTCTACAATCCGGGCGGCCTCGCCTGGGTAAAAGGGATTTCCCTGACCTTTAAGGACTTTGACAACATGACCGCCCTGCAGGCATACCCGACCGGGTTTGGCTCATCCTTTGGCCTGGCTGTGATCAGTCAGACGATCAACGGGATCCCGATTTCCGGCGGCAGCGCCAGCTCCAACAGCAATGTTGTCATCCTGGCCTATGGGACAAAACTGAGCTTTCTGCCGGTGTTGTATCAGAATCCCGCGTGGCAAAGGGTCGGCGTCGGTTTCGCGGTCAAAGGCTTGCTGGGGGAGACGCTGCGCCGGACCGGCGTCCCCGATCGTTCAGCGACCGGCTGGGACATTGACCTCGGTATTTTATACAAGGCGACGGATTGGTGGTCGATCGGGCTGAGCGGCCAGAACATTTTACCGGCCAAAGCGCTGGGAGGCGGGACCATTTACTGGGACCAGGGGATAGAAGAAGGGGTCCCGGCGACCTTAAAATTAGGTGCCTCGGCCAAAGTGATCGGCGACCTGCAATCGCCGGTCTTTATGGAAGGGCGGGAACTAACCCTGGCCGGCGAGCTAGACTATAACAGCGGGGGCTCATTCCTGTTCCGCCTGGGCGGTGAATGGGGCGTCGACAAAACCTGGTTTTTGCGGACCGGGTTCCTGCAGCAGCAAAAAGCGGGCGGTACGACCGCCGGCCTGAACTTCGGGGCCGGCTACCGCAACGAAAGCTGGGGAGCCGACGTGACCCTGGCCCGCGATCCGCTGCGCGAAGAAAGCCAGCTCTACTTCTCGCTCCTCTATTTCCCCAAAGACTGGATCGTTCTGAAGCGGCTGGATGTCGATAAGCCGTCGCTCTATCTGGAATCGGCGCTGGAAAAGATCTCACTGGAAGACAATATCGTGACCTATGACGACCGGATCGAGGTCTTCGGTCGGGTTAAGCCGGGAGTCGAAGTCTATGTCAATAATTTACGGGCGGCGACCGACAGCAACAATAATTTTAAAGTGGTCGTCCCGCTGCAGTACGAAAAAAACCTGATCGTTGTTGAGGCGAGGTATGAAGGGGACAAAAAGAGCTGGAAGTACAAGGTGCTGCGCAAGGCCGCGATCAAGCTGGCAGAAGAGAGCGAAGTGCAGCGTGAGCTGCAAAGAGCCAAAGACGAGGCCGCCAGGGAAGCTCTTCGTAAAAAGGAAGCCGAGCTAGCCGTCCGCCGCAATAAGATCGAGGAATTGGTCACACTCGGGGTGATCGAGGTTTCCGCGGAGGCCGAGTTCCGGCTCGACGCCAGCATTACCCGCGGCGAACTCGCTTCCTGGCTGGCCAAATCGACCGGTAACCGCATTCCCAAGGTCGAACAAGATGTTTATCCCGATGTCCTTAAAGATAACCCGCTGGCGCCGTACATCAAGGCGGTCAGTGATTGGCGCCTGATGGCCCCGTTCCCGGACGGCTATTTCCGGCCCAACACCCCGGTTTCCAAGGAGGAGGGGGAACGGCTCTTCCAGATCCTGAAAAAGGCTCAACGATGAACAACTGGATAAAACAACTCTTGCTGGTGTTAACGCTTGCTAACGGCCTGTTCTGGCCGGCGGTAGCCTTGGCGGCGGAAAAAAGCCCCGCCGAACCGGGAACGCTGACCAAAGGCGAGGCGGTGATGATGCTGTCGGCGACCGACTTTATGAAACATAAGATCGGCGAGCTTCTCTCCTGGACGGTCGGGTACGACGTTTCCAAGGTGAATCGCGTCCGGCTGACGCCGATCATCAATTACGTTAAAGCGCTGCCGAAAAAAGCGCCGCCGGACGGCCGGACGGTCGTCGAACTGATCGCGTCGGTCGACGATCCGGGGGGGTTGATCAATATTGCCGGCGTCCGTGCCGATCTGTCGGAGATCGGGCGGCAGGCCAATACGATGTTGGTCGATAACGGCCTCTTTGGCGACGCCCAGGCAAGCGACGGCGTCTTTACGCTGCAAACCAGCATTTCGCCAAAAACCGGGCTCGGCGCCAAGGACATACCGGTCGCGGTCGCCAATAAGAAAGGCTGGCTGGCGCTGACGAAAACGACACTTGACGTGAAGAGAAATCCGACGATCCTGGAAGCCCGCTTCCAGCCGGATAGAGCCTTGGCAGACGGGAAAACATTGGTTACAATTACCGTTAAGGTTGACAACCCCGGGCGGATCGACGATATCGCCGGTGTCGCGGTCGACCTGCGCCAGCTCCAGCTGGGTGACCGGACCGGGTTGGGGAATAAGGGGGCGGACGGCGACGCGACGGCCGGTGATAATTACTGGTCGCTGCAGTTCACGCTCCCGGCCGCGGTCCCAGCCGGAACTTACGTGATCCCGATCCAGGCGACCAACCTGATCGGCGGCCTGGGTGTCGGCCAGGCGACCCTGACGGTAACCAAATAATGCTCTCTAACCTGACCATAATCAGTATCTTTACGGAGATCTTTACCGCTGGTATTTTGATCTCGGGCAGCCTGACGTTCGCGCGCAGCTTCCTCCTGAGCCGGCGGTACAAGGACCTCTGTTTTAGTCTGGTGCTCTGGTTCCTGTTCCAGTATGTCGCGCTGGGGATATTCTCCCAGCTGATGTACGACCTGGGCTGGAAAGTCCCCCAGTTGATCCCGATCCAGCGCTGGGGTTACACCAGCCTGGCTTTATGCGCTTTTTCCCTCTGGTTGTTCATCACCGAGAAGTTCACTCTCCGGTGGGGGCACCTGATCTCGCTCCTCCTCCTCTTCTTCACCGGCGGATTGATCTTTCAGATCTTCGATTCGACCGTCAGCCTGGTTTACCGGGAAGACGTGATCGAGCCGCTGGTCTATTTCTCCAGTCTCATCTCGGTCAAGCCGCTTTTCGCCCTGGTCTGGGTGGTCTTTGCCGTTAGCGCTTTCTGGACCGCCGCCCGGTCAAGCGGCGGCCGGCGGGTCCTGTCGCTCTATTCCGGGTTGTCCGCCCTGCTGATCCTTTTAACCTTTCCGCTCTCGGTCGCCTACGGACAGTTCGGTGATGCCGGATATCTGCTCGCTTTTTGGCTCGCCACGCTGATCGCTTCGCTCGGCCTGATCCTGGCGGAACTGATCCCACCCGAAGCGCCGGAGGCGGTCGCGCCGCTCCGTTTTCTGCGGACCCGGCTCCTCTTTAAATTGATGCTGATCTTTGTCCTGCTGATCGTCATCCTGTTCGAGGCGACGACGGTGGCGACGATCAACATCAGTAAAAGCGCGCTGTCCAAGAGTATCCAGGCAGCTTACCTGAAGAGCGCCAGCGACGTCGCCGCCCAGATCAGCGCAAGCGACGAGCCGCCGGACAGCGAGGCGCTGCACAAGATCCTGGCCCAGAGCGCGCCGCCGGCGCTGGCGGAAACGTTTATCGTCGATAACAAAGGGACGGTGATCGCGCACCCCGACCGCCGGATCGCGCTGCAGCGGCAGCCGATGCTGGCCAACGAAGCGGTCGGCCTGCTGCTGGCGGGCCGGCAGGGGGTGGCCGAGTTCCGCAACGAACTGGGAGCCAAGGTGGTCGGGGCGTACGTGCCGGTCAAAAAATACGGTTGGGGCGTAGTGGTGCAGCAGCCGATCGAGAACGCTTATTTTGAGATGCGCCGCCTGGAAACGAACTCGCTGTTGTTCGTGGTCGCCGGGATCCTGCTGACGGCGCTGACCGGAATATTCTTTGCCCGGTCGATCGAGCGCCCGATCATGGCGCTGATCCGCGGCACAGAGGCGATCTCGCGGGGCGAACTCGGTTACAAGATCAGTGTCGATTCACAGGATGAGATCGGCAAGCTGGCCACCGCTTTTAACCTGATGACGCGCGACCTGCGCGACAGTCAGGAGCGGCTGATCCTGTCCGAAAAGCTCGCTTCGCTCGGCACCATGGCCGCCGGCATGGCGCATGAGATCAAAAACCCGCTTGTTTCACTCCGGACCTTTACCCAGCTGCTGCAGCAGAAGTGGGACGACAAGGAATTCCGCGAGAAATTTTCGGCGATCATTCCGACCGAGATCGAGCGGATCAACCGGATCGCTGAAAGCCTGCTCAAGTTCGGCCGGCCGATGAAGCCGGAGCTGACCCGGGTCGACGTCAACACCCTGCTGGAAGAGGTCCTGCTCTTGTTCGAGAGCGAAGCCAAGAAAAACAATGTCAATGTGACCAAGAAACTGGCCAAGGTTCCCGAGGTCTCGGGCGATGCGGGCCAACTTTCTCAGGCGTTCGTCAATATCATCAAGAACGCGATCGAAGCGATGCAGAGCAAGGGGGGCGAGCTGACGGTTAAGACCGATGTCGGCGAGGTGATCAGGCTCGGCAAGATCAGCGGCCGGCAGGGAGTGCAGAAAGGCGACGAAGTGGTCTGGGGCGAGGAAGAGGAACTGGGCAAGCCGATCCCGGTCGTTTTTATCGAAGTGACCGACAGCGGCGAAGGGATCTCGGAGCAAAATTTAAAAAGCTTGTTCGATCCTTTCTTCACCACCAAGATGACCGGGACCGGGATGGGTTTACCGATCACGCTCCGGATCATCGAAGAGCACAAGGGGTCGGTTAAAGTGAGAAGCCGGGCGGGGAAGGGGACGACGTTTATTATTACCCTGCCGCAGAAAGCCTAGCCGCGAAAACGCTTCATTAAATTTTGCATCCCGTTGACCAGGATACCGTTCTCGATCGCCTTATCCATATTGTTAAGGATCTCGCTCTCCGCGACGTAATAGGCGCTCTCGTTGCTGTCGGCAAAAACGATATTGCCGCCGGTCTTATAGGTAGTATCGCCGATAGTCAAACAGGTATTATCCATGGCTTTGTCGGGCTGATCAGCATCCATCGCAATGCCCTCCCGATCAGATTATCGTAATAACACGGCGAAAACTTGTGCTATAATCGTGGGCATGTTCGAGCGTTTTACCGAGCGGGCGATCCGCGTGATCATGGCCTCCCAGGAGGAAGCCAAGCGCCTGGGTTCCGGTTTTGTCGGCGGGGAACACCTATTATTAGGGATGCTGCGCGAATCCGAGCCGATCGTGATCAAGACGCTGGAATATTTTCACGTTGATCCGGCCGTGATCAAGGGGGGCCTGGAGAGCGAGGTGGGGGCGGAGGCCCTGGGCGGGGGGGCGGCGATCGAACTGCCGTTCAATCCCCAGGCTAAAAAAGTCATTGAATATGCCTGGGACGAAGCGCGCGGCCTGGGCCATAATTACGTCGGCGTGGAGCATCTTTTTCTGGGGCTGCTGCGCGAGGGCTCCGGTCCAGCTAACAAAGCGCTGACCGAAGCCGGGATCAATTGGACGGCGGTCCGCGGGCGGGTCGTCAGTTTGCTCGGAGAAGGACAGGCGGTCGGCCAGAAAAAGACGCTGCGCAGCGGCAAGACGCAGCTGCTCGACCTCTACGGCCGCGACCTGACCGCGCTGGCCCAGGAAAAGAAGCTCGACCCGGTCGTCGGCCGCGCCGGCGAGATCGAACGGGTCACCCAGATCCTTTCCCGGCGGCGGAAAAACAACCCGGTCCTGATCGGCGAGGCCGGGGTCGGCAAGACCGCGATCGTCGAAGGGCTGGCGCAAAAGATCGGCGCCGGGGACGTTCCCCGGACGCTGACCGGCAAGCGGGTCATTTCCCTTGACATGGGCTTGCTGATCGCCGGGACCCGCTACCGCGGCGAGTTCGAAGAGCGGCTCAAAAAAGTGCTGGATGAAGTGATCCGCAGCGAAAATATTATCCTGTTCATCGACGAACTCCACACCCTGATCGGCGCCGGGGCGGCCGAGGGGGCGATGGACGCCGCCAATATTCTGAAACCGGCCCTGGCCCGCGGCGAGGTCCAGTGTATCGGCGCAACCACGATCGATGAATACCGTAAAAGGATCGAGTCGGACCCGGCGCTGGAACGGCGTTTTCAATCGGTCATGGTCAAGGAGCCGTCGGTAGCCGAAACGATCGAGATCCTCAAGGGCCTGCGCGCCCGCTACGAAGAGTTTCACAAGGTCAAGATCACCGATGACGCGCTGGTCGCGGCCGGCCGGTTGTCCGCCCGCTATATCGCCGACCGGTTTTTGCCCGACAAGGCGATCGACCTGATCGATGAAGCGGCCGCGCGGATCATGCTCCGGGCGGGGGAAGAAAAAACCGTCGATGGCGAGGTGATCGCCCAGGTCGTTTCAGCCTGGACTTCTGTCCCGGTCACCCAGCTGACGGCGGCGGAAACGGAGCGGCTGCTCAAGATGGAGGCCGAATTGGGGACCAAGGTCATCGGCCAGGACGAAGCGATCAAAGTGATCGCCCGCTCGATCAGGCGCGCCCGCGCCGGGCTCAAGGACCCGCGCCGCCCGATCGGCTCGTTCATTTTTCTCGGCCCCTCCGGGGTCGGCAAAACCGAGCTGGCTAAGCGCCTGGCCGAATTTCTTTTTGGCGAGTCCGACGCGATGATCCGCCTCGACATGTCCGAATATCTCGAATCGCACACCGTTTCCCGGTTGATCGGTTCGCCGCCCGGCTACGTCGGTTTTGGTGAAGGCGGTCAATTGACCGAGCCGGTCCGCCGCCGGCCGCACTCTGTCGTGCTTTTCGATGAGATCGAAAAAGCCCACCCCGACGTGATGAACATCCTGCTGCAGATCTTAGACGACGGCCAGGTGACCGACGCGCAGGGACACCAGATCGATTTTAAGAACACCGTGATCATCATGACCAGCAACGTCGGCGCCGACCTGATCAGAAAAGAGTCGCAGATCGGTTTCGTGACCCGGGATGACGCGCAGGCCGGTTACGAGAAGATGAAAGGGACCGTGCTGGAACAGCTGAAGAAAAGTTTTCGCCCCGAGTTTCTCAACCGGGTCGACGAATCGGTCGTCTTTCGCCCGCTGGCCAAAGAAGATCTGCTGGCGATCATTGACGTAATGCTGGCCGAGGTTAACCAGCGGCTGGCCGAAAAAGGCTTCAGCCTGGTGCTGACCAAAAAAGCCAAGCAATATTTGGTCGATCAGAGCTACGATCCGAAATTCGGCGCGCGGCCGCTCCGCCGGGCGATCGAAGAACGACTGGAAGACCCGCTCTCGGAGGAAGTGCTCAAGGGGCGGTTCGTCTACGGGACCGAGATCAAGGCCGACATCATGGCAGGCAAAATGAATTTTTCCGGCAAACCGAAAAAGTTCGACGAGCAGGCGCCGGCTGGCGGGGGAAATACCGCCCCGACCAGGCGCCGGGGGCCGGCCCGTTCCTCATCGGCCGCCGGCGGACGCTCGGCCGGTCGGGCGAGATGAGCAAGCCGGAAACCTCCTTTTTCTGTCAATCTTGCGGCAACGAATTTCCCCGGTGGTACGGACAGTGCCCGGCGTGCCAGGAGTGGAACAGCCTGGTGGAAGAACTTCAAACATCCAACGTCAAACATCCAAAGGGACTGCAAAAGGCAAATATCAAATCCCAGAAGCCGACGGCGATCACCAGCGTTGATTTTCGCGCTGAAGAGCGGCAGGCGACGGGGATAGCCGAGCTGGACCGGGTGCTGGGTGGCGGGGTCGTGCCGGGGTCGGTTGTTCTGGTGGCCGGAGAGCCAGGGATCGGTAAATCGACCCTGATGCTGCAGGTGGCCGAAGCGTTGAGCCAAAAAGAGACGGTCCTTTACGTCAGCGGCGAAGAATCGGCCAAACAGATCCGCGTTAGGGCGGAACGGCTCGGCACCTTGTCCAAAAATCTGGTCCTTTATCCGGAAACCGACCTGCTGGCGGTGGAAAACGCCCTGGCGGAGATCAAGCCGAGCTTTGTCGTGATCGATTCGATCCAGACCATGTCCCGGGCCGATCTTCAATCGGCTTCAGGCTCGGTCTCCCAGGTCAGAGAATGCGCCGCCTATCTGGTGCAGATCGCCAAATCATCCGGCATCCCGATCTTCATCGTCGGTCACGTGACCAAGGAGGGGAATATTGCCGGCCCGCGCGTCCTCGAGCATGTCGTCGATACGGTCATCTATTTTGAAGGTGAACAGCACAAGCAGTACCGGATCGTCCGGGCGACCAAAAATCGGTTCGGTTCGACCAACGAGGTTGGGATTTTCGAAATGAAAGAGAACGGCCTGGTCGAGGTCCTCAATCCTTCGGCGGTTTTCCTCTCGGAACGGCCGGAGAACTCGCCCGGGTCGGTCGTGACCGCGGCGATCGAGGGGACGCGGCCGATGCTGATCGAGCTGCAGGCGCTGGTCGCGCCGACCAAGTCGCCATATCCGGCCCGTAAAACGACCGGGGTTGATTTTAACCGGACCGCGCTGATCATCGCTGTGCTGGAACGTCACGCTGGATTAAAATTGTCGCTCCAGGATATTTATGTCAATGCCGCCGGCGGCGTGGTGGCCGAAGGGACGGCGATGGATCTGCCGATCGCTCTGGCGATCGCCTCCAGTTATAAAAACAAGCCGATCGACCCGCAGACCGCGGTTGTCGGCGAGATCGGCCTGGCCGGCGAGATCCGCGCCGTCAGCCGGATCGACCAGCGGGTCAAAGAGGCGGAAAAACTCGGTTTTAAAACGATGATCCTGCCGCAGAACAATCTTAAAGAATTAAAGCAGACCAGGATCAGGCTTATCGGGGCAGCGAGCCTTAAGGACGCTTTGGCAGCATAGCCGCGATCGCGTCACGGACTTCCTTCACTTTAGCGTCGTATTCTTCTTCGGACCGGATCACGATCGGCTTGCCGATCCCCAGGGTCACGGTGGTCGGCCTGATCAGCCAGGTCCCGCGCGGCAAGATGTTATAGCTGCCGTCGATCGCCACCGGGAGGATCGGCACGCCGGCCTTGAGCGCCGCCATCAGGCTTCCCCGCTTGAACTCGCCGAGCGAACCGTCGCGGCTGCGCGTTCCTTCGGGGAAGATCATGACCGACTCGCCGGTCTTGAGGATCGCGATGATCCGCTCGACCATTTTATAAGCCGAGAGGATCAAAGCCCGGTCGATCGGGAAGTACCCGGCCTGACGGAGATACCAGCCGAAGATCGGGAGGCCGAACAGCTCTTTTTTAATGGCAAAGCGGAAGCAGACCGGGAGACAGGCGAGCAGGACCGGGATGTCGGCAGCGCCCTGATGATTGGCGACGATGATCAGGGGCTGGCCCTGGGGGATGTTGTTCAACCCCGTTACTTTTACCCTGATGCCGGACAAAAGGGTGATCGTCCTGGCCCAAAGGTGAGCGGCGGTCTGGAAGAGCCGGGGTTTGTTGCGGCTGAAAGGAGCGCAGCAGAGCGCGACCAGGCTGCCGACAAAAAAGCTGGCGATCGTATACAGGTAGAGGACCAGCGTATGCAATAGCCGGATGATGATCATTGCGGTATAATTATAGCAAATGGAGATCAACCCGGTAAGCGATCCGAGCTGGAATAATTGCGTCGAGGGCCCTTTGAGCTATAAAGGCCCGCGGCTCTGCCTCTATTACCAGGAAGAGATGTGTGCCGCCCCCCGGGTCAAGTTTGCCGCCTGCCGGGCCTGCTGCCGGATCAATCCGCACCAGGCGGCGTCGAACCTGTTCGAGCGGATCAAGCAGCTGGCCGCCGACTTGTTCAATCTGAAAGAACCCGGGCAACCTCCTCGCGAGTAGTTAAACCGCGCCCGATCTTGATCTCCCCGTCGTCAAGAAGCTTTTTACTTGCCGGCCCGGACTGCGTGCCGACCAGCAGCTCATAGATCCCGGTCCAGCCTCGCCAGGCACCATTGGCCAGGGTCCGGACCAAACGCTGGGCGACAACACCGATCACGGTCGCTTCGACCAGGTACCGTTCGATCCCGATCTCGACCAACCGGGTCAAAGCCGAGGAAGCGTTATTGGTGTGGAGGGTGGCCAGGACCAGATGACCGGTCAAGGCGGCCTGTACGGCGATCCGGGCGGTTTCCAGGTCGCGGATCTCACCGACCATGATAATGTCAGGGTCCTGCCGGAGGATCGAGCGCAGGCCCCGCGCGAAGGTCAGACCGGCCTTCTGGTTTACCTGCAGCTGGTTTACCCCGGGGAGCTGATATTCAACCGGGTCCTCGATCGTGATGATGTTAACCTCTTTGTTGTTCAGCTCAGTCAGCGTCGTGTACAGGGTGGTGGTTTTACCTGAACCGGTCGGTCCGGTCACCAGCAGGAGGCCGGTTTTTTTGCCGATCAGACGTCGATAAGTGGTCAGATCGTCCGGCTCCAGGCCGAGCTCGCTCAGTGTCAGGTGGGCATGTTTGCGGTTCAGCAAGCGGATAACGGCTTTTTCGCCGTGGATGGTCGGCACGAGCGAAACCCGGAGATCATGGCGCCGAAAAGTCGTTCGTCCGTCCTGAGGGAGCCGGCTTTCTGCGATATCGAGGTTGACCATGACCTTCAACCTGGAGAGCAAAGCTAATTGAGCTTTCTTGGGGACCTGGACCCCTTCCTGCAGGAGCCCATCGACCCGGTAACGAACCCGGAGAAACTCCTCCCGCGGTTCGAGGTGGACATCGGAGGCGGCGAGTTCGATCCCCCGGGTGACGATCTCATCGAGCTGGTCGGCGATGCTGGTAGGCTCCATACTGAGGCCTCAGCAAGGTTATTGCCAGGGGCGGTCAAGCATGACGGAGACGAAAAGTGTAGGGATTTTCGACAGTTCAGCCGGCGCGAAGGGCCTTACGGGCGGCTGACCACATTGTTTCGAGCGGGGCTTCTTCACCGGTCAGGAGGGTGAAGGCGACGGCTCCCTGCTGGACGAGCATCCCCAGGCCGCTGACCGCGCGGCAGCCCGCCTCTTGGGCGGTTTTAAGCAGCTTGGTTTCGGCCGGATTGTAAACCAGGTCATAAACGACCGTTTTCCGGTTCAATTTGACCTTTTCCGGGAGAGGAGAATCTTTGGTGTTCGGGTGCATCCCGATCGGGGTGGTATTGACCAGGAGGTCGGCGGTGGCGATCCGTTCCTTTAGACCGACACTGGCGATCTTGGCAAAAGAGGCTTTTGTGTCGGCAAGGGTTCCGAGATACTCCGCCAGCTCTTCTCCTTTGGCTTCGTCGATATCAGTCACGGTTACCGCTTTCGCTCCGACCTCGGCCAGCATTACCGTGACGGCGCGGCTGGCCCCGCCAGCCCCCAGGACCACGATCTCTTTCCCTTTCGGCTCAAAGCCGGCTTCCTCGGTCAGCGCGTTAAGAAAGCCGGGGCCGTCGGTATTATAGCCGACCAGGCGGCCATCCTGGTTTTCGACCGTGTTGACCGCGCCGATGATCCGGGCCAGCTTGGTTACTTCGTCCAGCAGGGGGACGATCCGCTCCTTATGGGGGATGGTGACATTGAAGCCGGCCATGTGGAGGGCGCGGAAGCCGCCGAGCGCCTCGGTCAGATCATCGGGTTGGACCTCGAACGGGATATATTCGTAGTCGAGCCCGAGCTCGCGATAGGCGGCGTTGTGCATAGCGGGGGAGACGCTGTGCCCGAGCGGATAACCGATTATACCGACTATTTTACGCATGACGGCCACAGTATATCATTTATTGCTAAAGAAATAAAATTTCGCTATAATTAGGGGAGCAAGGGGGAGAAGATAAATGCCAAAAGTATATATCATTGACGTGACCAACCGCGACGGGGTGCAGACTTCGCGGATCGGCCTGGCCAAGCTGGAAAAGACCATCATTAACATGTACCTCAACGAGATGGGGATCTACCAGTCGGAGTTCGGTTTTCCCTTCACCAAACACGAAACCAACTACCTCAACGCCAACCTGGAACTGGCCGCGCTGGGCGCCCTCTCGCCGATCAAGCTGGAAGGCTGGGCGCGGGCGATCAAGAAGGATGTGGAGCTCTCATTCAAGCTGGTGCCGAAGATCAAGCACCTGAACCTGTCGATCTCAACCTCCAACATCATGCTGGAGAACAAATTCATGGGGAAAATGTCGGAAGACACCATCATCAGCAGCATGGCGGAAGCGGTCGATACGGCTTATAAGCTGGGGGCGGAGACGGTTGGCGTCAACGCGGAAGATGCTTCGCGGACCGAACTCGATTACCTGATCAAATACGGCAAAGCCGCCAAAGAACACGGCGCCAAACGGCTCCGCTACTGTGATACGCTCGGCGCCGACGATCCGCTGACGATCTACGATCGGATCAAAACCCTGGCGCAGGAGATCAAATTGCCGATCGAGCTCCACTGCCATAATGACCTCGGCATGGCAGTGGCAGTTTCCGTGATGGGGGCCAAGGGGGCGATCGATGGCGGCCAGGATGCTTACATCAACACGACCGTCAACGCGGTCGGTGAGAGAGCGGGCAATGCGGACCTGCTCTCCTGCCTGCTGGCGCTCAAGTACAGCAGCGGACTGCGCGACAAAAATCTGCTGCCGGAAACGATCAAGCTGAACAAGGCGTGGCAGATCGCCAATTATGCTTCCTACGCTTTCCGGATCCCGATCGCGGTCAACCAGGTCGGGGTCGGCGCCAACGCCTTTGCGCACGAGTCGGGGATCCACGCCGACGGCGCGCTCAAGGACCGGCGCAATTACGAGTTGTACGACTATGAAGAGCTCGGCCGCGGCGAGCCGGAGCTGGTCGAGACGGGGCGGTTGATCACTGTTGGCGAGTACAGCGGCATCAAGGGTTTTCGCAATGTTTACGGCAAGCTGGAAGTCGAGTTCAAGGACGACAAGGAAGCGGAGCGGGTGCTGGAGTTGACCCGTTACGCCAACGTCCATACCCAGAAACCGCTGACTAAGGCGGAGCTGCTCTTCTGCGCCAAGTATCCGGAACAGGCCCGGAAGATCATGACCGTTACTCCTGAATAGGGGGGGACAATGGCTAAACCGAAGATCGGGATCATCTGCGGCAGCAAGTCCGACCTGCCGGTCCTGGCCAAGGCCGAAGCCCAGCTTAAGGAATTCGGCATCGCCTACGACCTGACCGTCGCTTCCGCCCACCGCACACCCAAGCAGGTGGAACAATACGCTAAAGCAGCCGAGAAAAAATATGATCTGATCATTGCCGCGGCCGGTATGGCGGCCGCGCTCCCGGGCGTTATCGCCGCCCACACTCATTTGCCGGTGATCGGCATCCCGATCCATTCCCCGGGCTTGAGCGGCCATGACGCGTTGTTCTCGATCGTGCAGATGCCGCCGGGCGTTCCTGTAGCGACGGTCGCGATCGACGGTGCCAAGAACGCCGCGGTCCTGGCGGCGCAGATCCTGGCGCTGAAATATCCTGAGCTGGCCGACCGGCTGAAGAATTTCAAGCAAGGGATGGCTGAAGCGTAATGCTCAACGTGCTCGACCTGTTGGTCGCCGGGTTCATTCTTTTTTTTCTGCTTAAAAATGCCGGCGGACTGCTCAAGACGGTCAAGAACATCGTTGCCGTATTGGTCGGTTTGGTCATCTATGTTGTGATCGTCCGCCTGCTGCTCGATTCAGCGGTAGTTTCCGGTGAAGCGCGCAAAACACTGGAAGGTTCTTACTTTGCCAATCTGGCGACCGTCATGATCAAGGTTGCTTACCCGGCGGTGGAGAGCGGCGCCCCTTCCGTCAATTCCTTCATCAAAGATAAGCTCATCGCGGCGCCGACGAAAGAAGTAACGGTCCCGTCGGTCAAGATCAAGATCCCCAATGACAAAATACCTAATTTTGATCGGTGACGGGATGGCCGATCTCCCCCTGCGGCAGCTGGGCGGTAAAACCCCCCTGGAATTCGCCCGCACCCCCAATTTGGATTACCTGGCGCAAAACGGCCTCTGCGGCTGGACCAATAATACCCCGGCTGGCCTGGAACCGGGTTCCGATGTCGCTGCCATGAGCATTTTCGGTTATGATCCCCGGCGCTATTACTCCGGCCGCGGCCCGCTGGAAGCGGCCAGCCTCGGCGTTAAGCTTGGCCCGGGTGAAGTCGCTTTTCGCTGTAATCTGGTCACGATCGAGGACGGAAAAATGAAAGACTTTACCGCCCACCACATTGCCACGGAGCAGGCGCGCCGGATCTTCCGTCGCCTGAATAAAGAGCTGGGGAGTAAAGAAATTAAATTTTATCCGGGCTTGAGCTACCGCAACCTGCTGGTAATGAAAGACGACCGCGCCGGGACCCTGGCGGCATTAAAGACAACCGCTCCCCATGACATCACCGGCCGGCCGATCTCATCCCATCTGCCCAAAGGGAAAGGCGCCGACCGGATCATCGCCCTGATGAACGAAGCGGAAGTCGTCCTGCACGGCCGGAAAAGCCCGGCCACGCTGATCTGGCCGTGGGGGCAGGGAGCGGCGCCCAGGCTGCCGTTATTTAAACGGCGTTTCCGCCGGCAGGCGGCGATCATCACGGCGGTCCATTTGCTGAAAGGGCTGGGGAAGATCCTCGGAATGAAGGTGATCAATGTTCCAGGCGCGACCGGCTATCTTGATACAAATTACCGGGGGAAGGCGGAATACGCGCTCAACGCGCTGCGGCACAACGACGTGGTCTTTGTCCACGTCGAAGCGCCGGACGAGGCCGGCCACGAAGGGAACATTAAGCATAAGCTCAAGGCGATCGAAGACTTTGACCGGCTCGTGGTTGGCACTATCCTGGAAAAAGTCAAAAGTCTAAAGTCAAAAGTAAAAATCTTGGTATTACCCGACCACCCAACACCGATTAGATATAAGACTCATACGTCAGCCGACGTCCCCTTTGTGATCTGGCCGCAGACGCCGGCTGGCCGCGTCACCGCCTATAACGAAAAGGCGATCGGGCGATCCCCGATCAGGATCGCGGACGGGTCCCGTTTGCTGGAGCGCTTTATTGAAAGAACTGAGTTTTAAAGATTGGTCTTTTCCGCTCAAGATCATGGCCGGTTACCTGACCGGGATCATGCTCCTGACCGTTCTGTTCGCGATGAGCATCAGGCACATGGGAACGATCGGCTCCGATTATAATAATTTGATGAACGACAGCTGGCGGCAGCTTGACGCCCTGCAGACGATGAACAGTGCCATGATGGAGGTCAGGCTGAGCCTGCCGGAAAAGCCGGCCCAGGCCCAGGTGGCGCTGGCCCGCGTCGAATACACACTGCAGCACTACCTGACCTTAAAAAAAGGGTCGCTCCCCGACGACCTGGTCGTGCTGGTCGCCGAGCTGTACAACTTTCGCCAGAAGGTTTTGGAAGAGCTTGCCGGCGGGATCGCGCCGGCCGATCTGAACCGCTCTTTCCTGTCGCTCAGCGGGCGGCTGCGGTTCGAGGTCGAGCGGGCCCGGGGAAAAACCCAGGTAGCGGAAGCCAGCTATTTGGAGCGGATCAACCAGCTGCTGCTGCTTAATATTATCCTTGCTCCCTTGAGCTTTCTTTTCCTTTATTATTACGGTTTTATGCTGACCAATATTACCGGGCTGCGCCTCCGGCGCTTTGTGGCTAATCTGCAAATGATCAACAACGGCCGGACCAACGTCCGGATCAAGGACGATTCCCGGGACGAACTGGGTCAGATCGCTGCCGGGGTCAATCAACTGGCCGAAAAAATCGAGAAGGGCTATAATACGCCATTATGAGGATCGCGATCATTGGTCTGGGATTAATCGGCGGCTCCATCGGGCTGGCGCTGAAGCAGAACCCGCCAGCCGGCGGCAAGCTCAAGATCATCGGTATCCCCCGGCGGGAGGAGACGATCGGGCTGGCTAAGCAACTGGGGGCGATCGATGAGGGGACGACCGATCATGTTAAAGGGGTTGCCGACGCCGATCTGGTCTTTATCTGTACTCCGATCCACTTGATCGTGCCGGTTATCCAGCAGATCGCCCCCAGTCTGAAGAAGGGGATGATCGTGACCGATGTTGGCAGTTCCAAGCAGGAGATCGTCAAGCAGGCGGAGCGCGCCGTTCCGCGCGGCGTCCTTTACATCGGCGGACACCCGATGGCCGGTAAAGAGACGAGCAAACTGGAGGCGGCCGATCCCGCCCTGTTCCAGGGGAAAACCTGGCTATTGACCAGGACCGCCCGCTCCAGTATCACGGCGTTGGAAAAGGTCGGCCAGCTGGCCGGCTTGATGGGGGCCAGAGTGGTGGAGATGGACCCCAGGACGCACGATCTGGTCGTCGCCGCGATCAGCCACCTGCCGCTGGCGCTGGCTGTCGCGCTGGTCAACACGGTCGCTGCCGATCCTCAGCACCAGTTGATGGGACAGAGCGCCTCCTCCGGTTTTCGCGACACGACCCGGGTCGCCTCCGGCGACCCGATCCTCGGGGTTGACCTCTTCCAGACCAATCAAAAGCCGGTCCTGAAGATGATCCGGTCGTTTAAGCAAGCTCTTAACGAGCTGGAAGCGTTGATCAAGGAGGGGAACGGCGAGAAGCTTAAAGCCGCGCTGGAAAAGGCGAAACAATTCCGCGATCCGCTCTACCAATGACACTCATCCGGATCGAACCGGCCGCCCGGCTGACCGGCGAACTGACCGTCCCCGGCGATAAGTCGATCTCTCACCGCGCGATCATGATCGGCGCGTTAGCCCGCGGCAAAACTACTGTTAACAACTTTCTGGCCAGTGCCGATTGTTTGGCCACGATCGACTGCCTGCGCAAGCTGGGGATAAGGGTCGAGGGACGAGGGACGAGGGTCGAAATAGCGGGCAAAGGATTAACCGGATTAACAAAACCAGCGGGACCGCTCTACGTTGGCAACTCCGGGACGACGATCCGGCTGCTGTCCGGAATACTGGCCGGGCAGAATTGGCCGGTCGAGATCAGCGGGGATGATTCGATCAAGAAAAGACCGATGGGTCGGGTCGCGAGGCCGTTGCGGGAGATGGGGGCGGACATTGAGGGCCAAGGGTCAAGGGTCAAGGGTCAAGAAGAGATCTATCCGCCGCTGAAGATCAATGGGGGGAACTTGAAGGGGATCAATTACCTCCTGCCGGTCGCTTCGGCCCAGGTCAAGTCGGCTGTGCTGCTGGCCGGTCTTTTTGCCGCGGGCGAAACAAGTGTGACAGAAAAGGTCGCCTCCCGCGATCACACCGAACGGATGCTGGCGCATTTTGGGGCAAAGATCAGTGTCCAGGGACCAGTTGCCAGGGTCCAGGGGAAAGAAGAGTTTGACGCGGCGGATGTTGAGGTGCCCGGAGACATCTCGTCGGCCGCGTTTTTTCTGGTAGCGGGGCTGATAATTCCGAATTCCGAACTCCGAATTACGAATGTTGGCGTTAATCCGACCCGAACCGGGATCATTGACGTGCTCCACCGAATGGGAGCTGACCTGACCGTCGAGAACGAGCGGATCGATTCGGAGGAGCCGCGGGCCGACCTGACGATCAGGAGTTCGCAGCTTAAGGCGATCAAGCTGGACGGCGCGATCATCCCCCGGATCATCGACGAGATCCCGATCATTGCGGTCGCCGCGACCCAGGCCGAAGGAGTCACCGAGATCCGCGGGGCGAAAGAGCTGCGGGTCAAAGAGAGCGATCGCCTCAAGACAACAGCCGCGGAGCTGAGAAAAATGGGAGCGCAGATCGAGGAGCTGCCGGACGGCCTGCGGATCACCGGGCCGACCAAGCTGCGCGGGACGATGGTCGAGAGCTACGGCGATCACCGGATCGCTATGGCGGCAGCGGTTGCTGGCCTGATCGCAGAGGGAGATACAGTGGTCAATAATACCGACTGCATCGAAACTTCTTTCCCCGGTTTTGAAAAACTGTTAAAATCGCTCCGATGAAGCACCAGTTCACCCACCGGGTCATCTACCAGGATACCGATGCCGAAGGGGTAGTCTATTACGCCAACTATCTCGGTTTGTTCGAGCGAGGGCGAACGGAATTGCTCCGGCAGATGGCGTTAAGTGTTAAAGAGTTCAAGGAAAAACAAGGCATCCTGTTTGCGGTAACCAAAGTTGACTGCGATTACCACGCCCCGGCCGGATATGATGATGAGTTAACCGTGACGACAGAGATAACCGCGACCACCCCGGCCCGGGTCACTTTTACCCAGCAGATCATAAAAGGGGAGAAAGCGCTGGTCTCGGCCCGGATCACCCTTTGTGCTTTGAGCGTTAAAGATTTCCGCCCGGTCCGTTTACCGGACCAGTTAAAATGACGATCAAACTTCTTCCGGATGACCTGATCAATAAGATCGCCGCCGGTGAGGTGATCGAACGGCCGGCGTCGGTCGTCAAGGAGCTGGTGGAGAACTCGCTCGATGCCGGCGCGACCCGGGTCATGGTCGAGGTGCAGGAAGCCGGCAAGAAACTGATCAGCGTCGCCGATAACGGCAGCGGGATGACTGAGGCGGAAACCAAGCTGGCCCTGCAGCGCCATTCAACCTCCAAGATCACCTCGGCCGACGACCTGTTCGCCATTAAGACCCTCGGCTTCCGCGGTGAAGCGCTCCCCTCGATCGCCAGTGTGGCGAAGATGGAACTGGCCCCGAACCCGGCCGGCCAGGGGCTGACCGCCGAGGTCAAAACCCTCTTTTATAATACTCCGGCCCGGAAAAAGTTCTTAAAATCCAACGCGACCGAAATGGGGCACATCGGCGACATTATCGCCAAGTACGCGCTGGCCCGGCCGGCGGTCGCTTTTCGGTTAACCGCCGACGGCAAGGTTTTACTCAATTCGCCGGGCACCGGCAACTTGCTTGACGCTGTTTTAGCCGTCTACGGGCCGGAGCTGACCCGGGAGCTGGTCCCGGTTGACCATCCTTTCAGGAGCGGGCGGGTCCACGGGCTGATCAGCCGACCGACGATCAGTCGGCTTGATAAGAATTACGAAACGTTTTTTGTTAACGGCCGTTACGTTAAGAATTTTCTGCTTAACCGGGCGCTCGAAGAAGCTTATCGGACCTTGATCCCCAATGGTCGTTATCCGGTCGCGATCCTTTTTGTCGAGATCGATCCGGCGCAGGTCGACGTTAACGTTCATCCGACCAAGCGCGAGGTTAAGTTCGCGGACAATACCATGGTCATGCAGGCAGTGCGCGAGGCAGTTCAGGTGGCGTTGGAGGTTACAGGTAAGGATATGGGGGCAGATGCCGGGATAGATGCCGGAGGGGAGATGGTGGAGATTGGATCTAATGACCAGCTCCCAATTTCCGGCTTCGAGACCGGTCTCCAAACCTTGATCACGGCATCCAACTCCGAGTCGACCGAACTATCGGTCGATCCCGCCCAGCCGCTGACCCCGATCTACCAGCTGATGCCTACATATATAGTGGCGACCGACGGCCGGGAACTGGTCCTGATCGATCAGCATGCCGCCCACGAGCGGACCCTTTACGACCAATTGAGCGGTAAAAAGACGGCCGGGGCGAGCCAGATCCTCTTGGTCCCGGAGACGATCGAGCTGTCGGTCGGCGAAACGCTGGCTTTGATGAGCAATCTGGATAATCTGAAATGCTTCGGTTTTGAGATCGCCGAATTTGGCAGTAACAGCTTTATTGTCCGGGCCGTACCGGCCGTCTCCGCCAAGATCCCGGCGAAACAGCTCCTGCATGATATCGTGACCGAATTGCTGGAAGAGGGGGGGAGTACCCAGCTGGAGGTCAAGAAAGAAAATATCCGCAAACTGGTCGCCTGCCATAGTGCGATCAAGGCCGGGGAGCGGCTGACCCCGCTGGAGATGGCTGGCCTAATCAGGGCGCTATTTCTGACCGAAAATCCGCTGACCTGCCCTCATGGCCGGCCGACGATGATCAGGATCAGTCAGGCCGAACTGACGAAAATGTTCGGCCGCTGACGAAATTCACTACAGTTTACCGCTTATCTGCGCTCGGTCTCCCCTGGCAATAAAATTGCTGGTAATTTGACAGTTAAATGACCAGTCTGTTAGTATAGGTTTGAAATGGCCAAAAATTTAGTTATTGTTGAGTCGCCCGCCAAAGCCCGGACGCTGGAAAAGTTTCTGGGGAAGGACTTCTCCGTGGAAGCCTGCGGCGGCCATATCCGCGACCTGCCGGCTAAATCGCTCGGCGTTAAGATCGACAAGGATTTTGAGCCGAACTACCAGATCATTAAAGGGAAGGAAAAGATCGTCAAGGAGCTGAAAAGCGCCGCCAATAAGGCCAAGGTCATCTACCTGGCCCCCGACCCTGACCGCGAAGGAGAGGCGATCGCCTGGCATCTGAAGGTTTTACTGGGCGGCAACGGCAAGGTTAAAAGGATCGAGTTCCACGAGATCACCAAGGAAGCGGTCACCGCCGCGGTTAAACACCCCCGCGAGCTTGATCTGGCCAGGGTTGATGCCCAGCAAGCCAGGCGGATACTTGACCGGTTGGTCGGCTACAAGCTCAGCCCCCTCCTCTGGAAAAAGGTCCGCAAGGGGCTGTCTGCCGGCCGCGTTCAATCGGTTGCCGTCCGGCTGATCTGTGAACGCGAAGAAGAGATCGGTAAATTCAAGAAAGAGGAATACTGGGACATCCTGACCGACCTGGCCAACCAGGCCAAGACGGAATTTTCCGCCAAGCTGGTCAGCCAGGGCGATTCTCCGCTCGGTGTCCGGCCAAAAGAAAAGGGGAAAGTGATCGGTTCCGAAGCCGAGGCGAAACGGATCGCCCAGGCGCTGGAGGGGGCCGCTTTTACCGTTAAAGAAGTCCGCCGGAAAGAGCAGAAACGCCACCCGGCACCGCCGTTCATCACCAGCACGCTGCAACAGGAAGCGGCGCGTAAACTCGGGTTCTCGGCCAAGAAAACGATGACCCTGGCCCAGAAGCTTTACGAGGGCGAGGAGGTCAAGGGGCACGGCCGCGTCGGCTTGATCACCTACATGCGCACCGACTCGGTCCGGATCGCCCACGAAGCGGAGCACGAGGTCCGTAAGTACATTAACGATCACTTCGGCAAGCAGTTTATCCCGGCCGAGCCGATCCGCTACCGGAAAAAGAAACAGGCGCAGGACGCCCACGAGGCGATCCGACCGACAGCGGTCCTCCGCTCGCCGGACAAACTGAAGGACGATCTGAAGGGCGACGAGTTCAAGCTCTACGAACTGATCTGGAAGCGATTTGTCGCCTGTCAGATGGAGGCCGCGGTGTTCGATCAGACCGCGGTCGATATCTCCGCGGGAGAATATCTGTTGCGGGCGAACGGTTCGGTCATCAAGTTCGAGGGCTTCCTTAAGCTCTATGTTGAAAGCACCGACGACAACGACACGCCCGAGGAGAAAGAAGGGCTCCTGCCGCCGCTGCAGCAGGGGGAGAAATTGCGACTGGTCAAGGTCTCCCCGGCCCAGCATTTTACCGAGCCGCCGCCGCGCTACACCGAGGCGTCGCTGGTCAAGGAACTCGAGCTGCGCGGGATCGGCCGGCCGTCGACCTACGCGCCGATCATCTCGACGGTCCAGGAACGGGGTTATGTTACCAGAGAGGGGAAAGCGCTTAAGCCGACCGAGATCGGGGTCACGACGAACGGGTTGCTGGTCAAGCATTTTCCGCTGATCATGGATATCAAATTCACCGCCCGGATGGAAGACCGGCTCGACGAAGTGGCCGAAGGCCAATTGGCGTGGGTCGAGGCGCTGAAGGAATTCTACGGCCCCTTCAAGGAGGCGCTCGCCGAGGCCGACGTCAAAATGGAAAAGGTCAAGACCGAGATCATGACCGATGAGATCTGTCCGACTTGCGGTAGCAAGCTGGTCATTCGGGAGGGGCGTTTCGGCAGGTTTATAGCCTGCTCGACCTATCCCAAATGCAAGTTCACCAAGAACCTGCCGGAGGAGGAGGCCCGGTTTGCCGCGCTGCAGGAAAAATGCGACAAGTGCGGTAAGCCGATGGTGGTCAAACGGGGCCGGTTCGGCGAGTTCCTGGCCTGCAGCGGGTATCCCGAATGCAAGAATATCAAACCGATCCTCAAGAAGCTAGGCGTCAAATGCCCCAAATGCGGTGACGGCGAACTGGCCGAGCGGCGAACCAAGAAAGGCCGGATATTTTACGGCTGCAGTAATTATCCGAAGTGTGACTTCGCCACCTGGCAGCGGCCCGTCCCGGGAGAGACGCCCAAGGCCGCGGAGAAGAAGAAGACCGATGCTTAAAAAAATATTGACGAAAAATCTGCTGTTGAAAACGATCGCGCTGGGCGTCGCGATCGCCCTCTGGGCGGTCGCCCGGTTCTGGCTCGCCCATTAGTATGCGCGAGATCCGTAAAAAGAGCGAGATGGTCCTCTTTGCCCGTAACGCGCGGGCGCACGGCAAGCGGATCGCCCTGGTCCCGACAATGGGGGCGCTGCACGAAGGACACCTCTCGCTGGTGGCCGAAGCCCGTAAACGGGCGGATGCCGTAGTGGTCTCCATCTTTGTTAACCCGATCCAATTCAGCCCCAACGAAGACCTGAACAAATATCCCCGCAGCCTGAGCCGGGACAAGGCGGCGCTCAAGGAACTAGGGGTCGATATTCTGTTCCGGCCCGCCGCCGAGAGCATGTTCCCGCCCGGATTTAAAAGCTATGTCGAGGTCGATGGACTGTCGAAGAAGCTGTGCGGCCGTTCGCGGCCGACCCATTTTCGCGGCGTCACAACGGTCGTCGCCAAACTCTTCAATATTATCCGGCCTGACCTGGCTTTTTTTGGCCTTAAGGATTATCAGCAGCAGCTGCTGATCAAGCAAATGGTCAGCGACCTGGACCTGGGAGTCGAGATCGTTGCCTTGCCGACGGTCCGCGAGTTCGACGGCCTGGCGATGAGCTCGCGTAATTCGTACCTGACCGCCAAGGAGAGACAGACCGCGCAGATCCTGTATCGGTCGCTCTGCCTGGCGCAGCAACTGATCGCCGGGGGGGAGCGCGACCTCAACCGGATAATGTACAAGCTCCGTTCGCTCCTCGGGACCGAGCCGTCGATCCGGCTGGATTATCTGGCGGCGGTCGACCCGGAAACGCTGGAGGAGGTCAAAAAGCTGAGAGGGAAGGTCTTATTTGCGGTCGCGGCTTACCTGGGGAAGGCGCGGCTGATCGATAACTTGCTGGTTGATGCAGGGTAGAGGGGAAGCAGAACGTAGAGCGTAGAACGGAGAACGGGGAGCAGAGGGGGAAGGCAGATGGGGAGGAAAGCGTTTACTTTGGTGGAATTGCTGGTTGTGATCGGGATAGTCGGACTGATCGGCACCGTTTCTTTCCCCTCATTGACTAAATTCCGGAAGACCGTCTTAATTGAGGCGCAGGCCCAGGTGCTGGCGGCGGCGGCGCGACGGGCGCAGGTGGAAGCGTTGGCCAAGGGGAGAACGGTGGAACTGCCGCCGTTCAAATTCGGGGCGTCCGGCTACCCTGTTCCCGGTTACAGCGGAACATTGGTCTTATCCCCGCACTGCAAGGTGATCGTCTCCTCGGTCGGGAGGGTCAGGATTGAATAAGCGGGGTTTCACCCTGGTAGAATTGCTGGTGGCGCTGTCGATCGTTCTGACCGCGCTGGCCGGTTCGGTCACCCTTTATCAAGTTGCCGTCCGGAGCCATGTCCGGGCGGTCAAAATGACGCGGTCGCTTTATCAAGCCAGGAGCGGGATGGAAGCGGCTTATCGCATCCCCGCCACAACTGAACTGGAAACGGTTGGTTTCGAATCGACCCCGATCAGACTGCTTTCCCTGAAGGCGAAATTATGAAACGCAGCGGTTTTACTTTGGTCGAGCTGTTAGTGGCAATGACGCTTCTGGTCATAACCACGGCGACGATCAGCGGCGCATTAAGCCGCTATCTGCGTAACTGGCGTCAGCTGGCCAGGCAGGTCAATGTTTTACAGGTCAAGAACCTGGTCGGGGAGCGTCTCACCACCGAGCTGCGGGCCGGCGATCCGACCGTAACTTTTTCCTACGAAGCGGGCAAAGTGCAGCGGCGGAAGAACGGGAGCGTCGCCTACCTGACTTCGGCGGGCGAGGTCGATCGCCTGCTGATCACCAGACCAGAGGCAGGTCGGGCCTTCGTCGTGCTGGATGACCTTGCCTGGGAGGTAACGACTCCGTGAAAAGAGGCGCAGTACTGTTGTTGACGATCGTTCTGACCGGTGTTTTGCTGACCCTCGGTGTATTCCTGGCCGGAATGGTTTATAATGGGGAGAGAACGGTCGCCTGGCTGGTCCGACGGGAGAAAGCCTACTGGCTGGCTAAAGCAGGCTCAACCGTTGCCCGGGTCAACTTGAAGAGGGATCCGGATTGGTGGGGTGAAGAGAATGGGGCCTTGGGGGCTGGGGGGTATCGGGTCAGCAGAGAGCCGGGTAAGAGCGCTTTTATCGCGACGGGATATCTGGGCGAAGCGGTATACACTTTGGAGGGAGAAGTAAAATGATGAATTATCTGATCATGGCGATTTCGATCAGTCTGGCGATCGCCGGACAAATGCTGATGAAGCGGGGGATGATGGCTTTCGGGACCTTTCCGGTCAGCCAGTTATTGACGAAAGTTATCCCGATGTTCCTCAACCCGTGGGTTTTTGTCGGTCTCTTCTGCTTTGGGCTTTCTTCCGTTTTTTGGCTGGTCGTTCTGTCGCGCCTGCCGCTCAGCCTGGTTTACCCGATGGTCAGCATCGGCTATATCATTGTCGCGCTGCTGTCGATCGTCTTTTTTAAGGAGACCATCTCGCTGATCCGCTGGGCCGGCATTATCGTGATCGTCCTCGGGGTTTTCCTGATCTCGCGGTCCTGAATTAGTCCTGCTTGTAGTATTTGGTGAAGTCTTCGGGGCGGAGGTTCTCGACAAAGTCCTTGAATTTCTTGGTCTCTTCCGCATCTTTTTCGGAATTAACCAGCTTAGCCTGCATCATGACCGCTTCGGAGACGAAGATCGGCGCATGCCCGCGCACCGCTAAAGCGATCGCGTCAGAGGGGCGGGCGTCCAGATTGAGGACCTTGTTGTCTTTCAATTCCACTTCGATCGTGGCGAAGAATGTCCCTTCTTTAACGTCGTTGATCAGCACCCGTTTCAGTTTGCCGCCTAACGCCTCGAGCGCCGTTTTCAGCAGATCGTGGGTCATCGGGCGGGGCGGTTTGACCTCCTGGAGCTCCATGGCGATCGCGGCCGCTTCAAAAACGCCGATCCAGATGGGGAGAAAGTTCAGCTCTTCCTGATCGCGCAGCAAAACGAGCGGCGAGAGGTTGCGGGGGTCAAAACCGAGCCCCCCGACCTGCATCTCGATCATGCTTTTTTGGCCGCGTTAACGATCGTGGCAAAGGTCTGGGGATCCTGCAGGGCGATGTCGGCCAGGACCTTCCGGTCTAGCTTGATGTTGGCCAGCTTGAGCCCGTGGATCAGCTGATTATACTTGATGCCCAGCAGGCGGGCAGCGGCGTTGATCCGAGTTGTCCAGAGCCGGCGCATCGTCCCTTTCTTTTCGCGGCGGCCGCGGGTGGCGTGAACGCCGGCCTTAACAACGGCCTGTTTAGCCCGGCGGAGCTGGGTCCGCTGGGTGATCCGGAAACCTTTGGTCTTAGCCCAGAGCTTTTTCTTGCGGCGGCGGGCCGTGAATCCTCTTTTTACCCTAACCATTGGAACCTCCCGGGATCATGTCGCGGACCCGTCGCGTGTCGGCCGGAGAGAGCACCGATTTTCGGCGCAGACGCCGGCGCTGGCGGGATGTTTTCCATTCTAATATGTGGCGCAGGCCGGCGGACCGGCGCATGATCTTGCCCGATTTCTTGATTTCAAACCGTTTCGCTGCTGCTTTTCTGGTCTTTATTTTCGGCATATTTTTTTATCGGCGAAAGCATTAAATGGAGGTTTTTCCCCTCCAGCTTGGAGGCGGTCTCTGCTTTCGCTACCTCCTTGACCGCGTCCAGCACGCGGTCGAGCACTCTTCTACCTAAATTGATGTGGGCCATTTCCCGGCCCCGGAACATGATGACGATCTTGACCTTGTAGCCTTTGTCGATCAGCTCTCTGGTCTTGTCGACCCGGACGTCAAAGTCGTGCTGCGCAATCTTGGGCGATAGCTTGACCTCTTTGATCGTGCCGGCCTTGGTCGACTTGCGCGATTCCTTCTCTTTTTTCGCCAGCTCGTACTTAAGCTTGCCGTAATCGGCAATGCGGGCGACCGGCGGTTTGGATGCGGGAGCGATCAAGACCAGGTCTAAACCACGCTCGCGGGCAAGCCGGAGAGCCTCTGGGGTGGCAACTACGCCGAGCTGTTGGGAGTTTTCGTCGATGAGCCGAACATCCTTAGCCCAGATCCGCTCGTTAATCTGATAGTCCCTAATACGCGCTAACCCCCGTCATTGTCAATATTATAGCTCATTTCCCCCTTCAGGTCAAAGAGGAAATCACTGACTGACTTGGCGCCCAGGTCACCGCGGGAACTGTGGCGGATAGCGACCAGCCCGGCCGAGGCTTCTTTTTCGCCGACCACCAGCATATAGGGGATCTTTTGCATTTGGGCGTCGCGGATCTTCGCCCCGATCTTTTCGCTCCGGCTGTCGACCTCGACCCGGATGCCGTGTTCCCGGAGCTGAGCGGCCACCCTGGCCGCATATTCGTTGTGTTTATCGGAAATAGTAAGGATCATCACCTGGACCGGAGCGAGCCAGGTCGGGAAGGCGCCGCCGTAATGTTCGATCAACGCCCCCAGGAACCGCTCCAGGCTGCCCAGGACCGCCCGGTGGATCATGACCGGGGTCTGCGCCTGGCCTTTATCATCGGTGTAGGTCAGGTTGAACCGCTGGGGGAGATTAAAATCGACCTGGACGGTCGGCCCCTGCCATTCGCGCCCGAGCGAATCTTTCAACTTAATATCGATCTTCGGGCCGTAGAAGACCCCGGCTCCCGGATCGATCTCGAACGGGAGATTCCGGTCCTGGAGCGATTTTTCCAGGATCGCGGTCGCCCGCTCCCAGTTTTCCGGCGTGCCGGCAAAATGTTCCGGGCGGGTCGAAAGATTGACCTTGAACTCGAAACCGAAGACCTTCATGACGTAAGTAATAAAATCGATGATCGCCAGGATCTCGCCCTCCAATTGGTCTTCGCGGCAGAAGATGTGGGCGTCGTCCTGGGTAAACCCGCGGACCCGGAGCAGACCGTGCAGGACGCCCGATTTCTCATAGCGGTAGACGGTGCCGAGCTCGAAATAGCGGATCGGCAGGTCGCGGTAGCTGCGCGTCTTGCGGCTGAAGATCAGGATGTGGCCGGGGCAGTTCATCGGTTTAACGACGTAATCCTGTTCGTCGATCTTCATGTAGTACATGTTCTCGCGGTAGTAATTCGTGTGGCCGGAGGTGTTCCAGAGGTCGATCTTGGCGATGTGGGGGATAACGACGAACTCGTAGCCCCGTTTGGCGTTCTCTTTTTTCAGGAAATCCTCGATCAGCATCCGGACCGTGGCCCCCCGTGGGTGATAATAGACGAAACCGGCGCCGGCTTCCTCGTGAAAAGAGAAGAGATCGAGCTCCTTGCCAAGCTTGCGGTGGTCGCGCTTTTTGGCCTCTTCCAGGTTCTTCAGATATTCGTCCAGCTCTTTCGACGACGGGAAAACGGTGCCGTAGAGGCGCTGCATCATCGGGTTGGTCTCGATCCCGCGCCAGTAAGCGCCGGCGATGGAGAGGATCTTGAACGCTTTGATGTGACCGGTGTGCTCGATATGCGGTCCGCGGCAGAGGTCGACAAAGTTACCGCTCTTGTAGAGCGTTACTTTCTCCGCCTCGATCTCTTTTAGCAGTTCGACTTTGTACTTTTCGCCCCGTTCCTCAAAGAGGGCGATCGCCTTTTCCCTGGTTATCTCCTGGCGTTCGAATTTATGCTCTTTTTTAATGATCTCGGCCATTTTCGCCTCGATCTTCGGGAGGTCTTCGGGGGTGATCTGCTGGGGGAGGTCGAAATCGTAGTAGAAACCGCTCTCGATCGCCGGGCCGATCCCCAGTTTAACCCCGGGATAGAGCTCCTGGACGGCGTGGGCCATCACGTGGCTGGTAGAGTGGCGTAAAACCTCGAGTTCGACCTCTTTTTTCGTCATGAAATCAGTATATCACCGGAGAAGGGAGCGGGCAAGTTCGTCGGCTTCCATAATCTCGCCGAGGCCGGGGGTTAGCTTGTTCTGGTGCTGGTCAAGCACCGCCTTGATCTTGACCGCGATCTGATCATAATTGAATTTCCCCTTCAGAAACTGGCTGACCGCTTCTTCATTGGCCGCGTTCAGGACCGCCGGCAAGGTTCCCTTGGCTTTCCCCGCGTCGTAGGCGTACTGCAGGCAGGGGAACTTGGTCAGATCCGGTTTTGCAAAGGTCAGCTGCGGGGTTTTGGTCAGGTCGAGCCGTCCCCAGTGGTTGGCCTGGCGCTCTTCCTCGAGCAGAGCATACTGGATCGGGACCCGCATGTCGGGGGCGCCGAGCTGGGCCTTGACTGAGCCGTCGATAAATTCGACCAGCGAATGAATGATGCTTTCCGGGTGGATAACGACTTCGATGTTGGCATAGTCGATCCCGAAGAGGAAGTGCGCTTCGATCACTTCGAAACCTTTATTCATCAAGGTGGCCGAATCGATCGTGATCTTCGGCCCCATCTTCCAGGTCGGGTGTTTAAGCGCTTCCTTCGCGGTCATTTGTGTCAGCTTTTCAACCGGCGTCTTAAGGAACGGCCCGCCTGACGCGGTCAGGATCAGTTTTTTAACGGTCTTCTTATCCTCACCGCGCAGGCACTGGGCAATGGCGCTGTGCTCCGAATCGATCGGCAGGACCTTAACTCCGGCGGCTTTAACCTCGTTCATAAAGAGTTCGCCGGCGGCAACCAGGACCTCTTTGGTCGCCAGAGCGATATCTTTTTTCAATTTAACCGCTTCCAGAACGGCGGTTAAAGCGAGCGAGCCGGGGATGGCGACGACGACCGTTTTAGCGTCGGCCGCGGTAGCGACTTTCAGGAGGCCTTCCGCGCCGGTATAAAGCTCAACTTTAACGCCGGCCAACTTAGCTTCAACTTTGGCTTTAACGTCATCATTCAGGACGGAGACGATGCGCGGCTGGAACTTTTTGATCTGTTCGACGATCAGGTCAACTTCGTCCTTAGCGGCGATGGCGGCGACCCGCAGGCGGCTCGGGAAGATCGAGACGACCTCCAGGCACTGCTTGCCGATCGAGCCGGTGGAGCCAAGGATGGCGATCCCTTTTTTCATGACGGCTAAATCTTAACACATTTCCCGAGGTGAACAAAGTGAAATCAGCGGGAACACTCGTCGATATAGTGGGAAGATGAATATCAGTCACCCTTTAAAACCGCGAGCTTTTGAACACTGGGACCGTCAGATCGGTTTTGGCCGTCGGGTCAAGATCCAAGCCTATCAAACGCTTAAAAAAGCCTACACCGTAGCCAATGGTTTGAACATGATCTTTAGCGGATATTACGATGTTGGGCTGGAGCTGCGCGGCCAGCAGCGGGAACTACAGATCAGAAGGATCCAGGCCGAAGCGATCAAACCAGGCCATGATTGGCGTGAAGGAAAATACCGGCTTCTTTTTGATAATGCTCCGATCGGCTTTCACACGCTCAACGATCAGGGAGAGATCGTCGAGGTCAATAAACGCTGGCTGGAGATCATGGGCTACGGGGAGCGGGAGGTCCTGGGACGCTCGCTTTTTGATTTTGTGCAAGCCGATCAGCGCGACAATGCCCGGCTCCGGTTCCAGGAAAGGCTCCTTTATGGCCGGGCGATCACGCCGCGGGTCGGCGATCGGATCTTTATGACCAAAGACGGCTCGCCGATCATCACCTCGACCCATGATGAAGTGATCCGTGACAGCGCGGGGAAAGCGGTCGGGGTCCAGACTTCTTTTGACGACCGGAGCTATGATCGGGAGCGGGAGGAGCAGGTAAGAGCGATCGAATTGCGGGAATCGTATGTCCGGACGATCACTAATTTTAAAGATTATTACGCCCAGGCGATCACCGCTTTGCATGGCAACCTTGAGCTGGCCATTGCCGAGTTACCGGAAGGGACCGGCTGGACGGCTAGCCTGAGGGCGGCAGGAGACCTGGCGGAATACCTGACAACCTGCCAGCAAGTATCGGGCCAGCTCCTGAAGATGACGCAACTGCTGAACGAATATTTGAGCCGGAAAAAGACGACCGAAAGCCTTGACCTGCCGGCCGGGGAGCTGACCGAGTTTCTGAGCAAGAGCCGGTTCAGCGGTTACAAGCTGATCGACGCCGGATTGCCGGAGGGGACCGTAGTCCGCGTTGAGGAGAAGAGGCTGACGCGGGTGATCGAACTGGTCGCCCCGATGTTGCTCGAAGGGGGGGGGCTGCCGCTGCTGACCGAGCGGCCGGAAATCCTTCTGGAACGGGAACTAGGGGCAGTCAAATTGACCGTGGTCGGCCGGCTGGAGATAGATGAAAAAATGACCAATGAGCTGCTGACATTGCCGCCGTTCCAGATCGATTACACCCCGCTGTACGAGATCCACCTGCGTCTCTCCGTCGCTCGCAAGCAGATCGTGGCGATGGGCGGGCGGCTGGAAGTCGGCCGGACCGCGGCCGGCATGCTAGTGGTCAAGATCTGGCTGCCGCTGGCGGAACAGGGTTAATCTTCGCGGTAATAATCCCAGACGATCTTGCCGAGGAAGGCGGCGATGGTTTTCATTCTGTCCCGCCAAATATAGCATATGCTATCGGTCAGACAATTAGAATCACCGGTGAGATGGCTTGGCTTGATTTGTGAAAGATACTATTTGGCTTGACTTATTGTTTGCAGTCGAACAATCGCTGCTTGGAGGAACGCTTTTTGTTCCGTCGTTAATCGATTCGGGACCCTGCCATCATTAACTGTATAAATGCCAGGTTGACCAGACTTTAAGGTGCTCAAAATATCAATTAATTCATTGATCTTATGAAAATATGCGGCACCTTGGCTTTGTTTGTCGATCGTCGTTTGCTTTACCAGAGAGAGATCGCGCATGTAGCCGCCATTTAGTTCACTCATTTCGATTTGTTTGGACGTAACGCGAAAATCTAAGTCAATTGTCCGCGTGGAATAGGGATTGCTCTCGGTTGTCCGTAGGGCCCCTATAAATTGGCGCATCTCGACCGATTCCTCGCCAATAATGATTGTCCATTCCCCAGGCTTACAGTTATTGGTTTGCAAAGTATCCTTGACGTCTCGCTTAAAAGGATTGTAGGGCCCGTAGGCGGAACATATATTCGAGCTAACTGGTTCTGGCATTTTCTTCCTCCCTTTGTCCGATCAATGATCCCTAGGATATATCGGCAAAAAGGCTAAAGAATTTCAATTATTTGACAAATTGTTTATTGGCGGAGGGTATAGTGAGGGGAAAGATCAATCGCTGCTTATATCGTGATAATAATCCCAGACGATCTTGCCGAGGAAGGCGGCGATGGCGAGACCGGCGGCGATATCGAGATAATGGCCGTATTCCCGGATGACCAGCCAGTTGCTCCCCAGGATAAATCCCAGATAGGTCAGGGCAAAACACCAGGGGATTGAGCCGAGAAAAGAGAACAGGGCGAACTTAGCGAACGGCATCTCGGCGACGCCGGCCGGCAGAGAGATAAAGGTCCGGATCACCGGCAGGTTGCGGGAGATAAACACTGACCAGTCGCCCCACTTGGCGAAAAACTTCTCCGCATGGTGGATTTCCTTCTCTTTAACAAAGAAATATTTGCCGTATTTGAGGATGAACGGGCGGCCGCCGTAAAAACCGATCGCGTAGGTGATGACCGCGCCGATCAGGTTGCCGAAGGCGCCGGCCAGCGTCACCCCCCAGATGTTCAATTTGCCGGTCGTGACCAGGAAGCCGGAGAACGGCATAATGATCTCGGAGGGGATCGGGACGCAGGCCGACTCGAAGGTCATCAGGACGAAGACACCGAGATAACCGACGGCCGAGACGGTGCCGGTGACGAACGCGACGATCAGGTCAACAAGCTGGGCAACCAAGAGCTGTTAGTTGCCTTTCTTCAACCAGTGCATCATGCCGCGGAGCTCGCCGCCGACCTTCTCGATCTGGTGGTTCTTGTCTTTCTCGCGCAGCGCGTTAAAGTTCTTGCACCCTTCCTTGTTCTCTTTGATGAACTCGCGGGCAAAGGCGCCGTTCTGGATCCGGCCGAGCGCTTTCTTCATCTGTTTCTTGACCTTGTCGTTGATGATCTTGGGGCCGACGGTCAGGTCGCCGTACTCGGCGGTATTGCTGACCGCTTTGCGCATCCCGAGCAAGCCCTGTTTGTAGATCAGGTCGACGATCAGCTTTAGCTCATGGACACATTCAAAGTAGGCCATCTCCGGCTGGTAGCCGGCTTCCACCAGCGTTTCAAACCCGGCTTTGACCAGCGCGGTGCAGCCGCCGCAGAGGACGGTCTGTTCGCCGAACAGGTCGGTCTCGACCTCTTCTTTAAAGGTCGTTTCAAACACGCCGGCGCGGGTCCCGCCGATCCCTTTAGCGTAGGCGAGGGCGGTATCCTTAGCTTTGCCGCTGGCGTCCTGGTAAACGGCGATCAGGCAGGGGACGCCGGCGCCGTCAACGTAGGTGTTGCGGACCATGGCCCCCGGGCCTTTGGGAGCGACCATGATAACATCGACATCCTTGGGCGGTTTGATCGCTTTGAAGTGAATGTTGAACCCGTGGGAGAACATCAGGGTTTTTCCTTTTTTCAGCGATTTCTTGAGGGCATCCTTGTAAACGCCTCCCTGCAGCTCGTCCGGGATCAGGACCTGGATGATATCGGCCGCCTTGGCCGCCGCTTTGGCGTCCATGACCTCAAAGCCGGCTTCCTGGGCCGCCTTCCAGTTCGGTGTTCCTTCAACCTCGGCGATAATGACCTTAACGCCGCTGTCCCTTAAATTTTGGGATTGGGCCGTCCCCTGGTTGCCGTAACCGATCACCGCGACCGTCTTGTCCTTCAATAATCCGAGATCCGCATCCTTGTCGTAATAAACCTTAGCCATCGTCTATTCCCCCTTTAATTTATTCCGCGCTGCCTCGCTGCAACGCTATTCTACCAGTTCTGACGAGCTCTTTGACCCCGAATTTGGTCAGGAGCTTGATCGCCCCTTCCACCTTGCTCTCTTCGCCGGTCAGCTCCAGCGTCATTGACGTTTCCGCCACGTCGACGATCTTGGCCCGGAATATTTCGGCGATCTGGGTGATCTCCACCCGGCTCTTCTCGTTGGCGGCCACCTTGACCAGGACCAGTTCGCTCTGGACCGATTTGTCGGCCGGCAGATCGAAGACCTTGAGCGTGTCGATCAGCTTGTAGAGCTGCTTGGTGATCTGCTCGAGGTCTGCCTCGTCCCCGGCGACGACGATCGTCATCCGCGACAGCGACGGGTCCTCCGTCGTCCCGACCGCCAGCGATTCAATGTTGAATCCCCGCCGACTGAACAGCCCGCTGACCCTTGAGAGCACCCCCGGCTTATTTTCCACTATAACGCTAATTGTATGTTTCATCTTCTATGACCCTATGGTCCTAAGACCCTACGACCCTAATCAATTATCATCTCATTTATCGCTTGCCCCGGCGGGACGAACGGAAAAACGTTCTCTTCTTTGGCGACGACAAAGTCGACCAGGACCGGCCGGTCGTTGATCGCGAAGGCTTTCTCGATCGCGCTCCGCACTTCGGCCGGTTTAGAAACGCGCATCCCCACCGCGCCATACGCTTCCGCAATTTTAACCAGGTCGGGATTATTGCAGAGATTGGTGTGTGAGTAATGCCGGTCGTAGATCAGCTCCTGCCACTGGCGGACCATACCGAGAAAGCAGTTGTTCAGGACAAAGATCTTGATCGGCAACCGGTTATTGACCGCGGTCGTCAGTTCCTGGATGTTCATCTGGATCGAGCCGTCGCCGGCAAAGTCGATGACCAGCGCGTCGGGCCGTCCGAACTGGGCGCCGTTGGCCGCCGGCAGGCCAAAACCCATCGTGCCGAGGCCGCCCGACGAGATCCAGCTGCGCGGTTTGGTGAACTGGTAGAACATCGCCGCCCACATCTGGTTCTGGCCGACTTCGGTCACGATGATCGTGTCGCGTTCTTTAGCCAGCTCGTGCGCCTGTTCGATAACGTACTGCGGCTTGATCGTCTCGGCCTGTTTGTAGGCGAGGGGATATTTCTTTTTCCACTCGGTGATCTGGTCGACCCACGGCGCGTGCTTCTCCTTGGGGCCGATCTTGGCGAGCAGCGCCTGCAGGACCTTTTTTACGTCACCGACGATCGGGATGTCGACCCGAACGTTCTTGCCGATCTCGGCCGGGTCGATGTCAAGATGGATGATCTTGGCGTTGGGGGCGAACTTGGCGATGTGGCCGGTCACCCGGTCGTCAAAGCGGGCGCCGATCCCGATCAGGAGGTCGCACTCGGTCACCGCGTAGTTGGCATAGGCGGTCCCGTGCATCCCGAGCATCCCCAGCGATAGTTCATGGGTCTCGGGGAACGCCCCGATCCCCATCAGGGTGGTCGTCACCGGCAGATTGCACTTTTCCGCTAATTCTTTCAACTCGCTCGACGCGTCAGCGGAAATGACCCCGCCGCCAGCGTAGATGATCGGCTTTTTGGCGGCCTGGATCGCCTTGATCGCCAGAGCGATTTGTTTAGGGTGACCTTCGGTCCGCGGTTTGTAGCTCGGGATGTCCACTTGATCCGGATATTTATACTCAAGCTTGTTGACGAAGATGTCTTTCGGGATGTCGACGACGACCGGGCCGGGCCGGCCGCTCCGGGCGATGTGGAAGGCTTCTTTCATTATCCGCGGCAGATCCTCCACTTTCTTGATCAGGTAGCTATGCTTGGCGATCGGCATCGTAATGCCGGTCACGTCGGCTTCCTGGAACGAGTCGCGGCCGAGGAGCGAAGTGGCCACCTGGCCGGTGATGGCGATCATGGGGATGGAGTCCATGTAGGCATTAGCGATACCGGTCGTCAGGTTAGTTGCCCCAGGGCCGGAGGTTGCCAGGCAGACGCCGACCTTGCCGGTCGCCCGGGCGTAACCGTCGGCCGCATGGGCTGCCCCCTGTTCGTGGCGGACCAGGATATGTTTGACCCTTTTATCCGCGAACATCGCGTCATAGAGAGGGAGGACCACCCCGCCAGGGTAGCCAAAAATGATCTCCACTCCTTCGCGGTGGAGCGATTCGAGTAAAGCTTGTGCGCCGGTCAACTGCATGACGATATTTTAGCATGAAAAACGGCGCTGCGCATTACCCCCACGGTCTTCAGTTGACTGTTAGTTTTCTATTTCTCGGCTCCCCCTTATTAAGGGGGAGCCGGGTGGTAGAGACTAAAGGTTAACGATAAAGCGAGGGGGTAGCGCCCAAGCCTACTTAAGAACCGCCCCGGTGCTCGCCGAAGTGACCATTCGCTGGTAGCGGGAGAGCCAGCCGGTGGCGAATTTCGGTTTTGGCTCTTTCCAGTGAGCCAGCCGCTGGGCCATCTCCGTATTGGTCAGCCGGACGTGGAGCCGGCGGTTCGGAATATCGATCTCAATGATGTCCCCGTCTTTGACCGCGGCGATCGGGCCCCCTTCGGCCGCTTCGGGTGACACGTGGCCGATGCACGGCCCGCGCGTTCCGCCGGAGAACCGGCCGTCGGTGATCAGGGCGACCGATTCGGATAAGCCCATCCCGGCGATCGCCGAGGTCGGGTAGAGCATTTCCCGCATTCCCGGGCCGCCCTTGGGCCCTTCGTAGCGGATCACGACCACATCGCCAGGCTTGATCTTGCCGGCGTTGATCGCCCGTTGGGCGGCGTCTTCCGAATCGAACACTTTGGCCGGGCCGACATGCTTCATCATCTTGGCTGAAACGGCTGTTTGCTTGACGACCGAGCCTTCGGGGGCCAGGTTCCCCTTGAGGATCGCTAGGCTCCCTTGCTTATGGTACGGATTGTTGAGCGGCCGGATAATATTCTTGTCGAAAACCTCACCGGCGGCGGCGATCTGCTTGATCGTCAACCCGGAAACGGTCGGATTGTTAACGATCATTCGCCCGAGCGTGTGGAGCGCGGCCGGGACCCCGCCGGCGTGATCAAGATCTTCCATGAAATGATCGCCCCCCGGGCGGATGCTGGCAATGTGCGGCGTCTCTTTGCTGATCTTGTCGAACAGCTCGACCGGCAGTTTGAACCCGGCTTCGTGGGCGATCGCGGTCAGATGGAGGACGGCATTGGTCGAGCCGCCGAGCGACATGTCGAGCCGGATCGCGTTGAGAAAAGCGTTCAGGTTCATGATCTTGCGCGGCAGGACGTTCTTCTTGACCAGTTCGACGATCTGTTTACCGCTTTCGTAAGCGATCATCTTTTTCTTGGACGAGACGGCGAGCGAGGTGCCGCAGTAGGGGAGGGACATCCCCAGCGCTTCCGTGGCGCAGGCCATGGTGTTGGCGGTGAACATGCCGGCGCAGGCGCCGGCGCCGGGACAAGCGTTGAGCGTCAGGCTTTCCAGCTCTTTTTTGCTCAGCTTCCCCTGATGGTAGGCGGCTTCCGCTTCAAAAGTGTCGTGGACCAGGTCAAGCCGGGTCATCTTGTAGCAGCCGGCGAGCATCGGACCGGCGGTGACGACGATGCACGGGATGTTGAGCCGGGCGGCCGCCATCAGCATCCCGGGGGTGATCTTGTCGCAGGCGGTCAACAGGACGAGGCCGTCCAACTGATGGGCCTGCGCCATTGTTTCGATCTCGTCGGCGATCAGTTCGCGCGAGGGGAGCGAGTAGTGCATACCGTGGTGCCCCATGGCGATCCCGTCGCAGATGGCGGGGAGGCCAAAGGTGAACGAAACGCCGCCGCCGGCGTGGATCCCTTTTTCAATGACCCGCTCCAGCGATCGCATGTCGACGTGGCCGGGGACCAGGTCGGTAAAACTCGAAGCGAGGCCGATGAACGGTTTAGCCATTTCCGAACGGGCGAGACCGGTAGCGTGCAGCAGCGAGCGGATCGGGGCCCTTTTTTTCAAGGCGTCACTTCTCATCTAACAATTCCTCCTTTAACCATTTCAGCGCGCCGCCGGCGTCGTGCACGCCCTCTTTGATCTGCGGCTTTTTTGCCTCTTTACCGAGCGTCATTAAATAGGCGACCTTGCCGGCCCTGGTTCGGATGTCCTTGTATTTGGCCTGTTTGATCAGATCGTCGCTCAGGTAGGGTAAATAACCAAAAGCGCCAACACCGGAAATATCGATCATTTCTCCTCCGTTTGCGGCGGGACGATCGTGACCAGGTCAGCGACCCGGGCGTGAGCGAAAAAGTAGCGGAGCCGCTGCTTGAATCTTTTCAGCTCGGCCGGCCCGCCCGGTTTCTTGTCGACAAAAACTTTACCGCTGTGCTGGTCGTATTCGATGATCTCGAATGCCGCGCCCGGCTGTTCCTGGAAAACCATGACCCAGTGGCCGCTGTCGGCCCCGAGCGCCAGCTTGCTACCGTCGGGCAAGGTCAATTCTTCGTTGCGAAAAGCGATCGTGCCGACGAATTGCCGATCGCGGACATCGACCGTCTCCAGGTAATTTGCCAGCCGGGTCATGTTTTGATTATAGCCCAAATCGGGTGAAATTTCAGCCGGGAGCGGAGGAAATAGGCGTGTATGGCACCCAGAACCAGCGCGGCCCAGGCCGCTACCCAATTCAAGCAGCGCGCTTTTAACCAGGCGCAGCGCCGGCCCCGCCAGAACGTCGCTTTCTTCAGCATGGAGTACGCTTTAAACTCCCGGGTGCGGATCTATTCGGGCGGGCTGGGCGTTTTAGCCGGCGACTGGATGAAGTCGGCGGCTGATATCGGCGCGCCGCTTTTTCCGGTCGGCCTGCTTTACCGGGACGGCTATTTTACCCAGAGCATTGTCGGCGGTCATCAACAGCAAGCCCCGCAAAAAGATTGGCTCCACCGCGGGACCGGGATCGTTGATCTGCAGTCGGCAGTCGAGATGACGATCGCCGGGCAGAAAGTCACTGCCAAATTGTGGGGGATGGAGATCAGCGGGGTCGGCGGAGAATATGTCCCGCTGATCCTGCTCGACACCAGAGGGGTGCCCAACCCGCACGGTTTTGACACGATCACCAGCCAACTATACGCCGCCGGCGAGTGGGAACGGCTGATGCAGGAGGTTGTCCTGGGGATCGGCGGGGTCCGGGCGCTCAATCTGTTCGGTCTGCCGATCGCCTATTATCATCTGAACGAAGGGCACGCCGCTTTTGCCACGGTTGAGATCCTGAATCGCCTGGGCAAAGCGTACGAAAGCCTGACGGCGGAAGATATTAAGGGGGTCAGGGAGATGTTCTCCTTTACCACTCACACGCCGGTCGCGGCCGGCTTCGACCGCTTTTCGCTCGAGATGGTCCAGAGCGCGTTGAGCGACCCCTTTCTCCGGAATGCCGTCCTTAACTACGGCAAGGACCCGCTGAACCAGAGCTTTATTAACATGGCGCTCCTGGCCATGCGCTTGTCCGGCATCAGGAACGGCGTCTCCCAGCTTCACGCCCAGGTTTCCGAAGCGATGTTCCCGGAATTCCGGCCGATCATCGGGATCACCAACGGCGTCCACCACCTGACCTGGACTTCGCCCGAGACTCAGGAGTTGCTGGACCAGCATGCGCCGGGGTGGCGCCGGGACCCGGCAAGTTTGGCTGAATTGCTGACAAAAGGGGAGGATCCGGAGTTCCGGCAGGCGCTGTGGGAGACTCATCAGACCAATAAAAAGCAACTGTTCAAAATGGTCCGCAAGCTGACGGAGGTGTCGCTCGATCCGGAAGTGTTCACGATCGGGTTCGCCCGGCGGTTCGCCACTTACAAACGAGGGGACCTGCTCTTTACCAACGAGGCGGAACTCAAGCGTTTAGCCGGGGAACACGGGGGACTGCAGATCGTGATGTCGGGTAAAGCCCATCCGGCAGACGGTCCGGGCAAGGGGATCATTGCCCACTGCATCGAGGCGGGCAACCGCCTGGCCCGGGAGACCGGCGGCCGGATCAAGTTCGTCTTTGTTCCCGATTACGATATGGCTAAAGCGCTATTGCTGGTGAGCGGGGTCGACGTCTGGCTTAACAATCCGTTACGACCGTACGAAGCTTCGGGCACCTCGGGGATGAAGGCGGCGCTCAACGGCGTTCCCAACGTCAGCATCAGCGACGGCTGGTGGGTAGAGAACAGAGGGGGCGGTTGGACGATCGGCGATCCGAACCTGCGGCCGCACGACCGGGATCCCCACCTTTATCTGGCCGATTCAGCCTCGCTTTATTGTGAGCTGGACAAAGCTATCGGTGCTTATCGGGGGCGGGACACCGACCCGGTTTTTATCGACCGGATGATCGAATCGATCGCCCGGAACGGCACCTTCTTCAACACCCAGCGGATGACCGAAGAATATCTTACCCGGGTCTGGGTCCCCGGCACCAACGATCCGGTCGTCACGCCGTCGCCGGAAACCCAAAAACGGGTAGAGCTGAAAGACGCCGCCAGGATCTTTGCTCAGGTCACGCTGGCGATCGGCGCGGCCCCGACCGAGACCGAGATCGAGGAGCTGGCCGCGAATTTCACGCTCAAGGTTCTGTCGGGGAGCCGGCGGGTGACCCGCTACGACGCGCATAACGAATCTGTCCGGGTAGCGCGGGCCTGGCTCAGCCAGCGCTTCGGTGAGGCGGTCTACGAAGAGCACAGAAGCGAAATGGGGACGTCAGGCTTCGACCATTGGAAAGCGCTGGAAACATTTTCGGGTGAAGTAATGGCCGACTTGCTGCGCAGTAAGACCGCCCAGGTGGTGGCCAAGCCGGCCGATGATCAGCGCTGTTACCGCGAAGGGAAGCTGGCGACGGTCGAACCGTTCATCCTGGTCCCGGAGATCGTTAATGGAGAGCTCCGCGGCGCTTACAAGATCGATTTTCACGACGACACTTTGTCGGACGGCGAGCAGAATCTGGCGCTGATCGGCGGTCTGATGGAAGCGGTCGGTCTGGCCAAGGCGAGCCGGCAGGCCGAGGCGATGCGGGCCGATTTTGCGGAATTGGTCAGCGCGGCGGACGTGGTCAATTGGGCGCTGACCTTGATGACGGCCGGCGGGTTTACCGACATGCCCCGTTACGCGGCCGAGACCAATCGGGCCGCGCTCTTTTTTCCCGATCAAGAGGGACGGTTGATCGGCCGACTGGCGATCGGCGAAACAGGAAAAGAAGAACGGGACAAAAAACTGGTCAAGATCGCAGAGGACGTTCACCGGGAAGGGGTCAGTGCTCATTTGCGGCGGCTCGATCAAAGCGGCAGCCGACTGGACCAGGCGGTCAAAGGGAAGGCGATCGGCCCGAATATTATTTACGGAGAGATCAAGGTCCAGGACGGGATCACCTTATTTGATCACAAGGAATTCAACGGCGGGTTTGACACGGTCAAGCTCCGGGATCTGCGGGGCGAGATTGAACAGCTATTCACTGTCGATGGCCGCCGGATCGATAATTACCTCCTCATCCCGGTCAAAGGGGAAAGCGGCAAGCCCGAAGGGATGGTTTATGTTGATAACGCGTTCACCGGCAAGCCATTGAGCGCGGCCAAGTACCAGGCGATCATCCGGGCGGCCAGCCAACGGCTCGCCGAAATCCAGAAAACCGCTAAAGCGCCAGCGAAATAATATTTTCCAGGTGCGGGGTGTGGGGAAAGAGATCGAGCGGCTGGCACGCGGTCATTTTATACCCAAAGCTCAATAACATTTCCACGTCGTTTTTCTGCGTCAGCGGGTTGCAGGAGACGTAAATTATCTGCCGGGCTTTTAATTCACCGAGTTTACCGACCACCTTTTTATGCAGGCCGGGCCGGGGCGGGTCGACCACGACCAGGTCGACTTGTTCTTTGAAGGTAGGGAGGATATCCTCTGCCCGGCCGGCGTGAGCGGCGTAATTGTCGATCGCGTTCCGCCCGGCGTTCGACCGTGACAGTTCGACCGCTTCTTTGTTTTCCTCGATCCCGATCACCTGTTTAACGGAGGCGGCCAGAGAGAGCCCGATACTGCCGGTCCCCGAATAGAGATCGAGCAGGGTGCCGGCTCCGCGCAGGTCGATCAACTCCTTGACCGTCTTGATGATGTTCTCCGCCGCGCGGACGTTGGTCTGAAAAAACGACTGGACCGGGACGCGGAAAGTTAAGCCGGCCAGTTTTTCTTCATAATAATCCTGACCGAAGGTTTGCTGGATATCGCCGGCCGAGCGGTCGGCCGGGGAGCGGTTGATCGACCAGGTCAGCCCGACTACGCGGTCGCCGAGCACCGACCAGAGATCAGCTGCCGGCAAGATCCCCTGGTCGGAGGTCAGAATATTGACGATGGTATTCCCGATGTTCTTTCCCTCCCGGATAACGACGTGTCGCAACAGGCCTCGCCGAAATTCATAAACCGGGAGCTGAGCAGCAGCCGCGAAACGCTTGATGGTCAACAGAAGCTCGTTGCTCTGCTCCGACATCAGGAGGCATTTGTCCAAGTCGATCACCCGGAAGCGGCTGGCTTTGAGGCCCAGCGTCCACTCGGGGCCAAAAGCATAGTCCATCCGGTTCCGGTAATAATAGAGGTCAGGCGAGGGGATGATCGGCCGGCAAGCGCCAAAGAGGGCCCGGACCTGTTCCTCTTTGCGCTGGAGCTGCGCGGTATATTTAATGTCTTGCCAGGCACAGCCGCCGCAGCGGCCAAAATAGGGGCATGGCGGAACCTGGCGATCGTCGTTGACCATAGTTCCATTATAGTTTATAATTTGGCCAAATGCTGCGCTATTTAACGGCCGGAGAATCCCACGGAGCCGCTTTGGTTGCTATCCTTGACGGCTGCCCGGCCAATCTGGCCCTGTCGGCTGATGACCTCGACCTTGATCTCGCCCGGCGCCAGGGGGGCTATGGCCGCGGCGCCCGGATGAAGCTGGAAAAGGACAAAGTCGAGATCCTCTCCGGCGTGCGCAAAGGGAAGACGATCGGCAGTCCGATCGCTCTCCTGATCCCCAATAAAAGCACAGAGTTCTTCAATAAAGTGATCACCGCGCTCCGCCCCGGTCATGCCGACCTGGCGGGCGCTTTAAAGTACAACCAGGCTGACGTCCGCAATATCCTGGAACGGGCGTCTGCCCGGGAAACAGCCGCCCGCGTGGCGGTGGGGGGCGTGGCCCGGGCCCTGCTTGGCGCTCTTAAGATCCGGGCGACCAGCCGGGTGGTAGAGATCGGCGGCCATAAAGAACGGAAAGAGTGGCAGCAGGCGATCGACCGGGCTCGGGCGGCCGGCGATTCGGTCGGCGGCATCTTTGAAGTGATCGTGACCGGTGTCCCGGCCGGTCTCGGCAGCTATGTCCAGTGGGACCGGCGGTTGGACGGCAATCTGGCGCGGGCGCTGATGGCGATCCCGGCGATCAAAGGGGTGGAGATCGGCCTCGGCTTTGAGGCGGCCAAACGGCTCGGTTCCAAGGTCCACGACGAACTGTACTATGTTAAGCGGAAAGGCTTTTATCATCAAAGCAACAATGCCGGCGGCCTGGAAGGCGGGATCTCCAACGGCGAACCGATCGTGATCAGGGCGGCAATGAAGCCGATCGCGACGCTCGGGAAGCCGCTCCAATCCGTTGACCTGGCGACCAAGAAAGCGACGGCCGCTTATGTGGAGCGGGCCGACGTCTGCGCCGTGGAAGCGGCCGCGGTGATCGGTGAGTCGGCCGCCCTGATCGAGGTCGCCAATGCCCTGTTGGAGAAGTGCGGAGGAGACAGCATGGAAGAGCTCAAGACCAATCTGGCCGCTTACCAAAAACAAGTTTCTGTGTTATAATATTCTTGTTATGTCAGCCAAGATCAAATTACAGAGAGTCGGGACCAAGAATCAGCCGTCATATCGGGTCGTTGTTCAGGACGAAGCCCGACCGACGGTCGCCCGGGTCGTGGCGACCTTGGGGACTTATCAGCCGCTCAAGGAGCCGACCGAGTTCACGGTCAACAAAGAGCTGACCCTCGATTGGATCAGGAAGGGGGCCAAGCCGACCGAAAAGGTCCGGATCCTCCTCGGTAAAGCGGGCGTTCTGCCGCCGATCGATCTGGCGGCGCTCCCGAAACGGAAGAAGAAAGGGGAGGTCCCGGCTGAAGAGACGGCTGCCCCGGCCGCCGCTGCCCCAGCCCCGGCCGCTCCTCAGGCAGAAGCAACCGCGGCATGAAAGAACTAGTCGAGTACGTCGTTAAAACACTGGTCGACAACCCCGAGGCCGTCTCCGTCACCGAAACCGAAGGCGAAATGATCACCATCATCGAGATCCGGACCGCGCCCGAAGACGCCGGCAAGGTGATCGGGCGCGAAGGCCGCATTGTCAATGCCCTGCGCACCATTATCAAGGCCGCCTCGGCCAAACAGAACCGCAAAGTCACGGTTGAGATCATCACGGAGGGGAAATAACATGGCAAACTCACTCGAACTGAAACGGATCGTCATGGTCAAAGCGATCGTGACCGAAGCCTTTAAAGATAATCTGATCAAAGAGCTGGAGCGGGCGGTCGGTAACATCGACGGCCAGGTCAACCAGATGGAAGCCCAGAGCAAGAATTACCTGGAAGACCTCAAGAAGAAGGGTCTGATGCAGAAAGCCGCCGCTTTTAAGCACCAGTTCGACGAAGAGCGGGGCCGCCAGGCCGCCGCTAAATCCGATCTGCTGATGAAGATCGAAGAAGCCAAGCGCCTGCAGATCGGTTCGGAATTCGTCCAGGGGCCGCTGGAAGGGCCGGTCGATGTCAGCGTCGGCGATAACCTCTACAAGAAGGTCGGCGGCGCCGAGATCATTGTCAAGGACGGCATTATCCAGGAGATCCGCGGGATCTAGTTTGTTCCGTGCGAGTTGACATTTTAACCCTGTTCCCGGAGATGTTTCAGGGTCCGCTCAGCGAAAGCCTGCTTAAAAAAGCCCAAGCCAAAGCTCTGCTCGAGATCAGGGTCACCAACCTCCGCGATTTTACCGCCGACAAACACAAGACAGCCGATGACCCGCCCTGCGGGGGCGGAGCGGGCATGGTCATGAAGGCTGATGTCATCGCCAAAGCGATCGCTGGGGTCAGGGGTCAAGGGTCAAGGGTCATATACATGTGCCCAAGTGGGCAAACACTAACCCAGCGCAAGGTAAAAGAGCTGGCAAAAGCAGAACATCTGGTCATCCTTTGCGGGCATTATGAAGGGGTTGACGAACGGGTCCGCGCCCTGGTCGACGAAGAGCTCTCGATCGGCGATTACGTGCTGACCGGCGGCGAGCTGCCGGCCATGGTCGTGGTCGACGCGGTCGCCCGCTATATCCCCGGGGTCGTCAAGGAGATGAGCTCGGTCGAGAACGACTCGTTCCACGACGGGTTGCTTGATCATCCCAGCTATACCAAACCGGAAGAGTTCAACGGGCAAAAGGTCCCTGCCGTTCTCCTTTCCGGCCACCACGCCGAGATCGCGCAGTGGCGGCGCAAAGAAGCGCTCCGGAAGACGTTTTACCGCCGGCCGGATCTACTGGCGCAGACAGAACTGACCGAGACAGACCGGCAGCTGCTGAGCGAGATCGTGCAAAATGGCTGACCTGTTCATCGCGCTGATCCATCATCCGGTCTATAACAAACGGCAGGCGGTCGTCACGACCTGCATCACCGGCTTTGACCTGCACGACATCGCCCGCTCAGCCGTCACTTTTGGGGTCAAGAAATATTTTGTGGTCAACCCGCTGCCGGCCCAGCAGGAATTCGCCCGCCGGATCTTTGAGTTCTGGATGGACGAGAGCAGCCTGGAGTTCAACTGGACCAGGGCGGAGGCTTTCAAACTGATCGAGATCAGAGGGACATTGGCCGAGGTTATCGCTGAGATCGAAAAAACCACCGGCCAGAGACCGAAGGTTGTGGGGACTTCGGCTAAACCGCGGACGACGATCAGCTTTGAACAGCTCAGCACGGAGATCAAGAGCGGCGACCAGCCGGTCCTTTTGCTCTTTGGCACCGGGTGGGGAATGGCGGATGAAGTGTTCGCGCAAGTGGACGGGGTCCTCCCGCCGATCGACGGCCCGACCCCTTATAACCATTTGTCAGTTCGCTCCGCAACTGCTATAATATTGGATAGATTACTAGGCCGCTAGTTTAGAAGGAGTGTTGCCCCCAATGAATATCATTTCCGAGCTCGAAAAAGGACAGCTGAAGAAAAATGTGCCCAACTTCAAGGTCGGGGACACCGTCAAGGTGTTCTCCAAGATCGTCGAGGGGGGGAAAGAAAGACTGCAAGGTTTTGAAGGGATCGTGATCAAGCGGACCGGGGGCAGCGTGCGGGAGAATTTCACCGTGCGCAAGCTGGTCCAAGGGGTCGGCGTCGAACGGACGTTCCCCCTCCATTCCCCCAAAGTTGACCGCGTAGAGTTGATCCGGAGCGGCAAGGTCCGCCGGGCCAAGCTTTATTATCTGCGCAAACGGATCGGCAGTCAGGCGACCAAAGTTGACGAGGCCGACCGGATCGAAGGGACCACGGAAAGTGCCCCGGCTTAACCACTGGTTTTTTGACTGGTTCGAGACGATCGTTGTTGCCCTGGTCCTGGCGCTGGTCATCCGCGCTTTCTTTTTACAGGTATTCTGGATCCCCTCCGGCTCCATGGAGCCAACCCTTGATATTGGCGACCGGATCGTGGTCAACAAGGTCGCTTACCATTTTCGCCAACCCCGCCGCCTGGAAGTCGTTGTTTTCCGGGGGGTGCCGGCGATGGGAGAAGAGAAGAAAGACCTGATCAAGCGGCTGGTCGGTTTACCCGGCGAGAAGCTCCAGGTCAGGGCAGGGAAGATCTACATCAACGACCAGCCGGTCACCGAAAAACATACCATGAACGAAGACTTTGCCAATTTTGGACCGGTCGCGATCCCGGCCGATTCGTTCTTTGTTATGGGAGACAATCGCCCGGCTTCCGCCGACAGCCGCTACTGGGGTTTTCTCCCCAAAGCCAACCTGATCGGCCCCGCCTTCCTCCGCCTCTGGCCGCTGGCGAAATTCGGACTGATCGGCGGGGAGTAATGGCGTCGCTGTTCTACGAGAACAGATTGCGCCAACAGGGATATCTGCTCATTGCCGGCATTGACGAGGTCGGCCGCGGGCCGCTGGCCGGGCCGGTCGTCGCTGCCGCCGTTATTTTGCCGCCCACTTATTCGATCAAAAAACTGAACGACTCCAAGCTATTATCCGCGCGGCAAAGGGCACACTTGTTTCGCCAGATCACCGCTAAGGCGGTGGCGGTCGGGATCGGGATTGCCGGCCATCTGGAGATCGATCGTTTGAACATCGGCCGGGCCAATCGGCTGGCCATGGAACGGGCGGTTGCCAAATTACTGGTTAAGCCGGATTTTCTTTTATTGGACGGCGGTCGGACCAGGATCAAAAGCGACCTGCCGCAACAAGGTTTGACCGGCGCGGACCGCAAAAGCAGCGCTGTAGCCGCCGCCTCGATCATTGCCAAGGTGACCCGGGACCGGATCATGCAGAAGTACCATTACCTGTTCCGGCAGTACCGCTTTGACCGGCACAAAGGGTACGGCACCGCCGAACACCTCCGGTTGCTGCGGGCCCACGGGCGGTCGCCGATCCACCGGCGCTCGTTCCGGCCGGTCGCGGCCCTGGCTTAAACACTGTCGGAGGTGTCGAAAACCGCTACAGTTAGCCTCCCTTCCACGCTTGACCTCCACTGGTAATAAAATTGCTGTACCCCGCGCATGGGGATGGAGAGCTATAAGCTTGGCCAGGCGGGGGAAGACGCGGCTGAGCGCTACCTCAAACAGCACGGCTATGAGATCCTGGAACGGAATTACCACTCTCAGCAGGGGGAGATCGACCTGGTGGCCAGGGAGGGGGAGTTCCTGGTCTTTGTCGAGGTCAAGAGCTACTCGTTCCGCAGTCTCGGCTCACCGGCCGGCGCTGTCCGTAAAGGGAAGCGGGAAAGCATCATCCACGCCGCCCAAACTTACCTCTATAAACAACGGATCAGGAACACTTACTGCCGCTTTGATGTCCTGACCATCTACCGCCGGCTGGACGGGTCCCGGGCGATCGATCTTTACCGGAACGCGTTCACATGCTGATCAAGATCAACTCGGCGGCGATCCTTGGCCTGGAAGCTTACCAGGTGACAGTGGAGATCGACGCGCAAAAACGGCTCCCCGGGCAGTCGATCGTCGGTCTGCCGGATGCCTCGGTCAAGGAATCACGCGACCGGGTCCGGGCGGCGCTGGAGAATTCAGGATTTTCTTTCCCGCCCGGCTATTTCACGATCAACCTCGCCCCGGCTGATACCCGCAAGGAGGGGCCGCTTTACGACCTGCCGATCGCTCTGGGAATGCTGATCGTTTCTGAGCAGATCGGTCGCCGGAACCTGGCTGGTTCTTTTATGATCGGCGAGCTCTCCCTCGACGGCGGGGTCAGAGGGGTCAACGGGATCCTGCCGATCTGCCTGTCGCTGAAGGCGGCCGGCGTCAACGTTATCATCGTGCCGCTGGAGAACGCCGACGAAGCCGCGCTGGTGGAAGGGCTGACCGTTCTGCCGGTCGGTTCGCTGCGCGAAGCGGCGGAATACCTGAGCGGCTCCCGGGAGATCGAGCCTTACCGGGTCGACATCGCTGCTCTCTTCCCGCCGGAACCAGACTACGGGCTTGATTTTGCCGACGTCAAAGGTCAGGGACACGCCAAACGGGCGCTGGAGATCGCCGCCGCCGGCGGGCACAATATCCTGCTGGTCGGTTCGCCCGGTTCCGGCAAGACGATGCTGGCCCGCCGCCTGCCGACGATCCTGCCTCCCCTCTCGCTGAGCGAAGCGCTCGACGTCACCAAGCTTTATTCGGTCACCGGCCTGCTCGACGGAAAAAAAGTCCTCGTTACGACCAGGCCGTTCCGCTCACCGCATCACACTACTTCCGACATCGGGATCATCGGCGGCGGCCGGATCCCCCGGCCGGGCGAGGTCTCGCTGGCCCACCTGGGCGTCCTTTTTCTCGACGAGTTCCCCGAGTTCGAGCGGAACGTCCTGGAAGTGCTCCGCCAGCCGCTGGAGGACGGCAAGGTCACGATCTCCCGCGCCCATTCCACGCTGACCTACCCGGCCCAATTCATGCTGGTAGCGGCGATGAACCCCTGTCCGTGCGGTAGTTATCTTGATCCGCTCAAACAATGCAGTTGTTCCCCGTTCAAGGTCCAGCACTACTGGGACAAATTGTCCGGCCCGCTGCTTGATCGGCTCGATCTCCACGTCGAGGTTCCCCGGCTGAAAAAAGAAGAGCTGCTGGCGCAGCCGGACGGCGAACTGTCGAGAACGATCAGAGCGCGCGTGGCGGCCGGCCGGCGGGTCCAGCAGGAGCGGTTCCAGGGAAGCGCGACGTTCTGTAACGCTCGAATGACCCCGCGGCAGACCAAAGATTTCTGTCGACTGGACGGCGAGGCCGAAGGCCTGCTTAAGGCGGCGATCATGCAGCTGCAGTTATCCGGCCGCGCCTATGACCGGATCATTAAGGTCGCCCGGACGATCGCCGACCTGGACGCTTCAACGCTGATCCAGGCGAAGCACATTGCCGAAGCGACTCAGTATCGGAATCTCGACAGACCAAGGGGGTGAGCGTTATGTATCGGGTGGTTTATCAGTTGCCGTTCAATAGCATCCGGGAGATCTACATGCCGTCGGACGAGCTGCAGTGCTGGCTCCGCTGGCACTGGCTGAGGGAACGCATTATTAGCTATGAAGAGGTGGTTAGCTGACGCAGAGCGGGCGCAGGTGGTTGGCCTCGTGAAGCGTACGCAGGTGGATAACCTCGCGAAACGTACGCAGGTGGTTGGCTAGCCATTAAGTTGCGCTGGTGGAGTGGAGGGGGTGATGGGGATGAAGACGGGGACAAAAGAGCTGTTCAAGCGAATGGTCAGGGCGGGCCGGCGAACATATTTTATTTCGGTCCGGGAGACGGAGAACGATAAGAAGTATGTGACGATATCCGAAAGCCGGCTGGTGGACAAGAATAAGTTCGAACGGTTCAATCTGCTGGTGTTTTCCGATAAGCTGGCTGAATTTGTGACGGCGTTGCAGGATGCTTACGCGATAGCGGCCTAGGTGGTTAACCTCGCGAAACGGACGCTGGTGGTTGGCTGGCGTAAAACTATCGCAGGTGGTTAACCTCGTGAAGCGAGCGCAGGTGGTTACCCTCGTGAAACGAATGCTGGTGGTTAGGAAGGGAGGAGGTGAGAGAGATGGAAACGACGGAAAAGGCGGAAAAGAACGGCGGGAAAGAGCTGTTCACGAAGACGGTCAAGGCCGGCAAGCGGACCTATTTTATCGGGGTCAAAGAGGCGAGCAACAAGAATAAGTACGTGACGCTGACCGAGAGCAAGCTGGTCGAAGACAACAAGTTCGACCGTTTTACGATCATGGTGTTCCAGGATAAGTTAGCGGATTTTGCCGGGGCTTTTGCGGAGGCCTGCAAAGTGGTTGGCTAACATTAAACCCGCCCAGGTGGTTAGCCAGCGCGTTAATCACCTGGGTGGTTACTCTCGCAAAGCGTTCGCGGGTGGTTGGGAGGGGATATGGGATATGATCGGGTTGAAGATCTGAGGATTTATCAAATTGCGGAAGAAATATCAGAAAAGGTCTGGGATTTGGTTGTTCCTTGGTCAGTATTTGCCAAGGATACGATCGGTAAGCAGATAGTCAGATCAGCTGATTCGATCGGGGCCAACATAGCTGAAGGATACGGAAGGCATCATAAAAAAGATAATCTCTGGTTCTTATACATATCTCGAGGATCGATGCAGGAGACTAGGGTTTGGGTAATAAGAGCCTTTAAGCGGCAGTTGGTCCCCCAGCAAGATTACGACCGGCTGATGTGTTTGATGGGGACGCTGGAGCCGGCGTTGGGGAGGTTTATCGGCGCTAAAGCGGCCCAAGGGGAGGTTAAGCGAGTCTAGCTGGGTGGAGGGCTGACGCAGAACTGGCGCGGGTGGATGGACGTTAAACCAGGCAGGGTTTGTGTTAACCAACCACCTGCGCCGGTTCAGCGAGATTATCCACCGACGTTAGCTTCGCGATGTTATCACCTGAGTAAGGTTTGCGTGGGCAGCTTTAGGGCTTTACCTTGTCCCCGTGTTCAAACCGGTTAATGACCAGACCGGAGAGAAGTTTGGGGTAGAAATAGGTCGATTTGTGCGGCATTTTCTCGAGCTCGCCGGCTACGGCAATGATCTCCTCGATCCGGGTCGGGTTCATCAGGATCGCCATGGTGGCGCGACCGTCATCGACCGCCTTGATGGCGTCGTCGTCCCGCTTGAAGTAGGTCACTTTGTCCTCGGTCTCGTGGGCGATGTTGAGCAGCCGGTCAAAGACCGCGTAGTGGAGGATTGTGACGTCGAGCTTTTTCCAGGCGGCCGGCTTTTCTTCGGCCACCATTTCTTCGACCAGCGCTTCGTCCTTTAAGGTCAGCAGATAGAAGCGATGGTTCCCCAGGTAAAGGCCGAAGGCATGTTTATCCGCCACCTTGGTCATCTCTTTGAGCAGTTTCTTCCGGACGCCGTCAGCCGTTTTTTTGGTTGCCAGGTAAGGGGTAACGTTGAAAACCTGCCGAAGATCGTCCTCGAACCGGATCGGATCATAATATTCCAGATTGCTGACCGTCCGGTGGATCGGCAGGACGACCAGCCCTTTCCCCTCGACCGGGGTGAAGTACATTAGCGCGTGGTTGTAGGATTCGTCCTCGGTGAACTTGGTGTTGCGGGCCTTGAGCTCGTTCTTGTAGCGGATCGCCGCCTCGTAGCGGTGGTGGCCGTCGGCGATAAAGACCGCTTTGTCCTTCATCTCCTGCATGATCCGGACGAGCGCCGGCTTTTTATCGATCCGCCAGAGACGGTTGACGCCGCCATCGCGGTCCTTGGCTTCGAGGGTCGGGGCTTTTTTGGTGAATTGTTTCAACAGTTTGCTCAGTTTATCTTTTTTGTCGGAATAAAAGGCAAAGACCGAATCGAGATTGGCGTTGGTCGCGCGCATCAGCTGCAGGCGGTCAAGCTTGGCTTTGGGGTAGGTCTCTTCGTGCGGGTAAACCTTGCCCCGGCCCATGTCTTCCAGCCGGATCACGCCGAAAAAACCGAGCCGGGAATACTTTTTTCCCAGGCAGGTGAACTTTTGCTCGTAAGCGTAAAAGGCCGGCTTGTCGTCCTGGAGGAAGATCTTATGCCGGAGCCAGCCGTCCAAAAATGCGGCCGCCCGGACATACCGGTTATTATACTCGTTGTCACCAGCAAACTCCTTGCCCAGGATCAGCCGGATAAAATTGAAGTTGTTCTGCTCGTACAATTCTTCCTGTTCGGCCGGCGAAATAACGTCATAGGGCGGGGACATGACCTGGGAGAGTTGCCTGAGCTTCTTCTTATTGTAGATTATCCCGCGAAAGGGGAAGACCCTGACCATGACAAGACATTATAGCATAAAATGTTATAATAGCGCCAATATGGAGCATTATTACCAGCAGCAATTTGCCGTCGTTGCCTCTAGTTTTCACACTGATCAGGAGAAAGGGATTTCCACTGCCGAGGCCAAGAGCCGCCTGGAACAATACGGACCGAACCAACTGACCGAAAAACGGTCAAAACCGCTGGTAGCGATATTTTTCTCGCAATTCAAGGATTTTTTGATCATGATCCTTCTGTTGGCTGCGGTTATTTCCGGTTTTCTGGGGGAATGGCAGGATGCCAGCGTTATTTTGCTGATCGTGCTGGTTAATGCCGCGATCGGCACCAGCCAGGAAGCCAAGGCGGAAAAGGCGATCGCCGCCCTGAAAAGGCTTGCGCTCCCGCAGGTCACGGTCCTGCGCGACGGCGACATCAAGAAGATCGCCGCGACGGAATTGGTCCCCGGCGACATAGTCAGTCTGGAGGCGGGGGCGTTCGTGCCGGCAGACCTCCGGCTGCAATCGGCGGTCAACCTGAAAATTGACGAATCGACCCTGACCGGCGAATCGGTCACCGTTGATAAGCAGGACGAGCCGCTGGCGGCCGCCGACCTGCCGGTTGCCGACCAAAAGAACATGGCTTTTTCCGGGACGGTCGTGACCTACGGGCGGGGGCGGGGGCTGGTGGTCGGCACGGGTATGAAGACCGAGCTGGGGAAGATCGCCGAACTGATCGCCGGGGAGAAAGAAGAAAAAACGCCGCTCGAGCAAAAATTCGAAGATTTTGGCAAGTGGCTGGGTGGATTGGCCCTGGGGGTCTGCGGACTGATATTTGTCGTCGGTTACCTGGAAGGGGAGGCGCCGCTGCAGGAGATGTTCCTGACCTCGGTTTCGCTGGCGGTGGCGGCCATTCCGGAGGGATTACCGGCGGTCGTGACGATCTCGCTGGCGCTGGGCGCGTACCGCCTGGTCGCCCGCCGGGCGATCATCCGAAAACTGCCGGCGGTCGAAACCCTCGGCAGCGTGACCGTGATCTGTTCCGACAAGACCGGGACCCTGACCCAGAATAAGATGACGGTGGAAGAGGTAGTGGCGGTCAGCGATCGCCCGCTGCTGCTGATGGGCGGGGCGCTCTGCAACGATGCCACGCTTACGGTCGGCGATCCGACCGAGATCGCGCTGGTCGCCGCCGCGGAGCGGGCCGGACTGAAAAAGGAACAGTTAAACGAGCAATACCCGCGTCTTTTGGAGATCCCGTTCGATTCCAAGACAAAACGGATGACGACCCTCCATAAAGCGGCTAGCGAGGCCGGGTTTATCGCTTTTACCAAAGGGGCGCTCGACGTGATCCTGGAGTTGTGTGTTAGCCTGGGGCCCGACGCCAAAAAGCAGGTCCTGGCCGAAGCCGAACGGCTGGCGGCCAACGGCCGCCGGGTCCTGGCGGTTGCCTGCAAACGCTATGCCGCGTTCCCGGACAAATTGATCGAGAGCGATCTGACCTACCTCGGATTCCTGGCGATGGTCGACCCGATCCGGCCGGAGGTCAAGGAGGCGGTCGCCAATTGCCGGACGGCGGGGATCAGGCCGGTGATGATCACCGGGGATCACCGGTTGACGGCGCTCGCGGTCGCCCGCGAGCTTGGCATCACGGAGCAGGAGGCGGAGGTCATTGAGGGGCGGGATCTGGCCGGCCGTGACCTGACCCGATACCGGGTCTTTGCCCGGGTCTCGCCGGAACACAAGCTCGATATCGTCAACGCCTTTCGGGCTAAAGGCGAGATCGTTGCCATGACCGGTGACGGGGTCAACGACGCGCCGGCCCTGAAAGCGTCGGATATCGGGATCGCCATGGGGATCGCCGGGACCGATGTGGCCAAGGAAGCGTCGGACATGGTGCTGACTGACGACAACTTTGCCACGATCGTCGGCGCGATCGAAGAGGGGCGCGGGATCTTTGACAATATTTTGAAGTTCGTCCGCTACATTCTGACGACCAACAGCGGCGAGATCCTGACGATGCTCCTGGCGATCGTTTTCCGCTTGCCCCTGCCGCTCCTGCCGATCCAGATCCTCTGGATCAACTTGGTGACCGACGGGCTGCCGGCGCTGGCCCTGACGATGGAGCCGATCGAAAAGGACATTATGCGCCGTCAGCCGCGCAAGCCGAGCGAGTCGATCACTGGCGGCGGGCTGCTCGGCAGCATGGTCGGCATCGGCGTGCTGATGGCCGCGATCACGATCGGTCTTTTTCAGCTGGGGGTGAACGTTTCCCTGGCGGAAGGCCGGACGATGGCGTTTGCCGCTCTCTCATTCCTGCAGATGGCGCACGTGCTCAATTGCAAATCGCTCCGGCACTCGCTTTTTGAAACAGGGTTGGGGAATAATTTATATCTGGTCGGGGCGATCGCTTTGACCGGGTTGCTACAGTACCTGGTGACGGAGATCGGCTGGCTGCAGCGGATCTTCTACACGGTCAGTCTTGATCCGGCGCACTGGGCAATGGTGATCGGCCTGTCGCTCCTGCCGATCGTGGCCGTGGAGCTGCGCAAGCGGTTCCGGCCGGCTTAAAAGACCGGCGGGGGCGGTTGCGGGGCCTGGTGCTCGGTGGGGATGACCGAGAAGTGCGGCGCCGGCGCGCTGATCGTTTCCGGCCGCTTGATCTTGCCGCCCGTGATCAGCTCTAACACCCGCTCCAGGTCTTCCCGCGAATAATATTCCACTTCGATCTTACCGCGATCCGGGGTGCCGAAGATCTTGACCTTGGTCGCCAGGTGCTCGGTCAATTGTTCGACCAGGGAGTTCAACTCCACGTTGGTGGTGAAGGCCCGTTTTCGCCCGCCTTTTTTCGCTTTGGTCTTGGCGTGGTCTTTGCCGGTGGCCAGGATCTCCGCGTCGCGAACGTTGAGGCCGCCTTTGACGATCTCTTTCCAGAAGTGGAGCTGTTTGTCGGCATCTTCCACCGCCAGGAGCGGCCGGGCGTGGCCGACAGTGATCTCCCCCTTGCGCAGGCTTTCTTTGATCGCCTTGGGGAGGGAGAGGATCCGGACCATGTTGGCGATGGTCGAGCGGTTTTTGCCGACCCGCTTGGAGATGTTTTCCTGGGTCAGACCGAACTCCGAAGCGAGGCGGGCGTAGCCTTCCGCTTCGTCCATCGGGTTCAGGTCTTCCCTTTGCAGGTTCTCGATCAGGGAGATCTCCAGCGACTGCTGGTCGTTGAAATCCTTAACGATCGCCGGGATCACGGCGATGCCGGCCAGCTTGGCCGCGCGCAGGCGGCGTTCGCCGGCGATCAGCTCGTATTTGCCGTCGCGCATCCGGGTCAGGATCGGTTCGATGACCCCCTGCGCCTTGATCGATTCAGCCAGATCGGTAAGCGCTTCCTTGGTGAAAACGGTGCGCGGCTGGCGCGGATTGGCGACCACGTTATTAATGTCGACGTTGACGATCGTCCGCCCGCCGACAAAGACCGACTGCTGGGGGATCAGCGAACCGAGCCCTTTGCCCAAACCTCTTTTGTTAGTGCTGCTAGATCCGACCATCGTCTAACACCTCCCGACACAGATTTTCGTAGGCTTCGGCCCCTTTGCTCCCGGGGTCGTAAAAGATGATCGGCTGTCCAAAGCTCGGGGCCTCGGCCAGGCGGACGTTGCGCGGGATGACGGTTTTGAATACTTTACTGCCGAAATACTTGCGGGCTTCCTCGGCGACCTGGGTCGAGAGCAGGGTCCGGGGATCGAACATGGTCAGGACGATCCCGCGGATCTTGAGCGCGGGATTGAGGCTTTCCCGGACCAGCTCCAGGGTGTGCGTCAGCTGGGCGATCCCCTCCAGCGCGTAATACTCGCACTGGATCGGGATGATCACTTCGTTGGCGGCGGTCAGGGCATTGACGGTCAACAGGGAGAGCGACGGCGGGCAGTCGATCACGATGATATCGTAATCCTGCTGGAGCAGGCCGAGCGACCCTTTGAGGCGCGTTTCCCGCGGTTCAACGGCGACCAGCTCCACTTCGGCGCCGGCCAGGCGCGGGGTGGAGGGGAGGACGTCAAGATTGGAGATGTTGCTCTTGATGATCACTTCCTGCGGGTGGGCGCCGTCGATCAGGACGCTGTAGAGGCAATCCTTGATCAGGGAGCGGTCGACACCCAGTCCGACGCTGGCGTTGCTCTGGGGATCGATATCGACCAGCAGGACTTTTTTGCCGAAGGTCGCCAGATAAGCTGCGAGGTTAACGGTAGTGGTTGTCTTGCCGACTCCGCCCTTTTGGTTGACTACCGCATAGGTGGTCGCCATAGGTTGGTTATTGTAGCACAAATCTAGCTGCGGCGAAAGATTATCAGCGACCGGGGAACGCCGCCAACTTTGGTCTGTTTGACGTCCATCAGCCGGCCGCCCAATTTTTTCAGGACCGGTTGGGCCGCGTCGATCTCCGCCTGGACCGCGGCCTGTTTTTGGGCGACGAAGAGCCCGCCCGGCTTCAGGAAGGGGAGGCTGTACTCCAGCAGGACCGGTAACTTGGCCACGGCCCGGGCGAGCGCCACATCGAACCGGCCGGCATAGCGCTTTTCCTTTTGGACCGTTTCCGCCCGGCCCCAGACCGCTGCCACGTCCGTCAGCTCAAGGGCCTTGATCAGGTGGTTAAGAAAGTCGACTTTCTTGCGGGTCGCCTCGACCAGGGTCAGTTTGATCCCCGGCCGGACGATCTTGAGCGGAATGCCGGGAAAACCGGCCCCGGGGCCGATGTCGACGACCTGCTGGTCTTTCAGCTCGAGCGCTTCGAGGACCGAGAGTGAATCCTGAAAGTGCCGGACCCGGATCTCAGCGGGATCGGTGATAGCGGTCAGATTGAACTTCTGGTTCCACTCGAGCAGTTCGTTAAGATAAAGGTCAAAAAGCTTGTCCAATGGAGAAATGCATTATGCCTTCGCCGAAGGTCTTGCCGCCGGGGACCCCCCAGTCGAGACGGATCGGGCCGAGCGGGGTGTTGATCCGGATGCCGGGGCCCCAGCCGGAGATGAACGCGCCGTAGTCGGCCGGACCGTCGTTCCAGGCATTCCCCCAGTCATAGAAGAAAACGCCCTGGAACATATCGGAGAAATTGAGCCGGTACTCGGCGTTGAACAGAAGCTTCTTTTTGCCGACCCGTGCTTCCGACGGGTAAAAGCCGCGCACGGTGTTGGCGCCGCCGACCCAGTACATGTCGCCGATCGGCACGTCGCCAAAACCGACGCCGGTCCCCAGGTGGCCGGCGGCGACCTGGTTGGCGAAGACCGGCCAGTAGTGGTTGAAATCGAGGCCGACCTTGGTGAAACTGGTGACGCTGGTGGCGGTTTTCCACCCCTGGCGCAGGTCAAGCGTGTAGTAGCGGCCTTCCTTGGGATTAAGCCAGAAGTCGCGGGTATCGAAAGCGAAGTTCAGGCCGATCGTGTCGGACCGGTACGCTTCGAACGTAGCGGTGTTGTAAGGGCTGACGTTCTCGCTGCCGATCGTCCAGGTGATGTTGTAATTGTCCCGGAACGGTTTGCCGATCGAGATGTCAAAGCCGTTATAAATTCCGTCCTGGGTCGTTAAAATAATGTCCCGGCCGATCGTCAGCCAGCGGCGGGCGGTCAGGGCGGCGTGATCCCCCAGTTTCTGTTCCCAGAACCACGGATTGTAATACTTGAACTGGTAGGTGGAGAGCGTTTGCCCGGATTGGCCGCGGATCAGGATCCCCTGCGCGGTCCCCATCAGGTTGTTGATCGAGAGATCGACAAAGCCAAACCACCCCTCGCGTTCGCCGTAGCCGCCGCCGAAATTGATCGTGCTGGTCCGTGATTCCTTGATCTTGAGCTGGAGAACGATCTTGTCCTTGCTGCTGCCCGGTTCGAAGTTCGGGGTAACCTCGGCAAAAAAACCGAGATTAAAGACGCGGCGCAGGTCTTTTTTCAGCGTCTCTTCGTTCAGGACCGAGCCGGGTTTGGTCTTGAGCTCGCGCAGGATCACGTAGTCTTTGGTGTTATCGTTGCCGTCGAGAGTGATCGCCTCGACCCGGCCTTCCATGACCTGAAAGGTGAGGACGTTGCTTTTTTTATCGGTCTCGACGTCGACCACCCGGGCCAGCATGTAGCCGTCTTTTTTGTATTTGTTGTTGATCAGGTCGATATCGGTCTGCATTTTCTGGAAGTTAAGCAAAGCGCCCGGCCTGGTCGCCAGCAGCGCCTGAAGCTCCGCGGTCGCGTAAACGGAGTTGCCGCTGAAAACGATCTCCGCGATCACCGGGTTTTCCGTGACCCGAAAGATCACTTTGGTCCCGCCGGCCTGCGCCTCGAATGAAGGGATAACGTCGGCAAAATAACCGAGCGCGTAGATCGCCTTGAGGTCGCCTTTGATCTTTTCTTCGGCGAGCGTATCACCGACCCGGGTAAAGACCACGTCCATGATCTCCTTGGTTGGCACCGCTTTATTGCCGCTGATCTCCAGAGCGGTGATATTGGAGGCCAGGGTGACTTCGGCCAGGGCGGCCGCGGCGGCCAGGACCAGAGCGATCATTATTAGGCTGAACTTAAAATATTTCATGACTACCAAAAAGAAAAACCGGCTTTCAGCGTGAGCTTGGAATAGCCGGTCGAGACCTGCTGCATGCTTAACGGCTCCCGATAATATATTATAGACCAAATCGGAGTTAATTTATAGGTCAGCTGATAATTAAAGCTGGTCGCGGCCGCGCTCCCCTCGCTGGCGCTGCTTGAGGTCTGCTCCATCGCCTGGGAATAACGGACGTCGACGTACAGCCGGTCGAAAAAGCCTTTAACAAAGCCGACGCTCCAGGCCGGCTTTTCGCTTTCGAACCCCTTGATGTCGCGGATCCCCATCGCCTCGCGGAACCTGGGCCCGAAATTGTATTCCAGCGTTAGGCTTTCCAGGCCGAGCTTGGATTCGACCTCGCGCTCCAGGCCGCGGAAGAGGAGCGACTGGACCCGGCTGCTCAGGTAGTCGGCGACGATCGCGTTGGTGTCGCTCTTTTCCTGGTTGACCTGCTCCGGCCGGCCGATCCCGGCGAGCGATTTAATGAAGTCGGGGAGGAGCATGACCTTGAGGTCCTGCTCATTATAGTTGACCGGCACCATTTCCGGCGGTGATTTGGTCTTATCCTCGTTAAAAGCGGCCAGGCCGATCTTCAAGGCCTGGGATTCTTCCCGCGCGCCGATCGTTCCGGTCAGTTTGGCGACGATGTTGATCGGCTTGTTGACCGATTTACCTTCGGCGTCCCTGGTCGTGTTGTCGACGATCACGCTGGCGGCGATATTCAGTTCCGGCATGATCCCGGCCACACTCTCACGGCCTTTAAAGAGCGCCCGGTTGGCCTGGACCTTATCAGCGTCATACGGATAATAACGTTTTTGCTGTTCGAGATTGAGCAGATTGAACTCGCGGTTGAAAATGTTGACCGTCCCGCGCTTGACGTCGATCTGGCCGAGCATGACCGGTTGGGCCAGACTGCCGCTGATCTTTAAGCCGGTGCCGGCGATCTCCAGGTTCATCAGGATGTTGCTCAGGTTGAGGGTCGTCACGTCGCCCATAGCGGCATAGACGTTCTTGTTCAGGTCAACGGTTAGGTCGAGGTCGAGCGGGAAGGGGCGGCCGCCGCTGCCGTCCTGGGTCAAGGTGATCACCGCGTCGGCGACCGCCAGTTTGCCTGTTAGTTGCGGCCCCTGGCTCAGGTCAAAACGGAGCGGCCCGGTCAGAGAGAGCCGCTCGATCCCGAGGGCCCCGACGTACAGATTGGGAAACGCGGCGTAGACCCGGGTCGGGCTGAACCGGAGATCAAGATCGAGCTCGCCGGTTTCGTTCAGTGCCCGGCTCAGGTCGATCGTTCCGGCCAGACCGAGCGGATTAGCCACTTCCCTGGTCCTTTTGCCTTGCCAGATCCCGGTTAGGCTGTGGATGGACAACAGATTGCTTTCGATCGAGGCGGATCCCTGCAGATCATGGAGCTCGGAGTCGAGCGCCCGGACAAAAAGGCGCCCTTGAGTGACGGTCGCCCGCCCGCTGATCTGCGGATCAAGCAAACTGCCTGTCATCTTCAGTTTTACGGTCGAATCGCCCTGGCGCCATTCAACCTGATCGGTGAACAGGTTAAGCAGGCCCAGGGCATTCCCCTGCAGGTCCGCCTCCAGCGCGATCTTCCCCGGGGTCGTCAGCGCGACCGAACCATAAGCTTTGGATAACCGCCCCTCCTGCAGGAGAGAGAGCTCGTGCAGGTAAAAATAGGGACCGCGCTTGGTGGCGGAAATAGTTACTTCGTCAAAATCGGCGCCCGCCAGAGAGATCCCCCGACCGGCCGCCGCCAGCGTAAAGCGCGGGGCGCTTATCGGTCCGTCGATCCCGGCGTTCATGTTGAAATTCCCCCGGTATTTTTTGCCGGGGAAGATCAGTTCCAGCAGGTCGACCGGCAGATTATTGGCGATCAGGTGGAGGAACAGGGTGTCAGCCAGATCATAGTCGCCGCGGATGGTCAGCTCGCCGCCGTTCTTGTGCAGCACCGCCCGGTCGATCTTGAATTTCCCCGGCTGGAGCCGCCCGACGAATTGCAGGTCATCAAACCGATAGGCCCGTAACTCTCCCCGGTCGACCGCGGCCCGGACTTCGCCGGTCAAATGGGGGAGCACGCCGGCCAATTTGACCTCGCCGGTCAGCGTCCCGCCCAGCGTCTCGGCTGGCGATTTGGCGAGTTGTCTTTCAAAGTCCTTGCGAACCTGGGCGAAACGCTGGAGAAAATATTTCGGCTGCTCGCCCTGATACAACCTGAAGGTGCCGTTGTCGGCGAAGGCTGACAACTGCGGGAGCTGAAACCCGGCCAGGTCGATGACCGCGCGACCGTGCTGCGCCGGCGGAGAAAAGCGACGGAAAAATTCCGCCTGGCCTTTCTGGTAAAGGTTGAAAGCGGAGCCGAGATCGGCCTGGACCACCCGGAAATCAACCGTCAGGCCGGCGGCGGAGAAGTCGCCGGTGAATGAATAGCGATCGGCGCCCAGCGTCAGACTGATCGGCCGCAGGACGATCAGTCGGTCGTTGTGCCAGGCGACGCTCCCTTCGACCCGGTCAAGATGCAGATCATTGAGGGAGAATTCCTGCAGCCAAAAAGCGGCGCTCCCTGCCGGGGCGGCTGCCTCGCCGGTCAATAACAAACTGAAACCGGCCAGCCCGCTCAGCCGGCCGTAATTGGTCGTTAAGCGCTGCAGCAGGGCGAGATCGGTCACGCCGGTCAGCAGGCCGCGGATCTGGCCGTTCCGGCTGAGGGTCAGGTTGAGCTCGAGCGACGAATCGGGCAGGTACAAGCAAGTATCGGCTACGGTCAACGCGCGCGCCTGCCAGCTGAATGAGGCCTCGGCGTAATCGATCGGAACCTCGGCGATCCGTCCGTCCCGGAGAGTGACGCGGCTGACCAGGTTCAGATCGAGGAGCGGATCAAGAGCCGTCAGCTCTGTCTCCGCCGACAAAGCGCCGGTCAGCGCCGCTTCGAACGAGACCAGGCCGATGGGGTCGCGCAGCTCTTCGGGCAGGAAGAGATTAAGGATTTTCAGTTCTTCCAGATCGACCAGCGGGCCGGCGATCTTCAGGTCGGTCGGGCAGCCTATCCCGGTCACGCCGTCGACCGCCACGGCAGAACTGCCGTTGCTGATCGCGGCGTCGCTGATGCTGATCCGGCCGCCCCCGATGCTCAGCTTGCCGGCGGCGCGGTCAAAGGTTTGTTCTCCGACAAAACCGCCAACCAGTTCGACCTGGCCGTCGGCGGTCAGGTGTTTGAGCGGGGTGGCCAGAAAGAACTGATCGAGCCGGCCGCCCAGCGAACCGCGGAAAGAATTAAGCGTGGCGCCCATCCGGCCGGCCGGGCCGCGGCCGGCCAGGCGCAGCCCCGCCGCTTCGGCATTCAGCTTGAACCGGAAGTCGCGGGTCAATTCGCCGTTGGCGATGAAGAGGGCGTTCCCTCCCCGGGCGCCGCACTGGTCGAGCAGAAAGTTGTTGTCTTTAAGGCGGAACGTCGCGTCGAGCGAGTCCATCGGTTGACCGAGGACCAACCCCTTATTTAATTTGGCGTTGACCTGGCCCCGGAGCGCGTTGAGCGGGCCGCGCAGATCCAGCGTGCCGGTCGCGGTCCCTTCCACGCCCGGTGCCGAGCGGGCCAGAAGCGCCAGGTTCAGGCCGGAAAATTTGCCGTCCAATTCGAGCCGCGGCTGGGCGCCGGCTAGATCCAGCGCTGCCCGGACCGTCGCGCGGCCGCCGTAGAGGCCGAGGTCGCTAGTGGTCAACTGCAGGAGATTTTTGCGGAGGTTGGCGGCGAACGTGCCGCGCACGGCTTGATCGTAGATCTTTCCCTGATGAACAATGACCTGGGAGTCAAGTTTTAGAGCGGCAAAATCGAATAAGCGACCGTTGACGGTAACCTGCAGGTCGTTGACCCGGCCTCTGACGTTGCGAAAGCTAAGGCTATCATCGACTAAGAAGAGCTCGCCGTTAATGCCGGAGGCGGACACCTGCTGATAACCGGCCGCCGCGTCGTGCAGAGTGAATTTGCCGGTCAGAGCGACCGGCCAGCCCGGCGTTTTAGCCGGTGCTAATTGGAGCAGCACATCAACCTGACCGTGCCGCGCGACCAGATCGGGCAACGGCACGGTATAATTGACCCAGGGGTCGGCCGGCAGTTTTTCCGCCGTGACCTGCAGATCAAAGCGCCCGCTCGGCTGATCAAAAGAGCCGCTGGCGATAACCTTTTCCGGCAGCGCGCCGGTCAGGCTGAAGGTGATCTTGTCCAGGCGGCGCAGGTTGACGCGTCCGTTGACGTCCTCAGCCCGGACGGCGAAGCGGGGGGCGTTAGGCCGGAAACCGATCTCGTCGCTATAATCGACGCGGCAGGCCTGCAGGACCAGCCAACCCCGGAACGGCGGCGGCCCGCTCTCCTGCTTGCTGTCCGGCGCCAGCAGCGAGAGGACGTTCCAGCGGCCGCGCCGGTCGCGTTCGATCCGCACCGTCGCCTGATCGACCGTGATCTTGGTCAGGGCTTTGACCATGTCGCCCTTATTGAGCGCGTACTCCAGCGGATTATAGGTCAGGATGACTTTTTCCGCTCGCCCGAGCCCGGGGAAGGTCACCCCGTAAAGGTCGATCTGGCCGACGAGCACGCCGCCCGCCCGCTCGATCGTGACCGGTTTGCCAAGCAGCGCGGAAAAGCTCTTTTCTGCCTCCTGTCTGACCGAACTGTAGAGCGAAGCGCTCCATTCTTTGACCGAGAAGCCCCAGGCACAAGGAGTGACGAGGAAAATAAGGAGGAGCAGGGAGAAGCAGGGAAGAAAACGGCGCATCTTAGAAAATGACCCCGACCAGGATGGCAAAGAAGGGGGAGGCGATCAGCTCAAAAGCGAGCTCAGCTTTCAGCGTCACTTTTTGGTAAGCGGCCCCCGGCTCCCGACGCCGGCCAAGCCACTTGATCGAAGATATTCCGACCAAACGGACCAGCAGTTTGATGAGGACGATCACCGGGACCAGGTACCAATAGGCGGGGAGGGCGGTCACGATATAGGCGATCGCCGGCCGTTCCAGCAGTCCGTCCCAATCCCAGGCGAGAGGGAGCGATTCTCTCAGGATAAGGTTGCGCAAATAATGGATAAAGACCGCTCCGCCAAAAGCGGCGCTGGCCAGCGTTCCCGCCGTTTCCCACATGGCAAAAATATAGCTTATCGACGGATAAAAAGCAAGGCGGCCAACCTTGCGGCTGGCCGCCTTTGTTAAGCAGAACTAATCAGGCTAAAGGGCCGCGGCCGTGACGCTCCCGTCGGTCAGGTCACAGGTGTAACTGTAGCTGGTGCCCCCAGTGGTGATGGCGATCGTGCAATACCGGGTCCCGTTATAGGTGATCGAGCCGGTGGCGGTAGTCGCCCCGCCCTCGGTCATGGTAAAGGTTATCGAACCGTTCGGATAACCGCTGGCGGTCATCCCCAGACTGGAGTAGGTGAAGGTCATGGTGTAACTGGTCGTGGAATAGCTGCCGGCGAACTTGACCGTTCCGGTCACCGTTGAGCCGGACGCCCCGACCCCGTCGAACTTGAGCGGGTCGTCCTTGCTGTTCCCGTAGGTCGAGGAATAGCTGGCGCTGCCGATGGTGGTATTGAGGGTGGTGTAGGTCCAGATCCGGCTGATCCCGGCCACCGCATCATCACCGACCCCGCGTAAAGAGGCGAGCGTGGTCAGCTCGTTGCCGCCGGCATCCCAGACCCGGAAGTTGTAAGTATAGACATAGCCGTAAACAACACCCTCATAAGAAGAGGAGTAATCGTTGGTCCCGCTCCACCAGCCGCCGGAGTAGGCGAGATCGGAAACGGCGGCAGCTTTGATCCCGGCGGAGGTGACCACGCCGAGAATGCTGTTATCGATCGCCAGCAGGTCCTTGGAAGCGACGCCGACCGAGCCGGCGATGCTCGCCGGCGGAACCGCGCTGGTCGTCGTGCTGGACGAAGAAGTGGACGAACCGCAACCGGTCAAGGTCGCGACCGCCAGGACGAACAGTAAAGAGGCGAGCAGATATTTTTTCATCTTTTATCTCCTTATAATCCGATCTTGATGTCAGCGTAGGTGCGGGTCAAGCCGCTGTTCTTGCTGTCCGAAGCGGCGACCAGGGCGATCTTCACCACCCGCAGGTCGACTTCCGCGCCGTAGGTGGTCAGACCGAGGTTCGGTCCGGAAGCGATACCGGCCCGCAGGTAGATCGTGTTAAGCAGCAGCGGATACTCAAGACCGAGGTGGGTGTTGGTGGCGGTCTTGGTCATTTCGAGGTCCGCGGCGACACCGAGCCCGACCACCGGGATGGTCGCGTAGGCGCCGATCGCGGTCGAGCTGTCGACGGTCACGGTCTGATCGGGCAGAGCGGTTTCCGGCCCTTCGGTCACCACTCCGGTCAGTTGGTTAAGGGTGACGCTGCGGGTGTTCGACTTCAAGGTATAGCTTTCGGCCAGGTCGCGGATGACGGCGCCGACCGCCAGTTTGGAGACGTACGGCACGTCAAAAGTGGTCAGTACGCCAAGGTCGCAGCCGACGCCGGTCCCGGTGCCGTAGACCTGCGTTCCGGTTGCGGTGGTGGAGCCGACCGCCGCGGACACAGTGGCGTTCCCCTGGGCGGCATTGACCGCTTTCAGGTTAGCCCCGAAGTCAAGCGCCGCCGGCAGGAAGGGGACGGAGAAGGTGTTGCCGAGGGTCAGGACGCCGTTGTACATGCCGTTAGCCGTGACGGTGCCGCCCAGGCTGTTGGCCGGTTTGTTAACATTGGCCTGCAGCAGGGGGATCACGCTGATCCCGACCTTGCGGATGTTGAGGCCGACCAGGCCGGCCAGATCGCCACTGAAGCTGAGGTTGGTGGCGTAATTATCAAGCAGGAATTTGGCGGGCGAGGAGACATTGCTCAGGGCGCTGGAGAGCTTATTGAGATCGGAATAGCCGGCTCCCAGGGCGATGTCGAGTTCGGTCGCTTTGACGTCGCTGCGCATCAGACAGGCCGGGTTGTAGTAAGCGGCGTCAAGACCGTGACTGGCGGCGACCCCGGCGCCACCCATGCCGGCTCCGCGGCCACCGATCAACATTTGTGCGGAGACGAACGAGGTGCAGAGGGAGACGAACAGGAGCGCGACTAAAAACTTCTTCATGTGCTTTCCTCCTTGTGAAAAGTAGGGAAATTGTAGCACCGGCGGTTGATTTGTCAAGCCGACTGTGTTAAAATTACCGTATCCATGCCGAAAAGAGCGAAGCGCAAGCGCGGCTTGCTGGTCGTGATCTCCGGGCCGTCGGGAGTGGGGAAATCGACCGTCGTCCGCCGGCTCTTTAAGGTGGACCCTGATCTCTTGATGTCGATCTCGTCGACGACCCGGCCGCCGCGGCCCGGCGAGGTCCACGGCCAGCACTACTTCTTTGTGACCGAGGAAGAGTTCGACCATAAGGTCAAGAAGCACGAGTTCCTGGAGTGGGCCAAGGTCCACGGCTGCTATTACGGCACGCCGAAAAGTTTCATCGATGATATGCTGACCAAGGGTCAGACCGTGATCCTGGAGGTCGATGTTCAGGGGGCGGCCTCGGTCAAGCGGTTAACCGAAGAGGGGAAGCTGAAAGCGGCGACCGTCTTCGTTTTTCTGATCCCGCCCTCGGTCGATATTTTGGCCTTCCGGCTGAAAAAAAGAAAGACCGAAGACGAGGAGCTGGTCAACTACCGCCTGCGGGCAGCCATCGCTGAGCTGCAGGTGATGGAAAAGTACGATTACATCGTGGTCAACGACAAGGTCGAGTCGGCGGCCGATAAGATCAAGGCGATAATCAATGTCGAAAAGGAGAGGACACTACTAAACTAACATGACAGAACTAACGATCGATAATTTATTGTCCAAGGCGAAGAACAAGTTTCTGCTGGTGAACGCGGCGGCCGGCCGCGCCAAACAGGTTTCCGAGGGATCCCTGCCGTACATCGATAACTTTGACCCGACCAATCCGGTGATCACCGCTCTGCGCGAGATCGCGGCCGATAAGATCAGGATCAAGGTGTTGAGCGGTCCGTCCAAAAAAGCCCAGGAGATCCTGAGCGTGGACGACGATGACGCCCCGCCGTCGGCGATGGAGCGGTTGGCCAAGGGGAAGAAAGACGTCGCCCCGGCGCCGAAGAAGAAAAAGAAGGCTAAGGATTAACCCTCCCTGGTGGTTGGTTAACCCGCAGGACACCCAGGTGGTTAGGTGGTTGGGATGTTAAAAGGGAAAACGGTTATCCTTGGTGTGACCGGCGGCATCGCCGCTTACAAATCCGCGACTCTGGTTTCCCGACTTAAAAACCTGGGAGCTGACGTTTGGGTCGTGATGACGGCTGAGGCGACCAAGCTGGTCGGCCCGCTCACTTTTCGCACCTTGTCCGGCAACCCGGTCATCACCGACCTGTTTGCCGAAGAAATCGCCGGTCTGCCGGTCCCGCATATCACCCTCGCCAAAAAAGCCGACCTGCTCGTTATCGCCCCCTGTACCGCTAACGTCATCGGTAAAATGGCGCACGGTCTGGCCGACGATGCATTGACGACCATCGCGCTCGCTGCGACCGCCCCCAAGCTGCTGGCGCCGGCGATGAACTGCGAAATGTGGCGCAACCGGGGCGTCCAGGAAAACCTCAAAAAGTTAAAGGACCAGGCAATTAAATTCGTCGGCCCGGTCGAAGGGAAGCTCGCTTGCGGCGACGACGATATCGGGCGGATGGCCGAGCCCGAAACCATCCTTGAAGAGGTGGTTAGGTGGTTGGGTGGTTCGGATGATTTGAAAGGCAAGCACATACTGGTTACGGCGGGAGGGACGAGGGAAGCGATCGATCCGGTCAGATATATCGCTAATCATTCGTCCGGCAAGATGGGTTACGCGCTCGCCGAAGCGGCCCGGGCCCGCGGGGCGACCGTCACTTTGATCGCGGCTAACGTTGACCGGCCGGCTCCGTTGGATATTAAACCGGTTAAGGTCGGGTCTGCCGCTGAGATGCTGGGGGTTGTAATGGACAATCAGGGGAAGGCTGACGCGATCATCATGGCGGCGGCGGTGGGGGACTTCAAAGTCAAAAATCAAAAGTCAAAAGTCAAAAAGAATGCAGGGAAGATCGATCTGGAATTAGAAGAGAATGCCGACATTATCGCGACTGTTGCTAAGCAAAAAGGAAAAAAGGGACGGAAGCTGATCGGTTTTGCGCTGGAGACGGAAGACTTAATTCAAAATGCAAAACTCAAAATGAAGAACAAAGGTTTAGACTTGATCGTGGCTAACGGGCCGGACACGTTCGGCAGCGAGCAGGCGACCGTCAGCATCATCAATCAGGCCGGCAAGGTCGAAAACCTGCCGAAATTACCGAAGTCGGAGATCGCCAACAGGATCTTGGATGCCGTTTTACGATTATAAATGCGATCGCTGCGGCCAGGTGACCGAGGTCAGCCACGGGATGAACGACTCGGCCAGCGGCCGCCAGTGCCAGGAGTGCGGCCGGGGGGTGCTGGCCAGGATATTTCACGTTTTCGGCCGGACCGGCGGCTCGTCATCAGCCTCGTCCGGCGGTTCCTGCTCATCCTGCGCCTCCGGTTCCTGCGGCAGCTGCCACCACTGACTTTGGGTAGGTATTCAGGCTATCCGCCGGATGACCCGGAGCAGTACCTGCTGGGGATCGGCCAGGATCTCGGAATCCTCGTGATGCGAACCGCGGGAAGACAAATACTCCTCGATCTTTGGGTACACATCGATAGTCCCCTCAAACTGTTCCCGGTCTTGCCATAGGCGGAAGTAATCTTCGACCGGCGCTAATCTTAACCAGCGGACAGGCAACTGCCCTGTCGTTCGCGCTGATTTAAATGACATCTCAACTTCGTAAAAATGGGCCCCAAACCGTTGTGCTACGCCGATCGAAGGGGCAAGAAAGATCGAATTGTTGCGCGGCGGGATTTCAGGAAAACGTTGGGACCGGACCTCTTCCAGTTCCCTTTCCGCATCCCTGGCATTTGGTGCCGGGTTATTCAAGATCGTCCCGATGGGATAAGGAGCGACCTGGCTCTGCAAGGCACGATAGGCGATGATCTTGCCGCCGCTTTGCAGGTGAGCTATTAGCCCGGTCTCATCGGCGAAGTCTTCCATTCTTGCCGCCCCCGCCATCGGGGTAAGTTCGAACGAGCGATAGAACAGGGCGCGCCAGAATAAATTGATTTCTTGATAAGTTAAGCCTGATCCTTTACGGAGTTCTTTTATTATGGCAAATAGCTCGCTATGGGCTCTGGGGCCAAGCTTTTGCTGTAGCAGAAAGAGCCGGCTCAAAAATGGTTTGTCTCGACCCTGCACAGCAAGACGAAAGACGGAAGTGAAATCTTTACGGAACTGAGACAACAGATCATCTCTCCCGAGCTGTCTACTCCGGATATCTCTATTATTAGTTTTACTGGCTCTCACGGAAGATTATCGTTAGAAATAGTCGCTAGTTTCAGTTATAATCGCTTAATGTTCGCTGAAGTCGTCATTTCCCGGACCGCGAGTGACCTCGACAAAAGTTTCACCTACGCTATCCCCGAGACCCTGCAGGAGGAGATCAAGCTCGGGTCGGCGGTCGTCGTCCCGTTCGGCCGGCGGCGCGACGTCGGCTACGTGGTCGGCTTTGTGGAACAGTGCGAGTTCAAGGGGATCAAAGAGATCATCAGCCTGGCGGCCGCCGAGCCGGTTTTCAGCGAACAAGCCGTTCAGCTAGCCCGATGGATGGCTGACTATTATTTATCATTCTTCTTAACGGCGCTCCGATTGGTGATGCCACCTGGGATACGGAAGATCGAAGCGCGTCGAGCGGTTGCGAAACGCGAAACGTCGGGCGAAAAGCGTCAAGCGGACGCTCAACGCACAACGCATAACGATTCGCGCCTCGCGACCGCACTTCGCTTGACGGATGAGCAGGCCGCGGCCCTCAAAGAAATAACGACCGCGTTAGACGCGGGCCAACAAAAGACTTTTCTCCTGCACGGCATCACCGGCTCCGGCAAGACCGAGGTCTACCTCCAGGCGATCGCGCACATTTTACCGAAAGGGGAAAGCGCGATCGTCCTTGTCCCCGAGATCTCGCTGACGCCGCAGATGATCCGGCGGTTCAGCGACCGGTTCGGCGATCTGGCGGTCATCATCCACAGCGAACTGAAGCCGAAAGAGCGGGCTGAGGCTTGGAGACGAGTAATGAGTAACGAGGTGCGGATCGTGATGGGGACCCGGTCGGCCCTTTTTGCACCGGTTAAGAACCTCGGCCTGATCGTCCTCGATGAAGAGTACGAGCACACCTATAAATCGGACAAGAGTCCCCGTTACCATGCCAACGAGGTCGCTTTGGAATTGGCGAAACTGCATAACGCGGTCGTCGTTTACGGCTCGGCCACCCCTTCGCTGGAGACTTATTACCGGGCGGAGCAGGGGGAATTCACCAGGCTGGTGCTGCCGAAACGGATCGACGACCGGCCGCTCCCGCCGGTGACGATCGTCGATCTGCGGGCCGAGCTGAAAGCCGGCAATTTTGGCGTCCTGTCGCAGCGCCTCAGCGCGGCGCTTAAAGAAACATTGGAAAACGGCCAGCAGGCGATCCTCTTTATGAACCGGCTCGGCTATTTTACCTTTGTGATGTGCCGGGATTGCGGCTTGACCCTGCAGTGCCCCGACTGCGCCGTCTCGCTCGTCTACCACACCAGCGATAAACAGGTCCGCTGCAGCCGCTGCGGCCACGCCCGGCCGGCGCCGGCTTTTTGTCCCCGCTGCAACAGCAGTTCGATCCGTTTTTTCGGGACCGGCACCCAGCGGATCGAGGATGAGGTCGCCAAGCTCTTTCCGGCCGCCCGGATCCTCCGCTACGACCGCGACACCGTTGGCCAGCACGGTTCGCACGAAAAGTTCTTTGCCGCTTTTGCCGCCGGGGAGGCCGACGTAATGATCGGCACGCAGATGGTGACCAAAGGGCTCGATATCGCTAACGTGACGCTGGTCGGCGTGATTTCCGCCGACACCGCTTTGAGCCTCCCCGATTTCCGTTCGGCCGAACATACCTTTCAGCTGCTGACCCAGGTCGCCGGCCGGGCCGGGCGCCATCATCTCCCCGGACAGGTCATCATCCAGAGCTACAACCCGGAACATTACGCGATCAAGGCGGCCGCTAAACACGATTACGACCTTTTCTACCGCCGGGAACTGGAACACCGCCGGGAACTGATGTACCCGCCGTTCACCCGGCTGATCAGTGTGACGGTAACCGCGGCGGAAGAGAAAAAAGCTGCCAAGCTGATCGACCAGCTGGCTGATCTGCTCACTGCCCGGTTAAAAGCCGGGGTGCTCGGTCCCGCCCCCGCGCCGATCAGCCGCCTGCGCGGCGAGTGGCGTTACCATCTCCTGCTCAAAGGGACGGAACTGACCGGGATGCGGTCGGCCGTGCGCGAGGTGCTGGCCAAAGCCGTTATCCCCGCTGACGTTAAACTGGCGATCGATGTTGAGCCGCTCTCCTTACTTTAGTATAATGCCGGCATGAAGCTGAAGATCCTGACTTTCCCCGATCCGCTTCTCCGCCGGCCGGCCAAGCCGGTCAAAAAAGTCTCTCCCGAGATCGTTAAGCTGATCGGCAACATGATCGAAACGATGCACGCGGCGCCCGGTGTCGGCCTGGCGGCGCCGCAGGTCGGCAAGTCAATTCAAGTTATCGTGGTCGACGTCGGTAACGGGGCGTTCGGCCTGGTCAACCCCCGGATCACCGCTCGGAGCGGGGCGCAGACCTTTACCGAAGGGTGCCTCTGTTTGCCGGGGGTCGAAGCGCCGGTCGAAAGGTCGTCCCGGGTCACGATCGAGGCGCTTAACGAGCGGGGGGAACCGGTCGGTATCGAAGCCGAAGGGTTTTTGGCGACCGTGCTGCAGCATGAGATCGACCATTTGGACGGGCACGTTTTTATCGACCGGGTCAAGGACCCGAGCCTGATCAAGTATGTGCCGCGCTCCAAGGAAAAACGGGAGGAATTGATATGATCAGAAAATGGTTATTAGGTTATTTGGTGATCGGGATATTGGCCGGCGGGGCGTGGGCGGCGGACCCGTACGTCTACAATTTCCCCAAACCGCCGACTGAGTGGGGGCAGGCGGTCTCGTTCGGCAACCTTTCACCCGGCTTTTTCCAGGTGATGTACCAGAACAAGACCGGCGTCGTCCGGATCGCCACCTACGGGATCGTCGGCGCGTCGATGGATAACCTGAAGGACCCGCAGCTGATGATGGTCTTTGCTTTTGACCAGAAAGGGACACAGCTTAGCCAGTTAAGATGAAACGCCTTTTTCTGATCGTTCTTATCGCGGTCACGGCGACGCTGGTAACGGCGGAGGCCCCGGAGTTCAAGTACGTGCCGCCGGAGCAGGTCGTCTACTGGACGCCGCCGCCGGAGTTTGGCGCGGTCGCCCAGAGCTGGGAGCCGCCGCCCGGGTTTGAAAAAACGGCCGGGCCGTGGGCTCCGCCCGAAGGCTGGGGCGAGCCGCCTAAAGCCTGGGAAAGCGCGCCCGAATGGAGGTGACGATGGGCTTTGTGCCGGCGCCGCAGATCACGCTCTTAAGCGGTCTGTTCTATAACATCGTTGTCGACCTCCTGGTTTGCCTGGCTTGCGGGGCCGCCGCTTATGTCATTAACGCCCGCACCGGCCAGAAATACTTTGCCCTCTTTCTCCTCCTCCTCGGTCTGTACTGGTTTAGCGTAGCCGGCGCTAACCTGCTCGGCTGGTTCGGTCTGCTCGGCCGGTTCCCCGCCTATATCTGGCTGGTCAAGGGATTGATGACCGCGCCGACCGTCGCTCTGCTTTATTTTTGCTGTGACCGCCTCTTCACTAATAAAACTCTGGTCCGGTCGATCGCCGGACTGACCGCGCTGGTCGCCCTCTATTTTCTGCTGGAGACAGTGGCGCGCGACGGGAACGCCTTTAACCTGACCTACTGGGGGGTCCAGCTCAAGGTCAGCAGCGAGGTCGGCCTGATATATCTTCAATGGCTGGTCTTGCCGCTCCTCCTCTGCGCGATGCTGCTGATCCTGTTGAACGTCATGTCCGGTTTCCGGGAGCAGGTGGAACAGAACCTGACGATCTACTGGGGGACTGTTCTTTACGCTCTCCTTGAATACTGGCAGTTGGCCCGCGTGACCGTGACCTGGCAGGCGCTCCTCCTTCGGCTGTTCTATATTTTAGTTGCCTTTGGGGCGTATCTTTATTTCACCGGGCAATTTACGGAAGCCAAGCCGCGCCCGCTCAGGCGGATCCCGGTCTTTGGTAAATTGCTCGGTCTCTTTATCGCCCTCTCGGTCTTGCCGATCATCGTGCTGTCGCTTTTAACGGTCGTTTCGTTTAAAGAGATCATCGATCTCTATATTTATAAACCGCTCCTCTGGAACCTGAAGACCAGCCGCGAAGCGTTCATTCAGGCGCTCGGCAACGTTCAGGTCCAGGCGCTGGTCCTGCTCGTCCTGACCGCCTTTGTCGTCGTCCTGGCGGCGATCCTGGTTAGCCGCGGTCTGGCCGAGTCGCTCCGCCGCCTGCGCCGGGCGATGGAGCGCGTTTCCCGCGGCGATTACGCTGTGGTGGTCCAGCCGGACAGCAACGACGAGCTGGGCGACGTGGTCAACTATTTCAACCAGATGACCGCCGAGGTCAGGCGGGCGCGCGAAGTGATGGAGAACTGGAACCGCGAGCTGGAGCACAAGGTCGGCGAACGGACAGCCGACCTGCAAGCCCTGTTCGATATTGCCCGGGCGATCGGCAGCAGTCTTGACCTGGAACTGTTGATCCGCCGGACGATGGAGCGGCTCGGCGTGATCAATTTTGCCCTGCTGAACCCCGACGGTTCAGAGCGGGTGGCCGGCGGCTCCGCGGAAGGGCGGCAGAAGGCGTTGAGCCTGCCGATCAAGGCCAAGGGAGAGGCGATCGGCACGCTCTTAATTGACGCCAGCGTCGAGCTGGCGCAAAAAGGGCCGCTCCTGGCAACGATCATCGACCAGCTGGCGATCGCCATCGAGAACATCGGGATCTACGAGCGGGAAAAAGAGGCGGTGGCCCGCCTGACCGAGCTCGACCGGCTGAAGAACGAGTTTATCTCCATGGTCTCGCACGAACTGCGGACGCCGGTCACTTCGGCCGATGGCTACGTTTCGCTCTTTCTGGCCGGCGTGGCCGGGGCGCTGACCGAGGACCAGCGCAAATATCTGACGATCGTCAAGGAGAACAACCAGCGGCTGCTGACCCTGATCAACCGGCTGCTCGATTTCTCCCGGATCGAGACCGGCCGCTTCAGCATCCAGCGGGAACTGGTTTCGCTCGACGAAGTCGCGACGGCGGTGGTGGAGACGATGCGGCCGCAGCTGGAAAAGAAGCAGGCGCAGATCAAGCTGCAATTGCTGGCGCGCAGTCACACCTTTATGGGCGATCGGGAAAAAATGGAGGAAGTATTGATCAATCTGATCGAGAACGCGCTCAAGTTCGCGGCCGAAGGCCGGCCGCCGGCCATTACGATCGGCACCAGGGACGCCGGCAATTTTCTGGAAGTGACGGTGGCCGACAACGGGATCGGCCTGGAGGCGCAATATCTGGATAAGATCTTCAACAAATTCTACCAGATCGAGGACACGCTGACCCGCAAGGCGGGAGGAGTTGGGCTCGGGTTAGCGCTGGTGCGCGAGATCATCGGCAATCACCACGGCAAGATCTGGGCGGAATCGGCGGGGAAGGGTGAAGGGGCGCGGTTTATTTTTCAATTGCCCATCGCGGAGCGGATATGATCAGCGCCTTGCGAGCCGGGTACCTATATAATGTAACTATTTCCGCGCTGATCCTGGGGATCGCGTTGCTCGCCTTCTGGCGGGCCGGCCGGCAGAAGGAATTCGCCGCCTACTTCTATTTTGTTCTCCTGGTCGGCTTACGGTGGGGGTTGGACGGCCTCGGCAACCTGGCCGCCTGGTTCGATCCGGCCGCTTTACGCGACGGAGCGATCATGATCTGGCCGATCCAGCTAAGCGCCGCGGCCGCTTGTGTTACCGCCGGATATTATCTATTCGCCACCCTGCTGACCGGTAAGACCGCGGTCCGGCGGATCACCCTGCTGCACGGAGCAGCGGCCGCTTTCTACCTTTTTCTCGCCTGGGGGACGAAGGTCGGAGTCGCCAGCTCCTACTGGGGAGCGCAGTGGGCTGACGCGCCGGGAGCGAAGCTGGTCTATCTGGTCGGGCTGCTCCTGCCGCTGGCCGGCGGCGCGCTGATCGCGCTGGCCGGAAAAGGGCGCACCCCCGCGCTCGGAATCCTTCTGTTTACCGCCCTGGAACTGCTGCAGACCGGCACCCTGGCTGTTTCCTGGCAGGCTCTCCTGTATCGGCTCGGCTACCTGCTGATCCCGCTCGGGGCCGTTCTTTATTTCCCGTTGGTCGCGCCGGCCGGGGGAGCAGAAGCGACCGAGCGTCCTCGTTTTCCCTTCTGGCTAAAGCTCTTCCTCCTGTTTTTGCTGTTGGCCCTGGTCCCGGTGATCGTCTCCTCGCTCCTCCTTTTCTTTTCCTTCAATGAAGTGATCGGCGCGGTGGTCGACCCGGCGCTGGCCGCCGGGTTGGGCGAGGTACGGATGCAGACTCTTTTTCTGATCGCGCTGACCGGGATCCTGGTCGTCTTCGCGGCGACACTGGCGGCGCGGGCGATCGCTGACCCGCTGCGCGAGATCAGCAACGCCATCGGACGGATCAGTCGCGGCGACTTTACTTTCCGTTTACGCCACGCCGGCAACGACGAGGTCGGCGACGTCGTCAAATATTTCAACGAAATGGCCGCGCAACTGGGCCGCTCCACGGCGATCCGCCAGGACTGGAGCCAGGAGCTCGAAGCCAAAGTGCGCGAGCGGACCGCCGAACTGAAAATATTGTTCGAGGTGGCCAGGGCGGCCGGCTCCAGTCTCGATCTGGAACTGTTGATCAGCCGGACCATGGATATCCTCGGCGTCCAGCACTACGCGCTGGTGTCTCCCGACGGTCAAGTCCGCTGCCAGCGCGGGAGCGAGGCCGACCGGCAGAACGCGCTCCGCCTGCCGCTCAAGGTCAAGGGGGCCGACGCCGGCACGCTCGTGCTGGCTGCCGGCCGGGAACTGGCGGAAAAAAAGGCGCTCCTCTCGGCGGTTGTCGAACAGCTGGCAGTGGCGATCGAGAATGTCGGCGTTTACGAAAAAGAGAAGGCGGCGGTCGGCCGTCTGACCGAGCTCGACCGGCTCAAGGACGAGTTCATCTCGATGGTCTCGCATGAGCTGCGGACCCCGGTCATCCCGATCAAAGGATATGTCCCGCTCCTCAACGGTGGCTTGCTGGGTCCGGTCACCGACAAGCAAAAAGAGGCGGTCGCGGCGATCGGCAATAACGCGGAACGGCTGCTCAGCTTGCTCGACAGTCTGTTCGATTTCGCCAAATTCGAAAGCGGCCGCGCGCAGGTCAAGCGGGAATTGTTCTCCCTGCACGACACGATCAAGGCGGCCGCGGCCGATGCCCCCGGGGATATCAAGCTGCAGCTGGCGCTCCAGGCCCGCAATCCCGGCGTGATGGGCGACCGGGAGAAGATCGCGTCGCTCTTCCGGCTCCTGCTGGATAACGCCTACAAGTTCCGGCGCGACGGCGAACAGTTGAAGATTTCGATCACCACCACTGATCAGGATAAATTCATTCTGGTCGCGGTCAGGGACAACGGTATCGGCCTGGCCAAAGAAAATCTGGAGAAGATCTTCAATAAGTTCTATCAGGTCGAGAACACCTACACCCGCAAAGTCGGCGGCGTCGGGCTCGGTCTGGCGCTGGCCAAGGAGATCGTTGGGCATCATGACGGCAAGATCTGGGCGGAGTCGGAGGGGGAAGGAAAGGGTTCAACCTTTTTCTTTACCTTGCCGGCGGCGGAGCAACGCTAGCATGAAGATCATCTTTTTCGGCACGCCGGACCCGGCCGCGCAATTGCTGGAAGCCCTGATCGAGGCTAAGCACGAGATCGCCCTCGTCGTCACCCAGCCTGACCGGCCGCAGGGGCGGGGGCAGAAGATCGAACCGCCGCCGGTCAAGACGGTCGCGCTCCGGCACGGCTTGCCGGTCCAGCAGCCGGATAAACTGAAAGGGGACCAGGTGTTCAAGGCGTTGATCTCATCGCTCAGCGCCGAGATCGCCGTCGTGGCTGCCTACGGCAAACTGATCCCCGGCGAGCTGTTAAGCCTACCGCGCTTTGGTTTTATCAACGTCCACGCTTCGCTCCTCCCCAAATACCGCGGCGCCGCGCCGGTCCAATGGGCGCTCCTTAACGGCGAGACGGAGACCGGGATCACCATTTTCCGGCTGGTCGAACAGCTCGATGCCGGGCCGATCATCAGCCAGGAAAAAATACCGATCGCCCCAACGGACAATACGGAAACTCTGCTGTCCAAGCTCTTTGAGCGGAGCAAAGACCTCCTGATCAAAACTTTAAGCAGTATCGCCAGCGGCCAGGCGTCATTTCAGCCGCAGGATGAGGCCGCGGTCACCTACGCGCCGGTCCTCTCCAAGGAGAGCGGCGAGATCGACTGGAAAAAAAGCGCGGCGGAGATCAATAACCGGGTCCGGGCGCTCTATCCCTGGCCGGCGGCCCACACTTTTTACCGCGGGCAGCGGCTGCAGCTCCTGGCGGCGGAGCCGTACGCCGTCGATCTGGCGCTCGGCGACCGGTTACCGGGCCGGATCCTTCAGCTCCTTAAGGGAGAGGGCTTTCTCGTCGCCACGGGGAGCGGCGATCTGCTGGTGCGGACGGTCAAACCGGCCGGGGGCAAGGCGATGAAGGCCGCTGATTTCGCCCTCGGTCACGACGTAAAAACCGCAGACATCCTCCCCAATTAGACGACAAAAAAGGCTCTTGACACCCCCAGATATGGTGTGTTAATCTCTCACTCACCCTAAATCTATATGAAATGCCCATTCTGTGACACAATTGAAGATAAGGTCTTGGAGTCGCGCGAAGTTGACGAAGGGATGGTTATCCGCCGCCGCCGCGAATGTCTCTCCTGCCGGGGCCGTTTTACCTCTTACGAGCGGATCGAGGAGCGCCCGATCATGGTGATCAAGCGGGACGGCCGGCGCGAGCAGTTCAACCGGGACAAGGTCATTCGCGGGATCCTGCACGCCTGCCAGAAACGCCCGGTCTCGCTGGAGACGATCGAGACGATCGTTGACGAGATCGAGCGCGAGATCCACCGCGAAGCGGGCCGCGAGGTCCAAAGCTCCAAGATCGGCGAATTGATCATGGAAAAAATGCAGGCGGTCGACAAGGTGGCGTACGTCCGGTTCGCTTCGGTCTACCGCAAGTTCGAGCACGTGTCCGAGTTTCTTAAAGAAGTTAAAGAGTTAACGGCGGCGCCCGTCGAATAGTCGGGCAGATGAAAGAGGGAGGTAATAAGATGACCCAGACCATGGCTGAGAAAAAAGTGAGTGACCCGCCGGCCGGCCGGCCGGATTCGACCGATCTGTCATTATTTGTCCGGACCTCCGGCGATGATATTGTCGGCTGGAGCCGGGAAAAGATCGTCGAGGCCCTGATCAAGGAGACGGAGCTGAACCGCGAGCTGGCCGAAGAGATCGGGGTCGAGGTCGAGAACCAGATCCGCTCGATGAAGATCAAGAATATCACCGCGCCGTTGATCCGCGAACTGGTCGATGTCAAACTGCTGGAATACGGCCTGGAAGAGGCGCGCCGGCGGCACACCCGGCTCGGTTCGCCGCTCTACGACGTCAGGAACATCATTTTCAACCCGAACAAAGAGAACGCCAACGTGCCGCACGGGCCGGAGGCGACCAACCTGACGCTGGCCGAGAACATCAAGAAAGAGTTCGCCCTGTTGTCCGTTTTTACCCAGGATATCGCCGATGCCCACATGCGCGGCGACCTGCACCTGCACGATCTCGGGTTCATCGACCGGCCGTATTGCAGCGGCCAGTCGGTGGAATACGTTAAAAAATTCGGCCTCGACCTGCCTAATGCTCTCTCCATCGCCAAGCCGGCCCGGCACGCCGAAGTGCTCCTGGCGCAGATGGTCAAATTCTCCGCCGCGCTCCAGGGGGTCTTTGCCGGCGCGATCGGCTGGGACGCCGTCAACCTCTTCTTTGCGCCGTTCCTGGTCGGCATGTCCGACAGCGAGATCGAGCAGATCGCCCAGATGATGATCTACGAGTACAGCCAGCAGGCGGTCGCCCGCGGCGGCCAGGCGATCTTTTCCGACATCAACCTTTACTGGGAGATCCCCAAACACTTTGAGAACGTGCCGGCGATCGGGCCGGGCGGGACCTACACCGGGAAAAAGTACGGCGATTATCTGGATGAAGCGCAGCGGTTTGTCTGGGCGCTCTTTAATGTATATAAGGCCGGAGATGGTTCCGGGCGGCCGTTCTTCTTTCCCAAACCGCTCGTGCACATGACCGAAAAATTCTTCAACACGCCGCGGCACGAAGAATTCCTGCTGCATATCTCCGAGTGCGCCGCCGGGATGGGGAATACCTATTTTGTGTTCGACCGGGGGGAGACCGCCAAGATCTCCGAATGCTGCCGGCTTTCGTTCAAGCTGGAGCAATCGGACCTTGACGACGCCAAAGAGCCGTGGCGGATGCGCTATTCGGCGCTGCAGAACGTGACGATCAATCTGCCGCGCCTCGCCTTTAAGGCGAGCGGCTCGACCAGCCGGCTGTTCGACCTGATCGACCAGGCGCTGGAGATGGTCGCCCGGGCGCATCTGCAGAAGAAGAAGTTCATTGACGAGATCATGGCTGCCGGGCAGCGCGGGCCGCTCTCGCTTCTGGCGATGCAGCGCGACGGCCAGCCCTATTTAAGAATGTGGCGCGTCAGCTACCTGGTCGGCATCCTCGGCCTCAACGAGCTGGTCCAGGCGCATCTGGGCAAGGAGCTGCACGAAGGGCCGGACGCGCTCAAGCTTGGCCTCAAGGTCATCTCGTTCATGAAGCTCAAGTGCGAGGAGCTCTCCAAACGCTACAGCATGCACTTTGTCCTGGAGCAGACGCCGGCCGAGTCGACCGCTTACCGCTTTGCCAAGCTCGACAAGGAGCATTTCCCGCGCTTTGCCGACCGGGTCGTCAAAGGGCACCGGGAGACGAACGAGATCTACTACACCAACTCGACCTACTTCAACGTCAGCCACCCGATGAACCCGATCGACCGGGTCCGCCAGGAGGGGATGTTCCATCCGCTGATCGATGCCGGGGCGCTGACCCACGTCTGGCTCGGCGAGAGCCGCCCGAACCCCGAATCGATCGCCAATTTCGTGACCAAGACGTTTCGCACCACGCAGAACGGTCAGATCGCTTTTTCGCCGGAGTTCACCTCCTGCAATGCGTGCGGCAAGATCACGCGCGGCCTGAAGGACGCCTGCCCGAGCTGCAGCTCGAGCAATATCGAGGGGATAACCCGGATCACCGGGTATTTCTCCCGGATCCCCGGCTGGAACCGAGGCAAGACCGGTGAGCTCAAAGACAGGTACCGGAGTGGGCAGCTTAACAACAATTAACCGACGGCCGGCGGAGGCGCCGGCGGAAGAAGCGACCGACCTGTCGGTCTTTGTCCGGACGTCGACCGACGACATCATCGCCTGGGACAAAGAGAAGATTGTCGCCGCGCTCCACAAGGAGACCGGTCTTAATCCGGAGATCGCCGGGATCATCGCTATTGAGGTGGAGAAGCAGATCAAAGCGATGGCGGTCCGCAACATCACCGCGCCGCTGATCCGCGAGCTGGTCGACGTCAAGCTGCTGGAGTACGGGCTGGAGGACGCGCGACGCAAGCATACCCGCCTGGGCGTGCCGGTCTACGACGTTAACCGGATCATCTTCCACAAGAACAAGGAGAACGCCAACTCGCCGCATTCGCCGGAAGCGACCAACCTGACGCTCGCCGAGAACATCAAAAAGGAGTACGCCCTCCTCAGCGTCTTTTCCCTCCCGGTCGCTGACGCCCACATGGCGGGGGAGATCCACCTGCACGACCTCGGCTTTGTCGACCGGCCGTACTGCAGCGGGCAGTCGATCGAGTTCGTCAAGAAGTTCGGGCTCGATCTGCCGGATGCCGGCAAGGCGGAGAAGCCGGCGCAGGATGCCGACGCGCTGATCTCGCAGATCGTCAAGTTCTCCGTCGCGCTGCATGGCCATTTTGCCGGGGCGATCGGCTGGGACGCGGTCAACCTCTTCCTCTCGCCGCTGCTGGAGGGGCTGACCTACGAAGAGATAAAGAAACTGGCCCGCAAACTGATCTACGAATTCGCCACGGTGGCCGTTTCCCGCGGCGGCCAGGGGCTGTTTTCCGATTTGAATATTTACTGGGAAACGCCCAAGCACTTTGAAGCGGTCCCGGCGATGGGGGCGGGCGGGGTCTACACCGGCAAAACTTACGCCGCTTACAATCACCTGGCCCAGCAGTTCGCTACCGCGATGTTCGAGGTCTACCTGGAAGGCGATGGGGCGGGCCGGCCGTTCTTTTTTCCCAAACCGCTCGTCCACATGACGGAAAAATTCTTCCAGACCCCGGGGCACGAGGAATTCCTCCGGCTGATCTGCGAGGTCGCCGCGGAAAAGGGGAACACCTACTTTGTTTTTGACCGGGGCGAAACGGCCAAGATCTCCGAGTGCTGCCGGCTGGCGTTCAAGCTGGAATACTCCGATCTGCAGGACGCCAAAGAGCCGTGGCGGATGCGCTACTCGGCGATCCAGAACGTAACGATCAACCTGCCGCGGGCGGCTTATGTCGCCGATCACGATGACGACCGCCTTTTTCAGGAGATCGAACAGAAACTGCGGATCGCCGCCCAGGCCCACCGCGAGAAACGGAACTTTATCGAAGCGCTGCTCAAAGAGGGAGCGGACGGGCCGCTTTCGCTCCTGGCGACCAAGCGCGACGGGGAGATGTACCTGCGCCTGCGGCGCGTCACGCACCTGATCGGGATCCTCGGCCTCAACGAACTGGTCCAGTATCACCTGGGTAAGGAGCTGCACGAAGGGCCGGACGCGCTCAAGCTTGGCCTCAAGGTCATCTCTTTCATGAAGCTAAAATGCCAGGAGCTGTCGGAGAAGTACGACCTCCATTTTGTTCTGGAGCAGACGCCGGCGGAATCGACCGCCTACCGCTTTGCCCGGCTCGACCGCGAGCATTTTCCGGAACAGGCCGGCCAGGTCCTGAAGGGGAATCCCGGCACGGCAGAGATCTATTACACCAACTCGACCTATTTTAACGTCAGCCACCAGATGAGCCCGATCGACCGGGTCCGGCAGGAGGGGATATTCCACCCGCTGATCGATGCCGGCGCGCTGACCCACATCTGGCTCGGCGAAGCCCGGCCGAATGCGGAGTCGATCGCCAATTTCGTGATCAAGACTTTCCGGACCACGCTGAACGGCCAGATCGCCTTTTCGCCAGAGTTCACCGCCTGCGCCGACTGCGGGCGGACTGCTCGCGGCCTGCATGCGGCCTGTCCCGCCTGCAGTTCGGCCAACATCGAAGGGATCACGCGGATCACCGGTTATTTTTCGCGGGTGCCGGGGTGGAACAAGGGGAAGATCGCGGAACTACGTGACCGCCACCGGGACGGCAGTCTGACCGTCAGCTAATCCTTCTGCTGCAGGGTGATGGTGCGCCCCCCTTTGCGGAGGATCGCGCTGTTTTGCCGGATATTGATCAGCTCGTACCCGTTATATTTATCACCGACATAGATGACTTGCCCGTTGATCAGCGCCGCGCTGAACTCTCCTTTAACGATCCCCTCCAGGGTCATGACCTCTGCTGGCCGCGAGGTCGTGTCGGTCGAGGCGACCTTGACCGGAAGGGGGGCGGAACTGGTGGCAGCGGGGGCATAGCGGGGCTTGAACGGATTTAGGCTCGGGGTCCCCGCCGGAAGTTCCTGGTTGATCGCTGTGGCCCGTTCCTCCTCTTCTTCGGGAACGACAAAGGCGGAGAGGAGGAGCCGGACCGCCAGCCGGTCAGGCTGGTCGGGGAGCCGCCGCAGGTCGAGGGCGTTGGTCACGGTCACCTCGGGGAGCGCCTTGAGCTGGGTCAGATAAGTGAACAAGTCCTGGTAGGAACAAAGGAACTCGATCTCGATCGGTAAATTAAGGTAGCTTCCCTCACGCTTGGACTCCTTCGGCTCGATCCGCGTGTATTCGATCTTTAATCCCTTACCGGCCTGGATCAGGATCTGGTCGATGATCCGCGGCAGGTCCCGCTCGGACGGGATCCGTGAGACCAGTTTGGCCAGTTCCTGTTCGAGCTGGTCTTTTTCCATTGACCCGCCGCGCTGCGCCACCTCCTCGCCGAGGAAGCGGTTCATCTGGAACTCGATGTTCTTGAGCGACCGCTTCAGGTTCTTGATCCCTTCGCGCTTGGGGATGATAAAAACGCGATAGAGCATGAAACCGAGCAGCAGGATCAGGCCCAGGGTACTGATCTTAATTATTTTTTCTTTCAGCATGGTTAATTGACCTGAAAACCGATCCGAAAAGTGGTCACGAGACCGACTTTTTTGATCTCGATCAGCCGGATCTTGTGGAAGTAGGGTGAATCTTCCAGTTTTTTCGAGAAATCGGAGACCGGTTGCGGATTCTCGCTTTCGCCGGCGATCTCGACCTCCCCTTTGCTGTTATCAAAGAGAAAATAGGCGAGTGAGAGGCTCTTGGGCATCAGAGTGTCGACCCGGACGAGCAGCTGCTTGACGTCGATCTCCTTGTTGGTGATGTCCTGGAAAGCGATCTTGCGGTCGCGGTACTTGACCAGCTGGCTCAATTTCAGGCTCTTGACGCTAAGCTCCTTGCGGGTGTCCTCGATCGTCCAGTTCAGGTAGAAATTAAAGCCGACCAGCAGGGCCGCCAGCAGGAACAGGGCGGCAATGATCGAGGCGTTGGGGATCTGGATGCGGTCGAGCAGCTGAGAGACAAAATTAACCGGCGAGTTCGTTTTCTTTTCTTTGATCTTCAGGAAATTGATCTCCCGCTCCCGGCCGAGGACCGCCCCGATCGCCAGGGTCAGAAAGGGGGCGTCGCCGTTCAGCGCGGCTAGGTCGAGCCCCGGATCAAGGCGGACGACCTTGGTCGGATCGACAACCGTGACCAGGGTGCCGAGCTCCGCGCTCAGATGGTCCTCGACGTTCTTCAGTTTGCTGGAACCGCCCGAGAGGAAGATCCGGGCGACCTTCTCGTCGCCGAAATGCTCGCGAAAATAATCGAACGACGAAACGATCTCGTTCTGCAGCCGGGTCAGGATGGTGACCATCGCCTCACGGATGACCGGCAGGGCGATCCCTTCGCAGGTTTGCGAGAGGTCGTCGCGGGCCGGCAGACCGCAGTTAGTCTTGAGGTTCTCGGCAGCGGGCAGGTCGAGCGCGAGCTCCTTGGCGATCGCGCCGGTGATGTCGGCGCCGGCCAGGGTGATCTCGCGGGTGAAGAGGAGCAGGTCGTTGCGGAAAATATTCAGGCTGGCCGTCCGCTCTCCCCAGTCGATCAGCGCGACCAGGTCGGACTTGACGACCTGAGGGAGGAGCTTGACGGTTTCCAGAATGGCGAACGGCGGGATCGTCACGCCGCTGCACTTGAGACCGGCCGCTTCGATCGTGGCGACGTGTTTTTTCAGGGTGTCGGCCTCGACCGCCACGACGATGACATCGAGCTTGTCTCCCTGACCGGGCGCTTTATCCAGCACGTAGTGGTCGATAACGGCGTTCTCTACCGGAAAAGAGATAAAGTTCTTGGCTTCCCAGACCACGGCCTGGCTCAGCTCCTGCGGCGGCATGTGCGGCAGGGAGAGCCGCCTGGTCTGGACTTTGGGGCCGGAAATAACGGAAAAGACTTCTTTCCCTTCCAGACGGTGGGCCTTAACGGCGGTGGCGATCGTGCGGGCGAGGGCCTGAGACTGGTCTTCTCCCTCCATCTTGATCAGGACCTCGCTGATGGCGTAGCCGGTCAGGGTCGGACCGGCCGGCATCTCCTTGAGCTCAACTATTTTGATCCGTTTATCGCCAATGTCCAGTCCGAGCATTATAATTCCTTCCAGGAGCCGTTCCGGAACGAAAAACTGGTGTCCAGCCCCGGGGGTGGCGTGCTGGGCCGCCTGATCGGATCAAAGGAGAAATATGAATCATCCCCCAGGCTAACAGCGCCGGTCGCCCCGCCGATCAAATTCCCCCTGACCACGCTGTGATTGCCGATGGAAACCTGACCGCCGTAGATTATACCATTGATGGTTTGCCAGTTGCCAATTGAGACCAGATTTGGGGAAAGCAGGGAGACCCGGTTGGCAATGGCGATGTTGTCGAAAAAGGAGATGCTGGTGCGGCCGAACATCGTGCTGTCACCGCCGAGGCTGATGCTGTTCTCGAACTTCAAATTGCGTCCGGCGATCAGCGTAACGCGCTGGTCGATCGTCGCCCCGAACTTAATTGTCAGATCATAGGCGGCGGCGATCACACCCGGACCGACGATGGTCCCATAGATGGTCATGTTGTTCTTGTCGTAGAGCTTGCCGCCGGCGAGATTGACCGTCCCGTAATAATATTTATTGATGTTTAAGTTCTGGGCAGCGGCGGCGGCGATCTCGGCATCGTAGTAGGTGGTGTCCAGCCAGGGGAAGGCGGGCGGGTCTGCTGGGAGGGAGCCCGGAGTCCAGGTGCCGCCGCCGGAGATCGAGTGCCCGGGGGTCACGACCACTTCGCCGGAAACAATAGCGCCCGGATCGATCTGAACATCGCCATTATTGTAGATATCCCCCCTGACCCGGGTGCGATCGCCGATCCCAAGGTAATTACTGCCGAAGATCCCGTACTTAACGGCGGCCGGGTACTGGTTATATTCAGCCTGGATCACCCGGTTGACGCTGCCAACCGTCCCTTCTGCCGTGATCAGAATATTACCGCTGGAGGGGTCGTTGATCCGCAGGGTATAACTGCCGCCGGCGAAACTTTCGGTCGTCCCCGGCGTTCGCCAGGTTATTCCCTTGCCGCCGGATACGACCGGCGTCATCAAATACCAGGTCGCTTTCGCCAGGCCGGCTTCGGCCAGACAGAGGGCTTGCGCCTGGCTGACGGCGCGGCCGCTGTTTTTCAGGCTGGTGACCGTCAGGTAGGAGTAACTAAAGACGATCGCCGCCAGGGCGCTGATCAGGATGAACGTAAGCGGTAAGATGTTCCCCTTTTTCATCATTGATTTCTGATCCGGGCGACCGACTCGATCGTGATGACCGTGCTTTCGCTGCTCAAGGTCAGGGTCGCGGTGACCAGTTTGGGGTCGGTCAGGCCGTCGTAGGAAAAGACCAGTGAGTGGACGGCTCTGGCCAGACCGCGGCCGGTCCCGCCCGTGGTTTCCAGCAAACTTTCGCCGGAAACCGAATAGGTGAGCAGTTCGTCGGCTTCGGCCGAAGCGTCGTTGTCCAGGTCGCGCCACCAGAGGGTGAGCCGATCGCTCTGTGGATCGGTCGCCGCCTGGCTCTCCCTGATCCGAGCGGCCATGGTCTCGGCTGCCTGCTGGCCCGACCAGAAAAGATCCGACTGGCTGAGCTCATTCTCAAAGAGCCGGGCGCCGGCCAAATAAGCGGAGATGACGAGTACGATCAGGAGGCCGGAGAGGAGGGAGGCGAGGAGCACCTCGACCAGGGTAAAGCCTTTAGAAATTCGCGACATAGGTTTCCAGGGTAACGGCGCTTTCGCTGCTGGCCGCCGTTGCCCAGGAGACGGTCACAGCGACACGTTTCAGATTGACGGCCGGCGAGTCAACGCTGACCGAGCGCTGCAGGTTTGGTTGGTTGGGGAGGGAGCTTTTCGCTTCGGCCGTGAGTGCGGCGAAGGTCAAGCTTTTAAGCTCTTCCATTTTATTGCCGGCCAGATTGAGGGCGGTCGCTTCGGTCACGGAGGAAGTAGAAGCGATCAGCGTACTGCCGAGCGCCTGGAGGAGTGGGATCAGCGCGGTCACGATCAGCGCAACGGCGATCAGGAGCTCAACAAGCGAAAAGCCCCGTTTAACCATTCAGGCTGAACGCGGTCAGCGGCCGTTCGTGGCGTATATCGGGGTGCCGGCCGTTGTGGCGACGGCACCGGTGTCCGCGACGGTCAGCGCGCCGGTCCCGCCATACCCGACGGAATAGACGGCGTAATATTTGCCGCTGGTGGAAACAACGTAAGAATAAGCGGTTGTGCTGCTGGCGCCGAACGGATCGTAAAGAGTTGATTCCAGCACCGGCGGGGTCTCTGCCAGCAGGGTGGTCTGGTAATTAGCGACCGCCGGGAACGAACCGTGGTTCTTGAAGTAGCTTTCCAGCGCGATCTTCAGGACCCGGACGTCGCCCTGGGCTTTGGCTTTCCAAGCCTCGGTCTGCATTGCCCGGAAGCTCGGGATAGCGATACTGACCAGGATCGCGATCACGGCCATAACGATCAGGAGCTCAACGATCGAAAAAGCTTTTTTCAAATTCATGAATAACTCCCCCTTTACTTACTATGAATATTGCCAGATGGACAAGGTAAAGTCAAGATATCCCCGCTCTTGACATTCCCGCCCGGTGTTTTACAATGGGGGCATGATCAATTTGGTCCTGGCGGCCGGCGCGGTCAGTGCATTCTTCGGCTTTCTCTTTCTGCTTCTCCCGCTCGGGTTTTGGCGCTGGTTGAACGCCCTCTGCAACCTCCCGCTCTTCCATGTTGAGGTCAGCCTGCGCCGGCACAATCTGGTTTTCGGCCTGTTGCTGATCGCGGGCGGCGGGTGGATCATTCATTCGCTCTGGGATTATCCCGGTTATTATCTCGGCTTCGTGGCCGGGGGCGCGCTGATCATCGCGGTCGGCCTGCTTTACCTTTTTTGGCCGGACTGGATGCTCCGGCTTTCCCGGCTCTCTGACCAGGACGTTTTATTGATGGACCGGATCGCCCTGAGCTCGCGCTTTAGCCTGGGGATCGTCCTGCTGCTGGTGTCAGTCTATATTTTTGCGAAGATCGGCGTCGCCCTGCGGCCGCAATAGGGCCTCTAGCGGCGGAGCGTCGAAACCATCTGGAAGATCGGCATGATGACCGAAGCGAGGATAAAACCGACCACCCCGCCGACCACGACGAGAAAGAACGGCTCCATCAGGGCGGTCAGGCGCTTGACGGCGTAATCAACCGACAGCTCGTAAAAGTCGGCGACCTTGGCGAGCATCTTGTCGAGTGAGCCGGCTTCTTCGCCCACCGCCGCCATCTTGACCGCCATCGTCGGGAACTCCCCGCTCGCCCGCAGTTGTTCGGCCAGGCTCCCCCCTTTGCTGACGTTGTGCTGCGCCTCCCTGATCACTCCGGCATAGACGGTGTTCTCGGTCGTTTTTTCCAGCGTTTCCAGCGCCTTGAGGATCGGGACGCCGGCGGTCAGGAGCGACGCCAGCGTGCGGAAGATGCGAGCGATCGCGACCTTGCGGCTGAGCGTTCCCCAGACGGGGAGGTCAAGGGTCAGCCGGTCAAATAACGCCCGACCGAACGGGGTCCGCAGGAAATAACGGAGACCGAGGAAGAGCCCGGAGAGGCCGAGCAGCAGGAAGAGCCAGTAATTGCGGACCAGCAGATTAACATTATACAGGAACTGGGTCGGCCCGGGGAGCGGTACGCCGGCATCTTTGAACATCTTAACGAACGCGGGGAGCAGGGTCAGGATGACCAGGATGATGACCGCCAGACTGAAGCAGAGGAGAATGATCGGGTAGAACATTGCCGTCAGCACTTTTTGCTGGAAATCGGCCTGCTTTTCCATGAAGACCGAAAGCCGCGCCAGGACTTCTTCCAGGTTCCCGGCTACTTCACCGGCTGCCACCATATTGACGAATAAGGTCGGAAAGGTCCCGTGGTGTTTACGCAGCGCGTCGGCCAGAGAGCTGCCGGCTTTGACGTCGTCCGAGGTCCGCTGGAGCGCCGCGCGCAGGCGCGGGTTCTCGGTCTGCTCGACAATGACATCAAGTGCTGCGGTCAGCGCCACCCCGGCCGCCAGCATTGCCGCCAGCTGAGAGGCGAGCATGACGTAATCCTCCGTCTTGATCCGGCTAAAGGAGGGGAGCGAAAAGTCGAGCGCAAAGCCCGCCGCGGCCGGTTTGACGGAGACGACCGTGTAGCCGAGATTGTGCAGACGGTCGACCACTTCGCCGGAGGTTGCGCCCGGCATCCGGCCGGCGACCAGCCGCCCTTTATCGTCCCTGACCTTGTAAGCGAATTCGCTCATGGCTTATTCGACCCTCGTTACCTGCAGGACTTCGTCGATCGTCGTGATCCCGGCCAGCGCTTTAGTGATACCGGCGGTCCGCATCGAACGCATCCCCGCTGCCTCAGCTGCTTTTAAGATCGCGCCGGCTGACGCTTTGGCAATGATCAGCTCTTTGATCGGTTCGTTCATCGCCAGCAGCTCGATGATCCCGGTCCGGCCGCGATAGCCGGTCTCCTTGCACGCCTTACACCCTTTACCGGCAAAAAAGGCCACATCCTGGCCGCGCAGGTCAGCGTGCAGTTCTTCGAGGACCGGTGGAGCGGGGTGGAACGAAGTTTTGCATTCTTTGCAGATCGTCCGGACCAGGCGCTGCGCTACGATGCCGATGACCGAAGAAGCGATCAGGAACGGCTCCACCCCCATGTCGACCAGCCGGGTCAGGGCAGAGGGGGCGTCGTTGGTGTGGAGCGTGCTCAACACCAGGTGGCCGGTCAGCGCCGCCTGGACGGCGATCTCGGCGGTTTCCAGGTCACGGATCTCACCGACCATGATGATGTCGGGGTCCTGACGGAGGATGGAGCGGAGGCCGGTGGCGAACGTTAGCCCGGCCTTGACGTTGATCTGCGCCTGGCGGATGCCGAACAGATGGTACTCGACCGGGTCCTCGATCGTCATAATGTTCTTTTTCGGCGAGTTGAGCGTGTTGAGCGCGGAATAGAGGGTGGTCGTTTTACCGCAGCCGGTCGGCCCGGTCACCAGGATGATGCCGTTGGGGTATTTGAGCAGCGAATTGAACCGGGCCAGATCTTCCGGCGAGAAGCCGACCTCGTCCAGACCGAGCAGGATGGAGCGGGTGTCGAGCAGCCGCATGACGATGTTCTCGCCGTAGATCGTCGGGAAGCTGGAAACGCGGACATCGATCGGATTCCCTTCGATGTCGATCTGAAAGCGGCCGTCCTGCGGCGCCCGTTTGACGGCGATGTTCATCTCGGCCATGATCTTGGCGCGCGAGATGATCGCCGGCTGCAGGTATTTAGGCAAAGTGGCGACGTCGTAGAGGACCCCGTCGATCCGGTGACGGACGCGCAGGATATTCTCGTCCGGCTCGATGTGCAGGTCGGAGGCGCGATCATGAAAAGCCTGGGTGATGAAGGTGTTGAGCAGCTTGATGATCGGCGCCTCTTCCGCCAGGCTCTGCAGCTTGGAGAGATCGAGGTCCTCGTCGCCGACCGCGACCGAGCGGAGATCGATGTTCTTGATCAGTTCGCCGACCGACCCCTGCGCGCCGTAGTACTGGGCGATCGCCTGGGCGATCTCCGATTCGCGCGCCACCCGGACCTCGATCTCCAGCCCGGTCCGGAACTTGATCTCGTCCAGGACGATGACGTTGAGCGGGTCGGAGAGCGCCATGATCAGCCGGTTGTCCTTGCGGGCGAGCGGCAACAGGTGGTATCTCTTGGCCGTCGCTTCGGGGATGAGGGGGAGGACCTGCGGGTCGAGCTTTTTGACGTCGCCGGTCGGGATCAGGCAGTGGTCGGTGTAATATTCCAGGATCCGCTCTTCCGGTACCAGGCCGAGGCGGATCAGGACATGGCTGAGCGATTCGCCGGTCTTTTCCGATTCCAGCCGGGCAGTCTGCAGCTGGGCTACACTGAGCAGCCGATTCTCGACCAGATATTCGCCGACGGTCTTGCGGGTTTGCTGCATCGCTCTTCGGACTAAATATATAATGGACGCCGGCTTAAGTCAACCGCGGCCCGGCTTGACAGCAAGGTTAATTGGAGTATAATTTTTTTATCATGATGCTCGAGCTGTTCACCGATGTGCTGGTCGGCGTCAACATCGTGTTGATCTTCGGCTCGGCGTTCCTGGCGCTGGAGATCATCCGCTGCCTGGGAATGAAGGACAATTACGTCCTGGCCAAGGGGTGGAAGTACATCCTGCCGGCGGTCCTGGTCATTGCCGTGCTGCACGTCTATAATTTCTTCGCCGATTACAGCGTTTACAATCCTTCGCGGCTGGTCCAGGAGCTGATGTACCTGGTGTTCAACATCTGCCTGTTCAGCGGGTTGCTGGTCCAGTTCCTGGCGATCAAAAAAGTCTTGGAAGAGAGGTCATGACCATGGAAGTAAAAGTGTTCGGCAAGCCGGGCTGCGAGTATTGCAAGACGACGATGAAGAAGTTCGAGACGTTCTTCGGCCGCTGGAACATTGACGACAGCAAGGTCAAGCTCTCGTTCTTTGACATGGAAACCACCATGGACGGACTGGCGGAGGGAGCGTTCTACGAGGTCAGCAAGATCCCGGCGACCGTGATCGAGCAGAACGGCAGCATCGTCAAACGCTGGGACGGCGTCGTGCCGCTCTCCGAGGATTTCAAGCAGTACTTCGCGCAATTCTCCGGCCCGGTCAACGATTAAAAACGCGGTTTGACGACCAGCGCGTTGCTGACGCCCACCTCGTAGCCGTTGGCCGGTTTATTGACCACCCGGCCGTCGATCCACATGGTTGACGAGCCGCCTCCGTCCAGGTTCATCGCTTCCACCGCCCCCAGACTGATCAGCATTTCGGCCAGGTCCTCCAGCGAGATCCCGATGCTGCTCCGATCGTTGCGGCTCCCTTTGGCGCGCGGCGCGCCGTCGACCGTGACCAGGAGGATCTTGCCGTCCTTGGTCAGGCCGACCGCCGTCCGCGCGGCCCGGCCGAGCGCGACATCAGCCTTGAACTTTTCTTCCTGCTTGGAGACGTAGGCCACTCCCTCCTTGACCAGCCGGGGCCCGCCGGAGATCATGTGCAGGACGCTCTTGAGCGGGGTGGTGTAGGGGATGATCTTCAGGTGGACGTCGAGCCGATCGCCGACCTTGACGTTCTCGTTGACGAACTGGCTGGCCGGACCGCAAAGCGAGAGGACATAGCCGTCGGCCGGGATGATTGAGTTGCCGAGCCTGATCTCCCTGACCACCGAACCGGAGAGGATCAGTTCGATCCCGCTGGTATCGGTCCCGGTCTTCTCCCCCCAGGCCGGCGTGTAGAGGACAAAGGAGTTGTCCTTGCGCCCCTGATTGACGCCGCCGATGTTGTAGCGCAGGTTGCCCGCGGTCTTAAAGTAGCTGTCGATCAGGACGTTGTCGATGAACGCCTGGCGTTCATCATTGATGATCAGCGCCGTTCGGTCGTAGATCGGCGAGGAGACCATCTCCTTGTCGATCAGCAGGGTGCCGAGCGGCTTGCCGGTGTAGGCAAAGTAGGTGCCATTGACCGCCGCCACTGCCCCCTGCTGGTCGGCGATGGTGCTGACGCGCGCCCGGAAAAAGTGTTTGTCGTCGTCGACGTTGCGCCAGGGTGAGACGGTGTTAATGAACGATTCCAGTGCGTTCGGTTTGTTCTTAAGCGCCAGGGCGGGGGCGACACTCGCTTTGTTCAGGTCAACCTTGAGGACGTCGGCGGTGATCCGGCCGCTGGCCGTTCCCCGGGAGACTTTGAGATGCTCGACCCCGTCGACGATCGTCCCGCCGGAGATGATGTTGGTGAAGTCGCGCTTGAAATCGAGCACCAGCCGGGCGGGATCGGATAGCGTATAAACGCTGTAGGGGACCGGCTCGCTGAGCGGGACGGTCACCTTCAGGCCGTCGTCGATCTTTTCGATCTCAAAATAACGGACGATCAGGTCGCTCGATTCAATGTAATTGCTGATCTCGGGCGCGGCTTCCGTCTGCGGCAGGTTGATGATGATCCGTTCCCGCGATTCGTCGAGAGTATAGGTGAACGGGCCGTCGAAGTCGAGCGCCGCCCGGATCTTGTCGGGATAGTAACCAAAGCGGATCTTTTGCAGGGTGAGGCTCCAGGCGGGGGAGAGCAGACCGGCGCAGCAGAGGACCAGCGCGGTCAATTGCATAATCTTTTTCACAGGGGTATTATAACACCGCTATGGCCGCGGGCAAACCACGGGAAGTGTGGGGGAACAAGCTGGGAATAATCCTGGCGGTGGCCGGTTCGGCCGTCGGCCTCGGCAATTTTCTCCGTTTCCCGGTCCAGGCGGCGCAGAACGGCGGCGGCGCCTTTATGATCCCCTATTTTATCTCCTTCCTCCTTCTCGGCATCCCGCTGATGTGGATCGAGTGGGCGATCGGCCGGCACGGCGGCCTGTTTGGCCACGGCAGCGCCCCGTTCATTCTGAACCGGTTATCCCAGCACCGGATCGTCAAATATCTGGGAGTGATCGGGATCTTTGGTCCGGTCGTGATCTTTATCTATTACACATATATTGAGTCGTGGCTGCTCGGTTACGCCTTTTTCGCCCTGACGGGACAGCTTTTTGCTAACGTCTCGCCGGAGGGGATGAAAGGTTTTCTGGCCGCTTACCAGGGATTAGCGCCGGGGAGCAATATCTGGACCGCCTACCTTTTCTTTCTGCTGACTTTTGCCGTCAACTTCTATTTTCTCTACCGGGGTGTCCGGGGGGGGATCGAGATCCTCTGCAAGATCGCCATGCCGGTCCTCTTTGTTTGCGGTTTTATCCTGGCCGGCCGGATCTTAATGATGCCGAACATTACCGAGGGATTGGGTTACCTCTGGAACCCGGATTTTTCCGTCCTGGGGAGTGCCAAGGTTTGGATGGCGGCGGCCGGCCAGATATTTTTTACCCTAAGTGTCGGGATCGGCGTGATCCTGACCTATGCCAGCTACCTGAAGCACGGGGATGACGTTGTCCTCTCCGGTTTAACCGCCGCTTCGACCAACGAGCTGGCCGAAGTTGTCCTGGGCGGCTCGATCGTCATTCCGGCGGCCTTCGTTTTTCTCGGCGCGGCGGGGGCAAGCCAGGCGGCGGCGAGCGGGGCCTTTAATCTCGGCTTTGTCACGATGCCGCTGATCTTCGGCCAGCTCTCGTTCGGCGCCGTGTTCGCCCTGCTCTGGTTCCTGCTTCTTTTCCTGGCCGGGATCACTTCGTCGGTCTCCCTGGCGGAACCGGCGGTCGCCTTTATCGTCGACGAGTTCAAGCTGGAGAGAAAGCGCGCCGTTCTCCGCCTGGGCCTCGCCCTTTTCCTGCTTTGTCAGTTCTCGATCTTTTTTCTGGGGCAGGGAGTGGTCGACGAGCTCGATTTCTGGGGGGGGACATTTGCGCTGGTCCTCTTTGGCACGATCGAGACAGTCCTCTTTGTCTGGGTCTTCGGTATGGATAAGGCGTGGGACGAGATGCATCGCGGCGCGGAGCTGACGATCCCCCGGTTTTACCGGCCGATCATCAAGTACGTTACACCGACGTTCCTCTTTTTGATCCTCGGGTCGTGGTTCTGGCAGCAGGGAGTGCCGGTGATCATGATGCGGGGGGTGCCGGAGGCGAACAGACCCTATGTGCTGGCGACCAGGCTCGGCCTGGTCATCCTCTTTGCGGCGATCGCGCTGCTGGTCAGACTCGCCTATTACCGGAATAAGGAGAAAGCAGCGTGAACGCCTACGGTTGGACCTTTATCGTCATTTCCTGGGGGTTGATAATCGGGCTGAACCTCTACTGCTTCTGGCGGGTCCTCAGGGAGCCGAGCGAAGAACTGTAAGCACCTCGGCGATCACCCAATCAGGGGTGGAGGCGCCGCCGGTGACGCCGATCCGCTTTTTACCGTCATACCATTTTTCGTCAAGATCAAAAGCGGTCTCGATCTGGTGGGTTTCCGTTCCGGTTGCCGTGCAGAGTTCGGTCAGCCGCTTGGTGTTGGCGCTCATTTTATCGCCGATCACCAGCATTAGATCCACTTGCCGGGCGACCTCGACCGCTGCTGACTGCCGCTTGTGGGTGGCGCCGCAGATCGTGTTGTGGACCTCGACCGCCGGTACCCGGCTTTTCATGGCGGCGGCCAGGGTCTGAAAATGAGCTTCGGCCTGGGTCGTCTGGGCGATCAGGCCGACGCACTGGTCGGGGGCCAGGTCGAGCGCCTCAATATCGGCCACGGTCTGGACGACCCTGGCCAGCCCGCGGCTCCAGCCGACGAGTCCCTGGACCTCAGCGTGGCCTTTGTCGCCGACGATCACCACGGCACACCCCTCGTTAGCCAGCTTGCCGGCCAGGTTCTGTGCCCGCTTGACCCAGGGGCAGGTCGTGTCGACGATCTTCAGCCCTTTGGCCTTGGCCTCGTCGTAAACCTCGGGAGGGACGCCGTGGGCGGAGATCAGAATGATGCTGTCAAGTTCGGCCGGTATCTCGGCGACCGTGGCGACCGACCGGATCCCGCCGGCCTTTAATTTATCGACCACCTGCTTGTTGTGGACCAGGTTGCCTAGCATATAGACCGGTTGACCGGCTTGCGCCTGCTGCAGGGCGATCTGGAAAGCCCGTTCCACTCCTTCGCAAAAACCGGAATGCTGGGCGACGACGATCTCCATGCGCCTATTATAACATTGACTTCCCGGCTTCAAGCGATAGAATATGATGATTATGAACGGGAAAAAAGTAGTCGTGATCGGGGCAGGTTGCGGCGGGCTGGCGGCGGCGGCACTGCTGGCCAGGGACGGTTTTCAGGTCACCGTGCTGGAAAAGAACACCGAGCCGGGCGGCCGGGCCCGGATCATGAAGACGAACGGTTTCACCTTTGACCTGGGCCCCTCCTGGTATCTGATGCCGGAAGTGTTCGAGAATTACTTTGCCCTTTTTGGTAAGAAGGTCGGCGACTATTACGGTCTGCGGCGGCTCGATCCGAACTACCGGGTATTTTTCGGCGACCAGCAGGTCGACATCCCGGCCGACCGGGAAAAAACCGGGGCGCTGTTCGAACAGCTGGAGCCGGGCGGGCGGAAAAAGCTCGACCGGTTCATGCGCAGCGCCGAATTCCAGTACCGAACAGCGATGAAAAGCTTTATCTACCGCGCCTACCGGACGATCTTCGATTTCCTTAACTGGGAAATCATCACCAAGGGGCCGCGGCTCCATATTTTTGAGGGGTTGGACCGTTATGTCCGCCGGTTTTTCCGGAGCGACCGGATCCGGAAGATCCTGGAATACACGGTCGTTTTTCTCGGCGGCTCGCCCGACAACACGCCAGCCCTTTATTCGATCATGTCGCACGTCGATTTTAACCTCGGGGTCTGGTATCCGGACGAGGGGATCGGTTCGGTCGTTAAGGCGCTGGTCCGTTTGAACGACGAGCAGGGGGTCAAGATCGTGACCGGCCAGACGGTCCGCCGGATCGAGAGCGAACGGGGCGAGGCGAAGCGGGTGGTGACCGATAAAGGGACTTATGCGGCCGACATCGTTCTGGTCAACGCCGATTATCACCACGCCGAGACTGAGCTGCTCGCGGCCGAAGACGTTTCTTATCCGCCCGCTTACTGGGAGAGCCGGAAAATGGGGCCATCCGCTTTCCTGATCTACCTTGGCCTGAACAAAAAGCTGGACGGCGCTCTGCACCACAACCTTTACCTCGACCCGTCGTGGGACGAACACTTTAAGGCGATCTTTGACCGGCCGGCTTGGCCGGAGGCATATTCCTACTATTTCAGCTGCACATCCAGGACCGACCCGCAGACCGCTCCGCCCGGCGGTGAAGCGCTTTTCATCCTCGTCCCGGTCGCGGCCGGACTCGACGATACGGCGGTGGTCAGGGAAAAGATGTTTGACCGGACGGTTGATCACCTGGAGAAATTGCTCGGTACCGAGATCAGAGGAAGCATTGTCTACCGGCAGATCTTCGCCCAGCGCGCTTTTACCATGGCCTATAACGCCTACAAAGGAACGGCGCTCGGCCTGGCCCACACCCTCTTCCAGACCGCCATCTTCCGGCCCTCCCACCGGAGCAAGAAGCTGCGTAATCTTTATTACACCGGCAGCTACACTCACCCGGGGATCGGCGTGCCGATGGTGATCATCTCCGCCCAGATCGTCAGCAACCTGATCAGCCAGGGCCATGGACGTTAGCCGGCAGCGGGCGATCTTCCGGGCGGGGAGCCGGACCTACTTTTACAGCGCTCTTTTTTTCCCCGCGCCGGTCCGGGCCGACGTCTCGATCCTTTATGCGTTCGTCCGTCAGGCCGACAACTATGTTGATTCCCTCCCGCAGGACAAGGACGGGTTCAATGCTTTTGCCGAGCGCTATGCCCGGGCGCTGGCGGCTGGACCCTCCGGCGATCTGGTGATCGACAGCTTTATCGACTTACTCAGACGAAAACGGTTCGATCCCCAGTGGGTCGAGTCGTTCCTTTACTCGATGGAGCTGGATACGCACAAGCAAGAGTATCGGACGATCGGCGAAACGGAGGAATATATTTACGGCTCGGCCGAAGTGGTCGGTCTGATGATGGCCCGGATCCTTAACCTCCCCGAAGCCGCGCTGGAACCGGCCCGGTATCTGGGCAAAGCGATGCAGTATGTCAATTTTATCCGTGACATAAATGAAGACCAGAAACTCGGGCGGACCTATTTACCCGGTGCTGAGCTGGCGCAGTTCGGCCTTAACTCGCTCCGGCCGGCCGAAGCGGAGAGTAAGGCCGAGCAGTTCCGGCGGTTCATCGAGTTGCAGTTGACCCGTTACCGACAATGGCAGGCGAGGGCGGAAGAAGGGTACCATTTTATCCCACGCCGCTACCTGATCCCGGTCAAGACGGCGGCCGACATGTACCGGTGGACCGCGGCGGAGATCGAGCGGGAGCCGCTGCAGGTATACCGTCGGGTCGTCAAGCCGTCGCGCGCCCGGATCGTCGCCCGGGTTCTTTACAATCTGGTGACCGCCCGATGAGAACCTATCTGGCCATTAACCTGGCGATCATTGCCGGGCCCCTGCTGCTGACTTTTCTCCCCGGGTTCCGCTTTTACCGGCGCTGGCGGCCGTTACTGATCTCTATCCTGACGGTCGGCCTGCTGTTCATCATTTGGGACGTGCTGGTCACCGGGCTCGGTCACTGGGCCTTTAATCCCCGGTATGTGACCGGCGCCAAATTGCTCGGTTTGCCGATCGAGGAATGGCTCTTTTTTGTGACCGTGCCGTACAGCTGTCTGTTTCTTTACGAGCAGATGCTCACTTACCTGAGGGACGGCGAGATCGCCGTCAACCGGCGGCTCTTCTACTGGGCGGCGCTGGCTTGCCTGACCGGGGCGCTTCTCGCGTCCGATAAAGGTTACACTGTGCTTGTTTTGCTGGCGACCGGAGCGTGGTGCCTGAGCGTGCCGGTCTATCATCAGCCGCTGGTCTCCTCGCGCCTGTACTGGGCCTGGATCGGGATCGGGATGGTCCTCTTCTTTATCTTTAACGCGGTCCTGACCGCCCTGCCGGTCGTGACCTATGGTCCCAATGCCATCCTGAACCTGAGAGTCGGAACGATCCCGCTGGAGGATTTCTTATATAACTTTACCCTGCTGACGCTCTACGCCGCTGTCTACCGCCGGGTCAGAAAATAAGCCGGGCGGCAGGAACACCGACCAGAACGAAGCCCCGTTCCCCGTACGGGATCAACGCCAACTCTCTCCCCCGCTCATCAAAAGCTGCCGACGGGCCGGTGTTGCTGACATGGAACGCGTAACGGTTATTCTCGATCGCCCGCAAAGCGAGCGCGTTCTTGTGGATGTAGGGGAGGGTCGAATTGCCGAAAGCGGCGTCGGTCGACAGCAACGCCAGGCAGGCGGCGCCGTGGCGGACCAGTTTTTGGGCGACCGCCGGGTAAAGCGATTCGAGGCAGATCAGGGCGCCGACCCGTTCCAGCCGGGTGGCGGACGGCAATGGTTGATAAGCTCGTCCCGCCCGATAAGTGAACGACTCGGCGAAGGGGAAGAGGATAGTTTTGCAGTAAGGCTGACTGAGCGAACCGTCCGGCTGCCCGATGACCGCCGCGTTGGCGCCGCCGCTGATCGTGCCGTACAACAGTTCAGCTGTCCTGGCGCGCGCTGGCTTTGCCGGAAGAGCAGTTCCCGACAGTTCCGGCCAGATGACCAATTCCGCCCCCTGGTCCGACGCGAGCGCGGTCAACTTCTCCAATTCCCGCCAAAAACCGTATTCCAATAATTTGTTCTGGGCCGCTTTCTGGTAGGCGGCGGCGCTGATGTTTGGCTGGACCAGCGCGACCGTGACCGTTTCATCGGCGGGTAAGTCTGACCGCAAAGCCGACCAGCCATAACCGAGATTGCCGAGATGGAGAAGGGTCACGACCAGCAGCCAGATCGACGCGGCGTGGGAGCGGTCGGCTAGCGCGAACGCCAGCACGGCGTTAGTCAAAAAGATCAGGCCGCCGATCACCGTCGCACCAAAGATGTTGGCCGACTGGAGGATGACCGGCCAGGGGACGAGGGCGGTTTCGATCGGCCCGGGGATCAGGAAAGGGAGGTTCTGGCAGAGCCATTGGCTTATCAGCCAGCCGGCGCTCCAGTAAAGCGGAAAAGCCCAGCCAGGGCCCCGGTCGGCCAGTGCGGCGGTGACAGCGAAGATAACAGTGTAGAGGAGCGCGGCCAGACCGAAAGCGGCGGCGAGGACCAGCAGATCGTTGCCTGTCACTCCGAGCGCTGCCGAGTCGAGCGGGGACGTCAGCCCGATAAATGAGAGATAACAGAAAGCAAAATTGAACCGGACGCGCGGCCAGCCCGTCAACTTTTGGTTCCCGACCAGGAGCGGGACAAAGGCGGCAAAGATCAGGAGCGGCGCGTGGGCGAGCGGATTCGGCAGGGCCGCCAGCAGGAGAAATACCCCGAGCGCGATCAAGCTGACCTTACTCAACGAACGACTTCTCCGAGATCCCCTTGTACTCGCCGTCAAACCGCTTGATGATCTTATCCGTCCGCGTGTCGATGATGAGCAGGCCGGCTTTGACCGGACGTTTTTCCCAGAGCATGTCTCCGGTCGAAACGTACAGTTTGCCCGGTTTGACCACCGCGGCCATTAGGACAGCCGGTATTTCCAACCGTTTGATGATCCGGTCATTAACGGTCGAGAGCACTTCGACGGTCGAGCCGTACAGGTGCTGGACATAGAGTTTGCCGACCGAGGGGTCAGCAGCCAATTTGTAGGGAAAGGGAGCGACCGGGATAGTTTTGAGCAATTTCCGGCTGGCCAGACTAAAAACAAGCAGCTCCTGGTTGGCCGGGGCAGAGCCGCTGCTGGCCCGACGCCCCTTTTCCAGGGCGGCGACGTACACTTTATCGCCGATCAGGCAAACGCCATCGACCGGGAAATATTGGCGCGGCACGATGATCCTGCCGAGCAAAGCCCGGGCCACGACGTCGATGATCAGAATATCGCCGTGACCGTCTTCCGGCAAGGCCGCCGCTTCCAGCGTGCCGTTAGGATCGCGGGCGCAGTAAAACGTGGAACAGAGCAGGTATCGGCCGCCATCGTAATAAAGCTCGTTAAGATTGGCTTGTGACAGGGCGGGATCGTTCTCGCGAATGAACAGGCGCCTGGTGATCCGCCGCTGACGGCGGTCGATAAAGATCAGCCCGCTGAATAGTCGCGAATCATCGTTCCCGCGGACTTCGACGATCAGCTGATCCTTGGTCAGAACAAGATAACGGGGGCCGAAACAATTGCCCAGCTTCAGGAAGGTTGAGAGACGGGCCCGCTCAGGATCGTAATGATCCACCCGACGGCCGTAGAGACTGCCGCCATAACGGTATTGCGCCAGGTAGCAGCCGCCCGTTTCATCAACGACAAAATTGTTATAGCCGCAATTTTCCTTTAGCGGGCGGCGGCCAATGATCTCGTCGCGATCGGGATCAAAACGATCAAGCCAGGTCTGGCGGGCGGTAAAGCGCAGGGCATAGGCGGAGCGCCCCGGGGAAGCCAGGGCGCCGCCGCTAAAGGCGTTAAGGACCAGTAAAATGAGCAGCCAGCGCACGATCATATGTACCGGAGGTTGGGGGAATAGCAGAAATCGTGATCAAGATCGGCGCAATAATAGACATCGTCGGGCGAGACGCCGATCCAGCTAAAAGCCGGGCTCCCTCCAGCCCGCTCCTGATACAGACTGTTCGTCACGCTGGTGTTGTTGGTGTCGAAGGAAACATAATTTTTGAACGTCTGATAGACCAGCTTGGAGCAATACATCGAAGAGAGGTCTTCCTTATTCGACCAGGCAAAGGTGAACTCGGTTACATTCCCTCTGGTCGTGCTGAATTTGGGGAAGTAGGGCAATCCTCTGAACGCCGCTATCCCCTTATCTACCAGCGAAGCGACCAGGCCGCTGCTGTAGGGCCTGATCCGCTTGCAGGTGTAATACGAGACCGTGCTCCAGGTTGACGGCGCGTAATTAACATTGACGCCGGTTCCCGGAGTTGACTCGAAGACTGTTTTCCCCCAGGGATCGACAACGATGGCGACATGGGTCCAGTTCGAGAAGATCTTAACCACGTCAGCCCCGATCCCGTTGGAACGGAGGAAGACAAGGTCCCCCTTGAGGCCCCCGTTGCCGCTGAAAGTCGGCCAGTCGAAGGTGCGGTTATCGTAGTCGATCCAGCTGGCGTTCAAGCGGGAAGCCTTGACCCGGTAGGCCGAGGGATTCGCCAGCAGTGACCGGGTTTGCGCCGCCCGCTTAGCAGTGCTGGCCGGATAGATCGGGATCGCGCCTAGCTCGACTAACGCATAAGGCGGCTTGCTGGCGTTGGCAAAGTCAAACCATTGCACTTTCAACTGCTCCCGCAGGTCTTCCAGCGTATAATAGGTTGGGGCCGAGGACCGGCCTTTACCGCCGCCGGCCACCGCCTGGGTGACAGCCAGGGTCAGCGTTAAAAAGAGGAGGACAATTCTTACCTTGTTCATGTTCATCCCTCCTTACTGCGTGATCGTTTCGACGAAAGCGCCAAGCTTGGCGGCCGGGATCTCGACCGACCCTGCCGCGGCTGAGCCGTCATCACCGCTGCCGATCGCGTAGCCGACGACCAGGGCGTTGAGCGGGGTCATTTCGGCCTTGCCGGCCGGGTTCAGGTTGGGGACCGACGCTTCTACCGCGCTTTTCACGCTGTTAACGGTTTCGTCATCGACCCGGACACCCGCTTCTTTGCCCAGCTCGTTGACCGTGTCGGTGATGGTGCCGACGTCGAGGAGCGGTTTGGGTGCCTCCGGATAGTTGCTCGACATCGCCCCGGCCGCTCCTTCCTGGCGGGCGTAAAGTTCCTGGTGAGCGACCGCTTTGATCAGGTCGGTAGTCATCAGGGCGCGCAGGGAGCTGGCACCGACCTCACCGGTCGGCCTGGCGAGCCGGGAGTCGACGTAATTGACGAACGAGTTGACCGCTTTTTCGGCGCTCGCCTGATCTTCGATCGCGCCGAGCTGCTGGTTAAACTCGCGGACCTGGGGGTTATCGGTTTTGGCCGGCTTATCGGCCAGGGTCACATCCCCCTGCTGGCGGTTGGACGAGCCGCAACCGAGAGCGGGGAGAAAGAGGAGCGGGATCAGCAGGAACGAAGCGTATTTGATATTCATTAGTTAACCTCCTGATAAGTATGGTTTCCCCGACCTAGCTGTTTAACCTCCCGTAAAAAGATGCTGCTTTAGTTACAGCAAGTTTATTACCACCTCGACTTGCGGTCGGCACGAGGCGAACAGCTCGCTCGGTGTAGTGAAGTTCGACAGTGGTGTCGAAGACGGCGACAGAGTATAATTGAGCCATGAATTACTATCGAACGCTCGGCGCGTTCCTGGTCCTCATAATTGTTTGCTTGCTGACCGGCTGCAGTTCGCTTTTTCCTCAGGGTTCCGGCTACCAGAGTGACCCGGCGATCAACGCCCTGGTCGCGGCCAACTGGCGGAATTACGCCGTCAGCTGGGAAGGGTGGGGCGGGGAGCTTTCCCTTTTCATCATCTCTCCCAAAGGTTCGTATTACGCTACCACCTCGAGCAACGACGCGAACGCCCATTTCCGCTGCGCCAGCGTGACGAAAACATTTACTGCTGCGGCGATCATGCTCCTGCACCAGCAGGGGAAGCTTAATGTTGACGACAAGATAACCGCGACGATCCCCGGCTCGACTGAGCCGTACGTCCCCAATACCCCGGAATACAATATCCCCTACAAGGACCAGATCTCGATCAGGATGCTGCTGCGGCACCGGGCGGGGGTTTGGGACGTTGACAACGAGGTTGTCCCGGCGACCGCGCCGGTCCCGTACGCCGGCCAGAGCTACATTTATTATACCGAGCTCGCTTCAGCTGAACACACCTACACTTTTGACGAACTGGTCAGCGTTGACGCGACCAGCCAGCTGAGCTATTTTGCGCCCGATACCTCTTTTCACTACAGTGACACCGGTTATTCTCTCCTCGGCAAGATCATCGAGCGGGTCTCGGGGAAGAGCTACGGAGAATTCGTAAGCGAGAACCTGGCCGCCCCCAACGGGCTGACCCGGACCACTTTTCCGCACCTTGGTCCCGATACCAGCCTCCCCGCGCCGTATTTTACCGGTTACGGTTACTATAATAAGACGCTGACCGACGCGACCCGCTACAACATTTCCAAGCACGTGGCTGAGGGGAACGCGATCACCACGCCGGCCGACCTGGCCAGTTGGATCAAGCGGTTCCTCTCCGGTCAGGCGGGCCTGAGCCGGGCGACGGTCGATCTGATCACGGCGGAAGCGGCCAGCGGGGTTTACGGGCTCGGTGTTTCCGCGGTCAACGGCTTAGGTTATGGACACAACGGCGGGGTTGACGGCTATGTCACGGTCGCCCGTTACGATCAGAAGCAGGATGTGGCGGTCATGGCTTTTGCGTCGGTCATCAACTGGGCCGATAATACGGGCGAGATGCTGATGATCTACGACACGCTCCGCGCGGCCAAGAATCTTTTGGGTTACTCGACGGCCGAAGTGTACTGAGCTTGATCCAGATCAGGGAGGTGAAGGAAGATGGCGAACAAAGAACAAGGGAGCCAGAAGAACGTGAAGAAGGTGGCGAAATATTCGCTCAAGGAAAAACGGGCGATGAAGCGGGAGAAAGAAGCCCACAAGGGATTGAACACCCCGTCCGGAGCGAATGTTTTCACCCCGCAAGGGCAGTAACGACTATCTGGCGCGACCGCTCAGCTAAAGAGCGGGTGTCTTTTGATCTGTTTTAACGTCCGGAGCTGCCGGTAGCGTAGCGGAGCGCGTTTTTTCAGCTTAGTCAGCAGCCAGGCGAACTCAGCCTTCACCTCGCGCTTGCTGACCGTGATCCGCGTAGCCGTCCTCCCTGGCCCGATCTTCCGTTCGTCAAAGCAGTAGCCTCTCTTGCATGCTTCCTGCCGAACCGCTCTTAAATATGTAGCGATCGCTTTAAGCGGAGAGGGGTGAGATTTGAAGCGGTCGAGTTGAGGGTGATACTTGTAGCCCCTGGTCTTCCCCTGCAGCACCTTTTGCGCCAGCAAGGACTCTCGCCAAAGGGCGACCAGGCCCTGGGGATCGAGATATTGCGGATGTAAGCTCCAGAGGCGCATGGCTAAATCATCCCAACGCTGTCAGGCCTTAAAGATTTTCCTGGCGATCAGGGGAGAGAAGATGGTCATGGCCAGGACGACCAGCCAGAGACGGCCGGCGCCAAGGTTATAGTCCGCCAGGAGGGTAGACCAGGGGTGGCCGACAACATAATGGCCGAACAGAAATTCGAAGGCACCGGTCAGAGCGGCCCAGGAGAGGCCGATCGGCAGGAGCTGGCGGTCGGCTGGTTTAGCCATCCTGACGAACAGGTAAACAACGGACAACAACAGCAGGCAAAAAGTGACCGTACTGATCTGATGGGCGGGGAGCTCGCCGACGAGCGGACGATAAGCGAAATTGCGGACCGAGCCGTTAATGATCGCCACCAGGGCCAGGATAAACCAGGTCAGCAAAGCGGGCCAGAGAAGGTTCGGGCTCTTTTTACCGTTGCCGGGCTTTTGCATAACGGTATTTTGTCACCACCATCAACTAAAGTCAAAGGATTGGGAGGGGACAAAGGGGGCAAGGGACTAGGGGAATGAGGGACTAAGGGACTAAGGGGCTAGGGGACTAGGGACTAAGGCGCTAGGGGACTATGGGAACTAGGGACTAGGGATGAGGGGTTGGGGAGGCTGGGTGTCGAAAAACGCTACACCGAGCGAGCCGGCTGCCTCGTGCCGACCGCGAGTCGAGGTGGCAATAAGATTGCTGTAAGCTTCCCCATGAGCGAACTGCTGCCGATCGAACGGATCGAAAACAAGATTTTCCTCATCAGAGGGCAAAAAGTCATGCTTGATAGCGATTTAGCTGATCTTTATGGCGTTAGAACAAAGGAGCTGAATAAAGCTGTTGCCAGAAATATAGGTCGGTTCCCGGATGACTTTATGTTTAAGCTTATTTTACATGAATATGAGGAATTGAGGTTCCATTTTGGAACCTCAAACATAAGGTCGCAATTTGTGCCCCTAAAGCGGGGTGGCCGTCGGTATCTCCCATATGCTTTTACGGAAAACGGAGTGGCTATGCTTTCTTCTGTTTTACATAGTGAGCGGGCTATTCAGGTGAATATTGCTATCATGAGGGCTTTTACCCGGCTACGGACGATGTTAGCTTCCCATAAAGAAATACTTGATAAGTTCAGGGAACTAGAAGGGAGAGTTGACGGGCACGATAGCGCTATTCTGCAAATCGTTGATGAGATTAAACGGATCATCGCTTTTGAGGAAAAGCCGAAAAAGCGGATCGGGTTTAGACCTAACGAATAACTTTAGCCCCCGGCCGCCAAGGTCAATTGCCTGGCAAACTCGCGCGCGGCCTGCAGCTCTTTCTCGCTGGGGTGGCCTTTGCTGATGCCGCCGAAGAAGAACCGGGTGAAGCTGAAGTCGATAAAGCCGCGGCAGGAAAAGTCGGCAACAACCGAAAACCCCTTTTGCTCCAGCAGCGGCTTGAACTTGTCGTTAAAAAGCCGCAGGCCGAACGTATTGGTCGAAAAAATAAAGGCTTTTTTCCCCTTCAGCTCCGGCAGTTTGGCGGCCAGCTTGAGCATGCTGGGATGGAAGAATTGGTTGTAAGCGCCGGAGCCAAAGCCGATCAGGTCGTAGCCGGCCAGGGTGGAGAGGTCGACATCGGCCGGCGCCACGATCGTCCCCCCAAGCACCTCGTTCATCGCCCGGGCCACCTTCAGCGTGTTTTGATGATGATAGGAAGCACAGATGATCAATGTTTTCATAAGCTTATTCTCCCCTTTTCTGCAAATACTTTTGATGATACTCTTCGGCCCGGAAGAAGTTAGCGGCGGGGACGATCTCGGTCACGATCGCCCCCTTATACTTACCGGATTTGGCCAGTTTTTCCTTGGACTTCTGCGCGGCTTGCTGCTGCGCGTCATCATAATAGAAAATGACCGATCGATATTGCTTGCCGACGTCCGGCCCCTGCCGGTCAAGCTGGGTCGGGTCGTGGATCGACCAGAAAACGTCGAGCAGCCGGTCGTAGCTGATCACATTGGGATCGAACTTGAGATGAACAACCTCGGCATGCCCGGTGTCGCCCCGGCAGACGCGCTCGTACGACGGCTCCGGCACCGTCCCGCCGGCAAAACCGACCGCCGTATCGACCACTCCTTTGGTTTTCCGGAATTCCTCTTCCACGTGCCAGAAACAACCGCCGCCAAAAGTCGCCGCCGGGTATTTTTCTTTCGCGCCAAAGGGGACGAACAGGAGCGCGACCCCGTTGATGCAATAGCGTTTGCCGGTCGGGCGGGGGCCATCAGCAAAAACATGGCCGAGATGCGCGTCGCAACGGGCGCAAACAACCTCGGTCCGCTTCATTCCGAGCGAATTGTCCGGCTTCTCCAGGACGTTGAGGGGCGAAACCGGCTCGTAAAAGCTCGGCCAGCCGGTCCCCGACTCAAACTTGGTGCCGGCCTTGAACAGCGCCGTGCCGCAGCGGACACACTGGTAAAGGCCGGCTTCTTTGATCTGCTCAAACGAGCAGGTAAAAGGGGCCTCGGTCCCTTTTTTGGTCGTCACTTCATATTGTGCGGGGTTCAGCAGTTTCTCCCACTCCTGATCGCTCTTGACCACCCGGTCAACAACGACGACCGTCCCCAGGCTTGGGTCATAGAGCTTGATCTTGCCGCTCTCGCTCGTTTTGGGAGCTTGCGCCATAGCTAATACACCTCCGGTTAGGGCAAGGAACAGATAAAAGAGCATCAGTATTTTGGGCACGGAAATATTCTCCCCTCTAGCGATGTTCCAGAATATGCGTGGCGAGGTCGGCCGCTGTCTTAAGCCCCATAAAGAGCAAAAGCGGGAAGGTTCCGCTTAGGAGCGCGCCGAAGATGATCGTCAGGTGCATCGGGAAGATCCGGACGTAGGGATAGAACATCAGCCGCGATTCATCGAACCTGGCCGCGTCCCGCTCCCGGTTGTAGAGGAACGAAAAACCGTGGTTGGCGGCGAACATGCCGACCACCCCCAGCACGGTCCGCCAATCGATCGGGGCCGCGCCGGGGAAGAGCTCGTCGCCGGCCAGCGTGAAGACCGACAGGAAGATCGCGTAGATCAGGTGGAAAAAACCAAAATGCAGGGCAAAGAAGGTGGCGGTCCCGATATTTGGCCGCAGACGGACAACGTTGAACGCGCCGATCGTCACGCTCTGCCCCCAATAGATCCACATCAGCTCCAGGACGCTCCAGTTGAACTTGACCGCCAGCGCGATGGTCAGGAGATTGACAGCGAGCAGCGACCAGAGCGAAGGATCTTTAGAGCTTGATCCGAACATTTTTCGCCCCGAACCGGCTACAGTCGGCCTTGATCTCCAGCTCTGTTCCGCTTTTTAAATTGGGCCAGAAGGCGATGACCAGCTGTTGTTTGTCGCCGTACTGATGATCGAACCGCTGGGCCAGTACCTGCCGGCCGTTAAGTTTGACCTCGACCGCGTTGACGTAATGGCTTTTCGGATCGCCGACCTGATGGGCGACGGTGATCGTCAGGAACTGGTTTTTTTGATCATAGGCTGCCTTAATGTCGGACGGCGCATGAGCGAAGACCACGGTTGCGGCGACCAGCGAGAGGAACAGGGTGATAAGCGGTTTCATTTCCCCACCATCCTTATGATTATTCTCTGGCTGAGGAAATTGTCCCATTAGGGAGTGGTGAAGTCAACACAAGGGTGAGGTAGCCAGGGGAACGGTCAGGGCCGCGCTAACTCCGGGTGTCTTTGAAAGAACTTGTTGACCTCGGATTTCATCTGCTCCATGGCCTGCTCGCTCGCTTGCAAATTAGCCGCGTCCGACTTCTGCCAGTAAGCGCTGGCAATCTGATTGAGTTTCTTTTGCAGGGCCGGATCGGCTATCCGCCGAGCTTCCAGCGAAGCGAAGGTGGTCAGCGGGTCGGTCCCCCGGACAGCCTGGAATTCCCGGACCGCCACCTTAAAGAGCCGCTTCTGGTCGCGATTGATCGTCCTGTTCTCTTCCCTGATGATCCGGTCGCGGGCGGCATCGAGCTCCCTGGCTTTCTGGTTAAACTCTTCGAGCTGCAGCCGTTTTCGCTCTGCTTCTTCCCAAGCTTTGTACCGCTCCGGCTCGCGCAGGGGATTGATGAAAGGCAGTTCCGGGTTCAGCTTGAACAGTCCGCCCGGCCGGGTATCAGTCAAAAAGAGGAGGGCGACGACCGTTTCGTCCGCCGTTTTTGGGTCGCGGGCGTTGACGAGCGACGGGTCGGAAATTATCAGCTTCTTTAACCGAACAGATGCCTCTTTGATCTTAGTATCGCGCTCCGCCTGGCGGACGCTGAGGGCCGCTTTGGCTTGTTCCAGGTTGCTTTTATAGAGCGGCACGTCCATTTCCATGAACCAGGCGCTCCAGAATTTGTTGTACGCCTCATCAGGCCGGCCGAATTGCATTAATTCTTCGCCTTGCCGGTTAAACTCCGCCGCTTCCTGCCGGTGTTTTTCGGCCGGGGTCAGTTCGCTCCTGGTCGGGGTTGGGGAAGAAGCAGGTTGAGACCAATCGTATGGCTCGTCCGGGGTGGAAGGGGCGGGTGCGCCGGCTTTGGGGCACGATTCAGAGGGGCCGTGCTGCCTCCCGCAGTCGGTGCACCAGTAGCCGTAGTCGACCCCATCTTCGGCCAGAGTTGGGCCGGCGCTGAAAAGGAGAATAAGGGCAATTATCCAGCAAAGGGACAAACTTTGCGCGAACGCCTCTTTCAGCCACTGCCTGACTTCCCGGCCGAGATCGGACGGCTTTTCTATGATAACGTGGTGCGTCCAATGGCGGGGACGGGGTTGGACAGCTTCCGCGATCTGCCGGTGCCTGACCCGGCGCGGCAAAGCGAAAGTTAAGGTGATGCTGTCCGCCAGCCGCTTTTTGATCCACATCTGCGGCAGCCAGACCCAGGCGAACTTCCGTTTGGTCCCGAAAGAAACCTGGGTTTTTCTGACCTCGATCTTGACCGGCCCCAGAGCTTTTAGCTGTTTCTTGACCAGCTGGAAGAGCCGGTAAGATGCCGGACGGCCGGCGAAGAATTGCTTAATGGTCATGACGGAGCCATTTTCCCACCGTGGGGGCGGGGAGTCAACTTGGAACAACTGGCTGACTTGCAATGTTTCTAATGACATTAGTATAATTATCTGCGGTCATAAGTCATAGGAGGATTCAAATGAAAAACGGATTGTTAACGCTCCTGGCGGTCAGTTTCCTGGTGATCCCGGCGCTAGCCGGTTTGCTGGAGGATGTCGACAAGCTGACCCCGGAGCAGGCGGAACTGTTCCAGAAAAAGCTGGAGCAGAAAAAATTCGAAGGGCTGCATAAGAACACCCGCTTTGGCGGCGGGGTGCAGTTGTTCGATCCGGCCCAGTTCAACGCCGCGTTCCCCGGCCTGCCGGCGGTCCGCAACCTCTACGGCGGCTCTTTTGACGTCCGCCAGCCGATCAATGACAAGCTGCTGATCGGTGGCAGCTTTGGCGGGGCGGGCAACTATACTTACCGGCAGAGCGCGACCAAAGTTTACGAAGACCTCTTCTTTGCCTACGGCAGCGCCCAGCTGGTACTGGAATGGCGGCTCTACCAGAATAAGAACTTTCTCCTCAGCGTGACCCCCGGCGCCGGCGTGATGCTGGGCGGATATAATTACAATAAGACGAACGACAACACCAAGACCACCTATAATACCAACCGCTGGGGATCGGGGACCTGCAGCAGCCTGGGGCTCGACCTGACCTGGAAGATCAGCGACGAGTGGGGGATGGGATTGGGGGCCAGCGCCTTTTCCGGCAAGCTCGGCGGCTTTCGTAAGGTCTTGAGCGAAGTTGATACCACCGCTCCCGAGATCGACCTGACCGGGACGATCATCAGGATAACGGGGACTAAAGCTTTTTAGCCCAGACCGCTACTCCGGCCAGCAACCACATCGCGGCGGCGATAGAGAAACCGTAGATAAAGACCTGCCACCCTGACGCCGTCTGAGAAGCAAAGGATATAGAACAGGCGGTCAGACTGAAATGCATTATTATCATTATAAGCAAACTGCCGGTCCGCTCATAGACCCAGACCATCAGGACCCGGAAGGGAGGGAGCGAGCCGATCAAATAGCTGAACCCGGCTAGGAGCGCGTATAATATCGGGTTCAGATCGCCGGTATAAGTTTGGATCGCCCAGATATCGTTAGCCATGATATGCCACGCTCCCCAGAGGACGCCGACGATCAAACCGGTTTTCAGTGGAGTGAAACGGAGCCGCATCTTTGGTATGGCAAAGCCGAACCAGCCGATCTCCTCGCAGATGCCGACCACTAGGCCGGACATTATCGCCATGACCAGCAAGGCTGAACCGTTAGGCCCCAGGAAACCAAACTGGTAGGCCGGGGAAAACAACGTCAGGAAATATTGGACCGGCAACATCACCGCTGGCGCGGTCAGCAGGGCGATGGCGTACCATTTGAGGCCAACGCGCCATTTAAAGAGCCGGGAGAGGAGATCGCGGTAACCGGCCCGGCCGTCAACCAGGCCGATCAGCAACAAACCGGAGACCAAAGGGCCGCCGAGCATCGCCACGATCGCGATCGGGAGCTGCGCGTTGGCTTCGGCTATGGTTGTCGGCATCCCGTTGAGCGCGATCAGGACCAGGATCGCTCCCCAGGAGATGGCGAAGGTCAGGGTAAAATAAGCGATGACCGGATTATTCTTGATAAAGGCCATTATCCTCTTCATGCGATTTGTTTTTGGTCGGCCAGAGCGACTGCCGCAACGACGGCCCACAAAACAAAAGTGAATACAAAGTTATAAATTAAAAAAGCCGGTCCTTTTATCGGGGGGGCCAGGACAAAGAGGGTGCTGAAGATGTAGCTGGCGTGCATGAGGATCGCCACCAGCAAACTATTTGTCCGGTCGTATACCCGCACCATCAACACCCGGAATGCGGTCAATGCCAGGATTGAAGAGATGAAGTATAAAGGGACGAAGATGGCCAGCGGGATCGCTTCGGCGGAAGTCATGCTTACCCACCACATCTGCAATAGGTGCCACATGCCCCAGAATATGCCGACAATGATCCCGGTAGTGAGAAGGCTGTAGCGCGATCTTAACCGGGGGATGGCAAAGCCGGTCCAACCGAGTTCTTCCACCAAACCCCCAACCAGACCGACCGCGATTCCGGCCACCAGTAATGCCGCTTTGTCGCTTATAACGAAAATGCTGGGGAGAAATAGCGAAGAAAAATTTGAGAGCGCGATGAGCACCGCCAGCTGGATGAGCGGAGCAGTCAGGATCGCGAACGCATACCAGCGGCCGCTGACTCGCCAACGGATCGATCGAGCGAACAACTCACGCAGGCCGGCTTTGCCAGAGACGATAAACGATAAAAGGAGGCCGGCGAAAGGCGGGCCCGCGAGCATTGCCAAAACCGCGAACTGGAACCGGGGATCGGTTTGCCAGTTGGTGCCGGTGAGTAGCCCAGAACCGCCGATGAGGAGAAAACCGCCCCAGGAGATGAGAAAGGTCAGGATATAATAGGCCAGGACCGGGTTCTTTTTGATCAAACTCATAATGCCCTCCTTATGGTCAACCGGAGACGGCTAGTAAGAGCGCGCTGGACCGACCGGGCTTTTCATCAGCCGGCTAAAACGATGGCCATTGCCGCTCCGCTGACCGTGATCAGGGCTGGGTTTGTCCCATTACTTACCGGTCAGCGCCCGTTTAACGGCGATCATAATCGCCATGCTGCTCCCGGAGGCGCCGGTGACGGCGTCAACCTTGGGCTGCTGCGCTTTGACGATCCGGCTGGTCGTATCGAGCGCCTCGTAGCCGGCACCGCACCGCTGTTCCACGATCTTTACTTCGCGGATCCGGTGATACTTCACCGTTACCTTGACCTTGACGGCAACCAGGAAATCGCCGAAGCTCCCCTCGTAGACCCCATCTTTGACCTGGCGCAGGTCGACCGGCTTGAGCGCGCTGTACTGCGCCTTGACGTTGCTGGCCATTGACTGGAAGCGGATAAACATCACCCCGGCGACAACAATGAGCACGACCAAAATGATCCCGATAACCAAACCGATCTTCTTCAACATGAACATCCCTCCTTCTTCTTACTGCCGAACAGTTTTTCGGCCGGGCAGCCAAGCTCCCGTTGCCGACAATTAGCGCAGATCAGGCGGGTCCGCATGAAACCCGAACCGGGGAGGGCCAGAATGACGATCAGCACGATCAGGCCGAGGGTCGAAAACCGGAAATGAAAGAAAAGGTTGATCAGCCCGGCCAGGACCGGGATCAGGAAAACCAGGAAGTCGGGGATCAGCTCTTTCCAGCCGATCGCTTTGGCCAGAAAGAGCGACGGGTCCCCCCGCCTGGTGAAGAGCGGGGCGACGATCCCTTTGCCGGTGCCGCACAGTTTCCCAAAATAGCAGCAGTGGCGGCACGACATTTGCATGACCCGGTATTCGGACCAGACGCAGAAGAGGAGATAAAGAAAAGCGGCCGTCGGGCCGAAGCCGCCGACCAGCAGAGCGCCAAGCGCGTAGATCGTCAGCGCTTGCGTGACCGATAGAAGCGGGATCCAGCTCGGAAAACGTTCGTAGGCCATGGCTCTTCTCCCCGTCATTCTTACATCCGGCCGGAGCGATGTCAACCGGGCTCCCCTTGTCCGGCCCCGATTTTGAGTCTATAATGTTAGCGTCAGACCGGGAAAACCATGAAAGACGCAATCCGCAAAGTTGTCGACGGCCACAACCTGACCCGCGAAGAGGCGGCGATCGCGATGGACACCATCATGCAGGGGAACGCCACGCCGTCGCAGATCGCGGCTTTTATCACCGCGCTCCACACCAAGAAAGAGAGCGTCGACGAGATCACCGGCTTTGCCGCCAAGATGCGCGAGCACGCGGTCAGCATCTTCCCCCGCGCTAAAAACCTGGTCGATACCTGCGGGACTGGCGGCGACCACGCCGGGACGTTCAATATTTCGACCGTCTCCGCCCTGGTGGCGGCCGGCGCCGGCGTCCCGATCGCCAAGCACGGCAACCGCTCGATCACCAGCCGCTGCGGCTCCGCCGACGTCCTGGAAGCGCTCGGCGTCAAGGTCGACATCGACCCCAAAGCGGTGGAAGAGTGCATTAACGAGGTCGGGATCGGCTTTATCTACGCCCCGAATTTTCACCAGGCGATGCGCTTTGCCGCCCCGACCCGCAAGGAGATCGGCATCAGTACCGTTTTTAATATTCTGGGACCGCTCTCCAACCCGGCCAGCGCCGGCGCTCAGGTCCTGGGTGTTTTTCACGAGGAGCTGACCGAGATCATGGCGGCCGTTCTGCGCAACCTCGGCGTCAAGCACGCCCTGGTCGTCCACGGCAACGATGGCCTCGACGAGATCTCGCTCTGCGAAAAGAGCCGGGTCACCGAGCTGAAAGAGGGGAAGCTCCATACCTTCTACGTTCAGCCGGAAGATTTTGGTTTTCTCCGGGTCGGCAACGAGGCGCTGCGCGGCGGGTCCGCCCAGGAGAACGCCGAGATCGCTATCCGGATCCTGGATAATGAAGAGAAAGAGGCGCGGCGGCAGGTTGTTCTGCTCAACGCGGCCGCGGCCATTTATGTCGGCGGCAAGGCCAAAGAGCTGAAAGAGGGGCTCAAACTGGCGGCAGAGTCGATCGACAGCGGCGCGGCCAAAAAGAAACTGGAGGGATTAGTCCAATTCACATCAAAACAGAAAAACTGATCAAAAAATACGGGGCCAAGGTCGCGGTCAACGGCGTCTCGGTCGAGGTCGGGCAGGGCGAAGTGGTCGGCCTGCTGGGGCCGAACGGCGCCGGGAAGACGACCACTTTTTACATGGTCGTCGGCCTGATCAAGCCGAACGCAGGCCGGGTCTTTCTCGGCGAACACGATATTACCCATTACCCAATGCACAAGCGCTCCCAGCAGGGGATCGGCTACCTGCCGCAGGAGCCGTCGATCTTCCGGAAGCTCTCGGTGGAAGAGAATATTTTTATCCTCTGGGAGCTGATGCCGGAGATCCCGAAAAAGGAGTACGACAGCCGCCTGGTCAAGCTGCTCGACGAGCTCGGCGTCACCCACCTGCGCAAACAGAAAGCTTATTCCCTGTCCGGCGGCGAGCAGCGGCGGGTGGAGATCGCCCGGGCGCTCTCGACCAATCCGGCGTTCCTGCTGCTCGACGAGCCGTTCACCGGGATCGACCCGAAAACGGTGGCCGACCTGCAGGATATCATCCGCCACCTCAAGGAGAAGGGGATCGGCGTGCTGATCACCGACCATAACGTCCGCGAGACGCTGGCGATCACCGACCGCGCCTACATCATCCACAAGGGGGAGATCCTGGTCTCCGGCGATTCGCGGACCGTGGCCGAGAGCGAAGACGCCAAGAAATTCTATCTCGGCGAAGAATTCCAGCTTTGATCAAGATCCTCGACCGCTATATTTTTCTGGAACTGCTCGAACCGTTCCTCTTTGGCCTCGGGTCGTTCACTGCTATCCTTTCTTCGTCGATGCTGATGTTCGAGCTGGTCCGGGCGGTAATCCAGAAGGGGATGCCGCTCGCCATCGCCCTGCAGATATTTGCCCTTAAACTGCCGGGGATCATGATCTATATCTTTCCGATGGCGACCCTGCTGGCCGCTTTGCTCGCTTTTTCCCGCCTGTCGCACGACAGCGAAGTGATCGCCTTCCGCGCCTCGGGGCTAACGCTCTTTCGCCTGATCGTCCCGGTCGTGGTCTTTGGCCTGCTGGTGTCGTTCGTTAACCTGGCCTTTTCCGAGCTCATCATGCCGGAAGCGAGCAAGACGGCCACCAATCTGCTGATCGCCACGACGACCAAGACCCAGCCCAAGCTGCAGAAGAACGTCTTTTTGCCGGAGATGGAGCGGGGCTCGCTCAAACGGATCTTTTACGCCGAGTCGATGCAGGGGGAGGAGATGACGGGGGTGGTGGTCCAGGAGTTCAGTCAGGGGAAGCTGGGCCAGATCATTAACGCCCGGACCGCCCGCTGGGTTAAAGGGCAGAGCCAGTGGCTCTTCCGCGACGGGACGGTCTACCTGCTGGCGGAGAACGGCGAGTACCGGCACGTCATCCGTTTTGCCGAACAGTATGTGGCGATCAAGTACACACCGGCCGACTTTTCCACCGGCGACCGCAACCCCGACGAGATGAATATCAACAACCTGCGCGATTACATCGCCCTCAAGGAGAAGATGGGGGTGCAGACGACCGACCTTAAGATCCAGCTCAACATGAAGTTCGCCATCCCCTTCGCCTCGCTCGTTTTTGCCCTGCTCGGCGCGCCGCTCGGTCTCTCGCCCCGCCGGGCGTCGGGCTCGATCGGTCTGGGGATCTCGATCATCGTTATCTTCTTCTACTACATCACTATGTTCATTGCCATGGCGATCGGCGAGATGAAGGTTATCCCGCCCGGTCTGGCCGCCTGGCTGCCGAACCTGGCGACCGGCGCGGTCGGTCTTTACATCCTCCGCCAGAAGGCGGAACAATGATCTCGTCGTTCACCCTGCGCATCCTGCTCCTGCTGATCGTGATCAGCGGCGCGATCGCCTACATCGGCAACCGGGTCGGCAAGTATATCGGCAAGCGCCGGCTGACGCTGTTCGGTCTGCGGCCGCGCTACACGGCGATCATGATCACCGTTGTCTCCGGCATCCTGATCGCCCTGGGGACGGTCGGCGCGATGCTGGCGCTGTCGGCCAACGCCCGCACCGCTCTGCTCGGCCTTGACCGCCTGCAGCAGGAGATCGACCGAAGGACAGTCGAGCTGGGGGCGGCTAACAAGCTGCTGGCCGAAACCCAGCGGCAGCAGCAGCAGTTGGGGGAGCAGCTTTCCGCGTCGCAAAAAGAGGCGGCCCAGCTGCAAAAGGCCAAGCAGCAGCTGAGCGCCGAGATCCGGAACGCGCGGGAAGGGGAGCTTATTTTCAAGAAAGGGGAGATCATTTCGCTCTCGCTGATCCAATCCGGCCCGGACAAAGGGAAGATCAACGAAGGATTGAGACGGATCATCAACAACGCCGACGACAGCCTCCGCTCGCTCGGGATCAGGACAGCCAGACCGCTGGTCAACGTGGGCGACGAAGAATTCAACGAGACCGCTTACACCCTGCTGGGGGAAAGCCGCACGTTCGTCGTGAAACTGGTCTCGGATAACAATGTCTTATGGGGGGAGCCGGTGCCCGCCGTGTTCGAGCTGCTGGAGAATAAATTGATCTACCGGGCGGGCGCCGAGATCGTTTCCGGTGAAGTGGCGGGGAGCCTGACCCAGCCGCAAGCCGAGCAGGCGGTCATGAAGCTGCTGAAAAGCTCGCACCAGGCCGCCCGGGAGGCGGGGATCATTCCCGATCCGGCCGGTTCGATCGGTAGTATCCCTTTTGCTCAGATCTCTGATACTGCCCGGCGTCTGAGAACGCAGGGACGCAAAGCGGCGCTGCGGATCGTCGCTCAGAGCGACACTTACACGATCGGCCCGCTCGCCGTCGACCTGAGGGTGAACAGCCGGTGATCCTGGCGATCGACCCGGGGAGCGCCAAGAGCGGTCTGGCGGTGCTTGATGAAGACCGGCGGGTGCTCTACCGCTCGGTCACGCTCAATGCTGATCTCCCCGGCGCGGTCACTCCGCTGCTGACCACGTTCCGGCCGACCGCGGTGGTGATCGGCCGCGGCCATTTCGGCCGGAAACTGGCTCATGGGCTGACCAGCCAGAACCTGGTCTTTATTTCGGAAAAGGATTCGACCCGGCTCGGCCGGCAGCGCTACTGGCGGGAAAATCCTCCCCGCGGCCTCCTCCGGTTGATCCCCACTTCGTTCCTCGTCCCCCCGGTCCCGATCGATGATTGGGCGGCGGTCGTTATCGGCGAACGCTATCTGAACAGCTGAAATTATCCCCGCTGCTCGACGATAATGAAGCGATATGACAGCGAAACTGACCGCTCCCCGCCTCCGGCCGGCCCGAGAGTATTCGGCGCGTGAATTCCCTAATTTGCGGCGGATGACCGACGCTTTAACCGCCGCCGGATATCGGGTCACGATCGACCTGACTCCGGCCGCCGCCCAGGCGATCGAACGAACACCGGAAGCGTTCCTCCATCACGAGCTCTATGATCGGGCCAATGACGAGATCATCATTTACCGCCGTTGCACTCAACCGGTCTGCGCGCTTGAGACCAGGTATAAGCTGGGTGAGGGGGAGCAGATCGCCGGTTACGGTGCGGCCGAACTGCCCGAAACGGTTCAGCTTAAAAGCGTTGACCTGGAGCGCGATTATCCCGATCGCCTGCTCCCTTTTGATCTTTTTGCGCTGCAGCAAGAAATGGAGCGGCGGTTGGCCGCTCTTTCGGGCCATGATCGGTCCTATTTATCGGCAGACCACCCCGGTTCGATTTTTTGCTCCGCTGATCCGCTGGCAACATACCGGCAGTTCCATTTTTTAACTCGGCTCAACTCGCAGCTGGCCGGACGGCTGGCGCAGGTAAGAACGGCGCTGGAGATCGGCTCCGGCCTCGGCCTGACCAGCCATCTGCTTGCTTCTTTCCTGACCGGAGCCGTTTTATCCGGCGTGGAAAATGACGGGATCGTGCTGGACTGCGCCCGGGAGCTTAAAACCCGATTGGCCGACGAATATGGCCAAAATACTGACCGGGTCGCTTTTTTTCAGGAGGATCTCTTTGACCTGCACGAGGTAAAAATTGAAGAGCAGGACCTGACGATCGGCTGGTTCCCGCTTTTTTCCGGAATGCGGGAGGCGGCGACGGCCGCTTTGCTCCGGCGCCTGCGCCCGGGCGCCCTGTTCTTTCAAATGATCAGCGATTTTCCGTTCTCGTCAAATTTTCCGGAAACGGAAAACGGCTTCCGCCGGATCAGGGTCGCTCAAGCCGAGATGATGCCGTACAAGATGTTTGAAAGGGTGGCTAGCCCGGCTTAGCGGCCGCCCAGTTCTCCCCGGACCCGACCTCGACCTTGACCGGCACGGCTAACTCCAGCGCTTGCTCCATCGCGGTCCGGACCAGCTCCCTGACCTCAGCGACTTCGCTGACCGGACATTCGAACAGCAGTTCATCATGGACCTGCAATAACATCCGACATTTTGACTTTTTACTTTGCAGCTTTGAATTGACGTTCACCATAGCGATCTTGATCAGGTCGGCTGCCGATCCCTGGACCGGAGCGTTGATCGCCATCCGTTCGGCCGCCGCCCGCAGGCCGCCGTGCGGGCTGTTGATATCAGCCAGCGGCCTTTTCCGTCCCAGCAGGGTGGTGACATAGCCGTTTTCCCGCGCCTCTTTGATCGTCCGGTCAAGGAATGTTCTGACACCCTGGTACTTGCGGAAATACTTCTCGATGTACGCGGCCGCCTCAGTCCGTTTGATCTTGAGCTGTCGGGCCAGGCCAAAATCGGACTGGCCGTAGATCACGCCGAAGTTGACCGTTTTGGCGGCGGCGCGGCTGATCCCGAGCTCGTCGGCGGTCGCCTGGTGGACGTCGCGGCCCTCCTGAAAAGCTTTGATCAGCAGCGGGTCGCCGGAGAGCTGGGCGAGGACGCGGAGCTCGATCTGGGAATAATCGGCGTCGACCATCGCCCAGCCCTTCTCTCCGGGGATAAAGGCCGGTTTGAGCCGGGCCGGGATGTTCTGCAAGTTGGGTTCGGAGCTGGAAAGCCGCCCGGTTGCCGCGATCGTCTGGTTGAACGAGGTGTGCAGCCGCCCGGTCCGCTGGTTGACCAGTGTCGGCAGAACGTCGATGTAGGTGCTTTTCAGCTTGCTCAGCTGACGGTAGGCGAGGAGCTTTTCGGCGATCTCAAAACTTTCACCGGCCAGCTCCTCCAGGACCTCGGCGTCGGTCGACGGGCCCGACTTGGTCCGCCGTTTGACCGGCAGCTGCAGTTTGGTGAACAGGATCTGGGAGAGCTGTTTGGGCGAATTGAGATTAAAAACTTCGCCCGCGATGGCAAAAATGTGACGTTCCAGCTCTTTCAACTCCAGGGCGATCTCGCCCGACATTTTCGCCAGCAGGGGGGAATCGATCGCGATCCCGTTCCGTTCCATCGCGATCAGCGCGGCGAGCAGCGGCATTTCGATCTCCGCCATCAGTTTGTCCATTTTCTGAGCGGTTAATGCCAGCTGGAAAAGCTCGTAGAGCGAGAAGGTGGCGTCGGCATCGCTGCCGGCGTAGTCGGTCGCCAGGTCGAGCGGAACGTCGGCGAAACTTTTTCCCCCGCTCACCTCCTCAAAGTTGAGCATCTCCCGGCCGAGGAACTGTTTGGCCAGGAACTTGAGACCGTATTTACCGGCCGACGGATCGAGCAGGTAGGCGGCGACCATCGTGTCGAAGTACGGCCCAACGACCTCGATGCCGTTATTGCGCAGGACGGCGATGTCGTACTTTAGATTGTGGCCGATCTTGAGCTGGGGGGAGGCGAATAAGGGGCGAAGGGTCGTAGGGTCAAGGGTCGGAGAAGACGGCATATACCAGGCCGACCCGCCCTTGGTCGAGAAGGCGATGCCGACGATCTGGGCGGTGAAGACATCGAGCGAGGTCGTCTCCAGGTCAAAACAGAAGGCGTCTGCCTGCTCAAGTTCCGTTAGCAGTGCTTTCCGGTCAGCCTCACTCTGAACGCAGCGGTAGTTCAATTTGGCGATGTCGGTCCGTTTCTTTTCGACCGTGGTCGCTAAGGGGAGTTCCGCTGCGCCGCTGGCGTATTTCTTGACCAGGCTGTTGAACTCCAGCTGCTGAAAAAGGGGGATGACGGTTGCCCAGTCGATCTCGCGCCGTTTGAGCCGCTCCAGGCCGGTCGGGACCGGCACGTTGGTCACGATCGTGCCGAGCCGGCGGCTCATTTCGGCCAGCGGCAGGTTATTTTTCAGGTTTTCCCTCAGCGCCGGTTTCTTGATCTTGTCCAGGTTGGCGTAGATGTTCTCCAGCGTGCCGAACTCTTTCAATAATTCGATCGCCGTCTTCTCGCCGACCTTGGGGACGCCGGGGATATTGTCCGACGTGTCGCCTTTGAGCGCCTTATAATCGATCAGCTGGTCGGGTCGCAGGCCGTCGTACCGCTCCGCCACCTCTTTGGCCCCGTAGAGGATGGTGTCGGTGATCCCTTTGCGCGTCGTTAGCACCCGGATCCGGTCGTTAACGAGCTGGAGCCCGTCCAGGTCGCCGGAGATGATCTCCACATCGTGGCCGGCCCGGGCGGCGGTGACCGCCAGCGTGCCGATGATATCGTCGGCTTCGTACCCGGGAAGCTCAAAAACGGGAATATTGAGCGCTGCCGCCACCTCTTTGACGAACGGGAGCTGTTCATGGAGAGTGGGGGGGGCTTTTTGCCGGGTCGCTTTATACTCTTTGTATTCTTTGTGGCGGAAGGTCGGCTCCGGCCGGTCAAAGGCGATGGCGACGTAATCGGGCTTTTCGTCGAGCAGCTTGAGGAGCATCGAGGTAAAGCCGTAGACAGCGTTGGTGGTGATCCCGGTCGCTGTCCGCATTGTGTCGGGGAGGGCGTAGAACGCCCGGTAAGCGAGCGAATTGCCGTCGATCAGGAAGACCCGGGAGGCGGTGGTGGCCATGCGGCCAGTATAGCGAATTTACCAAAAGGGCTCAAGGTTCCGAGAAGAAGAGGAAATTCCTTAAAGAGACGGCGGTCAGACGATATTCGCCGGTGATCATTTTCTCCTCGGCCAGCGCCAGATCCAGATATTCCCGGGTCAGATCGATCAGGGCGAATTCTTCGGAGCGAGCAAGGCCCCCCTGCTTAAGAGCGTTGCTCAGCCGCAAGGCGACGGAAAATTTGGCCCGGTCGGCAGGCAGGAGCAGCGCTGAGCTGGCCAGGGTTTTTGCGTCGGTCCGCAATTCCGGTGAGTCGATCATCTTTCGGGCGATGCTCAACGATTCAAGAAACGCCGCGTAGGCGTTGGCCCCCAGGCGTTTGACCAGCGGACCGGCCGCCTTCAGAAAAAGCGGGAACGCCCGGTTAAGCTCTGGGCTGCGGGCGGCGATGTTGTACCCCGGATCGTTCTTGGCGACCAGGGATTTTAAGTGCGCTAGGTCGAGCGGAGCGTGGTTTTGCAATAACTGCTGCAGGCGCGCTCCGGAGAGCGGGGCCGCACTGACCCCCAGCTGATCGGCCGCGGCCAGTAACGGGCTGAATGAATTGATCGGCCGATCGAGCAGTTCAGTGTTGATCACCGCTTTTGCCAAAAGGGCGGCCAGCGCCCGGGCTTCATTCTCCGGCAGCTTAACTGTTTCTCCGTCCGCCTCGACGACGATCTCGGGGATTCCGACCACGTGATCGGCGCGGAAGACCGCCTGGATCTTCAGGTCCGCCTGGCTGTTCAGCACGGCGGCCAGGATGCCCAGGATTTTCGGCTCAACTGTTTTGGTCTTCCCGCCCAGACGCTCGGCCAGCTGCGCCCGGTCGACGAGATAGGTCGGTCCAGGGAAGGCGGGATAAAAGGAAAAGTCCATTTCTTCCGGCCCGGATACCCCCAACCCTTGATAATATTGGGCCGGGGGGAGAACGGTTTGGGTCAATAGATCGGCAGCGGGGTAACCAATTATCTGATTGGCGTTAAACACTGATTTTTTGGCCAGGTCGATCGCCTGATCGATCTCCTTTGACCGACCGATCAAAGCCCGGTGTTTGCTCAGGAAATAATGCTCCCGCACAAAGGCATTGCGTTCGTCGATGGTGGTCTGTTGCAGAATAGGCGCGTTCTGCCGCCAGGCAACATGGGCGGCTTCGTGGACCAGTACGGCTGCGATCTCCCAGGCCGCGACCGGTGTTCCGTCCGGTTTGGAATGATCGATCTCGATCATTTTCAGGATCGGCGTAGCCAGACCGGCGGCTTCCAGCGAGGCGATGCCGGGACCAACATTTATTTTGGCCGAGAACATGATGCTGTTGAGATTGCCCCGGACCAGTTCCCAGTCCCCGGTTTTGGTCAGAATGTCTTTAACCTCGACCGGCAGACCCTCGGGCGTAATGGCGATATTATTGCGCCCTTTGAGCTCGGCTAAATTAGCGACCTGGCCGATTGGCCGCAGCGAGCAGCGCAGGCGCCGGCAGATAACGGTCAGCATTCTATCTACTTCTGCCGCCGACAGCCCAAAATCAAAGGCCATCCTGTCCAGCAGATGCAAGGCGCTGGCATAGGTCGTTTTAAGCGCGGCCGGGGCCCGGTTAAACGCGGCCGTAAAGTTGGCCAGCGTGGCTTCAAAAAATTGCTTAAAGAGGGGATTACTCCGACCGGTGATATGCCGGGAGTAGAAATCGATCACCAGCAGAGAGGAGATCTCGCTGTCAGACAAGCCGGGGAGCGAACGGGCAAAGTCGTTATGCCGGAACCATTCCAGTGATAATCCTCTTGCCAGCGCGATCACTTCGAGGTCTCGGATCTTGCGGAAAAGGACCGCTTTTAAATTGCCAGGCGGGGTGCGCAGGTGATCTTTACACAGCGCTTCATAACGCGAGAAGAAATCCTGTTTCGGCAGGGAGTGGTATTGCCGGGCTTCCCGGTCGTTGAGCCGGACCAGGAAGGCGTTCGGGTTCCGGCTGAAAATATAGGTTTCCAGTTTCTCCAGATCATAAGGGCCGAGCAATTCCGCCAGCACGCCGATAAAGGCGTCGCCGGAAGAATAATAGTGCCCTCCCTGCCAGCCGTTATAGTCACGGCCGACCGCCCGATAATGTTCGGCAAACCGTTCAGCCAGAGCCGGCGTGATCGTGCCGCTCTTGTTGGTGCAATATTCGAGCAGGAGCCGGCGGTCAGCGATCGACAGCTTATCGTCGGCCAGCAACAGCAGCGCGTTGGTCCGGGCCTGATTGATCGACAGGTTTTTGAGCTTGGCGGTGAAAGCGCCCCACAATCCTTGAGCCTCAGCGGCCGGATACTCTTGCAGAAAAGCGGCGGAGAAGAGGGTGACCCCGTATTGGAAGATCTGGTGCTCGGCGTTCTTGATCGCCGCCATGATCTGCTTTTCTCTGGCCGATAGAGGCTGTCCCCGGTCGTGTTTGCGCTGCAGGGTTTCGTTGCCGCTGTAACCGCTCAGGGCCCGCAAATATTCGTCAAAGAGGAGCGGGGCGAGCGAAACTTCCCGGCAACCCAAAGGGGGAGCGATGGCCGGCGCCCACTGCGAGAGGCCCGGTTGATCGCACTGAACAGGGATCTTTTCCCGTTCCTCCGCCGGCGGCAGGGGGAAGATCGGTACCGGCAGGGTGTATTTAGGGCCGCTAATGTTGACTGGCTCACTCATCTTGTTTTACCGCCATCGCCTCGACTTTCGCCATCAGCATCGCCCGGTATAACTGGTCCCGCAGTTTTTCGCTCGCCGCCGGATCGATCTCCTTGGCGAGAAATTGCGGATGAGGCTTGGTCGGATAGAATTCAAGGTCCCCGCCGCTCCTGATCACGTAGTCGGCGGTCTTGACCGCCTGTTCGGCCTTGACCCGTTCGTAGAAGAAGGCTTTGGCGTTGGCGGGTAATCCGAACTTTTCCTGATAACGATAGGTGAACGCCGCCGTTTCCGAGTAAGCGTTCCGTTCGTCCGGGGTGAGCGCATTTTGGCCGCGCCAGGCAACGTGGGCTGCTTCGTGGACGATCTTCAAGGCGACCAGCCAGGCGGGGAGCGCCTTGCCGCTGCCGCTCCGGGTGGAGATTGTGATCTGCCGCCGGTCAGCGTCGGCCTGATCATCCGCTCCCAGGGTGATCTGCCGCACGTTGTTCTTGACCAGCGGCCAGTAGCCGGTCGCTTTTAGTATATCCTTGACCTCTTTAGTGAGGCTGTCGGGGGCGAAAGTCGACGCGGCGGCCGCCGGCCGATTGACGCTAGCGGTATTAATATTTGGCGCTGTTACGCTCATAAATAGGCGAGCGTCCCCTAAGGCACGCTCTACATATTTATCGTATCAACAGGGGAAAAACTTGCTTGATCTTACGACTTTTCGCCCAGCTGGAAGCGGATAAACCGGCGGATGACCAGGTTTTCCCCGATCTTGGCGGAGAGTTCCCCGAGCAGATCCTTGATAATGACCTTCTGGTCGCGGATAAAGGGCTGGTCGAGCAGGCAAACCTCGGAAAAGAACTTCTCCAGCCGCCCTTCGGCGATCTTCTCGATCGCTTTTTCCGGCTTCCCTTCGGCCTTGGCCTGGGTGGCGATGATCTCTTTTTCGTGGTCGACGATCCCGTCCGGCACTTCGTCGCGGCTGACATACTGCGGATTGGCCGCGGCGACCTGGAGGCAGAGGTCTTTGACAAAGGACTGGAAGTCGGCGCTCTTGGCGACGAAATCGGTCTCGCAGTTGACCTCGACCAGGACACCGATCTTGCCGCCGAGATGGATGTAGGAATCGACGATCCCCTGGGCGGCGGTGCGGCCGGCCCGGCGGGCGACGGCGGCTAACCCTTTTTTGCGCAGGATATCGATCGCTTCTTCAAAGTTCCCTTTGGCTTCATTCAAGGCCGCCTTGCAGTCCATCATTCCGATGCCGGTCTTCTCGCGCAGCTGTTTCACCATCTCGGTAGTTATCTCGGTCATTAGAATCCAACCCTCTTTTCTTCCTCTTCTTCTTTGGGGACGATCACCTGGGAGAGCACGGTGTTTTCCAGATGCTCTTCCATGGTCAGCGTTTCCGCCTCTTCGACCTCGAGCGGCGCGGCGATCTCTTCGGTCCGCTCTTCGATCGGTTTGGCCATTTCGCGGCCGGCCATGACCGCCGCGGAGACGATGCTGGTCAGCAGCTTGATCGAGCGGATAGCGTCGTCGTTCCCCGGCATCGGATAGTCGATCTCGTCCGGGTCGGTGTTGGTGTCGACGATGGCGACGATCGGGATGCCGAGCCGGCGGGCTTCCTTGAGCGCCGTCTGTTCCTTGAGGATGTCGACAATGAAAACGGCGGCCGGCAGGGAGGTCATCTGGCGGATGCCGCCGAGGCCGCGGATCAGCTTGCGGTGCTCCCGTTCCAGCAGGATGACCTCTTTCTTCGGCAGGAGGTCGTAGGTGCCGTCTTCCTTCATCTTTTCAATGTCGTTGAGGCGGGCGATGTTCTTCTTGAGCGTCTTAAAATTGGTGAGCGTGCCGCCCATCCAGCGCTGGTTGACGTAGAACATGCCGCATTTTTTGGCTTCTTCCTCGATCGCCTCCATTGCCTGCTTCTTGGTGCCGACAAAGAGGACGGTGCCGTTGGCGGCGGCGTTCTTGATGAATTCGTACGCTTTTTCGATCAGCGGGATCGTCTTGTGCAGATCGATCACGTGGATCCCGTTCCGGGCGGCATAGATGTAGCGGGCCATTTTCGGGTTCCACCGCTTGCTCTGGTGGCCAAAATGGACACCGGCTTCCAATAACTCTTTCATTGTAACAACTGGCATTTATTTCCTCCTTGGAATCAATGACAAATGACTAATGACAAATGTCAAATGAATGTGCGACAAAAGTCAATTTTATCATAGACCCGAGGATTTGGCAAGGTAAGCGTCGGAAGGAATTTCGGCCGGCCAACCCCGCTCGTTGAAGGAAAGCGCGAAAAAGTGGGCATAATTGCCGTCAAAACCGCTAAAAGCGTGGTAAGCGTAGTGGAAACCGAGGCCGGCCAGGCGGAGGCTCAGGCCGCCGGTCAGGTTGCCGGCGTCAGAGCCGCAGCGGATGGTCAGCGGGTCGGCCGGAGAAAATTCCAGGCCGTAATGCTGGGTCGGGCCCCGCGAGCCATCCAGGGCATAGCTGGCGTCACCGGCCAGAGTAAGAGAGACCGGCGCCAGGCGGGCGGCGCGGAAATCGGTGCCGCAGAGCGCCATTCGGGTCCCGACCCGGAACGACCGGGAGTGGTCGGACGCGAGGAGATTTTGCGCGACGGCGCCGAGGCTGAGCCATTTAAGCCCGTGTTGCAGCACGCCCAGGTCGAGCGTCGTAGCGGTCCGGTTGCCCGACGAGATCTCCGTCCCCTGGCTGGCGTAATATTTAAGGCCGCCGCCGACCGACCACTCTTCGTTCAGCTTTTTACCGAACGAGCCGATCACCACGCTGTCGGCGAAGTTGGCCCGGCTGGTCAGATTTCCCCGCCCGTCGCGCAGCTCGATCGCCGAAACGAACGTTCCGGCGTAGCCGAACCCGAACGCCCCTTGCCGGCCGAGCGGGTAGACGCCGCCGAGCACGGTGTAGTTGACGTCCTCCAGCACGGTGCCGGCCATCGAGGTCAGAGAAATATTGTCGAGCTCCCCGAGCCCGGCCGGATTGGCAAAGACGGTGTCGGCGTCAAAGACCAGCGCGGTGTTCGCCCCACCCAGGCTCAGAGACCGGGCGCCGACGCCGAGCGTCAGCGGATCAAACGCTGCCAGGCATTGGGTAGCCAGCAGGCAGACAATGATCAGCGGTCGATAACCCATACCTTGCCTTTGCCGATCGGCCGGTTGGTCGCGGGATCGATCAGACGATAAAGGTAGACTCCGGGGCTGACCAGCTCGTTGCCGTCGCTGTAGCCGTTCCAGACGAGGCGGTTGAAAGGCCAGGCGTCGAGCGGAAAGGTTTTTTGGACGAGCAGCCGGGCGGCGCGGTCAAAGATCAGGAGCCTGGTCTCCTGGGTCGCGGTCGAGGCGCACTCAAAGGTCGCGACCTGACCGGCTCGCGGATTAAAGGGATTGGGATAATTGATAATGGTGACCGTCAGCCAAAGGAGGAGCAACCAGGTCGGCATGCGCATGCGCTTATTATGATATAATCCGCGACGGAGTGTCAATTAAGGAGAATATTGCCGCTGTTCGGGCGCGGCTCCGGCCGGGGGTCAAACTGGTCGCGGTGATCAAGAACGTCCCGCTGGACGATATCTACCGGGCGCTGGACGCCGGCCTGACCGATGTCGCCGAGAACCGGGTGCAGGAGGCGGCGGAACGGGCCGGTCTGATCCGGGCAAAATTCCCCGGGACCACGATCCATTTTATCGGTCATCTGCAGACAAATAAGGTTGGACAAGCCGTAAACCTCTTTGATATAATCCAGTCACTCGACAGCGAACGGCTGGCCCGGGAGCTGGATAAAAAAGCCGGCGCCGCCGAAAAAATCATGCCGGTCCTGATCGAGGTCAATGTCTCCGGGGAAGCCAGCAAGCAGGGGGTTCCCGTTTCCGCGGCGGCCGGCCTGATCAGGTCGGTTGCGGCGCTGAAGAATCTGAAGATCGGGGGACTGATGACGATGGCAGAGGTCGGCAACGCTGAACCGAGTTTTAAAGGCTTACGAACCTTCCGTGACTCATTGAACATGCCCGGGGTAGACTTATCTTGCCTGTCTATGGGGATGAGCGACGATTTTGAGGCGGCGGTCGCTGCGGGATCCACGCTGGTCCGGATCGGTCGGGCGATATTTTCAGGAGGTTGAACATGATGGTCGAAGGGATCTTTCGGCGGGCGAAACAGTTCATCGGTTTGGAAGAAGAGGGGGAGGAGAGCGGCGGCGGTCAGCAGCTGGATCTGAGCACGATCCTGAAGGGAAAGCGCGAACCGCGGCGGGAGAGCGCGGCCGAGGCCGGCGCCTCGATCGTCATTTACGAGCCGAAGATCTACGAAGATTCGCTCAACATCTCGACCAACCTGCGCGGCGGTTCGCCGGTCATCGTTAACCTCAAGCATCTTGATCCGTCGGAGGGGACGCGGCTGATCGACTTTGTCTGCGGCACCGCCTACGCGATCGACGGCCACATGCTCAAGATCGGCGACACGATCTTTCTCTTTACCCCCTGCACGATCGCCATCCACTCCGCCGAGGAGCGCGCCAATATCAGTGAGGACGTGGCGGAAAAGCGGGACGGTTTCTTCAGTCGATGAAGATCGCTTTCCTGGGCGGCGGCAGGATGGCCGAGGCGTTGATCGCCAGCCTCGGCCGGTCGGCCAAAGTTATTGTCGCCGATGTCGACCCCAAAAGGTTGCGGCTCCTCAAGTCTAAATATAAAGTCACGACGACCAGGTCCAACGCGGAGGCGTTTGCCTCGGCTGACGTGGTCGTGCTGGCGGTGAAGCCGCAACAGGTTGCTGAGGTTCTGCTGGGTCTTAGGGTCGTAGGGTCAAGGGGCAAGAAGATCGTTATCTCCATCGTGGCCGGTATTCCGATCAAGTATCTCCAGAAAAAACTCCCCGGCTGTCAGATCATCCGGACGATGCCCAATAATCCCGCCCTGGTCGGCCAGGGGATCACCGCCATAGCCGGAGGGACGAGGGACGAAGGACGAGGGACGAAGATCGCCAAAAAGATCTTTAGCTCCGTCGGTGAAGTGGTGGTCGTGCCGGAGAAGTGGCTGGATGCCGTGACCGGCCTCTCCGGTTCCGGGCCGGCGTTCGTCTATCTTGTAATGGAGGCCCTGATCGAAGGCGGGGTCGCGCAGGGGCTGCCGTTCGCGGTGGCGGAGCAGTTAGCCATTCAGACTGTGATCGGCGCGGCGCAAACCGCGCGGGCGAGCGTCCATTCGCTCAAAGAGCTGCGGCAGATGGTCACCTCGCCGGGCGGAACGACGATCGAAGGGCTCGCCGTACTGGAAAAATTCAAGCTGGTCGACGCGCTGGCCGGAGCGGTCAGGGCGGCGGCCCGCAAAGCCGGGGTGTTGAGCGCGCAATGGGGACGCTGATCCAGATCATTAACGTCGTTTTTGCCGTCGGCTACGTCCTGCTGATCGGCCGCGCCGTCGATCCCTGGTTCCCCCGGCTCCGGAAGAGTGCTATAATGAAAGTGTTGCATCTGGCGACCGACCCGCTGCTGGTCACGATCCGGCTCGGGTTGCCGCCCGCAAAGATCGGTTTTGATTTTTCCCCGTTCGCCGGAATTATCATACTCTGGCTGCTTCAGGGGTTTATCATCCACTATATTTTGGGAGGCTAATTTGTCCGTTCTGATCGTGGGGACGATCGCGCTCGACTCGATCAAAACCCCATTCGGCGAAAAATCTGAGATCCTCGGCGGCTCCGGCGTTTACGCGTCGGTGGCGGCCAGTTTTTTTGCGCCGACCGCGCTGATCGGCCCGGTCGGCCGCGATTTTCCGGCGGCCCATATGGAGTTTCTCCGCTCGCGCCAGATCGATCTCTCCGCCCTCCACCGGCTCGACGGGCCGACCTTCCGCTGGGGCGGTTATTACGAGTACGACATGAACCAGGCGCACACCGTGGAGACCAAACTCAACGTTCTGTCGCAGTTTGACCCGATCGTGCCGGAGCCGTTGCGCTCGACGCCGTTCGTCTTTCTGGCCAACGTCGATCCTGTCCTCCAGCTCAAGGTGATCGACCAGCTTAAGGGGACAAAATTACTGGTGGCCGACACGATGAATTTTTGGATCGAGAGCCGGCGCGACGCCCTGCACGAGATCGTCAAGAAAGTTGATTTTATGGTCTTGAACGACGGCGAGATCCGCCAGTTCATGGAAACGCCCAATATCCCGCTGGCCGCCCGGCGGCTGCTCGAGCTCGGCTGTAAAGGAGTGATCGTCAAAAAAGGCGAACACGGGGCGTTGGTCTTTACCGCCCGGGGCTGTTTTTCGGCCCCCTCCTTCCCGCAGGAGCAGCTGCGCGATCCGACCGGAGCGGGCGACAGCTTTGGCGGCGCGTTTATCGGCCACCTGGCCCGGACCGGCAGCGTCAGCGACGCGAATATCCGCCAGGCGGTGATCCTCGGTTCGGTCATGGCTTCGTTCAACATCGAAGACTTCAGCCTCGACCGGATGAAGACGCTGAAGACCAAAGAGATCCACGACCGCTTTGAGGCGGTCAGAAAAAGCGCGGAGTTCGCCGCGCTGGGAGGGTAAAATGCTGGAAGATTTCAAAAGAGTGGGACGGATGCTGTTCACGGAGGGATTGGTCGACTCGCACGGCGGCGACTTTAGCCGGCGGCAGGGGGACCGGATCTACATTACCCGGCGCGACGCGATGCTGGGCGACCTGCGCGAAGGCGATCTGGTCGAAGTCGGCCTGGAGCCGGGGGAGAATGACAAGGAAGCTTCCCGGGAGCTGCCGACCCACCGGGCGATCTACCGCGAATGCCCGGCAGAGGCCATTGTCCACACCCATTCGGCCAACGCCATTGCCGTGTCGCTGACCGACAACAAGATCATTCCGCAGGACGCGGAAGGGCTCTCCGTTTTCCGTTCGGCCGCCATTGTCCGCGCCCACAGTGCCATCGCCTCCGACGAGGTCGCCCGCCTGCTGCCGACCTTCCTGCAGGCCCCCAACGTGGCCGCCGTCGTCAAGGGGCACGGCGTATTTGCCGTCGGCAAAACCGTGGAGGAAGCCTACCATTACGCCTCCGCGCTGGAGAATTCCTGCCGGGTCCTGATCGCCGTCCGCTCTTCAGGGGGGCAGCGCCCGCCGGAGCGGAAAGAAAAACCGCGGGAAATGCCGCGCGGCCCGCAGCACTCGATGTCCCACCACCGGAGCGCCATTCCCCCGGGGATCGGCGTGATGGACCGGAGCCGTTATAAGAATCGATGAAGGAACTCCTTGAGAAGATCAGGAGTTACAACCCCAAAGCCGATCTGACCATCGTCGAGCAGGCCTACGCCTTTGCCGCCGATGTTCACAAAGAACACAAACGTCTCTCCGGCGATCCCTACATTGCCCATCCCCTGGCTGTGGCCCACATCCTGGCCGACCTGGAACAGGACCCGCTGACGATCGCCGCCGCTTTCCTGCACGACACCGTCGAGGACGGCGACGTGACCAGCGAAGAGATCGCCGCGCAGTTTGGCCCCGACGTGGCCAAGATGGTCGAAGGGGTCACCAAGCTAAGCCAGCTCAGCTTCACCAGCCGCGAAGAGCGCCAGGCCGAGAACTTCCGCAAGATGTTCGTGGCGATGGGCGAGGATTACCGGATCATCGTCATTAAACTGGCCGACCGGCTGCATAACATGCAGACGCTGGAGCCGCTCTCGCCGGCCAAACAGCGGGAGACGGCGCTGGAGACCCGCGAGATCTTTGCCCCGCTGGCCCACCGGATGGGGATGTGGCGGCTCAAGTGGCAGCTGGAGGACCTTTCCTTTACTTACCTTGAGCCGGAGGCGTACGCGCAGATCCGGGCAAAAGTGGCGGAGAGCCGCGGCGACCGCGAAGCGTTCATTAACGATTTTATCGCCCGCATCAGGGAACTGCTCCAGAAGTTCCAGATCAAGGCCGAAGTTAACGGCCGGGCGAAGCACTTCTACAGCATCTACCGGAAAATGACCGACCAGCGACTGGAGTTCGAGCAGATCTACGATCTGACCGCGGTTCGGATCATCACCGATTCGGTCAAAGAATGCTACAACGTGCTGGGGGTCGTGCACGACGCCTGGAAACCGATCCCGGGCCGTTTTTTCGACTACATCGCCATGCCCAAGAGCAACGGTTATCAGTCGCTCCACACGACGGTGGTGAGCGAGACCGGCCGGCCGGTGGAGATCCAGATCCGGACCAAAGAGATGCACCGGATCGCCGAGTACGGGGTTGCCGCCCACTGGCGCTACAAGGAGGGGGTTACCGATAAGGCGCTCGACCAGAAGATCGCCTGGCTCCGCCAGATGCTTGACTGGCAGAGCGAGCTCAAGGACGCCAAGGATTTTATGGACAGCCTGAAGATCGACCTGGCGGCGGAAGAAGTGTTCGCTTTTACCCCCAAAGGGGACGTGTTCGGGCTGACGGTCGGCGCCACGCCGCTCGATTTTGCCTACCGGGTCCACACTCAGGTCGGCCACCGCTGCGTCGGTGCCCGGGTCAACGGCAAGATCGTGCCGCTCGACGCGCCGCTCAATAATGGCGACATCGTCGAGATCATCACCGGCAAAAAGGACGCCCCGAGCCTGGATTGGCTCGGTCTGGTCAAGACGACCGGCGCCCGGGTCAAGATCAAGAAATGGCTCAAGGAGCAGCGCGGCGGCGAAACCGAGGCGGCGCCGCTTCCGGTCATCGTCAAAGAAGAGCCGCCGGCCCGCAAGCCGCTGGCTGTCCGGCCGCGGACCAAGGGGAAATCGGCGGTCAAGGTCGCCGGGTTGGAGAACGTGCTGGTCAAATTCTCCCGCTGCTGTTACCCGATCCCCGGCGAGGAGATCGTCGGATTTGTGACGCAGGGACGGGGGATCTCCGTCCACAAGGCCAACTGCCCCAACGCCGTCCGCCAGGCGGGAGCCGACGAAAAAATGGTCAAGGTCAACTGGAATCCCGACGCCAAACAGATCTACCCGGTGGAGCTGGAAGTGGAGGCTTTTGACCGGGTCGGGATCTTTAAGGATATCCTGACCAAGATCGCCGACGCCGGGACCAACGTCTCGGCCGCCAAGGTGACCACCAAACGGGGGAGCTCAGCCGTCCTCCGGCTGGTCGTTGACGTGACCGACAGCGAGCACCTGGCCCGCGTTGCCGCCGAAGTCCGTAAGATCGGCGATGTTTATAACATCCGGCGGAAATGAGGGTTGCTGCCCTCACCCGCTGGCGCAAGATCCGCCCCCCTCTCCCAGAGGGAGAGGGTAAAGGCAAAACCCGGTCAACGCTCTGTTAGGCAGAGGAAAGCGCTTCTTTGATTTTATCCAGAAGTAACTTCTCGCTTCTTAGTTCTTCATTTTTAATTCTAATTACTTTTATCCCTTCAGCTTCAATTTCCGTCTGTCGGAGATCATCGTAATCTTTTTGCTGTCTGTGAATCCCTCCGTCAATCTCAATGGCTAATCTTTTCTCCGAGCAATAAAAATCAACGACAAAGCCTTCGATGACATGCTGTCGTCGGAATTTCAAGCCCAGGCATTTCCTGTTCTTTACTACGGCCCAGACCTTGGCCTCGGTCGGAGTCTGCCTTTTTCTCAGTTGCCTAGCGAATGTTTTCTTTATTTCTTTCAAGCGGTTTTCCTTGTTTGTTTAGCTATAATATTGTAGCTTCCTTCTCCCTCTGGGAGAAGGGGGTTGGTCAGGTGTTGGCGGATGAGGGAATTAGTCCGGGCGGACGAAGACCCACGGTTCGGTGAGCCGGCAGAATTGATCACGAACCTGGAACGAGGTGAAAATGAAGCCTTTGACTCTGCCGTCCTTCATCTGGCACTCCCCGTTAACCATGGTCGCCAGATTTCCGCTGGGGGGTAACGCGAGATTCTCTGCCAGCAAATACTTGGCGATCTTTAAAAGGAGAGCGCTTTTTTTCCAGGCAAACAGGCGATCGTTGGAAAAGCCTACCGCGATCAGGGGCTTAAGCCTTTTGGCCAGCTGCAAGGCGGCGGGGCTGAACTTGTCTTCCCGGGCGACCGACACCAGCATCGGGTGAGCGGCAAAGGCGGCGGCACGCAGGAGGGGGCGGCTCAGGCGCGATAGTGTAATACGTAGGTTTCCCATCTTTGGTTTATCCTCCCCTTTGCCCGGGAATTTCAATTGATTTTCCGGCGTGGTATAATTAACGTTATGCAGCGCGTGCTGGAGAGGGTTAAACAGACCGCGTCGGCTTACCTTTTTGTCGGCCCGCCCGATTCCGCCAAGCTTGAGGACGCGCGGGAATTTGCCCGGCGGCAAGGGTGTGTCGGGATCGACCTGGTCGAGGTCTTGCCCGACGGTGCGACGCTCAAGATCGATCAGGTGCGCGAGCTCCAGCGGCAGGTCCGTTACGGCCCGTCGGTCGGCCCCTGCCAGTTCGTGATCGTCCGGGAAGCGGACAAGCTGTCGGCCGATGCCGCGGCCGCTTTTCTGAAAACCTTGGAAGAGCCGCCGCCCAGGGTCGTTTTTATCCTGCTGGTGGAGCGGGAGGACCGGCTGCCGGCGACGATCGCTTCGCGCTGCCAGCGCCTTGTTTTCGGCGAGCAGCCGAAAAAGTGGGCGCCAAAAGAAGAGTACGCGGAGTACTATCAGGCGCTTAAGTCAGCCAGGCAGATGAGTGTGTTGGCACTCTTGGAACTTTCTGTCGGGATGGGGAGGGCAAAGACGGAAGAGGAAGGAGTAGGAGGGATAGAGAACCTCCTTTACGACCTGGCCTTCTATGCACGGCAGGAATTGAACGACGTTAAAATGGTCAGGACGCTGCTCGATGGGATCAAGAACCTGAAAAGACGGGCGAACACGAAGTTGGCCCTAGATAACATGTGTTTACAGTTGGTTGAGACATGAACGAACATTTAAAGTTAGGCATTAAGCTCCGCAAGTTCAACCGGGTTTGCCCGATCACCGGTTACAAGGAAGAGTCGATCAAGATCGGCTCGCCGGTCATCGTCCAGACCGACCGCGGCGTGGAGTATGGCGAGATCATCTCCTTTGCCCGCGGTTATCCGCGGGCGCTGTCGCGCGACGTCCGGCTGAAGAAGGTCGTCCGTTACGCCACCGCCGACGACGTGGCCAAGGAAAAAGAACTGACCGAGCGGGAGAACACCGCTTACAATGAAACGGTCAAGAAGATCAAGGAGCACGAGCTGCCGATCAAGGTGATCGCCCTGGAGCTCCTGTTTGACGCCAGCCGGCTGATCATTTACTACCACGTCGGCGAACAGGACAAGAACGTCAACCTGCGCGATTTTTCCCGCGACCTGTCGGCCCTCCTGGCGGCCCGGGTCGACATGCGGCAGGTCTCGCCGCGCGACGAGGCGCGGCTCTTTGGCGGGATGGGGCCGTGCGGCCGCTCGCTCTGCTGCTCTGTCTGGCTGGACAAGCCCAAGCATGTCACGGTCAAGATGGTCAAGGAGCAGGGGCTGGCGATGTCGCCGACCAAGACGGCCGGCGTCTGCGGCCGGCTGATGTGCTGTCTGGAATACGAGCACCAAAAAAAACAGTAAAGGAGGTATGCTGATATGCCTAAGATCGAACTGCGTAAAGGCGAGGACCTGGAACGGGCGCTGCGCAAATTCAAGACCAAGCTGCGCCACGAAGGGGTCATGGACGAGATGAAGAAGCGCGAGTCTTACGAGAAGCCGTCGGAGCGCAAACGCCGCGAACTGGAAGAAGCGGTGCGCCGCGAGCATCGGAGAAAAAGAGACGCCGACTAAATGAAGACGCTCGACCGCTATGTCGTCAGGGAGATGGCCGGACCATTCCTGGTCGGAGTGGTCGGCTTTATCCTGGTGCTGGCGGTCGATCTCCTCTTCACCATGGCCGATCTGATCATCAACAAAGGGGTGCCGCTGACCGCGGTCCTCCAGCTGATGCTCTATAAACTGCCGTCGCTTTTGATCCTGACCTTTCCGGTCTCAACGCTGTTCGGCACGGCCATGGCGCTGGGCCGCCTCTCCAAAGACAACGAGCTGACCGCCCTGTTGACCTCGGGTGTTTCCCTGCTGAGGATCGCCGTGCCGATCCTCTGCGTCGGCCTGCTGGTCAGCCTGGCGTCGCTGGCCACCAACGAAAAACTGGTCCCCTACGCCAACCAGGTTTCCAGCAACATCATCCGGCAGATCATTTACAAACAACCGCTCCCCGAAGTCAAAGAGAACGTCTTCTTCAAGGACGCGCGCAACCGCTACTACTACGCCAAACGGGTCGACCTGAAACAGCGCCGGATGGAAGGGGTCATGGTCTACGAACTGACCGACGAGAAATTTCCCCAGGTCATCCTGGCGCAGACCGCCCTCTTTACCGGCCGCCTCTGGGACTTGCAGCAGGGGGTGATCCATAAGTACGACGCTAAAGGTTATTTGAAATACGAGGCCGACTTTGCCAGCATGCGGCTTAACGTCCATGACGACATTCTTGACTTTGCCGACCAGAAGGGGATCACCGACATGGACCGCCGGGAGCTGACGCAGCAGATCAAGGTGATGGAAAAAGGGGGACAGAACGCGGCCGCGCTGCTGACCGAACTCTACATGCGCTTTTCCGTCCCGTTGACCTGTTTTGTCTTCGCGCTGGTCGGCATCCCTTTTTCGCTCTCCTCGCCGCGCCAGGGACAGACCTGGGGGGTGATCATGACGATCGTTTTTATGTTCACTTTTTACGTTTTTGCCTCGATCGGCCGGTCGCTCGGCCGGGGCGGAGTAGTGGAGCCGATCGTGGCGGCTTTTGGCCCGCCCGGGACCTTTATGGTGATCGGCTTTATCATGCTAGGATACCTGGGGAGGAATAAATGACCGCTGACCTGGCTGAAGTCAGAAAAAAACTGGCGACTGACCCGACCGACGCCTGGGCGTTGAAAGAGGCCGGCGCTTATTACCTGAACGACGAGCACTTCAAGCGGGCGCAGGAATGTTATACCCAGGCGCTGGCGGCTGATCCCCGGCTCTGCGCCGCCATCATGCTTGATTACGAAGCGAAGATCGACGCCGAACCGACCAGGCTTGGCCCCCGGCTGTCGCTGGCCGGCTTTTTGCTGGCGGCCGGCGGGACCGATCCGGCGATGCTGGAGCTGGAAGAGCTGATCGACAGCGATCCGCAGAACGTGGAAGCGTACAACGCCCTGGGCCGGATCTACATCAGGCAGGGGGCGATCGACGAGACGATCGGGCTGCTGGAGCGGTCGATCGCCGCCGGGGTCAAGGACGTCCGCCTGTCGGAAACCCTGGCCTGGGCTTATCTGGAATCGGGCCGGCTCGGCGACGCGCTCAAATTTTACGAAGAGATCCTGGCCCAGCGCCCAGGCGACAAGCAGACGCTCCGGGTGCTCGGTGAGCTGTATACCCGGACCGAAGATTACACCCGCGCGGCGGAGAAATACGCCGCCATGTTCTCCGACGATCCAGAGGTCGTCCGCGAAGTGATCGGCCGGCTGGAAGACCTGCTGCGCAAGATCGAGGGGAACATCAGCATCCGGGAGATCCTGGCTGAGATCTACATGAAGACGCTCAACCCCGACGCTGCCGTTGCCAAGATGCAGGAGATCATCCGCCTGGAGTCGACCAAGCTGGAGGAAGCGTCCGCCCGCCTCAAGGCGATCATCAAGAGCTACCCGAACCACCCGGCGGCGATGCTGGCGCTGGCCGAAGCGCAGCGGCGGCAGCGGCAGTTCACCGCGGCGGCCGAAACCTACCAGCAGCTGCTCAAGGCGAAGCCGGAACAGATCAACGCGGTGATCGACGGCTATCGGGCGGTGCTGGCCGATTGCCCGGAACAGGTCCTGGCGCGCGCTTATCTGGCCGAGGCGCTGCTGCTGCAGAACCTGACCGTTGAGGCGCTCTCCGAATACGGCCGGATGATCGAGGCAGACCCGACGGTGGCCGAAACGGTGATCAAAAAGTGCCGCGAGATCTTGCGGGCCGAGCCGCAACTCCTTCTGGCGCACATCGTTCTTGGTCAGGCGTACCTGGCCAAAGGGGATTATCAGCGGGCGGCGGTGGAGGCGGAGGGGGCGCTGGCGATCGACAAGAACCTGACCGGCGCTTATTTATTGCTGGGCGAGGCTTACGAAAAGATGGACCTCCTGCGCAAGGCTGCCCAGGCACTCCACACCGCGCTGGTCATGGACCCCGACAATATCCAGGTCCACGACAAGTTCAAGCTGGCCCGGCACAAAGAGCTGGCCAAAGAGATCGAGCAGACCTCCGGCCATTTTGACCTCGGCCGCCTCTACCTGGAAAAAGGGGAGCGGGATGCGGCGGTGCGGGAGCTGCAGCTGGCGCAGAAGGATGTGGCGCGCGCGGCCGCCGCTTACAATCTGCTCGGCGATATTTTCCGAAGCGAGGGACGCTTTGACCTGGCGGCGGCGCAGTATAACCGGGCGCAGGAGCTGGCGACCCCCGATTTTGCCCGGACCGTCCGCTTTAACCTCGGGACCACTTATGAAGCGCGCGGTGAAGTGAAAAAAGCGATCAAGCTCTACGAGGGGATCATGCAGGAGGAGATCGATTTTGGCGATCTCGACCGGCGGATCAAGTATCTCAAGTCGATGACGCTGGCCAGTATGCGCAACCGCCCGCTCCAGCTGGCGATCAGGGAATTCGGCCGGAAAGAGGTGATCGGCCTCTGGGGGGGGGAGGCGAAGGGAGGAAGCCGGGCCGGGCGCAAGGAGGACATCAGCGTCTCCTTCGGTCACGGCCACAACGCCGAGGGGGTTAACTATTTCTTTAAGGGGATGTATCCGGCCGCTGAGGAAGAACTGAACCTGGCCGTCCAGATGGACCGGCGGTTCGGCGCGGCGCTGAATAACCTGGGCGTTACCCTGGCGCAACAGGGGCGGCTGGAGGAGTCGCGCGGGTATTTTGCCGAAACGATCCAGCTCGATCCCGCCTCGGCCGTCTACTACGGAAATTTCGGGACGATCAATCTGCTGCTGGGCCGGGGCGACACGGCGCTGACGGCGCTGGAAAAGAGCCGGACGCTTGATCCGCAGTGCGCCGCCGTATTGCTTAACCTGGGTGATGCCTACTACGCCCGGCGCGAAGCGCGCAAGGCACTCGACTGCTGGAAACAGATCGGCACCCACGATACCCTGAGCGATTTGGCTAAGAAGCGCCTGCGGTACAAAGTTCCGTGAGACGGGCCCTCTTACTTACCGCTTACAGCTTACTGCTTACTGCTTACTGCTTACCGCAGACTGCTTGCTCCGAACCGATCCCTGTCAACATCAAGGCCGATAATTTAAAATTTTACGAAAGCTCCAGCCTGATCGAGGCGAGCGGTTCGGTCGAAGTAAAACTGGAGCGGGCGACGATCGCCGCCGACCGGCTGGTGCTGGACTCAGCGACCAACATCGTGACCGCCGAAGGGAGCGTCCGGCTGTTGTCCGGCGATTACGACGCGGCCGCTGCCAAGCTGGTCTATGAGGCCGACCGCGACCGGGCCGGATTTGCCAGCTTTGAGGCGGTCCTGCGGCCGAACAAAATGAAAGGTGAACTCTACCTGCTGGCCGATGAGCTCCGGGACGACGGAGAGAACATGTCCGGCCGGGGGGCCGATCTGTCGACCTGCCAGAACACCGCCCCCCATTATTACCTGCTGGCCGACCAGGTCGGCTACTACCCCGACGACCACCTCGATGCCCGGAACGTGACCTTTTATGTCGGCGAGCTGCCGGTCCTCTGGCTGCCGTATTTTTATTACGACCTGAAGAGCGATCGGCGGCGCAACTGGAAATTCGGCCAGAACCAGGTTGAGGGGTCCTTCATTAAAAGCAGCTGGCCGTACTGGGGAGGGCTGCTGCTGGTCGATTACATGTCGAAGAAAGGGTGGGGCATAGGGACGGAGACCCCTTATAACGCGGGGGCCTGGGGGCTGGGGACATTAAAACTATATAATAACAACGAGGCGGATACCGGTCACGGTGATTGGGTGGAAAAGATCGATCACACCATCCCCCTGCGGGACAAAACTACGCTCCGCCTGACCCAGAGCTATAACGACATCTACCAGGTCCCGAGCGGCCGGATCGAAAACACGGGGCTCGGCCTCGAGCTGACCTACATCAGCCGGGAAAGTACCGCCCTCCGGCTTAACTATCTGGACGACCGGTGGGGGCGGCAGGTGCAGGAGACCGGTCAGTTTAATTATCTGACCGAAGGGACGGCGGCCAATTACTCGTTCAATTACCAGAACGGCAAAGACGAGCCCCATAAGGTCCACGGCTCCCAGCGGTTCACCTTGGCGCGGGAACTGCTGGCCGACAACCGGTTAAAGCTTTCAACCTCGGCCGGTTATCTGTACGACCTGGGTCGCCGGGGGGACAACCCGGCGGAAAAAGTCGAGCCGCAAATAGAGCTCACCGGCCAGGAGCGGGATTTTAACTGGCGGCTGACGGAGAACTGGCTGATCGACCTGCAGGATGAGCTGGCGACCGCCGAACCGCGTTACGAAGCATTGGAGAAACAGCCGGAACTGGAGATCAGGCCGCGCTCGCTTAACCTGGGGCTGTTTACCCTGAATTCGACGTTCGGTCTGGCCAAATACCGCGAGGTGAAAACGGTGCCGGCGCTCGGTCGCAAACGTGATTTCACCGCGGAGCGGGTGCGCACCGCGCTGCAGGCGGACCGGAGCGTGCCGCTCGGTCCGGCGACGACCCTCTCGCTCGGGGCCGGCGTCGACCAATACCTGTACGGTCCGGGCGACCAGTTGTACGCGGTCAGTGAACGGGCCGCGCTCCTGATCGACAACAAGAACTGGCTGCGTAACGAGCTCAACTTCCGGCAGGGTTATACCGACGGTAACACCCCGTTCTTTTTTGACCAGCTCGGCGCCCGTTATCACGACATCCGGGACCGGCTGACCTTTTACCACCTCAATAAGTTCAGCTGGTATTTTGAGGGGGGGCACAACTGGCAGACGAGCAAGTATTTTGACCTGATGAGCGGGGTGGTGATCGAACCGGAAAAATGGCTCCGCTTGTCGCTCAATTCCGGCTGGGACCTTGAGAACCGGCGCTATAAAGAGCTGGTCGGCAGCGGGACCTGGGTCCCCGCCGATTGGTATAACCTATCGCTCGGCTTTACCCAAGACATGAACCTGGGCGACCTGAAGTCGGCCAGCGCCCTGCACGACTTCTGGCTGGTCAAAGGAGCGCCGAACCAGTGGCATTTCCGCGTCAGCCAGGTCCTCGACCCGTCAACGGAAGAGCTGAAGGTCCGTGATATAATGCTGGTCAAGGACCTGCATTGCTGGGAAATGAAATTCACCTATTCCGATTACCTCAAGGAGTACAGCTTTGTTTACACGCTCAAAGCGCTGCCGGGTGAGCCAGTCGGCTTCGGCTCCGGTCGCGGCTTTTATTACGACGGCTTTGACCGGGAGATAGGGAAACTAAGCCAATGAGGAAAATTCCGACGGTCGTCAGTTGTTTGTTGTTAGTCGTCAGTTTATTGGGGTGCGCCCGGACGGTCACCTCATACGTCAACTACGGCAGTATCATGACGGTCGATGTCACCCTGCGGGGGAACATGGACGCGACCGCCAACCGCTACTTTTTGGTGCTGGCGCGCGATCCCGGCTACAAGGTGCCGCTGCCGCCGCCCGACAACATCGTTTATGAAATGATCGAGCCGGGGACAACGCCGCGCAGCGGGGCCTTGGCCGATTACTACGCCAATTATTACTCTTCCTGGGAGGGGTACTGTCTGGTCGAGCCGGGCGGTTATTTCCTGGTCGACGGACCGTTCACGCTCGGCGAGCCGCTCACCCGCGAGGTGATCGCCAGTTTGGGGACGGCAACCACCAAGCTTACTTTTAACTTCGAGTTGAGCCGGCTCTTTGGCGCGACGATCCCGGAGACGATCTATTTTGACCTAATTACTGTCCCCTGGCCGGACGATGCCGCCCGCCTGCCGGCCGACCACCTGGCGGCGACCGACGCGTACATCTCCAAGATCGCCGGTTCCACCCTGACGGTAACTGATGACAATAATCCCGCGCTGGCCGACTCGCTGGATATCACCCAATGCCAGGTTACTATCCAGTAATCTCGGGCCTGGCGTTAGCCCCGGCCTTTCCCAAATTCGATCTCTGGTGGATCGCCTGGATAGCGCTGGTCCCTTTTTTCCTGGCGCTGAACAAGGCGCAGGGGGCGAGGGAAGCCGCCCGGGCCGGTTTGTTCTTTAGCTTGCCGTTTTTCGGTTTGACCCTCTGGTGGCTGACGTCGCTGACCCGCTTCGTCGGCCTTTGGGCTTACCTCGCCTGGTTTTGCCTGGTCATTTTCCAATCGCTCTTTGTTGTCATATTCGCTTATTTGAATTTTAGACTTTGTAAATTGCACTCCCTTTGGAAGTTGGAGGTTAGAGGTTGGAGTTTACTGCAAGCCTTACTTTGGGTTAGCGTAGTAGAGTGGCTCAGGGCCTGGGGTCCTTTCGGGGTTACCGCCGGCGGTCTCGGTTATTCGCAGGTCGAGTTAACCCCACTGCTCCAGATCGCCTCGTTCACCCAGGTCTACGGTGTCAGCTTTCTCGTCGTGTTCTTTAACGCGGCATTGGCTGAATTGATCGCCGTTCGCAAGCGCTGGCAGCCGTTGCTGCTATCGGTCGCTCTGGTATTGATCGCCTTGGTGTACGGTTATTTTTCCCTAGTCCCTAGTCCCTCAGCCCCTAGTCCCTTAGTCACTAAGATCGCCCTGGTCCAACCCAACATCGACCAATTCGACCGGATGAACCAGAATCTTGTTAACCGAAACTTCGAACTCCAGGCTGAGCTGACGCGGCAGGCGGCGCGGTCGACTCCCGAAGTGATCGTCTGGCCGGAGACGGCCCTTTTTGCCTACATCCTGAAAGATCCGCTCCTTTTCCAGCGGTTCCGCGAGCTGGCCCGCGAGACGAACGCCTGGCTGGTGGTCGGGACGCCGCACTATGGTGACGACGGACTGATCTACAATTCGATCTTCGCTCTTTCCCCTTCGGGCGAGGTGACGTCGCGTTACGATAAAGAACGGCTGGTGCCGTTCGGCGAATATTTGCCTTTCCGGACGCTCCTTTTACCGGTCTTGAACCGGACCGGCTACTTTAGCCAGGATTTTTCGATCAGCCGGGTGAAGCAGCCGCTTGTGGTCGCCGGCCAACAGGTTGCCGCCGGCGTCTGTTTTGAATCGACTTTCCCGGACGCAATGAAGAAGCGGGTCAAGTCCGACTCGGCCTATATGCTGATCGTGACCAACGACGCCTGGTTCGGCGATTCCGCCGCCCCCTATCTGCACCTTAACTGCGGCATCCTGCGGGCGGTCGAAAACCGGAAGTGGTTAGTTCAGTGCGGTAACTCCGGGATATCGGCGTTTATTGATCCATGGGGAAGGGTGGTCAGGCGGACGAAAGTAAACGAGCGAACCATATTGCGGTTAGAATAATAAGAGGGCCCGGCGGGCCTGTTTTCCGCCGGACCCAGTTATTAATTATCCGCTGAAAGATTATCGATCAGGGCAGCCTCAGCGACCTGATAGTACTGCTGATAATAGCGGCTCTGCTCGTTGACCTTACCGCCTTCGGTCGCCAAACCGAGTTCCTTGTCGTCCGGGGTAACGATCGAACCGGCCGCCAGAGCGGCGGCCCGCTTGACCTTTCTTTCCTCCAGGGTCGCCAGGGTGATATCTTGCAGCTTATTGCCCAGTGCCCAGGCGATCAGTTTGCTCCCCTGTCCGGCTTTGACCGTTCCGTTGGTATTGACCAGCTGGCGCAGCCGGCTGAACTGGTCGCGGTCAGCCAATTTTTCCGCTTCTTCGGTCGAGCGGGAGCTGAGCGCGGCGAGCTCGTCCTGCAGCGATTTAGCCGCGACCTTGGTCAGAAAACCCTTAACGTCTTTGATCCCGAACTCTTTGGTTAATTTGTCAGCCAGCTGTTTTGGCTCCAGGTTGTGGTCGCTGACAATGAATTTGTAGGCTCTGGCCTCGAGCGACCGAATGTGGTCGGGCGGGAATTTGTGCTCGATCGGGGTCGAGACAACTCCGTACGGGGTGCCGACCTGATGGAAAGTGGTCGATTTGATATCGCTGAATTCGATCCTGGTTGCCAGCAGTTTTTCCACTTCCGCCGCCGGGAGATCAAGCCGTTGGAAGAACGAGGCTGTTTTGGGATCGCCGTTGTAAGCCAGAGAGGCGGCGTCGCTGTCAGCCCAAAGCGCGGTCAATTTAGCGGCGGCCCTGTTACGGACGCCGGCCATTTCCTGCAGATACTTGCCGGCTTCCCATTTGACGTCGCCTTTATCCAGGGCAAAGGTCGGCAGATTGTCGAAGATCGGAACAGAGAAAAAGAACAGAGTGAAAGAAGCGAGCGCGTCGCCCTGGTCGGCGGCCCGGGCGATCTCGATCAGCGCTTTATCCTGCAGCTGCTTGCGGATGTTGAATTCGGTGTCCGAGTAATACAGGCCGGGGACCTCGTTGGCCGCGGCAGCGATGGCGAACGGCAGAGCTGCCCGACCGGCGGCTTTACCGGCCAGGGATTTGGCGCCGAGCAGAGCGCCGCCCAGGCCAACGCCGATCTGCGGGATCGTGCTGCGCAGCCACGAATCCGGTTTCACGCCGGAAGCGTCGAGCACCCCTCTGTAGATCTGTGAAGAGAGGAAGGCGAAACCGGTCCCGGCGGCCAGGCTGCCGATGAAGGTGCCGGCGGTCCCCGCCTGGAACCCTTTGACAAAGGCGTGGCGGAAAGCGAGATCGGTGCCGACGCCGGTCGCCATGGAAAGGCCGAAACGGATCCCTTTATTGTGAACACCGATCATCTCCAGCAGCTTGTCTGTGCCGATCGAAGCGGCCAGCGATAAACCGAAGCTGGTCCCGCCCTGCATGGACGATTTAACGAGCGCTTTTCCGGCGGGGCTTTTAACGTAGTTCTTTAACCAGGCCGCACCCTGTTTGGTCCTGAGGAAAACCGACAGTTTCTCGCCAACCACTTTACCCGCCGTCTCGGTCTGGCTGATGGCCTGCGCGGTCGGGGTGGTTGGAGCGGGCGCAGGGGTCGGAGCCGGAGCCGGGGCGGGGGCCGGAGCGGGCTGGTCAACCGACCACTTGCGGCCGAACTTGATCAGTTTCTTGAAGAGCTTTTGGTCGTTGGCCTTGCCGGTCAGCGCTGGATTGAAGTCGCTGCTGATCTTGGCTGTGATCTTGCCGGCATCCTCGTGAGTGAGGCCAAGTTCGGCCAGCAAGGCCGGCAGACGCTTTGGTTTAGCGTCAAGAAGCCTAACCACCTGGTCGCCGCGCAGTGAGACCGACCGGCCATCACCGAGGTCGAAAATATAATCTTTGGCCGCCCCTTTGGCCCGGGGATCGGCGATCTCGTGCATCATTTTCCGGGCGGAAAACTTTTTGCCGGCGTTCGGGTCCGGTTTGGCCGCCTTGATCTCGGTTTCATTATCGGCGTAGACCTCGTGCAGGAGGGCGAATTGCCGGTTCAGCTCGACGATCGTCCCCTCGCTGAACTGGCCGGCAAAATAGGATGTTTTGGCAACCCGGCCGGTTTCGACCATCCTAACCAGGTCGGAGTTCTTGATCCGGACCGGGGTTTCATGTTGGGAAACCTCCAGGTTGAGTTCTTTGAGCTGGGCGCTGGTCGTAGTCAATTCCGTTTCGATCTGAGCGATCCGAGCGGCGTCGCGGCAGGTACCAAGCTCAAGTTCCAGCCCCTGCCTGACACTGGTTTTCTCCGCGATCTCGGTGAATAGATCGGCTCTTAACCGATGGACCTTAAGGGTTGTAAAGTCCTCCGGGTTGGCATAAGCGGTCTTCAGGGTTGAGACTACGTCGCCCTGCGGGAGAGTAGCGGAGTAGCGTTTAAAGATGAGTGCCCACGGTTCGGCCACTGCTTCGGTCGCGGCGGTCGCGGCCGCCCCCTTGACCACCTCCCAACCATGGGCCAGACCAGAACCGTATTCTCTGGCGGTCAGCCCGTAATGGGCGGAATTGATCCCCTGTCTGAGGCGGGAGTTGCTGATCCGGGCACTGCCGGCTCCCCCTTCGTAAATATTGACGGTCTCCGGATTGAGGGTAAGATACAGATCGCCGGCCAGGTTTTTAGCCTGGCGGACGTGATAGGATTCCAGCCCCGGAGTGCGGTGCATAGCTTCCGCGGCCAGATGTTCGCCGATCAAGACCCCGGAAGCGGTCCGGAAAAACCTGATACCGATCCCTTTGCGGAAATGATCGGCGGTCGGCCGCATTTCGATCGGGATCAGCTCCGCCTTGGAGCGCTGGAATAATGCCTCGACCTGCTGCCGGCCGACCGGGTCGTTAGCGTAGAGTTGGGTAAGCTGGGCCCGTTCTGCCCAGGTCATTTGGCCTTTGACCTTTAGCTGGCCGTGTTCGTAAAGGAACTTCCCTTTCGAATTAGTGACGAACTCGTTAAGGCCGGTCGCCTGATTAACTTCACCGGAGAACCTGACCAGCTCGAGTTTGTTCTGGACCAGTTTGTCCCAGACCAGAAGCTTGGCGTTAAATGCCTTGTGGCCGGCGTAGGAGAAAACTCCGCCCATGTTTAGACCGAACATTTTAGCGATGACCAGGAACTCGGCCATGACCGCGCCGTAGTGCCCCTTTTCCAGGTGATCGATAATGCTCAGGTAGAAGATCGCCGGCATCGATTCAAAGAGCGAGAAACCGGCGGTGGTATGGGCCAGTCCGTCGAGCAGCCGCTTTTTGGCCGTCGCCTTGTCGGCGTCGTTGTTGGCCGATATCCAGTCGACGATCCCGCCGAAAGAGTTGGAGAGACCGGCGGCGATGTTGCGGGGCATCAGGAACCCGTAATCAAGAACACTGGCCGTCCCCAGCGCTATTTCCCCGGTAAAGCGGTCAAGGCTCTTACCCAGTTGCTCCCAATCGCCGCGGCTGAGCTTATCGGCGGTCGCGGTGATATCCGCAAAGACCATCGGCCCGTAAACATCGAGGATCCAGGCGCGAGTGTCACCGATCAGTTTGCCTGGCCGGCTGACCTCGTCGATCTCGCCCGGTGCTTTGGTGGGATCCACGGTCAGGACGGAGACGTGCTCCGGCAGCTCGTTGACGTTCTGGCCGCCGAACCGGATGTCGTGCACGCGGCCCGCCACGTCGACCGAAGAGAGCGACTGTTTCTTGAAGTCCTCGACCATGTTCGACTTATTCAGCTCGGCGGTGATCTGGAACATGTCACCCAGGACCTGAGAGAGCGCGTGGTGCTTTTCTTCGTTGAGCGAGTCGAGCAGGGCGAACTCGGCGGCGCTGTTCGGGATCAGCGCGGCCAGCTCTTTTTCGTATTTGTTGGTCTCGATCTTCCCCGCGTTCAGGGCAGCCTCGGCCTGGTTGATGATCATGATAAAGAGGTCGCTCTTGACCAGCTTTTTGTCCCGCAGATACTTCATGTGGGTGAGCATCCGGGGGTTCTGCTGGATCTGGGGGATGACATGTTCCCGGATGTAGCGGACGAAAAGGGTGATATCTTCCTGCCCGACCGTGGTGAAACGCTCGCCGACATCGCCGCCGCTCTTCTTCATCTTGTTTTCCAGATATTCGGTCCCGTACGGGCTGTAGATCATCAGGTAGTGGAGCTGTGAGGACATCGGCGTCTGCATGGAGATGGTGTTGCTGGTCATCCCCAGGCCCGAGAGCAGATAGTAATTCAATCTGAGCGCCGGGTTGCCGACGATCGCCGCCTTGCCGGCCATGCTGTTGGCGCCGTAACCCAACTGGTCAAGACCGGTGGCCCGGCCAAGGACGGTCGCCAGGTCGCGGGTCGGATTGAAGATCCCGTTCATCCCGCCGTGGCCGCCGAAGGCGAGCAGCAGAGCGGGCATGGCCGCGTTGAACTTTGTCCTGTCCTGCGGGAGATTTTCGTACGCCTTGGTCAGGGCCAGCTTGGCGTAGGTGGTTTCGAGCGGTTCGCCGATCTCCGGCGAGGTTTGCGACAGAGCGATCTCTCCGCCCCGGGCAAAGAACGCGTCCAGAACCTGCCGCGGGGTCTTGCCGCTGTCGATGCCGAGCGGCCCGTAAAGGTGATTGTCTTTTTGGGCCAAGACCTTGCCGAAATATTCGGTCACGCTGTCCTGCCAGTTCTGGCTGCCGAAGACCTGCCCGAGCTCGCTCTTTTTCAGCAGTTCATAATCCTGGGCGGTGAACTTATCGCTGGTCAGGAAGCCGGAGATCTCCTGCTTGGTCATCTCCTGCGATTGTTTAGCGGAGACCCAGACGATGTAAGCGTCCCGGGAGACCTGGACCAGCTTCAGCTGATCGTAAGCTTTGCTGATATTGAGCCGGAGGGCGGCCCCTACCTTTTTCTCTTCCGGTGTGGAGCCAAAATCAAAGCTCCCCAGCTGTTCGCTTTCCAGCGAATGCAGCTGATTGCTCAGGAAGTCGAGGTGGTACATGAACTGGACCGGGTTGTCGGCCGTCTTTTTGCTGATCTCCAGTACCCGGTCGAGCGTCTGCTCCAGCTTTTTCGCTCTGGACAGCTGCTGGGACTGTTCGACCAGTTTGTCGCGGTTGCTGTTAAAACCGCTGGACGTGTTGTCGACCGATGTGTCGGTCACGTCGGCCAGCGGGTCGTCGAACAGGTCGCTGGCCCCTTTCATTTTGGCGTTAAGCGCTTCGGTCGCCTTCGCCAGCGGATCGATGATCGTTTTTCTTAATTCGAGCTTTAATTTCCCCGCCTCATCAAGAGCGGACCGGAACGCGGTGATGTTCCGGGAGGCGTCCCGGACGGCATTTAAGATCTCCGCCAATTTTTCCCGGCTGATCTTCGGCTGTCCTTTTTCGCTGAAAATAATGATCAGCCTGTTGATCGTCGGCTGGTCGACGGTTTTAAGCGCATCAGCCCCGGCGGTCTGGCTGTTCTTGAGGATCGTCAGCAGGCGGATCGCCTTTTCCAGGTCGCTCACTTTGCCGCCGTAGAGGTAGGCTTTGACCTGCAGGACCTGCATCGGGGGGAGACCGGCGATCTGGAAGCTGGAAACTGCCGGCGGATTAAGGGTCTCTTTCATCCCTTTCCAGACCGTCTTCCAGAATCCGGTGTACCAGCCGGCCAGATTTTCCGGGATCTTTTCGTCGGGGCCGTACATGGTGGCCAGTTTTAACAGCTGAAAGTGGATCTTTTGCAGGATCGGGGCGGCCAGCGCGTAGACGGCCTTTAGCTCCGGCTGTTTGTCGGCCGGGACCTTGGCCAGCATTGCCGCGGGCAGCTCGGTCAGCGTAAAACGGCCGTCGGTGATCAGGATCCCGTACTCTTCCAGGTAATGGTTCAGTTGGGCGAGGATGGCGACCTCTTCTTTGGAGAGGCCTCTTTTATGATCGAGCTTTTCCGCGATCGCCAGCTTGATCTTGTGGACCGCTTCCTTGCAGAGCTCGTGCTCGATCTTGCTCAGATTACCGGCCAGCTGTTCCGCCAGCCGGATGATCAGGGCCTTGACGGCCGGCAGTTCGTCTTTTTTGAACATCTCTCCCTGTTTGAGCACTCTTTTGGCCAGTTTGATCTCGGCCGCGCTCAGTCCGTTCCCTTTGAAATTGAGCGCTTTTTCCAGGACCGACTCATGCAGCGGGCCGAGACCGAGCCCCTGCCGGAACTCGAAATCGCCCGGTGTGGTCGCGGTGATCAGGCTGGAGAGAGTGTTATTATCCAGGGCGTCGATCACCGTCCCGGTCGCGCTGGTCTCGACCGCGCCGGCGACCGGCAGTTTGCTGTGCAGAACAACGTTGAACAGGGCGGGGCCGTGTTTGGCCTGGAATTCGGCGATCTCCAGATCGTAGAGGTCGCCGCCGACGGTGGCCAGGGAGACCGGGGAGTGCTTCGGCTTGATCGCCGCCGGCTGGTAGATCAGCCGGGTCCCCTTGCCGTCTGCGGTCGGCGCTTCGAAATAATAGAAGTAACCTGATCCGGTCGGTAAGTCGGCCAGCGAACGGGTAAAAAAGAGGCGGCCGCTCTCGGTCGTCGCTTTTTCCAGACCCCGTTGCAGGGCAATCCTGATCTCTTCCGAGCTGGCGGCCTGCAGCCCTTTGCCGCTGCTGACCGCGAGCCGGTTCAGGTAGCGGCTGTTCAGAGTGAGTGACTGCGCTTTTTTGTTGAATTTATCGGCCGCCAGAGAACTGCTAAACGATTTTTTGTCCGCATTCTTTTTCAGATCGCTTTCCAGGGCGACCGCCAGCTCTTTCCGGGCCAGGCTCGGCGCTTCCGATGTTTCCGCTAACGCTTCAAAGAGCTTTTTCGCCTGCTTTTTGTCGGCCGGCATGGCTTTGACGACATTTTGGGCGACCGTATTGATGTCGGAAAACTTGACCGGCGCCTGGCCGTTGGCTTTGGCCCAGGTGTTGTGCAGGTACTGTTCCCGGTAAAACGCGTAGATCAGATTTTTCAGGGCGCCGGCGGTCTTGGAATCGACTTTGCCGTCTTTCCCTTTGCAGAGCTCGTCGATCTTTTTGGCGGCGGCTGGCGGCTGTTGCTTGTATTCTTTTCCCCGTTCGGCGTAAAGGTTCTGTTCCCAGAAGTGTTTCCCCAGTGATTGGAGCTGGGTCTCGGCCTGTTCGCCCAGGCTGGATAACAGTTCGCTGAACCGGCCAAAAAGAACGGTCAGGGGCACATTATCGCCGCTCTTAAGCGCCAGGTTGAAGAACGAGATGACCAGCATCCGGTTGGGAATAGGGGCGGCCGTTTTAGGCTCGGCCAGCAGCTGTTCGGAAATGTAGCCGGCCTTGCCGTAGATGGCGTTCAGCTCCTGGTCGGAGAAGGTTTCCGGCTCCTTGGGCGCCGTCGCGAACTTATCGCTTTCGCCGTAAATTAACTCGATCTTCTTTTCACTCGGCTCGCTCCGGTAGCGCTGCTCGAGGAGCTTAAGACTCGAGGCAATGGCGGTCAGCGTATCGGCCACTTTCTTTTCCCCGTATTCCTTGGCCCAGGCAGCCCGCTGGTTGGTCAGCCCGTCGAGGACCTGTTGCCTGATCGCCCGGCAGCGCTGTTCCATGCCGGGGAGGTCGATGTATTTCTTTTCGTAATCCCGCAGGAGGTCATAGGCTTCCTTGTAAGCGGCCAGGGCTTCGTTGTACAGGTCTTCGGCTTCGCCTTTTTCCGCCTCGGTCTTGGTCTTGGCCTTAAAATAGCGGACCAGCTGGGCTTCGGCGTTGGCCAGATCGTTGATATAGATCAGCCGGTTGTTATTCTGGTTTTCCAGACCGATGATGGCGTTTAAGATCTTGCCGATCCGCTCTTCGGCGCCGGCCTGAAGTTTCTGGCAGCGGTCCCGCAGCGCGGCATCATCTTTTTCGTTCGTATTTTTGATCAGTTCCTCGGCCAGCAGGCGGAGCTGGGTCAGAGTGGTCAGGACCTCTTTGCCGAGCTCGGAGAGAACGAGCCGTTTGATCTCCTTGCCGAGCGACTTGTCCGCCAGCACGGCGAGGAATTTTTGCCGGAGTTTTTCCCCTTTGTCGCGCAGCTCGACCAGCTGTTTTTCGCTCTCCGTTTTATCGGGCTGGAGGAGGGCCTGCTCGCCCAGCAGGTAGTTGAAGGAGTTGAAAATGGTCTGCCCGTCAGCCCGGCCGCTGGCTTCCTTTTTGACCGGCAGGTAACCGTTCAGCTTGAGCAGTTGTTGCACCGCCTTAACGTAGCCTTGGGCGGCAGGGGCATCTTTGCCCTCGGCGAACCAGGGATCGTTCTGGTCGAGCTTGCGGGCGACGACCTGAACGGCAACGCCTTTCTGGGGATCATCAGTGGTCCAGGTAACGATGAAATGCTCGATGTTCTGACCGCCGTCGTCCGTAGTGAAGCGGACCGAAAGCGTCCCTTTCTCCAGGTCCGCCGGGTTGCTGATCCCGGCCAGTTGCAAGGTCAGCTTTTGTTTTGCCAGCTCTGCCGGGGTCAGATTGCCGGCCTGGAACAGAGGCTGTTCGGGCCGCCGGGGGACGATATATTTATCGGCCGTGAGTTCGATCCGAAAATGCTGTTTTTCGGCAGCATCGACTTCGTGGACCAGGGTCGGATCGGTGATGCCGGACAGTTCCATGATCCGTTTCTGGTCAAGGCCGTCCTTGGGCATGAACCAGACCTCGCGAACCGCAAAATCAATTTTGTTCTTCTTGAGCTCAAGATACTGCGGAATGGTGACATCCCGGCTGGGAGCCTGGGCGATCTGGCCGGGCTCGACCGGCGGGTGGATGTCGTAGGGGGTGCTGCTAACGGCCGGAGCGGGGGTACTATTCTGGCCGCTCTGCTGGAGAGGAGCGCTATAATTGCTCCACGGGGAGAGAGGGCCCCCCTGGTTAACGCCGACTCCGCTGGTCATGTAATTTTCTGTCATTTTGTTCCTTAAACAAAAACCCACCTGTTAAGTGGGTTCATACGCCGAATTCCGGTACAGGCAACCGTAATTCCGCTTCACTATATATATCGAAATGACGGGGGCAAAACTTGCATGGATGAGAGGCTAATAATTGTTATAAAAACGGCAAAAATACGGTAGCTTGGGGGCTATTAATTCATTGCCTTGGCCAGATCATCTTCCCCGCTTGGCCCCTTGCTCTTTTTTTCGCCAACGGGTTTGGCTGAACTCGCTATAACTTTGTCCCCTTCTGCCCTCCTGGGTGTCGGTTTGGCCGCTGGCAACGTAGTTGCCGCCTTGACCGCGTCATCCAGCACCGGGGTGTAATTCGTCTCCTTCTTCTCTGCACTGAGCGTTTTACGATAAGCGGCCGGAGTAAGGGAGAGACCAGCCTTGACCTTGGCGTCATAATATCTGGCCTGAATATCTTTTTCCCCGTCTTTTCCGTAGGAGGGCATTATACCGGCTAGCTCCTGGGCAGCCTTCTTTTTGTCTTGTTCCTTGGCAAGATACCGGCCGTGCTTGATCCCGTCGGTAATGTAGATCATCGTCTGGAACGAACGCTCGAGCAGGGTCCGATATTTAGCGTCGTCCCGCTGGTTAATAGCGATGTCCCACGAACGCTTCAGAGCGGTCATTGCCTCCTTGTACAAAGCCTGACCGGAAACCGTTTTTTCCCCGAACTTGACCTGACTGGTGGGGGTGTGCTCCTGGGCGATCGCGTAGAGGAGGGCCCCCTTCACATACAGGGCGTAGGCTTGATCATAAGGGTTTTTGGTTTCCTTGATCACCCCGTTAAGCTCGACAACCGCCCGGCGCGCCGCCTCTTCCTGGCCGGTCAGCAGCTTGATCATTTCGCCGATGTTCTGCAGACCATACTGTTCGCTGTTACCGACGCGGAGCAGGTTTGCTTCGTAGGTCGCGATCCGGTGGTCTTTGGCGATGAGGTCGGTGACCAACGCCTTGACCTGACCGAGCGGCGTCTCGGTTTCGCCCCCCTGCGCGTTTTGCCAGGGGACGGTAGTAACGCTCTTCGCTTCAAGATATTGAATGATCGCCGACGCGATATCTCTCTCCGCCTGGCTCTTGCCGGCCGAGACGCTCTTTTGCGCCAGTTGAGCCAGTAGCCCCCATTTCTTCGGTTCGTCGGTCAGTTCTTTATAAATGTCGAAGGCTTTTTGATATGCCGTCTGTTCCGCGTATTTCTTCCCTATTTCTCCGGCATACCGTTTGAGCCCGCGGTACTGTTTAATATGGTGAGAGCCCGAGGCGGGGTTGTCAAAGTAGCGCGCGAAATATTCGGCTTTCTCCGGGTCACCGGCTTGCATGAATTTGCTGATGTACCGGTCGGCGAGGTCGCTCTTTTGCCCCTTGTTGCTCGCTTTGAAGATGGCCTTAAAGTCATCTTCGTCCTGGTGTTGTCTGATCGGATCGCCCGACGCGGCGCTTCCAACCGCTTTCCCCCCCTGGATATCTTGGCCGCAGGCGTAGGCGAGGATGTTGTTCTTGTTAAGCTCGGCGTCGAGTGGGATGGTATTAGGCATTGTCTTATCTTTAGGGAGGCCCCAATGGGCGATCTGGTCGGCGCTCCCCGAGCGGGCGGCGAAAACGCGGAGCATGATCGCCTGGATCACTTTGGCCGGGTCGATCTCCCGGGTGGTGTTGGCGAACGGAACGACGACCGACCCGATCATGAAATCGGCCAGGCCGCATTTTTTCAGCACCCCCGGCAAGGTCAGGCTGTTCAGCGGCGCGCCCCCCAGATTGGCGGCGATCATCGTCTTGAGCTGGCTGACCGCTCCTTCGACTTCGGCCCGATTGACGTTGGTCAGCGACTCCGTCTGATAGCGTTCCAGCGCCTGTTCAAAGGAGAGGCCGGTCTGCTGGGCGAACCATTGGACCGTCTCGTAGAACCGGCGGAGCTCGCCGATGACGATGACGCCGTCGCCGTTCGTCCCGTTGGCCAGCATCTGGTTGTCGATCGCGGCAAATAATCCCTCGTTGTAGCGGCTGTTCCGCTGGTCGAGCCTGATCTGGCTGGCGTTGACCCCCTTGGCCAGATTGATGTTCAGCCGGGCGACTAACACCTGATCGGATATAACATCGGTGTTAACCGGTTCGCTCACTGCCGGGGACGAAGGGGGCGGGGCCTCGTGGACACCGATCGTCTCTTCCGCCATTTTCAGGGTCGCCTGATAGGCCTTATTTTCGGGGCCTTCCTTGAGCGCCGCGGCCAGCTGACCCTTGAGGGCTTTGAGCTCGGCGGTGTCGGCGCCGGGATCGGTCAGCAGCAGGCTGAGTTTTTCGTGCAGCCCGGCGGTGGTGTAATAATCCTTTGCTTCCGTTTTGTCGGCCAGCAGGTTGATCAGGGCTTCGATCAGGGCAAAGCCTTCTTTCCCTTCCAGCTTGGTGATGTCGGCCAGGGTCAAGCCCTTGGCCAGCAGGGCCTGAACTTTATCAACGTTGACGAGGTGGCCGCAGCTCTCTAAGGCCCGGGTTAATTTCGCGTTGAACGAACCGACCACACCGGCGTTCAGCTCCGGATTGTTAACAGTATAATTGGCGACGATCTTGATCTGCTCTTTGGTTTTCTGGGTCAGGAGATTGACCCTGTTCTCACCGACGGCGTAAACAGGCATATTATATTTTTTGCCCAGAGCGGTCAGATCTTTGACGATCTCTTTGGCGGTTGCGTCCTGGGCTTTGCTGGGGGCGTCTTTTTTGCTTGCTTTAGCGCTCTTGGCTGAGCAACTGACTTCCGCCTTATCTTTGCCCAAATCAATGCATTTCCCGTCAGACTGATGGGCGATGCCTTCAAAACCAGCCGGCGGCTGGTTTTTGATCAGCTTGCTCCCTTTATAATATCCGTCTATTTTCGGTCCATCGGCCATCTAAATATCCCCCTATATAAGCAAAAAACCAAGCCTGTTCGGTCTTGGTTCAAGATCCCCGACTACAGGCAAGCCGGGTTTCCATCTATATTATCGGATCCAGGGTCAGAAAACTTGCATCCGGAACAAGATAAATTTACACCTTGTAACTGTTCGCCAGGTTCTTCTGGGCGGCCATCGACTGCTGGTAGCGCGCGTTGGCGTGAGTTTGCAGCAGCTCTTTGGTCATCTTACTGGTAAAATCCTTACCCGCGCCGCTGGCGTCCATCTTCTGGTAAAATTCGAGACCGCCTTTTCCCATCGTTGAATCAGCTTTATTAACGCTCATGGTTTCCCTCCACTTACATATCGGAGGAAGTGGCTATAAACTTGCGCTGAGGAGGCCGATTAAATGCAACACTAATTTTCACTAATTTGTCCTCTCACGAATTACGCGAAGGGAATGACCTCTAATTACGCTAATGATCGCGAAAAATACGCTAATCCGGATAAGGCGATCTGCCCCTTAAAATACGTTTATAGAAAATAGAGTTGCGGCTAAAGCTGGCGAGAATCCCAAGTTCCAGATTACTCTGCTTCAGATAGTTAAGGACCTGCATGATGTCCCTTTTTGAGAAAGACGACGCAGCTTTTAGCTCGACGACGATCGTATGGTCAACGATAAAATCCAGATAGTAGCGGCCTAATGGCTTACCCTGGTAAAAGAGGTTGCACTTAACCTGTTCCAGAAAAGGGATGCCGGCAGTTAGCAGCTCATGCCGCACGGCTTGCTGGTAGTACTTTTCCTGGTAACCTCCACCAAGCCTGTTATAAACGGCGTAAAGTATCCCGATCAGCCGATAACTCAGCTCAGGATAGATCAAATCAGCCATGCGCTCCTCCTCCTTTGAAAATTCGCGATTATCTGCGTAATTAGCAGATTCGCGATCTCATTTATTGGTGTAATTAGAGATGCCAGCAAATTCGTGAAAATTAGCGACAAATGCATATCCTGGTACCAGCAATCTTATTACCAGGGTTAGTTGAGCGTGGGGAAGGGAAATAGTGTAGCGTTTTTCGACAGTGCCGGCTTAAGCAGCAAGCAGCTCGGAGTAGGCGGTCGTGGCGTGGACGGCGTCGTACAGCTCCTCGGTGGCATCATGAATATCGCCCTGCCTGATCTTGGCGACGATCCGGGCAAGTTCCTTCTTCTGTCTGAGGAGTTCGATCACCTGATCGACCCGGCTCAGCTTGCCGCCGACCAGCCGCATAATGATGCCGTAGAGCATGACCTGGGCGGAGAGGGTAAAAACCCGGGTCAGGGCGATCGGGTCCTTGCTGCTGATCGCCCGCGCCGCCTGCGCTTCCAAAGCGCGGACTACGTGGCGCAGCGAACTGGCGGAACGAGATTCTGTCGGTGACTGAAACTGCCCGCCCACCGACGGTTGGTTCAGGAGCGGAGCGAGATTGATCCCGGCCAGGCCGGAACAGAGGTGTTCGATCACGCTCTTGGGGAGGACCAGGTTAGCCGCTTCAGCTGCCCTCATGACCCCCTTGAGCTCGCGCTGGGCGACAGCTACTCGGTTCTGGATGACCGGGTTCCGGTTCACGGCGCGCCGGGCCAGAGAATTGACGATCCCGACCTTTGGCTGCGGCAGAGAACTGACGCGCCGGCGGGGAGGGGCGGCTTTTTCCTGACGGGCAATGACGGCGGGTGACCGTTCGAGCCTGACGGCCAGTTCGATCAGCGCGATCGCTTTTTCGGCGGTCAGAGCGGCCGGCGCCAGTTGCGCCGGATTAGCCTTGACGATCTCCCGCACATGGTTAAGCACTTTCTCGACGGTAGACTGGGCGGTGCCGGGCGCAGTTGCCCGGACTTCAGTCGGGACAGCTGTCACCGCGGCCAAGAGCGCTTTTTGGCCGATGGCCGAGGTGGTCAGCGGCCGGGATTTGACCTCAACAAAGGCGGTAACGACCGCCTGCTGGCCGACAGTGGTCCTGGCGTATTCGATCAGGGTTTGCTCCGCCGCGCGGGCGACCGGCTGGTTACCGGCGGTCAGCGCCTGAGCGTGAGTTTGCAGCAGGAGAGGGAGAGCAACGGCCGGCGGCAATTGCTGGGCCAGGGCGCTGGCGACCGCGCGGGCCGCTGGTGCGGCGCCTTTGGTCAGCAGCTGCGTGACCGACTTGACCAGGACCGGCTCGTTGATGGGGAGACTGGCGACAACCTGGGATATCGTCGCGACGGTATCCGGTAATTCGGCCAGGAGCGGAACGGCAGCGGCCAAAAACGACGGCAGGTCGGGCTTGGCCAGTTCCCGGAGCACCGCTTTTGCCTCCGTTTGATCGGCCGCTCCTTTGATCTCCAGGCGGATCGCCTTTTCCGTCCGATCATAGGTCAGTTCGCTTTCGATCGGCGCCGGTTTGGCCGGTTCTGCCGTTAGCCTCTCTGCCGACTGCTGGTTCAACGTGCGGATCAGCGATTCTATTTCCCGCTCGGTCAGCTCCCCGCCGCGTTCGCTGACGCGGGCCATTTCGCGGACCAGCCGGTCGACCATGGTCCGGAGAATAAGACGAGAGACCAGTTCGGCGATCCGATCGCTGCCCCGAAATTCAACCCGGATATTGAGCGCGCGCAGCAGCGTCTCCAGGTTGATCTGCCGGCCGATCAGGTGGTCAAAGCGGATCAGGCTGTCCAGGCGGAAAGGACGGGTTTCGAATCCGGCCGCCGGTTTAACCTCGACCGACGGACGATCGCCGGTGAACGGATGGTTGACGACGGTTGCTTGGTTGGCGGTCGGCGTCAGCGGGACAACGGGCGCCTGGACCTCTTTCAGTTCGGTCAGCTCGGCCTTGATCTCCGCGAGCAGCTGTTTTTCCGCTCGGCTCAGGGAACGTTTTTGTTCGTATGTTACCAGCTCTTCTTCGAGCCGCTCAAGCTGCTCCCGGGTCGGTCTTTTTCCCTCGACCAGGGCGTGCTCGACCGTTTCCAGCCGATTGATGATCTTTTGTTCGAGGTGGTTTACCGGACGCTGGCGGAGGAGGTTTTTCCAGGTGATGACATTACCGAGGACGGTTTTGAATAACTGCCGCCAGCGGGGCTTATTTTCGATCGGCCTGACTAATGCCATGATTTCTCTATAATATATCGTCAAATACGGGGCAAAATTTCAGGAAAGTTAAGAGTTAAGTTGAGAGAGGATCGTCGAGATCGGCTCGGCCTGGTTGAGGACAAAGAAATGGAGGCCGGGGACGCCGGCGGTCAGCAGGCCGTGGGCCTGAGCGACCGTGTGCTGGCCACCAATTTTCAGCGTCTCCATCGGGTTTTTCTCCAGCCGCGCCAACAGCTCGGGCGGGATGCTGGCCCCGCTCATCGCCGTCATTTTTTTGATCTGCCCCAGATTGGTGATCGGCATCAGGCCGGGGACGATCGGGACAGTGATCCCGGCTTGCCGGCACCTTTTGAGAAAAGCAAAATAATGCTGGTTATCGAAAAATAGCTGGGTAATAACATACTCGGCGCCGGCGGCGATCTTTTGTTTCAGGTAATCGACGTCGGCATCCAGGCTGGCGGACCGGGGATGCCCCTCCGGAAAACCGGCGACGCCGACGGTAAAATGCGGTTTGCGCTGTTTGATAAATGCGACCAGCTCCTTGGCTAGCTTGAAACCGTCGGCCGGCGGGGTAAAGTCTTTTTCCCCCTCCGGCGGGTCGCCGCGCAGGGCAAGAATATTAGTCACACCGAGCCGGTCAAACTCATCGAGCTGGCGGGCGATATCATCCCGCCCGGCGTTAACGCAGGTCAGGTGGGCGACCGGCTCGATCGCGTACTGGCGCTTGATCCGGTCGACCCAGGTAAAGCTCATCTCCCGCGACCGCCCCATCGCCCCGTAGGTGACGGAGACAAAATCGGGGTCGAACCGCTGCAGCGCTTTTAGCGTCGAGAATAGCCGCTCTTCCTGTTCCGGCGTTTTGGGGGGGAAGAACTCAAAAGAGAGGGTCGGCTCGCCTTTTTGGAAAAGTTCCGGGACCTTCATGCCAGCGGCTTCATGTGCGGGAAAAAGAGAACGTCGCGGATCGACGGCTGGTTGGTCAGGATCATGACGAGCCGGTCGATGCCGATCCCGAGGCCGCCGGCCGGCGGCATCCCGTATTCCAGGGCGCGGAGGAAATCCTCGTCCATCGACTCCGCTTCCTGGTCGCCGGCCGCTTTGAGGGCGGCTTGTTTGGCCAGCCGTTCCCGCTGGTCGACCGGGTCGTTCAATTCGGAAAAAGCGTTGGCCAGCTCCATGCCGGCGATGATCAGCTCAAAGCGCTCCACCTGGCCCGGTTTGCTCCGGTGCTTTTTGGCCAGCGGAGAAGTTTCCAGCGGGTGGTCAGTGATAAAGGTCGGCTGGCGGAGGTTACCTTCGACAAATTTGTCATAAAGGACGTTAATGATCTTGCCGATCCCGATCTCCTCGGCTCCTTCTACCCCCTTGGCCTTGGCAATTTGGCGGATCGCCTTGTCGTCCTTGCCGTTCAGGTCGATCCCGTTCTCTTTCAGCGCGTCGAGCAGGGTGATCTTGCGCCAGGGTGGGGCGAGGTTGATCTTCTCGCCGCGGAATTCGATCTCCAGCGTCCCCAGGACCTCCCGGGCCGCGGCGACGACCAGCTCTTCGGTCAGCCGCATCACGTCGTTATAATCGGCGTAGGCCTGGTAGATCTCGATCATCGTGTATTCGGGGTTGTGCTTGAAGGACATCCCTTCATTCCGGAAGACCCGCCCCATTTCAAAGACTTTTTCAAAGCCGCCGACCAGGAGCCGTTTCAGGTAGAGCTCCGGGGCGATCCGGAGAAAAAGCGGCATGTCGAGCGCGTCGTGGAAAGTCTCGAACGGTTTGGCCGCCGCGCCTCCCTGCAGAACGTGGAGGAGCGGCGTTTCGACTTCCAGGAACCCTTTGCTCTCCAGGAATTTACGGATAAAAGAGACGATCCGGCTCCGCTTCACGAAGACGTCCCGGACCTCGGGATTGACGATCAGGTCGACGTAGCGTTCCCGGTAGCGGAGCTCCTTGTCGGACAAACCGTGCCATTTTTCCGGCAGGGGGAGGAGCGACTTGCTCAGCAGGACAAAAGACGACAACCGGACGGTGATCTCGCTTGTTTTGGTCCGAAAGACGTGCCCTTTGACGCCGATGATGTCGCCGAGGTCAAGCTTCTGGTAGAGGGCGAACAGCTTTTCGCCGAGCAGGTCGAGTTTGCCGTAGATCTGGATCTTGCCGCTCTCATCCTGCAGGTGGGCAAACGCCGCCTTGCCGTGGCCGCGCTTCAGAACGACCCGGCCGGCCAGCGCGACCTCGTCCGGGCTTTCTTCCCCCTCTTTGATCGTCTGATATTTGGCCAGGATGCCGGCGGCGGTCGCGTCGGCCGTAAAGTGGTGCGGGAACGGCTCCATCCCGGCCGCCCGGAACTCTTCCAGTTTTTCCCGTCTTATTTTCAGCAGATCGCTTAGTTCTTCTGACATAACAATAATCCGTACAGGGTCAAGTTATCGTCAATTATATCAATAACGTCGGTCTCTTTACAAATCAACCGCGCCAGCCCGCCGGTGGCGATGACCTTGTAACGGGTAACGGGTAACGGGTAACGGGAATGCTTGATCCGCTTGATCATCCCTTCGACCATGGCGACGTAACCGAAGATCAGGCCGCTCTGCAGCGCCTCGACCGTGCTCCGGCCGACGACGTGGCGGGGGGCGGCGATCCTGATCCGAGGGAGTTTAGCGGTCCGTTCGTGCAGAATGTCGCGGGAGAGCATGATCCCGGGAGCGATCGCTCCGCCCAGATATTCGCTCTTGGCGGAGACGACGTCAAAGGTGGTGGCGGTGCCAAAGTCGACGATGATCGCCGGGGCCCCGTACAGCTTGACCGCGGCCAGCGCGTCGACCAGCCGGTCGATCCCGACTTCGGCCGGCTTTTTCACCTTGATCTTGATCCCAATATCCTGGTAATTGATGAACTTGGCCTGAGGGAACTGCCGTTTGAGCGCCTTGTTCGCTTTAGGGACGACCGACGCGACTCGGACCTCTCTGATCCTCTGACCTTCTGACCCTCTCCAGCTGATATTCTGGTGGTCTGATAGTCTCTCCGTCGCCACCCGCCAGGTCTTAACTAACCTGACCCCCCGGAAAAGGCCAAAGGCGGTGCTGGTATTCCCGACGTCAATAACAAGCAGCATATGACCAATTTTATCATAGTTAGAGGGTGCCGGTTCGGCCGAAATGTGCTATAATGACCCCAATGCTTACCCTGGGTATCGACCCCGGAACAGCTACCACCGGCTTCGGCCTGGTTCGCCAGCAGGCAGATAAGCTTGCCCATGTCAGTTGCGGCGTTATAACTACCACCCCCAAGGAATCGACCCAGGACCGCCTGCGCAAGATCCACGCCGAGATCAAGCAACTGATCGCAACCCACAAACCGACCCATATGGCGGTGGAGCGGCTCTTCTTCGGGACCAATACCAAGACGGCGATCGCCGTCGCCCAGGCGCGGGGGATCGTTCTGTTGACGGCCGCCGAGTGCGGCGTGCCGGTCATCGAGTATACCCCGCTGGAGGTTAAAGTGGCGGTGACCGGTTACGGTAAAGCGGAGAAAAAACAGATCCAGCAGATGGTCAAATTACTCCTCAAGATGCCCGAAGTCCCCCGGCCCGATGACGCCGCCGACGCCCTGGCGGTCGCGATCTGCCACCTTCACTCCCATAAGATGACCAGAGTCGCCCTCTCTGCATGATCGCCCATCTCCAGGGAAAGCTCGAACACATCGACCAGAACCACGTGGTGATCGAGGTCAACGACATCGGCTACAAGGTCAACGTTCCGGCGGCCGTCCTCGCGCGGTTGCCGCAGGTCGGCTCCCGGGTCAAACTGTTCACCAGTCAGATCGTCCGCGAAGACGATATTTCGCTCTACGGCTTTCTGAACAAGGAAGAACGGGCGCTCTTTAACCTTCTCCTCTCCGTTTCCGGGATCGGCCCCAAGATGGCGATGGCGCTCCTCTCCGGTTTCCCGCTCGACCGGCTCGTCGCCGGGATCGCCCAGGGGGATGTCGCGATGCTTTCGTCGATCTCCGGCGTCGGCCGCAAGAAAGCGGAATTGATCATCGTGGAGCTCAAGGAGAAGATCGGTAAGACCTATGCGGTCCAGCCGGCGGCGATGGCGGCGGGGATCAAGGGGGAGAACGCGCTGATCTCCGATTCGATCGCCGCGCTGATCGCCCTCGGCTATTCGCCCAAAGAGGCGCGCGAGTCGATCTTGAAGATCAAGACGGAGACGCTGACCACCGTGGAAGCGGTGCTCAGGGAAGCGCTGAAAAGCCTAGTTTAGAAAGGACCCGGTTCTCCGCCTCCCTCATCCAAATCCGCGGCGCAAAACTTTCCGGGATCTTATGCCAGACGAAGATCGAATACAGCCCGACCAAATTAGCGCCCAGAATATCCATGAACAATTGGTCGCCGATCATTGCCGTTTCGGCCGGTTCGGCCTGCAGGATCTCCAGTGAGCGGCGGAAGGCAAAGGGGAGCGGCTTAAAGCCGAAAGAGATGGCCGGGACGCCGAGCGTTTTCCCGATATACTTCACCCGGAGGGGGTGGCGGCTGTTGCTCGTCAGGCAGAGCCGAAACCCTTCCTGCTTGAGCGTGGCGATCCGCTCGAATAGATCGGGTGAGATGTCATTGACCGCGCGCGGCAGGAGGGTGTCGTCAATATCAAAGATCAGCGCGTTGATCCCGCGCGCTTTGAGCGAGCGGAAATCGATCTCCCGGATATCGCGGACGATCAGCCCGGGCCGGCATTTTTCAATTAAGGCGTTCAAGTTGAACATGTTTTTGCAGACCGGCCAGGACCCGGTCAAAGTCCGCCTGCAGGTCGGGCGCCACCATCAGTTTTAAAGTGGCATATGGCCCTTCGGCCGGCCGCGGTGTCCGGATCGCCGCCAGCCCCTCGAATGACTCAAAGAACGGGCAGATCAGGTAAATATCCTCTTTTTTGACTTTCAGGAAAACGTCGATCGAATCTTTCATAGCTTTTCGATGTAGAACAGGACGATCGCCGGGAGCTGTTTGTAAAGGAGGCGGCCGATCGCGCGCAGCTTGCTCTCCCGTGCGCCGCCCAGCGCCGGGCTGATCACCGAGAGCTGATCAAAGTACATGTTGAGCGTCGGGTCGCTAAAACGGCCGAAATTGGCCGGGCCGCCCGCCTGAAAGAGCGGGCTGAGCAGCTGGCCGCTGTCGGTGTCGGCGGCGGAGACCTCGGCGGTAAAGAGCTCATCACTATCGGCTTTGTACCCCAGCAGGAAGAGCGGGTGTTGACCGGAAGCGAGCTCCCGGTTCCAGCGCTCTTGATCGCGATAGCTGACCATGACCGGCTCGACCTTGAGGCCGATCTCTTTTAGGTCGGCCACGATCTGCCGGGCGATGGCAACTGTCTGGTCGCCGTCAGTGTGGAGGAGCGTTAGCCCCTTCAGCCGGGGGTCAGTGGGCGGATACTTGGCCCGCTGCAGGAGCGTGCGGGCATATTTAGGATTGAACTTATAAGGCCGGAGAGCCGGATCGTAGCCGGGCAGGCCGGGCGGGATAAAATCGGCGGGGACGATGTCGTCCTTGACGATCGTTCGGGCGATATACTCTTTATCGAGCGCGTGGGCGACCGCCTGGCGGACCTTGAGGTTGTTAAACGGTTCGCGCTCGGTGTTGAACCCGAGAAACCAAATTCCGTCGTATTCCTTGGCTCCCGCGGTCCCGACCAGCAGCAGGAGGAACAGGCTAGCCAGCAGTTTTTTCAAAAAGATCGTTTCCTTTGCTGTCGATGGCGACGATGACCGGCAGGTTTTCGACCATGAGCTCGTGGACGGCTTCGGCGCCGAGCTCAGGGTAGGCTAGGACCTCGGCTTTCTTGACGTGTTGGGAGAGGAGAGCGGCAATGCCGCCCGGAACGACAAAGTAGACCGCTTTATGCTGTTTGATCGCGGCGACAACTGTCTTGCTCCGCCGTCCTTTGCCGATCATCCCCGTTAAACCCTTGGCTAAAAGAGGCGGGGTGAAAGCGTCCATCCGCGAGCTGGTCGTCGGCCCGAGCGAGCCGATCACCCGGCCGGGTGGGGTCGGCGTCGGTGAAGCGTAGAAAATAACTGCCCCTTTCAGGTCGAACGGCGGCCGGTCGCCGAACCGGGCGTGCGCCGCGTCGCGCGCGGTATAGATGGTCCCGCTGAGCAGGACCCGATCGCCCGCTTTCAGTTTGGCGACAACTTTATCAGATAACGGTGTGTTTATAGCGATGGGCATGACATTCAATGTTCACGGCGACCGGTAGGGAAGAGATGTGGCAGGGGCGGCGTTCGATGTTGACGGCCAGGACGGTTGTCCGGCCGCCCAGCCCCATCGGGCCGATCCCGAGCTTGTTAGCCTGGTCGAAAAGCGACTTTTCCATTTCGGCGATATCGGCAGCGCTGTGGTGCTGACCGACGGTCCGGAGGAGGGCTTTCTTGGCGAGCAGGGTGACGGAGTCGAAATTCCCGCCGATCCCGATCCCGACGATCAGCGGCGGACAGGCGTCCGGCCCGGCCTGCTTGATCGTCTCCAGGACGAAGTCTTCGATCTCTTTGACCGGGGTGGTCGGCGTGAACATCCGGACAGCGCTCTTGTTCTCCGCGCCCCCCCCTTTGCAGAGGAGGCCGATCTTGACCTGGTCGCCCGGGACAAGCTCGAGGTGAACGATCGCCGGCGTGTTATCGCCGGTGTTCCCCCGTTTTAACGGATCGGCGGCGATCGACTTACGGAGCAGTCCGGCCTGGTAACCCTGACGGACCCCTTCGTTGACCGCCTCGGCCAGCGTTCCGCCGGTCAGGTGGACTTCCTGGCCGAACTCAACAAAAACGACGGCGGTGCCGGTATCCTGGCAGAGGGGGAGCTTTTCGTGCCGGGCAACCTCGGCATTCTGGCTGATCTGGCGGAGGAGTTCCCGGGCGTCGGGAGAGGTTTCGTATTTTAGCGCTTCGCTAAGCGCCGCCTTAACATCTTCGCCCAGGCAGGTATTGGCCTCGAGGCAGAGCGCCTGGACCGCGGCCGTTATTTGACTGGTTGTCAGTTCGCGCATAGAACTAAGGGAGGACCGGGTAGAGCGCCTGTACCGCTTGGGCGGCGTTTTGCAGGGCGCCTTTTTCCGCGGCGGTCAGCTCGATCTCCAGGACCTCCTCCACGCCGGCTTTACCCAGTTTAGCCGGGGCGCCGAGATAAACGTTCTTGATCCCGTACTGGCCGCTCAGCTGGACGCAGCTGCTGATCACCTTTTTGCTGTCGGTGACGATCGCTTCGGCCATGGCGGCGGCAGCCGAACCGGGGGCGTAGTAGGCGGAGCCGCTCTTGAGCAGGGCGACGATCTCCGCGCCGCCGTTCGTCGTTTTATCGACGATCGCTTTGATCTGTTCGGCGGTCAGCAGTTCGGTGATCGGCTTCCCCTTAACCGTCGAGAGGCGGGGGACCGGGACCATCAGGTCGCCGTGGCTCCCCAGCACTTCGGCGTAAACGTCCTTGATCGAGCACTTGCAGGTGTCGGCGATGAAATACTGCATTCGGGCGGCGTCAAGAAGCGGGGCCATGCCTAATACCCTATTAGCCGGATATCCTGATATCCTGCGGGCATAGTGGGTCATTACGTCGAGCGGGTTGGTGACGATCAGGAGGACGGCGTGCGGAGAATGTTTGACGCTGTTCTCGACCACGCTCTTCATGATCGCCGCGTTCTTGCCGATCAGGTCGTCGCGGGACATCCCTGGTTTGCGGGCCAAACCGGCGGTGATGACGACGACGGCCGACTCTTTGGTGTCGGCGTAGTTATTGGTCCCGGTGATCAGCGCGTCAAAGCCGTCGACCGCGCCGGCCTGAGACATGTCGAGCGCTTTCCCCTGCGGCAGCCCTTCGACCACGTCGATCAGCGTGACGTCGGCGGCCCCGCGCTGGGCCAGCCGGTAGGCGCACTGCGCCCCGACATTACCGGCCCCGACCACCGTCACTTTTGGCTTCATGATGCTGATTATAACAGAGATTTGGCCAGGGCAGCAAACCCGGTTTGTTGTGTCTCATAAGATATATTCTGTCCACTTTCACTTATTTATATTCCGGATCATAACATCGGAAAGGGGGAGGGTGGCCGGGTCAGTAATAGCTGGCGCAGGTGGTGGGCGATTCCCAGACGGTGACTTTGGCGACCGCCTTGAACTTTTTCTTGAGCTGACGGAAGATCGTCTCCGCCAGGTTCTCCGAGGTCGGGTTTCTGAGCAGGAATGGGGCGACATCGTTGAGGAGCTTATGGTCGAACGGCCTGATAACGTCGGCCAGCCCTTTGCGGATGACCTTAAAATCTTCCATCAGTCCGATCTTATTGAGCTTGGTCCCTTTGAGGAAAACCTGGACCCGCCAGGTGTGGCCGTGCAGGTTCTCGCAAGCCCCTTCGTAGCCGCGCAGGGCGTGAGCGGCGTCAAAAGTTTCTTCGACCATCAACTCAAACATGGTCATATTATAACATGTTTGGCGTGGGTGATCGGTTTGCCCAGGAGGCGGGAGCCGATCTCCTGGAACTGGAGGACCGGGCCGGTGATCAGGAACTCGTGTTTGGGGGCCGGGGAATTCTTCCCCTTGATCGTCCCCGCTTTTTCCAGCAGCTTTCTCGCTTCCGCCACCGCGCTCTCTGCCGGGTCGACGAAAACGACGCCAGGCCCCGTCCGCTCGCGCAAGATCTTCTGCAAGTGCGGATAGTGGGTGCAGCCGAGGATCAGGGTGTCGATCTGTTCGCTAAGGAGCGGCTTGAGATATTCTTTAGCGACGCGCCGCGTCTCGTCGGCTTCGACAAAGCCCCCTTCGATCAGCGGGACAAAAAGCGGGCAGGCTTCGGCAAAAACGAGCGCCTCTTTTTTTAGCGCCGCGATCTGGCGCTGGTAGGCGCCGGAGTTGACGGTGCCGGCGGTGGCGATCAGGCCGATCCGGCCGGAGCGGGAAGCGGTGACGGCGGCCTGGGCGCCCGGTTCGATCAGGCTGATCAGCTGGACCTTGTAGCGCTCTTTGAGGACCGGATAAGCGAGCGCCGAAGAAGTGCCGCAGGCCATGATGATCAGTTTGACCCCGTGCTTGTCGATCAGATAAGGGATGATCTCTTCGTTGAACCGGACGATCTCTTCCGGCGGGCGGCCGCCGTAAGGGACGCGGGCGGTGTCGGCCAGATAAACGACATCCTCGTGCGGGAGCTGCCGTAATATTTCGCGGTAAACGGTTAGCCCACCGACGCCGGAATCAAAGATCCCGATCGGGGACGATGGGGGGAGCCGGTGATCCTCGACCTTGCCGCCGCTCTTGGCGGCGATCCGGTCGGCGGAAACGTGACGGATATAAGTGACTTCAGAAATAGTTGCTCACTCCTTGCGCGATCGCCGCGGCGACCTTTTCCCGGAATGCGGCCGAATTGATCAGAGCATGCTCGTCGCGGTTGCTCAGGTAAGCCGGTTCCAAAAGGACCGACGGCATCCGGACGTTGCGGACCGTGTAGAAGCCGACCCGGTGGAGCCCCCGGTCGCGCCGGTCGAGCCCGCGGACGATCGCTTCGTGCAGGACCGCGGCAAAACGACGGCTGGCCGGATTATAATAGTAGCTTTCCGAACCGGCGATGCCGCCGCTGTAAGTCGCATTATAATGGATGGAGACGAAAATGTCAGCGCCGCTCCGGTTGGCGAAGTCGACCACGTCGTATAGATTCGAGCGGCGGTCCTCGTTGCGGGTCAGCAGGACGCGGGCGCCGGCGGCGCGCAGGAGGTCGGCTGCGCGCCGGGCGGTGTCGAGGGTCAGCTCTTTTTCCGGCCAGCCGCCGCCGCACTGGGCGCCGGGATCGTCGCCGCCGTGGCCGGGATCGAGGACGATCGTCCGGCCGCGTAATTTGGCCGCCGGCCGGGCGGCGGTCGGCGCGAGCTCGACCGGCTTGAGCGCCCGGGCCTTTTGCCGGAAATAGACTTTCTCCGCCGCCACCTGCCGTTCAAAGATGTTATCGAGCCGATCGCCGATCTCGATCACCGACTTATCGCGGCCAAAAACGTTGACGATGTCGTAATCGATCGTCCGCTTGAGCGTGATGGTCAGGCGGGCGGTCTGCGCGTCCTTTTGGCCGACGGTGACCCCGGCGATCCGCTTGGAGCGCTTGCGGGGGACGGCGATCTTTTGGCCGAGCCGCGTCCCGGGCAGATCGATGTAGAGCTTGTTTTCCAGCAGCAGGCCCTTGGCCTTGACGTAGCCGGTAGTGTAGATGTCGAGGTAATCGTAACCGCGGTCGTTCATCCATTCGACGCGCTGGAGCTCTGCCGGAGAGGCAAATGACGAATGACTAATGACGAATGACGAATTAAGGAGTATTAATCCGAAAATTATAAGGCGCCTAAACATGCTTTTTGATCAGTTTCAGCAGGGTGGTTTTTTCGTTCAACTTCGGGTCATCGAGGACCTGCTCGAGCAGAGCGTGCAGGACCTGGCCGACCTGCGGTCCGGGTTTGATCTTGAGCGTTTTCATGACGTCCCGGCCGTCGACCTTGAGGGCGCTGACCTGCAGGGCGTTCTCCGCGGCGACGATCCGGTCGATCCGCTGCTGCAGCTCGGTCAGATAATCGGTCCCGTGGGTGTGCCGCATTGCCGCCGTATCGGCCCGGCGCAGAGCAAAGAGGGGGGCAACATTGTCCAGGCCGCCGATCCGGCGAAGGAACCGGCGGACGGCCGCATCACTCCAGCCGCTCCGGTAATCAAACATATGGTTAGCGATCAGGTTGACGGTCGCCTCAATGTCGGCGTTGCTGAACTTGAGCCGGCGGAGGAGTTTGGCGGCCATTTTGGCACCGGTCTGGTCGTGATCGTAGAATGTCATCCCGTGCTGACAGGCCGGTTTACCGATGTCGTGAAGGAGCGCGGCCAGCCGGACCGTTAGTTGGTCGCGCGGCGCGGCATCGCAGGCGTAAAGATTGTGCCAGTAAACGTCGTACTGGTGATACTCGGGCGGCTGTTTAATCCCAACGCCCTGGCTCAGCTCGGGGAGGAACAGCGCGAGCAGTCCGGCCTGGCGCATATACTCCAGACCGACGGACGGTTTTTCCGCGGCCAGGAGCTTGACCAGCTCGTCGTGGACCCGCTCCAGGGCGACTTTTTTAGCGACGCGCCCGGTCTTGGCCATTGCCGCCAGGGTCGGGGCCTCCAGCCGGAAGCCGAGGGTGGCGGCCAGGCGGCAGCCGCGCAGCGGCCGGAGTCCGTCTTCGGAAAAACGGGCGACGGGATCGCCCACGGTCCGGAGGAGCCGGCTGGCCAGATCCTTGCGGCCGCCGTGATCGTCGATCAAGGTGTCGCTCTGCGGGTCATAGGCGAGGGCGTTGACCGTAAAATCGCGGCGGGCCAGGTCCTGGTGGATGTCGTCGGTAAAGCGGACGTTGTCGGGGTGGCGGCCGTCGACGTAGCGCTCGTCGGAGCGGAAGGTCGTGACTTCGTACTGGCCGTCGTCCAGGATCACGGTCACCGTTCCGTATTTGAGGCCGGTCGGGACGACTTTTTTGAACAGTTTTTTGACTTCGGCCGGCCGGGCGCTGGTTGTCAGGTCCCACTCCGCCGGGGTCCGGCCGAGCAGGGTGTCGCGCACGCAGCCGCCGACCACCAAAGCCTGAAAACCACGGCTTTGGAGCTCCCGGATAATGGCGGCGGCGCCGGCTTTGACCTGCATAGTTCTTTTTAGTTTAGCCCATGCAAAAAGTGTTGTAAAGGCGGAGGGCGTGTAATATAATAGCCGCCATGAAGCTCACCGATTTCCAGCGAGGAATGATCATTGTGCTGGCGGCATTCATCGTCCTGGGGGGCGCTTTGTTCGTCAATCGGGTCGTTCTCGGTGACGCTTTCGGCAAAGAAGAAGCCCAGCACGCCCTCTACGGCTTGTCGATCACCAAAGATGTCCGGGCGCTCGACTGGCACGGTTTCTGGTATGACACCCAGCGGCAGATGTTCTGGCCGTTCCTCCACTCCTGGGCGCTGTCGCTCTTCTTCTTCTGCTTCGGCGTCAGCTACTTTTCCGCCCGCTTCCTGAGCTTTACCCTGCTGGCGATCACTCTCCTGATGACCTACGTTGTTTCGGTCAAGTTTTGCGATCGGCAGGGGTGGCGGATCGGCGTGGTAGCGGTGCTCCTGGCGCTGACCTCGCCGCTGATGGCCCGCTTCGGCACGGAGAACACGCTGGAAGGGCTGGGGGCGATGATCTTTATGACCGCCTTCTACTTTTACATCCTGACCGAAGAGAAAAAACTGACGATCAATTACGTCCTGCTGGCGGTCTTGCTGGCGCTCTCGATCTACACCAATTATCTCTACGCCTATCTGATGGTGCCGGCGTTTATCGTGATGACGCTGGGCAAGCTCGGGCCGATCGGGGCTGAGGTCGTTTCGCTGAACCGCAAAGGGGAACACGCCGCCGTCCCCTTCTTCTGGTGGGCGTACCGTAAGCTGGTCGTGGTCGGCGTCCTGGCGGTAATGATCGCCGCCTGGTTCCTGACCGCCACCTTTAACCGGAAGATCATGCTCCTCCTGCAGGCGATCTTCCGTTATTCCGGCGGCGAACAGGTGAGCGGGATCGTTAATATTTTGCTTTATTACCCGAAAGCGATCATCAATTACTTCAGTTTTTCACCCTGGCTCGGTTTCCTGATGCTGATCGCTCTTTTTCTCCCCTGGGTCGCCTTCCGCTTTCCCAAGATCGGCAAGCTGTACACCTTTGTCTGGACGGCGCTCCTTTTGGCGACGCTGACGATCCCGACCAAGGCGCCCCAGTTCATCTACATCATCGCGCCGTTCGTCTTTATCATCTTTGCCGCCACGCTCTTTTATCTGCTGGAGAAATACCGCCGGGTGGCGGCGCTGGGGATCGCGGCCGCGCTGCTGCCGGTGCTCCTCTCTTTGCCGCAGCTGCCTGCTGTCTACGCGCCGGCCAGGCCAGCCGATCGAATGATCTCGGTCCTCGGCTATTTCCAGTCGAGCCTCCTGCCGCGCTACCCGCTGGCCACGTCGCTTAATTTGCAGCATCTGAACCCCGAAGGGGTCGCTTTCCATTTCTGGGAGTGGAACGCCCCGGTCCTGGCCGACCCGATCATCGGCGAGGACGAGATGCTGCGCAACGCCCAGTACTTCCTGACCGTTGAGCTGGATGGGGAACACCCGGAGCTGCTTGATGATTCCGTCAGCCGCTGGAACGCCTTTCTGCAGGAGCAGGTCCGCGCCGGCAACCTGCGGGAGATCTCTTTCCGCAGCTTCCCCGACCTTGGCCTGACCGCCCGGATCTACGAAAAGACCAGCCGCTAGCCCAATAGTTTATATTGGCCAATGCCCGAAAATACCGGTCGCAGTGTCCGTCAATGCACAAAATAATGTGAAATAACCGCCCGGCCGGGCCGATAAACCAAACGTGGGGCGGGGAAAAATTAAAGGGGATGGAGAGATGAAGAAAACAAGGATCATTAAGATAATATTGGTATTTTTAATTTTGTTGGGCTGCATGTCTGTTAGTGGCGCCTTTAGCGAATTATTACGGGATGTTAGAACAACAAATCAGAGAACGAACAATATTGAGGGTGCCGTCAAAGCGGGGAATAATGCCGATCGGTTGATATCCGAATCATGGAAGATAGTGCCAACGATCAAAAAAGAAATAGATCAGAACATTCCGCGTTCGGGCAAGGTGTTTAGCAAGGAATATCAGCTGTCAGACGATCCTTACTACGGCATCAATATTGTTGTTATTAAATACGACAAAACAAATTACTTGATCAAAGAGCCTTCTGGCGATGGGGAGGCAGTGAGAGACCTTAAAAAAGAAAGACAGCTGCACTTGAGGGTGAAGAAAGGGGAGCATCGGGGGGATATTTACGTGCCAAATGAAGGATACCAGTATTATCCTTATTCAGTGCGAACTATCGGCCAACAGAAATGTCTGGTAATTTACTGTTTTAACCCTTCCGGAGGGACGTACGAAATCAGCTATACGACATTCCAAAATGAACTGGTCAAGGAGATCATTTTTTATGTGCAGGACGATATGATCAGGCCCGTAACGGGAGTGGGGGGGAACATCGCCTTGGTCATGGGCTTCAAGAAAGAGAGGCAGAAGGCGATCCGGGAAATGGATGCTCTGGTTAAAGCAATATTTTGATGTGGCCGGGCAACTGGAGTAAGGATGTCATTAAGGCGGACTACTTTTATCCTATTGGTTGTTGCTGCGCTGACCTTGGCAGTGAAAGCCGAAGTAGTATCAAAGCCATTCACAGATAAATACAAAGGGATAACCGCAAACTTTGGCCAGTACCGAAGCCGAACAGTTTTTTATAAGTGGCATGATGGAATGGACTTCTTGGTTCCGGTCGGAACCCCGATCCGCTCGTTGTTCGACGGAACGATCACCGAAGCGCACGATGTTAATACTCCGGGTTGGGGAAAATATCTGGTGGTCGAAAGTAATGATCGCTCCCTTCAATATCGTTATGCGCACTTGTCGCAAATCATAGTAACGAGCGGCCGGGTCAGTAAGGGGCAAGTCGTTGCACTATCAGGCAATACGGGTGGGACCAGGCCTCACCTCCATTTAAGTCTGGGGCCGTCGATCTACGGCAATCAAGCGGTCAACCCTGTCGTTGCCGGCATGGAACAACCAAAATACGGCGACGCAACAATAGCGGTTGATGATCTCGCGCCTTTCTCCCAAGCGGAATGCATCAAAATATTGGACAGGGGCAAGCCGACCAATTATCCGAAGCCGAATCATCCAGTGCAGGTCTTGATCGAAGCCTATCAAGCCCTTGATGCTAAGTCTTCCTCGGGTGTTTCTTATTCATCGACCCCTTACAAGGTGGTTTTTGAGATAGAGGGCTTGATTGGGACAAGAAATAAAACAATAAAGACCATCCAATTTGATGACCTGAACCATATCTGGAAGGAACAATCTGCTCAGACCAGAGTAGAAGATGTATATGCATTTCAGCCAAATTATATGAGCATGCCGTTCAGCGCTAAGGATTATTATTATATGGATTGGACCCCTTCCCAGGGGCTTTACCGTATCACGGTAAAGGTGTATTCGTGTTACCGCGACGCGGCCGGTTTCCATCTTCAGAATCCGCCCGATACTAGAGAAAGAATTGTTACGGTCGGCATGGTCGGAGTAGACTTTCCCAGCGACGGGGCCTATGCAAATCTTTTTGATCCGAACACCTCCAATATATCCGTTGCTGCGGCGGGAGGTGGAGTGCGAAGCGCGGCGGTGTCTGCTTCTAGGGTCCCAAATATTTACTATACAGATGTAAGTAATACCTATTTCTCCGTTCATCCCAATAACCCTGGTTTTACAAATAGTACTTGGATTTCTGCCCGTGCAGACAAAAGTGTGAATTGGCAGATCAAGATGTTTGATGAACACAATAACCCGGCGGGAACCCTTACTGCTACGGGTGCTACGTATGAAGGAGAATGGCGAGGCGGCGGGGAAGGCGTTTATTATTATCAGGTAGAAGCCAAAGAGCCCACTACTGGTTTAACGGCCTACCGAGACGGCATTACCTCAATTCAAATCGACAATACGCCGCCGTATTTGAGCGTTAAAAGCGATCCAACGGTATATATCGTCACTTCCGAAGCAGATGCTTTGCTGTCGTTTTCTAGCAATGAAGACTTGTATTCGGCGATTGTTAGTATCATCGATGTGACGGGTAGCGCCGAGATTGAAAACTTAGCCACAAACCCAGAGCTTAAAAAAGACGAAGTAATGAGCGTTACTTGGGGCGCACCAGGATTTATGCCCAACGGCTGGTACTTTTTCAAGATTACGGCGATCGATCGGGCGGGCAATCAAACGGTCAGAAATGTTCCTGTCCAAGTCAATCTGCCCGGCCAACCAGCCCCGCCTGACAGCGCGCCCGATCCAACCGTTGTCCGCCTGGTTCCCCCCGAAGAAGTGAAAGCCCTGGTTGTGGGTGATATCGCTTTTGACAATGCCGGCAACAAGTATGTTTTGTATACCAACAAAATGAAGATGGTCCGATATGACAGCGCGGGCAAGGCGACAGGGAAGATAGAAGGATTTACTACCAGTTCGGGCTCGGTTGAAACTTTATGGTATCCCCTTGGCCTGGCAGTTTCCCCTGCCGGCGACCGGATCTATATTGCCGACACCTACGCGAACCGGGTGTTGATTTATGACGGGGACTTAAGGTTTATTAGGCAGATAAAAGGGAAAGAGGCTTATATCGTTTATGGGGATGTTGACAGCTATTCATGGATCCTTGGTTTAAGGAACATGGATTATTCTGGTGCAGCCGGCGGCGGCCTGAAGACGGTTTTTGGGGAAGGATACTCTTTGCCTGGGGGGGTGGCAACAAGCGGCGATAAGCTATATGTGGTGGATCGTCAGAAGCATCGCTTGTTGAAATATACGGTTGCAGGAACCCCGGAGATATTTTCGGTCTTGAAAGCCGATCTGAAGGATGAGGCAAGGGCCGCGTTCAATCAGAATTTTACGATCAACGGACAGACTGTTGACCGGGCGTTGTTCTATTCAAACGCGCTTAACGACCAGATCGTATTTGATAGGGGCTCTTGCGGGCCCAATATGTGGCAGGCTTCATGGGAAAGGAGCTGGCTGAAGGAGATGTTTTGGCACTCCAATCCTCCAGGGAGTGCGAATGGGCAGTTCGACTCTCCGGCGGCTGCAATCGACAAGTCCGGGGACATATATCTTGCCGATACCGGCAACAATCGCATCCAAAAGTTCATTTCCGATGGCTCATTTGTTTCCAAATTCGGCGAAGGCGTCCTTAAATCCCCCAAAGGGGTCGATGTCGATTCCTTTGGCAACATCTGGGTGGCGGATGCGGGCAACCAACGGATCGTCCAGCTCGATAGCGCCGGCAACATGATCAATGAGTACAAGTCCGAAGAATACGCGATCGAACCGCAAAAGATCAAGCTCAGGGAAGGCCGGTTGTATATCGCCGACGCCAAACATGACCAGCCGCTGGTCTGGAATGTCGGCGGGGCGCTGGCCAACGTCAGGGTCTCAAGCGCCTGGTTCTCGCCGGTCAAGGGCAAAACCGATCCGCTCGAGATCAATTATTACTTAAGTCAGCCGGCTGACGTGACGATCCAATTGCTCCCGAAAAGCGGGACCGGAACGCCCGTCACGCTGCTCAATAAAGTGACGCGCAGCATCGGCGCGATCGAGGAAGTCTGGGATGGCAGCGGCGAGGCCGCGCTGCCCGACGGCCAGTACACGCTCAAGGTCATTGCCAGCTTTGGTGATTATGTCAAAAGCCAGTCCCTTGACCTGACGCTCGACAGCACCCCGCCGGTGGTCAATCTGGACCGCGCGCCGCCGGCATTTTCGCCGCTCCGCTCGGGCCCTGATAACGCCCTGACCATCGATTACACGATCGCCGACAACCTGGCTCCGACCGCCGAAGCGACTCTCACCCTCTACAAGAACAACCGGCCGATCAATGTTATTATGGCCACTGATCGGCCGATCAAAACTACCCCGACCGCTTTTACGGATAACTGGAACGGCCAGATCGGCAGCTACGTGATCGAGGGGCACTATGTGCTGGAACTGAAAGCGGCCGACCTAGCTGGCAATACCGCGGTCGCCACCCAGGAAGTGCTGGTCGACGTCCAGCCGCCGCGACTGGAGAACGTCAAGTTGTCCAATAATTTCTTCTCGCCGAACGGCGACAGCCGGAAAGACAATACCGAGATCAGCTTTTACCTGGCAGACAACTACGCGGCCAAAATCCCGGTCACCATCCTGGTCGAGGATAAGGAGGGCAAGGAAGCGGCGACGATCATCAAGCGGCAGTTGCTTGAACCCGGCTATTGCTGTTTTACCTGGGAAGGGTCGGCACTTTCCGATGGGGAATATAAGCTGCGCGTTTACGCGGAAGATGACGCCGGCAACCTGGGGACGTGCGAACCTCAGGCGGTCGCCATCGACACCGTCCCTCCGACGATCGAAAGCTTTGCCGCCGCGCCTAATCCGTTCACGCCGAACAATGACGGGACCAAAGACCGCACGCTCTTCTCGTATCGGCTGTCCGAACCGGCAGCGGCTACGACCGTGATCGAACAGGGAGACGGAACACGCTTCCGTAAATATCTGCAGGACCTTAACCCGACCGGCAAGACCACCGTGACCGGCAGCTGGGAGTGGGATGGACGGGGGAGCCGCTACGAGCTGCTGGGTGGGAACTTAAATTATTATTTGCTGGCGGAAGACCAGGCTGGTAATATTGCCACTTCTGAGACCTCCGCTATTCTGGTCGATTGCCAGCCGTCGCTGGTCCCGTATCTTTTTGCCGAGCCCGATCCCTTTTCGCCGCCCAATCCGCGCAACGGCCAGACCCGTCTTAGTTACGCGCTGGCCCGGGACAATGTCCGCGTCGATCTCACCGTGATCGGCCAGGACGGGGCGGTGCTCAAACGGTTGATCAAAGGGGAGATCCAGACCAAAGGGGGGCATCAGGTCGCCTGGGACGGGAGTTACGACCCCGATTATGCCGGGCCAAAGAGCAGCCGGAACGGGAGCAAGATCAGCGACGGGACTTACGAGTTTCGGATTACCGCGACCGACCTGGACGGCGGCGAACCGGCCGACATCACCAATACGGTGGTGGTCGACAGTGTCGAGCCCAATATCCTGACCTATCTGGTCAATATCAATTATGAGGAGCGGCGGGCGGCGCTGAAATATGTCCTGCCCGAAACTGCTTCGGTTGAGGCCGTGGCTTACGATCTTGACGGCCTGCCGGTCCAGGTCCTGGTCAACAACGAAGAACAGGGAGCGGGAGAGCATTGGGCCATTTTCCGCCAGCCTAACCCCGAGTACCAGCGGCCAACATACATCAAGGTTTCGGCGATCGACCGGGCGCAGAACAGCGCAGAACAGATCACCGACCGCTTTTCCGTTGTGCCGCTGGAAAACCTGCAGATAACTGCCGCGCTCGCCAGCCCGGATCCCTTTACCCCGAACAGCGACGGCTTAATGGACCTGACCAGGATAACTTACCAGTTGTCCGGCGGCGCCCCTGATTACCGGGTGTCACTCGATATCCAGAACGAGACCGGCTCGACCGTTCGCCACCTGCTGACCAATGACCCGCAGGGGGAGGGCAACTACTCGTTCTACTGGGACGGAAAGAATGACAGCGGGCAGGCCGTGCCCGACGGTCATTACCGCTACTTGGTCAGTGTGGAGGATAAATTAGGGGTTGGGAGCGAGGGGCGGGGGACACTGCTGCTGGTTTCGACGAAACCGGCGGTTAACCTGGCGGTCGGTCCGGTGATCTTTTCCCCGAACGGCGACGGGGCCAAGGATACGATCGACTTCAATTATGGACTTAATTACGCGACGCTTTACATCTCCAGTGAAGGGCTGGTCAAGCTGGAAGTGCTGAACGCTTCCGGCGAGGCGTTCTGGAGCAAAACCTTGAACAAGACGGCCGGCTCATACGTTTACACCTACGACGGACTGACGGACGCCGGGACACCGCTCCCGGCCGGCAATTACTTTGCCCGAATCACCGGCCAGGACGCGCTGGGGACGACGGCTGTGCCGCAGGCCGTCCCCTTCAACGTTGACTACACCAATCCCGAACCGACCGACTTCTCGCTCAGTCACGCTTACGCTAAATTAGGCGACACGGTCACTGTCAACCTGAGCTTCCCCGAGCCGGTGGCGGAAGATCCGTCCGTCACTTTTCTGCTGAGCAACGGCATTATCAGACCGGCCAGCCTGGTCAGCAAAGAAGCCGACAACTACACTTATCAATATCTGGTTGTCGGCGCAGACAGCGAAGGAATAACGACCATTGAGGTAGTGGCGCGCGATCTGGCTTTCAATCCGATCAACAAGACCAAAACGCTGACGATCGACCAGACCGAACCGGCGATCAGCGAGCTGACCGTTGTGCCGAACCCGGCCAGCACTCCCGAGGTGAGCGGTCCCGCCGCGATCCAATTCAAGATCTCCGAACCGCTCCGATCGGCCCCCAGGCTTTGGGTGGCGCAGAGTGGCGCCGCGCCGCAACTGATCCCGGTCACCGGCCAGTGGACGGTTGCCGACGGACTTTGCACCGCGCAGTACAAAGCTTTTGCCGGGAATGACGGTCTGGCGAACATCACCATCGAAGTTAGCGATCTGGCCAATAATCCGGCGACCTATCGGGCCGGCGAGCTGCTGACGATCGATACCGTCGCTCCGCTCTTCAGCCGCCTTGAATGCCTGCCCAAATTTGTCAAGGCAGGGGCGGTAGCCAATATTCGCTTCCAGAGTTCGGAGCCGCTCAAAGTCAATCCCGACGTCTCGGTCAACGGTAATCCGGCAATTTACGACAGCCTGACCGCGGGCGAGTATTCCTACAATTACCCGGTCAGCAGCAGCGATTGGAGTGGGACGGCGGAAGTGCGGGTTGCCGGCCGCGACTTTGCCGGCAACGAAGGGCTCAGGCTGTCCTCCTCGCCGGAGAGCTTGGTGATCGACCTGGTCGAGCCGACCGTCGGCATTTCGACCGAACCGGGGATGATCGCCAATCCCGGCCATTTTGCGACCAACGCTTCCGCTGCCGAAACGGCCCTGCAGACTACTTTACAGTATAACCTGAGCGAACCAGGCTACGTCACCACCAGGGTTTACAAAATGGACAACACCCGGGCGGCCGTCGATTATACCCGGTCCGATTTTACGGCCGCCAATCTGATCACCACTCTGGAAAATAACATTTTCAAGGAACCGGGCGCCGGTTACGTGATCTGGAACGGCTCGGTCGGCGCCGGGAATTACGCCGCGCCGGGCAAGTACGCTTTCCTGGTCGAGGTCCGCGACCGGGCCGGTAACTTGACCCAGCGCCTCTGGGGCGGGACGGTCTGGATCCAGAACAACGCCTTGAAAGTGCAGGAGCCGGACCAGACCGTGCGCGGCGGGACCAACCCGAATCCGCACTATTTTTCGCCCAAGAACAATCCGGGAGATCCGGCTTTTGGCGCGGCCAAATACTGGTTCAAGGTCTTGCTCGGGGTGACCCCCAAGTCTTACGAGGAGCCGGAGCGGATCGAGGTGATGGGGCTGGACGACGATATCGCCTGGCTGGACGGGGTCGGCAAAAAGGGCGGCTATTACACGGTAACTGTCCATGATCAGGCCGGCCAGCTGGTCAGGACGGTGGAGAGCGGCGAGTTCGTTACCTCGGCCAACTATTACGCGGCCTGGAACGGGAAGGATGACGCCGGCCAGTACGTGCCGGACGGCAAGTATTATTTCCGGGTCGACGTCCGCGACTATTTAGGTCGCCGGGCGCTAGATAACCTAATGACCCGCGAGGTCGTCGTCGACAACACCGCTCCGGTGGTGGTCGACAACCAAACGGGCGACGAGGCCTGGCGGAACGCCGGCGGGACAACCTATAACGTCGGCTTCCGCGACGACGGCGCCGACGCCTCCAGGCTGGCTTTGGCGCAGTACCGGGTCCGCAAAGCCGACGGCACCGGGTCCGGCTGGTCCGGAATTCCGATCGTGACCGGCGAAGCGCAATTCACCGCTCCCTGGGCGATCGATTTCGCGAACCAGTGTACCGATGGGACCAATCAGGTCTATGTTAAGGTCCAGGACATTGCCGGCAACCTGACCGAGACGGCCGATCCGGTTTTCTATATCAAGAAAGATGTCACCAAGCCGACTAATTGCATTTTGGAGATCAATAACGAAGCTGGACAAACAAACACTATCGCAATTGATCTGACAAAATTACAGGCAGATGACCCGGTCTCTGGAGTAGCAGCAGTGATCGTCCGGAACGATAGCGACGGCTGGTCAGGCGAGTTAAGTCCCGGTCCGCGGCCCTGGATACTAAAAAACAACGAAGGCGGCCAAACCGTGAGCGCGCAGTTCAGAGATAACGCCGGTAACTGGAGCGACCCGGTCAGCAAAACGATAATTTTCCGGACCATGCCGACGATCGGCAATTTAAGCGTTAGCAATGGGTCGTTCAATCCCTATTTGGCGGCCAACACGACGTCGATCAGCTTTAATGCCGCCGACGCGCCGGCCGGCTTGCAGTCGGTCACCGCGCGGCTCAAACGCGGCGCGACGGTGATCAGGGAATGGCCACTGGGGACAGGCGGCAGTTATGCTTTTTCCTGGGACGGGACGAACAGTTACGGCGATTACGTCAACGAAGGCGATTATACCCTGGAGATCGAAGCGAGCGACAATGCCGGGAACAGGAGCGTCGATAGCTCGAGAACGATCGCGATCTGGGATGATATCAACATTTCCAATAACAGTGCTGATTCGTTTTCTCCCGCCGTGCTGGCGGATGGGGATTACTTAAATATTCGCTGGACCGAAGGGGCGCCGGACGATGGCTATGTGCGCACGGCTGATGCCAGCGCAAGCTGCGGTTGGTCGGTAGACCAGACGGTTAGAGGAGCGAGCAGCCCGTTCTATATCGATCATGATCAGACGGTGACAGTTAGATGCCGGGCGGATGGGGAGAATGCTGAAGGACACGCTATCTACACTTCAAATGGCATGAGCATATCAGGCGGGACGCAAATCTGGTCAAAGGCCGGCGGGACGGGGGATGGCGAGACGGTTGATACGGTTAATCTTTCTGTCGGCTGGTATTATGCTGACGTTACCGTTAAGTTTGTATTTGGGCAGGGGTCAGGATATACAAAAGTGGATTATATCGACCGTAAATACAATCAATACCAAAGGATCAGCCAGGATGGAGGAAAAAACTGGAACAACGCCGGTAAATGGCCGGATAAAGTGGACGGCCCCCCCGGTCAAACGACCATGACCCAGGGTAAGACCTTTACCCATTCTGTGGATATAAGGGCCGGAGAAGTGTGGTACCGTCGCCTGCAGGGTGATTCTGCCTGGGAGGTGAAATTGACCAGGAGCGGAGTGGCCGCGAAACCATCCTTGACCATTAACGGGAATCAGGAAGATTGCCTGGTCGTTTGGGAAGACAATCGGAGCGGGAATAAGGACATATATTTTCAGAAGATTCCCCATAATTTCGCCCCAGTCAGCGGGAACCCGACATCAAGACTGCAAACCGCTGCAGTAAGAATGGATAAAGTTATTAGTCAGGCGGCCTCGCTGGAATCACCCGCGTTGATCACGCCGGCCGATAACAGCCAGAACGTCACTTCGCTCCGCCCCACCTTCGAATGGCGGCATCATCAGGGCGAGACGACCGCTTACCGGCTCGATGTGGCCAAGAATGACACCTTTACCGTCGCGGCGCAGACGTTCACCAAGGCGCCCAGCGCCGGGACGGCCGATAAAGCTGATCTGGCTCTCTTCAACTACACCTACGCCATCCACGAGTTCGACCCCGGTCTCGACCGCGACACCTACTATTGGAAAGTGACCGCGCTGACGACCAATGAGGCGGCGACGTCGGAGGTCTGGTCGTTTACTATCACGCCGGAGCTGACGCTGACCGGGGTCACTAATTTCCCGAACCCGTTCAATCCGAACAGGGAGAAAACAAAGATCCGCTACCGGCTCGGCGCCGACGCCGACAGCGTCAAGATCAGGATTTATAGTATTACCGGCGCCCTGGTGGCCGAGCTCGATGGCTCGACGAACGGAGAATCAGCGAACATTTGGGATAAATATAACGATATAGAATGGGACGGCCGGAACGGGAGGGGAGAGCTGGTCATGAACGGGATCTATCCGTTCGAGATCAGCGCCCGCCTGGGCGATAAGTCGCTGACCGGCCGGGGGAAAATCGCGGTGCTTAAATGAGAAAATACATTCATTTGACATTGGTCATTGGTCATCTGACATTGTTGCTGGCCTTGCCGGTGCTGGCGCAAGGGCAGGGCGGGACCGACCTGGCGGTGCTCGAATCCGGCGTCGGCGCCCGGGCGCTCGGGATGGGTGGTGCATTTACTGCGATCGCCGATAACGCCGACGCGCCGTACTGGAACCCGGCCGGCTTAGGGACGGTTTCCAGCAGCGAGATCACCACGATGCAGACCAAACTCTCCACCGACGCCGATCATTTCTACATCAGCTATGTGCAGAAAGCGCTCGGCGGCACCCTGGGCATCTCCTGGGTCCAGGTGGCGCTCGGTAATATTGCCCAGACCTCGAGCGAGGTCGATCAGCATAACGAAGTTGAACAGCTCGGCCAGTTCAGCTACTTCAGCAATGCCTATCTGATCGCCTACGGCCGGGAGCTCAGCGACCGCGTCTCGATCGGCCTGACGGCCAAGTACCTCAATTCCTCGCTGGACCAGATCGCCGGAGGGCAGGCGTCCGGATATTCGGTTACGCCGGGGTTATTGGTCCGTTTCCCGTCGCCGTTGACGCTGGGGCTTAAGGTTGACGACCTCGTTAATGAACAGCAGTGGGGGACCGGGACGGTGGAGCGGGTCCCGCCGAAGATAAGGATCGGTCTGGCTTATAAGCCGGCGGACGCGCTGCTGGCGGTTGACGTCAGTCAAGTTGCCCGCTCGGGCTATTCGCCGGAGATCAGTCTCGGGTTCGAGCAGGCGATCTACCGGGGGATCGCGTTCCGGACCGGTTACTCAAGCGGTGGTTTCACGGCCGGGGCCGGTTTTGCTTTCCAGCACGCGCTGGTTGATTATGCCTATGTAAATCAACAGGCGCTCTCGCGCGCCAATGTTCACCGGATCTCGCTCTCGGGCGTCTGGTGAGCGGCAATGAGGACCTGCACCTGGCTTTTAGTGATCTGCTGTCTCTGTTTGCTTAGCCTGTCCGCAACCGGCGCTGAACAGACTTTCTACCGACCAAGCTATTCGCTGACCATCCAACCGGATTATCCGCCGCGGACCGGCGACAAGATCGCGCTGAAAATAAGGATCAATGGCCCGGCCCAGAAAGCGACCGTTTACACTGACCGGGAGAGGGAGATCCCGCTCCGTTACCGGGGTGGATATTGGCTGGGGGAATTCACCATCCCGGCCGATTACCAGGAAGGCTGGCACTTTTTTACCGTCTGGTATCGCTATATCCATTTCAGTTACGGCCGTTTTGAGCCTTACTGGACCAAGTCGGTGGTCTGGTACCGCGTGGTCAAGCCGCCGGTCGTGACCGGCGAAGCCGAATTCATCCCGCCGTTCGACGTGACCAGGGAAGAGCCGCTGCTGACCGTCAGCGGCGAACCGGTCACGGTGCTGACGCCGTCGACCGAAGCGCTGCCGTTCATCATCAAAGGGGCCAAGACCCTGGCGTTCACCTCGCGCAGCATAGAGGGGAGCAAGGAAGGCTTTGTCCCCGGCCTGACGCGGGAGGAGGGCCTGCGTCTCAATATTGCCGGCCAGAATGACGACCTGAAGGTTGACGCCAACCTGATCAGCACCAGCACGGCGGGATTGCCGACGGTCGCTCAGCAGGAGGACAAAGTCTCCTTACTTGTTCAGCAAGGGAGCACCGAAGTCTACCTGGGCGATTACACCGCCGACCTGACCGAGACCGAGTTCTCCCGGCTGGATAGAGTGATGTCCGGGGCTCGTTTTAAGGGCGAATACGGTAACTACGGTATTCAGGCGTTTTACTCGTCCCCCAAAGGGACGGCTAAATATTTCCGGGTTTACGGCGACGGGACCCAGGGGCCATTTCAGCTGGGGAGCGCGCCGGTGGCGATCGACAGCGAACGGGTGATCGTCGACGGCCAACTCCAGAAGCGGGGCAATGACTACAATATCGACTACAACGCCGGGACGGTCACATTTATCAAAAAGACGATCGATCCGCGGTCGATCGTCGAGGCCTATTATGACAACCGCCAGAACGTTTACCAGCACGCGACTTACGGCGTGCGGCTGACGGACAGGCCGCGGCCCGACCTCAAACTTGGCCTGACCTATCTCGACGATTCGGACAGCCTGAGCGGCGCGGCGGATATCCGCGCCACGATGAGCCAGGAAGCCGTTAACCCTGCCGGCCACTATGTGGTCGGTGTCGACGGCGCGCTGGTCAGCGAACAGCTGACCGCCAACGGCGAGATCGCTTATTCGCGGCAAAACCTAAATCTGTTCGGACCGGGGAGCGAGGAAGCGGGAAAAGCCGCCAAGCTGGAGATCAGTACGCAGCTTGGCCCGTTCGGCCTGACCGCGGCGGCCAAAAGGGTCGGGGCCCGTTTCGCGCCGATCGGCGATCCCGAGCCGAAACAGGATGTTACGGCGGGAGGCGGGACCCTGAGTTTTCGCCCCGGCTCCCTGTTCGGGGCTCAGGGGAGTTACAGTCAGGATAAGTATACCCAGAGCGGTATTGTTTATGACAACACCTACCGGGCAGCCAAGGCAAGCCTGACGCCGGAGCGGCTCCCCTCATTAGAGTACAACTATTCACAGGATGAGCAGAGCAATGACCCCGTCTCCGGAGCGACGATCGCGCGGCGGATCAGCCGGGATTCGGTCGAGACCGTCTACCGGCCGGGAGTGCTGGCGATCAGCCTAAAGGGGACCAAGGAAGAATGGCTGGTGCGGTCGCCCTCGGCGGAAGCGACCGATTACCGGCGGGCGAACTTCGGCCTGGCGACCGTCGGCCTGGAAAAACTGACCCTGACCTCCAATGTCGAGCTGGAAGACCGGACGTTGCCTGACGGGACCGCGCCGCAGCGGCGAACCTATAACCTGAACCTTGCCTGGTCGCCGGCCCGCCAATATTTCCTGGCGGCGTCGGTCGAACACCTGGACGATACGCTGGACGGGCTCAAGAACGTTACCGACATGTCTTACCGGGCGGAGCCGAGCGCGGCCGTCCGGACCGACGGCAAATACACGATCACGACGGTCAACGAGAACTACGCCACGACCGAGGTCGTTTCCAAACAGACCGGCTCTTTTTCCCTGGACCTGCGGCCGGTCCGGCCGCTCCGCTTGCGCTATCTGTTCAAGCCTGACTTCACGGTCATCCCCCGCACCGGGACACTGAGCCGGAGCAATGAGCAGCAGCAGGGTGAGATCAATCTCCTGCCGACCAACGATCTGGCGCTGGGGTGCTTGTTAAAGAGCGGCCGCCTGTTTAACATCGATAATTTTCGTTACGACCTGAAGGCGAACACCGCCGACACTGATTCGGTCCTCTACACGGTCAAACTGGCGCCGCTCCGCTTTTTGTCGGTCGAACTTAACTACCAGCTCGACAACGGCCGGACGACCCAGTTGACCAGCGCCGAGCCGGTCACTTATCTCCCCGGTCGGACCGGCGCGACAAGATTTGACACGGTTGCCCGAACCTCGCTTTCCGAGCGGTTCGCCTTTGACGCCCGCTACACTTTCCTGTACGGCACCCAGGGGACGGGCGAGGCGGCTGATAACCTGGCTGACAGCGTCAGCCACACTGCCAGTTTGAAAGGGACCTGGAACGTTAATGACGCCTGGAGCTTCAGCCTGTCGACAGCCCTGAGCCAGACAACTGACAACCTGGCGGTCGTGCCACTCTCGTATGCGGTTGCTCCGGCCGCCGGTTTTATCTTCCGGGCGGGCGACCGCGTCCGGGTCGATGGTGATCTTAGCTACTCAAAGTCGTTCCAGGGAGCGGCGACCGAGCTGTTCGACCTGGCGCTCAAAGGAAAATACTCGCTCAGCGAATTTGTGAACTTTACCATCCGGGCGGAGCGACAGGTCAGTTTCGCCCCTGATTACAGGTTGACCGACATCAGCGGCAACCTGGAGATTAATTTATGATAAAATGCAGGCAAATGACCAAAATAATGCTGACCCTGATCAGCGCGGTTTGCCTGGCTTCGGTCTGTCTGGCCATGGGGAGCATTCCGACCACGACCGAGGTCGTGCGGCCGACTTTAGCGTACGCCGGCGAATTCGGCTTGCCCGGCTCCGGCGACCGGCAATTCTATCACCCTCAGGACGTCAAAGTCGGCCGGACCGGAGATCTTTCGACCGGTCTGGGCGACATTTTTGTCGCTGATTCCGGCAACAACCGGATCCAGCGTTTTGACCAGGACGGCAGCTACATTTACCAATTTGGCGGTTTTGGCGGCGCGCCTGGACAGTTCAACACACCGGTCAGCCTGGCGGTCGACTTTAATTTCCGTTTATACGTTTCCGAGCGGGACAATGATCGGGTCCAGCTGCTCGACATTCGCGGTAATTTCCTTAACTGGACCGCGACCGGCGAATACAGCGGCCGGACCATCCAGGACCCGGCCGGGATGGCGGTGGACGTGCTGGGCAACTTCTATCTGGCCGACTCCGGCAATGACCGGGTCCTGAAGTTCGATCAGAGCGGTAACTTTGTGGCGGCGGCGGGAGGCTTTGGCATTGGCGCCGGCTTCCTCAACCGCCCGCTGGACGTGGCCGTTGACCGCGACCAGTCGTTTTACGTCGTCGACACCGGCAATCACCGGGTCCAGAAGTTCGACCTTGATGGTCGGCCGCTTTTCGGCTTTGGCGAGCGGGGGAAAGGGGCCGGCCAGCTGAACGAACCGAAGGGGATCGCCCTTGACGACCGGTTCATTTATGTGGCTGACAGCGACAACGATCGGATCGTCCTCTTTTCCCGGTCGGGCCAATATATCCTGGCGTTCGGTCGGGCAGGGGCCGGCCAGGGGGAATTCAACAATCCGGGCGGGATCGATCTGGACGGCCGCGGCAACCTGTACATCGCCGATACCGGCAACCACCGGATCGTTAAATTATCGGTCAAATAAAAGATCTTCGCCCGCCAAAAAACCACTATTTTCCCTGAAATCCGCCCTATTATTTGACGAAAAATACCCGGAGAGTTATGTCCTTATTTATCAGTACGCTATTTTGGCATCCTGGCGGCAGCCGCCATGTTCAGCGGACCGCTAAGGCGGTCAGCGGTGATCTGGCCAGGCTGGGGATCAAGGCAGGCATGATCACCGTTGACCGATTGCGTCTGTACCCTGCGGCCCAATATCAATCAGTGCTGGGGATAGCCCGTGACCTGCAAGGGCAGGGAAAAGTAATTGAACGGCTCAAGGTGGACGCCGTCAAGGCGCTGCCGGCGATCGAGCTAACCAAATTGCCGCCGGACATGATCGCGGCCGGCTGTGTTGACGGAATACTCGACCTGCGCGGACTGCGCGGGAAGATGACCGACTTTTCTCTGCTGCGTTTGGCCGGTCCGGCGGGGAACATTACCAGGCCCTCAACGACCAAGGATGGCCTGATCGATTTTATGACCAATGAAGACCGGCATCTCCGTCGGATCAGCGAAGCGGCTGATGCGACCGTGGATAAGGTCTTCCGCTCGCTCGATCACGCTACCGGGATACTGAGACAACTCGGTTTTCATAACATTGTTATTTATCGGCCGGTTGAAGGAACGCCGGGAAAATGGCAATTGACCTACGCCACCCGCTCGACCGGCGAGAGCATTTATGATCCGGACAAGGGGGGAAGTTTCCCTGAGCCGGCGAGCTCAACCGTCGGTTACGTCATCGAGCGGGGAAAAAAGAACGAATGTTATGTGGTCGACATCTACGATCCGCTCTCTTTTACCGCAGCCGGTCTGCCGTATTTCCAGGATAAAGCGGAATACGACCGGGCCATGACCGTCGGGTCTGGTCAAACGATCTTTTTATTGGTGGAGTCGCCTTACGGCAAAGAGATGGTGATCCAACTGCACAACCGACGCTGCAGGGACGAGAGGGGGGAAGTGTTGCCGCCGCCCTTGCCGGAGGACCCGAGTGAGGCAGCCAGGGTCCTGCAATTATTGCAGCTTTATTTCAGTGTTCAGGTGGTCGGCGCGCTCGAACGGGTCAGAGAGAGGACACCGGCCATCGAGACCGATCCGCTGATGTCACTGCCGCCGGCCAGCCCCAGTGCGACTGCGCCGGTTGAGCTGACCAGAGAAAATAAGCGGCGGCTCCTTTTTCGGGGTGAAGCCAGATTGATCCAGGGACAGCGGGTCAGATTGTTCGAGAATCCCGGAAAAAAATTCCGGGACGATAAAATAGGCGTGGTCAACTGGCTGCGGGATATGATCCTGTCGGTTTACGAGGGGACAAGTATCGCCGCCGGTAAGACCCGGGCGGAATTGATCAAGGCGCTTTCCCTGGACGATCGCGGTACGCTGGAAAGGACCATTCATCCCGACTACATCGCCCTCTTAGAAGGGAACACCGGGCACGAAGAAGATCTGCTGGGCCTGATCTCTTTCGATCTGATGGAGCTGAAATCGGCCGGCCGGGATATCAGTGTTCTCAAAGTTCCGGGCTCGATGATCAAGAAAGAAGCCCGCGGCCATAAAACCCAGGTCGCCCTGACGCTGGAGATCGGTCGGCGCCAGTTGTTGAAATACTGGTTCGACAAAGGTTTGTTCAAAGGCTTCGGCCGGGCGCTGACCCACGGGATCCCGATCTATGCCACGACGCAAAGCAAGCGGGTGTTAAAAGACATGTTGCGGCTGGCCGATCTTTCGATCAAAAGAACGGCCGCCGGGGACGAATTGACCGGCGAGCACCGCGACGTCATTCGGGAAGCTTCGGGCGGCAAAGCCGATAAACGAGGGCTCGAAACGGATGCTTACGGCGGGCGGATCGCCATTGACGAGGAGGAGCGGGGGGTCGTGGTTTTTGGCGGCAAGCGGGAAGAGGCGCTGGACAGGCTCCTGGCCGAACTGGGCCCTAACGGCCGGCTCCACGTGGTCGGTTATCTGAACCTGTGGGTTGGACTGAAGGTGACAGTGGAATTGTTCTTTAGTCGGCTTTTTGGCCGGCGGCGGAGGCACTGACGATGCAGCGTTTAAGTTCGACCCGGCCGTTCTGGCGGGCATACTTTTGGGTTTACGACCGTAATCGCTCTACCCCCTATGTTAAATTGATCAAACAGAACGCCGAACTGGTCGTCGGCAAAAAAACGGACGGTGTTTACCTGGACTTGGGTTGCGGCACCGGGAATTCGACGATCGCTATCCATCAGCAATTGAACGGCCGGGGACAGGTGATCGGCCTCGACAACTCGCCGGAAGCGATCACCCGGGCGGAGAAAAAAGCCCCGGCGGAGATCGAGTTCCGTCTGGCCAGCATGGAAGCGACGCTAAGCTTTCCGGCCGGCGGAGCGAGCGGTGTCCTGGCCAACAATTCGCTTTATCTGGTTTCCGATCCCAAACAAACTTTACTGGAGATCATGCGGGTCTTAAAACCGGGCGGCCGTTTTGTTATGACCAATCCGAGTGCCGGGGCCCGGCCGCAGCAGATCTTCCAGGAGCATCTGCAGGAGAAACGGGCGGAGTTTCGCCAGTGTTACCAGCCGCTGGCGGCTAAACTGATGATGGCTGGTCACCTGATCAAGGCGATCTTCAATTTTCTCCTGATCCTTCCTTTTAACCTGGTATTAAAGCATGACCTGAAAGTCGGCTCGCACTTCTGGCCGCTGGAAAAATGGGAAGGGATCATTGCCGAAATCCAGCGCGAAGGAAAATATAAGTTCACCGTTCAGCCGCCCTTTGCCGCCTACGCCGGGACCAATTACACCTTCGTCATCGATAGATTACCGGACTGATCCATACTATAATATGGCGGTATGGATGCTGCCGAACCGGTCATTCGCCGATCGACCTTTAACCTGCCGCTGTTAGCACTGATCGCCACCGCGGCGGTCAGTACTTTCTGGCTGATCTGGCTGCAACAGAATATATTGGTCATCTCCAGCATTTACCTGGTCATTGCCCAGCTCTACCTCGGTTATTTCCTGCTGGCCAATAATCCCCGTTCACCGGTCAACATCTCTTTCGGCTGCTTTGCTTTTTCCCTGGCGACCTGGAACGCGTTATCGATCCTGGTGATCAATGCGCCCCGGACCATGCCGCTTTTTTGGGCGGACTGGTGCATCTTTATCCCCGGGACGCTGATGGTCTACTGTTTGTTTTACTTCCTGATGGTCTTTCCTCGCCGGTCCGCGTATTTTACCCCGACTCTTTTTTGGCTGACCATGCTGCCAATGCTGCTCTTCCTGGCGTTAATGATCTATGACCACCGCTGGATCATCAGCGAAGTAGTGCTTGAGAACGGCGTGCGGTCCCCGATCTTTGGCCTCGGTTATATGTTCTATACGCTTTACGCCCTCGGCTTGAACCTGGGCGGGGCGATCAACCAATGGCTAAACTTCCAACTGGCCACCAGGCGGGAGCGGGCGCAGATGTTCTATTTTTTGATCGGGGCCCTGCTGTCGGTGACCGGTTTTACCCTGACCAATTTGCTCCTCCCCTGGACAGTGACTGCCGCCTTAAGCTGGATGGGCGCCTGGTTCACCCTGATTTTTGTCGGCTTTACGGTCTATGCCATCACCAAGCACCAGTTGATGGATATTTCTGTCGTCATCAGCCGGACGGTAGCCGAGCTGCTGTCGATCCTGATCATGGGCGGGCTCTATTTGATCATCGTCTGGTGCCAATTAACCTTTATCGGTCCGACCATCGACCCCGTTTTTCTCACCTTGACCGTGTTGTTCGGCATCTTTGTCGGCCAGGCTCATTTGCCGCTTCGCCTGTTCCTGCAGACGACCTCGGAAAAGATCTTCCTGCACGGCAAATATGATTATTACAATGCGCTGGCCGCGGCCAGCTCGCGCGTGGTGGAGAAACTTTCCCTGCCGGAGATCTTGAAAGTGCTGTACGAGACCTTTGCTGACGTGATGGAGCTGTCGCAGCCGCGGATCATGCTCCCCGACCAGTTCAGCGAACCGGACAAGGCCTCCACCGGTTACGTTGTGTACCACCGGGAGGATTATCGGCCGGAAGAGGGCGGCGAACGTTTTGGTCTGGATGACAAGCTGATCAAGACGCTGATCACGACCCGCGCTCCCCGGGTAACCCCCAATGATCCGGACCACGCCCTGATCGTTCCCTGTCTGCTGGAGGCCCGGCTGATCGCGCTCTTTGTTTTTGGGCCTAAACTGTCGGAAGACCCCTACACCGAAGAAGACCTCCGCCTGCTGCAGGCATTGGCCAGTCAAGCGGCGGTCGCCCTGGACCATACGCATTCTTACGAAAGGATCAGGTCCGACCTGGAAGTGGTCGAGCGACAGCTGGAGCGGTCGCAGAGATTGGCTTCGCTCGGCACCCTGACCGCCGGCGTCACCCACGAGATCCGCAATCCGCTGACCGTGATCCGGGGCGAGACCGAGCGCCTGGCCAACCAGGAGCGCGACCTTGAATACCTGAAAAATTTCCGCGATCTCCTCCTCAAGCATATCGACCGGATCGGCGGGATCGTGGAGCGGATGCTCGGCCTGGCTAAGGAAAAGCAGAAGAGGGAAACGGCGGTCGACCTGAACGAACTGATCGAAGCCACCGTCCCGCTCTGCGAATTGCCGCAGATCGAGGTCCGGAGCGAACTGGGGGAGATCAGCCGGGTCAAGGGTGATCCGGAGGAGCTGCAGGAGGTCTTCGTCAACCTGATCCAGAATGCCTCGGAAGCGATGGGCGGGAAAGGGGCTTTAACGATCAAAACTTTTAACGACGATCAACAGGTGGTGGTGGAGGTCAGCGATACCGGTAAGGGGATCCCGGAAGAGATCAGAGAAAAGATCTTCGACCCGTTCTACTCGACGCGGCACGAAGGGGTGGGGTTGGGGTTATCGATCGTTTACCGGATCGTCCGCGAGCACGGCGGCGATATCAAGGTGTCGAGCGAAGTGGGCAAAGGGACGACGTTCCGCCTCAGCTTTGCGGCCGCTTGAACTCCTCGCGTTTTTCGATGTGCTTCTCAAAAGTGTCGAGCACCATCTTGGCGTCCTTGCCGGCGAAAAAGTTGTCGAGCGTGGAGATGATCTCCTGGCTCTTGAACGGTTTTTTGATGTAGTTAACGACAAAGCCGGAGGTCGCCTTGTCCCACTTTTCTTCGTCCTCCCAGGCGGTCAACATGGAGACGCCGATATCCTCGCCGAAATCCTTGCGGACCTTGGCCAAAAACTGCAGACCGTCCATCCCGGGCATCTTGATGTCGAGGAAGCAAAAACGGATCCGGTTGCCGCCAAGGCCGAAAAAGACCTTGTTCTTGGCCAGGTTGGCCAGCGCTTCCTGAGCGGAGTAGGCGGTCAGCACCTCGTACTTGCCGCTGTCCTTGATCACTCCGGTGATCACGTTGGCGACATCGATCTCGTCATCGACGACCATTACCACAGGCTTTGCCATTTTGGGTCCCTCCTTGGTTACGAACGGCCCCTATTTTCCCATGAAACACCCTTGGCGTCAATGAGCCCGGTCCATATCTTCGTGTTTTCTTCGTGTCTTGGTGTCTTGGTGGTTCATCCGGAAAGGGAATAACCACTAAGACCTGCCTGACGGCAGGCACGGCACAAAGGCACTAAGGGGGACACAAAGAGGAAATCCGTGGTAAAATAGATGAGTGAAAAGGGTAGTTTTACTGGTAATTTTGCTGCTGGCCGCGTTTGTCGGTCTCTCCTTTGATTTTCAGGCTAAAGTCGGCGAACTGCTCCCCAAACAGAAACGGATCTCCAACAAAGGGATCTACCTGACCGCTTACACTGTCCAGCTGCCGGTTAAGTTCGGCCGGATCAAGGAACAGTGCAAAAAAGCGGGGATCGACACACTGGTGATCGACGCCAAGGAGATCCTCAGCCGGGAGTACCTGGAACTGGCCAAACAACGCAAATTGACCCCGGAGACCAAAGCGCTGGTCAGCCCCTGGCTGGCCAAATTGACCCAGGAACTGCATGATGAAGGGTTCATCGTCACCGCGCGAGTCGTCGTTTTTAAAGATGACCACCTGGTCTTGACCCGGCCCGACCTCGGCATTCACCTGCCGGGAGGAGTCCTTTACCGCGACCGCAAGGGAGGGAAATGGGTCGATCCGTACATCAATGAAGCCCGGCTTTATAACTGCCTGATCGCCGAGTCGGCCGCCCTCTCCGGGGTCGACGAGGTCCAGTTCGACTATATCCGCTTCCCGGCCGAAGGGGCGGCGCTGAGCGCGGTTTATCCCTCCGCTTCACCCGAAGTGACCAAGGTCGATATCATCTGCCAGTTCCTGAAGGAAGCGCGGGAGCGGGTGGCGAAGTACAATACCGCGCTGGCGGTCGATATTTTTGGCGTCACCGCCTGGCGGAGTGAATATGACATCAAGATCCTCGGGCAGGACCTCAAGCGGATGGCCCCGTACCTCGATGTCCTGTCACCGATGCTCTACCCGTCGCACTTCCACAGCGGCTACGACGGTTTTGCCAATCCCGGCTCCGAACCGTACTACTTTATGGCGACGGGGGTAAAAAAATCAGTCGAGATCTTATCAGGCGAGGCGACGAAGGTCGTTCCCTGGATCCAGGGCTTTAACATGAAGTCGCCGAATTACGGGCCCAACTATATTCTGGAACAGGTCAGGGCGTGCAAAGACGCCGGGGTGGACCGCTTTTTGATCTGGAACGCCGGGAACGTCTACGACGTTAGCTTTACCGCTCTAAGCCGCTGACGAAGTCCGCCGCTTTTTCCACGCAACCGAGGCAGGAGAGTTGTCTTTTCCCCCTGATCTCCGCGCAGCTGAGCGAACCGGCTTGATCGAGGAAAAATTGTTCGAACGCTGCGACCTTATCCGGGTAGTGCTTGAGGATGAGGTCTTTGGCCGCGGCGTAGGCGCCGCAGAGGCCGCCGGGCGCGTTGCCGCCGCCGTGCCCCATGTACTTTACGACCTCGGCGTCGCTTAAGCCAAACCGCTCCGCAAAGGCGGCAATGACCGCTTGGGCGCAGTTCAGCCGCCCCTTGCCGCCTTTCCCGATATAATGGTCGCGCGCTATTTTGCCGTGCATAAGAAAATATGGAGCTGAGGGGAGTCGAACCCCTGTCCGAAAAGATGGAAACGAGAGCCACTACGAGCGTAGTTTCAATTATTTGGTTCGCTTAAGGTTTGACCCGAAACGAGGAGTTCCCTAAGCTATCCGTTCTATTTTTTAGCCCCCCGGCCGGCCGGAGAGACCGGAGAGCGATCCGGAATATATCGTCTTACCCAAGCTTACCGGAGAACCTGGGAGACGGGCAACTTAACTAGGTTAAGCTGCGACTGCGGCGCCCGCGAACACTGAAGTATTAGTCCAGGCCCACTGAACGCCAGCAAGTGCTTCTTTTACGTCTGCATTTAGGACGTTGGCGACCGTGTTTAACGAGGCTTGTCGCACCCTCGGCTCGCAACTCGCGCATCCACACTCCCCGTCAAAACCCTTACAGCCCCACGCGGATGGTGTCTTTTAATAACCCGAGGAAACCTTCGACCTGTTCCGGATTCATGCGGGAGAGGACTTCGGCGAATTCCTGCCAGGACTCCGCCTCGTCCATCAATTCTTTGTTCTCTTTGATCTTGATGATCTCGTTCTCGATCTCTTTTTGCAGCTTGCGATTGGCCTCTTCCAGCGCTCCCTGCGGGTTGGTCATCCCCGTTTCGGAAATGACCCGGTCGATGATATCTTCGAACTTCAGCTCTTTTTCTTTCGCTTCCGTCGCCAGGATGGCCAGCCGGGTGGCGAGAGCGTGGGAGTCGAGCTCGGGACCGCGGCCGATCCCGGGCTGGGTCGGCGCTTTGACGGTCGGCTGCTGGACCAGCTTTTCTTCCGGGGCTTTTTCCGGTTTGATCTCCTTGGGGGTGATCGGCGGCGTGAACGGCCGCTCAGCCGGGCCCTTGATGCTCATACGAGGCGCATCTCCTTAAGGACGGTCTGCGAGATCGTTTTGGCCAGCGCGCTGATCTTGGCCTCTTCGGCCGGGGTGGCCGCTTTGCTCTTAAGACCGGTCATCTCCGCCCGCACCAGCCGGGCGGCCTCGGCGTAGAGGTCTTTGACCGTGTATTTTTTGTTAGTGCCGACCGCTTCCATGTTTGACCTTTCCTTTAACAGCGCTCGCAATCTCTCTTTGAGCTTCTCGACGTCTAATGGTGTCACGTTTCTCGTACTTCTTTTTGGGCTTGGCCAGCGCGATGTCGATCTTGGCCCAATTCCCATCAAAGTATACCTTAAGAGGTACGAGTGTCAATCCTTTTTCGGCCGCTTTTGACGACAATTTCACTAACTCTTTTTTATTGAGCAGCAGCTGTCGTTTGCGGAGGGGATCGATCTTATTTTGGTCGGCTTGGGAGTAGGGGGAGAGGTGAAGGTTATAAAGCCAGATCTCCCCTTTATCCGCCCGGGCAAAACTGTCGCGCATGGTGACGTTACCGAGGCGGAGCGACTTGACCTCGTTCCCCTGCAGGATCAGGCCGGCCTTGTAAACCTCGAGTAGCTGGTAGTCGAAGCGCGCCTGGCGGTTCTCGGCGACGACTTTATAGTAGGTGTTCGAGGCCATAGATCAGGCCCTTTAACCCCTTGATCTGCTTGACCGCCATGATCACGCCCGGCATGAACGATTCACGGCTCAGCGAGTCGTGGCGGATGGTCAAGGTCTGCCCCAGGCCGCCGAAGATCACTTCCTGATGGGCGACGAGGCCCGGCAGGCGGACCGAGTGGATCGGGACCTCTTTCCCCATCAGATGGCCGGTCTTGATGGCCGTGCCCGACGGTTTGTCTTTTTTGGTGTCGGCGTGGTACTCCACGATCTCCGCGCTCGGCATGTACCTGATCGCTTCTTTGGCGAAGCGCATCATTAGGACGGCGCCGATGGCGAAGTTGGGCGCCACCAGGCAGTTGACCTTGAACTTGTCGCAGAGCATTTTGGCTTCGTGGAGGTTCTCGTCGGTCAGCCCGGTCGTGCCGATCACCGCGTGGGCGCCGGCCTCGAGGATGGTCCGGATGTTCGCCATGGCCGACTTCGGCTGGGTGAAGTCGATGACGACTTCGGCCTGTTTTTCTTTGATCGACTTGGCCAGGTCGTCCCCGACGTCGGTCTGGGCAACGAGCTCGAGCTCCTGTTCGGCGAGGACCGCTTTAACGGTCTCCTGACCCATTTTCCCTTTGGCCCCGTTAACGATCACTTTAATTTTTCCCATGTTTCACTCCCGTTGAGCCGAATCCGCCGGCTCCGCGATCGGTCGACGGTAATTCCGCGACCTCTTCGAAGGCGATCCGCTCGATCTTATTAATGATCATCTGGGCGATCCGGTCGCCCCGTTTGATGACCAGGTCGGTCTTACTGTGGTTCATCAGAATAACGCCGACCTCGCCCCGATAATCGGCGTCGACCGTCCCCGGTGTATTAAGGACGGAAATCCCCTGTTTAAGGGCTAATCCCGACCTTGGCCGGACCTGGGCCTCGTAGCCCTCAGGAATGGCCATGGCGAGCCCCGTCGGGACGAGTTTCCACTCCCCGGGGGCGATGACCAGCTCTTTTTCTACCCCGGCGTAGAGGTCCATCCCGGCCGCGTGCTCGCTCATGTATTGGGGTAGAGGCAATCCCTGACCGTGGGGCAAGACTTTGACTTGAACCTTTAACATCGCAGCTCCTTAACCGGCAGCTCTTCCAGGTCGCCGATCACGGCGAGGGTCAGCGCTTGATCCTGGAAGTACTGGTTCGCTAACCTAATTATATCATCATTGGTCACTTTATCGATCTCGGCAAAGGCCTCGTCGATCGAGATCGTCCGGCCGTAGTAGAGCTCGGACTTGGCAATATAACCCATCCGGGAAGAGGACGATTCGAGGCCGAGAACGGTCGTCCCCTTGAGGAACTCTTTCCCTTTCTCCATCTCGGCTTTGGTAATCCCCTCTTTCTTGACCGCCCGGAACTGCTGGAGGATCAAATCGACGACCTGGGCGAGGTTCTCTTTGCTGGTGCCGGCATAGGCGTACGCCAGCCCGAAATCGCGGAAGGGGGAGGTGGTGGCGTAGATCGAGTAGGCGAGCCCCCGTTTTTCCCGGACCTCCTGAAAGAGGCGCGAGCTCATGCTCCCGCCGAGGATGTTCTCCAGGACGGCGAACGGAAAGCGGTCATTGTCGAGCTGGGACGGCCCCCGGGTGCCGAGGCAGAGGTGAGTCTGCTCGGTCTTCTTATGTTTAAGGAAGAGCGCCCCCTCGATCACCGGGTCCTGATGAAAATGGGGGACCGGGTGGCCGGTAAAGCCCTCCAGGTACGGTTTTAACTGCTCGATAACGTCGGGCGGGATCGCGCCGGCGAGCGAGACGATCATATTGTGGGGCGAGTAGAACCGTTTGACGTAGCTGACGATGTCGTCCCGTTTGGTCGCCCGGATCGCGTCGGCGTGGCCGATGGTCGGCGCGCCGAGCGGGTGGCCGTGGAGGATCTTTTCGGCGAAGTAGTCGTGGATCAGCTCGTCGGGCGTATCCTCGTACATCTTGATCTCTTCCAGAATGACCCCTTTTTCTGTTTCCATTTCCTTGGGATCAAAGACCGAGTTGAGGAGCATGTCGCAAAGGACGTCGATCTGGACGTCGAGGTGGCGGTCAAGGACGACGGCGTAGTACATCGTCACCTCTTTGCTGGTGTAGGCGTTCATTTTGCCGCCGACGGCGTCAAGCGCGTGGGCGATATCGAAGGCGGAGCGCTTTTTGGTCCCCTTGAACATCAGGTGTTCGATAAAGTGGGAGATACCGGCTTCCTGGGGGAGCTCGTTCCCCGAACCGACCCCAAAGAGGAGCCCCATGGCGATCGAGCGCATCGTCGGAATTTCCTCCGTGACGATCCGGATCCCGTTAGGGAGAATATGCTTTTTGGCGTTCGGCAGGGAGATCATCGGTAAAGTCCTTTTACTTTGATATAGGCGGCGATCGCCGCGGGGAGCAGCCGGCCGACCGGTTTGCCGGCTTTTAGTTTAGCCCTGATCTCCGAGGCGGAGACGTCTTCTTTGAGCTCCATCAGGTGGATCTTATCGACCTCTTTCTGCAGGGGGGGGAACTTGACGAGGCGCCGGAAGGTCCGCAGGCGGGTCCCCGGCCGGGTGCCGACGATGAACTCGCAGAGCTTAAAGAGCTCGAGCGGTTTTTTCCAGTCGAGGAGCTCGGTGATCGAATCGAGCCCCATGATGTAAAAAAGCTTGGCCCGCCGGCCGTACAACTTTTTCAGCGTCGCAAAGGTGTCGATCGCGTAGGAATAGCCGGGGCGGTCGAGCTCGAGGCGGGAGGCCGACCAGTTCTTTTTTCCCTTGATCGCCAGCTTGACCATGGCGTAGCGCTCTTCCTTGTTCAGGACCTTGCCGGCCGCTTTATGGGGCGGGGTCCCGGAGGGGATAAAGACGATCTCGTCCAGCGCAAAGTGCTCCTGGGCCGCCCTGGCGAGCGCCAGGTGCCCCTTATGGACCGGGTTGAACGTCCCGCCCATAATGCCGATCCGCTTCATATCCGGATCTGTCCGTTGCCGTCGACCAGATACTTATACGAGGTCAGCTCGGCTAGCCCCATCGGTCCTCTGGCGTGGAGCTTTTGGGTCGAGATGCCGATCTCGGCGCCGAGGCCAAACTCAAACCCGTCGGTAAAGCGGGTCGAGGCGTTGACGTAGACCGCCGCCGCGTCGACCTCGGCCTGGAATTTAGCGGCGGCTTTCTTGTCTTTTGTAATAATGGTTTCCGAATGCTTGGTCCCGTATTTATTGATGTGGGCGATCGCTTCGTCAACGCCGGCGACGACCTTGACCGCCAGGATCAGGGCGAGAAATTCGGTCCGCCAATCGTCTTCCGAGGCGGTTTTGATGCCGGCTAAGATCTGTTGTGATCTCGCGTCACCGCGTAGTTCGACTTTTGCCTCGTCGAGCCGCTGCTTGACCAGCGGGAGAAATTCGGCGGCGATGGCGTTGTCGACCAGCAGGGTCTCGATCGCGTTGCAGACGGAGGGGCGGGAGACCTTGGCGTTATAGACTATCTCCACCGCCTTTTTCAGGTCGGCTGTCTTCTCCACGTAAGCGTGGCAATTCCCTTCACCGGTCTCAATGACCGGGACTTTCGCGTTCCGGACGACCGACTGGATCAGGCTGTTGCCGCCGCGGGGGATCAGGACGTCGATATATTCGCGGGCCCCCATCAGCTCTTCGGCCGTTTCGCGCCGGGTATCTTCGATCAGCTGGACGCTCCCGGCCGGCAAGCCGGCCGCCTCTACCGCGCCGGCGATCGCCCTGACCAGCTCCAGGTTCGACTTAATGGCGTCGCTGCCGCCGCGCAGGATCACGGCATTCCCCGCCTTGAGGCAAAGGGCGGCGGAATCGACCGTGACGTTGGGCCGCGCTTCATAAATAATACCGATGACGCCGAGCGGGACGCGGACCTTCCGGATCTTAAGCCCGTTGGGCCGTTGCCGCTCGCCGCTGACCTCGCCGATCGGATCGGGGAGCCCTTTGACGGCGTTGAGCCCCGCGATCATTCCGGCGATCCGCTCCCCGTCGAGGGCGAGCCGGTCGAGCAGGGCTTTGGAGAGGCCTTTTTTGTCGCCTGCTTCCAGATCGAGTGAATTAGCCTGAATGATCGTTTTGGCGTTCTTGTCCAGGGCAGCGGCGATCCGAGCCAGGGCGTCGTTCTTGGTCTGGGTTGAGGCCAGAGCCAGCTGTTGCGCCGCCGCTCTGGCGGCGAGGCCTTTTTGGGTCACTTCCGAGGTGGTCATAAGGCTATTATTATAACACGAAGGCCTCAGAGCTTGTCCGCCGTAGGCGGATTTACCCGAGGCCTTCAATGTCTAAATTGTAGAGTGCTTACTTGGTCGGGATATTGGTCGTCGGCCAGATGATCCTGGTCAGATCGATCTCGACGTAACCGCCGCCGTAGCGCTGGCCGTTGAGGCTGTCAAGCCGGCCGGTGACCGCGAAGGCGTCCGCCCCCTTGAACCAATCCTTGTCCAGAGTGAACTTCAGCCCGTTGTTCTGAGCCTGGCCGCCGTACATCTGGGAGACGTTGCCGGCCCAGCCGACCGACAGGTCAAGCCGGCCGCCGCCTACTTTGTCCAGGTCGACACCGACACCGAGGACGGTGCTGGTCTGATCGGCAAAATCCTCACGGCTGAGGACGGAGCGGGTCAGCGCGGCGTATGCCGGTAAGCCGCCGAGCCGGTCGCTCTGGAGGCTGCCGCCAAGGCCGTAACCGCGCAGTTTCTGGTAGCCGGTATCGCTGCCGGGCACCATATTTTCCTGATAGGCGATCCGACCGGCCGGGGTCCCGTAGCCGTTCACGACCACGCGGTCCCGATCCGAAAGCTTGGTCGCCAATTCGCCGCCGACCCGGAGCTGGTAGCTGGTCCCGTCGAAAGCCTGACCGAATTGCGAGGTCATGGCGTCGAAGTTAAACCAGCTGTTCCGGACCTCGGTGTAAGCGCGGGCGAGCACGGCGCTGGTCCCGAACGAAGAGTTCAGCGCCAGACCGCCGGTCAGCTCATGCTCCCGGCCGTTGTAGAAAAAGCGGGTCGGGACGGCATAGCGGCTGGCGTTAAAGCGGTAGCCGGCATAGCCGTCGACATTGAACATATCTTCGCCGGCCAGGTGGAGCCGGTTGTTGAAATTGAGAGCAAACCCACCGATATTGGTGTCGCGGGCGTCGGTGTGGTAGAAACCGCGGTACTGGGCGAGGAAATTGGCCTGGAGCTCGTATTTCCCCTGGCTTTCGACCAGCGCGTTCTTCCGGCCGTAGAGGTTGACCCACCGTTTGGCCGGGTCAAGGCTTTCCGCATAACCGGCAGAAACGGTCAGGCCGAGATTATGGGAATCGGCCGCCGGCTGCTGGCCCTGAGGGGTGGTGATCCGGTTCTCGTAACCGGCTTCGCCTTTCACTCTGAGCTTGAGAACTTCGTGGACGAGCCGGGCCGCTTTTTGCGCGTCGGTCAGTTCGTTGCTGGTGACGACGGAGAGGGCCGCTTTGCTGGCCGGGGCTTCCTCGATATTGAGCGGTTGCGGCGCGACCGCGACCAGCTGGTCGTACCCTTTGATCGCTTTATGCTTTTCGTCGTCCTTGTTGGCGAGCGTGATCTTGCGGTCGCCGAGCGCGGCGCCGTCAGCGACTTTGACCGTCAGGACCAGAGCGCCGTCCTTTAGTTCGCTTTTTTCCAGCGTCAGCCCGTCGGCCGGTTCAAAAACAAGGCTGGCGTTGGCCGGCAGGTTCTGGCCGCTGAGGGTGATGGTGACCGTCTCGCCCTGTTTAGCGGCGGCCGGTTCGATCTTGCTGATGACCGGCGCGGTGAACTGGCGGTAGCCGCAGTATTCAGAGATCACTTTGGCTTCGGCCTCATCGTAAACCTTGCCCTTGTCATCCGACTTGGTCACTTTTTCCTGCATAGTGGCGAGCCTGGTCCGGACCTTGCGGCCTGGTTTGCCCTGGACCTCCAGGAAAGTGACCAGCTCCTTCAGTTTCTTGTATTCCTTGGTTTTCGCCCAACCCTTTTCTTCAAAAGCGCCGAGAATGGCCTTGGTCACTTCGATCAGGGTCGGCCGGGCGCCCGGATAGCCGGTAACTTTGGGGTTCGGCAGAGCGCACTTATCCTTAATAACGGTATATTCGGTCGAACCGTAGACTTCCGACTTTTCATCGGCCTTGTCGGCAGTCGGCTGGAGGGAGCCGATCTTGCTTCGGGCGGCTTTACCTTCCTGGCCCTTCTTTTCGAGATAATCGATGACCTGCTGCAGGGTGACAGCTTCACCGGACCAGCCGTTATCCTCGAAAACTTTTTTGATCTCCTTGGTGATCTGGATCAGAGTTGGCCGTTTGGGGTCCTCGATCTGCAGCCAGACGGACTTTGCCGCCTGATCCGAAGAAACCGCTGATGTCGCTGCCGTGGTGGCCATGCTATTCACTCCTCCTTATATGTCCGTGCGCGGGGTCTTGTCCCCTTCGACCGCTTTCCCCGCACCGCCGCCGCCACCACCAACGTTTTTGATCTTCATGGTCAGTTCCTGCAGGATGACTTCACCCGCTTTGTCGGTGTACTTGATCGTCAGCTTTTTATCGCCCTCCGCCGCCTCTTTCTTGATCGCCAGATTGACCGGCAGAGAGGTGACCAGGCCGTTCTTCGCTACGACCGGGGTCCCCGGCGTGACGGTGATATTGGCGTCATCGATCGCGATGGAGAACTCTTTGATCAGTTTCCCTTCCTTGTCGACGATCCCGAGCAGGGTCCCGTTCAAGGTGATGTCTTTGCTTTCCGCGTCCTTTTTCGGGTTCCGCTTGATGGTCTCCGGCGCGACCGCGACATTGGCAAAGGGGAGGATCGGGATGATCGCTTCCTGCCGGGCCGGAATGGCTTCCCAGCACTTGATGACCCCTTCACCACCGCACTTCATCCCTTTCTCTTCGGCCGGCTTCAGTTCGCCGATCAGCTTGAGCAGGGATTGCTTGGAGACGCCGTTGAGCGGGGCATCAGGATAGAGGGTCTTGTTGGCGGCCAGAGCGGCGAGCGTGTAGCCTTTGGGCGCGCCGGGCTGGCAGATCTTGTTAACGCGCGACTGTTCGGCAACGGAGAGATTGCTGAAGAGCGGCAGATACTGGCCGCTGGCGTTGACCAGAACAGCGGTCAGCTTGGTGACCAGTTCAGCTTTTTGCTCGGTGGTCAGTTTGGCGAGGTTGTCGCGGATAGCGCCGTCGGTCCCGGTCAGATGGGCGGAGCGGAACTTTTCGTTGACCAGGAAATCGGCGATCTGCGCGTTCTGGTTGCCCGAAGCTTCCTGTTTGTTAACGGCGCATTCGTCAAAACCGGGATTGAGCCTGAGCATGACCTGACCGATCTCCAGGCGATTAAGCGTGATCAGCTCTTCGCCCGGCTTGGCCACGACCTTGGGAGTATTGTCCTCCTGCGGTTCGCTGCAGCCGGCCAGGCTCGGGGACGGGGACCGGAAAACGCTCTTGATATAGTCGACAACTCCGCTCATTTTATTTCCTCCTGTGACTCGAATACGGATACTCGTTCCTTCTCCATATATATATCGTCAGGCGGGCCGGGAAATTTCACTTTATTTGGTAACGAGTAATGAGTAATGAGTAACGGGTAACGAGTAGGGCCAAAAAAAGAGCGCCCCGGAGGGCGCCCTTTCTAAGGCTAAACTAACTGAGAGTTACGGTCTAAGAGCGACGTTGTCCAGGCCGCCGCGGATCAGCGGCTGGGTCTCGGTCCCCGGCTTGAACCCTTTCTCCCAGGTGTACAGATCCTTGATCTTGCCGTTGGCCAGGCTCGTCTTGCCGAGCATCTCGACCGACTCGGAGCGGGCCAGGATCGACTTGGGGCTTAAGCGGTTCCGCTCGACGAACTTGAGCATCCCGTTCTCCTTGGCCGCCTGGATGTACTTGGCCGCCCAGTGGCTGGTGGAGACGTCCCAGTAAGGCTTGGTCTCGACTTCGGCTAACCGGAGCTGGTCGAAGCGGACCATGACGGCGATCCCTTCGGCCTTGTTGATCTTGTTGTTCGGCCGGAAGGAGCGGTCGGGATAACCCTTGACCAGCCCTTCGCGCTGCGCGACCTCGATGTACTTGGCCGCCCAGAAGTCGGGCTTAACGTCTTTGAACGCCTGCCGGGCGCGTCCTTCGGGGAGCTTGATCCCCTTGGCGCGGACGAGCAGGGTGGCCAGCTCGGCGCGGGTCAGGGCCCGTTCCGGCTTGAAGTTGCCGTCCGGATAACCCTGGACGAGGCCGACAGTGGCGTTGTTCTCGATCGGCGATTTGGCCCAGTAGCCGTCCGGCACGTCGGCGAACGAGTTGAGGCGGACGAGGCGCGATTCGATCGCCGCGCTGGTGCCGGCGTTATCGGTCGCTTCGGCCTGGACCAGGTTCTTGCCGTATTTGCTGACCGGGGCGGTGGCCGAGAAAGTGCCGTCGGCGTTGACCGCGACGTTGACGCCGTTGATCTTGAGCGTCAGCGGGCCGGTCGGTTTACCGTCGTCACCCTCGATCACTTCGACCTTCCCCTTGACCGGGATCTGGTCTTCGTAAATGACCTGTTTGTCTTTGGGCTCGGTCAGGGTGATCTTGAGCTCGCGCTTGCGCGGTTCGCCCAGGTACCCGATCGAAAAATAATGGGTGGTGTTCTCGCCAAGCCCGTTATAAGGATGATAGGCGTAGTCGAACGAGACACCGGAGACCTTGACGCCGACGCCGGCGGTCAGGCTGTTGTTGTCGCTGCCGACGCGCAGGGCCAGGTTGTTGGTCGGCCAGAACTCGGCGCCGAGGTGGAGCTCGCCGCTCCGGGCGGAGTTGTTCAGGAAAGTGTCGTAATCAGCCAGCGCGTAGAGCTTGCGGGTGCTGTTGCCGTAGATCGCCGCCTCGGGCCCCATGACGTTGATCTTGGTGCCGACCTTGAGCGTGGCGGGGAGGGTGTCGATCTGGCCGCTGCTCTTGGTGATCTTGCCGCCCATGGAGGCCGGCAGGATGTTCTGGGCGTTGACGCCGATCATGACCGACTCGCTGACCGGGTAGAGGGCCGCGAGGTCGACGTCGTAACCGGAACCGGCCGCATCGCTGACCCCCGCGCCGTCGCCGCCGACACTGTAATATTTGAGGCTGCCGCCGACCAGGACGTCGCGATCAAGCTTGAGCCCGAACTGGCTCAGGTAGGTGCCGTAAGAGAGGAACATCACGTTGTTCCCCCAGCGGCCGCTGCCGAGCGGGGTGCCGGTGGCGTCGGTCAGCGGGATCTCCGCGACCGAGGAGCCGATGTAGCCGGCGCCGATGGAGGCCTTGTCGCCGTACGGGTAGGCGCCGCCGATCACCATGTAGCTGACATCGCCCATCAGCGACGAGTACATGCTGGAGAGGCGGGGCGCGGCGATCCGGGCCAGGCCGGCCGGGTTCATGAACACCGTGTCGCCGTCCTCGGCCATCCCGACATAGGCTTTACCCATGCCGAGCGCGCGGGCGCCGACGCCGATCGACATCGGGTCGTTCAGATAGCCGTCAGCAAAGGCCGCGCTGGCGGTAAGCAGTAAGCAGTAAGTGATAAGTAAGGCTATTTTCTTCATGTTCATCATTTCCGTATATTTATCGTTAAATAATTTCATGAATTTCACCTTACCGTTTGACCACGAGGATCTTGCCCTTGGCGAGCAGGCTCTTGGTATCCTCGTTGACGACGCGCAGGATGTAGGCGCCGTCGCCGACCACGCTGCCGCTGTAGTCCTTGCCGTCCCAGGTGGTCTGGTTGGTCCCGGTCAGCACTTGTTTGGCGACCTGGTGGGCGGTCATGTCGAAGATGTAGACCCCCAGGTTGGTCGCGCCGGCGGTGTTGTTGACCACGATGGTCACCACTTCCGCATTCGGGTTGAACGGATTCGGGTAGACCGTGGCGATGTCGCCGCCCGAGGCCGCCGAGATCCGGAACTCATCCGGGTTGGTGGTGAAAGCGTCAAGACCCGAGGCCGACGGCGCAACGTAGACGCTGATGTCGTAGCTCCCCGCGGCCAGGTTCGGGACGATCGCTTCGATCGCGGTGTCAGCCCAGCTGATGACGGTGACCTGGTCCTCGGAGGCGCTGGTCGCCCGGTTGGTGAAGACGACCTTGCTCCGGCCCTGGAAGGAGCCGAACGTCTTGCCGGAGACGTGGGAGATAGTGATCCGGGCTCCGACCGGTGCCGCTTCCGGGCTGACCGAGATGACCGCTTCGCCGGTGACCACATGCGGTTCGTCGGTCGGCGTACCGGTAGAGGCGATCAGGGAGTCGATCAACTGGTAGTTGGTCGTGGTTCCCCTGGTCGTATAGACAAAGTTGTAATTGGCGATCTTGTTCCAGTCAAAAGAGGTGTTGGCGCCCGCCCGGTTCCCGGTCGGGTCAGCCGCGAACTCTGACTTGGCGACGATCACCCGGTGCCAGCCGCTCCCCGTCAGCCGGGTGTTGGGGATGGCTGCGGCGTACGCGGTCCCGTCGGCGTCCTGCAGGCTCAGCTTGACGTCGTTGATCGAGCCGTCCCAATTGAGCCAGAAGCTGACGTAATTGGCGCTGGTCAGATCGCGCTGGCTGGCGAGCTGGGCGCCCCAGCCGGCGTACTCGCTCGGCGCGGTGTAGGTGTAGCGGACCTTGAAACCCTTGGCCCCCTCGCGAGCAGCGGCCGCAACGATCGCGACCCCGTTGATGTCGGCATCGGTATTGACGGTACCGTCAAAGCTTTCGCCGGTGCCGAAGCGGTAGTAGCCGCCGGCGGCGAGCGGGTTCCAGTCGCCGACGCAGCCACCCTCATAGTCGTCGATGTAGATGGTGTTGATGCTGCCGTTGCTGACGGTCAGCGAGCCGTTGGCGGTCTTACCGCCGGTGGAAACGACTACCGCCGCGGTCCCCTGAGCGACCCCGGCCGGGACGGCGACAACGATCGCCGAGCTGGTCCAGTCGGTCGGGACGGCAGTGACGCCGCCGATGGTGACGGTGCCCGAGGTGCCGAGATTGCTGCCGGCGATGACGATCGTCTGGCCGATCGCCGCGGTCGACGGAGTGATGCCGGAGATCGTCGGGTCGGTGGAAGCTGGCGGATTGATGGTAATCGTCAGCGCTCTGGTAGCCGTGCCGCCGCCAGTTACCTGGAAGGTGAGGGTGGTCGGTCCGCCAGCGGTCGTCGGGGTCCCGGTAATGGTGCCGGTGCCGCTATTCAATGATAAACCAGCCGGCAACGTGCCAGAAACTGACCAGGTATAAGGGGTCGTGCCGCCGGTAGCCTGCAGGGTAGCGCTGTAAGCAACCCCAACCGTGCCGTTGGGCAGTGAAGAGCTGGTGATGGTGATGGTCCCGGGGGCCGGTTTAATGATGTTGCAGGTTAAATTGCCTGTTCCGATATCGTTGGCCGTCGGTGGGGCGACCGTACTGGTGCTGGGGGTTAAAATTGCCGAGTCAACATAGTGGGTTGAATTAGCAATGGTGTCTCTGTTCCAGATTCGAATGTAAATGTTGGCAGCAAGCGTATCGGTGCCAGTAAACGAACCCGAGGCGGTATGATAGAACATTCCGTCCTGGTTAGCGAAAGCTAGCCAAACACTGTCATTGCCAACCACTTTGGAAGAAACCAATACGTCGTCTCCCCCAATGTAATTAACATTACTTTGATCTGCATCGTTCTTGGCGTGATTAGCGCCGACCCGGATGTACTGGACTAAACAGCCGGTAGAGCTGGCGTTGCCGCTTGCGTCAGTGCCATCAAGACGGGTAGTCCCGTCATTGTCATAAACGATGCCGCCTTGGACAGTATCGTTGCCGCCGTCCGCACCGGCGTTCATAGAGAAATATACGGTTGCATTAGCGGCGTTCGCCACCGTCACGGCCAGGATGAATAGAATCAGTAATCCCCTTTTCAGCCCTTGAAACAAACCCATTTTTATTGTCTTCATTTTTATTGCCTCCATTTTAAGGTCTCACTAAATCCCAGATGTCAGGCTGTGGATCAGCGGCGAGCGCTTGGTTATTGATGTAATAACCTTTGCCCGGATCAAAAGAGGTCAATGTTCCCTGGAACGTGTTATCGGTTTTCAAATAGGCTTGTAACCAGCCTTGAGTGGCATTATCCCAATAATAGACTTTGTCCGCGTTCAGCGGGGTTCCGCCGGTTAGAACAGATGCCAGGTTTGCTTGGTTAAGAGGGACTGAAACCGCATAAGGAGAGCTGATTAAGTTGCTGTCCTTGTAGAGCGAATAAGTCACAGAGCTACTGTTGAAGACGTTGCCAACAACGGTTACGTCCTTTGTTGGATTGCTGGTGCTAATATTAATGAAATATCCTTTACTAGCCTCCATGCTAGTCAACGTGCCGCTCCAATTGCCTGTGCCATTCAAGAAAGCCTGCGTCCAGCTAGCGGTAGCGGAATCGTAATAGTAGATCTTGTCTGCGGTCACTGGTGTCCCTCCGGTTAACTGGCCGCCGATAACGGCGCCAATATCGACATTAGCCGGAACGAGAGGCAAAGAAACAAGGTTGCTTCCTTCAGTGACATGCAGATCGAACTTGCCGACCACTTCGGTCGTCAGGTCGCTGTTCTGCAGGGGGGCGGACACTAGCTTGTAGTACTTGGCGGTGCCGGAACCAACTTGGTTATTGTCGGTGTACGTATCCAGATCACCCTGCGGCACTATAGCAGGCGAGGCGACCTCTGTCCAGTCGGCGGCGTTCGTCGAGAAATCGCCGCTCTTGACGTAGAGCTTGACCGCGGCATGGGCGGTCGGGTTGGTTTGCCATTTGACGGTGACCGACGAGCCGACCGTGTCCCCGTTGCGGACGATCGCCAGGTTGCTGATCGCGCCGCTGGAGCCGCCCGCGCTCGGGATCGCCACGGCAGCGTTCTTGTCCGGCTGGACCGCGCTCCAGTTGCCGGAGGTGTCCTTGATGTAAGCGACATAGTAATAAGCGGTGCCGTTGGTCAGACCGGTGTCGACGAACTGGCGGGCCGCGCCCGGCAGGACCGGGCCTTCGGCGTAGACCACGGTGCCGACCGAGGCGTTGTAGGCCGACGGGAAGGCGGTGAAGTAGCGCCGCACTTCGATCGTCGCCATGTCGTTATCGCCCGGATTGGTCCAGGTCAGGGTCGACTGGCCCGCTTCGCCCGAAGAAGCCTTGAAGTTCTGGATCTGGGAAGCGGCCGCGTCGCCGCTCGACGTCACTTCGAAAGTGTCGGCCGTCGTCTGGGCGCTGGTCCCGCCGCCGGTCGTCACGGTGATATGGTAAGTGCCGGTCGGGACGTTGGCCGGGACGGTCGCCAGGATCCGGTTGGCGGAGACGATATTGACGCCGGTCAACGGGGTGGCCGGGGTCGTCATGATGTTGGCGACCGCGCCGCTAATGAAATTGGTCCCTTCGATCGCGATCAGCGTGGTGCCGGTCCGGGGGGCGCGGCTCGGGTAGACCCGGGTCACGGTCGGGGCCGGGATCGAGTCTTTGACCAGGGTTTCCGCCGAGCTGGTGGCGCCGAGCGGGCCGAGGTTCGGGACTTCGTCGTACGCCTTGATGGCGACCCAGATGTAGGTCGGCTTGGTCGGGTCGTTGGGGAGACCGATCAGGGTCCGCGCTTCATTGAGGCCGCCGGCGGCCAGATTGGTCCAGCCGCTGGTGTTGTAGGCGGTACCGGTCGCCGCGAAGTTCGCGTTGGTGAACGGATTAGCGAGCGGCGTGTTGCTGGTCACATAACGGACCTGATAACCGGCGACCGTCCCGGTCATCCCGTCGTCGCCCGGCGCGACCCAGGTCAAGTTGACCTGGCCGGCGGCCGTGCCCGGATTGGCGGTCAAATTGCTGACCGCGGCCGGCGTAGTGGTATCGGTGACGATGAAGCCCCGCGTGCCGGTGTCGGCGTTCTGCGGGGTCGGCGGAATGTCGACCGTGCTCCAGTTGCCGGAAGTGTCCTGAATGAAGGCGACATAGTAATAGGTGGTCCCGTCGATCAGTTCGGAGCTGGAGTCGGGATACGACTGGTTGAGCGCGCCCGGCGCCGGGATATCGTTGAAGACCGAGATCCCGCTGTTGGCGTCGTAAACGGTCGGGTAGGTGCCGGTGTAGCGCCGGATATCGATCTGGGCCATATCGTTATCAGCCGGGTTAGCCCAGGTCAAGTTGATCTGACTGGCGCCACCATCGGTGGCGTTGAAGTTGACGATCTGTGAGGTGACCGGCGGAACTTCCGGCGCGGTGGTCACTTCGTAAGTATCGGCCGCGGTCTGCGCGGAAGAGCCGTTGGCGTTGGTCACCACCAGGTGATAGGTGCCGACCGGAGCGGTCGACGGGATAGTCACCGTCAGCTGGGTCGCCATGTTGCCGGTCAGGAGGAGCGGCAGGCTGATATTAGCCGGCTGCAGTTTAACGGTGGCGTTGAGCAGGTTGGTCCCGATGATCCGGACCTGGTGGGCGGTTCCGGTCGGCCCGCGCCGCGGGTAAACGTTAGTGACCGACGGAAGATTGGCCGTGTCGCCGACCACGCTGAAGGAGTTGGCCATGGTGCTGCTCTGGTTGTCGGGACTGGTGACGGTGACGTTCCACAGCCCGATCGTGTCGGTCGATTTGATCGGGATCGAAACGCTCATGGTCGTCGCCGTGGCGGCGTTGACCGTGGCGTTGATCAGGCCGTTGGTGCCGTTGGTCAGCTTGACCGCCGTTTGCAGGCTCAGGTTGCTGCCGTAGATGGTTGCGTTCACGGTGGTGCCGCGCATCCCGACCGACGGCGAAATGCCGGTGATCATCGGCGCGGTGCTGCTGTTCAGAACGGTAAAGGTGGTGGTCGCCTTCTGGCCGTCCTTGTTGGTGACGGTAACGGTGCGGACGCCGGGAGCGGCATCGGGGGCGATCGTCAGCGAGCCGATCGTCAGCAGGGTCGGACTGTGGTAGACGACACCGGGGGTCACGCCGGTACCGCTGAAGGTGACCGTCGGGTAAGACTGGAAATTAGTCCCGGTGATCTTGACGTTGGAGAGGGTCGCTCCCTGCATCCCGCTGTTCGGGTCGATCGAAATGACGGTTGGGGCCGGCAGGACGTTGATGACAAAATCGGCGTTCAGATCATTGTCAAAACCATAGACCAGACCGTGAGTCCCCGCGCCGAGCGTGTCTGTGTAGGCGACGCCCCAATCGTATCTGTCGTTGGCCAGAACGGTGGTGCTCGACGGCAGGATCGCTTCGGCGACCGCGCCGGAGGCGACTTCGATGGTCGGCAGGAGGATGAAAGCGGCGCTCGTCCCGCTCGGGCGGTAACCGAACCGGAACCGGATATTGCCACCTTCCGGGTCCTGAATGCTCGCCTGGACCTTGACCTGATTGGACTTGGCGGTTTCGCCGTTCCCTATAGCGGTACCGTCGAGGTTGAACTGTTTCAACACCAGGGTCGAGGCGATCGGCGGCTGGTTGTTGATGTCGACATCGGCGGTCTGCGTGCCGTCGAACTGTCCGGTCAAACTTAAGCTCAGCCCGAACCGGGAGCGATAGTCGTTGAGGATCATTCCGTCGGAGACAAAAGCGGTGGTCTTCATCAGGGTGGCCCGAGTGAGACCGTTGATCGCGTTGACCGACTGCTTGTAGAGGCCGTTATTCGATTCGTCGGCGGCCAGGGCTTTCTTGAAGATCAGCCAGCTGTTGTCCGGCGAAACATAGAACGAGGTCCAGCCGTAATCGCTAGCCGTGCCGGAGGTGACGGTGCCGACCAGCTGTTCGTCGCTGGTCCGGTAGACCATAATGTCGGCGCCGTCCGGCTGGACCGGGCCGTTGACGGCGACAAAGAGTTTGTCGCCAGAGACTTTCAGGTAGGTCGGAGAGAGCAGGCCGGTGATCGTCTTCTTATATGTAACCGTCCCGTTGTTGTAATCGAAAACAAAGATCTTGCCGCTGGTCCCCATGGCCGAGACGTAGATCTTGTAACTGGTGGTGCCGGGGGTGACAGCGACCCCGTAGAGGGTCGACTGGCCGGCCAGGTGGTCGGTGATGTCGGTGTAGGTGCCGTCGTTAAGGTTGTACATCCGGAGCATCCCGACGCTCAGGTCGGTGACAAAGAGCCGGTTCTGCCCGCCGATCGCCATCCCCGAGGGGGCGGAGACCGAGTACCAGGTTCCCGGCAGGGTCGCCGGCATGCCGGTCGGCACCCCGGAGGCGTTGAGCGTGTAGACCAGGATCAGCGAAGCGGCCCCGTTGGCGGTGCTGACATAGAGTTTATCATTGGTGCTGTTGAGCGCCAGGCCATAAGACGGGCCAGGGAGAGCGGGTGAGGTGCCGGCAGTCCAGCCCAGACCGGCCGGAGTGAAGACCCGCAGACGGGGGGTGCCGTCGTTCTCGGCAAAGTAGACGGTGTTGTTGGCCGGGTTGATCAGCGAGTTCGACGGAGTGACTGCCCGCGCGAACGCCGCCGGCGCCAGACAGGCGACCAACAGCAGGAGCGTTCCGATCAAGACCTTTAATTTATTCATTATATATGTAACCCCCCTTATTGACTGGCGACCTGGTTGAAAGTGAGATTGAGCTTGGTCAGGTAGAGCGCCTGCGGGACAAAGTTGTTAGCCTGGGCCAGCAGGTCGAGCTTAACGGTAAAGTAGAGCGTCCCGTCGCTGACGAACGAGGCCGGGACCGGGATCGCCGGCAAGGTCTTAGGCGCGCTGCCGCCATCCACCGCCTGAGCGGTGGAAGCGCAGCTGAGCGGGAGCTGGTAACCGTTCGCCCAGTTGACCTGGGGGTTGGTTCCGGCGTCGATCCCGCTGTTCAGATCAGTGTATTTTAGCACGACCGGCTCGCCGACCGGGACGAACTCGCCGCCGATCTTCTGGTAACCGGTCAGGGTGACATTTTCGACGAAAACGGCGACCCGGCTGTTCTCGTCGCTCGGGCAGCTGAGGAAGTACTCGTAGCCGGGTTCGGGGCAGGCGACGGCGGGGACCGGCGCCGGCGTGATCTTGATCAGGCCGGGGTAGCAGCCGGTGGCCGGCATGTAGTTGATCTTGGTCGAGTCGCTGGCGATCTTCAGCTCCAGCTTAACGGCCTGCAGGTTCTTGCCGCTGAGCATCGGCGATTCGAAGAGGATCCCGTTCGCCCCCTGATACTTGTTGAAGTAAACGTTGCCGTTGGCGTTGGTCAGCAGGTCGAGTCCGAAGACGTCATCCGGCAGGATCGGCCGGCCGGCGTCGTCGGTCGTCAGAATGGTGATGATGCCACCGTCGGCTTTGTAGACCTGGGCGCCAGACGGCGTAGTGCCGGCGTCGATGCCGGCCGGCACGGTGGCCGGTGTCATCGGGATGCCGCTCGGCGGGAGTTTGGCGTCGGGCGAGCTGTCGTCGCCGCAGGCCGCGACACCCGGGCTCTTCGCGTTGACGACGCTACCGGCGTAATCGCTCATTCTTTTGAACCACGAACCGATCCTGGCAGTATAACTAATTTCGGTCATTTTATTCCTCCTAAAATACGGCCCAGGGACAGACCGTTCCTATCCATATGATTATCGGTACCTTTGCCGGGAAATTTCACTAAAACTCGAGGTTTTCTATATTCAGGATATCTGCCAGCCGCCGAGCAATTTCCGCTTAATTGATCCCAGAACAAGCCGGGCCGGTTCCCTGGTCTCCGGCGGGTCGCCTGGCTGCCGTTTGGAGAGCATTTCCACGACGATTCCCAGTGTTTTTTGGTCGATCCTGCCCAGTGCCCGAAGCTGCTCTTTTAAAGCGGTCAGACCGGCGGCACCCTGATTGACCAGCAGGAGATTGGCGTTCAGCCAGGTCGCTAGAAATTCGCGGCCTTTTTCCTTAACTGCCGGCTCGGCTGAGATGAGCCGGTGCCGCGCTTCATTTAGGAAATACGGCTCCGCTCCGGTCTGGACCGGGCCGGCGGTGGTATCGCCGTCGGAATACTTTTTAGTCTCCCCCTCGATCTTGCTGGTCGGCGGGTCAGCCGCCGGGGGTGGCGGGATAGTCGGCCTGGTCGGGCCATCCTCATCCTCAGCCTGCGCCGGTTTAGCCGTTTCCGGCCGATTCAATTTAGTGGTCGGCCCTTCAACTTCCGGTTGAGACGCGGCTAAAGGAGTGCCAACCTGGCCGGCGAGGGCGGCGATCCGGGCGATCAGCGCTTCGGCTTCGGCCTGGATGCGGGGAGCATCGGCCAGCAACTGCCGGGCCGCAGCCAACTGACCGGCTTTGGCGGCCAGAGCGGTAGCGGCGGCCGTAACCTCTCCCTGCTTTGCGGCGATCTGGTTGACAAGCTGGTCTAATTCCGTCTTGGCGGTTTCCCCGGCCGCTTTCAATTGGGCGAGCGCGGTTTCGGCCGCGGCGATCTCCTGACTCTTTGCTTCGATCTCTAAGCGGCGGAGCGCTTCCACCTGCTGCAGCGCTTTCAGTTCGGTATCGGCCCGCTTGTGTTCCTGCTGAGCGGCAGATGCTTGCTCCTGGGCCGCTTTTTCTAATGACTGAAGTCTCTCCCGGTGGGCAACGAGCGCCTCGTCGACCGTCGGAACCGTTTTGGCCGCCGGCTTGGGCGGCAGCGGCGGTGGCAGGGCTGGGCGCGCCGGCGGCAATGGCGGCGGCAATTTCGGTGGCAGTGGTGGCGGCAATTGCGGCGGCTGGGTCGGTTGGGTCTGTTTTGCCGTTACCGCTTCGGCTTTTTGGCCGTAGTGGCAGCTGACGATCGTGATATTATCGCCGGGATTGGCGACGGCCGCTTCCAGCGCGGCGGACATTTCCTCCGGAGCGCGGTGCTGGTTGGCCACGGCAGTCGCTTCCAGCAGGTCGAATTCGACAAAATCGTGGAGGCCGTCGCTGGCGACGATAAACCGGTCGCCTGGCTCCAGCTTGATCTTGAGCCGGGGAGCATCGAGGGCCGGATCGGTGTTCCGACCGATCGCTTTACTGATGTTGGGGCCGAATTGGCGCATCATCCCGCCGGGGAAGGGGATCATATATGATGACTGGTAGTACGCGGTCCCGAGCCGGTAGAGGAGCCGCGATCTTGCCGGTGACAGGGACGGGGCCAGCTGTTCGATGGCCGCGGCCGGATCGGGGCCGAACTCTTTGATCGCTTCGTCAAGCAGTCCCGAGATGTCCGGAGCGAGCGACGGCTCCACCATCCAGCGGCGGAGGAGGTCGGCCAGGAAATTATGGTCGTGGGTCAGGACCCGGAGCTTCTCGTCGCGCAGGAGGTAAACGCGCGAGTCGCCGATGTGCCTGATCTCGGCGGTTCCGGCCTGATCGTCGATCAGGAGGCACGCCAGGGTAGTGCCGGCCTCTTTTGACATTGTCCCGCCGGCTTGTTCCGCCGCCACCACTCTGGCCGCGTCGCGGAGGGCGTCGTCGAACGAGAAATTAGCTCCGGGCGTTTTAGAATAGGTCAGGTAACGGTCGGCAAACGCCTGGAGAGTCGCCGCAGAAGCTTTTTCGCCGTGTTCGTAACCGCCCATCCCGTCGGCCAAGATGACCATGACCGTTTTCCGGCCGTTGCTTTCGTCGCAGATGACCAGGGCGCCGTCTTCGTTGTTCTTGCGCGACGCGGTCGTATGCGAAAAACCGGCAACAGTGATATTACCGACCTGCCGGGAGGCAAAACCGTCGTCCTGGCCGCCGGAGATATTCACTACTTCATAAAAAGGCTTCCCGGCCGGCTTGCTGGCCGGAACGGGTGGGAGCGCTTTGAGGGCGTCGGTTGCCGCCAAACCGAGCAGCTGGTCGCCGGTCAGGCTGGTCAGGACCGAGCGGACCTGCTCGGCCGGGACAAAGTTAAAGGTTTTCTTGCCGCTGGCAATATCGGTCAGTACTCTGGTCTTAAGCTCGAGCGGCGCTTGCACGTCTTGGATGGTGCCCAGCCAACGCTGTTCCACCGCCGGCGAGACCCCGCCCCCCCAGACCATGCCGGGGACGATCTTGCCGAGGCCGAACCAGTTGCGGACCACCCCGAGGCGGATCGGCCCCTCGATCCTCGGCTTATAGAAACCGGTGGCGAATTTTAATTTGTTGATGTTCATCTTAGCTGACCCCCGCCGTATCGATCTGCGAGAGAATATAATTGGCTTGTTTCCAGGCAGCGATGACGGCGGGATCTTTAGCATACTGGCGCCGGACCAGGGCAAGGCGTTCGGTGTAGAGCAGGGCCTGTTCGGCGGTGAGGTCCAGATCGCTGACCGCTTCGAGGTCGGCCAGGATCTTTGCCTTGTCGCCGGTCAGAAAGAGATCGGCCGGGGGGGTCGGCTGCAGACCGTCATCAAGGGCGGTCGGACGTCCGGCCGGATCGGCAGGCTGGTGCGGCATGGCCAGCTTGGTCGGATCGAACCCGATCGTCGAGGTCCGACGGGCGTTTTCCGGAGTGGTTTGCCATCTTTCGAGCGCGACCCGGGCATCGAAGGCCGAAGCGAAGGCCAGCCGGTCGTCGAAAGCGGCCAAGGTAGAAATTATCGTTAAGAGCCCGGCCGGCATGGTAACCAGGCCGTGGGGGCCGATATATTCGCCGACCAAGGTGATCGGCAGGGGGGGTGTTTCGCCCCGGGCGATTGCGCCGTCGTAGGTGACCAGGAGGTTGCTAAGCCACATAAAGCGCCGCGGTTCGTCGATCCAAGCCGGATCGTCGATCTTTGGTGTATAAATTGAAACCTTTTTGCTCCCTTCCTGCCAGACCGGCGGGGTCCCGGTGATCATTTTATACATGATCGCCCCGACGGCGTAGAGATCGTTGGTCCTGAGGTAGATCGCCGCCGGCTGCTTGGCTTGTTCTTCCGGGGACATTGTCGCCAGCCGGGCCCTCTCCTCCTGCGGGATGTTGGAGTATTTGGTCAGGCAGGGGGCCATATACGGTTCACTGCCGGCCAGATCGCCGGTCCGGGTCTGGGCGAGGTTTTGCAGCTCCTTGTTGATCCCCCAGTCGCCGACCCAGATCTCGAGAGTCTCGGGATCGACAAAGAGATTGTCCGGTTTGAGGTCGCGATGGAAGACCGCGCGATTATGCGAATTGTTGAGCGTGTCGAGGAGCCGGATCGCGATCGTGACGATCTGGTCATTGGATAGCTGGCCACGGAGCTCGGTCAGGGTCGGGAATGCCATAAAGCGCATGGCGATAAAATTGTGCTGATTGGCCAGGGTGCCTTCGGCATAGGTCGTGACGATCCGCGGCACGCCGGCCGCGTCAAGTGTTCGCGGGACTGAATATTCACCGGCAAAGCGCTGGGCGTTCGCCATATCTTTTAAGACCTTGATCGCGACATACTGTTTGCTGGCCGGATCGTAAGCCTTATAGACCTCAGCCATCCCACCGCTCCCGACGAGGTGCCCGTTGGGGATCAACTGGGTAGCGACTGAGTCGGTGCCGGGAATGACAGAGTAGGTGACATTTTGGATCGCACCGGCCGCGGTCCGGAAATGGCCCTGGATGATCAGGTCGGACCGGCCGTCTTTGCTGATAAAGTCGGTGAGTTGGGTGATCTCGGCCTGGTCAGCGGTTGGACTATCCAGCAGCTGTTCCAGGCGTTGATGCGCTTCAATTAAATTAGCCGGAACCGATTTACCGGTTTTGGTTTGAGCTGGATCATGGTTTTGCTGGACAACTGGGACAAAGGCCGGTTTTTTAGCCGAGCGGGCGGCTAACCAGTGAATACCGCCGGCGATCACCAAGCCGAACACCAGCCCGGGGATGGCGTTATTGGCCAGAAAAGCGAGCAGGAGCATTGGGGCGCTCATTCCGACGAGGGCGATACTGGAAAAGAAAGGGACGGTCGCGGCCAGCGGCAGAAAGAGAGTTTTTAGCGTGATCGCCGCGGTAACAGCGGCCCCGTATTTGAGCACCAGGCCGGCTTGCCCGCTCTTGAGCGGATTGGTGGCATGCCGGACAGCCCAGTGGATCACCGCGCCGGTCGCCAAACCGAGCGCCAGGCCGGGGACCAGGTTGTTGACCAACAAGCCAAGCGCCAGCAGGGCTGCGCTGGATGAGCCGGCCAGGGTCGCACCAGAGACCAGCGGGAGAGTAGCGGCCAGAGGGAAGAAAAGGGTCTTGGCCGCCGTTAGCAAAGCGATCGGCAGGCCATAGGTCAGTGGCAGGGAGAGTTTACTCTTTTTGACCGCCGGCGCGGCTGGCGCGGTCTTCTCGGCAACCGGTTCCGGCTTGGCCACTTCGCCGCCCCCCCAGACCATGCCGGGGACGATCTGGCCGCGGCCGAACCAGGTGCGGTAAACGCCGAGGTTGCACGGTCCTTCGATCCGTGACTGATAAAAACCGGTCGCGATCTTGACCCTTTTCGCGACGGGGAGTTGGTAATTATGACGCTGAATTGCCGGTTGGCCGACGCGTCTTGCTGCTCCGATCATCAGTATTGCTTCCTCCTTGATCCTTCAACCAACGGGCGGAATACACCCGCTACATTATATTATCGGCCAACAAGGGAGGGAATTTCACTTATTTTGCAAACAAAACGGCGGCGCCGAGGCGCCGCCGTTAACAGGCTGCTGACTGCTTGTCTTAGTAGACGTCGAACTTCCAGCTCCCGTCGCCGCCGTAGGTCGAGACCTGACCGGCGGAGTCGGTTAGGGTGATCTTGATGCCGAAAGTATAGCGGCCAGATGCCGTATAGCTGTGGTTGAACTCGTAGCTCTGAGTGGCGCTGTTGTAATAATCAGCTGGAGTGTAGGGCTTAACAACATCGTCGCCAAAATCGACCTTGATTTCGGTCAGCGTGCGCGGCGCCTGGGCGGCCGCCTTCAGGGTGAAGTAAGCCAGCGCCGGGCATTTACCGGTGGTCGCCTCCGGATCGGTGGTACAGACCTGCGGCGTAAAGCCTAAACTCTGCAGCGTCGGTTTGCCGAGCGGGACGATGTTGATCGTCTGGCTGATGCTGGCGGAGATCGACGGATCGTCGTTGTAGGTGGCGGTTAACCGAACCGTCTTGGTCCCGATCTCGCTGTACTTGTGGGTCACGCTGTCGCCTTTGCCCGGCTGGGTGCTGTCACCAAACTCCCAGGCGTACGTCCAGTGGGCCGTGTCCGGAATATTGACCTTGAAGACCGTGTCGGTGTTGATCTCGGCCGAGTACGGCATTGTCATGGAGAGGGCCGGGGTCGTGACCGAGAGCGGCACAATGGCGATCTTCTGATCGACATAGGTGGCCAGGGTCGGATCGCTCAGGGAGATGGCGGTCACCCGGATCGTCTTGGTCCCCTGATCGGTGTAAACGTGCGAGTTCCGGGTCCCCGGCTCGTTCGAACCGTCGCCGTAATTGATGTTATAGCTCCAGCGCGACTCGTCGGGATCGACCACGCTGATCAGGACCGCTTCGCCGATCTTGGCGGCGTACGGGGCGTTGATCGAGAGGACCGGCAGGTCCGCCGCGGTCGGGACGATGGAGATGTTCTGGGTAACGTAGTATTTGACCGTCGGGTCGGCCAGGCTGGTGGCGCTCACCTGCATCGTGTAGGTCCCGAGCTTGGGGTAGATGTAATCGGCGCTGATGTTGTCGACCGGTTTGGAGCCATCGCCGAAATTGATCTGGTAAGCCCAGTTCTTGATGTCGGCGCTGGCGATGGAGAGAGAGACCTTTTCCCCCAGTTTGGCCGAATACGGCGCCTGGAGCGAGAGGGTCGGCGGGGTGACCGACGGCGGCGCGATAGTAATACTCTGCGTTGTGGTGGAGTAGACGCTCGGATCGTCCAGCCGGCGGGCGGTCAGGATAACGGTATAGGTGCCGGTTTTCTCGTACGCTTTGTTGGCGACCGTGCCGGAGGTGCTGTTGCCGTCGCCAAAAGTCCACTCGTACTTATAAAGGCTTTCGTCCGGATCGCCGGCGGCAAAGGTAACCGCGCTGCCGATCTTGGCCGAGTAGGGGGCGATGATGCTGGCGGTCGGCAAAATGACCGGCGACGGATAGACCTGAACCGGGTGAATGATCTCGCGCGTCACGGTCCCGACGGTAACTTTACACTTGAAATCGTAGCTGCCAAGGCGGGCGAATTGGTAAGAGGCGATCGTCGCGCCGGCCGGCAGGGTCTCGACCACCTCTCCTCCAACATTGGGACCGGGGACGGTCACCGTCCAGGCGAACTGCGCCTTGCTGTTGTCCGAATAGCAGGTGATATTATCGACCTTGTCGCCGATATGATAGGAGTAGGCGAGGTTGCTGGAGATCGTCGCGGTCGGCAGGACGCTCTCGGTCTGTGGATAGATCTTGAGCGAAACGTAGGCTGGTTGGGCGTCGGGGATAGTCGCCAGCTGCGGATCGGTGAACTGGAGAGCGATCTCGTACGGATTGCCGACGATCTGGCCGATCAGTTTGATCTCCGCCGTGTACTGGCCGTCGACCAGCTTAGTCAGGCCTTCGGTCAACGGGTGACCGTTGACGATATAATTGGCGGTCAACCTGGCCGAGCTTTGATTGTCGCAGGCAAGGACCCCCGCCGCCGGGTAGGAGACGATAACAGTGTCCCCTTCGCGGAAATCGGTCTTGGTCAGATCTTTGTTTTGGGCATTGATGGAGTAACCGGGAATGATCTTTGGCCACGGGTACTTGGCGCAATCGTTGACCGCGCTCTCCGCCTGCGGCGGGTGGAGGCGGGCGGCATTGGCCTTGACCTTGACCTCGCCGTTGTTCATGTTGGTGTATTGCAGGTCGGCGGCAAAGGCGCCGGTCGGCGCCTTGGTAAAGGTCTTGGTGATGGTGAAGTAGCCGCCGGCATCAGGGAGAACTTCCATTTTCTCATCGCCAAAGTGGACGATCAGTTTGATGTTGTCCAGGCTGTCGTTGCAATTGGTAAAAGCGTTGGGGGAGGCGGTCTTCCAGGTCAGGGTGACACCTTTGGCCCACTGGTCGGGCGGGATAAAGGCCGGGTCGGAGCTGATGTCGGCGTTCATGACCTTGGGGTCTTCGGTCGAACAGATATCGGGCTGGCTGCTGCAGCCGGCGAGCGACGGAGCCTTGGCCCGGAAAACGCTGGAGACATAACCCCCGAGATCACCGAATAGATCGCTCATACATTTATTCCTCCCTTATGTAACTTGTCGATCAGCCGGGCCTGCAGCGCCGGCGAAAAACCTTGGTCAGCCATTAACCGGCGAAGCTGCGCCCGGTCCTCATCGCTCTTGATCAGGTTAGCCACTTTCTTGATCTGGCCGTGCTCCCGAACAGTTCCCCAGATTTTAGCTGCGCCGAGCATTACCCCGGTCAGCAGGGAACAGAAGAGAACGCCGAGCGCCAGCGGCTGCGCGCCGATAGCGACCGGCCACATGCCGATCCCCCAGGCGACACCGAGCCAGATCTTGTTGACGATCTGCCGGCCGGCGCCGAGCGACCACGGCCGGGGTTGGGCGAACAGCTCTTTGTATCCCTTAACGGTCAGCGCCAGGTCGCGTACGTCGACACCCCGTTTGGCCAGCTTGGTCGTTAACCGTTCCTGTTGCGCGACATCGAGCTCCTTGATCTCCTGCTGCAAATTGGCCAATTCGGCCGGCTGCTGCGCCAGTTCGGCGATCCGGCCGATCAGCGCCCGTTCGCGTTGGACGCCGGTCAACTTGGCGGCGGTAACAATGGCGCCGACGCTGTAGGCCAGGCCCGGTCCGCTGAACGCCAGCATGGAGACCATGCCGATTTCAAACACCCGTTTACCGGCACCTAGGCTGTACGAACGGGGAAGCGCCCGGCTCCGGTAATCTTTGATCAGAACTCCCATGGTTCTTTCTAGTGCCATAATGATTCTCCGTATATATATCGTCACTTTTGGGGAGAAATTTCAGCCTAAAATTGCCAGGTGAGGCCGCCGGTTATCCGCAGGAGCGGGTACTGGGCGTTCGCCTGATTGCTGAAACCGAGGTCGATGATCGCGTTTTTCCCGACGTAAAGCTTGAGGTCGAGGCCGTATTCGGCGCCGAAGAGATATTCCTGGTCGTAAGGGGTTTGCGGCGTCCGGTGGGTCCTTAGGAATTGCGCCGTGGCCCGGGGGGTTACGGAGAACCGGTCGGTGACCGGGATCTCCCATTTGATCCCGGCGCCGAAAGCGTCGCGTTTGCGGACGTCCCCTTCGTAAGCGAAGCTATAACGATTGTATTCCAGATACGGGAGGCGCAAACCCCGGAAGAGGCTGGAATCGAGCCAGGCCCAGTTGAGCGAAAAGTCGGCATAGCCGGTGGTCAGCGCTGAATTGTGGAAATTAAGGCCGAGGGCGCCATTGTAGCTGAAGTACTTGTTCCAGTTGCCGAGCGAGAGGGTCAGGTCGGGCCGGCGGATCATGATCATCTCCGCCGCGTTGCCGGTCGTGCCGACCCTCGCCTCAACGCCGAGAGTTGGCGCGTACGCGCAACCGGGTTTATTTGCCAGTTCACTGCCGCGGCAGAGGGTATCGATGTTGAGCTCGGCGCCGACATAGCCGCTGGTCAGCGAGCCGGTCGGGCCGCGGTCGTGCTGGGCCCGAACGAGTAAATTCAAGGCTTGCAGGCTTTCGCCCAGGGGATCGAGCGGGACTTTGCCGCTGATGTTGACCGATGTTTCACGGAGATTATTGCGGCCTTGGAAGGTCGTCCCTTTGACCGCGGCCTGCGGCATTCGCCGGCCGTCGACCCGGGGATGGAGTCCATTAAAGGCCGAGACCAGGTAGTCGGGCTGCGATTTGACTGGGACCGCAGCCAGTGCTTGTTCCGCTTCGGACAAGAGCACAACGGTCAGATCGGGATTGCCCTCCATTTCGGCTAGACTAGCCTGGCCGAAGATGATCTGGGCTTTCAGGAGATGACGCTCGGCGGAGGTTTCCGGCAGCTTGTTCGCCGCGGTCAGCGCGGCCTGGTAATGTTCGAGGGCTTTGGCCAGGTTCGGCTCGCCGTAGCGGTGGATCTCGCCAAAACCGAGGTGTGTCCTGGCCAGGATTAGCTCCCGCTCCTGCGGAGCGACCAGCTTGGGATCTTCCAGCGTCTTCATGATCTTGTTCAGTTGGGCGATCGCCCCGGCAAAGTCCCGTAACTCGGTCAAGGTGCCGGCGACTTCAGCCCGGTCGATCAGCAGGCGGCTGATCATGAACGATTCGCCACCGGCCAGGATGTCGGTCCAGAGTTTTTCGTCGAGGAGCGGGCCGGCCTCCTTTTTCTGCCGCAGCGCTAATTCTCCCCTAAGGAGCGTAAGGTGCAGCTGGAGCGATGAATTGTGTTTGATCGTGTCGGCATATTCCCGCGGCAGGGCGTCCAGGAGCCGCTGCGCATCGGCCAGCCGCGGTTCAGGCGATTTTGCCCAGGCGACCGACTCGACCAGCTTGAGGTATAAGTCGGCTTTGAAATTAGTGGTCAGGGCCGCCGAACCGGCCAGGCCTTTCAGCCGCTGGCGGAGATCGTCGCGATATTTCTTTTCAGCCTGGTCGACTTGCTCGCCGGCCGATTCTTGCTCTTTCGTCCCCAACACCGCGTTGGCGAGGACGATGTTCCGTTCATGCCTGGCGTTGCTGCTGTTCAGTTCGAGCAGGTCGTTGAGCGCCCGGCTGACCAGCGGCGAACCGGCCGGCAGTTTACCGATGAGCCGGTCGACTTCCCTCTCCAGCTCCGACAGCTTTTGCGGGTCGAGCCGCCATTCAGCTTCGGCCAGACCAAGTTTGGCCTGGTCGGAGGCCGGTTGCTTGGTTAGCGCCAGCTGGTAAAGGTCGCGCGCCTCTTTATACTCTTTTTGCCAGTTCAGGACATCGGCGAGAGCGAGGCAGGCAAAGTTGTTGTTGTCGTCAAGTTTCAAGGCCAGGCGATATTCGGCCACGGCGGCGGAAAAATCCTGCCGGGCGACCAGCAGGTCGCCCTTGGTTTGACGGGCAGCAGAGAGGGTGGCCGCTTTGAACGGACTGTTTTTGCCAAGGTCAAGGTGGGCCAGCGCTTCATCCGCCCTTTGCAGTTTGGCCAAACGAGCAGCTTTGCTCGGTTGCTGGCCGGCTTCGATCAAATTGATCTTGGCGCTCCACAGATAAGCTTCGGCTTGCAGCGCCGTTTCCGAGCTCTTAACAAGATCGGCCAATTCCTGATGGGCCTGAGCGAACGCTTCATTCCGCTCGCCCCGTTCGAACTGAATGATCCCCTGATGGAAAAGGACCTGGACAAGTTTCAGCCGGATATGATCGCGCGCGGCCGGATCGAGCGAGTTGCGCTGGAGTATCTCCCGGTAAGTTTTAACCGCTGCCGCCAGCGTGGCCGGATCGTGAGTGGCGTTGCCCATGGCGATACTGACGTCGGCTTGCAGCAGATGGGTCCCCTCGGCGATCTGGCCGAGCCAGTACGGTTCTGCCCCCTGGCCTTTGATCGCTTTGGCATAGTCTGCCTGCCAGCGGCTGATGTTGTTCAATAAGTTATGCGCCTGAACAAGTAACGGCCGATAATCCTCGTCCCGATCCTTGCGCAGGTAAGCGCGTTGCAGCAAATTATCGGCCAGCAGCCGGCGCGCTTCCAGTCGTTGCAGGCCGTTCAACCCCTGGCCATCGAGCGCGGCCTGGAGCAGTTTGGCGCTGGCGGTCAATTTAGCCAGCTTCTTGTCGACCGGCAAATCGACAGCCTCGAGCATGCCGATTTGCGCCTGCCACATCTGCGCCAGGCGCAGGCCGTTCAGGTACTCGGCAGCCGCGGCATCGGCATTCTTGATCCGGAGATTCAACTGGTCAACCAGTTCTTTGCTTTTGTCGGGGGCGGCAAAAGCGGTCAGGATGCTTTCCGCCTTTCTAAAGTGCCTGGCGGCTTCGTCGCCCTTTTTATACGCCAGCGCGAGCATCCCCTGGTAAAGGAGTGACTCGCCGGCAAGGAGCTGATCGCCGCTTTTGAGAATGAACTGGGTATGGATCGCTTTAAGGACCCGTTCACGGACCACTTTCGGATCGGGATCGCTGAACAGCTCGGCGCCGAGCTCAAAGGTGGCGCGGTGGTCTTTCAGGAATTTGGCGGCGTTTGGATCAGCCATTTTTGAGGCCAGGACCAAAGCAGTCTTGGCTTTCCAGTAGGGAGAAGCCTGCTTAAAATTCTTTAGCGCCTGGTCCAGCCGGCCGTAGTCCTGTTTGCCGGCGTCGCCCTCCAGCAGCCAGAGGACGACCTCATTGGCGTAGAGCAACTGGGTCAGTCCGCCGCTCTGGTGAGTATACTGCCAGTTCTTGGCCAGACGGCAAGATACGCTTTCGCATTTCGGGTCGGCGGCGATGGTCGCCCGATCTTTAGCCGCCCACCGGTCGTTGCGGGCTTTCTCTGCCCGCAGGTCCTGGCTGTTCACGGCTTTGATGTTGTTCTTGGTCTGTTGCAGAAATTCCGCCGCTTCGTTCGGCTCGGTATCGGTGGAAACCGGCAAGGCCGGCAGCAGAGCGTCGTCGCTGAGGAATGATCGGGCGCGGCCAGAGGTCAGGAGCAAGCTGAACCAGGCCCAGTTCTGAGCGTAGTAAAAATCGGACTCCCGCTCGGTGCGCCAGAAACCGTTCTCGTGCCGGCCCATGACGCGGCCCATCAGCCGGGCAGCCGCCTGGTTATTGCCGCTCGATTGGAAATAAACGGCGTAGGTCGCCAGGGTCTGCGGCGTTTCGGAATACCAGAGAGTTTTACCGTCAAGACGGTAACCGCTGTAAATGGTCTGGTTGTCCGCCAGTTCTTTTTTCAGGAAGTTAAGCGGGGCTTTCAGCGCCTTCTTGGCGGCCGTATCGGACGGGTCCAGCCGGGACTGCAGGGATAACCAAAAGAGTGTGCGGAACGAGTCGCCGCCGGCAAAGTAGTCGGCGCAGCCGTCCCGATTGTCCGGACTGCCGCAGGACTGATCACCCTTGTGCCAGCCAAAGTCGCGCACGTTGAAGTTTTGGTCGACCGCCATTTTATCGGGGACAAGGCCGGATTGACCGCTCACCGGCCGGCCGCCCGCATCGTGAAAAGTAGCGCGCGCCGCTTTGTCGATCAGCTCATAGGCCGGCGCGGTCAGCGAGCGCCAGTCGTGGTCGCTGTCGGCTTCGCGGAAGAGGGTGTTGTAATAAGTCGGCCGGAAATAGGAGGGATCGGTGCCGTAGGTCTGCTTGCCGCTCTGCGGGTCGACCGTCTGATTCTGGGTGTCGCCGCCGAGGACGATCCGTTTGTTGGCGACCACCGCGGTCTCTTTGTCCCAGATATCTTTCAGGATCGCGCGGGCCTCGCGCAGATAACCGGCCTGGCCGTTCCGGTCCCATTTTTTGGCGGCCATGATCAGGGCGGCGGCAATGTCCTGATCGGCGTCGGCAGCCGGATCGATGCCGTTCTTGCCGATGACCGCGCCTGGTTTCTGGTCGACACCGGCGGCGTACTGCCAGGCAAAGAGATGATCGCGTTTGTGGGCCGGTACGGTCAACCAGCGCCTGGCTTCCGGGTCGTAGAAGCGGCCGACGTTCCGACGCTGCAGGTTTTCTCTGGTCCAGCTCCAGACCTCATCAAAATATTTCCGGTCACCCATCAGCGCGGCGCGCAGCAGCGCGTAAGAGGCCGCTTCGGAAAGAGTTAACCTTTCGTTTTTGTCGCCGTCGCGGTCAAGGTCCGCCTGGTCTTTGTCGGCAAGCGGCCGCCCGGCAGAGGTCAGGGTCTGCTTGTAATAGTCAAACGATGATTTAAGTATCTCAAGATCGCCCATGTTCGTCTTCCGGAGGGATCATTCCTCCGAATATATATCGTCAAAAAACGGGGAAAATTTCAGCCAAGATGCTATTTAGCCGGCTTCGGTTTTTTGATCAGCGCCTCGATGATCCGCGGCCGGAAATCGAGGTCGTAACGCGAGCCAGAGAGGTCGCATTCGCGGTAGGCCTGGAAGCCGTATTCCAGCGGCAATTCCTTGCTCTTGAGCAGGGAGTGAGCCAAAGCCAGCTGATGGTCAAGCTCGGCCAGGAAGGTGTGGAAATTCCAGCCGAGAGCGCGGGTGTATTGCTGGTAGGCCTCGCTGTTCTTTCTGATGACCGGATCGTTGCCCAGGGCGGCCAACCCTTGTTTGATCTGTTCGGCGTTCAGGTTATCCGTCGACGGAGCGGGACCATTGATCAGCATCCGACGCAGGACCGATAATTGGTAACGCGCTTCTTTCAGGTCGGAGCGGCCCAGGAGTTCCGTGATGTACCGCCCCTTATCCTTGAGCAGATAAGCGTAAGCCCCGGTCGTTTGTTCCAGCGCTTTCAACCGGTTCAGGGCTTCCCGGACAAAACCTTTTGCCCCTTCTTTGATCAGCTGGTCGGCCGTCGCGCCGCTGATGCCCAGCAGAGCCAGGGCGGCGCGCCGGGTCGTTTCGTTAGCGTCGCGCGCCTGGATCAGCGCTTCGGCGATCTTGAGGTCGGCATGATCGCGGAAATAGGCTTGGACGGCGTTCATCGACTCGGGGAGCCGGCGGCAGGCATCCTTGACCCTATTTGCCAGCTTGATCGCTTCGAGCTGATCGCCTGCTTTATTCCGGATGATCAGCAAAATGGCGTTCAAATGGTCCAGCTCCAGCACCAGATAATTCGGGATCGCGTCGGCTGGACCGGTTGCCGGCCGGGCCGTTTTCGCCTGTTCGATCAGGTTGATCAGGTGGGCCGGATCGGGCTGACCGTGCTCGTTAATATAGGTGGTATTCGTGATCTGCCGCTCGACCTGCTTGACCAATCCCCAGAAATAGAGATAGGGGAAGCGTGGGGCGGCTCCTTCTCCCGCTTGCGGACCGGAGGCCGCCACTGCCCGGGTGAACAGTTCGTCGGCCTGGCGGGGGAGGACCGGGTTGGGCTGCTGGCCATGGAGGGTCAGCAGGAGATCGGCTTTGACCAGCCGGGCATAATTGTACAAGAACGGTTCCTGTTGTTCGGAGCCGATCTTGCCCAGCGCGCGGTCGATCGCGGCGCTGGCGGCCTGGAGGCGTTCGACCGGCTTTTCGCCCGGCGCCAGATTGACGAGCGCCGCACCGTGGAGCAGGGCATTCCCGACGAAATAATTGAAGATCAGCTCTTTGGCCCGGGTTTTTTGATCGGCGGTGATATATCCGGCGGCAATGATCGCATCCAGCGCCTGGTCGACCCGCCCGCTGTCGACCGGTACTGTCCGCTGCAGATCGACCAGTTCGATAGCCGGACCGGTTTCCAGACGGGCGATCTGGGTGTAAAGTCGTTCGGCTTTTTGCAGGGATGCTTCGTCGCGGGTCAATTCGAAGTCCTTGACATAGAGCGCAGCCAGGATCAAACAGCCTTTGGTCAGGTTGACATAATCAAGGCGGGAAACGCTGGAACCGCGGGCCGGCAGGATCGTGTTCAGCGCCGCCAGCGTGTAGGTGACGGCTTGTTTTACCCTGGCCGGGTCGCTGAGCTCCTGCTGGGCGATCAACGAGGCGCCGGTCAATTTGAGCGAGCTGAGCAGGTGGAGGGCCGGTGCCAGCGGGGTGTTAGCCGACTGTTTGTCGAGCTGTTCGAGCAAAGCGTGAAACGACGTCACGGCGGCGTCAACCTGGCCAGGCTTGCTCGATTCGATCGCCGCTTGCGCGTAAAGCTCATAGACGACGATCGTGTTATTCCAGTATTCCTGTGGCGAACGGAAGAACGGGGCCAGCTGCGGACTGATCCCGGCAATTGTCGCGAGCTCCGGATGGGCCTGCTGGAAAGCCTGGTCGGTCTTCTGGGAAAGATCGTGCGAACCTTGCAGCAGCAAGCTCACAACTTGCCCCAGCTGGTCGCCGGTCAGCTTTTGGTCTTTGACCAATCTGCCGAGCGCTTCCCGGTTGAGCCGGAAAGTCGCTTCATAAGTGACCGAACCGAGCTCCAGGATGTTGCTGAGGTTGGGGAGCGAGCCGGCCTGCCAGAAAGCGGAAGAGAACTGGGTGATGGCCAGCGCATCGCGCATAGCCTTGGTCCCGGCCGCGGACTGGTTGTCGCCAGACAAAAGCGTTTGGCTTTTCAGGTAAAGGGCTTTGCCCAAGAAGAACGGTTTGTCCATGATCTCCTGGTAAGCAAGGACGCCGTTGGCGATCTGCAGCGAACCTTCCCGGTCGCCCTGATTGCGGTAGAACTCGCCAAGGAGCAGGGCGGCTTTGATCACCAGATCGACATTGATCACCGGGCGGGCGAAATAATTGACCAGGCGCTGTTTGAATCCCGGCGGAAATTCCCTGCTGGCTTGCTCGTAGAGACGAGCGGCGCCGCCGCCGCGCGCGACCGACTCAAAATATTTACTGGCCTGGACGGGATTTCTAACGGCGTTGAGCAGCGCCGCTTTGCCGCCGAAGATGCTTTCCAGAAAGGCAATGCTTTCCCACGAACCGGCCCGGGACGGATCTTCGGCCATGATCATCCGGGAGCGGGTCCAGAGATAAAAGTCGAATTTGGTCCGCAGCGCTTTTTCGATCCGGGCCAACTGCAGCTGCGTGCTGCCGAAACGGACGGGGTTGGTGATCGCGATCTCTCCCAGCAGGGTGTAAATGCTCGAGCGGTAACCGACCAGGTCGTCACGGTCCAGCGAACTGGTCTTGGAAAGCGGTTTAAAGAACGCTTCATCGTTGTTGAGCAGGGCCAGGCTTTGGGTCAGAAGCGGCAAGGCCTGTTCCGGATTGCCCCGGCGGTAATGGGCTTCGGCGACCAGCAGCAAACCTTCCAGGTAATACGGGGAGTTAGGAGCAAGAGATCTTAGCGTCTGCAAATTGGCCAGTGCTTGCCCGAACATCCGGTCGGATTCATCCAGGCGGCCGATGCTCATCAGGATCTCGGCGACATTGATCCTTTCTTTGATCACGTTCTTGTAAACGGTATAGTGGACGGAGCTCTGACCCATCAGATTGACGGTGGCGGCCGGGTTCAGCCTGGCTTCGGCCAGGGCAAAAGCGGCGTTCTTTTCGGTCAGCAGGTCGTCGGGCGACCGGGTCACGGGGATCTCGACCTCCTGATTTGGCGCCGCACTGCCGACGGCGCTTATCTGAGGGTAGTAATAATAGACGTAGGCCAGGGTCTTGTAGGGATCGGCTTTTTCGTCGGTCAACTCGGCGGGCAAAGCGATCGGCCGGCCAACCGCTTCCTGGCGCGACAAGAAATCGCTTTGATCGGTATCCAGCGCTTTGGCTTGGTTGTAAAGCTGGCGGCACTGATCAAAGGTTAGCGTGACCCGTTCCATGTTATTTGCCTCCCGTGAACGGATGGATCAATTCGTTCCAGAAGTAGCGCCAGCCGCTCCGGAATTGGCCGTGATCCATGTAACCGTGGTGGCGGTGGATGCCAAAGCCGATCAGGAAGCTGTTGAGGAACGGAAAAACGGTGTTAGCCGCCCAGCCGGCGAGGGTCAGGGCGTATTCCGCCCCCGACAGGAACGGAAAAGCGTAATTGGCTGCGATGTAGGTTGTGCCGACCAGGGTGGCCGCGGCGCTGATCCCGAATCGCCAAGCCAGTCCGAACGCCGTCCGTCCGGCCAGCCGGTTCTTGTCGCCGCCGCTCGGCGTGATGGCAAATGGTGTTCCTTCCCGGGCGATCGCCTTGGCCCCGCCCTCGACCCAGCCGGGGCCGCAGGTTTTGAGCAATCCTTCCTTGACGATCAGGTCGCCGAGGAAGGTGTCGCCCATGTTATGGTGGCTGCCGACATAAGTAAATAAGCTGGCCAGGAAACCGCCCATATAGAGCATGAGGGACGCGCCGCCGGTAACCAGCGGAATAAAGTCGGTGCCGGCCAGAGTGGCCGTCCAGTAAATGCCGGGGAGGACGTAGAGCGGGATGTCGGAGAGGGCATGCGGGTACCAGAGGAAAGCTTGCCGCTGCGCCCAGCCGATTCGGCTGTAATTAAGCGTCGGATGTTGCGCCGTCAGACTGGAAAAATCGGCGTAAACTTCCACGCCGCCTTCTTCCCAGCGAGCGAGCTGCGGCACGGTATCGGCCAGGTCCTTGGGGCCATCGCCGATGCCGGCGCTCAGCGGCCGGTGCGGATCGCCGCCCTGGACCGACCGATAATACCTGGTTCCCCAGTTGGAGTAACCGGCTTTGAGCCGCGACGGCGCGTTCTTGACCGCGGTCGTCACTGCCCGGTACGTATTAAATAATGTTCTGCCGATTGCCATATTAATGCCTCACATCTTGTTCGGGAAATGCCGGACCTCAAAACCGTTGAGCGCCTGTTCGTAAGTCGATTTCATGTCCTCGGTAATGTGCTTGTCCGCCATGTGGACGACCGGGTGCTGGAGACGCTCGCTGGTCCCGCCCCGGACGTAATCGACCGTCACGTCAGGGATATGGACGCCGACTTCAACGAAGTTGCCGACATTAGGAACCTGGAAACTGCGGACGCTGGTCCGGTCGATCTGCGCCACCCGCTCCAGATTGTCTAATTCCGCGGCGCCGCCGGGCGCGCTGACCTGGAAGAGGGACGATTTGAAATGGCCCGATTGCCGGATCTCATAATAACCGGCGCCGTCCGGATCGTAGTCGCGGTAGAATTTGCCGCCGCCGACCGGATAATTGACCTCCACCCGCCGCCGTTCCGCCCGGTTGTCTTCGGGCGCGCCCGGTTGATACTGATAAACGACCTGTTCGCCGCCGCCCGCCAGGCGCCGCAATTGTTTGGACCCGATGATCCGGCAGTGCTGGTGTTCGCGGCTCTCTTTGCTCCGCTGCGGGCCCCGCTCGTTAGGGTAGCGCGGTTCGTATTTGGTCGGTACCATCCGGCGGCTGGCCGGATCATAAGCAAAGACCACCTGCCCGAGGATGTGGCCGTTGCGCTGCATCACGTATGGTTTATTGTGAGCGGAGAACATGTTGACCAAATTTTCCAGCCGGCAGGTGCCGCAGTTGAAAGCAGCGCTGTACAGGTCTCGCCCCGGCAGAAGCCCGGTGGCGATCGCCTGTTCATTAATGTTGTTGACCAAACGCTGATTGATCTCCAGCGCAAGTTCCGGGGTAAGGATGGCGTTCCAGTTGAACGGCTGGCCGGGGTGATAGTGGCGGGCCTGCAGGGCAATTTCCAGATCAGCCCGGCTGACGCCGAGGTCCAGATCGCGACGAGCGAGAGCAAAGGCCGCGTCAAAAAAGTCGCCGACGGTCGGCGGCTGGGGACGGGAGAATGAATGGGTGACCAGCGCGTCGAGCCGGCGATAAGTTCGCGCGACGATGGCGCCGTACCAGGTTTTCTGGTCGATGTTGGCGGCATTGATCGTTAATTCGAGCGGCGCGGCGCTGAAGAGCCGGTAGCGGCCAAAAGCGTCGCGAGCGATCGGAAAGGGCCCAACGTAAGTAGCGGGATCGACCTGGGGACCGTATTGAATGTAGCTGGCATAGAACTGATTGCCCTGAATAACCGGGATGCTGACCGCCCCCTCGTCCCGCTGGAGCCGGAAATAGTGGGCGGAGATGTTGCGGAAGATGTCGTCGTATTCGCCGGTCAGCTCGTTGATGGAGCTCGGCAGATAGTCTTTGTCAAAACTGCCGTTGAAATCGATTTCGTCCCAGACGACCCATTCGGCCTGGCGGGGGTGGAGGGCGACGAACAGGGCTTCGCGGACCATCTGTTCGACAGTAAAACCGTGCCGCACGGCTGCCCGCTCCAGCCTTTCCAGGACCCGGCGCTGATCGCGGTGTCGCCGATCGGTTGCCGGGCTGGCAAGATGATTGGCCGCGATATCGGCCACGATCGCACGGGCCGTCTGCGGATCGACCTGGGCGCCCGCGGTCAGGCCGAGGCGGCTGGTAGTCAGCGGGAGTTCCCGCCGGATAGCGGCGACCGTGGTTCGATCGAAGCAAGGTGGGATGGTGACATCGCCAATGGCGGCGCGATCATCGATCAGTCTGGCCGATATAGCCAGCCAATCTTCCAGCGAATACTCCATCAGGGTAGAAACCTGTTCGCGCGGGGCGGCGGCGATCGCCGCGTCGGAGACAAAGGAGGTTTCGACTACGACTCTAACCGAACCGACCTTGGCATACCAGTTGTCCTGGCCGCCAGCTTTCGTGCCGCCGCCGAAAGAGGGTTGAGCGACCGCGTCCAGCAGGACGGTGGCGATAAAATCTTCCGGAGCGACCCCTTGCGCAATGCTTCTGGTCTGCAGTTCGGCCAGCCAGGTGTTGAAATTCCTGGGGGTGCGCCCGTAGATCTCCTGGCCGAGCGTCCGGCCTGTATTAGCCAAAGCGGCGCGGATAGCAGTGGTTGCCTGGGTAGCCGTGGCCGCGTCAAGAACAGACGGTAATGTTGGCGGCAGGGCGGCCCGGACCGTGGCGTAAAGTTGCGCGTAGAAGCGCGGATCAGTGTAGCAATAGGTCCGGGGGTTGACGATAATGTCATAGGAGAACTTCTCTTCCAAATAACGAGCGGCAGCATCCAGGACTGCGGCTGCCCGAGACGAGCTGATCTGGCCGGCCTGTTCCAACGCGGCAACCCGCTCCAGGGCGACCGCTTTCTCTTCCCATTTGGCGGCGTGAGCGTGAAAATCGACGCCGAGCCGTTCGTCGAGGCCGGCGGCTTCGCCCTGCTGACTCCCCTCAAACTTAGCGATCGCGCTGGCCAGATAGCCGTCACCGATCTGGCGGTAGTCGGCGCTCAGGCCGCGCAGTAAAACGATGCAATCAGCGTAAGTGCGGGGAGTGGCCCGGACCCGATCGCGCCAGGCCTCGATTCTGGTTCGCACCTCGTCGACCGCTCCCTGAGCGGAAGTAACATAATTGCGGCCGCCGCGGGTCATGTTGACGTGGAAGATCTTGCCGCAGAGCGAACGATTTTCGACCAGGAACGAAGACCAACTGGCCTTGGTGACCAGTTCGGCCGGTTCGGTCGCGATGTAATGAATGGTGACATTGCGCGGCCGCCTGATAGCGGGGGCCGGTTCGGCGGAGTAGCCGATGTCGCCGAGGACGCGGTCGAGGAAAGCGGTCTCGACCGGGTCGCCGGTCCGGATGCCGGTTGGACCGGTGAGCTGACCGGCGGCGTAAGCCCGGGTGGCTTCGGGATTGGCAAAGTAATCGCCGCTCCGCTTGAGCGCCTGGAACATCATTCCCTGAAAACCGATGGTGGTGGCCCAGCGCACGGTGAGAGCGCCGAGGACATATGCGTAGATACCGACCGCACTAAGGATGGCAGCGGCGGAGAAACCGAGCTGCATGACGGTGTTGGCGGCCCAGAAGAGACCACCAAGCGTTCCCCAGCCGAAAGCGCCCCAGAACATCAGGGCGTTGGTGACGCGCAGCGCGGTCGGCCGGCGGTTGCGGTCAAACATGATCCAGCGGGCCAGGGTTATCAGGTCCCGGACATTTTCGATCGTGAGCGACCGCTCGATCTGATAAAGGGCGTGATTGTACTCGCGCAGAAAACGCCCGGCCCGGCTGAGGGCGGAAGGCGGATTATCCTCTTCCAGGACCTTGAACCCTGGTCTAACCCAGGGGAAGCGGTTGAAAATGTTGGACTCGCCGCCGGGGTGCCGGAAACGGTTAGCGATTTCCATGACGGTCATATGGAGGAGAGCGGCGCCGCCGACAGCCAGCAGGGCCGGGGCGCCGTAAATGTAACCGAGCGCGGCGATGCCGGCGAGGCCGGCGTACATGGAGACAGGCACGCTGTTGGTCAGGTCCCGCCAGTGGATCTCGCCGGGGACCTTGGGGAGCGGGCGGAGCGGCGCCTTACCGTCGGCGACCCGAACGCGATTGGCGCCGGGCAGAATAACGTGATTGATAAACGGGATCTGGACCAGATTCTTGGCCCAGCGGCGGAGATGAGCGTAGCCGAAAAGCGAAGTGTTGAGCGTCAGCGGAACGCCGAAAAGATAAGTGATGGCGACGGCGCCGGCGACAATGCCGGCGACGGGGAGAGAAACGCCGAAGGTCGTGACCCCCAGCGCCATCCCGGCGCCGTAGACGGCGGCGCCGCCGGTCAAAACGAGCATGATGTCGAGGGTGGAATGGCCGCGCATGTTGCTGCGGCGAGCGCTTGACAGAGCAACGGTGTCGCGGGTGGAAAGGGCGGCGGGACGGGAGAAGATCGACCAGCTGCGACGCGGCTGTTGGGTGGAACTAACCGCTGAGACGGCCGGGCGACGATCTGAAGTTGTTCTAAATAAATTAAATGCCATCTGTTTGCCTCTTCTCATATATATATCGGCAAAAACGGCGGAGAATTTCAGGGCAATTTACGTTTTTTTGGGGAAGGTTTTCGGCAAGTCGTTGAGGGCGGGCAGGGCTTTGCGGTGCGGCAAAAGAGCGATTGGCCGGACGTTTTCCAGCAGCTGCTCCGGCGGTAATTTGACTTCGGCCGCTTTCTTCAGCACTGCGGGGAGAGTTTGATAATACAAATAGGCGTCCTTCGGTTTGATCGCCGTGAACAGCTTGAGCAGCTCCAGGACTTGCGGGATCTTCAAGCCGGCGTCCAGAGCAGGCGACAGGACCGTAAAGGCGACGTTGGCGTAGCGCTGGCCGATCTCGCTGGCCCCGGTCAGCAGCGACGCCTGATCGGCCGGGCCCAATTTTGCGATCGTTTTGCTTTTGCAGATTGCCGGCAAGGCTTTGAAGTCGGCGGTCGCCGAGCGCGGGTCGTTGGCGACCAGACGGGCGGTCAGTGCAACGATCTGTTGCTGGTCCAAGCCAGCCCTCAGCAGGTCGGGTAAGACTTTAAGGGCTGCGGACCAGTGTTTGTCAGCGTGGGCGATTACGGCAAACTGCAATGGGCCAAGAGTCGGATCAGGGGGAGCCTTTGGCTTCGGGTCTGATTTCGGTGCGGCCGGGGTCGGGCTTTTGATCGTGGGCAGAGGGTGGTAGGCAACCCAAATAAATCGGATCAGCGCCAGGGCGCCGACCACTGCGATCGTGGCGACCGGAAGAGAAAGTGTTGTTAATACTGACAGGCCATAAACCGCTGCGCCGACGGCAGAGGTAGCGGTCAGCTTAGCGAGCGGACCGAGCAACGATTGTCGTTGCAGTTCCCTGGTCAATTGACCGGGCCGAGAAAGTACGACCTGATCGGTCAGTAAACGACCGGGCGTTAGCGGTAACGGTTGCCCGCCGACAGGACGACCGTGGACTGAGCCCGGCCGGTTGCCGGCCTGGCCGGAACGGGTCACTTGTTGTGAAGAAAATATGCCCACGATCTAATGCCTCAAATATCTATCGTTAGTTTGTGCGGGAAATTTCGGTCAAAATGGGACCCTGTCTAAAATTGATAAACTGAAATTTACTTGCCGAAATAACGATATATATATGGAAAGAACAGATTCCCGAAAAGGAACAAGATTCAGATGGCAATATTTAACAACGCGGTTACAGCCTTTAAACTCGGTCCCCGATATTGGACCCGCGCCTATTATCGGGTCAAAGCGACCGCCTACGAAAAACTCCGCCATGCGCCCATCGATCAGCTAGCCAATCGCTGGCGGGGGGACAACGGCATCATTATCCGCAACCAGGGCGCCTGGGGACATTTTAGCGCGGCGCAGATGCAAGACATCCAGAAGGCGGCCGCCCGCAACAAGCTCCTTTTTGCTCCGGGCCGCGAGTTGTTCCTGACCGTGCAGAAAGGGGTGGCGTCTGAAACGATCGGCCGGGCTTTGGACTATATTGCCGCTAATCGGGAAATGATCGCCCCCTTTGGGATACCGGTCCGGGTCGTGATCACCGCCGCGACCGGGACGGTCCGTTCTTCAGTAAGCAGGCTGGTCCTGAAGCAGGCTGACCTGCTGGGGATAAATCGACTGGCCGATCTCGGTCGGCAGCACGGGGTAAACATCACGGCGCTGGAGGGTTTGCAAGCCGCGATGGACGCCGCCCGCTGCGTTCTGTGCGACCAGACCGACGACCGGAACCGGCCGACGGCGAAGCCGGTGGTCTACGGCGGCTATGACGAGCGGGTCAAGCGCGACGAATTCACGCCGGATGATCTGGCCGCTTTTGGGTTTGACAAGTATAACGCCAAGAAATATTCGCCGGTGGTGCAGGCGATCGTGGCGGACGCCAAGAAAAGCGGCGCCACGGTCGAACTCCACTGGGGGTACCCGCTCGACTTGGAGGCGGCGCTTTCCCGCCAGGGTTATCGGGTCTTCAATTTCAAGATGAAGGAAAGCTTTTTTGAGGCCTATATCGCCGTCCGGGACGGGCAATATAAGTATGCGCTGGTGATGGCCGACCCCGGGCGGGAGCTGCACTGTCAAAAGATGCTGCGGCGGAGCGGAGTGGGCGAGGACCAGGTGATCAGATGCCAGTACTTCCGCAGCCCGGCCGACCAGGTCAGGGAGACAATGGAGCTGTTCGTCGGCAAAGTGCCGGAGACGGTGATCATGGGTAACCGGGGGTCGTTCCGCCGGCTGGTGAAAAAGCACCGTTACATGGTTGAATACCTCCGCGGCCTGGCGCGGGACCTGCCAGCCGCGCTGGCGGCGTTGAAACTGCGGGTACCGGAGGCGGCCAGAGCGCTCGAGGAATGGTCTGGCCGCTATAGTGAGATGTTTGACCTGCGGGGATCTGTGCCGGTCCTGCATTCGCTCAATGAACTGCGCGCTCAGCGCTATTGCGCGCTGGAAAAAGAGCTGGAACTCATGAAAGAGCGCTACCATCAGCCGGAGCTGGACGGCTTGCGGACCATGATCGGCGAATTTCGGGAATTCAAACAGCGCAATGCGCTGGCCGGCACAGACGATTACCTGGGGGTCGTGCGGCGGCTGGCGGCGGCGGCCGAGCGGTCCTCTGACCCGGAGTTGCGCCAGCGCTATCAAGAACTGGCCAGAAAGATCCAGGCCGTTTTCGAAACGGAGAAACCGAGGCTGAAAGAGCTGTTGGCGCTCGACCCGGCTCAACTGTATTCTGATCCGGCGCACTTGATCGCCCTGATCCGCCTGGACGAGCTGGTGGCTTCGATCGACCGGGAGCACCGGATCATTCCTGAACTGCACAACCTGCGGGTCTTTCCGTTTGACGTTGAGGTGGGCGAAAAGATCCCGACCCCCATCTTTACCTGCCAGAAGGTCAGTTTTAGAGATGACCAGAACCGGGAGAAAGAGCTGCTGCTGGTCGACGTTCCTTACGGCGAGACCGCTTATCACCTGGCTAACTATGTTATTGCCGCCGGCGCCAGGAATATCCTTTTCTCCGGTATGGTCGGCTGGCTCAAGGAGCTTGGCCTGAGCCAGGAAAAAATCACTGCTTTAATGCAGAGCGATCAACTGGTGCCGCCGCAGGGAGAGATGGTGGTGCCGGTGCTGTTCCACAATAGTGAAGGGGATCTCTCTGTCCGGTCCGAACGCCTGAACCTGATGGCGGCCGGTGGGAGGGGGCATTTCCGAGAGGTCGAACATATTGTGGTCGACGCCCCTTATGATGAGACGCCGCGCTGGCTGGCGGAGCAGCGGGCGCGGCAGATCGGGACCGTGGACGTGGAGTTGACGTGGGTGGCGCAGGCGATCGAGCGCGCCGGCCCCGGGGTCAATTTCTGGAGCCTGAACGTTATCTCCGACCTGGTCGGCGTCCCCAATCTGCAATTGACCGATGAGCACACGGGTGAAGCCGGGGGGAGAAGGAGCGAAAAAGAAAAATTTGTTGTCCAGCGGGCCGAGATCATGCAGCGGTTCGCCGATCTTCTGGGGATCGCCAAGGTCCTGGTCAATAAGAGCAGCCAGTCGCAGCCGATCATCGATGTCCATAAGGATACCGTGGAAAATTATGCCGGCCTCTTCAAGATCGAATTCGCACATCGGAACAAAGACCGGGCACGTCGGCTGGAGATCATCGCCCAGCTCCTGGGCAGACCCACTAATTTATATGACCTGTCGAAGATGATCGTCCGGCTGGAACGGCTGGCTCATTGCCGGATCACGGCGTTGAAAGTCTATTGAAATTCGACTGCGTCACTACCGATGAATATTGGCAATGAGGATCCATCCGCTCCTAGCCAGCAGTTCCGTTAACGGCCGCGGCGGCCCGGTCCAGCCGCGCCGGCCGGTGATCATCGCGATCTCCGGCTACACCGGTTCGGGCAAGAGCACAATTGCCCGCAAGCTGGTTGCCGACCTTAATTTTGCGCCGTTGGTCTTGACCACCACCCGTCCGCCTGCCGGCGGCGAGGTCCCCGGCAAAGATTATCATTTCGCGTCGGAAGATGCTTATATGTCCGGCCTGCGGCAAGGCGAGATCATCGGCTGCGAGGGGGGCTATGGCGCTTATTACGGCGTCAACCGGGCCCAGCTGGCGGCGTTGACCGCGGCCGGCAAGGATGTGGTGGTTGTGGTCGGCGCCTCGCTGATGAGCAGTCTGCGTGCCCATTTTCAAGGCCGCTCGGACGTGACCTTTCGGTCGGTCCTGGTCAGACTGCCGGGAACACCAGCGGAGCGGCTGGCGGAAATAAGCCGGCGGATTGAAAAACGGGCCCGGGAAGAGGGGCGTGACGGAGCGGACCGGTTGGCCAAGATCTCGCTGGAGGCGCTGTCGGCTTACGATGGCCGGGCGCCATATTACGATCATGAATCGGTCTCCGTCTCCGGACAGACCCAGGCGCTCAAAGATTACGTCCAAGCGGCCAGAGAGGGACGGACGACCGGCAAACTTGAGCTGGTGCCGATCAAAAGTACCCCGGAAGTATTGCTGGCCCGCTACCTGGGGAGAAAATTATTTGCCAAAACTGCCGGCGCTGCTGCCGGTTTGAACCTGACCACTTACGAGACTAACATGGGCGGGATAAAAACATTGTTAGCCGCTGAGCTTTTGGCCATGCTCCGCGCGATCCATCACGTTTACCATGGTGTCCAGCCGCCGACGGCTGAACGGGAACAATTGATCCAAGAGGCCCAAGCGCACATTCTGGCGGTCACTTCCGGCATCATGCAGAACCGGGAATCACTGCCGCAGCTGCTCAGCGAATCCCGGGGGATCGGCAAGCTGGCGGCGAAGGGCGACCGGCTGCGGGCGGAAAGGAACATCGGGAACATGCTGACCATTGGCGCGCGCTATTCCGACCAGCATCTGCTTCTCCTGGGGCTACTCCACGACGCGACCAAGGCGTGGGAGTGCTACATGCATCCGGAAAGAAGTTACGAGTTCATGGACCGGCTCAATTTACTGGGCGACGTTCCGGTTTCGGCGGACCTCAAGGCCATCTGCCGGATAGTAATGCGCCACCATATTGTCTTGACCACCGGGCTGCTGCCCGATTATTCCGCGCAGGCGCTGCTCAATTTTGTCAATGATCCTGAAGTCAGGGCCTTTGTCGCGCCGGCGGGCATGATCGATCAGGCCCGGGCGCTGGTTCTACTGGATAGCCTGTTCCTCTTGACGATTGCCGACATTTCCCCGTATGGCGCGGCGCTGACCAATCTCAAGTTCGGGAGCATCCTGGCGAGCCGCAATCTCTTGCTGGAGGCTTTCCGCAGCGGCGGGGTAAGCTGGCAGCGAGTGACCGAACAGGTCGCGGCCCATATCCCGGCCTTAAATCGCCAATATCTGGGCATGTTCCTTGGTATTTCCGATCCCGAGATGGACGCCAAGCCCGGGTTCGGCCACTACTGGCAGATGATCAACCGCCGGATGGACGAACTGATCGCCGCGGGTAAAATGACGGCGGACGAGAAGCGGCTGCTCGAAACCAGCGTTCACCTGGTCGAGAGCTTTCCTTATCCGGCCGGCAATTATCTGGCGCGGGTGACGCCGGAGGGGACGATCCAGCCCGGCCTGACCGAAAAGCCGAACGCGGCCTTATTTAATTTTCTCCTCTTTACCACCCGCCTGGCCCAATTGTTCGAGCCTGGCCAGGCCAAACGGTTTTGTTTCGTGGGCGCCAATGGTGAATATGTTATGAGAAAGGATAATTGCCAGGCGGCGGCGTTGATCCTGGCCCAGCTCTTTGCTGAGTTCAAGACACCGCCACAAATCGTCGGCAACCGCGTTTATCCCGAACTGCCGGGGCTGCAGATCTCGATCAATGAGAATGGGATCGGGGGAGCAAGAGAGATCAATTTTCGGTTCAGCGGGATCGTTTCAAAATACTTTATTACAGAGATTTAGCCCAGTTCAACACTTCGGCCGCGTATTGTTCAAACTTCCTTTGCCATCTTTTCAAAGTCTGGATACTATCGTAAGCGCTGATCTCCCGGTCGAGTGCGCTTAATTCGGCCTTCACGGCCGGCTGGCTTTCTAGCAAGGTGTTAAGGCGATCGGCCAGCAGCTTCAGCTCGGCCTTGATCGCGTAGCGCTGTTGGGTGTGATTGGGGATCTGCTCTTCCTTGATCACCAGTCCGGCAATGGCGCTGACGAGTGGATCGTTCCCCTGTTCCCGGCGCATGATCATTTTGAGCGCCGCCCGGGCGTGCTCGCTGTTCAACCGGGTGATACCGGCAAACAGGGCCTGGTAATGTTCTTGCAGCAGAGCGGTAACCCGCAATTCGGCCGCCTTCAGGTTGGCCGCGTGATCGACCTGCGGATCTAGCCGGGCGGTCAGTGCGGTGATCGCCCCCTGATAGGTGACCCGCCGGGGAGTTCCCTGAGCGTTTGCTCCGGCAAAAAAGAAATCGTACAGCCGGGGATCGTTCTCGAGTGGCTTGCACGGCAGGCCGCAGTCGCCGTCATACAAGCCGCTTTTATCCTTCGTTGGCTGAACGGTATAGAATTTCCAGCGAGCTTTGTTAGCGAACGACCGGACCAGCAGTTCAGCGGCAAAGACCGTGCTGCCGGTCGACCCGGCTTCATCGATGAAAAGGACCGGGTTTTTTCGGACGAACCGGCCGAAGGATGTCCCGGCCAGCAGGACATTGAGCAGCGGCCGGGTAAGGTGTTCGGTCCGCCCTTTAGCTCCGGCATGCAGCTCTTTGATCCTGGCGCGCAGTTCGGGATCGCGGTCCTGCGGCCGTTTAGTCTGGTCCGCCGCCAGTTGGGCAAACATGACCTGTGCTTGTTCGGCGCGGGGATCGAGGCCGACATTGCCGAAGAGATCTACCAGTTCACCGCAGGATCTTCCGGCCAGGTTGGCCAACGGATAGCCAAGCCGGCGTTCGATCTCCAGCTGCGCGGCCACAGGAAGAGACTCAAAAGCGGCTACCAGCCTCCGCCACGTTTCACCGCCGACCGGCCGGGCCGCCTCCGTCCGGGTGAGCAGTTGCCGGATCAGCGAGGACAACCTGTTTTGCGGGACCTGACCGATCTTGGGCATAAGTCGATGACTGAGCGGAGCGTTCTTCTGCTTCCGGGCGATAGCGTCCCAGGCGAGCTTGAACGGCATAGCGGCGCGGGCGATGAAGACCGGCGTATAACCGCTGACCCGGGGATCCTGCATGATCGGCAGGACGTGAGCGGCAATCTTTTCACCGCCGTTCAACGGTTCGCTGGATCCAAGTTTGGCCAAAGCGTCAACGAACGTTTCCCCGGTTCTTAACGCCCGCGCTTTGACCGCTTCCAGGGTAGATTGATCCAGGTTCGCGGCTAGCGCAGCCTGCAGATCAGCGAGGTTTTGCCGGACACCTTCCACCAGCCCGACGAACCCCTTGACTCCGGCGGGGACAAAAGCGACGCCGATTCCCTCTGCCCGAATGCCGGCGATGCGTACCGTGTCGATGCTCTTGGCCAAAAAGAGAAGAAAAGTATCGATCTCCAGGCCGTTCAAGGTTTGGACGTGCGCCTCGCCTTTGGCGATGACTACGCCGTTGTGCGCCTTAACCTCCAATAATTTATCGGCTGCTTCCCGGGAAAGGTGTGGGGCATTGGTCCCGTGCGATTTGGAGCCGCCCGGAATGATCTTGACCTTGCCGGAGTCGAGGAAGCGGCGCAGCGCCTGATGGGGCGACGCCGGATCGGTAATGGTCTCGATCAGCGCCGCGTGATAGATGTCGACCAGCACGGGCAATGCTTTCGGAATGATGGCGATCTCCCAATCGTCGGCGCCGGAGCGTTCGTAGCGCTCGGCCAGTTTCAGGATAAAAGCGAGATCGATCTCGACCTCGCCGAAGTTGTCCGGTAAGTAGACGACCCTCGTGGGCCGGTCCCAGACCTTGGCGGCAAAGAGCTTGCTGGCATCAAGGTCAGGCTGCCGGCCCTTGATCTCTCGCGCCAGTTGCTTCAACTCCTGCACCCGTGTCTGATAGAGGGGCTTATCGCTCCAGATTTCCAGGGCGTTAGCGGCTGCAACCAGCGTCAGCCATTCCCGCAGGGTCATCTCCGGCGGCAGAGTGCCGATGACCTCACGGCCAAATTGCGTGGCCTGGCGGTTCAGATCAGAGAAAGAATCTAGCTTAACGGATTCCTGGTCACCAGCAATTATTGTCCGGCCGACGTTCATTATTGTCTCGGTCAGTGTGGCGTAGGTGAACCGGGAGCGGTCCAGCTTGGCGATCTCCGCTTCGTAGCGGTCATAAAGCGCGCGTTGCCGCGCGTCAGCTTGCCGGTGCATCGCCTTGCTTTTGCTGGCGCGGCTGGATGAAAAGGTCGAGAGGTCGATGCGGGGCCCGTTGGGCAGCGCGTCAAAAGAGTAAGCGCCAGGCTGATACCCGGCCGCGATCAGGCGGTCGGTGTCCGGGCTAGTCCGTTCGTCAACGGCGTTGAGCAAAACATTGCCGTTAAGTTTCCCCGCGATCTCCAGAGGCTGGGCCTGGCCGAGCAAACTTGATCTAGCCGCCGCGAACCGGGTGAACAGTTCTGCCGGGGTCAGGGTGTGTAACCGTTCAGAACCAAAATCCTCCACGCTGAAAGAGGCTATGACCGTAGCCATTAATAAGGCTTCGCCGAACGCCAGGTTATCCAGGCAGCGGCCGAGTTCCGCTTGCCGCGCCAGATAACCGACAAAGGCCCCGGCAAAAGAGTCGCCTGCGCCGGTCGTGTCAATCGGATCAGAGTTCAGCGCCGGAACACGGAAGAGCAGATTGCCGGTGGCCATCACTGCGCCGTTAGAGCCGAGCTTAACGATCGCGGTTCTGGGCCCTAGGGCTAGCAGCCGGTCAAGCGCCAGATAAACGTCTGATGTTCCGGTCAACAGTTGCGCCTCCTCCTCGTTGACGGTCACTATGTCGGCCCGGGCGATCGCGGCCTTGACCAGGTCCGGCTCCCGGTTGATGAAACCGCGGATGGTATCGATCATGACCACCGCCGGCGCCGTCAGCTGGCCCATGACCGCCAGTTGCAGCGAGGGGGACATGGCACCGATCAGGACGGCGGCGGAGCGGAGCAGGCGACGGGGAATGCCTAAGGTGGTTTCGGGGATATTGGCGTGATAAGCGTCCGTGCTGGCCCGGTCCAGCGAATCGTACCGACCGACCCATTCGTTGCAGGGGCGGGTGCGATCGGCCGTGACGCCGGAAAGGTCGACACGGGAGCGGAGAGCGCGCATTGTTTCGGCCGGAAAATTGTTGCCGACGGTGCCGACCAGCGCGGTCGGTGCCAGCAGCGAAGAGGCCAGGGCGGCGTGCAGGCCGGAACCGCCGGCCAGGCGGACATTCTGGCGACGGGCGTTGGAAACGACGTCGATCGCCAACCGGCCGACAATCAGTGCTTTACGGGCTGCTAAATAGGACATTGCATGTCTCCCGTATATATATCGTCAAAAACGAGGTGGAATTTCAGATAAAAAAGCGCTATTTTACCCTATGTTTAAGGTTGATCCGCCGAAATAACCCCGGCCAGGAACAGCGCGGTCCGGATCTCTTTGGCCAGAGCGCGGGCCACGGAGTCTGACTGGCTAAGGCTGGTGAGCCGTTTGATGTTTTTGACGGAGGGCCGCGCCACTGTTTCGGGATCGGTCCCCAGGTCGATCAACCGCCGCTGCAGATTGGCGTCGGAGATACCGGTCATGCCCAGGATCGGCTGATTGGTCAGTTTGCCGTTCAGTAAATAATGCCCGGTGAACTGGTCTTTGATCGGCATGCCGTCCGGTCCGTTGGCCGATTCCTTGCCGCTCAGGTAGATCGGAAAAATGCCGTGCATTTTTTGTCCCGAGATCAGGTGGGTGGTCGAGTGGGCGCTATTGCCCTCCACCGTCAGCGGATGATCGGTCGCTTCCTGGTGCAAAGCGTAGATCAGCCGGGGACTCCGGTCATCGGGCTTAAAGTTGAGACGGTAGACATGGCTGCCGATGACGTAAGTGTTGTCGGGGATATCGGCAAACTCCTCAAAAACGGAACCGATAACGATCACGTTGTTGCCGATCCGGCCGCCGTTCTTGAAAACTGAACGCAAGATCAGGTGTGAATCGTTCGCGAATTCGACCTTGGCGGTCAGGGATTGAAATTCCGCCTCAAATTCCGGTACCCCAAGAGCTCGCCGGGAGACGCTGCGGATGTCATCGTTCCGATCCAGCAGCCGCGCCAAGCGGTCGTGAAAAGCTTCGATCGTGCCGATGTCCGACCAGGTCTCGTCGCCGCTGCCGATATCGGCCCCGCCGATCCCGCCGGCCATTTGCTTGATCCTATGCGCGTGATCCCAGAGCCGCTCCCAATCGCCGTGCGCGAACCCTTTTCCTTTGGTCTTAAAGAGTGTCATCCAATCTTCTTTGTTGGGGGTCATGGCGGCCGTGGTGAAATGGAGCGAAAAATCGAGATCGTAGGTTTCGTGCAGCGGCTGGCCGGTCAATTCGCTGGCCTGTTCATAGCCCCGGTACCACGCCTGGGCGACGTCCCGGCGCATGGCGAAGAAAAAGGTGTTCTTGTAAATGCTTTCCCCGCCGTGCTGCGTCAGCATGGCCTGGGCGCGGGGGAGATCGAAATCATTCTTGTTCTTCGGGTCGGTCATCTTTTCGACAAAGCTGACGATCTCGCCGGATCTGGCGTCGATGAAAAATACGCCCAGACCTTTGAGATAATTGATCTCGTTCAGCCGCCGGCCGGCGATCTTCTCCGAATGGCCGAGCAGGATCACGCCTTGTTCGGCCCGGGAAAGAAGATGATCGCCGAGCTTGATCTCACCGTTCGGCAACAGGAAATTATCGCAGCCGTAGATCACGACCCAGCCGTCGCCGCCGTGCGGCAGTTGGCGGCCGACCAGGGCGCCGGCATCCTGGGACAGGTCCCCGATGGTCCGTTCGCCGAGGAGCAGTTCGCCTTTCACGCACGACGCCAGCGTGGTGACAAAGCCCCGTTCACCGTCGCCGCCGTTCAAAAAGGCGAGAATGGGGCCTTGCCGTTCGGCCAGGGCCTGATCGTGATCGAGCTGTTTTAACATTTGCACGACCCCGCCGCAATTGCCCCGGAACCCGGCATCATGCTGACCAGGATAATTAGCGACATAACGAACGGAGGTCCTGATGACGGGGAGATCTTTCTGGGCCCGTCTATAGCGGTCAGCCAGGATCGGGGCGCGCGGGTCTTCCGGATTCTTTTCCGTGATGCTGACCAGCAGCCCGCCCATGTCGGTTTTGGGGAGCCGGCCGACATTGATCGAAAAGTCATAACTGCGCCCGAACAAGGTGTGCAGATACGCCAGTTCCAAAGCGTCGATGCAGGCTTTGGGAATATCGGTTTCATGCTTCGGCCGCCAACCGCGGCTGGCTGCCAACGCTTCAAATTTCCCTGATTTCATCAGGGGGACGAGGAAGGAGGCCAGGGAAGGGAACCTTTGTTCTACCTCGCGCCGGAAATCACCAAAAAAACCGCTGTACCATTCGGTCACCGTATCGGCGAATTGCAGGCCGGTCATAAACCCGCTGACCCCCCGGCCGCCGAAATGTTCCATGTCGGCGATCGAGCGCAGGGACAAGGCCTGGATCTGAGATTGATCGAAGGACATGAAATAATCGGCCGGTTCGACCGGGGTGAAGATCGTCCGGACCCGGCCCAGGTCAAATGGTCTCTGGCTGCAGACCCAGCCCATCGGGTGGTCCCACATCTGGGCTAACAGATCATGGCCAAAAACTTGTTCCCGGACGAGGGCCCAGAAATTATTGGCGAAATGCGCGTAGCTTTGCAAGGCGGTTGCTTCCGGCGGGTAGATGCCTTCGTGATCGGCGGGGCCAAGCTCCCCGTCCTTGATAACGTAAACAGGGACGTTGTCGATCAGCCCCTCCAGGTATTTGCCTTTATCTTGCAGACCTTCGATCTCTTTGAGGTCAAGCCCGGCGCTGAAAGGGATAACGACCCGGACGTCAAGGCCGGATTCATGGCGCTGCCGCTCCACGACCCGGCGGACAAGCTGGGATAAATAACCGTGACGGGCGGCGTTACCATATTCTCTGGCGACGTGAACCAGCGGCCCTTTATTATTTATCAAGTTTAACTTCCTTTCCATGCAAAGCTCCTTGCAAGCTGGCGATCCAGGTATATATCGGCACTTCTGGCGGGAAATTTCAGTTGAAGTCAGGGGCGCGGTGTCTGACCCATGGAGAGCAGATTATCGATCGCTTCGGTCAGGGCGACGGCGGCGGTGTTCGAGTGTTCGAGGCTGTTGAGCCTCTTAAGGTTCTTGACTGAAGGGAAGGAGAGGGTTGCCTCATCAATTGCGTCTTTATCGGGCGCCAGGTCACGCAGCCGCTGTTGCAGGGCGGTATCGTTGATCGTCGGCATACCGTAGAGCGACTGGCTGGTCATCTTTCTGTCCAGGGTATAAGCTTTAAGGTACGGGTCCTGCTTGAGCCGGCCATCAGGCTGTTTTTCCAATTCTTTTCCGTTCAGCATAATCGGGAAAACACCGTGCATCTTTTGGCCGGAGATCAAGTGGACGGTGGAGTGGGCGCAATGGCTTTCTACGGCCAGCGGGTGGTCGGTTGTTTCCTGGTGGAGGGCGTAGATCAGCCGGGGGCTCCGGTCATCGGGTTTGAACTTGAGCCGGTAAACATGGCTGCCGATGACGATCGTATTATCGGGGATCTCCACCCGTTCTTCAAATAGGGAGCCGATGACGATGACGTTATTACCGACCTTGCCGCCTTTTTTAAAGACCGAACCGACGACCAGATAGGGGGCCGATTTACCCGGCAGTTCGACGTTGTTGACCAGGGAGCGGACCACTGATCCGAACTCCGGAATGCCGGCAACCTGTCGGGCGACGCGTCGGACCTGTTCATCGCCGCTCAGAAAACTAGTTACCCGACTATAATATTCCCGGATGGTACCGACGTCCGACCAGGTCTCGTCGCCGGCGCCGATATCCGCGCCGCCGATCCCGCCAGACATTTTCTTGATCCTATTAGCATGGTCCCAGAGATAGGCCCAGTCATTACGATCAAATTTACTTTGGTTGGAATATCGCCCCATCCACTCTTCCTTTGAACACATGCAGGCAGCGGTAAAATGGTCCGAAAAGTTCAGATAATAAGTTGAATGGAGCGGTTTGCCGTCTTTGTGGCTAGCTTTTTCGTAGCCTAGGTATAAAGCCCTGGCAATGTCCCGACGCATGGCGAAGAAAAAGGTGTTCTTGTAGGCATTCTCGCCACCGTACCGTTCTATCTCCCGCTGGGCAAAGCCAAGGTCGAACTTGTTCGAGTCCTGCGGATCGGCTTTTTTTTCGGCAAAGCTGGCAATGTTGCCGGTCCGGGCATCGACAAAAAAGACCCCCAGGTCTTTAAGGTAGTGTAACCTGTCCGGTTCCTCGCCCAGGATCTTGACCGAGTGGCCGAAGAGGACCAGCCCTTGCTCGGCCCGGGAGAGCAGCCGCCCGCCTAGCTTGATCGGTCCGTTCGGCACCAAATAATTATCGCAACTTAAAACCACCACCCAGCCATCCCCGCCGTCGGGTAGTTGCCGGGCGACTAAAGCGGCAGCGTCGATGGAGAGATCTCCCATGGTCCGCTCCCCGAGCAATAGCTCCCCTTTGACGCAGGCTGACAGGACAACGTTAAAACCCCGTTCGCCGTCACCGCCGTTCAAAAAGGCCAGGACCGGTCCGGGTTGGTTGCTGAAAGCGGGGTCCTCGATCGCTCTTTTGAGCATCTGCACGGTCCCCCCCATGTTTTCCCGATAATCGATGTTTTGAGTGGGAGAATAATTATCGACAAAGCGCGTGTTTGCATCGACCAGAGGAATATCCGGTTGGACCCGGTGGTAACGTTCCAGCAGGATCGGGCTGCGCGGATCTTCCGGGTTCTTTTCGGTAACACTGATCATGAGCGACATTTTGGTTTTCGGGAGCCGGCCGGCTTTGACGGAAAAATCGTGACCGCGTCCGAAGATGGTGTGCAGGTACGCTAACTCAAAGGCCTCGATGCAGGCCACGGGAATATTCGTTTTTTGGTTCGGCCGCCAACCGCGGCTGGCTGCCAGGGCCTCGAACTTCCCGGACTTGATCAGCGGTGCCAGGAAGGAGGCCATAAGCGGAACCTTATCCCGTAATTCGTGAAAAAAACCGTTATACCATTCGGTCACGGTGTCTGCTGTCCTGAGTCCGGCCGTAAAGCCGCTAACGAAGCCGCCCTGATGTTCCATCTGACTTTCAATGTCTCCGTTCGTGGCCAGATCCGCGCCCTCCAGTTCCGCCGGCTTGAAGTGCATAAAATGGGTTTCGGGTTCGACCGGCGTGAAGATCGTCCTGATCCGGCTCAATTCGTAGGGCCGCTGGCCGCAAACCCAGCCCATGGTGTGGTCCCACATCTGGAGGAGAGGACGTCGGCCAAAGAGCTCTTTTTTTACCAGATGCCAGAATACTTTTCCGAATTGTGCGAAGCTTTCCAGCGCGTTTTCTTCGGGCGGATAGATCCGGGAGGAAAAATCGGGAGTATCAGCGGTATTCTTAATGACGTAAACTGGGATCCCCTGGACAACTCCTTGGAGATACTGACCTTGATCATGCAAATTATTAACCCCTTGAAGATCAAGCTGCCCGTTGTGCGGGATCACGACCCGGACGTCGAGCCCTTCTTTCTGCTGGCGTTGAGCGACCCGGCGCACAAGCCGGGACAGGTAACCAACATGGCCGACCGGAAAAAACTCGTTGGCCAGGTGGACCAGCGGACCTTTAGCGTTGACCAATCTTGAGGCTGATCCCATATATTTTATTGCTCCTTAAGTAACTTCAACAGGAAATCGGACAACCGACCGAGTGCGACCTCGGGATTGTTCTTGGAACGGACCACGACCCCTGATTCGGTCATGCGGGCGATCGTCATCCCGTCGATATTGGCCAGCGGGTTAGGCTGCCGGCTCCAGAAGAGAGTCGGGGTGCCGCTGTTCCTGGCCTGGGAATGACAGCGGTAGGTGCGCAGCAGGATGGCTCCTTCGGGCATGCCTTCGGGGTCGGCGTGCAGTTCAGAGAAATCCATAATTATCAGGTCGTATTTATTGGCATCCATTTTTTCCGCGGCGCTGGCGGGGGTAGTGGCGGCCTCCAGCCATTGCCAGCCGTTATTGCGCAGGAGCTTTTCCACCTTGTCCAGAAAATGGCCAGGCTTATCCGCCAGCAGGAGACGGGTTGTCTGCTTCCTGATGGCGGTGTCCGAATCCTGGGGGATGTACAGCGGGACCGTGGTGTGGCATCTTGGCCCTTGCGGGTTTGGTGCGCCGTCTCCCCAGACGGTCTTGAAAGTCTGCACGGAGAGCGGGAGAATGCCGGCGATGATCGACCGGTGGACGAGGGAGCCGGGGTGGATGACCTGATATTTGGTCCCCGGCGGGTAGTCGGAGTCGCTACCGTAGCGTTGCAGCAGGATACTATCGGTTACCTTGGCCCCCTTCCGAATATCCCAACCGCTGCCGATGACCGCGCGCGGACCGATCTCGACCATGTTACCGAGCCGAACCCCGCCGGCGATCACCGCGGGCGGCTTGATCGCCCGGAGGTCGGGGATGTCAGCTTCAGGATGGACCCAGATGCCGGGAGAAACTTCGGGAAATGGGATCTGCACTTTAAACCGGCCGGCCAGGGCGTGCCAATTGGCGAACCAATAACTTTCGGGCGTGCCGATATCTGTCCAGTAACCATTATGCAATACGCCGTTAAGCAGCCGATTACTGGCCAGCTGCGGCAACAGATGGGTCCCAAAGTCGTTGAAGTCCGGGGCGGGATGGCCGAACCTTTTCAGGCACGCGGTTGCTTCCTCTTGCGATCGCGGTGCGACTTTGCCGTCAATCAGTTCGCGCAGGAATTGGGGATCAATGTTTGGGAACATCCGCTGGATCAGCCTGGTGTGGTGGGTCTCGCCGTTCTCCTGATCAATGATGGTCAACGGCCGCAAAAAGATCTCCGGATCGAGCACGTAAATAGAGGAATTGTTCAGGAACTGCTTTTTCTGGTCGACAATGCTCTGGAGGGCCTCCCGGGGAGCTTTTTTTTCCCGGAACTCGGTGATCCGGCCAAAGGTGCCTTCGGTCGGCCGGAACGCGGCCGTGCCGAAGCGCGACACCTCTGTTTCGGGAACAGGGTTAAGGACGATGGTAAAGGTGCTCCCGGCAGCCGTGTGTTGGGCCAGAACGCTGGCGTAATCGACATCGGAAATAATATCGCCGGCGCAAATGACAGCAGTCCGGCCGCGGAGATTGGGGCGCACCAGCAGATTCATGACAGTCCCGGGCGCGGTGCCGAGTGCGATCTTTTCGTTCCAGAGTTCTTTGACCCCCAGGTCATAACCTTCACCCCGCCGGAAATATTCCTCGATCTGGTCATGAAGATAATGAGTGGTGACAAAAAAGTCGGAAATACCGGCCAACTTGATACTCTCGATCAGGATCCGCGCGTTGGGGACCGTGGCGATGTCCAGGCACGATTTGGGCCGGCCGTTGGTGTTGACCAGGCTGACAGTGTTCCTGGCTGTCGGCAACAGCGGATCTTTACGGGACAAAAGATTATCACGTCGGCTGAAACCGCCCTCGATCAGTACGGCGTAAGGGGATGTTCCGCCCAAATAGGCCCTCATGCCTGATTGTCGGCGCCTAAAGGCAAAAATTTCACTTTTCTAATAATTATGCTACAATGCATTTGATGCCCAAGAACAAACATCTTTTTTCCGGCTTCGGCAAGCCGGGCGAACGGGCGGAAGAGCGGGAAGAGGCCTACTATCTGTCCGGCAAGGGGACCGACCTCGGCTGCGTTTTGGCGGTCCGCGAAGAGATCGCCAACCCGACTCTCCTGGAGTTTGAGATCAAAGGGACGATCGAAAAAGAGCAGCACTGGACCCGCCTGCGCGTCGAGATCTGGGACAAGGGGAAGCCGGAGCAGCCGGCCACCTCGTTCGAAGAAGATTACCTGACCAAGGATATTTCCGCCGAGGCTTTTAAAAAGTTTTCCTTTCCGATCCTCGGGATCGTCAAGAAGCCGACCAAGGTCCAGATGATGGTCGTCGGCCCGTCGGAAACCGATCTTGAGATCCGCAATGTCCACCTCCGCTGAGCCCGCCTGCGCTATCGGCGCCTACGTTAACGGTCTCGATAACCTGACCGACTTCCAGACCCGGATCGGCAAACAGCTGGCCGTTGTCCTCTGGTATGTCCCCTGGCCGGAGCCTTTCCCGCGGACCGAAGCGGAGAGAGTGGCCGGAAACGGCAGCGTGCCGCTGATCACCTGGGAGCCGTGGCGCGAGGCAAGCGACGATTATGTCCGGGCTTTTTTAACGGCGGCGAAAGATTTTGGCCGGCCGCTTCTGCTCCGTTTTGCCCACGAAATGAACGGCGATTGGTATCCGTGGGCCGGCGATCCGGTCGGCTTCAAAAAGCGCTGGTCCTATATATATAATGTAAAAAGGGAATTGCGGGCCGATAACGTGGCGCTGGTTTTTTGTCCGAACCATTACGATAAAACGGCGGCGGCCCTGGAAGAATACTATCCCGGGGACGCGCTGGTCGACTGGGTCGGGCTTGACGGTTACAACTGGGGCGAGGGGAAATGGGAAACCTTTGACGTGATCTTCCGCGCCGGTTACGACCGCCTGACCGCCCTGACGGCCAAACCGCTGATGATCGGCGAATTCGCTTCAGCCGAGAGGGGTGGCGATAAGGCGGCCTGGATCACTGACGCTTTTACGAAGCTGCAAACTGTTTACCCGCGGGTCAAGCTATTTTGCTGGTTCAATATCAATAAAGAGCGCGACTGGCGGGTCAATTCTTCGCCCGAGTCACAGGCGGCCCTTAAAAGCGCCTTGCAAAACGCTTACTTTTCCAGTAAAATGTAAACTGTATCTGGTTTTTGCCGCGCGAATTTCTCGTTGTGAAAAAGCCAAACCGCAAAAGTAAAAAAGGACTGTGGCAGCGGATCAAGCAAGACCGCATTGCTTATTATTTCATTGCGCCGACTGCCCTAGCGATGCTTTTTCTCCACGTTTCCCCGATCTGCCAGGGGATCTACATGTCGTTTCTCCATCTCAACCAGAACACCCTGCAAAGTTATCTGCTCGCCCCGTTCGTCTGGTTCGATAATTATTATAAGGTCCTGATCGATCCGACCAGCCCGATCCGGATCGGGCTTTTTGAGGCGGTCCGCAACACCGTTATTTATACCGTCGTTGTGACCATCGGGACGCTGGGGGTGGGGATGGTCGTGGCGCTGATGCTCAACCGTAAGTTCTGGGGCCGCTCGCTGGTCCGGACCCTTTTCCTTTTTCCCTGGATCGTGCCGACCTACGTGACCGGTCTGCTCTGGGGGATCATGTGGCTCAAAGAGGGGGGGCTGGTCAACGTTATGCTGGTCGACTGGCTCCATCTTTTGCCGTTCAAGCCGTCGTGGCTGACCGGCGGCAACACGATGTGGGCGATCATTATTCCGACGATCTGGCGCTACTGGCCGCTCTCGATGCTGATGCTTCTGGCCGGCCTGCAGACGATCCCCGACGAGCTTTACGAAGCGGCCGACATTGACGGGGCGGGTCCGTGGACCAAGTTCTGGATGATCACCTGGCCGATGCTCCGCCCGGTCTGGTTCATCCTGATCCTCTTCGGCCTGATCTATAACACCTATTCGTTCAACATTGTTATCATGATGTTCGGCTTCGGCGCCGGTTTTCCGGGCGAGTGGGGCGACCTGATGATGACCAACATCTTCCGCAATTCCTTCCAGCTCTGGAATTTCGGGACCGGGGCGGCCGCTTCGGTCCTGCTCCTGTGCGTGATGATCGCGATCGTCAATGTCTGGTTCCGCTACTTTAAGCAGGCGGAGGAGATGAGCTGATGGCTTTACCGTACTATGCCAAAAAACGGATCATCGACGTCATCATCAGCTGTTTCATGCTTCTCTTTCTCCTGTTGACCCTCCTGCCGGTCGGCTGGATGGTTTTTTCTTCGCTCAAGAGCTCGTCGGACATCGCGATCGGCCGGGTCGGCCTCTCCCGCAATGTCGCCGGCCAGGTCGAGGTCCACTGGGATAATTACGTTGACATGTGGAAGAACGTCAACTTTGGCCTCTACCTGAAAAACTCGCTGATCATCTGCGGCGCCACGATGTTCCTGGCGATGATCCTGTCGACCCTGGCCTCGTACGCGCTCTCCCGCTTCAAGTTCCCCGGTTCCGACCTGTTTTCCAACACGATCCTCGCCACGCAGATGATCCCGGCGATCATGTACCTGATCCCGCTCTATATCATGTTCGTCAAGTTCACCGTTTTAACCGAGATCCCGATCAAGGGGACTTATACGGGACTGATCCTGATCTATTCCGCCTTTTTTGTCCCGTTCTCGATCTGGATCCTGCGCGGTTTTTTTGCCTCCATTCCCAAGGAACTGGAAGAGGCGGCCCGGATCGACGGCTGTTCCGCGCTGCAGGTCTTCTGGTATATCGCTCTGCCGCTGGCCCGGCCCGGGATCATTGCCACCGGTATCTATCTCTTCCTCCAGGCCTGGGACGAGCTGATGTTCGCCTGGGTGCTGACCAACGGCGACACCATGACGATCCCGGTCGGGATCCGGCTTTTTGTCGGTAACTACCAGAACCGCTTTGACCTGATGATGGCGGCGGCGACCGTTGCCACTATCCCGGTCGTTGTGCTATTCTTCCTGCTGCAAAAACATATTGTTAAGGGCCTGACCGCCGGCGCGGTGAAAGGCTAGGGAGGGCTTGATGGAATTTAAAAGTCAAAAGTCAAAAATTAAAATTATGGTTGCGGTCAGCTTATTGCTAATGGCGACCAGCGTTTGGGCCAAGCCGGTTTTCGTCGGCGTTTTCCGGGAAGGGGCGCCGCGGAACATGAATTTCATCAAACAGTTCGAAACCCAGACCGGTAAGAAACCGGCGATGGTGATGTGGTACCAGGACTGGGCGCAGGAATTCCCCCGGGCGGATGCCCAGGCGGTGACCGATTACGGCGCCGTACCGCATATCGTCTGGGAGCCGTGGTACTGGGGTGACAAGGAAAAGATCAAGCTCAAGGACATTACCAGCGGCAAATGGGACAACTACATCCGCAGCTGGGCCCGGGCGATCAAGGAGTGGGGCCAGCCGATCTTTCTCCGGCCGGCGCACGAATTCAACATCGAAGGTTACCCGTGGGGGATAGTTAATAACGAAAAAGATCCCGGTGTCTACGTTAAGGCCTTCCGCCACATCGTCGATGTTTTCCGGAACGAAAAAGTCGGCAACGTTAAATGGGTCTGGGCGCCGATGAACTACTCTTTTCCCAACGAGCTTTGGAACGAATGGGAAAAAGCTTATCCCGGCAACGATTATGTCGACTGGGTCGGTTTTGACGGCTATAACTGGGGCAAGACCCAGAGCTGGAGCGACTGGCAGGCGTTAAAATACATGTTCCGCGATCAGGCCCGTAAGGCCCGCCAACTCTGGCCCAAAAAACCGATCATGATCGCCGAGTTCGCGGCAGCGGAGAAGGGCGGGGACAAGGCGGCCTGGATCAAGGAGATCCCCGCTTACCTTAGGACGAGCATGCGCGATATCGACGCGATCGTCTGGTTTGACCACAAGAAGGAGACCGACTGGCGGATCAATTCGACCGAGCGGGCGCTCCTGGCGTTCAAGTCGATCATGAAAGATCCGCTCTTCACCGGGACCGGGGCGGAGCTGACCGCTTTTACCGTACCGCCGGAGCGGACGGTCAAGAAAACGGCGCTCGCGACCAGGGCGGCCGGGCCGGTCAAGATCGACGGCAAGCTGGACGAGTGGAAAAAAGCGGTGCCGCTGGTTTTGCGGGATGCCGCTTTCTTCAAGGAGGGAGTGCAGTGGGGGGGGCAGGCCGATCTCTCCGGCGACGTTTATCTGATGTGGGATGACAAGAACCTGTACGTGGCGGCGGCCGTGACCGACCGTTTGCCGCTGGTCAATAAAAAGGAGCGGCAGGACGTGTGGAACGGCGACGGACTGGAGTTCGTGATCAGCACGGCGCCGGGCGCGGATGAACGGCGTGAAAGCTTTGAGCGCGGCGACTATCAGGTCGGCCTGAGCACCGGCGATGGCCGGACCAACAAGCCGACCGTTTGGAACTGGCAAAGGCGAAGAAGCCCGGCGGGCAGTGAAATTGCTGTAAAAAAGGTCGATAAACCGTTAGGGCAGGTGATCGAAGCCAAAATACCTTGGGAGTTCTTCGGGAGTTTCGCGCCGCAGAGCGGGACCCGGGTCGGCTTTGACGTTGCGTTGGATGACGCGGACCAGACCGGTGAACGGGAAAAACAGTTCATCTGGAACGGCGATTACTACTTCTATAAGGACCCGAGTGTTTGGGGTGTCTTGGAATTTAAATAGGAGGGAATAAGAAATGAAAACAATGTTCAGGTGGTTAGGCGGTTTGGTGGTTAGTGTGATGGTTTTGGCGCTGGCAGCGAGCGCGTTCGGCGGGCCGGCTCCGGCCAAACCGGAGGCGGCCAAGGGCGAGGCGCCGGTGGCGCTGGCCGAAAAGGTGTTACTGATCGACGATTTTGAGTCGGGCAGCCTCAAGGGCCCGCGGGAATGGTGGACATTTGAACTGGCCCGGGCCGAAGCGGCGTCAAACAAAGGATTGACCGCCGGGGACAGCAAGATCGCCGGGCTGGTCGGCAATTACTCATTACTGCTCTCTGGTTCCGCCAAGAACTGGTACGGCGGCGGCTGCGGCACTTACATCGCCCGCGAAGGGGTGGACCTCTCCCGCTACGGTTTCTTCCAGGCCGATATTTACGGGAACGGGCCGGGTTCCGGTTCGCTTAAGGTCGAGCTGGCCGACGACGACAACAGCAACTGGCAGGTGGAGCAGGATTCGTCCAAGAACTACGCCCTGACCAAAGACGATAAGTACAGCTATGAAGTGAAGGTTGATTGGAGCGGCTGGAAGCGGGTCAGCATCCCGCTGGCCGATTTTACCGATGAGAACCCGATGGTCGGCGACGATATCTGGAACCCGCAGCCGCAGAACGGCTCCGGCGGTCTGCTTCAGGTCCAGTTCATCTGCCTGGGGAGCGCCAGCGACGGCCGGATCAATTTCAACGTCGACAACGTAGCGCTGAGCACCGAGTAGCCGATGCGGCGCGTTTGCCTGGCGACCTTTGCCCTGATCGTGATCGGCGGCGCGCCGTGCCTGCCGGCGGGCAGGGCGCAGGCGGCGCCGTTCGCCGAGCTCTGGAACAACCTTGCCTACTACGATACCAACGTCGAGCGGCGGGGTTTCTCCTCGCTGCTCGGTCGTTTTGAAGGGAAGTTCGGGTTCAACCTGCTGGAATCCCCGCTCCAGTTCTACGGCGCTTACTACTGCACCGCGTCACAAGCCCCAGATTACTGGGACAATGCGGTCTATTACGGGCCGGGGATCCGCTTCAAACCGTTCGCCGGCTTTGAGTCCGGCAGCTGGGCTACCGCCTGGCTTCCCGATCTGAAGATCTATGCCGAAACCCTGTCGGCCAGGTATTTTAAGGACCAGGTTTCCGGCGAAGCGAACCGCCGGACCGACACCCGCTATGGATTCGATCTCTGGCACGAATGGAACCTTGATAATCCCGACCCCGGTCAGTTCTGGGGCGAGGTCTGGAGCAATCTGTCGTACCGTTCGACCAATTTCAGCTGGACCGATTTTAACGGTTACCTCTTTTATTGCCAGCCCAAACTCGGCCGGCACCTGGGGAAGGGGATCGAGGCCTATGTTAAGCTCGACCTGACCATGTCGAGCAAGAACGATTACTGGCTGAACACGGCCGATTACGGGCTTGGGCTCCGTTTTGAACCGTGGCGGAGCGCTTTCCAGACCGGCGAGGATTCGCTCCTAAAAAAATTCAAAATGTTCGTCGAGGCGCTGAGCGTTTCTTATTTACGGGACAAGCCGACCGACCCGAACAAGACCGTTGCTTCGGACTTTCGTTTCGGCATCGACTTCAGTTACGGGAGATAACGATGTACCTGGTCGCCGGACTTGGTAATCCCGGAGCGGAGTACGCAAAGACCCGCCACAATCTCGGCTTCTGGGCGGTCGATGAACTGGCCGTTCGGCTGGGCGTCAAAAACTTCAAGGCCAAACACCGGGCGCTGCTGGCAGAGGCAAAGCTGGGCGCAACCGGGCTCATCATCCTTAAACCACAGACCTTCATGAACGAATCGGGTTTGGCCGTCCAGGCGGCGAGCGCCTGGCACAAGATCGCTCCGGACCGGCTGATCGTAATTTATGACGACGTTGACCTGGAGGTCGGCCAGATCAGGATCAGGGAAAAAGGGTCGGCCGGCGGCCACCACGGAATGGAATCGATCATTGCCCACCTCGGGACGACCGAGTTTGCCCGGGTCCGGATCGGGATCGGCCGCGACAGCCTGACCGGCGACGTCAGCGACTACGTTCTGCAACCGGTCCCCGCCGCCCAGCGCGCAGCGCTGCAGCAGGCGGCCGTCACGGCAGCCGAGGCGGTCGAACAGATCATCGCCCGGGGACTGCCGGCGGCGATGAGCCAGTTCAACGGTTAGCCGGATGCGCCTGGCCGAATTGACCGCCGAGATCGCCCGCTCCATCAGCTTACCGGCCCAACGGGCTTTTACCGGTCTGCCGGGGGCCTCCCGGGCGGCGGTCATTGCCGCGCTGGCGGAGAAAGAAAAAAACCTGGTTGTGATCACCGCCTCCGGGATCAAAGCGGAACGGCTGGCGCAGGAATGCGCTCTCTTCTCAGCCCGTCACCCCGTTATCTTCCCCGCGCTTGATTCTCTCCCTGACGACACGATTTTGCCCAGCAAAGAGCTGATCGGCGAACGGCTCAGGGTCGTGGCCGGCTGGGCGCGGCACGAAGCGCAACTGGTCATCACCACCCTCAAGGCGGTCGGGCAGAAGACGGTCGGGGAGACCGATAACCTCGACTTGCGCCTGGGCGGGTCGGTCGGTCTCGAAAACCTGATCGGTAAACTGATCAACCTGGGCTACAAGCGCTTTGACATCGTCGGGGAACGGGGCGAGTTCAGCGTTCGGGGCGGGATCATCGATCTTTATCCCATTAACCAGCCGGCCGCGGTCAGGCTGGAGCTGGCCGCCGATCAGATCGCTTCCCTCCGGCAATTCGATCCGTATTCGCAGCGCTCGACCCGGTTGATCAATGATTGTCTCGTCCTCCCGGCGCGGGAAAACGGGAAAAACTCTCTGCTGGAGATCGCTCCGGCCGGCACCCTGATCATTTTGGATGAGCCGGCCGAACTCCCTGACCACGCGCAATTTAACGACCGGCAGCCGATCATCCTTTCCAGTTTTTTGGGGGCGGATGAAACACCGCTTTTTGCCGCCGCGCCCGATCACCGCGACCGTCTCTCCCAGGTGCCGGCGGCGGCGCTCGTCGTCAGCCGCCACGCTCCGCGGCTCCGCGAGGAATTACCGGAGCATTATGTCGTGGCCGGAGAATTGCGGGGCGGTTTCGTCTTTCACGATCGGCTGGTCCTGACCGACCGGGAACTGTTCGGCGAAGAGCTGGGCAGGCCGCCGGTAAAGGCAAAGGTGAAAGAGGGGGTGGCCGACTTTCTTCTGGCCGACCTCAAGCCGGGCGACTATGTCGTGCACGAGAACTACGGGATCGGCCTTTTCCGCGGCCTGGAGCAGCTGGCGATCGATGAGATCAGACAGGAGTATCTGCTGATCGAATATGCCGGCGAAGACAAGCTCTATGTGCCCCCGGCGATGGCCGGCCTGGTCGAAAAATATAACGGCGGGCGCGAAGCGCACCCCCGGTTAAGCCGGCTGGGGAGTAAAGAGTGGCTCAGGATCCGGAAGAACGTCAAGGAATCGGTCAAAGAGATGACCCGCGAGCTGCTGCAGATCTACGCCGCCCGGCAGAAACTGGAGGGAAAAGCTTTTCCGCCGGACGATGTCTGGCAAAAAGAGCTGGAGGCGACTTTCCCCTACGAAGAGACGGCGGACCAGCTCAAGGCGATCGCCGCGGTCAAACAGGACATGGAATCGCCCCGGCCGATGGACCGGCTCGTCTGCGGCGACGTCGGTTACGGCAAGACCGAGGTGGCGGTCCGGGCGGCGGCCAAGGCGGCCGCAGCTGGCAAGCAGGTTGCCGTCCTCGCTCCGACCACCATCCTCGCCGAACAGCATTACAATACGTTCCGGGAACGCTTCCGCAATCTCCCCTATGTGGTCGAAATGCTCTCCCGTTTCCGCTCGCCGGCCGAGCAGAAGAGCGTAGTTAGCGCGCTGGCGGCCGGCGGGGTCGACGTGGTGATCGGGACGCACCGCCTCTTCTCCAAGGATATAAAGTTCCGCGACCTTGGTTTGCTGATCGTCGACGAGGAGCAGAAGTTCGGCGTCAGCCATAAGGAAAAGATGAAAAAACTGCGGACGACGGTCGACGTCCTGACGCTGACCGCCACGCCGATCCCCCGGACCCTCTATTTTTCCCTGGCCGGCATCCGCGAGTTCAGCCTGATCGCTACTCCGCCGGTCGACCGTTCACCGATCCGGACCCACATTCTTCCGTACAACGAAACGGTGATCGCCGAGGCGATCCGGCGCGAGATCGACCGGGGCGGGCAGGTTTACTTTCTCCACAATTACGTCGAGTCGATCGCCGGCGTGGCCGCCAAACTGGCCAGACTGGTGCCGGAGGCGCGGATCGCCGTTGGCCACGGCCAGATGGACGAAAAGACCTTGGAAAAGACGATGCAGGGTTTTATGGAGAAAAAGACCGATGTCCTGGTCTGCACCTCGATCATTGAATCAGGCCTGGATATCACCAACGTTAACACGATCCTGGTCGACCAGGCGGACCGGCTCGGCCTCTCCCAGCTGTACCAGATCCGCGGCCGGGTCGGCCGGTCGGCGGTCCGGGCTTACGCCTATCTCTTCTATCACCCGGCCCGCAGTATGAGCGATCAGGCGGTCGAGCGGCTCAAGGCGATCCAGGAATTCACCGCCCTCGGCTCCGGTTACAAGCTGGCGATGAGAGACCTGGAAATAAGGGGGGCGGGGAACCTGCTGGGAGCCGCTCAATCAGGCCATATTTATGAGGTCGGTTTTGACCTCTACTGTGAGCTGCTGGAGGAGGCGGTCAAAGAGCTGAAGGGGGAGACAGTCGTCGCACCGCGCGAGGTGGAGATCGACCTGAGGGTCGCCGCTTCGATCCCGGCCGACTACGTGACCGACGACCGTCAGCGGATCGCCCTCTACCGGCGGTTGAACCTGATCATTGAGCCGGCCGGAGCGAGCGACCTGAAAAAGGAGCTGCTTGACCGATTCGGGCCGCTCCCTCCCCAGCTGGAAACCTTACTGCGGATCGTCGAGCTCAAGGCTGAGGCCTTAAAGCGAGGGGTGAAAAGCATCAAGGAGCGGGACGGTCAGATCAGGATAGACTGGCTGAGCAAGAAGTTCGTTTATCTGGCGGTCGGCGGACGGGACCCGATCAGGCTCGCGCGGCTAGGTATTGCTGGATAAGCCTCCGGTCGCGAACGATGACGAGCGGTTTGCCGTTGGGCGCTTTAATGGTCAGTTTTTCCGGGGTTACATCAACGTTGCCGGTCCCCGAATCCTGCCGGGAGGTCTGAACCAGGTAATTGATCACCAATAGCTTGAGGATCTCCGGGTTCAGTTTGTCACCCAGAAAAACCTTCGGTTCCACCACGAACTCGGTATGCTTGGCGGCGATGACCGCGGCGCTGCCGCTCTGTTTCCACAGCTCTTTGAGCTGCTGTTCCAGTTTTTCCAGGCCGCTTTGTTCGTTGTTCATGCTTATAATCCCAGCGCCTTTTCGCTCATGAATTCTTTGGCCGCGGCCTGCAGATCGGGGAGGTTGATCCCCAGGGCCAGACAGAGGGTGCCGGTGCCGGCACATTGCTGGTACGACGCCTGGCTTTCGTCAAATTCCGGGACCTCGGGGGCCAGTTCCAGCGACTGAGTCTTTAATTCCGGCGCCGAGATCGTCGCCCGGTCGACCGGATTGTTGCGCAGCGGCCTGATCTCCGACCGGAGATGTTCCGGGGTTTTGGCTTTAGTGATCAGCCCCTGGGCTTGGCGGACATATTCGCTGTTGGCGTTGATCATGGCCATGTTATGCTTTCCAATCCAGTTTGCCGGCCTGCAGGTCGCGCTTGACGACCGACGCCAGGTGCGGCAATTCGCTCGGTTTCATGTTGAAGTTCTCGGTAAAGAATTTAACCACCGTTTCCGCTTTGACCGTCGGGTTCAGATGGGCTTTGTCGTCGGTGATCACCGGGCGGCCGTCGATCTTCATGGCGCCCAGGATATCGATGACCTCGAGGGGGGAATTAAGCCCCAACGACTTGAGGTCTGGCCCGCCGCTATTGTTTTGGACCGGTCCACTTGCCATTTGTTTGTTCTCCCTTTCCACCCTTATTATCGCAATAACCGGGGTAAAACTTGCGCTTTATCCCGAACTTTCCGGACTCGAACTATCCGAAAGGGGAAACCCGAAATATCGCAAAAATCCGAATTAACCCTAATTATTATTTTAGGGATAAATTAGTATTTTAGAGCTGATTAGGGAGTTTCTATTCGGATAGTTCGGGATAGGCCAGGATATGCGAATTAGGGTATAATTAGGGATATGCAGCAATTTAGAGAATTCGTGGAAATAGTGCGAAAATTGCGGCGGGAGTGCCCCTGGGACCGGGAGCAGACCTTTGCGACCCTCAAGCCGTACCTGGTGGAAGAGGTCTACGAAGCGCTGGAAGCGATCGATAATAAGGACTACGGGCAACTGGCCGAAGAGCTCGGCGATATGCTCCTCCACGTTGTGATGCTCTCGGTCTTTGCCGAGCAGGCGAAAAAGTTCACCATCGACGATGTCATCGGTTCGATCGCCGCTAAGATGGTCCGGCGTCACCCCCATGTATTTGGGCAGGCGGAGGCGAATGATAAGGCGAAGGTGTGGCGGAATTGGGAGAAGATCAAGGGGGAGGAAAAGAGGGGCAAGGGTCAAGGGTCTAGGGGGAAAGGGATGCTGGAATCGATCCCGCGCAGCTTGCCGGCGCTCTACCGGGCGGATAAGGTCCAGCGGCGGGCGGCCCGGGTCGGCTTCGATTGGGACCAGGTGGCGGGGGCGTGGGATAAAGTGCACGAGGAGCTGGATGAGGTGCATGAGCTGCTGAATTCAAAAGTCAAAATTAAAAAGTCAAAATTGATGAAAGGGATCAAGGAAGAACTGGGGGATCTGTTATTTGCGATCGTCAATGTCGCCAGGAAACTGGAGCTTGATCCCGAAGAGACGCTGCAGGAAGCGAACGGCAAGTTCATCCGGCGGTTCGCCCAGATCGAAAAAGTGCTGCAGAAGAAAAAACTGACCCTCAAGCAGATGGACGCCCTCTGGGACAAGGCAAAAGCGGCCGAAAAGTGATATAATTATAGTCGTGAAAAACAACTGGCGCAGCCTGGCAACTTACGCTCTTCTGGTCCTGGTCGCTCTGGCGATCGTCGCGCCGCTTTTTACGCCGGAAAAACCGGTCAAGGAAGTTCCGTTCTCCGTTTTCCTCGATCAGGTTGATAAAGGCGAGATCAAGGCGGTCAGCATCAGCAATGACCTGATCTCGGCGACGGCGGGGGACAAGAGCCGGCTCAAGACCCGGGCGCTCAATTATCCGAATCTGGTCGGACTCCTCCGGGAAAAAGGAGTGGCGATCAACGTCGAGGCGCCGCCCGAGTCGAGCTGGGTCGTCAATCTGCTGATCCAGCTCCTCGCCCCGGTCGCTTTTTTCGGCCTCCTCTGGTGGCTGATGCTCCGCCAGGCGCAGGGGGCCAATTCCCAGGCGATGTCGTTTGGCCGGGCCAACATGAAGCCGCAGACCCGCAAGATCGACGTCACCTTTGCCGATGTGGCCGGGGTCGACGAGGCCAAGGAAGAGCTGAAAGAGATCGTCGATTTCTTGAAAACTCCGCAAAAATTCCACGCCCTGGGGGCCAAGATCCCGAAAGGTCTCTTGCTGATGGGCCCCCCCGGAACGGGTAAGACGCTGCTGGCCCGGGCGATCGCTGGGGAAGCGGGTGTCCCGTTCTTCTCTATTTCCGGCTCCGATTTTGTCGAGATGTTCGTTGGGGTCGGCGCGGCCCGGGTCCGCTCGGTTTTTGAACAGGCCAAAAAGCAAACCCCGTCGATCATCTTTATGGATGAGGTTGACGCTGTCGGCCGGCACCGTGGAGCGGGGCTGGGCGGAGGGCACGACGAGCGGGAACAAACCCTTAACCAACTCCTGGTCGAGATGGACGGCTTTGACCCCAAGGTCAATATTATCGTGATCGCGGCGACCAACCGGCCCGACATTCTTGACCCGGCCCTCCTGCGCCCAGGCCGGTTCGACCGACAGGTCGTGCTTGATAAGCCGGACCTGAAAGGGCGCGCCGACATCCTGGCGATCCACGCCAAGGGCAAACCGTTAGCCGGGGATGTCGATCTGAACGTGGTGGCCCGGCGGACGCCGGGCTTTACCGGCGCCGATCTGGAAAATGTTTTGAACGAGGCGGCGATCCTGGCCGCCCGGGCCGAGAAAAAAGAGGTCAGCATGGAAGAAGTGGAAGAGGCGGCGGACCGGGTGATGGCCGGGCCGGAAAAGAAGAGCCGGGTCATCTCCGACCGGGAAAAGAAGATCATCGCCTATCACGAGGTCGGCCACGCGATCCTCTCTTCGGTCCTCCCCAACGCCGACCCGGTCCACAAGATCTCGATCCTGCCGCGCGGTTTGGCGCTCGGCTACACGCTGCAGCTTCCGCTGGAGGATAAATACCTGGTTACCAAAGGCCAGGCCGTTGACCAGATCACCGTCCTGATGGGGGGGCGGGTAGCGGAAGAGCTCTTCTTTAACGAAGTCACCTCCGGCGCGCACAACGACCTGCAGCGGGCGACCGAGCTGGCCAATAAAATGGTCACCGAGTTCGGGATGTCCGGTCTGGGGCCGCGCACCTTCGGCCGCAAAGACCGCCAGATCTTCCTCGGCCGCGACATCACCGAAATGAAAGATTACAGCGAACAGACCGCCGACGAGATCGACGGCGAGATCGAGAAGATCATTAACGACTGCCACGCTCGGGCAAAGGAATTGCTGGGCAAGAACCGGGCGAAGGTCGATTCGATCGCCCAGGTCCTGATCGAAAAAGAGACGCTGGAAAACAGCGACCTGGAAGAGGCGCTCAAAGGGCTGCAAGGTGCCTAAACTAGTCGAGTGCGTCCCCAACTTTTCGGAGGGGACAGATCTCGACCTGGTCCAGGAGATCGTCGCCGCCGTTAAGACCGCCAAAGTTATCGACCTCCACTCCGATCCCGACCACAATCGTTCCGTCGTGACGATCCTGGGAGAACCGGGCGCCGTCGGCCAGGCGGCTTTTGACCTGACCGAGCGGGCGATGCAGCTGCTCGATATCAAAGGTCATACCGGCGTTCATCCTTTTATCGGGGTGGTCGACGTTATCCCCTTTATCCCGATCCGGGACTGCACGATGGGGGAGGCGGTCGACCTGGCCCGGGAGCTGGGGGATAAGCTTTGGACCAGTTTGCAGCTGCCGGTCTATTATTACGGCGAGGCGGCGCAAATCGCCGAGCGGCGGGAACTCCCGTTCGTCCGCCACGGCGGTTACGAGGCGCTCAAGCTGGAGATCAACGATCCGCACCGCCGACCCGATGTCGGGCAGGGGCTCCATCCGACCGCCGGAGCGGTCGCCGTCGGCGCCCGCAACTACCTGATCGCTATTAATTTTGATCTGGATACGCCTGATGTTGATATCGCCCGCTCGATCGCCAAGAATATCCGGGAGAAGAGCGGAGGACTGCCGGGAGTCAGGGCCTTAGGTGTTGGGTTAGGAAGCCGGAATGTTGCCCAGGTGACCGTTAATGTTGTTGATCACCAAAAGACCTCGCTCAAAAAACTGAACCAGCAGGTCAATAAATGGGCCAAAGAGTACGGGGTGGGGATCGTCAGTTCTGAACTGGTCGGTTTGATCCCCGCTGCCGCTGTTCATGAAGGGATCAAGGACGAACTGAAACTGACCAATTTCTCCCGGGACAAGATCCTCGATAACTATCTCTAACTAATCGCGCCAGAGTTCAACCCGGCCGCCCTCGTGCAAACCGACGATGATCTGCTCCGGCTGCGTTGACCGTCCCTCAAGAAGATTGATCGTCCGCTGATCGTAGATTAAGGAGGATTCTTGCAGGTAGAGGATCCCTTTCTCCTCTGTCAGGTGCGCTTGGCTGACCGGCGCGTGACCGAAGTGCCCCCGGGTATATTCACCGGGCGGCAGAAAAAGATTGGCGGGAAAACAGTAGCTGTTGTGGGCCAAAAAGAGTTTGCTGCTGGCCAGGCCGGTTATTTTCTGATGCGGGACCTCCTTGCCCCGGTTCTTGGACTCGACATGCCGGAACAGCGCTTCCTCCATCAAGACGTGACCGGTCGGAACAGTAAAGCCGTCGCCGCTAATGACGACCGGGACCATCCGGTTTGGCCGAAAGAGGAGTGCTCCGCCGTGCAGGCCCACCCAGGGAGAGCGGAATGACGCTCCTCCCTCCAGGTTCAGGTTATGGACCAGCCCGCCTCGCGGCAGATTGATTAGCTGCGCTCCCTGATAGAGGCGGACATTATGAAATCCGATGACCGCGAGCGGCGGGACCACGCGGCTATGGACACCCTGATAGTTAAGCGCCGGGACTTTCATGCTATCCTCTCGTCACTCTCAGGACATAATTTCAACTATATGTTATTATAAAGACGATGAGCGAAGAACTGGCCAAAGTTTATAGTCCAGCTGAAGTCGAACAGAAGTGGTATCAATACTGGGAAGGGACTGGCTGTTTCAAGCCGGTCCCTGGGGACTGGGGACCGGGGGCTGGGAAAACGTTTACCATTGTTATTCCGCCGCCGAACGTGACCGGCTCGCTCCACATGGGGCACGCCCTCAACAACTCGATCCAGGACCTCCTGATCCGCTACAAGCGGATGCAGGGGTTTGACACTCTCTGGGTCCCGGGGACCGACCACGCCGGCATCGCCACGCAAAATGTCGTTGAACGCGAGCTGAAGAAAGAGGGGAAGCGGAAAGAGGACCTGGGGCGGGAAAAGTTCGTCGAAAAGGTCTGGGAGTGGAAAAAAGAGTACGGCGGCCGGATCACTCAGCAGCTCCGGCGCCTGGGCGCCTCCTGCGACTGGTCGCGCGAACGATTCACCATGGACGAAGGATTGAACCGGGCGGTCAAGAAACACTTTGTTCAGCTTTATCATGAAGGCCTGATCTACCGCGGCAAGCGGATCATCAACTGGTGCCCCCGCTGCCGGACCGCTCTCTCCGATATCGAGGTTGAGCACGAAACGGTCAAAGGGCACCTCTGGCACCTGAAATACGGTCCGGTGACCGTGGCGACCACGCGACCGGAGACGATGTTGGGAGACTCGGCCGTTGCCGTCAACCCGAAAGACGAGCGTTATAAGCATTTGTGGGGGACAACGATTGAACTTCCGCTGGTCAAGCGGCAGATCCCGATCATCAAGGATGATTTTGTCGATCAGACCTTCGGCACGGGGGCGGTCAAGGTCACTCCGGCGCACGATCCGAACGACTACGAGATGGGGCACCGGCATAATCTGCCGTTCCTCAACATCCTGACCCCGGACGGCAAGATCACCGACTCCGGTCTTGCCGAGCTCGACGGGCTCGACCGCTTCAAGGCGCGGGAAGCGATCGTTAAACGGTTGGAGGACGAGGGGGCCTTGGTCAAGATCGACGATTATGAGACCTCGATCGGCCACTGCTACCGCTGCAAAACGATGATCGAGCCGTATCTCTCTGACCAGTGGTTCGTCAAGGTGGAACCGCTCGCCAAAAAAGCGATCGCCGCGGCGGAAAAGGGCGAGGTCAAGTTCGTCCCCGAGCGCTGGACCAAGGTGTATCTCCAGTGGATGACGAATCTGCGCGACTGGTGCATTTCCCGCCAGCTCTGGTGGGGGCACCAGATCCCGGCGTGGTATAAGGGCGACGAGATCTACGTCGGCGAGGAGCCGCCCAAAGGGGAAGGGTGGACCCAGGACCCCGACGTTTTTGACACCTGGTTCTCTTCGGCTCTGTGGCCGTTCTCAACGCTTGGTTGGCCAGATCAGACGGCCGACCTGAAAAAATATTATCCGACCGACGTCCTGGTGACCAGCTACGACATTATCTTCTTCTGGGTGGCCCGGATGATCATGGCCGGGCTCCACTTTATGGGCCAGGTCCCGTTCCACACGGTCTATTTCAACGCCCTGGTCAAAGATGTTCACGGTAAGAAGATGAGCAAATCGTGGGGGAACGTCATTGACCCGATCGAGGTGATCGACCGGGCCGGCGCGGACGCTTTGCGCTTCGCTTTTCTCTCCTCGATCACCGGCCAGGGGCAGGACGTTAAGCTGTCCGAGGACAAGATCACCGAAGCGCGGAACTTTGCCAACAAGATCTGGAATGTTTCGCGTTTTGTTCTTATGGGGACAGGGAACCGCGACGTTCAGTCGCAGGTTCCCCAAAGTCCGGAACTTGCCGACAGATGGATCATCTCGCGCCTGAACCAGACGATCAAGAAAGTGACGGCGAACATCGACGCCTACGAATTCGGTGAAGCGGCGCACAACCTCTATGAGTTCATCTGGTCGGAATTCTGCGACTGGTACGTGGAGATCGCCAAGCGCCGGCTCTATGGGGAGGATAAGCAGGCCAAGGGAGTCGTTCAGGGAGTTTTGCTGGAGGTTCTGCAAGAAACCTTAAAGGTCCTTCATCCGTTCATGCCGTTTATTACCGAAGAGATATGGAGCAGAGTAACGAGTAACGAGAAACGAGAAGGGTCGAGCATTATGCTGGCCCAATGGCCAGTGGCAGACGACAAAGCGGTTGACGCGAAGGCGGAGGCGGAGATGACAGTTGTTATGGACGTCGTCCGGGCGGTCAGGAATATCCGCGCCGAGTTCAACGTGCCGCACGGCAACGAGATCGAGGTGACGATCGTCGGCGACAAAACATTTAACGAGGTTTATTTAAAGACTCTGGCTAAGGTCGGTCAGATCACGATCGTCAGGAAGCTGGAACAGAAACCAGCCCAGTCCGCTTCCGCGGTTGCCGGGGGTCTCGAGGTCTATGTTGGCCTGGCCGGGCTGATCGATCTGGTGAAGGAAACAGGCCGGCTGCTGAAGGACAAGGAAAAGCTGGTGTCCGAACTGGCCAAGATCGAGAACCGGTTAAACGACCAGAACTTTCTCGCCAAAGCTAACCCGGAGTCGGTGGAGAAGGAAAAAGTGCGTGCCGTCGACTTTGCCGCCAAGATCAAGCTGCTGGCGGAACGGCTCGCTAGTCTTGCTTAGCGTTCTTATCCTCTTTGGAAATATTCAACGGTTCGGTCAGCCGGCTGATCCGTTCGATCGCCAGCGCTTGGCCGGTTGCCGCGTCGACGGTCAAGAGGACGGCGTTAAATAGCCCCGGGCCGCTGTCGATCGGTTCAAACTTCTCCGGCAGGCAGGTGGTGAAGCGTTTTAAGATCTGCTCTTTTTTCATCCCGATCACCGAGTCCTGGCCGGCGCACATCCCGGCGTCGGAAATGAACGCCGTGCCGCCCGGCAGGACCCGCTCGTCGGCGGTCTGGACGTGGGTATGAGTGCCGAGCACGGCGGAAACCTGGCCGTCCAGGTAATAACCGAGGGCGGCTTTTTCCGAGGTCGCTTCGCCGTGAAAATCGACGATGATCACCTTGGCTTCCGCCCGAACCGCCGGGATGATCTTGTCGGCCGTTTGGAACGGACAGTCGACGCAATTCATGAACACCCGCCCGAGCAGGTTAACGACGCCGACCTTGATCCCCTGGCAATCGACGACCAGGCTGCCGCGGCCGGGGACGGCGGGGGGATAATTGGCGGGCCTGACCAGCCGGTCAAAAGTGTCGATCTTGGCGACGACCTCGCGCTTTTCCCAGACGTGGTTTCCCATGGTAACGACGTCGACCCCGTGCTCCAGCAGATCGAGGTAGATCTTTTCCGTGATGCTGTAGCCGTGGGCGGAGTTTTCGCCGTTGGCGATCGTCAGATCGACGGCCAGTTCTTTTTTCAGATCGGGCAGGACCTGCCGGACGATCGCCCGGCCGTACGAACCGACGATGTCGCTGATGAACAGGATCTTCAGTTTACTTGGCGACATCCGAGGCCCTGGTCTCCCTGATCACCGTTACTTTGATCTCGCCCGGGTACTCCAGCTCCGACTCAACCTTCTTGGCGATATCGTGCGCCAGTTTGACCGAGCCCTGGTCATCGATCCGGTCGGGCTGGACAATGACGCGCACTTCGCGGCCGGCGGAAATGGCGTAAACTCTCTCCACGCCGTCAAACGATTTGGCGACCGTCTCCAGCTTCTCCAGCCGTTTCACGTATGCCTCCAGCGTGTCGCGGCGGGCGCCGGGCCGGGCGCTGCTGATCGCGTCGGTCACCTGGACGATCACCGCTTCGATCGTGCGCGGCTCCACGTCGCCGTGGTGCGCCTCGATCGCGTGCAGGACCTCCGGCGATTCCCCCGCCTTTTCGGCGAAAGCGACGCCGAGCCGGGTGTGGGTCCCTTCGGTGTCCTGGTCGATCGCCTTACCGATGTCATGGAGGAGGGCGGCGCGCTTGGCCAGGTTGACGTTCACGCCCAGTTCCGCGGCCAGCATCCCGGCCAGGTGGGCCATTTCAACCGAGTGCTGCAGCACGTTTTGACCGTAAGATGTCCGGTAGTGGAGCCGGCCGAGCAGCTGGATAATGACCGGCGGCAGGCCGTGCACGCCGACTTCCAGGGCCGCTTTCTCGCCGTGGTCCCACATTGCGGTCTTCAGCTCTTCCTTGGCCTTGTTATACATCTCCTCGACCCGGGCCGGGTGGATCCGGCCGTCGACGATCAGTTTTTGCAGGGTCAGGCGGGCGGTCTCGCGGCGGAGCGGATCAAAGCTCGAGAGGATGACCGCTTCCGGCGTATCGTCGACGATCAGGTCGACCCCGGTCAGCGTTTCAAAGGCGCGGATGTTCCGGCCTTCGCGGCCGATGATCCGGCCTTTCAGGTCGTCGCTCGGCAGTTCGACCATCGAGGTCGTCGTCTCTACCACGTGGTCCACGGCGCAGCGCTGGATGGCGGTCGCCAGGATCTCGCGCGCCCGCTTATCCGCTTCTTTCTTGACCTCTTCTTCCTTGGCTTTGATCATCTTGGACGCGTCCGCTTCCAGCTCGGTTTCCAGCCGGCTCAGCAGTTCGCGCTTGGCGTCTTCTTTGGAGAAGGCGGCCGCTTTTTCCAGCTCGGCGATCAGCTGGTCCTTTCCTTTCTGCAGCGCCTCCTTCAGCTTGACCATGTCCTCCTCGAACTTTTTGATCACTTTTTCCCGATTATCGATGTTCTTTTCTTTGTTTTCCAGATGGTCTTCGCGCGACTGCAGCCGCCGTTCCAGGCCGGTCAGCTCGCCTTTCCGTTCCTTCATTTCCCGTTCGAAATCGGCCCGGATCCTGATCGACTCGTCTTTGGCCTCCAGCCGCGCCTCTTTCTTCAGGCGTTCCGCTTCTTTGGCGGCGTCCTCCTGGATCCGCTTGGCCGTTTCCTCCGCGATCCGGACCTTTTGCTCGGACATCTGCTTGCGGATCACCAGATAGACGACTGCCAGCCCAAAAATTACCAGGGCGGCGATGATGACGTAACTCAACGTGTACATATCCATAACTGTTCTTTACTCCTTTCGTTTGGAGCCGCCGGAAACCGGTCTCGCCGATGGCGGACGGTTTCCGGCGGTCCTGCTGCCTAACCTTGCTGGGCCGTGATCGCCTTGCGGATCTCCCCTTCGATCTTGTTGGCCAGTTTGCCGTTCTCTTTCAGGAAAGTGATGGCGCCGTCAAAGCCCTGGCCGAGCTTTTCTGCCCCGTAATTGAACCAGGCGCCGCTCTTTTGCACCACGCCGAGGGCCACCCCCTGGTCGATGATGTCTGCTTCGCGCAGCAGCCCCTGGCCGTGGATCAGGACAAAGCTGGCTTCGCGGAAGGGTGGGGCGACCTTGTTCTTGACGACCTTGACCTTGACCCGGGTGCCGATGATCTTGTCGTTCTCCTTGATCTTCTCGGCGGCGCGGACGTCGAGGCGGACCGACGAGTAGAACTTGAGCGCCCGGCCGCCCGGCGTCGTTTCCGGATTGCCGAACATGATCCCGATCTTCTCGCGCAGCTGATTGATGAAGATCATCGTCGTTTTCGACTTGCTGATCACGGCGGTCAGCTTGCGCAGCGCCTGCGACATCAGGCGGGCCTGCAGGCCGACGACCGCGTCGCCCATTTCCCCTTCAACCTCGGTCTTGGGGACCAGCGCGGCGACCGAGTCGACCACGATGATGTCGATCGCCCCCGAGCGGATCAGCGTTTCCGCGATCTCCAGCGCCTGCTCGCCGTAATCCGGCTGGGAGATCAGCAGATTCTCAACGTCAACCCCGAGCTTCTTGGCGTACTTGGGGTCCATCGAATGCTCCGCGTCGATAAAAGCGGCGGTGCCGCCCCGTTTCTGGGCTTCGGCCACCGCGTGCAGCGAGACGGTCGTTTTGCCGCCCCCCTCGGGCCCGAAGATCTCGACGACCCGGCCGCGCGGCAAACCGCCGACGCCGAGCGCCAGGTCGAGCGACAGGACCCCGGTCGGGACGACCTCCACGTTGAGCTTGGTCGTTTCCCCCAATTTCATGATCGAACCCTTGCCGAAATTCTTTTCGATCTGCGCGATCGCCAGGCCGAGCGCTTTGGACTTCCCTTCGGCGTTAATGATCGCCGGGCTGACCGTCTTCTCTTTCCCTTCCGGGGCGTTTTTGTTCTCTCTGCCGATAACTCTCATGATTTTTCCTCCTTAAATATTCCCGTCCATCCGGCTTTGTCCCCCAGCTCCCCCTTGCCACCACCTCCCTATTTCAGTACGTCTTCGCCGCCCAGGTACAGCCACAACAGACCGAGACAGGCCCGGGCGGCCTTTTCCCTGATCTCGGCGCGGGTCCCTTGCAGGTTCAGCTCCTTGTATTCCACCGTGCTCTTGCCGGCCAGGGCGATAAAGACCTTGCCGACCGGCGCCGGGGGCAGGGGCGCGGGCCCGGCCACGCCGGTCGTGGCCAACCCGATATCGGTCCGGAGCCGTTTCTTGATCTCTTCGGCCAGGGCGATCGCCGTCTCCTTGCTGACCACGCCGTGCTGGCTGATCACCGCCGGCGGGACGCCGACCTGGGTCACTTTGACGCGCGGCGAATAACAGACGATGCCGCCGACAAAGTAATCCGAGCTCCCCGGCACGCCGGTCAGGTGGCTCGCCACCAGTCCTCCGGTGACCGACTCCGCGACGGAGACGGTCTGCTTGCTCTGGCGGAGCAGCTGCGCGATCTGCTGGTCGGTCGCCTTGCCGATCACCGAGAGGAACTTCGTGAAGAAGTCCTCTAGCTTGATCTCAATTGCTGCAGGAATTGGCTCTGCCATAAGTACACCCAGCCGGAAACCAGAGACAAAATGACTGCCAGCCAGAGGACGAGCTCCGCCAGCGGCAGGGAAAAGAGCAGCATGAAAACCGCCACGTTCTGGACCAGGGTCTTGGCCTTGGCCAGCGGGCTGGCCGCGAAGACTTTGTGGGTCCGGATGCTGGCGATCAGAAATTCGCGCGCGGCAATGATGATCACCGGGAGGGCTCCGGTTTTGCCCAGCGCGGCCAGGCCGATCAGCAGAGAGACGACCAGGACCTTGTCGGCCAGCGGATCGAGCATCTTGCCGAGCTCCGAGACCTGGTTATATTTGCGGGCGACGTAACCGTCGATCAGGTCGGTCAGCGAGAGGAGGACAAAGAGCAAAGCGGCCAGGCCGAGCAGGCCGGTCAGCAGAAAGTAAACGGCGAGCGGAATGAGGGCGAGGCGGCCGAGGGTGATCTTGTTGGCTAAGGTCAAGTCAAACAACCGCAGAGATCATAAGCCGAAGCCCCCGTGATGCGGACTTTGACGATCTCTCCCGGTTGGATGGATTTTCGTGAGCGGATGATCACGCTGCCGTCGATCTCCGGGGCGTCCAAATAGCTGCGGCCGACGAATTTGCCGGCTTTGCCCCCCTCGACCAAGACTTCAATGATATTTCCGATCATGTTTTTTTGCGTGACGCGGGCTTGAACCCGCATCAGCTTCTGAAACCGCTCGATTTTAGTTTTCGGGGAGACCTGGGCCCTCATTTTTGCCGCTGGTGTCCCCTTTTCCCGCTGGTAGGTAAAGCAGCCGAGTCGTTCGAACTTTACCCGCCTGACGAAATCAAGTAGCTCCCGGAACTCCGTCTCGCCCTCACCGGGAAAACCGACGATGACGGAGGTCCTTAAAGCGATCTTTCGCCTCCTGATTTTTGAGATTAAAGTTTCAAGATCATGGCGCGTGTAGCGCCGGTTCATCGACTTTAATATTTTATCACAGGCGTGCTGGATTGGCAAGTCCAGGTACTTAACGATTTTCCGCTCTCTGGCAATCAAATCAAGGAGCGCATCGGTCAAATGAGCGGGGTGGGTGTACATCAGCCGGATCCAGCGGATCCCCGCTATTCGGGCTGCCCCGGAGAGGATCGCCGGCAGTTCGGGATGGGCGGTCGTATCCTGGGCGATGAAGATAACTTCTTTGACCCCTCTTTTAGCCAGGCCTTTGACCTCGGCAATGACATCGGCCGCCGGGCGAAATTTGAGTTTTCCCCGGATCCGCGGGATCAGGCAGTACGCACAATAATTGTTGCACCCTTCGGCGATCTTGACGTAGGCGTACCAGGGTGGGGTGGCCTTTATTCTCGGCGTGCAGTAGTTGAACAAGCCGATGGAGTCGATCTCGCCGTCGATCAATCTGGACACCTGAGACTGAACGTCTCGGTGTCCAGATTGGAAACCGCGACGTTTAGTCGCAGGTTTCCAATATTTCGGCAAACATCCGGCGATATAAACTTTCTTGCCCTGTTTTCGCCATTTGGCCATCTCTTTGATCGTCGTCATGGCTTCGTCGCGGGCGGTCTGGAGGAAGGCGCAGGTGTTGATGATGATCATGTCAGCCTGGCGCGGTGTTTTGACGACCTCGTGCCCGGCCGCCGTCAATTTTCCCATCAACACTTCCGTGTCGGTCAGGTTCTTGGGACAACCGAGCGAGATGAAGTAAGCCTTCACAAGGGTTTGCCGGCAAGCTGCCCGCACGCCGCCATGATGTCTTGCCCCTTGCTCTGCCGCATCACGGCGTTGATCTTGGCGGCGGCGAGGCCGTTGAGGAAATGATGGATGGCCTGCAGCTTTGACGGACGGAAATGTTTACCAAAGGGGTTGAACGGGATCAGGTTGACGTGGACGTCCAGCCCCTCGCAGAACTTGCGCAGCTCCTTCAGGTCCGGTTGGCGGTCGTTGACGCCGTCGAGCATCACGTACTCCAATGTGACCCGGCGGCCGGTCTTTTGTAAATAATAGAGCAGCGCCTCGCGCAGCGCGGCGAGCGGGTAGATCCGGTTGATCGGCATCAGCCGGGAACGGACTGCGTCGGTCGCCGCGTTGAGCGAGATCGCCAGACGGACCTGCAGCTCTTCGTCGGCGAACATCATGATCCCGTCCGGGATCCCGCAGGTGGAGATGGTGATCTTCCGCTGGCCGAAATTTCCCCCTTCCTTGGCGGTCAGCAGGCGGAGGCTTTTCAGCACGTTGTCGTAATTCAGGAACGGCTCGCCCATCCCCATGTAGACGATGTTGGAGATGTCCGGCCCCCCCTCCGCGATCCGGTAGACCTGGCTGATGATCTCGGCCGGGGTCAGGTCGCGCTGGAAGCCGGCCCCTCCGGTGGCGCAGAACGCGCACTTCAGCTTGCAGCCGGCTTGCGTCGAGAGACAGACGGTCTTCCGGTTGGTGTTGTCCTTGAGCAGGACCGCTTCCACCCGTTTGCCGTCATTCAAGGTGAAGAGGAACTTTTTGGTCCCGTCGCGCGAGCGGAGTACCTTGGTGACGGTCGGCGCGTAGAGCTTGTAATGCTTGGGGAGTTCGTCGCGCAGCTCTTTGGGGAGGTCGGTCATCTGGGCAAAGTCAAATGTTACCTTCTTGTGCAGCCAGGTAAAGATCTGTTTGGCGCGGAAAGCCGGCCAGCTACGGGAGGCAAAGTCCGCCTGCAGTTCGCTTAACGATTTGTCGAGAATGTTGTTCACGTTATCAGCGGTAGTTGACGAACGAAAGCGCGATCGGCAGGTTGGCCCCCTTGACGGCGGCGATCGCCGCCTGCAGGTCGTCCAATTTCTTGCTGGAAACCCGGATCTCGTCCCCCTGGATCTGGGCCTGGACCTTGAGGCCGGAAGCTTTGAGCAGCTTCGTTATTTCTTTGGCTTTTTCCTGCGGGATCCCCTGTTTGATCGTAATATCCTGTTTGACGGTGCCGCCGAGCGCTTCTTCGACCTTACCGGCTTCAAAAAATTTAAGCGGGATCTGCCGGCGAGCCAGCTTCTCATTCAGAATGCCGGCGACGTTCTTCAGCTTGAACTCGTCCTCGGAGACAAGCTTGATAATGTCACCCTTTTCTCCCCCCTTGGCGATCGAGCTGATCGACCCCTTAAAGTCAAACCGGTTAGCCAGCTCTTTAACCGCCATCTGAATGGCGTTATCAACCTCTTGCATATTGGGCTTGGAAACGATATCGAACGAATGATCTTGCGGCATAATCTTAATTATACTATGGCTCGGGCCTTTGAGAAAGGGGGATACCGTCGCGGAGCGAGGCGCGCAGCTGCCGGATAAATTCCGCTTCGATCGTTTCGTTGTCGAACAACAGGCTCGATTCGCTGCGCCAGTTCCGCTCGTTGATCCCGGCCGCCCTTTTTCCGCCCGAGGTCAGCCGGAGCGAAAAATCGGTCACGCCGCTCTTGACCAGGACAACGTAAAAGAAGGCAAAGTACTCGTCTAGGGAGAGCAGGTCCCAGCGCTGTTCGGGCCGTCGGCCGGAATTATAGTCGGAATGGCAATCAATGATAATGATCGGTTTCGACCGGTTCCGTTCGGGAGGGAGGACCTTGATCCAGCCGTAATGGCTGGGCGGGATATTGTCCAGATTAGCGTTCCCCAGCCGGTTGATGATGACGATGTGCCCCTGTTCACAAAGATGCAGCCGGTCGCCGACTACCAGGTAAGCGGCCCGGAAAGGCCGGCCGCGCGAAACGATCGAGGCCAGTTCGCTGTCGGCGGCGATCGTGCCGGCGTACTTTCTGGCGCTGCGCGGATAATACTCGGGGGCGAACGGTCTGATCATGTTAACCGATCTGCTCTTTCAGGAACGCGACCCAGCGTTCCTCTTCTATTTCGCTCGGGAAGAGCAGTTGCGAGGCTTTGGTCCAGTTGGCGCCGTTGACGTCGCGGGCGCATTCACCGACCGGGACTGAGCGGACCGAAAAGTTTCCCGCGCCGCTTTTAACCAGAAAAAAATAGAGAGACATGAAATTTTCATTGAGCGACATTGCCGGTTGCCGACTGGCCTGTTGCGGCTTTTCCTGGCAGGAGTCAAAAATAAAGATCGTTTTGCCCGGTTTGAGCGGGTGGGGGATGATCTTGAACCAGCCGGACAATTTGCACTCTGCGCGGTTGATGGCCAAATGAGATATCCCGGCCGGTCCGGACGGTGAGAAGTAGAGGCTTTTTCGCGCCACAACATATGCCGCCTGGAAAACCGCGCCCGCCGCCGCCTGCCGGAACGGCGCGGCCAGACCGGGATTCGGCCGGATTTCAGCGGCGTAGCCGGCTACCAGCGACCTGATCCGGTTTAAGGAGAGGACAAAACCGGGGCGACCGAGGCCGTGTAAACTGTGCAGCCAGGGGATAAGCATATACTAAGCCGCCCTGATCAGATCGACGGCGAAGTTGGCCGCCTTATCTTTATCAATGTACCCGGGGGAGAGGACCTGGAGCGCCAATCCGGCCCGGTGATGCAGGCCGATGATCCGGTTAGCGATCGAGTACATGAACTCGAACTGCAAATGGGCAAAGTAATCAAGGTCGATGTCGAGGATCAGTTTGTTTGGCGGCAGGCTGTCGATCGAGGCCAGATTGAAATCGGCGACCTTGGCCGGCTCAATCTCCAGGATCTCCAGTTTGGGGAAATCGCGGCCCAGATCCTGACGGATATCCCTGTTCATGAACATCATCCCCGGCGAAGAGCGGAACCAGACGATTCGGCTCACCAGTTGTCCCTCGATCAGCGGCCGCAGATAACTCCCTTCGTTAACGCTGGGACAGCAGGAACTGAAGATCCGCTCAAGGTCCCAGCCTTTAAAGAACCGCCACCGGTCGCTGTCGGGATGGGCATCGAAGCGGACCAGCGTGCAATCCTGTTCGGCCAGAACGCCGAATTCCCGCGCTTCGGCACAAGCGTATTCAGCCAGCCCGTGGTGCTCCAGCAAATAGTGCGGCGTGTTATTCGCCTGAAAAAGGTAGCTTTGTTCCAGTCGGGCCAACTGGCCAGGGTTGAGATCTTCCTGGCCGCCGACCACGAGCGGTTTGCAGTGCTCCAGATTGCCCGGCTCAACCGAGTAGCGGTTGATCAACCGGGCCAAGGTGATGTCGACCTGGTAAACTTGGGCGAATTTCCGGGCCGCAGCGTACGGCCGGAAGTCGGCATGGCCCAATGAAGCTTTAGGTATGATCATCTCCTTTCTTTATCGGCGCGCCTTGTGGCCGATTTCACCGGCTGTTATAATCGGAACAGAATGGCCGCTAACGACAGGATTACATTCCTCCAGGGTGATATTACGAGCCAAAAAGTTGATGCCATCGTTAATGCCGCCAATTCATCTTTGTCTTCTTCGATGACCGAGCTTATCAAGCATATTCCCGGGCCGGATAAGATATATTCTATATTTATATTCCGGATTCCCGGCTCATTCATTATCAGCGCATCTGTTCGAGGCTGGTGGAGCGAGCGTAGCGAAGCTCCATCCAGCCGAGTTATGCGCGTGGGGATACATAAGGGGTTCACCCCTTATGCCAGCTTTCTTTGCCTACTTTCTTTTCTGGTAAAAGAAAGTAGGTGGGGGAGAAAAGAGAATGAAATGGTTAACGTTAAACCGTGATCGCTGTGGGGGCGAAGCCCCCATGCGCCGAAGACTATTTGACAGAATATATCTTATCCGACAGAGTGTGCTAAGATTTAAACGATGAGCACTTTTCGCTTGCAGAAATATTTGGCTGACTGTGGCGTGGCTTCCCGCCGCAAAGCGGAAGAAATGATCCGTGCCGGCCAGGTAGCGGTCAACGGCCAGGTCGTGACTACAATGGGGACGAAGGTTGATCCGGAAAAGGATAAGGTCCGGGTCGCCGGGCGGAGCGTCAAGCCCGAGAGCAATAAGCTCTATTTGAAGCTCAACAAGCCGACCGGCTATTACAGCTCCTGCGTCAGCCAGCGGGGAGAGCGGACGGTGCTTGATCTGGTCAGCGATGTCGCCGAAAGGCTCTACCCGGTCGGCCGGCTCGATGTCAGTTCCGAGGGACTGATGCTCCTGACCAACGACGGTGATCTGGCGAACCGGTTGATGCACCCGCGGTACGAACACGAAAAAGAATATCTGGTCACGGTCGAGGAACGAGTGACGCCAGACGCGTTATTAAAACTTAAAGCCGACGCGGCCGCCGTCTCTTTGCTCGGCCAATATGAGCTCCGCGTTATCCTCAAAGAGGGAAAGAACCGGCAGATCCGCAAGATGGTCGAGACGGCCGGCAACCGGGTCGTCGCTCTGAAAAGGGTCCGGATCGGCCGGATCATGCTCGGTAAATTACCGCCTGGCCAGGTTGAACCGTTGACCCCGGCAGAACTCCGCTCGCTGCAAGCCTCTTAAAAATTCCCTGAAATTATTCCGCGCCGTCAAGGATAAGTAGTGGTCCGCCAATTTAGAAAAGAAACGGGGTTTGTTCAGGTGACAACATCTTCTCCGGTCGGTGTCAGGACCTTCGTCCCGCATTTTTCCGTCTCTCAATTGCGCTCCAAAAAAGCGCCTGATTTTGGCGCGGGGAACTGGACTGCTTTTCGGGCGGTGGCCCGCCAGCTGGCGGCCGCCGGCGTTAAACAAATGTGTGTCCAGCCGATCCACGAAACACCCCCCGGCATGGCCAGCTATTTCAGCCGCAGCAGCATGAATGCCCTCAGCCATCGCCTGCTGGTCCTGACCGACATACCGGAAATCAGGAATTCCCCCCGGTTGGCTCGGCAAGTTCGAAAACAATTAGCCAACTATGCCGCTCATTCGATCGTTAAAGAGGGGACGGACCTCCGGTCGGTCGAAGCCGAGCATCCGCCGATCCTGGCGAAGGCCTTTGAGGAATTTAGGTTATTGCCGCAAGCCGCGGTGCGGAACAAGCAATTCACCGCCTTCTGTCTGAAGCAATCATGGTGGCTCCTTAAATACGCTTATTTCATGGCGCTAAGAGAACATTATTCAGGTTTTCCCATGGAAAGATGGGACGAAGAACTGGCGGAGATGAACTCGCCAAAAGCCCGTGATTTTATGGCGCTGAAAAGCGCGCGGATCATGTATTTTAAATACGTACAAATGGAGTGTTATCGACAAGCCAAAGAAGCGCTCGCTTACGCCAAATCCCTGGGGATCGAAGAGATCGAAGGCCAGGTCGGGGTCGGCATCGCCAGAGAGAGCGCGGAAGCTTTTCTGATGAGAGATATTTTTGACTTTACCCGGCAGATCGGCTGTTTCCCGGAGCCGGAAAACGGTTATCCGGTCCAGCTCTGGGGCTTCCTGGCTGAGCGGAACAATCAGGCGCTGCTCGATTTTAAGGTTAAAAGCAATAAGAATTTCCACGCGCTCGGCTTTGACCGGCTCTCCATCGATCACGCGGCCGGCTTTCTGGGCGGTTACACGACCTTCCCGGTCTACGACCCGGCTGAACTAGCCAGGGGAAATTTCCGCTTGTTGGATCCGGGGATGCCGGCTGACGCGGCTGTTGCCGAAAGAGGCGGAGAGTGGGCGATCCCCCTGCAACAGGAAGAGCGCCGGCAAACCTACGCGAAAAAAGTCCTCTTTGCCCTGCTGGAGATGATCCCGGGGATGAAATTCTCGGCCGAGACCGTTGGTGATTGGCTGCGCCGGATCGCGGCCGAGGGAGCGATCAATGCCGCGATCGCGCAGGGCTACGACATCACCTTAATGCGTGCCTTGCCGTGGGAAACGGAAGCGCTTGGTAATTATCGGCCGGTCGATCGCTTAAGTCTGACCCATGATATGCCCGCGCTGACCGGTCTTTTGACCGGTCAAGCTGGTGAGCACAAATACGGCTGGATCGATGGTCCGAGGGTGGGAATGTTGTTGAACCGTTTCGGGGTCCTGGCGCCGGGTTTGGGCCGGCCTTTGACCGTGAGTGAATTGACGACCGAATTCATGATGGAGATTCACCGGCGGATCGTCGCCGGCACGACGGCCGGGACGGTCTCCCTGCCGCTGGCTTCGTTATTTACGCTTCTCCCCGCCTATTTAGACAACGGCAAATGGCAATACACCAATATTCAGCCCGGAACCCAGGGTGAGGTCGGCAACCTGACGGGGAACTGGGAACAGCGGCTGCCGAACATTGAGGAACTGGCGCCGGCCAACCGACTGATCAGGGATTTGGCCGCCCGGGAGAACAGGCCCTTTGGTCAAGTAATCTCGTTAACCCCGCAGACCTTTGATTGCGGGTTTCAAGCCCAGGGAAAAATGGTTTATAGTGAATCGGTGGTTTACCAGGCCGCCAGCGGGAACTGGACGGTTTGGCAGCCGGGGCCGGGACAAAAAGCGGTCATGGAGCTGGCCGTTAACTATGACGGACCGAAGCGCGCCGCCGAAAAAGCCTTTGCCCGTTTCAATCTGTTCCCTTTTCTGGGGAAGGACCTGCAGCTTGGCAAACTCTTTAATTTTCTTGACCTGGTTTCCGGCTTGACCACTGTGCCTGACCTGGCCGAGGGGTTTCTGGTCGGCCTGCCGGCCGGCACCAAAGAGAAACCCGGGCTCAACCGCCATCATTTCGTGGTTCTAGCGGAAGGCTGATCAAAAATTGCCTGAAATTGTTTTTTTTGCTGAACGAAGACCCACTGGACCGATTTTATTTTGAAAGGGGATTATATCATGAGAGCGAGAAGAGTGATCGAGGTTGCCCCCAAGTTATTCCGGACCGTGGTTGGCGACATCGGGGGTGGGACCTGGCGCGCTGGGATCGGTTCGATCGGGCCCAAGGGGGTCGAGGTGAATGGTTATGAAAAAGAGACTCTTAAGTTTGGCAGCACCAAAGAACTGCTCGACTTCGCTTTAGCCCGGCTTAAACATTTTGACCTGACCGGTATTTCGACCGTGGTAATCTCCAACGCCGGGCCGGTCGATAAGCAAAAAGGGACGATCATCAAGATAACCAATCAGGGGGGAGTGGAGGAAAGAAACATCCCGCTGGTCAAGGAAATGTCCGATGCTTTAACGAAGTTCGCTAAGCGGCCGATCAAAGTCTATTTGATCAACGACGCTGAAGCGGGGGCCTGGGCGGAATTCGGTCCGGGCGGCGGTCTTAATCATCTTAAGCCGGGACAGCTTGGCATGGTCCTGATCGTCGGCAACGGGGTCGGCGGCTATTTGATGGAATTAGCCGAAGATGGGAGTCTTATCCCTGTCCCAGGCGCGGATGAACCTGGCCATCGGCCAGTCCCCGCTTCGCTCGTCACCAAGTTAAAGCTCTGGTACCTGGGCAGCTACTGCGGCTGCCTGCTACGCGGCGACATGGCGGAACAGAGAGATCCCTGTCTGGAGGTGCTGACCAGGGGACCGGCGCTGGAAAAAGCTTTTCAAATGGAACTGAACGATCCCTCGGTAACTAATCAGCAGGTCGTCAAAATGCTGTACGACAATGATCAGCTGACCCAGGGGAAGATCCTCGGGGTGTTGATGAACGAAGCGCTCCTCCTGGCGCGGTCGCTCGACCAGGTCCAGCGCGGCCTGGAGTTGACCAAGGGGAAGATGCATATTACCCCGATCGGCGGCGTCGGCTGCGGTTTCGGCAACTGGCTGGTCCCGCTGCTGAACGCCGTTAGCCGGCAAAACGCTAATATCGCCCGGCCGGCCTGGGGGATCTCGCCGGAATATTATGTGGCCGGTTTCGACCCTGATTTTACCAATCTGGTCGGCAATACGGTCCTGGCTGCCCGAAAATAGCTCCGGGCATGTTATAATAGCCCGGCATGGAAGTCATCGTCCATAAATATGGCGGGACGTCGGTCGGCACCCCCGACAAGATCCGGAACGTCGCCCGTCGGGTCAAAGAGGTCAAAGATAACGGCTACGAAGTGGTCGTCATCGTCTCCGCCATGGGGCACACCACCGATGAGCTGATCGACCTGATGAATAAAGTGACCGATAACCCCGATCCCCGCGAATACGATATGCTCGTCTCCACCGGTGAACAGGTTTCCGCCGCTCTTTTGGCCATGGCCCTGCAGGCGCAAGGGTGCCCGGCCGTCTCGCTGACCGGCGGCCAGGCCGGGGTTGTGACCGAAGATATCTATAAAAAAGCTCGGATCAAGGACATTAAGCTCGACCGGATCAAAAAAGAATTGAAAGCGGGCAAAGTCGTCGTCGTGACCGGCTTCCAGGGAGTGGACAGTCAGGGGGACATTATCACGATCGGGCGGGGTGGGTCAGATACCTCGGCGGTTGCCATCGCGGCGGCGCTGCACGCTCAGGTCTGCGACATCTACACCGACGTTGATGGCGTCTACACGACCGATCCGCGCATCTGCCCCGATGCTAAAAAATTAAAATACGTTTCTTACGAGGAGATGCTGGAGCTGGCCAGCCTCGGCGCCCAGGTCCTCCACCCGCGCTCGGTCGAGTGCGCCAGTATCTATAACATGGTCATTCATCTCCGCTCCAGCCAGAAGGAAATCGAGGGGACCTACATCATGTCCCCGGAAAGAATCATCGAGGAGGGTGGCAAAATGGAAAAGAAAGAAGCGGTCCGGGGGATCGCCCTGGATGAAAATATCGCCAAGATCGGGATCTTTAAGGTGCCGGACAAGCCAGGAACGGCCGCCCGACTGTTCGGGGCGCTGGCCGCCGACAAGATCAACGTCGACATGATCGTCCAGTCGATCCACACGGCCGGTTCCCAGGCCGATATGGCTTTTACGGTCGACAAACCGGACCTGAAAAAGGCGGTGGCGATCACTGAGAAGATCGCCAAAGAGCTTGGCGCGGAAGGGGTCGTCTCCGACTCCGACGTCAGCAAGGTTTCTCTGGTCGGCATCGGGATGGTCAGCCAGCCGGGGACCGCGTCCAAGATGTTCGCCGCGCTCTCGGGCGAAAAGATCAATATCCAGATGATCAGCACCTCCGAGATCAAGGTCTCTTGCATCATCAAGGCGGAACAGGGGAAACAAGCCGTCCAGCTCCTGCACAAGGCGTTCGGTCTCGACAAGGTGGCATGACCTTAGCGGCGGCCCTGATCGCCTGCTACCTGCTCGGTTCGGTCCCCTTCAGCTATATCTTTGCCAAGCTGCGTCGCGGCGTTGACCCGCGCCGGGCCGGCACCGGCAACGTTGGCGCCTCTAACGCCCTGATCGTCGGCGGTAAAATGGCCGCGCTCCTGGCCGTTATTGGCGATACCGGCAAGGGGATCCTGGCGATCATGTTGGCCCGCTCACTTCATTTGAACGAATGGGGGCTGGTCCTCTGTGCCCTGGTGGTCGTCCTCGGTCATGATTTCTCCCTTTTTCTCGGTTTTAAAGGAGGGAAGGGGGTGGCGACGACCGGCGGGGTGATCTTTGCGCTCAACCCGTTCTTTGGGGTGATCGTGACGCTCCTCTGGCTCCTCTGCATGCTGATGCTCAGGCGCTTCATTCCCGGGACACTGCTGACTTTTACCCTGGTCCCGCTGGTCATGTGGCTCGGTTCCATGCGCACCCCGTTTATCCTCTGGGGGATAGTCAATGCCGCGTTGGCGTTCTATGCCCACCGGCAGGATCTCGAGCGTTTCCTGGCCGGTAATGAGCTGACGATCGCCGAGTCTCTGGAGAAAATCCGCAAAAAGTGATAAGATTACCAAGGTCGGGGCGTAGCTTAGCTTGGTAGAGCGCACGGTTCGGGACCGTGAGGTCGGAGGTTCAAATCCTCTCGCCCCGATTCTCCAATATTATGGATAAGAAAATTAAAAAACAGCGGTTTTACTCGATCATGATCGTCCCCCACGAGTCCCGGGGGAGGCCGTTCAGCTTTAAGCTTCCGGCCAGCTGGGTTTACACTGCGGTCGGCTTGACCTGCTTCGGCATTCTGGTCGTCGGCTCTTCGATCGTTTACTCCACCCTGATCTCCCGCCGGTTAGCCGACTATGCCGACACGATCTCCAAAAACCGGCAGCAGCAGGCGGTCATCAGTTCGTATTCGGTCAAGACCGAAAAGGTCGCCCGCCAAATCGACGAACTGGTCAAGAAAGATAATGAGCTCCGGCAGCTGCTTGGCCTGAAAGGGTGGGAGCTGAAAGAGGTCAGGACAACCGTCGCCACCGGAGAAAAGGTTAACTACCTGCTGGAGAAGGCCGAAGCGAAGCTGGCGCAAAAACGCCAGAGCCATGCCGAACTGCTGGAATGGGTAGCCGTGGTCCGCGCCCGCTATGCCGCTACCCCGTCGAGCTGGCCGATCTACGGCCGGCTGGTTTCCTTCTTCGGTTATCGCCGGACCCCCTGGCGGGGGATGCATACCGGAGTCGATATTCAGGCCGGTTACGGCGCGCCGGTCCGGGCGACCGCTCCTGGCGTAGTGATCTACACTGGCTGGCGACTCGGCTACGGTAAAACGGTGGAGATCAATCACGGCCACGGGGTCAGCACCCTGTACGCGCACAATTCCAACTACGCGGTCAAGCTCGGCCAGAGTGTCCGCAAAGGACAGATCATCTGCTATGTCGGGACGACCGGTTGGAGCACCGGCCCTCATTGTCATTACGAGGTCCGCCGCAACGGGGTACCCCGCAATCCGGTGGCGTTCCTCAACCTGAACATGCTGACCGCCAGTCGGTTATGGAGGGAATAAACGATGGGGATGTTTTCCACGGCTAAAAAGTCCTCGGTCCCGGGTGGGGCGATCGATTCGATCATCGGCGAGAACGCTCGTTTACAAGGTGAATTGACCACCAAAGGATCAATTAATGTTGCCGGGGAGTTCGAGGGGACGGTCCGGGCGGAGGGGGAAGTGGTCATCGCCTCCAGCGGCAAAGTGGTCGGCGAACTGCACGGACACACGGTCAGCGTTTCCGGTCGGGTCGACGGTAACATCTACGCCAAAGAGACGCTGGAAATCTGCAAGTCCGGCCGGGTTCACGGCGATCTCGCCGGCGGCCGGATCATTATTGAAGAAGGCGCCGTTTACCACGGCCGGGTCAAGGTCGAATCGGGACCGACCGCCGACGAACCGCTGCCGCAGGCGTAATTGCCGATGCCGGGTACCCTATTCGTCGTTGCCACGCCGATCGGTAACCTTGAAGACATCACTTTTCGCGCCGTCCGGGTCCTCGCGGAGGTTGACTTGATCGCCGCCGAAGATACGCGCCACAGCAAAATTCTATTAATGAAATACCAGATCAACACGCCGCTGACCTCTTATCACAAATTCAACATCAAAGGGAAGACCCCTTACCTCCTGGAACAGCTCCAGCTGGGCAAGAATATCGCCCTGATCTCCGATTCCGGGATGCCGGGAGTGTCGGATCCGGGGGCAGAGATCATCCGGGAAGCTGTGGGGTACGGGTTCAGAATAGAAGTTATTCCTGGCCCCTCGGCTTCGCTGGCGGCCCTCGCGGCCTCCGGCTTACCGATGGACCGATTTATTTTCGAGGGCTTTCTGCCGAAGAAGCCGGGGAAAAAACGGAAAGCGCTGGAGCGATTGAAGGCGGAAACAGCGACGATCATCATATACGAATCGCCGTTCCGCGTTTTGAAGACGGTCGCGGAGATCAGTGCTATAATGGGCGAGCGTCGGATCGCCGTTTGCCGGGAACTGACCAAAAAGTTCGAAGAGATCATCCGGGGGACGGCGGGGGAGGTGGCCGAACGATTGAAGGCGAAACAGATCAAGGGTGAGATCGTGATCGTGGTTTCCGGGCAAGTTACTCAACGGGAGAGTAATTAGTTATTTAGCAGGTTCTAATCCTGTCTTGCCGCGGAAGCGGAGTTGTCCCGCGAACTCCGTACTTCAATAAAGGAGTATGGAGATGTTAATGAAATTGTCGAGTAAACCTGCGACTGAACGTCGCGGTTTCCTGATCATAATAATTGCCTTCATTAATTTGTCATTTGTCATTTGTCATTTGTCATTTGCCCAGGACCTGCCCCGCTTTTACGGCGAAGAAGTGGTTGTGACCGCCGCCAGGCTTCCTCAGGTTGCTCAGGCTTCCCCCTGGAACACCTCGGTGATCACTGCCGACCAGTTAAAAAATTTCCGGACCGCTGGCGAGGCGTTACGGATCGTCGCCGGGGTCGATGCGCAGTCGTATGGCGCGCCCGGTGCTCTTAATTCGGTCCGGCTGCGCGGCGCCAACGCGTCGCAGGTCGTTATTCTGGTCGACGGAAAACGCGTTAATTCTCCCACGCTCGGCATGATCGACCTTGGCGATATCCTGACCGATAACATTGACCGGATCGAAGTCGTCCGGGCGCCGCTCTCGGCTGTTTACGGCTCGGACGCGGTCGCCGGGGCGATCAACATCATTACGAAAAACAATCAATCGGTTAATCGCGGCGTGATCCTGTTGCTCGGTTCGTACGGCGAGCAAAAGTACAGCGCGGCCGCCGCCGGCAGCGCTTATTCGGTCACCGTTTCGTCCGACCAGAGCGGCGGCTTCCGCCGCAACGGCGATTACCGGGCGACCAGCGCCGCCGGTAAACTGGTCACCCCGGTCAGTCTGGGGGAAATGACCGTCGATTACTCGCTCTATAACGCCGATAAAGGGGTGCCGGGGGTGCCGACCTCCGATGCCGACGTCGCTTCAGCAACGGAGCCGAACGATCGCCAGAAAGATAAGAACACGGCGGTCAGTTTTACCCTGCAGAACGGCGCTTCCCGACTGCGCGCTTACCAGAACACGACCGATCAACAGCTCGCGCCGTACATTTTCGGCGCCAGCAGCAACCAGACGGTCCAGACCGGGCTCGAGCTGCAGCAGACCAATGGCCGCCTGGTTTACGGCGTGGAAGCCCGCGAAGATCAGGGGAAAACGACGATGTCCGGCGGCCATACGATCAGGAACTACGCCGTTTTTATCGAAAATACCTTCACCCTTGCCCGGCGTTACACCGTGACCGCCAGCCTGCGCGGCGACAAACATTCAACCGCCGGGACCGCGGTCAATCCCCGGCTTGGTCTTGCTTATCAGCCGAATCCAGACCTGGTCGTCCGGGCTTCCGCCGGGACCGCTTTCCGCGCGCCGACGCTTAACGAGCTCTACTGGGACGACGGCTGGATGTTCGGCGACACTGCGCTCAAACCGGAGCGCTCTTTTACCTATGAGTTCGGGCTGGAACGGCAGTTGAGCGGGAATTCATTCGCCAAACTCAGCTACCACCGGACCGCGGTGACCGATCTGATCCTCTGGGATTGGCAGAGCTCAACGATCGAGACGCAGGCCAAAAATATCGGCGAAGCGGAGCTGGAGGGGATGGAGTTTGAGCTCTCCCGGGCGCTCGGCGACCGGGGAACGGCGTTCGTGAACTACACTTACCAGCGGGCGGTCAATAAAAAGGATTTCGACGCTTTGGCGGTCGGTAAAACGCTCCGCTACACGCCGCGCAATAAATATAACGTCGGGTTGACGCTGGGCGACAGCACGCTGCTGGTCAGATACGTCGGCGAACGTTACGCCGATGCCTACAACACGATTATTTTACCGGCCTACACCGTGGTCGACTTCCGGCTTGCCCGCCGCCTCGGCGGGTTTGACGTTGAGCTGGCTTGCCGCAACTTGTTTGACGAACGCTACAGCGAGGCGGTCGGTAACGACCCGGTGACCTACGCGGTCCGGTCGTACCCGTTACCGGGCCGGACCTATTCGGTCGGCGTGAAATGGCTCTTTTAGTCTGCTATAATTGAACCATGACTAAATCATTAACGGTGCAAAATATCGGGGTAGGTTTGCTGGTTATCCTGGCGGCGGCAGCGCTCCTTTATTGGCCAAAACCGCTGGCCGTCGCGAGGACGGCGCCGGTTTTTTATGGCGAAGAGGTCACGGTCCGGACCACGGCGGCGCCGGTCGTCCTGATCAATGCGCAACCGATAGCGGCGGCGACCGTTCCGGCGCCGGTCAGTCCGGTAGCGCCGCTGCCGATCGTTCCGCCGTCGGTGACGGTCAAAGTTTTACCGCAATATCCGGCATCCGCTCTGGAGCAGGGGGGGCAGGGGACCGTTCTGCTGTCGGTTAATATCGGCCTGACCGGTCAAGCGGAGCAGGTCGAGACGAAACAGTCGTCTGGCCTGGCGGAACTCGACAGGGCAGCGGTCAAAGCGGTGTCGCAGTGGACTTTTTCTCCGGCGACGCAGGGCGGCACCGCCCTGGCCAGTTGGTTTGAAGTGCCGGTCAGATTTGAGCTGAAATAAGATGGCAACCGAACCGTTAGGCCGCATGCTGATCTACATCGGGGTCGTCACGGTCCTGATCGGCGGATTTTTTATCCTGGTCGCTAAAGTGCCGTGGTTTGGCAAGCTGCCGGGTGATTTCGTCTGGCGGCGCGAGGGGTTGACGATCTATGTCCCGGTCGTGACGATGATCGTTGTCAGTCTGGTCCTGACCCTGCTGCTCAATATCATCTGGCGCAGATAGAAAAATCGGGGCGTGGCCCAGTCCCGATGCTCATTAATATATAGAGTGATTATGAAATCATCGGGATCCCGCAAGTCATTATAAAGTATATTAATGAAGCGGGACTTGGTCTAAGACGATTTTATGTATAGCCTCTATATACTTGAAAGTCTTAAGAACGGTCGATATTATATTGGAGTAACGGGGAATTTGGCGGATAGAATTAAACGGCATAATTCCGGCGAATGCAAAAGCACGAAGCCAAATGCGCCGTATGAAATGATTTACATCGAACGGTACTCAACTCTGAAAGAAGCTAGGCAAAGAGAAACAGAGCTAAAGAGTAAGAAGAGCCGGCGGTATATTGAGCAATTGGTTCGTGGTAGCTAATAAAAATCGGGGTAAGCATCCAAATCGGGGCGTGGCCCAGCTTGGTCTAAGGCGCTACCTTGGGGTGGTAGAGATCGTGGGTTCGAATCCCGCCGCCCCGATTTGGATGGCCCAGTCCCGATGTGTATTGATTTTAGTTAAAGATGGTATTTGAATGGAAGATAAGCAACCTTTAACTCTTAAAGACCTTCAATTTAAAAAAACCGAGATTGATCCAGATATTATTCGTAAATATAGATCCGAATCGGATTATATGGTGGTATCGGTTGAACTGTATAAAGAGGTTCTTCAAATAACCGCAATACTCTCGTGTATATATAATTTAGATGATGATGGGTCTCCGAGGGCGTGGACAAGGGATGAGGCTGTTATAACAGGCCTTATGATAAGAGCGTATAAGTTGCAAGAGTCAATACTTAGTGAAATATGCGAGAAAAGGATGGAAATCGTTGACATATTAACTCGTTGTTTGGGTGAGAGTCTGATTAACCTAAAATATCTATTGAAGCACAAAGATGATCCGGAACTATTTGAGGATTATATTGAGTATTCTTTAAGGAGCGAAAAAAGATTATTTATTAAAATTGAAGATAATGTTAAGGCATCTGGAAAGGAGCTGCCTATAGAAAAACGGATGAAGGCATCTATATTACGCTCATTTGAAAAAGCAGAATACGATATGGACAAGGTTAACGAGAAAAGTTATGAAACATGGGGCGAAAAAGGGCACAAAAAGGCAATTGACCTAGGAATGGAAGACATCTATTTCGTTATGTGTGGGTTGCGTAGTCACGCGATCCATGGGAACTTTCAGGATTTAATTCGATATCATTTGGAATATAAGGATGGATATTTTTCTCCAAACACTAATTGGGGCCATCCACGCCCACAGATTGTTAATGCGATAGCATTACTGTCAGCCCAAGTTAATAAGGATTACTTAGATAAGGCAATCCAAAGATATAACGAGAGTGAAGAGATTGGCAAGAAATTAGATGACATGATAATACGAATTAAAATAGTGGATGAATTGCACGAACAATTTCTTAACGAAAAGAACATTAGATGACCAAGTCCCGCTTCATTAATATATTTAATAATGACTTGCGGGATCCCGATGATTCCATAACCATTCTATATATTAATGAGCATCGGGACTGGGCCACGCCCCGAATTAGGCCATTATAACATGAAAACCTCGGAGTTTGATTTCCGCGTACCGGACGAGCTGATCGCTCATGAACCGGCAATAAAGCGCGACCAGTCGCGCCTGATGGTGCTTGACCGGGCGCGGCAGACGATCGAGCACAAACATTTCTTTGACCTCGTTGACTATCTCCTCCCCGGTGACCTGCTGGTCGTTAATGACACCAAGGTCATCCCCGCTAACCTGGTCGGCCGCAAGGCTGACGGGAGCGCCAGGGTTGAAGTCTTGCTGGCCAAGCTGATCGACCCGGCGAAAAATATCTGGGAGTGCCTGGTCAAGCCGGGAAAACGGTTAAGCGTCGGCTCAAAGGTCGTTTTTGACGGCAGCGATGTTGTCGGCACCGTTTTAGAAAAGACCGCCAGCGGAGAACAGATCATCCAATTCCAGGGCGACCTTGATCATTATATTCACGATCACGGGGAGATCCCGCTGCCGCCATATATTAATTCGTCCCTCGTCCCTCGTCCTTCGTCCCTCATTGCCCGCTACCAGACCGTCTATGCTCAGAAGGAGGGAGCGTCCGCTGCGCCGACGGCCGGTCTGCACTTTACGCCCGAGCTGCTGGCCAAGGCGAAGGCTAAAGGGGTCGGGGTCGCCCACGTCACTCTGCACACCGGCTTGGCGACGTTCAAGCCGATCTACGCGGAGAATATTGAGGACCATAAGATGTATTCGGAGCATTATGATGTCAGTCCGGAGACAGTCGAGGCGGTTAAGAAAGCGAAGCGGATCGTGGCGGTTGGGACGACATCGGTCAGGACATTGGAGACTATTGCTTCCGGATTAACCACTAAGACACAAAGACATGAAGGGGACACTAAGATATACATTTACCCGGGCTATGATTTTCAGGTGGTTGACGCCATGGTCACCAACTTCCACTGGCCGCGGACGAGCCTGATCATGCTCGTCTCGGCCTTTGCCGGGAAAGAATTTATCCTGCGAGCCTACCGGGAAGCGGTGGAGCAGAAATACCGCTTTTTCTCCTTTGGCGACGCGATGCTGATCCTCTGAAATCACCCGTATTTTTAGACGATAATTGAGGGTGACCAATCAGATCAGAAAGGCCGTTGTCCGGCTAGACCGGTTAGCGAACACCGCGCGCCGTAACCTTTGGCCAAATAATCAGCGCGTTAACGCTCAGGTGATCGGGAGCCTGGTCGACCGGTGCGCGGCCGGTATCAGCGATCGGGACCTGGCGTTTGTCTTTACCTCGTTCGCCGAAACCGTCTTGCGCAGCGCGGTCAACCACCCCCGCTTTCCCCGGGAAACAGCAGTTCGTCTCGCCGTGTTTGGTTGTCGGGCGGCCTTTGAGCGGATCTGCGTTAACGACGTGAACAACGTGCCGTACAGCGATCTGATCAGGTTGTCCGCCAGCCGCGATCCGCTGATCAGGAGAAAAGTCGAGCACTTTCGCCGGTCGGTCGTCAGTCTGGCGGAACAAATAGTCGAGGGGGCAAAGCGGGCCGGCGGAGCCGGCGACGGAGATATCGCTTACCTGATCGCGGAGTTACTGAAAAGCTCGCTTCCGGAGCGGTCCGCTCTCATCTATGAGATCAGGCAACTGGCTCCCGTGCTGGCGCGGCGTCTCCCCGATGAGCTGTGCTAAAATAGTCTGTGGCCTTTAAATATGAGATAACCGCGCGATCAAAAAGATCGAAAGCCCGGGTCGGCCGGATCCACACCGCGCACGGCATCATCAACACGCCGGCTTTCATGCCGATCGGCACGATGGGCTCCGTCAAGACAATGACCCCGCGCGACCTGGAGGAGATCGGCGCCGAGATCATCCTCTCCAACACCTATCATCTTTTGCTCCGGCCCGGACCTGATCTGATCAAAGAGGCGGGGGGGCTGCACGGGTTCATGCACTGGGATAAGCCGATCCTGACCGACTCGGGGGGCTTCCAGGTCTTTTCGCTCGCGCACATGCGGAAAGTGACTGACGACGGGGTTATGTTTACTTCGCATCTTGACGGGGTGAAACACTTTTTAACCCCGGAGAGCGTCCTGGAGATCCAGACGAAGTTCGGCTCCGACATCATGATGCCGCTCGACGAATGCGTCGCTTACCCGTGCGATAAGCAGGAAGCCTTAAACGCGCTGATCAGAACGACCGCCTGGGCCAAACGGTCGCAGGCCTGGGTGAGAGAGAACGTAGAACGGGGAACGTTGAACATAGGGACATTGTATGGCATCAACCAGGGCTCAACTTACAAGGATCTGCGGATCCGCTCGGCGCACGAGATCGCGGCCCTCGATTTTCCCGGCTACGCGATCGGCGGCTTGTCGGTCGGCGAGCCGCAGCCCGAGCTGTTCGACATGCTTAACGCGGTCACCGATATCCTGCCGGACAAAGCGCCGCGGCATCTGCTGGGGGTAGGGTACGCACCGGATATCCTGGGGGCGGTCAAACTGGGGGCCGACACTTTTGATTGTGTTATCCCGACCCGCCTCGCCCGGCACGGGTCGTTCTTGACTTATGAGGGGAAAACGAGCATTAGGCTCAACCAGTTTGAGCGCGATTTTACCCCGATCGACCCGGAGTGCGATTGTTACGCCTGTCGGAACTTCACCAAAGCTTATATCCGCCACCTGTTTTGGGCGCGCGAGATCTCGGCCATGCACCTCTTGACCATCCACAATCTCCGCTTCTTCGTCCGGATGCTGGCCAAGGTCAGGGCAGAGATCACCGCCGGCGAGTTTTGACCTTACTTTAGAAAACCGAGCAGCGTTTTGATGATCGTGGTGGGGGATGGTGGACAGCCGGGGATATGCAGATCGACCGTAAGGACCTGGTCGACCCCGCCGAGCGTGTAGTAGGAATCTTTAAATAGGCCGCCGTTGACGGCGCAATCCCCCACGGCAATGACAAACTTTTTCCCCGGCAGCGCTTCGTAGGTCTTCTGCAACGCAAGGAGCATGTTTCGACTGATCGGACCGGTCACCAGCAGGGCGTCCGCGTGCTTGGGTGAGGCGACAAAGTCGACGCCGAAGCGCTGCAGATCGTAAAGGGGATTAATGGTCGCCTGGACCTCTGATTCGCAGGCTCCGCACGAGCCGGCGCTGACCTGCCGGAGCTGGAATGAGCCGTGGAATTGCCGGTCGATGACCTGTTTTAGTTCTTTGCCCAGCTGCTCGGCCTCGGGCAATAATTCCCGGCGCGGCAGATCGACGATCCCCTTGAGTAAGCTATTCTTGATGATCTTCAGGATCGCCATTACAGGTCATTCCCCGAATAAGAGAGGTCGAAGCTCTTGTTGCAGAGCGGAAAGTCAGGGATGATCTCCCCCTGGGCGGCGTAGGCGAGCGCTTCCCAGTTATGGAAAGAGGGGTCGACGATCTTGCACCGTTCGATCGTTCCCTGCTCGTTAAGCTTCAGCCAGTAGAGGACCGGCCCGCGCCACCCTTCGATCGCGCCCAAACTATAACCCGCAACAGGCGCCGGCGCGTTAACCGTCAGTTCTCCCGGTTGGAGCTGGCGGATAAAGCGGCCGATCAGTTCGCTCGACTGCCGGAATTCCTGCAGACGGATATTTAACCGGGCCAGACAATCGCCCGAGGTGCAGACGATCGGCCGGAAGCCGGCCGAACTGTAAGGCTCCAGATCAGTGCGCAGGTCGCGCGCCAGGCCAGAGGCGCGGCCGGCGAGGCCGAGGACGCCGAGGTCCTCGGCGGTCTTCTGGCGAAGAATGCCGGTCGAGTCGATCCGGTCGATAAAGCTGGCGCTGTTAAACAGGATCTTCTCCAGTTCATTGAGGTCGGAGAGAAGCGGGTTGAGCGTGACCGGCCCGGCCAGATCTTGAGCGACGCCGCCGATCACGTTGATCCCCCGCAAATACCGGTTCCCGCTCAGTTGTTCGTTGAGCCGCAGCAGCCGCTCTTTTAGAACAGAGGCAAAGGCGGAGGCGAAGGAGAAGCCGACGTCGAGCGCGATCCCGCCGATATCGTTTATGTGGTTATACATTCGTTCCAGTTCGAGATAAACGGCACGGAGAAGGACGGCACGCGGCGGCGGCGTTAAGCCGGCGATCTTTTCCGCTGCCAGGCAAAAGGCGAGGCCATGAGCGAAAGAGGTATCGCCGGCAACTCGTTCACTTAATTCGAGCCCGGCAGCCAGGGTTTTCCCCTCCATCAGCTTTTCTATCCCGCGGTGGGTGAAGCCGAGCCGGATCTCCAGATTGATGATCGGTTCGCCGGCGACGCTGAAATGGAAATGGCCCGGGCCGATGATGCCGGCGTGGACCGGACCGACCGGCAGCTCAAATAACCCTTCGCCCTCACCTTTGATAAATTCGTATTGACCGGTCGGCGGTTCGAGCCGCTCGAGCGGCACAAAGTCTTTACGCAGAGGAAAGGCGCCGGCCGGCCAAACTTCGTCGTGGAGCCGGAGTCGACGGTGATCGGGGCTGCCGACCAGTTCGATCCCGAACATCTCGCGGATCTCCCGTTCGAACAAAGTGGCGGAGTAGATCTCCTTGGCGAGGGAGGGAAATGATTCGGCGCCGGCCGGCAGGTCGAGACAGGCGTAATACCAGTGCCGCTCGGCTGCCGAGTAGAACGCGGTATTGAGCCGGAAACAGGAACGGGTCGCCCTTTTATCTTCCGCGAACATCATCATCACCGGCGACGCGCAGAGCTGGTGCAGGGCGAGGCAAGCGGGGATAAAGTCTGCCGGTTTGACCGTTAAATAGCTCTCGGCCGGATAGCGGTCATTGACCGCAAGCGGCGCGATCGTCTTTTTTAATTCTTCCCTAATGCTCATTTATGACCCCCGCAGAACGCCGACAGCTGCGTTAAGGCTCTGCCGCAGAACGTTGGGGATGAATATCCCCAGACCGATGATAAAGATCAACAGGAATCCGTAGGAAAGCCAGCTGCCGATCGGCTCGGCCGGAGAAACGGGCTGCGTCAACGGTTTACCGAACAGGACTTTGCCGAAATGATAGAGCAGGGCGCCGCCGATCACGGCGAGCCAGCCGAGCAATAGCCCGCCGATCAGGTAGTGGCCGCCGACAAAGGCGGCGCTCACCAGATAGAATTCGCTGATAAAGATCGCTCCGGGTGGAAAACCGATCAGGGCGCAGCTGCCGATCAGGAGAGCTGTGCCGGTCACCGGCAGGGCGCGGGTGACGCCGGAGATCTTGCTCAGGTCGTGCGTGCCGTAAGCCTGGGCGATCCGGCCGGCGCCGAAGAACATCAGCGCTTTAGAGACGGCGTGGTTAAAGAGGTGGAGCAGGGCGCCGAACAGGGCAAGCGGGGAATTGAGCCCGATGCCGACCGCGATCAGACCGAGATGCTCAATGCTGGAGTAAGCCAGTAATCGCTTGAGGTCCTTTTGCGTAATAATGAATATGCAGGCGACGGCAAGCGAGAAGAGACCGAAAAAGAGCATGAGCCGGGAATAGAAGGGCGCGCCGCAGCACGCCGTGACAACGATCCCGTAGCGGAGGATGGCGTAGAGCGAGCATTTGAGCAGAACGCCCGAGAGCATCGCGCTAACCGGCGAGATCGCCTGGCTGTGCGCGTCGGGGAGCCAGGTGTGGAGCGGCGCCAGACCGGCCTTGGTCCCGTAGCCGACCAGGATAAAGATAAAGGCCGCTTTAACAAGGTTCGGATTGAGCTGTCCGGCCGACGCCAGGAGAACGGTCCAGTTGAGGCTTTTAAGGCCGGTCGCCGACTGGAGGGCATAGGTAAAGAGGATCGCCCCGAACAGGGCGAGGGTGATGCCGACGGAGCAGATGATCAGGTATTTCCAGGCGGCCTCGACCGAATGCTTGGTATTATAAAAACCGACCAGGAAAGAAGAGATCAGCGTCGTCAGCTCGATCGCCATCCAGAGGAAACCGAGATTATTGATCAGCGGGACGAGGAACATGGCGCCGGCGAAGAGGTTGAACAAGAGATAGTACCAGAGCGCCTTGGCCGGGGAGATCTTCCCCTGGGCCAGGTCGGCGGCGATGTAGGAGAGCGAAAAGAGCGCGGCGGCAAAAGTGACCGTGGCGGTCGTTAAGATCAGCAGGGCGCTGAGCGCGTCGACATAGAACAGCCCCCCCCAGGAGAGCTTTAAATTCCCCGCGCCGACTTTGGCCAGCAGAAAAAGCGCCGCCAGCCAGATGGCAAAGTGCCAGAGGGCGTTGATCGTCCCGACCCGTTTGATCATCCTTTTAACCCCGCCAGTTTACTGACGTCAATATGCGTAAAGATCGCGTTGATCCGGTAAATGAACAGACCAAAGATCATGACGCTGACCAGAATGTCGAAGAAGAGAGCGATCTCGACAAAGAACGGCATCCCGCCGGGGATAATGGTGGCGGCGAGAAAAACGCCGTTCTCCGTCAGGAGGAGACCGATCACCTGGGCGAGCGCTTTGACCCGGGTGACCATCAGGAGAATACCGGTCAGTGTGATGTAGCAGGCGATCCCCAGGGTCGCCTGGGTAAGGTAGGCGGGGGCCGCGATCAGGGCGCCGGCAAAAGCCCAGGCCAGCAAGCCGAGCGCGCCGGCTAACAGGAGGGACACCTGGGTGTTCAGGAAGAGCCCAACCTGTTCGCTGGCGCCGATCCGCTTGATCAGGACGTCAAAAAGATGCGGGATCAGCAGGACCTTTAGCCCGAACAGCAGGCCGGCGATGACGTAGAGCTCCGGGCTGGCTTCGCGCTCGGCGGCCAGGAGCGTCAGCAGGGCGAGACAGAGCGACTGGTAGCGGAAATTGCGCAGGAGCGCCGGAAAGCGGCTAACCAGCGCGGTTTCCGTTGTTATTAACAAGATCGCAAATAATAACAGCCAGGCCATTGCCGTTAAACCCCCAGGAGCGCGCCGGCCACGGCCAGCAGCGCCAGGATCGAGCCAAAAACGAGCAGGTCGGGGACCTTAAAGAGCCGATATTTAGCGATCCCGACTTCGATCAGAGCGATGACCAGCGCGGCCGCCAGCAGTCCGGCGCCAAGCGGCAGGAGCGCCGTCAGGGGAACGAACAGGCTGACCAGCAGGACCAGCCAAAAAAGCTGTTTGATCTGGGCGGCGAGCAGCAGCAGGGCGAGCGCCGGGCCAGAATGATCAAGCAGCATCGCTTCGTGGACCATCGTCAGCTCCAGATGCGTCTCCTGGTTATCGACCGGCTGGCGCGCCGTCTCGGCCAGGACCACGATCAGCAGAGCGAGCCCGGCCAGGATATGCGCGACCGACCAGGCCGGTCCGGGAGCCAGATAAAGGACAAGGATGACGAGGCAGGCCGCCGGTTCAACGAAACTGGCGAGGAACATCTCGCGCGAAGAACCGATCCCGCCGAAGGCGCTTCCCGCGTCGAGGGCGGCGAGGGCAAGAAAAAAGCGGCCGAGCGCCAGGACAAAAATGACCGACAGCAAGCTGTTGGTCCGGAGCAGCAAAAAGAGGGTCAGGCTGGCGGCGAAAACGATCGCCGGCGCGGCGCGGAAGAGCCAGGAGCTGTTCTCCGGGACGATCTCTTCTTTACCCAGCAGTTTCCGGAGGTTGCGGTACGGCTGCAGGATGCTTTGTCCCGCCCGGAGGCGAAGATTATTCTTGAGCCTGGCGATCACGCCGCTGAGGAGCGGCGCCAGGCCGATCGCCAGGAGGAGATAAAGAATAACGGTTAGCGCCTGCATCAGAATGCCCTCACCAGCAAGGCCAGCAGCACCAGCGTGGCCAGAATATACGAGAGGTAGAGGTGGATACTGCCGGCCTGGGCCCGCTTGAAGAACCGCGCGCCGCGCAGGACGAGGCCGAGACCGGCGTCATACAAATATTCCTTAAAGATCTTGGTTGTATACGTTTCGTAGACGAACGATTTGACGTGATAGAAAGAATCTTTGACTTTTTCCGTCTTGCGGAAGGGGAGGAGGAAAAAGCTAAAAGCGATCCGGAACGGTTTGGAGAAAGCGGTCGCCGTATACTCGTTCCGGCTGCCGGTCTCATAATAGCCGCAAGCCCAGGTCCGGCCGACCCGGACCTTTTGGCCGTTACTGAAGTGGCCGATCGCCAGACCGCTGCCGAGGGCGAGGACAAAGCAGATCGTCAGATCGGAGCTTAAGAAAGCGGCCGGTGGCGGCGCTGCCCGGCAGATCGAGCCGGCAACAGTGGCCAAAACGTTGAACACGGTCGGCCCCAGTAAACCGAGGCAGACGACAGCGGCCGCCAAAAAAGCCATGCCGAAAATCATGGTGCGAGGCGCTTCCCGGGCCTCTGCGGCCTCCTGGCTGCGCGGGAGGGCGAGAAAAGTGATGCCGAACGCTTTGACGAAGCAGGCAGCAGTCAATCCGCCGGTCAAGGCGATGGCCGCGGCGGCAAGCGCAAGGTAGAGCGCCGGTAAGCCCGGAACGCTTTGCCCGCCGGTAAAGAGCGCCTGCAGGAGGAGCCATTCGCTGACAAATCCATTGAGCGGCGGTAAGGCGGAGATCCCCATGGCGCCGACCAGAAAAAAACCGGCGGTCCACGGCATTGTTTTGATCAAACCGCCGAGCTTTTCCAGATTGAGGGTGCCGGTTCCTTTTTGCACGCTCCCGGCACAAAGGAAGAGGAGCCCTTTGAAAACAGCGTGATTGAGCAGGTGATAAAGGGCGGCCGTCAGCGCCAGAGCGGCGAGGCCGGGAAGGTTGAGCCTGGTCAAGATCATTGCCAGGCCGATCCCGAGCAGGATGAGGCCGATATTTTCAACGCTGGAATATGCCAGCAGCCGTTTGAGCTGTTTATCCATCAAGGCGTAGATAATGCCGATCAGCGCGGAGATTATGCCTAACGTGAGTACCGTGATCCCCCACCAGAGGGAACTGATCCCCAGGACCAGGAAGACAAAACGGATCAAGCCGTAGAGGGCGGTCTTGATCATGACCCCCGACATCAGGCTGGAGATATGACTTGGTGCCTGGGGGTGGGCGTAGGGGAGCCAGAGGTGGAGTGGGACAACTCCGGCTTTGGTCCCAAAGCCGATCAGGAAGAAAAAGAACAGCGTGTTGCGCAGGAGCGGCGACATCGTTTGGCACGCCGCGGCCATCGCCGGCAGGTCGAATGAGCCCGAATGCCGGTAGATCAGGAAGATCGCGGCGGTCAGGAAGGCCGTGCCGCAGTGGGTCATTATTATGTAAAGTGAGGCGGCATTGACCGCGGCGTCGCTTTCGCTGTCGGTCAGGATTAGCAGATAAGAGAGCAGGGTCATCAGTTCCCAGACGATCAGGAAAACGAGCGCGTTGCCGACGATCACCAGCAGAGCCATGGAGAGGATGAACGCCACGGTGGTCAGCTGGGTGGTCAGCAGTTTGGCTCCGCTGTATTTGGGCTGGAGATAGCCGAGCGAATAGACTAACGCCGGGAAGCTGATCAATAAGATGACGGTCAGAAAAAACAGGGCGAATGGGTCCAGTACGACCAGGGAATTAATATTGATTAATAAGTTCATTCTGTTTCAACGAAAAGTTTTTGCCGCTTCTAAATTGAGCCTCGCCAAAGCTTTTCGCAAACGCAGAAGATAATTTATCTTAACATTGAAACGCGAAGTTGTAAAGAACGAGCATGGTCGGCGCAGAAAAAATGGGCGGTGCAGGGATTGAACCTGCGACCTCCTGCGTGTGAAGCAGGCGTTCTACCACTAAACTAACCGCCCGTCCTTCGACTCACTTTGTTCGCTCAGGACAAGATAGCGTCTATATTAGCATTCCTTGACTATGCCCGCAAGCTGGGCTAAACTGACTTTTTACCGGGGGCCCATAGCTCAAGGGTGGAGCAGTCGGCTCATAACCGATTGGTTCTAGGTTCGAATCCTAGTGGGCCCATTTACCCCGAGCTTGTCGAGGGGTTAAGGGCGGTTAGTTCAGTTGGTTAGAACGTCTCGCTTACACCGAGAAGGTCGTAGGTTCGAGTCCTACACCGCCCAGATCGCTCTTATCCTCGACCAGGCGAAGCGCAAAGCTGCTATAGCGGAACGACGGGTGGGATTGATAGCGCATCTCGCCGACCAGCGAACGCAAAATATATTCGCCGCTGCCGGGGGCGCTCTCCGTCGCGGTCCAATTCCAGTAGCCGTCGTGCAAACTGTCGGCGAGCAGCGGTCGGGCCAGGACCGCATTCCACTCCGCTTCGGTCGGTAGCCGGTAATGATGGCCGGGGTTCTGCCGGTTCATTTCTGCCGCCAGCGCCAGGCCGTCATACAGATTGACATGGGTCACGATCCGGCCGGCGATTGCCTCGTTGTCCAGCTGAGCCTGCAGATAAAGCGCGTTGTTGCCGCGGATCTCGTAATTGGCCAGCGCCCGCTTGAATTCGCCGACTCTAACCTGTTTAGCCGCGATCTTAAAGGGGAGCGAGGGATGATCGATCATCGCCGGTTTGGCGAAAAATATTCTCATAAAAGCCCTTAGTTTATAATCGAAGGACAATAGCCAAAATTTCGCGCTATTTTCCGCCGGCCGGTTGGTTGCGTCCGGCGGGGGCGTCGGGTATAATGGGCGGGATCGAGCACGGAGCGGGAGGCAAAACCATGGATCAAGAAAAAGCGAAAAATTTGGACGATTTACTCAAACAGATCAGTGATTTTGAGGGGACGATCAAGGGTTTGCAGGACAACGTCGCTGCCCTGAAAAAGAAGATCGTCGATAACCAGGCGAAATACGGCCCCGATATCGCTAACTGGCCGAAAGATTAGTTATTTCAGATACTCGCGCAGCTTCCGCGCCCGGGTCGGATGCTTTAATTTCCGCAGCGCCTTAGCCTCAATCTGCCGGATCCGCTCGCGAGTGACTGCGAAAACCCGTCCGACCTCTTCCAGCGTCCGCGGATGACCGTCATCCAGCCCGAACCGGAGCTTCAGGACCGTCCGCTCCCGTTCCGAGAGGGTGTTCATCACGTCTTCCAGATCGTCGCGCAGCAGGCCCTGCAGGACGACGTCGTCCGGCGCCTGGATGGTGGCGTCTTCCACAAAGTCGCCGAGGCGCGAGCTTTCCTCGTCGCCGACCGGGGCCTCCAGCGAGAGCGGAACCTGCGAAATGCGGATGATCTCGCGGACCTTGTCGATCGACATGCGGGCCCGCTGGGCGATCTCTTTTTCCGTCGGCTTGTGGCCGAGCTGCTGCAGCAGGATGCGCGAGGTCTTACGCAGCCGGTTGATCGTTTCGATCATGTGGACCGGGATCCGGATGGTGCGGGCCTGGTCGGCGATCGCGCGGGTGATCGCCTGGCGGATCCACCAGGTAGCGTAGGTCGAGAACTTATACCCTTTCCGGTAGTCGAACTTTTCCACCGCCCGGATCAGGCCGAGGTTCCCTTCCTGGACCAGGTCGAGAAAGAGCATGCCGCGGCCGGTGTATTTTTTGGCGATACTGACGACCAGCCGGAGGTTGGAGTTGACCAGCTTATGCTTGGCGCGCATATCGCCGACTTTCATCCGCTTGGCCAGAACGATCTCTTCTTCACTGGTCAGCAGCGGGAACTTACCGATCTCGCGCAGGTACATCCGGACCGTGTCATCGACCCCGATCCCCTTGATGTCCGCCAGCTCCTGGTGGAGGTCGTCGCCCTTGGCGGCGCCCTCATCGGCGCGTTTTTCCTTTTTGTCCGACAGCTCGATGCCGAGCCCCAGCAGCTGCTCGATCTCATCCAGATTCTTTTCCGGATGCGGATAGACCGACAGTATTTCTTCGGGGGTCAGGTATCCCTTCCGGGAAGCCGCCGCCCGCAATGTTTCCATATCGTCCCTTTTACCGAACATGCAATCCCCTCCAGTTTTGTATCGGCCCTTACCTTACGAAATTTCAGCCTTTAGTACCGCCAGAAGCGCAGCGGCCCGATCGGTATCTTTCGCCTGCTCCGCCGCGTGCAGCTGGGTCTTGAGATCGGCGACCCGCTGGCGGGCGTGTTCCGCCTTGATCACGCCGATACAGTCGTTCAGGACCTCGGCCGACTGGTCGACTGACTCGGTCACCAGGACCTGGGTCAAAAAGTTCCGGGCCGCTTCGGCCGGGAGCTGTTCGATTAGCGTGTGGGTCAGATCCCCCGCGGTCGGCTCCAGGTTGAACAGGACTGTGGCGACCGCCCGCGCCTCCGGACCGCTGAAAAAATCCGGCTGCAGTTCCCGTTTGATCGTGGCCAGCGCCGTCACGTTTTGCGTCGACAGCGCGATCAGTTTTTTCTCCGCCTCCAGGACCTTGGAAGCCGGCTTTTCCGTGACCCGCCTCAGGTCTTTGCCGCGGCCGGTCTGGTAATAACCGTGCCGCTTGATCTCCGCCAGCACCGTACCGGTATCGGTCCCCAGCAGGGTGGCCGCCAGTTTGGCGTACTCGCCCTGCACGAACTGGTCCCGTTCCTGGCCCAGCAGAGTGCTGACTTCGCGCAGGGCTTTGGCGCGGCCTTCGATCTCGGTGACGTTGTGGCGCTGCGCGATCCGCTTGAGCCGGTACTCAAAGTAGGGGACGGCGCTCTCCACGGCCAGGCCGAAAGCCGCGGCCCCTTTTTGCCTGATGAATTCGTCCGGGTCTTTGACCCCGGGCAGATCGAGCACTTTGACCTTGAGATCGAGAGTGCGCAATAGCTGGGCAGAACGCTCGGCGGCGGTTTCTCCGGCAGTATCGGTGTCGTAGGCCAGCAAAATACTATCGGTGAAACGGGCGAGTAACTTGCACTGCTCGGTGGTCAGCGCTGTGCCGAGCGGCGCCACGCTGTAGCGAAAACCGGCCTGGTGGAGCGACAGGAGATCGAGATTCCCCTCAACCAGAATGACTGTTTTCGCCTGCTTGATCTCGTCGCGGGCAAAGTTGAGGCCGTAGATCGTGCTCCCTTTGTGGTAGACCGGCGTTTCCGGCGAGTTCAGATACTTCGGTTCGACGTTGTCGAGCGCACGCCCGCTGAAGGCGATCACCCGGCCGCGCGGATCAAAAAGCGGGAACATCAGCCGGTGGCGGAACCGGTCAAAATAACCGTCCCTCCCTTCGCGGGGGAGGGTGAGGCCGGCTTTTTCGATCAGCGCCGGCGCTGCCCCGCGGGCGATCAGCGCCTTGAAGAGCTCTTCCCAGGCGTTGGGGGCGTAGCCAAGCCCGAAGGTTATGGCGGTTTCGGGACTGATCCCGCGGCCGGTCAGATAGTCGCGGGCCGGTTTACCGGCGTCCCCCTCCAGACAATGCCGGTAGAATTTGGCCGCCAGCGCCAGGACCTCGGTCAGCTTGTCTTTGTCGCTTTTGGAGCCGATGGTGATACCGCTTTTTTCCACCGCCAGACCGACGCGCCCGCCGAGCTCGGCGACCGCGGCGGCAAAGCTGAGGTCTTCGATCTTCATCAGAAAGTCAAAAACGTTGCCCCCTTCGCCGCAGCCAAAGCAGTGGAAGAGCTGCTTTTCCTGGGAGACGGTGAAGGAGGCGCCCTTTTCCGAGTGGAAAGGGCAGAGCCCGACAAAGTTACGGCCGCTTTTTTTCAGGGCAACGTACTCGGAAACCACCGCGACAATGTCGCTCTTTTGGCGGATCTCGTCGATCTGGGACTTGGGGATCAAACCTGTCTTCTCCACTCGTCGGGGACGAATAATTCCTGGAATTTGGTGATCGCGTAGCGGTCGGTCATGCCGGCGATAAAATCGATCGTGTGCGGCAATTGTTCTTCTTCTTTCAGCCCTTTTTGGAACGACGGATCGTAATGGTAGTAGCGGAAGAGCTGGTGGAGCAGCTCCGGCACTTTCGCTTCTTCCGATTTGGCGATCGGGTTGGTGTAGACGTTCTTGTACATGAACTCGTAGAGACCGTCCATCGCGCGCTGGACCGCCGGCTCCATGACGATCTCGTTCTTCCCCTGGCTGCTTTTGACGATGCTCCGGATGATCCGGTCGAGAATGTTCTTGCCGAGCACGTTGAGGTGCTTAGCCGGCAGCTGCCGGGGAGTGATCACGCCCGCCCGGAACGCGTCCTCGATGTCGTGGCTCAGGTAGGCGATCCGGTCGGCCAGACGAACGACCCGTCCCTCCAGCGTCGCCGGCCACGGATCGTCGGGGGTGTGGTTGCGGATCCCGTCGAGCACCTCGGCGGTCAGGTTCAGTCCCCGGCCGTCGCGCTCGATCACTTCCACCACCCGGACGCTCTGTTCGTTATGGAAGAAACGCCGGCCGTAATACTTGCTCAGGATGTCGTCGAGGACGAACTCGCCGGCGTGGCCGAACGGCGTGTGCCCCAGATCGTGCCCCAGGGCGACCGCTTCCGCCAGGTCCTCGTTGAGCCGCAGGGCGCGGGCGATCGTCCGCGAGATCTGGGCGACCTCCAGGGTGTGGGTCAGTCGGGTCCGGTAGTGGTCTTCCACCGGCGAAATGAAAACCTGGGTCTTGTGCTTGAGCCGGCGGAACGATTTGCAGTGGATGATCCGATCGCGGTCCCGCTGAAAGGCGGTGCGCAGGTCGCACTCCTTCTCGGGCCGCTTGCGGCCCAGGCTGTTGCCAGCCCGGGCCGCATTAGGCGATAACGTCGCTTGTTCGCGCTCTTCCAGTTCCTTTCTGATCAGCATCAAACCTTATTTAAGGGCGGCCTGAGCGGCTGCCAACCGGGCGATCGGCACCCGGAACGGCGAGCAGGAGACATAGTTCATGCCGACCGCGTGGCAGAACTTGACCGAATCGGGATCGCCGCCGTGTTCGCCGCAGATCCCGACCTTGAGCATTTTGCGGGTCTTGCGGCCGCGGGTGATACCGAGCTTGATCAGTTCGCCGATCCCCTCCTGGTCGATCGTCTGGAAGGGGTCCGCCGGCAGGATCTTGCCGGTCAGATAGTCGGGCAGAAAGCCGCCGATGTCGTCGCGGCTAAAGCCGAAGCCCATCTGGGTCAGGTCGTTGGTCCCGAACGAGAAGAATTCCGCCGTTTCGGCCATCTTCCCCGCGGTCAGGGCGGCGCGCGGGATCTCGATCATTGTGCCGTACATGAACGGGATCTTCTTGAGGCCCAGCTTGGCGCAGACCTCGGCGTAGACTTTATCGACCAGCGCCTTCTGGTGGTTCAGCTCGTTGACGGTGCAGGTGACCGGGATCATGATCTCGGGGTAAGCTTTCTTCCCCGCCTTGACCAGTTCGCCGGCCGCTTCCAGGATCGCCCGGATCTGCATTTCGGAAACTTCGGGGTAGGTGACGCCGAGCCGGACCCCGCGGTGGCCGAGCATCGGGTTGTTCTCCTTCAAGCTCTCGCCCCGCTTCTTGATCTCCGCGATGTCAACGCCGAGCTCTTTGGCCAGCGCTTCCTGGCGGTCTTCGCTGTGCGGCACGAACTCGTGCAGCGGCGGGTCAAGCAGGCGGATGGTGATCGGCAGGCCATTCAGCGCTTCCATGGTCGCCTTGATGTCCCGCTTGACGAAGACGGCGAGTTCGGCCAGCGCGTTGACCCGTTCCGCTTTGGTCTTGCTCATGATCATCTTGCGGAGGAGGAAGAGCGGTTTATCGCTCCCCTCGCCGTAAAACATGTGTTCGGTCCGGAAGAGCCCGATCCCCTCGGCCCCGAACTCGATCGCCTTGGCCGTGTCTTTCGGGGTGTCGGCGTTGGTCCGGATGTTCATCGTCCGGTATTTATCGCACAGCTTCATCAGGATGCCGTACGACTTGTTGTGCTCCAGGTCGACGTCAACGAGCGGCAGGTCCCCTTTATAGACGAGTCCCTTGGTCCCGTTCAGGGTGATCCAGTCGCCCTCATTGATCGTTTCGCCGCTCTTGGTCGTGGCCGACTTGGCGCCGACTTCCAACCCTTCGCAGCCGACGACGCAGCATTTGCCCCAGCCGCGGGCGACGAGCGCCGCGTGTGAGGTCATCCCGCCCTTACTGGTCAGAATGGCCTGCGCCTTATGCATCCCGTCCACGTCTTCCGGCGAGGTCTCTTCGCGGACCAGGATGACCTTTTCGCCGCGCGCCGCCCAGGCGACGGCTGCTTCGGAGGTGAAAACTGCCCGTCCCTTGGCGCCGCCCGGTCCGGCCGGCAGTCCTTTGGCGATCGGCTTGGTCGCCGCTTCCGCCTTCGGGTCGAGCATCGGCAGCAGGAGCTCGACCAGCTGGTTCGGCTGGACGCGCAGCAGCGCTTCCGGCGCGCTGATCAGTTTTTCCGCGTACATGTCGGTGGCGATCCGGACGGCGGCGACGCCGTTCCGTTTGCCGACCCGGCACTGCAGCATGAACAGCTTCCCTTTTTCGATCGTGAACTCGATATCCTGCATGTCGCGGTAGTGCTTTTCGAGCCGGATCTGGATGTCGAACAGCTCTTTATAGATCGCGGGCATGATCTTGGCCAGCGTCGGCAGGTTGCGGCTGTGGTCGTTCTTGGAGTTGTCGTTGATCGGGGCGGGGGTGCGGATACCCGCGACCACGTCCTCGCCCTGGGCGTTGATCAGGTACTCACCGTAAAAATTCTCGTCTCCGTTCCCCGGATTGCGGGTGAACGCGACGCCGGTGGCGGAGTCGTCGCCCATGTTGCCGAAGACCATCGCCTGGACATTGACCGCCGTTCCCCATTCATCGGGAATTTTCTCGATCCGGCGGTACTCGATGGCGCGTTTGCCGTTCCAGCTCATGAAGACGGCGCCGATGCCGCCCCAGAGCTGCTGCTGCGGGTCGTCCGGGAACGGCTTGCCCAGGACGTCGAGGACCATCTGCTTGAACTCGGCGACCAGCTTTTTCAGGTCGTCGGCGGTCAGTTCGGTGTCCAGTTTAACGCCCTTCGCTTTCTTCATTTCGTCGAGGCGCTCGTCCATCCGTTTGCGGATCCCTTTGCCGCCCTGCTGTTCGATCCCTTCCGCTTTTTCCATGACGACATCGGCGTACATCATGACCAGGCGGCGGTAGGCGTCGTAGGCGAAGCGGGCGTTGCCGGTCTGTTCGATCAGCCCTTTAATGGTGACATCATTGAGGCCGACATTGAGGACGGTGTCCATCATCCCCGGCATCGAGCGGCGGGCGCCGGAGCGGACGGAGACGAGCAGGGGATTCCTGGCGTCGCCGAATTTCTTCCCCATCAGGTTTTCCACGTTGGCCAGCGCGGCCGCGACCTGGACTTTTAGCTCCTTCGGGTAGGAGCGCTTGTGATCGTAGTAATGGGTGCAGACCTCGGTCGTGATCGTGAAACCGGGCGGGACCGGGAGCCGGAGCTTGGGGTGGCCGGCCATTTCCGCCAGGTTCGCCCCTTTACCGCCGAGCAGATTCTTCATCGATTCCTTGCCGTCCGCCTTGCCGCCCCCGAACTTGTAGACATACTTCTTCCCTTTAGCCATTTCCTTTGCCTCCTTGAAAAATAGAAAATATGGAGCTGATGGGGATCGAACCCACGACCTCCTGAATGCCATTCAGGCGCTCTCCCAGCTGAGCTACAGCCCCACTAACCAAAACTCGAAACACTAAACTCGAAATACGAAAATGAGGTGGAACTCAATAATGATACACTATTGCGTCCTTGCCCCACAACTCCTCCAGGCGATAATAGTCGCGCGCTTCCTGGCTCATGACGTGCACGACGATCGACCCGAGGTCCAGGATCAACCAGCCGGAACTTGTCACCCCCTCCCATTTATGGCCTTTGATGTTCTCTTTCCGCAGCGCCTCGTCGATCCCTTTTTCGATCGCCCGCAGGTGCGTGTCCGCCTCGCCGCTGCACAGGACCAGATAATCGACCAGTTTGTTGCCGGCGCGGACGTCCAGGACCCGCAGTTCGACCGCCTGCTTATCCTCGGCTGCTTCCGCGATCAGATCGAGCAGCGCGGTATCGCCCCGCCGTTTAATTGTCGTTCTCCCCGGCCGCGGCCGCCACCTTGCCGTTGAACAAAAAGCTGGTGGCCAGCCGGCGGACCCCTTCCTCGTTCGGTTTCCAGTAATAGATGTTGTCGACAATAAAGTCGCTGCCGGGGACCAGCGTCATGCTGACCCGGCCGCTCTCGTTGGCCCCCCGCAGGGCCAGCGTCAGTCCCAGGATCTCCCGGGAGTTCAGGTTGGTCTGAACGCACTGGAGCAGGGAGAGAAAAAGCTGAGGGGTTTTAAGCAGGTTCTCTTTTTTCATCGCCTGGTCGGCGACCGAGCGGAGAAAATTCTGCTGGCGGCCGATCCGGGCAAAATCGTTGTCGCTGTGGCGGAAGCGGAGATAACCCATCGCCTGTTTGCCGTTCAGCTTCTGCACGCCCGGCTGCAGGTCGATGTGCAGGTCGCCGGCGTAATCGACATAGTACATCCGCTTTTCGACGTTGACCCAGACCCCGCCGATCTCGTCGATCAGTTTTTCGATCCCGGTCAGGTCGACGATGACATAATAGGGGATACTGACCCGAAAAAAATCCTCCAGCGTCCGGCGGGAGAGCTCCACGCCGCCGTAGGCGTAGGCATGATTGACCTTGTCCAGCCCGCGCCCGGGGACAGTGACGATCGTGTCGCGCGGCACGGAGACGACCGAGGCGCTCCGCTTGGCCGGGTCGATGTGCAGGACCATGATCGTGTCGGAGCGATGGCCGTAGATGTCGTCCACCCCCAGGACCAGAATATTGGTCTCGGCGATGATCGGGGCGGTCGGCGCCAGGCTAAAGAAAATGTCGAGCAGCGCGATCCGGGCGCCGACGCTGATCGTAAAACCGATCGCGGCGGCCAGCAGGACCATGATCACGGTGATGATCGCTAATGTTCTTTTCATTTTCGCTTCTGTAAGTAGCTGTTCCTGGTTTCCAGGGAGGCCGGATCGACCGGCACCCCTTTATCAAGCAAATAGAGCAACTGTTCGGTCGCCGACTCAATGACCGCCCGATCAAGGTCCCGGAAGGCCAGTTTTCGCAGGCGGCCAGCGGCGGCGTGGTCCCGGCCTTCTTCAACGTGATCGGCCAGGTAGATCACTTTGGCCAGCCTGGACATGCCCGGTTGACCGGTCGTATGCCATCTGATCGCGGCCAGGATGTCAGCCTGCCTGACGCCAAACTCGCGTTGCGCCAGCCGGACGCCGAGCTCCCCGTGGAGCAGCTTCGGTTCTGCCCGGTCGAGCGGCCTGATCTTTAATCCTAACCGGCGCGCCTCGCGCAACATTCCGGGCTGGTCGAAACGGCGGGCGCAGTCATGGAGCAGGGCGGCCAGTGAGGCGTGCTGCCTGTTGACGCGGTACCGGGCTGCCAGCTGGAGCGCGATCTTTTCCACTCGCAGAGAGTGCTCGAACCGTTCGGGATCGAGGGTCTCTTTGAGCCGCTTGATGATTATCTCTCGTCTTGACACAAAAAAACGGCCAAGACAACACGCCTTGGCTCGGTGAGCTATTATAACAATGTAAGGACAAACTTGTCAAGCTCTCGGCGGGTTGATAGAATGGTTTTATGCGTGAGTTGGCAGCAGTTATTTTAGCGGCCGGTAAGGGGACGCGGATGAAGTCCGATCTCCCCAAGGTTTTCCACGAGATCCTGGGCGAACCGATGCTCTCCTATGTCATTAAGACGGTCCGGAAGCTAAAACCGGCCAAGGTCCTGGTCGTCGTCGGGCACCAGCGCGACCTGATCATCAACTACTACCGGGATTGGCCGGGGATCGAATTCGTCGTTCAGGCAGAGCAGCTGGGGACCGGGCACGCCGTGGCGCAGGCCGAGCCGGCCCTGCGCGGTTTTAGCGGCAACGTTTTGGTCCTGGCCGGCGACGTGCCGCTCCTGACGGAGAAAACCGTGGCCGACCTGGTCGCTTTTCACGAGCGCGAACACGCCGCGGCGACCGACCTGACCGCGGAACTGCCGGATGCCGGCAATTACGGTCGGATCATCCGCGGGCCCGGCGGCGAACTGCTCAAGATCGTCGAGAAAAAAGACGCGACGCCGGCGGAGCTGGCCATCGGCGAGTTCAACACCGGGACTTTTTGCTTTGACGCTGCGGCGTTGTTCGCCGCGCTCAAAGAGGTCAGGGCCGAGAACGCGCAAAAAGAGTACTACCTTACCGACACGATCCATATCCTCCGGCAAAAAGGCCTCCCCGTCCGCGCTTTTAAGACCGCCGACGCCGGTGAGACCCTCGGGATCAACACCAAGGAAGAGCTGGTGGCGATCGAGAAAACCCTCCTGAAAAATAGCTGAAATTCTCCGCTGCCGCGCCCGATAGAAAAGCATGGAGGGAGCACCATTTTTGTCAGTCCGGAAAGATTAGTTCAGCGGCCGCAATTAGCCAGGGAGCGTTATACCAGACAAAACGTCATTGCCGACTTGGCCAGCCGCGGCTTTTATAACCCGTGGAACCGGGCATCGGTCTATAAGCTGCGGCAGCTGCCGTTGACGCAATATCAGGACATGCTGAGTCTGCTGGACAGGGTCCACGATTATTTCGTCACGACCTTGGAAGGTGCTTCGCCCGTTAAACTGATCTTGCCGCCGACCGCCGACCTCCGGGCCATCAAGATCGGTAAGATCGTCAGCTCCCCGACGGCGTTAAAGGAGTTGTTCGATCGCTGCATCGAGATCGAACGCGGAGTTGCCCTCGATCTCAGCTCGCTCCCCCGGATATATCAGCGTTTCGCCGTTTAGCTGAAATTCAGCCAGCACCAGCCCGATAACCTGACAGCTATGAGCTTGGTCAGGCACTTGATCGATATTGGCTGTATGCCTGTTTTCCGGCCGAATGTCCGGCCGCTCTCTTTGGTGCGGCAGGACCTGTTCACGCTGGGGATCAGACGGATCGGATTGGCCGATATCCGTTCGCTGACCCAACTACCGGACAAAAAATATGATGCGCTGATCGATAAACTGCGGGCGGCGATAAAGGAAACGGCTTTTGATGAGCTGCTGATCGATCCGGCGCCCAAACTGCTCGACATCCCTTTTGACCGCGTGCCATTATCTTTTCTGCGGGAAAATATCCGCGGCATGGCCCTCGATCTGACCAAACTGCGCCGCAAATGGCTGGCTTATTCCCGGCGCCAGTCGTGGCCGGTCACACCGGAATTCAAACCGCAGCGGCCGCAAGAAGTGCCGATCGCTCCGGCCCCCGTTGTCCTCAAGGCCGCCGCGCTGCTGACCGACCAGCTTCTGTTCGACCCCCGTTCGGGCGCCGGCTACCCGCGCACTGCCGAGGAATATAAAGCGTTGATCGGTCTCCTGATCGACGACCGGGGTCGTTTTCCCGGCGACAGCGAAGCGCTGCTGCCCAACGGGACGTTCGCCGCCAGGCAGGGCGGCGTTCGGCATTTGCAGTTGCGGCGCCGGGGCGAGAACTTTGACGTCGAGATCATCTCGCCGGTCCGCCACGCGCAGGGGGTCAAGAATCGGCTGATCTTCGATGTTGACCTGATCTCCCAGGCTGCTTCGTTTGAGGCTTACGGCACGCCCGGGGTCAGCTATGATCGGGAATCGTATTACGTTCGTCGCCTTTTTGACGCTGACCGGGTGCCGTTCATCCGCTGGCACGGGTTTCCCGTTTCGTTCGCTGCCGTGCAAAGTTTTCAAACCATGTACGCTGGACAGGAATTATCCTACGCGTTCATCCATTTTGTTATGACCCGCGGCCTCTTCCAGGGGAGCGGCCTGACCTCTTACGCCATCCGGGAAAGTCTGAGCAGCCTTTATTACGGCAACGCCTGGCACAATCGCCCGGCCCTGCTGCTCCAGCCGGACGGCGCGGTCGATCACGCCCGGTTCAAAATGTGGGCCTTTGCCCATTCCGGCCGTTTCACCCCGTTCTACGCTTTCATCAAAGGGATGGCGTCGGTCGGTCAAGAACAGGAATTGATCGCCGCAGCGATCTTTGATGATATCCACCGGCGGATCACTGAACCGGCAGATCTGGTCAGGCGGGACAGACCGCTGCTGCTGGGGGTCAGGAGCGTTAACGGCGGAACTTTTCCGCTCGCCCTCGACAGCGGCGTTTATCCGCCCCACACCCGTTATCCGGTCAAACACGGTCAGCCGGTCTTTCCGCAAAGCGAGATCGACCGGCCAAGCCAGATCCGCCACAGTTGGCTGGAAGCGATCGGCGGTGAGCGGGGCGTTCAAGAGGGTAACGGTCTTTACTTTGGCGGTTTGGTGACCCTGGGGGCGATCCGGAGCGCCAAGAGACGGGAAAAGGAACGGGACGGCGGCGGAGTGATCGAGCAGACGGGCGATCGGCTCAGAAGCTGGTTGGTCAGCCGTTCGTAAAAGCAGGAGCAAAGAATGATCGCGGAAAAATTAGCGCGTTACGATCTTTTTCGCCGGGCGCTGCGGGCGGTCTTGCCGACCGATGCCAATTACTGGCGGGTCTATGCGCCCGTGATCAAGATCCTGAAGGATTCGCACGAGCACCAATTGATCCGGGAAAAGGTTAACCGCTCTCTGCACTTGAACGGACAAGACACGGTCCTGGAAGCCGGTTGCGGGAATGCCCTCTGGCTGGCTGAGATCAGCAGCAAGGTAAAGTTGGCTGTCGGTTTGGACCACACGGGAGAAATGCTAGCTGTCGCTAAAAAGAATTTGCCCGGGGCCCTTTTTGTCCAGGGCGACCTGAACGCCCCGCTGCCGATCCAGTCGGGCGCGCTGACCAAGATCGGCAGTATATTGGTGGAAGGTTATCTGCACAATGACCAGTTATCACGGGAAGAGAATTTTCGGGCGCTGGCTCCGGGTGGCTTGATCGCTGTCGTGACGCCGCGCCGCGGCGCGCGGTTTTTCAAGGTCCTGGCGGCGGAGGCGCGTCATCGGCAGGAGGAGCAGAGCGTGCTCCGGAACCTGCGCAAACTGCCGCTGGCGCTTATCGCCATTATCTTTGGCAAGATCGCGGAACTAAAAGCGGTGATCGGCGACTGGCATTTCTACGATCAGGCGCAACTGCGGGAACGGTATCAAAAAGCCGGTTTTGAGATCGTGGCTTGCGAATCGGTTTACGCTGACCAGGCCTGGCTGCTGATCGCCCGGAAGCCGGATGGCGTTGACGGGGCGGGACGCTGAACCTATAATGTGGCTAGAATCATATGCGTTTGTCTCCGCCAGCCATCAGTAACGCTTTTTTCGGCCTGGTCGCGGTCGGGGCGTCCGTTGGCTTGCTGCTGACCGAGCAGAGCCAGTACCTTCCTCCATTATTGATCGGCCTGGCTAATCTGGCTTTAGCGGCGTTCGTGCTGCTCAGCGACCGACAGAGCCGCACTAATTTTAATTTTGCCCTGACCGCCACCCTGGCGGCCGGCTGGACAGTTTCCATCTTTATGTACAGTCTGGCTACGACCGAAGCGGCAGCGCTTTACTGGAGTCAGTTAGCGGCGGCTTTTGCCGCTCTGATCCCGGCGGTGTTTTTTTACTTCACCCACTATTTTTCCCGTGATGAATGGAGCATCAACTTCCCGGTCCGGCTGGCGATCAAGCTGTCGGCGGTCGTCTTTGCCGTTCTTTCTTTTTCCCGTTTTATCGTTGCCGGTACAACGGTCTTGGCAGGGCGGCACCATTTTCTGCCCGGGATGCTGTTCCCCTTATTTCTGGTCTATTTTATCGGGCTGATGCTCTTTTCGTTCTACCGTCTGGCGATCCGTTACCAGCATTCCGCCGGTGCGCTGCGGCTGCAGATCGGATATATTTTCTTCGCTTTTCTGGTGGGGACTTCATTCCCGATCGTCACCAACCTGATCCTGCCGCTCAGCGGCTACTCCGACCTGGCCGGGATCGGCCCGCTGGCCCTGATCATTACGCTCGGGATCATTTCGTACACGATCATTCGCCACCGCCTGATGAGCATCGAGATCGTCATTCAGCGCGGGGTTGTCTACGCGATCGCGACCGTGCTGATCATGTCGCTTTACGCCCTGGCGGTGATGACCTCCGAGCTCTATCTGCGCCGGGCGATCGGTTACAATTCCGTTTTCGTGACCGCCCTGGCGGCGCTGGCCCTGGCGGCTCTTTATCAGCCTGTGATCAGATTGCTGCAGCAGGTGGCTGACCGGCTCTTCTTCCGCGGCCGTTACAATTATCAGAAGACCCTCCGCCACATCAGTCAGGAACTGGCGGCGGTCATCAGGCTCGACCAGCTGGTAAAACTGGTCGTGACCGTTCTAAACAAGACGATGCAGGTCTCCGAAAGCGCTTTTCTGCTGGCGGAGCGGGGCCGCTTCCGTTCTTTGCCGCTGGAGCTGCCCGGCTACAAACAGCTGGAGCTGGACGCAAACAACCCGCTGATCGCCCGTCTGATCGCCAGCCGGGCGGCGCTGAGCCGCGACGAACTGACGGCGGAACCGGAACTGCGCGCGGCGATGGAGCGGCTCGGCGTGGCCGTGTGGCTACCGATCATTTCCCAGGAGCAGCTGATCGGCCTGATCGCGCTCGGCGATAAGCTCTCCGGCGACAGTTACTCGACCGAGGATCTGGCTTTACTGGCGACCCTGGCCAGCCAGACGGCGGTCGCGCTGGAGAACGCCCGGCTCTACGACGAGGTCCTGGCGGTTAAAAATTATAATGAAGAGGTCCTCCGCAATATGACCAGCGGCGTGCTGACCACCGATACCCGCGGCCAGGTCGTCACCTTTAATCCGATGGCGGAAAAGATCACCGGCCGGGCGGCGGCGGCGGTCATCGGCCGCAGCTGCGTAGAGGTCTGGGGGGAGCGGGGCGCGCTGACCCAGGTGGTGATGGGGACACTGCACGGCCGCGCCTGTCTCAACTACGAGACCGGCCTGATGTCGCCGGAGCGTGGCCTGGTCCCGGTCGCTTTCTCGTCGGTCCTGCTGCGCAACAACCAGGAGAAGAAAAGCGGCGCGCTCCTGCTGATCCAGGACCTGACCGAACGCAAAGAGCTGGAGGATAAGATCCGGCGGGCTGACAAACTGACCGCCCTGGCGACCATGGCGGCGGGGATGGCCCACGAGATCAAGAACCCGCTCTCCTCGATGAAGGTTTTTGCCCAGCTGCTGCCGCTCAAGATCAACGATCCGGAATATCGGCAAAAACTCGGCGAGATCATGCCGCGCGAGATCGACCGGATCGACCGGATCGTGGAAAACCTGCTCGGTTTTGCCCGGTCGACCGCTTTGACCTTTGTCCGGTTGCCGATCACCGAGCTGCTGGAGGATGACCTCCGTTACTTTGCTGATAAGGCGGCCGACGCCGGCGTCCGGATCGTCCGCCGCTACGCGGAGCTCCCGCCGGTCGAGATCGACCGGGAACAGCTCTCGCAGGTGTTCTCCAACCTGATCCTCAACGCCCTGCAGGCGATGCCGGAAGGGGGCGAGCTGACGGTCACGACCGCACCCGGCAAGACGGTCGACGAACAGCTGCAGTCGATCAGGGTCTCGATCGCCGACACCGGGCACGGGATCAGTCCGGAAATGCAGAAAAAACTTTTTGATCCGTTCTTTACCACCAAGTACGGCGGGACCGGGCTCGGCCTGACTGTTTCGCACAGTATCGTTGACGGCCACAAAGGGTTCATCGACCTGGAGAGCAAGCTGGGACAGGGGACGACCTTCACGGTGACTTTACCCGTCAGCCAGGGCTTGTTATAATCAGAATGATGACGAACAAACTTCTGCTGATCAGCGGCGACCACCGGACGGCGGCGGTCATCAAGCACGGGCTGCCGGACTATCGCCTGGTCGATTCGGTCGCTGAACAGCCGACAGTGATCATCCTCGACCAGGCTGAGGGAAGCGAGGACCACGGCAAGCTGTTCCGCCGGCTCCGCCTGACCGCCCCGCGCACCCCGATCATCATCCTGACCGCTGACAACGACATCCCGCTGGCGGTGGCGCTGACCCGGCTCGGCGCGGCGGACGTCTGGAAAAAACCGCTGGTCGCGGAACAGCTCAAGGCAATGCTGAACAAAGCTCTGACGCCGACCGCCTGGGCCCTGCCGGGCAAAACGGCGGCCCCCTGGCTGCGCGGCGACAGCGCCGCCCTGCGCCGGTTCTTTAACGAAGCGGCCGAAGCGATCGGTGTTAGCCGGAACATTATCCTGCTGGCTGAACCGGGAATAACCTTGGCGGACGCGGTCGCTTATCTGCACGCCCACAGTTACCGGCCGCGGCGCCGGATCACCCGGCTTGATCTCGCCTCGTTCCACCGGCCGGATCAGGAAAGTTCTTTCTGGACCACCGTCCAGGAATTGCTGGCCGAACCGGTTGCCGGCGGTAATTTGAACGAGGAAGACCGGACCGGCACGCTCCTGCTGGAGAATTTTGCCGCCCTGGATAAAAGCTTTCAGGCGACGCTGCTGGCCTTTGGCCGCGAACGGCGCGGCAAGATCGACCGCGAGATCACGCTGGTGATCGCCGCCTATGACAGCGGTTTTCTGGCGGAGGCCGACACCGCCGGTTTCAGGCAGCTGGTCGTCCCCCCGCTCCGGCAACGCAAAGATGACCTGCCGCAATTGATCGCCGATAGCCTGATCGAGCTGGCGGTCAAACATGACCGGCCGATCGCCGGGATCGCGCCGGAGGCCTTGGCGGCGCTGGCGCTGTACGATTATCCCGGCAATTACGAGGAGTTAAGCGGCCTGCTGGAACAAGCCGTCCTGCGGACGACCGATCGGCTGATCGGTCTGCCGGCGTTGGCGCTTGACCGCGCGCTGTTGATCGAGACCGCCGCGCAGCGGACCCTGACCGGGAGCGCCGGCTCGCTGACGGAAGCGCACCGGAATTTTGAACGGTTGCTCTACGCGGCGCTGACGGCGAAAAGCGGCGGGGATGTCGGTGCGGTCGCCCGGTTCCTCGATATGCCCAAGCACGCGCTGGCCGAGCGGTTGGAAGAGTTACGCAGTTACCCGGTCGATTAAGGCGGCGGCCCGCGTCTGATCGCGGGCTTCGGCCATCAGGCGGATGATCGGTTCGGTGTTGGACGCCCGAACGTGGAGCCAGGCGTCGGGAAAGACCACTTTAACCCCTTCGGTCAGGATCAAGTCCTCGCCCCGGAAGATCTCTTTCGTTTTTTCCACCAGGTCATTCGCTTCGTCCAGGCTCCGGCACTCCAGCTTGCTTTTGACCATGACATAAGGAGGGAGCGCCGCGGCGAGTTCGGTCAATTTCTGGCCGGAGACAGCCAGATAGTTTAGCAGCAGGGCAGCTGCCGTCAGGCTGTCGCGGTTAAAGCCGACCGGCGGATAGATCACGCCGCCGTTACCCTCGCCGCCAACCAACCCGTTGAGTTTCTTCAGCGTTTCGGCGACGTGGACCTCGCCGACTTTGGTCCGGACCGCCAAAGCACCGTTGTCCCGGCAAATATCGTCGATCATCCGGCTGGTGGAGAGGTTAACGGTCACGATATTCTGCCGCCGGGCCAGCGCCGGCTGGCGTTCCAGCAGGAACTTGACGACCAGCGCCAGGGTCGCTTCTTCGCCGAGCGCTTCGCCGTTTTCCGCTACCACCGCCAGGCGGTCGGCGTCGGAGTCCATGGCAAAACCGATGTCGGCTTTCTTGAGCTTGACCAGTTCCCGCAGTGCGCTGATGTTCTCCGGCGTCGGTTCCGGATTGTGCGGAAAGGGGAGATCGAGCCGGGTGTTGATCGCGTAGATCTTGCAGCCGAGCTTCTCGAGCAGCTTGACCAGGGCGACCGAGCCGGCGCCGTTGCAGGCGTCGACCGCGACCCTGAACTTTTTTTTCCGGATCGCCGCTGTTTTGACGATCTGGAGGACCCGGGCAATATGCGTTTTCAGCCCGCTCCGGTCCGCTTTAACCCCTTTATTGGCCGGCCGCAGCCTGAACGCTTTGCTCTCGTAGGTCTGTAAAAATGTTTTCGCCTGGGCCTCGTTCAAGAATATACCGTCGCCGCGCATGAACTTGAGGCCGTTCCAGGGGAGGGGATTGTGCGAAGCGGTGATCACGATCCCGCCGGCGGCTTCCAGCTGGCGGGTCATGATGCCGACCGTCGGGGTCGGACAGATGCCCAGGTCGATCACCTCGCAGCCGGTGGCCAGCAGGCCGGAAAAAACGATCCCCTTGATGAATTCCGAGGAAGCGCGCGGATCGGTCCCGATCACCACCTTGCCGCCGCGCAGATAAGTGCCGAACGCCTTGGCCAGATCAAGGCAGACTTCGGGAGTTAATGACTCCGGCACGTAGCCGCGGACGCCGGAGATGGATATCTTGAGGGTCATGTTGACTAATATTCTACATTATATTAATATCGGAAGCAAAATGAGCATCGTTTTTGGCGCGATCATGCCGCATCCGCCGATCATTGTTCCCGCGATCGGTAAGGAGCGACTTAAGGAAGCGGCGGCGACCAAGCAAGCCCTGGAAGAAGTTTCGCGGCGGCTTAAAACGGCTGATTGCGACACGATCGTGGTCGTCACTCCGCACGGCGACGTCGGCCAGGCTTCGGTCCCGGTCTACACCGGTCACGTCTTTGAAGGGAATTTTGCCCAGTTCGGCCAGCCGAAGCCGAATTTTGTTTATAAGGGCGATCCGCAACTCGGTTTAGCGATCGTCAAAGATACCCACCTGGCGACCGCCTGCCCCGAGACGATCCTCGATCACGGGGTACTCGTTCCACTCTATTATCCGACCGCGGCCGGGAGCAAAAAACCGGTCCTGCCGATCGCCATCTCTTTTATGCCGCTCTCCAAACTGTTCGAGTTCGGCCGGGCGCTGGCCAGAACCGCCGACCGGCTCGGCCGCAAGGTCGCGCTGATCGCTTCGGCCGACATGTCGCACCGGCTGACTCCGGAGGCGCCGAGCGGGTTTTCTCCCAAGGGAAAAGTTTTTGACGAGCAACTGGTCGCCCTGGTTAAAAATAACGATATCAAGGGGCTCCTGAAATTCGATCCGGTCCTGGCGGAAGAAGCGGGGCAGGATGCGCTCTGGTCGATCGCCATCCTGCTCGGGGCGCTTGACGGACAAAACGCTAAACCCGAGGTCCTCTCATACGAAGGGCCGTTCGGCGTCGGTTATATGGTGGCGGCTTTTCAGCCGCAATGACAAATGACCAATATCCAATGACAAATGAACACCCCCTTGTCCAGCTAGCCAGGAAAACGATCGACGCTTATATCAGAACGGGAAAAGTGATCGCCCCGCCGGCCGAGCTGACCCCGGAGATGAAAGAACAGGCGGGGGTTTTTGTTTCGCTGCACCGGCACCACGCTCTACGCGGCTGTATCGGAACCTTTGCTCCGACGATGCCCAACGTTGCCGGCGAGGTGATCCGCAACGCGATCGAGTCGGCGACCCGCGACCCGCGCTTTGATCCGCTGATCGCTAATGAGCTGGCCGACCTGGAGATCAATGTCGATGTCCTGTCCGCTCCGGAGCCGGTCAAGTCGGTCAAAGAGCTGGACGCCAAACGCTATGGGGTGATCGTTAAGGCCGGCGGCCGGCGCGGTTTGCTGCTGCCCGACCTTGAGGGGGTCAATACCCCGGAGGAACAGATCGCCATTTGCCGACAAAAAGGTGGAATTTCTCCCGACGAAAAGGTAGAATTATTTAGATTCGAGGTAAGGAGATTTCGATAATGACAAATGACCAATTAAAAATGACAAATGTCGGTATTGTTGGGGCCGGTGGTTATGCCGGGGTCACGCTTTTATCCATTTTACTGCGACATCCAAATGTTAAGGTCGTCTGGCTGATGTCGGAAGAAGCGCATAAGGGGAAGAATATCTCCGCGCTCTATCCGCAAATGCGGGGGATCTGCGACCTGACCTGCGACACCCTTGATAATTTGGACAAACAGCTGGTAAGCGTTGACCTGATCTTCCTGGCGCTGCCGCACGGTATCGCTATCAATTACGTACCGAAGATGATCAAGGCGGGGAAGAAGGTCGTTGACCTCGGGGCCGACTACCGGTTCCATGACGAAGCGGTCTTCAAGAAATGGTATAACCTTGACCATCCGGACAAAGCGGTCCTCGCCGAAGCGGTTTTCGGTTCCCCCGAGCTCTACAAGGAACAGATCAGGAAAGCCCGCCTGATCGGCAACCCCGGTTGTTACCCGACCGCTTCGATCCTCGGGCTGGCGCCGCTGATCAAGAATAAACTGATCGACACCGGCTCGATCGTCGTCGACGCCAAATCGGGCGTTTCCGGCGCCGGCCGCGGCGTTAACCTCAAGGTCCACTACTGTGAACGGAACGAGGGGGTCATGGCTTACGCGGTCAATAACCACCGCCACATGGGCGAGGTCAGCTACCAGGCCGGGCTCCTGGCCGGTCAGCCGGTCAACGTCACCTTTGTGCCGCATCTGATGCCGATGACCCGGGGGATCCATGCGACCTGCTATGGGAAATTAATAAGTGAAAAGTCAAAAGTAAAAATTGAGGAACTGGTTAAATTATATAAAGAATTCTATAAGGAGGCGCCGTTCGTCCGCGTCTATGAGACCGGCGAGCCGTGCACCAAGAACGTTGCCGGGACGAACTACTGCGACATCGCGCTCTCGATCAACAGCGAGAGCCAGACGGTCATCGTCATGTCGGTGATCGATAATCTGGTCAAAGGGGCGGCCGGTCAGGCTGTCCAGAACATGAACCTGATCTGCGGGTTCGAGGAAACGACCGGCCTCAAAGCCATCGCGCTTTATCCATGACGATCACCGCCCCCAAAGGGTTTGCCGCCGCTTCGATCATCGCCGGGATCAAACAGTCGGGTCGGCCAGATCTTGCTCTGGTGTACTCCGAAGTGCCGGCCGTCGCGGCGGCCGTTTTTACCGGCAACCAGTTCAAAGCCGCGCCGATCCTGGTCTCGATGCGGCAGATCAAGTCCGGTTACTGCCAGGCGATCATCAGCAACGCCGGTAATGCCAACTGCGGCACCGGCAAACAGGGGTTAAGCGACGCCAGGACGATGGTTAGGGAAACAGCGCGGATCCTGGGGATCAACGAGCGGCACGTTCTGGTCACCTCCACCGGCTCGATCGGCAAATTTCTGCCAATGAAGAATATTATCCCGGCGATCCGGCCGCTCGCCCTCAAACTTTCCACTAAAGGGGGGCACGACGTTGCCCGCGCCATCATGACGACCGACACCCGGCCCAAGGAGATCACCGTCAAGGTCGACGGTTACACCGTTGCTGGCGTTGCCAAGGGGGCAGGAATGATCCACCCCAATATGGCGACGATGCACGCATTCATCACGACCGACGCGATCGTCCCGCGCGGGCAGCTGCAAAAGATGCTGGCCAAAGCGGTCGATAAGTCCTTTAACATGATGACCGTCGACCAGTGCCAGTCGACTAACGATTGTGTTTTCGCGTTGGCGAACGGGATGTCGGGGGTCAAAGTAAAAAGTCAAAAGGAAAAAGTAAAAATATATGAAGCCCTGGAGCAGGTCTGCATTCACCTGGCGCGGGAGATCGCCCGCGACGGTGAGGGGGCGACGCAATTAATTGAAGTGCGGGTTAGCGGAGCGCGCAACGACCAAGAAGCGCGGATCGCCGCCCGGGCGATCGCCGGCTCCGATCTCCTAAAATGCGCGATCTACGGTAAAGACTACAATCTCGGTCGCATCTTTGCGGCTGTCGGTTCGACCGCGGCCCGGCTTGACCAGGAGCGGATGAGGGCCGACATTAAGTTCGGGAAGAAAGAAAGCCTTGTCACCTGCGACCTGGGGGTTGGCAAAGCTACAGCGACAGCGTGGGGTTGTGATCTGACGGAAGGTTATGTTAAGATAAACGCCGACTACCATACCTAGATGTTTAGACATTTAATAAAACGTGCCAACGCGGTTCTCGAAGCCCTCCCTTACTTAACCAAATTTAACGGCAAGACGATCGTCGTTAAATACGGCGGAGCGGCGATGCAGAGTGAAGAGCTCAAGCAGGGGGTTATCCAGGATGTCGTGCTGCTTAAGATGGTCGGGATGAACCCGGTTTTAGTTCACGGCGGCGGGCCGGAGATCAATAAATATCTGCGCAAGAACGGGATCGAACCCAAGTTCAGCGGCGGCTACCGCGTCACCGACAAGGAGACGATGAAGATCGTCCAAAAAGTCCTGGGCGAAAAGATCAACCAGCAGATCGTCTCGCTGATCAAAAAAGCGGGCGGCAAGGCGAAAGGCTTTTACGGTAAGAAAGGCCGGGTTATCAAGGCGTTCAAATACTGGAAAAAAGACGACCAGGGAAACAGGATCGACCTTGGCTTCACCGGCCAGGTTGGCGGGATCCGCTACCGTTTTCTCAATAAGTGGATGAAGCTCGGTTATATCCCGGTCTTAACTTCGATCGGGGTCGGTAAAAGGGGCGGGGTCTACAATATTAATGCCGATAAGGCGGCGGCGGCGATCGCCGCCTATCTGAAAGCGGAAAAGCTGATCATGATGACCGACGTCAACGGCGTCCTGGACGGGCACGGTAAACTGGTCTCCAACGTCAATACCTATAAAGCGCAAAAGATGATCAAGTCGGGCGGCATTTCCGGCGGGATGATCCCCAAGGTCAAATCGTGTCTTTACGCGCTCCGCAAAGGAGTGAAAACCGCCCACATCATCGACGGGCGCTTGCCCCACGCGATCCTCCTCGAACTGTTCACCGACCATGGGATCGGGACCATGGTGGTCAAATAAAAGCCAGGGCTTTAACCAGGCGTTGTCCGACCCGCTCTTTTCCCAGGATCTCTACCACATCGTACATTGGCGGTGTTTCGAGGTGGCCGGAGAGGGCGAGGCGGCAGGGGTGGATAATTATCCCGAGCTTAACGTTTAACTCGGTCGCCAGACCTTTAAAGACCGGCTCTATCTGTTCTTTGTTAAAGGGGGCAAGCTTCGACAGCCTGTCCATTAACGTTTCTAAGATCTTTTTGGCGTGGGGCGTTTTAAAATGCTTTTCGACCCCTTTAGCGTCGTACTCAAAGTCGTCTTTAAAGAAATAGGCCGACAGCGGGACGATGTCGGGGATCAGGACAAGCCGGTCGTGCAGAACGCCGACGACTTTTTTCATATAGGCGAGGTCGTGCGTCCCGTAGGCCTGGATCAGGAGCGGTTCGCAGAGGTCGAACAGCCGCTCGGGCAAGATCTGGCGGATGTACTGGCCGTTGAGCCAATTAAGTTTGTCGAGGTCAAAAACGGCCGCGCTTTTGTTGACCCCCTCCAGCGAGAACAGTTCGATCAGTTCGGCGCGCGAGAATATCTCCTGGTCCTTATGGCCCCAGCCGAGCTTGGCGATGTAATTGAGCATCGCTTCGGGGAGATAGCCAATAGTACTGTAATCGATCACCGAAGTGGCGCCGTGCCGTTTCGACAACCGCGCTTTGTCTTTCCCCAGGATCATCGGGATGTGGGCAAAGATCGGGGGAGGCCAGCCAAACGCTTCGTATAACAGGATTTGCCGCGGTGTGTTGGAGAGATGGTCGTCGCCGCGGATCACGTGGGTGATCTCCATCAGGTGATCGTCCATCACGCAGGCGAAGTTGTAGGTCGGAAAACCGTCCGATTTGAGGATGACAAAATCGTCGAGGACCTCGTTCTTAAAAACCACTTTACCGCGGATCTGGTCCTCCACCACTGCTTCGCCGACCGGCGGCAGGAGAAAACGGACCACTTTGGGGGTGCCGCTCGCCAGCTTTTCCTTGATCTCCGCTTCGGTCAGCTTGCGGCAGTGGCCGTCGTAGCGCGGTGCCTCTTTACGCGCTTCGGCCGCCGCCCGTTTCTGTTTTAATTCTTCCGCGGTGCAGAAACAATAATAAGCTTTTCCTTCTTTGACCAGCCGTTCGGCGTGCTTTTGGTGGATATCGAGCCGTTCGGTCTGGTAATATGGGCCAAAGCAGCCGCCGACGTTCGGCCCTTCGTCCCAATCGAGGCCGAGCCATTCCAATCCCTGGAAGATCGCCTGGTTTGACTCGATGGTCGACCGTTCCCGGTCGGTATCCTCGATCCGGAGAATGAACTTGCCGTGGTGGTGCCGGGCAAAAAGCCAGTTATAAAGGGCGGTTCGCGCCCCGCCTATGTGTAAGGCGCCTGTTGGCGAAGGTGCAAAACGTACACGAACCATATATACTATTCTATCACATGCGTAAAACTCTGTGCTTGTTGCTTACTGCCTATTGCTTAACGCTTACCGCTCTGGCTCAGGACCTGGGTGACCTTGTCCTAAAACAGGGCGTTGGCGTCCGGGCCCTGGGGATGGGTGGTGCGTTCGCCGCGGTGGCCAATGACGCCAGCGCGGTATTTTACAATCCGGCCGGATTGGCCGAAACCGGAATTGGTTATACCCTTGGCAACCTTGATCCGCAGCAGACCGCGCACGAATATGGCTTTACCGCGCTCAAACTCGGTTTTCTCGGTTATGTCGAAGGGAAAGCAACGGCAAAAAACGGCGATTTCCTCTCTTTTTCCGCCCTCGGGTTCGGCAACCGCTCCGGCTGGCTCAGCTGGGGGACCAACTATAAAGCGCAGGAGTGGCGGGTCAGCGGGGTAGCCGGCAGCGGCTGGACCGCCGATATCGGTTTCCTGGCCCGGATCACGCCGGAACTCCGTTTTGGGATCGTCGGACAGGATATTTTAACGACCAAGGAGAAATTGGTCCCGGCCTCCCTGCGGACCGGCGTCGCCTGGAAGATCTTTGACGGAAAGCTTCTCCTGGCCGCTGACGGCGAGCTCTACCGGAGCCAGCCGAATTGGGGACACCTGGGCTTGGAGCTGACCCTGGTCAAAGGGTTTGCCGTCCGGGGCGGATTGGACCGGTCGACGCCGACCGCCGGCCTGACGCTCGACCTGGCCGCTTTTTCTTTTGACTACGCGCTGCAATTTCCGGTGGCCGGGCCGAATATCCAGCGCTTCGAAGCCGGCTTAAAGGTCAATCTGGAGCGGGAACGGCCGTTCGCTATCTTCAGCCCGGTCGAGTTCACCGTGATCGACCTGGGCGGCGCGCTTAAAGGCGGTTTGAACGAGTACAGTTTCTTCGGCGGTTTCCAGCCGGGGCTCGAGACGATCCTGGAAAAGATCCGCTTGGCTGAAAAAGATACGGCGCTGGACGGGATCATTATCCGGATCGGCGGCTTCTCGGGCGGTCTCGGCGGTCAGGCGATGGTCCAGGAGATCCGCGCGGCGCTCCTGCGCTGTAAAACTAAAGGAAAGAAGATCCTCGCCTACATCGAAGGCTCGGCGATCGGTGACGAGTATTATCTAGCCTCGGTTGCCGACAAGATCGTGGCCGCCCCCGGTTCCGGGATCGCCGGGTTCGGCAAGAGCATTGAGCTCTACCGTTTCCGCGGCCTGTTCGAAAAGTTCGGCGTGGAATGGCAGGTGCTGACCAAAGGCGAATACAAAAGCTCGTTCGACTGGCTGTCGCCTCCGTCCGCCGGGAAGCAGAAGGAGATGCTGGCCGGCCTGGTCGCCGATCTGTACCGCCAGATGCTGACCGACATTGCCGCCAGCCGGAAAATGCCGCTCGCCAAGGTCAAGGAGATCGGCGACGGGATGTTCTTCCCCGCCGGGCTGGCGCTTAAAATGGGACTGATCGATAAGGTCGGTTTCTTCCGCGACGTGCTGATCTACGCCAATGAGAGCGCCGGCGAGCAAGGCGAGGTTAAGCTGGTCGAACCGCACCAGGTGGTGGCCGACGAATCGTTCTTTAATCAGGTCTTTGGCGTCGCGGTGATCGAGGTCAACGGCGAGATCGTCTCCGGCTACGGTGGCCAGAACTGGCTGTTCGGCGGCACGGCGACCGGGGCGGATAAGATCGTCAGGAATATCCGCGCGGCGGCCGATGATCTGTTCGTCCGGGCGATCGTTCTCCGGATCGACAGCCCGGGCGGCTCGCCGATCGCCGCGGGGGAGATCGTCCAGGCGCTCAAATACGCCCGGGAAAAGAACAAGCAGGTCATCGCCTCGCTGGGGGGGATCGCCGCCTCCGGCGGCTATTACATCGCCTCGGCTGCCGACAAGATCGTCGCCGATCCGGCCACGATCACCGGCAGTATCGGGGTGATCGGCTATTATCCGCAATTTGCCAGATTGCTGGCTGATTTTGGGGTGACGACCGAGGTGATCAAAGAGGGGAGCCACAGCGATATGTTTTCCGGCCTGCGCAAGTTCACTACGGTCGAGACGATGGCGCTGGACCGGCTGCTCGAAGAATCGTACCGTGATTTCGTCAGCACTGTCGCCGCCGGCCGAAAATTGCCGACCGCCGAAGTGGAAAAGATCGCTCAGGGGCGGGTCTACACCGGCGCGCAGGCGCTTGACCTGAAGCTGATCGACAAACTGGGCGGGTTTGAGGAGGCGCTCGATCTGGCCAAAGAAGTGAGCAAACTGACCGGCGCGCCGCGCCTGATCTACTACCGCGACCTCAATCCCTGGCTGCAGGCCGGTCAGCAGGTGAGCTCGGCGCTGGGTTTACCTCCCTTGTTCCCACAATATAGATGACCTGTTCGGGATAGATCATTTTTAGCTTGTTGGTCGCGTACTCCTCGACGTAAGCCAGGTTCTCTGCCCGGGCGACCTGGCCGCCCAGCTGCCGGTTGGCGTTCTTTTGTTCGTTGAGCCGGATCTTGATCTCGGTGACCTGGTACTTAAGGCTGATGTTCTGGGCGTAGAAATAGAGATGGACCCCGGCCAGAAAAACGAAAAAGAGGAGCGTGGTCGTGGCGAGTCGAAAATTCATCGCTTTTCTCCCGCCCGAAGCTTGGCGCTGGCCGCGCGCGGATTGAGGGCGATCTCGGTCGCTGCGGCGGTCAGCGGCTTTTTGGTCAGCACGGTCAGGAGGCCGGCCTTTTTTGCCGCGTTGAACGTCCGCTTAACGATCCGGTCCTCCAGCGAGTGGTAGGCCAGAACAACGATCCGTCCGCCCGGCTTGAGCAGAGCGACGGCGTCGTTAAGAGCGGACTGGAGAACGTCCAGCTCGCGGTTAACCGCGATCCGCAGGGCTTGAAAGACCCTGGTGACCGACTCGCGCTTCTTCCACGTCGGGATCGCTTTTTCGATGAGCTCTTTTAACTGAGCAGTCGTGGCGATCGTCACTCGTCCCTCGTCCCTTGTCCACCTGATCTTCTCCGCGACGCGTTTGGCAAACCGTTCCTCGCCGTAGTGTTTGAAGATCTCGGTCAGCTCGGCGGCCGGCCAGGTGTTAACTATGTCAAACGCGGTCAGCTTCTGCCGTTTGTCCATCCGCATATCGAGCGGCCCGTCTTCCCTGATGCTGAACCCGCGCCCCGGCTCGTCCAATTGGTACGACGAAACCCCTAGGTCAAAAAGAAAACCGTCGACTTTTTCTTTTAAGTGCTCTTTGAGGGTTGAGAAGTTATCGTTGACGTACTCGATATCTTTATATTTTGCTAGGCGCTGCTTTGCGGCGGTGATTGCCTCAGCATCCTGATCAAAACCGATAATTTTGACTTTTGACTTTTGACTTTTAACTTTCTCGGCGTGCCCCCCGCCGCCCAGCGTGCAGTCCACGAGGACCTTCCCCTTGGCCGGCGCCAGATAATCAACGACCTCCCTGGCCATCACTGGGGTATGTTGATACGGAATAGTCATCGTGTTAGCATTATATCATGGTGTTGGACGACATTATTTCCGCCAAAAAAGAGACCGTAGCCGCGCTGAAAGAGCATTTTAATCTCCAGAACGTTAAAAAACTGGTCAAGGACCTCCCCAAAACCCGCGGGTTCCTCAAGCCGGGTAAATTTTCACTGATCGCTGAGATGAAAAAAGCTTCGCCGTCGGCCGGGGTGCTGGTTGATCACTATCAGCCGGCCAATCTGGCCAGAGCCTACGAGGAAGCGGGCGCCCGGGCGCTTTCGGTCCTGACCGACGGGCCGTTCTTTCAGGGGCGGCTCGAACATCTGAGCGAGGCTAAAGAGGCGACCACGATCCCGGTCTTGCGCAAAGATTTTATTATCGACGAAGCCCAGATCTATGAGTCCAGAATAGGCGGGGCTGACGCTATTCTGCTGATCGTCCGCCTCCTAACCGATGCGGAGTTAAAGGCTTTTCTCTCCCTGGCTCGGGAACTGACGCTTAACTGCCTGGTTGAGACCCATAATGCCGCCGAAGTTGAACGGGCGCTCAAGAGCGGGGCGAACTTTATCGGGATCAATAACCGCGACCTCGACACCCTGCAGGTCGATCTGAATACGACCCTGACCCTGCTGGCTAAGTACCCGGAACTGAAGAACCGCCTGGTCATTTCGGAAAGCGGGATCAGCAACGGAGCGGAAGTAAAAAAGCTGAAAGCAAAAGGGGCTTCCGGGATATTGGTCGGCGAAAGCCTGCTTAAGAGCCGCGATATTTCCGCCAAGATCAGGGAGCTGTTATCATGACCTGCCTCTTTTGCCGGATCATTAAAAAAGAGCTCCCGGCGAGCATCGTATACGAAGACGATAAGGTGCTGGCCTTCAACGATATTGCCCCGCAGGCGCCGGTCCACATCCTGGTGATCCCCAAAGAGCACGTCGACTCTCTGTCGGCTGTTAAGGACCACTCGATCTTTATTGATTTGATGAAAGTCGTCAATAAAGTGGCGGTGGAGCAGGGGATCGATAAGTCCGGTTTCCGGACGGTCATTAACAACGGTCGCGCTGCCGGCATGGCGGTTGACCACTTGCATATCCATGTCCTGGGGGGCAGGGGATTTAACTGGCCCCCGGGTTGAGATAAGGAGGAAAAACGATGAACATGTTCGGTAACTTGGGAAAAATGGGCGAGATGATCAAGCAGGCGAAGCAGCTGCATGAGGAGCTCAAACAGGCGCGGTTTGAAGTGAACCACGACGGGGTCAGGGTCGTCTGCAACGGCGAAATGGAGATCATTGAGCTGGTCGTGCCGGAGCCGGTCAAGCCGCAGTCGATCAAGGAAGCGGTGAACCGCGCGGTCAAGACCGCCCGGGACGAAATGGGGAAGCGGATGCAAAAGTTTACCGGCGGGCTCGGCGGCCTCCTGCCGGGGATGTAATTACTCTTTCCGGTTGCGCGAACGTTCGTTCTCGGTCAGGTATTTCTTCCGGAGGCGGATGTTCTTCGGCGTCACCTCGACCAGCTCGTCGTCGTTAATGAACTCGAGCGCCTGTTCCAGCGACAGCTTGATCGGCGGGGTGAGGCGGATCGCCTCGTCGGCGCTGGCGGCGCGGATGTTGGTCTGTTTCTTCTCCTTGGTCGGGTTAACGGTCATGTCCATGTTCCGGACGTTCTCGCCGACGATCATTCCTTCGTAAACTTCGACCCCCGGGCTGACAAAAAGCCGGGACCGCTGCTGTAGATTATCCAGCGCGTAGGAGGCGGTTTTGCCCGGATTGCCGGAGACCAGCACCCCGTTGTAGCGCTGGGCGATCTCTCCCTTGTACCGCTCGAACCGGGCAAAAGAGTGGTGGACGATCCCTTCACCCTTGGTATCCATGATGAATTCGGCGCGAAAACCGAGCAGGCCGCGGGTCGGCACGTTGTAGATCATGGTCGTCATTCCGTTCTTGTTGGTCATCTCCAGCATTTCGCCTTTCCGCTTGCCGAGCTTTTCGATCACTACGCCGGCGAACTCCTCGGGAACGGTGATGATCGCCTGTTCGATCGGTTCCATCCGTTCGCCGTGGACCGTCTTGTAGATGACCTTGGGCTGGGAGACCTGGACCTCGTATCCCTCGCGGCGCATCTGTTCCAGGAGGATGGAGAGATGAAGCTCGCCCCGGCCGGAAACCCGGAACCCTTCCGCGCCGCCGATATCCTCGACCCGCAGGCCGACATTGGTCTGCAGTTCGCGCTCCAGTCTTTCCCGGAGATGGCGGTTGGTGACATATTTGCCGTCCCGGCCGGCGAACGGCGAGTCGTTGACCAAAAACTCCATGTTGAGCGTCGGTTCGTCGATCTGCAGCAGCGGCATCGGCTGCGGGTTCTCCGCCAGGCAGATCGTTTCGCCGATCGTGATGTCGGGGATGCCGGCGATGGCGACGATGTCGCCGCAATCGACGCTGTCGACCTCGACCTGTTTCAGCCCTTCAAAAATGGAAAGCTTGACGATCTTGCCGGGGACGATCGAACTGTCGCGTTTGCAGACGACGATATTCTGGTTCTTGTGCAGGACCCCGACCGCGACCCGGCCGATGGCGATCCGGCCGACGTAATCATCATAGGCGAGGTTGGTGACCTGCAGCTGCAGCGGCTGGCCGCTGCGGTCGGGATAGGGGGCGACATGCTGCAGAATGGCGTCAAAAAGCGGGCCCAGGTCTTTCCGCTCGTCATGGAACTCTTTCATCGCCACCCCGTCGCGGGAGATGGCGTAGACGACCGGGAAATCAAGCTGCTCGTCGTTGGCCTCCAGTTTGACGAAGAGGTCAAAGATCAGGTCGATCGACTTGTGCGCCCGGCGCCCTTCTTTGTCGACCTTGTCGATCTTGTTCATGACGACGATCGGTTTCAGCCCCAGTTTCAACGATTTGGCGAGCACGAACTTGGTCTGCGGCATCGGCCCTTCCTTGGCGTCGACGATCAGCAGGACGCTGTCGACCATCTTCAGGACCCGCTCGACCTCGGAACCGAAATCGGCGTGGCCGGGCGTGTCGACGATGTTGATCTTGTAGTCCCGGTAGTGGATCGAGCAGTTCTTGGAAAAAATGGTGATGCCGCGCTCCCGCTCCAGGTCGTTGCTGTCCATGACCAGTTCGGGGATCTCGTCCCGTTCGCCAAAGGCCCCGCCTTGCCGCAGCAGGTGGTCGGTCAGCGTCGTCTTGCCGTGGTCGACGTGAGCGATGATCGCGATGTTGATGATCTTTTTCACCTAACCATTATAGCATCTGATATAATAATAATGAGGTGTAAACATGGCAGAACAGGAAATTAAAATTTCGCTCAGCGACGAGGTGGCGGGCGGGGACTACGCCAACCTGGCGGTGATCTCGCACAACGAGAACGAATTCATCATGGACTTTATCTTCGCCCATCCGCCGACCGGCAAGGTCAACGCCCGGATCATCATGTCGCCGGCCCACGCCAAACGGTTCCTCCGCGCCCTGCAGGAGAACGTCGCGATCTACGAAAAGGGTTTTAAACCGATCAAGGAAGCGCCCGAGCCGCCCAAATTCGGCCTGGAATTCTCCAAGAATTAACGGAAAGGACAAATAGCATGACAGAATATGTGACGCCGGATAACTATGAGAAGATGAAGGAGAAGCTTGCCGCGCTCAAGGGGCGCCGGGCCAAGATCTCCAAAACGATCGGCGAGGCGCGCGACGAAGGCGATCTGAAGGAGAACGCCGGTTACCACGCCGCCAAGGAAGAGCAGGGACTTAACGAAGCGCGGATCCGCGACCTGGAGGCCAAGATCGAGTCGGTCACGGTCGTGGCGGCCAAGGATATGCCCAAATCCGACGCCGTGACCCTCGGCTCGACGGTCAGGATCAAGGCGCTCGATACCGGTAAGGTCGTTGAGTACAAGATCGTCCCCGAGATCGAGGCCGATGTTCTGGAAGATAAAATATCGACCGATTCGCCGCTGGGGGGGGCGCTGTTCGGGGCCCGGATCGGCGAGACGATCGAGTTCGAGGCACCGCGCGGCCTGGTCAAGTACCAGGTCCTGGAGATCCGCTGATGGCTTTTGATCCGGTCATGACGATCGGTCTGATCGCCGCTTCGCTGACGACCGGCGGGATTATGCCGCAGGTGATCAAGGCGCACACAACCAGGCAGACAAAAGATATTTCTCTGGCCATGTGGGTGATGTCGGCGCTCGGTGTTGCTCTCTGGGTCGTTTACGGAGTGCTGCTCAATGTTCTGCCGGTCATTATTGCTAATTCCGTGACCCTTTGCCTGATGCTCTACATTGTTTACCTTAAGGTGAAATACGGCTGATTACCGGGTAATCCGTTCTTCCCGCCGGACTTTAGCCCTGATAATTACTCCCGAAGCAGGTTTGGTCGTCCGCTCCCCGCGTCAGTTGTCCGATCGCGTGATCGCCCGTTTTATCAGGCAAAAGAAAAAGTGGATCGAGCGCAATCTTGCCCGCCAGTCTGCTAAACCCAGCCCAAGGAGGCTCCCTCTGGAGGAACGTGGGCGGCTGGTTCGCGAAGCTAACGCCAGGATCAGCGACCGTTGCCGCGAGTTGAGCGAACAGACCGGCTACCGGCCGGCCCGGGTCAGGATCACCGGGGCGCGAACCCGCTGGGGCTCTTGCGGCGCGAAAGGAACGGTCTGTTTTACCTGGCGCCTGATCATGGCCCCGCCGGCCGTGATCGATTACGTGATCATCCACGAACTGGCCCACCTGGCCGAGCTTAATCATTCCGGGCGTTTTTGGCGTTTGGTGGAGCAACATGTCCCCGATCACCGGGCGCACCGGCGCTGGCTGCGGCAAAATAACCAGCTTTTGCTGTGTTAACATTTTATTTAACACTTTTTCGCTGAAATCTTTGCTCAAGGTGACCGACAATCCCTCATGAAGATCCCGCGCATACTTAGCGACTTAAAAAGACTGATCATGCCCGGTGCGCAGCGGCCGTCGCAGCCGCCGGCGTTCAGCGCCGAGTTTGCCGCTACCAGCATAAAAAGAGCCGCGCCCGAAGGAAAGCTTAACATGGACGGGATCGATGCGCTGGCGGTCAAAACTGTCGCGATCCTGACCAATTACCGGCGTTACGGAGAAGAGACGCTGGGTGAAATGCTGGGGCGGATCGGGAAAAAATTAGAGCTGGATGACAGCGACCTTTTTCGTTACTATGGTCGGGTCGATGAGCGGGCGGCGCGGGCCGAGCTGGCAAAATCCGGTCGGATCGCGGGGCGGGCATTCTGTGGTGCTGGCTGTGACTTGACCGCCTACAAGGCCCAGGCCGATGTTCTGCATCACCTCCTGCAGGGGATGCTGGCCGTTGCCGACCTGGCTGAGAGCGACCCGACGAAGGTCGGCCATTTTGTTAATCCGCTCTTCAGAGCGATCTACGGCCGGGACCAGTCCTCGCTCTCCAGCGCGCTAAAACCGCTGGCGCAGGAGCTCTATCCGGCTTATGAACCGGTCGCTTACACCGCGCAGTTCAAGGAACTGAACCTCAGCTATTGCGCTCAGCTGGGAAAACAGCAGGCTTTTTTGACCGCGGCGGCGGACAGGCTTTGGTTGAACACCGACCTCCTGCTTTGCGAGGTCCGGCTCAAGCTGATCATGGCCCGCGAAAGACTCGACTAGCTACTTCTCGACCACCAAAAAGTTCTGTGGCCGGCCGTGGCCGTCGGTGGAAATGCCGAAAACAATATATTTACCGCCTACTTGTGACGCTACCATGTTGAACGAATCGATCGTCCCGTTCCGGTGTGTCATTGACCCGGCAATGATCCCGTTGCCGGCCTGGGCGCCGAATTCCAGCGTTACCCCCTCGGTCTCCCGGATATTATGGTCGATGTCGGAGAAGGTGAAGCCCTGTAACGCGTTGCTTTTGCCGGGGTGGGGTTCGGCCCCGATCGCTTCGATCAGGCCGTGATGGCTGGTCACATCGTAAGAAAAAAGGACACCGCGGTACTGTTTGCCGGCCACCGCGGTGGGGCCGATGCTCTGGTTGGCCACCCCGACAAAACCGCCATATCCCGGGCCGTTATCGCCCAGAAATGCGCCCGACGGGGTCATAAAGATCTGCAGCGGGTTGCCGGCCTTGATCAGCTTGCCGTTGCTGAAACTGAAGCCGCTTTCCAGGTTGGCACCGACCGGGTTGCCGTACAGGTCGTAGCTTTTGACGTTAAAGGAGAAAAGGCCGCCCGCGGCGCTGACTTCGACCGTCCCGAATGTCGAGCTCGCGCTGGTCCAGCTTGGCCAGGGGATGTTGACAAAATTATACTGTCCGGCCGCGGGAGCCGTTGCCGCTCTGGCGCAGCAGACGATCACGCTGTCGTCATCCGCTGGTTTAACCACCAGCAGGGTGTTCGGGTATTCGAGAAAATAGGCGGTGCCGGTCCCGTCGGTCGGCACGCCGGAGTCGTTGGTCGCTCTGATCGTCGCTTTGTTAAAACCGCTCGTGAAAGTGATAAAGGTCCCGCTGTAGTATTTTGCCTGCGTTTCGTTGGTCCCCATGAACGTCCCTTCGCCGATCGTCCAGTTCCAGACGTCTCCCGGGCTCTGGGTCCCAAGATAAGAGTAGGTGCCGGTCCTGATCCCGACCTCGTTGGAGCTGGTCGTGGTGGTTGAAGCGCAGCCGAGCGCGAGCGCCAGGAGCAGGACAATGCCGGGGAGCATAAAACCGATCTTTTTGAGCATAATAGTGTTCCTCCTTGTGATCACCCCGGTATTCTGGCACCGGGGGAGGGGTGTGTCAATGATGACTGAAATCCGCCGCCGCAGCGACCGATAGCCTGGCAAGGTGAACAATGGCAGTTAGGTTGGTATTTAGAGAAGTCGGGGCGCGGTTACACCCGCTGGTCTTTTCTTCCGGGAAAAGGACCACGATCTGGTTATCGGCCCAGACCGGCAAGAACGCTGTTCTTCCCAGCACCCGCTTTATTCAGGATCAGCTCTGGATGCAGAATGGGGAGGCGTTGGTAATGTGCCCGCCGCAGAACCTGCCGGCGGAAGTTCACGATATCTTTTTAAAGGTCCAGCGGCTCCACCAGCAGGAGTTCGATCAGGCCGGGACCAACTATCTGGCGGACCTTTTCAACGTGACCCGGGCGATCGGGTTTACCAACTACCTTGGCCTGGTTGGCAGTCAACCCCAACCGCGGGGGGTATTTAGCGCCGGCTGTCACCTCGGCCGGCCGGCATGCGATCTCCCGTCCCCGCTTGATCTTAAGGTTGCGTTTAAGCTTCAAGCTACAGAGGCCGAGCAGCGGCTATTCTTGGGTCAAGATTATGAGGCGCTGTCCGGTCCCTGCGCGCTGGTCGTCCCCTGGGGCTTGGGGCTGCAGATGGGCCCTTTCAGCCTGGCGCTGAACATCGCTCACGAGGTCGGCTGTTTAAAATTGGCGGTTTATGGCGCGCTGAACGGGTTGCGGGAGGAGGACCTCCCCCGACCGGCCCAGACATTTTACTCCCAGGCTTATTTGTATAACTTTATCCATTACCTGTTAAAGGTGATGGCCCCTTTGCCGAGGACGCCGGAGTGGGAGGCGGAACAAAGATATGTTATTCCCTGCCTCCGGAGCGCGTATGACTATGGACTGGGAGAGTATAACGATAAGCTGCGGCCGGCTGAGCGCAAAGTTTTTCGGATCATCGGTTCTCCTGATGCGGCCAGGCGATTTGGCCTGCCATTATCCATCGACCTGGTCAATCCCCGGCTTGGTTGACTAGTGTTATAATCAGATAACAATGCCCCGATATTATATTAAAACGTATGGCTGCCAGGCTAACGTCCATGATGCCGCAAAATTGGCCGGCGTGTTGGAGGCGGCAGGATATCAGAGTACCAGTCCATCAGATTATCAGAACGCCGACATCATCCTGGTCCTCACCTGCGTCGTCCGCCAGAACGCGGAGGACCGCGCTGCCTGGTTTGTCCAGTCGCTTAAAGGGGCGAAAAAGCTCAACCCCAATTTAAAGATCGCTCTCTGCGGCTGCCTCGTCACCGAACCGGGTCGCGACGTCAAAAAGCAATTCCCCCATGTCGACCTTTTTGTTCCTCCGAACAGCCCCGAAGTCCTGACTCGGTTCCTCCGTCCCCCAGTCCCCCAGTCCCCTAGTCCCTTAGTCCCTCAATCCCCATTTGTCTCCATAATGAACGGTTGCGACAACTACTGTTCCTACTGCGTCGTTCCTTACGTCCGCGGCCACGAGACTTCCCGCCCCCTGGACGACGTCCTCGCCGAGATCAAGGGGTTAATAGAGCAGGGGGTCACCGACATCACGCTCCTCGGCCAAAACGTCAACTCATACCGCTTCGGGCTATCTAATTTATTAACAGCGGTACAATCATTTGACATTTGTCATTTGTCATTTGTCATTAGATTTATGACCTCTCATCCCAAAGACCTCAGCGACGACCTGATCAAAACGGTGGCAGACCTGCCGTATGTCGCCAAAGAGTTCCATTTGCCTTTGCAGTCCGGTGATAACGAGATCCTCAAGGCGATGAACCGCGGTTACACGGTCGAGTACTACCTTGGCCGGGTCAGAAAGATCCGTGAACTTATTCCCAACGCCCGGATCACATCCGACCTGTTGGTCGGTTTTCCGGGGGAGACCGCAGCCCAGTTCCAGAATACGTTGCAGGTACTGGAAAAAGTCCGCTTCAAGGCGGTTAACATGTTTGCTTATTCACCGCGCCCCATGACCGCCGCCGCCCAAATGCCCGGGCAGGTCCCGGACGAGGTCAAACAGGCCAGACTGCAAAAGTTGATAGAAACTAACCGCGCTTTACTGTTATAATACGGCCTATGCATAGAAAGTACGGCTTTTGGGTGCTGGTTGCGGTCGTGGCCGTCCTCTGTCTCCCGCTGTTATTTGATATTCTTGGCTGTGCCCCTGCCGGCAGTACAACCTCAACGACTAATGCGATCAGGAAGGGGATATAAATATGGCAAATTCAGAATTAAGGGTTTTTCACGGTACGTCGCACCCGGAACTGGGCGACAGGATCATTAAGCAGCTGGGGATCAAGAACGGCGAGATCAAGATCTCCCGCTTTGCCGGCGGCGAGATCTACGCCCGGATCAACGAGAACGTCCGCGGGGCGAGCTGCGTTATCGTCCAGACCTGCACCGACCACGTCAACGACGATCTGATGGAGCTCTTTATCATCATCGACGCGATGAAGCGGGCGTCGGCCAAATCGGTCACCGCTGTCATCCCGCACTTCGGCTACGCCCGGCAAGACCGCAAGGCAGCCTCGCGTGAGCCGATCTCCGCCCGGTTGGTCGCCAACCTGATCGAAAAGGCGGGGGCGGACCGGGTCGTCGCCATGGACCTCCACTCCGACCAGATCCAAGGCTTTTTCAATATCCCGGTTGATACTTTGACCGCCCTGCCGATCCTGGCCAATTATATCGACGAAAAGAAGCTGAAAGACCTGGTCGTGGTCGCTCCCGATACCGGCCGCGCCAAGGTCGCCAAGAAATTGGCCGACCGGGTCGGCGCCAAGCTGGCGATCCTGCATAAGGTCCGGGCGGAGCATCACAAGTCGGAGGTCACCCACGTTGTCGGTGACGTTAAAGGGAAAACCGTGATCATCACCGATGACATGATCGACACGGCCGGGACGATCACCGCCGGCGTCGAGACCTTGCGCCAGGAAGGGTGCGGTAAGGATATCTATGTGGTCGCGACCCACGGGATCTTCTCCGGCCCGGCGGTCGAGCGGATGGCTAAAGCGAACTTTACCGAGGTCGTCGTGACCGATTCGGTCCCCATTCCCAAAGATAAACAGTTCAAGGGGCTCAAGATCCTGTCAGCGGCCGATCTGCTGGCGGAAGCGATCAAGAGAAATTATGAAAACAAATCGATCACTTCACTCTTCGATTAATGTAGGGGTCCTCGGTCTGGGGACGGTCGGCTCAGCGGTCGTCCGCAATCTGGCCCGCGTCCCCGGGATCAAGGTCAAGATGGGGTGCGACCTGCGTAAGGTCGAGACCGCCTGCGTTTTAACCCGCGATCCAATGGCGCTGATCAATGATCCGGCGATCGACGTGGTCGTCGAGACGATCGGCGGCATTAATCCAGCCAAACAACTGGTCCTGGCCGCCCTTAAAGCCGGCAAACATGTCGTCACTTCCAATAAACAGCTGGTCGCCCTCCACCTGGAGGAGCTTATGGCCGCAGCGGACAAGTCCGGTGTTTCTTTCCTCTTTGAAGGAGCGGTCGGCGGCGGGATCCCGATCCTTAACACTCTGCGCGACGAGCTCTCCGGCAACATCATCGAGGAGGTTTACGGGATCGTTAATGGGACGACTAACTACATCCTCTCAGAGATGACCGAAAAAGGGGAGGAGTTCGCCGCGGTCCTCAAAGAAGCCCAACGGCTCGGCTACGCCGAGGCTAATCCCAAAGCGGACGTTGAGGGGTACGATGCCTCTTACAAGGCGGCTATTCTGGCAGCGGTCGCTTTTAGGGCCAAGGTCAAATGGTCGGATGTTTACCGGGAGGGGATCGAAAAGATCACCGCCGAGGATATTGATTACGCCTATGATGCCGGCTATGCGATCAAGCTTCTGGCGGTGGCCCGCAAAGTCGAAGGGGAGCTTGATATCCGCGTTCACCCAGCGCTCGTTCCGTTCTCTCACCCCTTAGCCAATGTCTCGGCCAATAATAACGCTATATATGTAAGGGGAGTCCCGGTCGGCGAGCTGATGTTCTACGGCCCGGGGGCAGGCGGCGACCCGACATCATCGGCCGTGATCAATGATATCCTTACGCTCGGAAATGACGAATGTCGAATGACTAATGACGAATTGAGGAGTTACCCTATTCGGAAAATAGATCAAATTGAGTCGCGATACTACATTAGGCTCCAGGCGCCCGATAAGCACGGCGTCTTGGCCGGCATCTCCCGGGCCTTTGCCGATCACCAGGTCAGCATCGCCGGGGTTACCCAGCTGGAGACCCGCGGGAACACCGCCACGATCGTCATCCTCGTCCACAAGGTGAAGGAAGCCAACCTCACGGCGGCCTTAAAAAAGGTTGGCAAGCTCCCGGTCGTCAAAAAGATCGGGAACGTCATCAGAATTATCTAAAATAGGGCTTGACAATTTCCGGTCATTAGCGTAAAATTAACACTGTTGTTTGGCTAATCGGGGATCGACTCGTTTCTAGTCGAGGTCAAACGCCTTCCAAGGTTACGCGCGGCAGGTTGAATTTCCCCTCCCATATTTTGCCCGTAAAGGCGGGATAGGGAGGGTTTGTGTGTTTGGAGATATAAATGCGTGAAATAATCACTATAGCTTGTACCGTCTGTAAACGTAAGAATTATACGTCGACAAAAAATAAAAAGAATACCAAGGAGAGGCTCGAGCTCTCCAAGTTCTGTCCCTGGTGCCGGAAAACGACGAAGCATAAAGAGGAGAAATAGGGTTGCCGCGGGCCTGTCGGTTAATGGCAAACCACCGGTCTCCAAAACCGGGACTCCCCGTTCAAGTCGGGGCAGGCCCGTTCTAATATGAAAGACAAGATACTTGGTTACCTGAGAGAGACCCTGGTCGAGATGAAGAAAGTCGTCTGGCCCGATCGGCGCTATGTGATGGTCGCGACCGTGATCATTCTGGTGATCGTGATCGCCACTGTCCTGTACGTGATGGTGGTCGATTACGGCCTGGCGGTCATCTTTAAAGCGTTGCTGAAATAATATGACGGAGCAAAACGAACAGGAGAATCTGACAGGACAGGAACCGGCGGCTGAAGCTCAACCGCCAGTTGCTGAACCAGTTCCGGCTGTCCCGGCCGAAGTCTCAGAGGCAGCCGCCGCGCCAGAAGCGCCGGTGACTGAACAGCCGGTTGCTGAACCGGCGATTGAGCAGCCGGTTGAACCGGTTCCGGCGGAGGCTAAGGTGAAGGAGAAAGCCAAGCCCCGCGTGATCGAAGGGGAGCGCAAATGGTACGTCATCCAGACGCTGACCGGCCAGGAAGACCGGGCCAAGCAGGCGCTGGAGCAGACGATCCAGGACGAAGGGCTCAAAGATCGCGTTTTCCAGGTCCTGGTCCCGCTGGAAGAAACGATCGAGATCAAGAATGGTAAACGGTACGAACGGGTCCGCAAGATGTTCCCGGGCTACGTTTTCGTCGATATGCTCCTCGACGAAGAGACCTGGTACCTGATCCGGCAGACGGCTGGTGTCGCCCGCTTCATCGGCACTAAGGTCAAGCCGACGCCGGTCTCGGAAAAAGAGATGGCGCGGGTCCTCAAGCAGCTTGGTAAGGAAGAACGTCTCGAGGTTGCGTTCGAGAAAGGCGAGGGGGTCAGGGTCATTTCCGGGGCGTTCCGCGGTTACACTGGATCGGTCGACGAGATCAACGAGGAAAAGGGTAAATTGAAAGTGCTTATCAACATTTTCGGCCGGGATACGCCGGTCGAAGTGAATTTCGAGCACGCCCAGAAGATAAATTAACTATGGCAAAAGAACTATTAGTCAAGGTCAAGTTACAGATCCCGGCCGGAAAAGCTAACCCGGCGCCGCCGATCGGTCCCGCCCTTGGTCAGCACGGCATCAACATCATGGAGTTCTGCAAGCAGTACAATGCCGCCACCAAGGACAAAGGCGACAGCATCGTTCCGGTAGAGATCTCCGTCTACAAAGACCGCTCCTTTACTTTTATCCTGAAAACCCCGCCGGTCGCCGATTTGCTGCGCAAAGCGGCCGGAGTGGAGAAGGGGTCAGGTGTGCCGAACAAGAACAAGGTCGGCCAGGTCAGCATGGACAAGGTCCGGGAGATCGCCAAGATCAAGCTCCCCGACCTTAACGCCAACGATGTCGAGGCCGGCGCCCGGATCGTGGCGGGAACCGCCCGCAGCATGGGGATAACGGTCGGATAAGTTAAAATTAAAAAGTAAAAAGTAAAAATTATATGAACAATAAAAAATATTTAGAAGTTGCCAAAAAAGTTGATCGCGAAAAGCTCTACAAGCCGGCCGAAGCGCTGCAGCTTCTGCCGCAGACCAAACGGGCCAAGTTCGACGAATCGGTCGACCTGGGGATCAAGCTCGACGTTGACACCGTTAAGAACCCGTCGATCCGCGGGACAGTTGTCCTGCCGGCTGGCAGCGGCAAACAGCGGAAAGTCGCCGTCATCACTAATCCGTCCCGGGTCAAAGAAGCCGAAGATGCCGGCGCGTCGATCGCCGGGGCCGCCGACCTGATCGAGAAGATCAAGGGCGGTTTCTTCGATTTTGATATCGTCATCGCCAGCCCCGACATGATGGCCGAGGTCGGTAAGCTCGGTAAGATCCTCGGGACCAAAGGACTGATGCCCAACCCGAAGGCCGGCACCGTTACGCCGGAGATCGGCAAGGCGGTCGCCGAGTTCCGCGGCGGCAAGGTCGAGTTCAAGATGGACAAGGGCGGGGCGGTCCACCTGGGGATCGGCAAGGTCTCGTTCAGCGCCGAACAGCTGCACCAAAATCTGAAAGCGGCGGTCGGCGCCATCAGCCACGCCAAACCGAGCGGCCACAAAGGGGGCGCGTTCGTTAAATCGGTCACCATTTCCACCACCATGGGCCCGGGGATCAAGATCGACCCGCGCCTGATGGTCGAAGAGGCGTCAGCATGAGCGAAAAAGCAATAGCGGCCAAGAAACTGATCGTTGACGAGCTCAAGGAAAAGCTCTCCCGGGCGACCGTGCTGGTCGTCTCCGATTACCAGGGGTATTCGGTCAAGCAGATCACCGAGCTGCGCAAAAAACTGCGGCCGGAGAATTCCGAGCTCAAGATCATTAAGAATACTCTGATCGAACGGGCGGTCGAGGAGAGCGGCCTGAGCGAGCTCGCGCCGCACCTTAAGGGGTCCACTGCGCTCCTGCTCGGTTATCAGGACGCGGTCACGCCGCTCAAAGTCCTGGTCAAGTTCATCAAGGACAATGAGAAAGGGGCGATCCGGGGCGGGCTGGTCGACAAGACAGTGTTCGGCGAAAAAGAGCTGACGGCGATGTCTAAACTGCCGTCCAAGGAAGTGTTGATCGGCAAAGTTGTCGGCGGCTTTAAATCGCCGCTCTACGGCCTGGTCAATGTCCTGAGCGGCTCGACCCGCAAGCTGGTTTATGCGTTAGAAGCGATCCGAAAACAGAAAGGAGGCGAATAGAGATGGCGAAAGTAGAGGAGATCATAACAGCAGTGGAAGGGATGACGGTCCTGGAGTTGAATGACCTGGTCAAGAAGCTGGAGGAAAAGTTCGGGGTGTCCGCCGCGGCGCCGATGATGATGGCGGCCGGTGGAGCAGCGGCCGGCGGGGCGGCTGAAGCGCCCAAGGACGAATTCGACGTCGTGTTAACGGCGGCCGGAGACAAGAAGATCCAGGTCCTCAAGGTCCTGCGCGAACTGACCGGTCTCGGCCTCAAAGAGGCGAAAGACCTGGTTGATAACGCGCCCAAGACCGTAAAGGACAAGGTCAAGAAGGAAGAAGCCGAGGATCTGAAAAAGAAACTCGAGGCTGAAGGAGCGAAGGTCGAGATCAAGTAATGCTTAAAAGAACAAAGGTTTACGGTCCGCGCAAGAAGACGGTCGAACCGCCGGATCTCTTGGAGCTGCAGCGGGATTCATTCCGCTGGTTCCTCGAAGAGGGGTTAGCGGAGGAGCTGCGCCTGGTTTCGCCGATCAAAGGCTTCCAGGGGAAGCTGGAGCTTTCCTTTTCCGGTAAGTGTTCGTTCGGCAAGCCGAAGTTCGCGGCGGAAGATTGTCTGATCCGCGAGACCACTTATGCCGTCCCGATCAAGGTGGAGTCCCGCCTCCTGAACAAGGAGAGCAAAGAGGTCAAATCGCAGGAAGTTTTTATCGGCGACCTGCCGATGATGACCGAGCGCGGGACGTTCATCATTAACGGGGCGGAGCGGGTCATTGTTTCCCAGCTGGTCCGGTCGCCCGGCGTCTACTACCGCGAATCCAAGCGGAACGAGCGGACCGGCCGGGTCATCTACTACGCCACGGTCATTCCGGACCGGGGCGCCTGGCTGGAGATCGAGACCGACGCGGGCGGAGCGATTTTCGCCCGGATCAACCGGACCCGGAAGATCCCGATCACCATGTTCCTGGCGGGGATCAACGCCAGCGAAAAAGAGATCCTGGCCGCTTTGCCGGAGGGGGAGTTCCGCCGGCGCTCGCTCAAGGAATGCCCGATCATGCCGCACGAAGAGGCGCTGGTCGAGCTTTACAAGCGGCTGCGCCCCGGCGATCCGGTCACTCAGGAAGGGGCCCAGGTTTACCTGAACAATCTCTTCTTTAACGCCCGCCGCTACGACATGGGGAAGGTCGGGCGGTACAAACTGAATCGCAAGCTCGGGATCAAGGTCCCCGAGGAAAAACAGACCTTGACCAAGGAAGATATCCTGGCGATGGTCCGCTATCTGATCTTGATCAACGCCGGCGAAGGGATTTCCGACGATATCGACCACCTGGGCAACCGCCGCATCCGCGCGGTCGGCGAGCTCCTCCAGCGGCAGATCCGCGTCGGCCTGGCGCGCGTCGAAAAGCTGGTCAAGGAACAGATGATGGTCAGGGGGAACGAACCGGTCACCCCCAGCCAGCTGGTCAATATCCGGCCGCTGCAGGCGGTCATTAAAGAGTTCTTCGGTTCCAGCCAGCTTTCACAGTTCATGGACCAGACCAATCCGCTGGCGGAATTAACGCACAAACGGCGGCTCTCCGCGCTTGGCCCCGGCGGTCTCAACCGCGAACGGGCCGGCTTCGAGGTTCGCGACATCCATCCGTCCCACTACGGCCGCATCTGTCCGATCGAGACGCCCGAAGGCCCCAACGCGGGCTTGATCGCTTCCCTCTCCACTTATGCCCGGGTCAACAAGTACGGCTTTATCGAAACGCCTTACCGGCGGGTCGATAAAGGGATCGTCTCCGGCCGCCTGGAATACCTGACCGCCGACATCGAAGACCTGCACCGGATCGGCTCCTGCGACGTTAAGGTCAACGACAACGGCAAGATCATCGAAGAGCAGGTCCCGGTCCGCTACAAGCGGGAATTTGTCTACGCGCCGCCCACCGAGGTCGACTACGTCGGCGTCGTGCCGGAGCAGATCGTCGGTATTACCAGCGCCCTGATCCCGTTCATCGAACACGATGACGCCAACCGCGCCCTGATGGGGGCCAACATGCAGCGCCAATCGGTCCCGCTCCTGGAGACCGAAGCGCCGCTGGTCGGCACCGGCTGGGAAGAGAAGGTCGCCCGCGACTCGCGGACCCTGGTCATCGCCAAGAACGCCGGCAAGGTCTCCAAAGTTGACGCCACCGAGATCGTCGTCACCCGCGGTTCGACCAAAGATATCTACCGCCTGACCACCTACGGCCGGAGCAACCAGGACACCATGCTGATGCAGCGGCCGCGCGTTAACGTCGGCGATAAGGTTGACGAAGGCGACGTCCTGGCCGACAGCGCCGCGACCCGCGACGGCGAACTGGCGCTCGGCAAGAACGTGCTGGTCGCCATGATGCCGATGGAGGGTTATAATTACGAAGACGCGGTTATCCTCTCCGAACGGCTGGTCAAGAAAGACCTCTTTACTTCGATCCACATCCAGCGGCTGGAGGTCGAGGTCCGCGCCACCAAGCTAGGCATGGAAGAGATCACCCGCGAGATCCCCAACGTCGGTGAGGACGCGGTCGCTGATCTGGACGAGCGCGGTGTCATCGTTTCCGGTTCCGAGGTTGAGGCCGGCGATATTCTGGTCGGCAAGGTCACGCCCAAGGGCGAAACCGAGCTGCCAGCCGAAGAAAAACTCCTCCGCGCTATTTTCGGCGACAAAGCGCGCGACATGCGCGATACCTCGCTCCGCGTCCCGCCCGGAGAGAGCGGCAAGGTTATCGCGGTCCGCACGTTCTCCCGCGAAAAAGGGGACGAACTGCCGCCCGGGGTCCACGAGCTGATCCGCGTTTACATCGCGCAGATGCGCAAGATCTCGATCGGTGATAAGGTCGCCGGGCGCCACGGCAACAAGGGGGTCATCTCCCGGGTCCTGCCGGAAGAAGATATGCCGTACCTGCCGGATGGCACGCCGGTCGATGTGATCCTGAACCCGCTGGGCGTCCCTTCCCGTATGAACATCGGGCAGATCTTCGAGCTGTTGCTCGGCCACGCCGGCAAACTGCTCGGCAAGCATTATGAACTCCCGCCTTTTGACGAGGCCTATGAAGAGGACGCCTCGATCAAAACGGTGGAAGGCGAGCTGGAAGCGGCGGCGCAAAAGGCCGGGATCAAATGGCTGGACAAGAGCGGCAAGGTTGATCTCTACGACGGCCGCACCGGCAAAACATTCGGCCGCAAGGTCGCCGTTGGCTACATGTACCTGCTCAAGCTGATCCACCTGGTCGACGACAAGATGCACGCCCGCTCGACCGGTCCGTACTCGCTGATCACGCAGCAGCCGCTCGGCGGTAAAGCCCAGTTCGGCGGCCAGCGCTTCGGTGAGATGGAAGTCTGGGCGCTGGAAGCTTACGGTGCCGCCCACACCCTGCAGGAGATCCTGACCGTCAAATCCGACGACGTGGTCGGCCGCTCCAAGGTTTACGAAGCGATCCTCAAGGGGAAGAGCATGGGTAAACCGGGAACGCCGGAGTCGTTCAAGGTCCTGGTCAAGGAACTGCGCGGTCTCTGTCTCGATATCAAGACGATGAGCGCCGAAGGGCGCGAGGTAAACGTGGACGAAGAGGTCAAAGCGGCGGGCGAACGGACGCCGCAGATCTTCGGCCGCGGAACGGGAGCTGGTAAACTTGGCGATTAAACGGTACGAAGAGAAAGAGTTCAGCTACATCAAGATCGGCATCGCCAGCAGCGAGCAGGTCCTGGCCTGGTCCCACGGCGAGGTCGAGAAGCCGGAAACGATCAACTACCGCACCTTCAAGCCGGAGCGGCGCGGGCTCTTCGACGAAAAGATCTTTGGCCCGGTCAAGGACTGGGAGTGCCACTGCGGCAAATACCGCCGGGTCCGCTACCGCGGCATTGTCTGCGAACGGTGCGGCGTCGAGGTCACGACCTCCCGGGTCCGCCGGGAGCGGATGGGCCACATCCGCCTGGTTGAACCGGTCGCTCACATCTGGTTCCTGCGCGGTATTCCCAGCTACATCAGCCTGCTGCTCGACGTCTCTACCCGGGCGCTGGAAGAGGTCATCTATTATGATGCCTACATCGTTACCGAGGTTGGCAGCGACGTCAAGCGGCTCAAGCCCGGCACCATTCTGCGTGAAGCCGATTACCAGGAAGCGGTCGAGAAGCACGGCAGCAAGTTTAAGGCCGAGACCGGCGCCCGCGCGGTCCGCGACCTGCTGGCTCAGGTCGACATGCCCGCGCTGGTCGCCAAGCTGCGCCGCGACCTGAAAGGTTCGACCGGCCAGAAACGAATGAAGATCATCAAACGGCTGCGCGTTGCCGAGTCGTTCCAGAAATCGGGCAACCGGCCGGAGTGGATGATCATGGAAGTGTTGCCGGTCATCCCGCCCGACCTGCGGCCGATGGTCCAGCTGGAGGGGGGACGCTTTGCCACCTCCGATCTGAACGACCTTTACCGCCGGGTGCTCAACCGGAACAACCGGCTCAAGAAAATGATCAACATGGGCGCTCCGGAAATGATCATCCGCAACGAAAAACGGATGCTCCAGGAAGCGGTTGACGTCCTGATCGATAACGGCCGCCGCAAGCGTGCCGTCACCGGCTCGTCCGGTCGCCCGCTCAAGTCGCTGACCGACGGGATCGAAGGCAAACAGGGCCGCTTCCGGCAGAACCTGCTCGGTAAACGGACCGATTATTCCGGCCGCTCGGTCATCGTCGTCGGCCCGTCGCTCAAGCTGTACCAATGCGGTCTCCCCAAGGGGATGGCGCTCGAGCTCTTTAAGCCGTTCGTTATCCGCAAGCTCGTCGAGCGGGGGATCGCCCAGAACGTCAAATCGGCCAAGCGGATGATCGAACGGACCGAGGTCCTCGTCTGGGATATCCTGGAGGAGGTCATCAAGGGCCATCCGGTCATGCTCAACCGCGCCCCGACACTGCACCGGCTCGGTATCCAGGCGTTTGAGCCGGTCCTGGTCGAGGGGAAGGCCATTCAGATCCACCCGCTCGTCTGTCCGGCGTTCAACGCCGACTTCGACGGTGACCAGATGGCCGTCCACGTGCCGCTTCTCCCCGAAGCGCAGGTTGAGGCCCGGATCCTGATGCTTTCATCCAACAACATTCTGTCGCCCGCCTCGGGCCGGCCGGTCATCACGCCGACCCAGGACATGGTCCTCGGCACCTATTACATGACGGTTGAGAACGACAAGGAGCTGACCGGTAAAGGGCTGACCTTTGCCAATGACTGGGAAGCGATGGTCTGCAACGACCTGGAAGAGGTCCATCTGCACGCGCTGGTCAAGGTCCGCCGGCACGGCCAGCTGGTCGAAACGACCGTCGGCCGGATCAAGTTCAACAACACGCTGAACCGGGTGCTGATCAAGCGCGGGATCAACGATGAATATCCGTTCCTCAACAAGACTCTCGGTAAAAAAGAGCTGGAAGCTCTGGTCTCCGACTGTTACGTCCGCTACGGCGCGGCGGTTACCGCCGAGATCGCCGACGAGATCAAGCGGCTCGGCTTTAAGTACGCCACGCTGGCCGGCGTTTCGATCGCCATCGACGACCTGATCGTTCCGGCCCGCAAGAAAGAGATCGTCGAAAAAGCCGACGTCCAGATCGCCCGGCTCGAACAGCATTTCCGCGAGGGCTCGCTCTCGGCCAAAGAAAAGTTTATCCGCTCGCTCGACATCTGGGGCGCCGTTACCGAAGAGATCACCGCCCTGATGCTCAAGGAGATCGATAAGCTCAACTCCGTCTACATGATGGCGTTCTCCGGTGCGCGGGGCAACGTCCAGCAGGTCCGTCAGCTCAATGGTATCCGCGGCCTGATGGCCGATCCGTTCGGCAACATCATCAATATTCCGATCAAATCGAACTTTAAAGAGGGCCTCAATGTTACCGAGTATTTCATCTCTTCCTACGGCGCCCGCAAAGGCTTGGTCGACACCGCGCTGCGCACCGCCGACTCCGGTTATCTGACCCGCCGGCTGGTTGATGTGGCCCAGGACGTGATGGTGACCGAGGAAGACTGCGGCACCGAGGACGGGATCGAACTGATGACCGTGCGCGAAGGGTATGAAGAGGTCATTCCGCTCGCCCAGCGCCTGCTCAACCGGATCCCGACCAAAGATGTCAAGGATGTTCTGTCCGGTAAAGTGCTGGCTAAGGCCGGCGAGATGATCGACGCGGAGGTCGCCCGGGCGGTTGCCGAGGCGGGGGTGGAAAGGGTCACTGTCCGCTCGGTCCTGACCTGCCAGACCAAGAAAGGGCTGTGTCAGCGCTGTTACGGCCGCGACCTGTCAACCCTGGGGATGGTCAATATCGGCGAAGCGGTCGGAACGATCGCGGCGCAGTCGATCGGTGAACCGGGAACCCAGCTGACCATGAGAACCTTCCACATCGGCGGCGTCGCGCTGCATAAAGCGGCGAAAACCGCCATCAAGGCCAAACACACCGGCACCGTCCACTTCGGCGAGGGGATCGAGATCCGCGACGTCGCCGACGAGCTCGGGACCAAGCACAAGGTCATTTCCCGCAGTTCCACGCTTTACATCAAGATCAAAGAAAAGAAGGAAGAGTATATTCTGCCGCTCGGCTCGATCCTCAAGGTCAAAGAGGGCGATAAGATCGCCCACGGTGATCCCCTGGCCGAGTACGATCCGACCTTTGAGCACGTCGTTTCCAGCTCACCGGGTAAGATCATGTTCCTCGGCCTGGAACTGACGACGCAGCGGAAGGAGCGGGTCGCCAAGAAGGACGGCGAGGTCTTTATCTTTAATCCGAAGGTCGTCAAGGATTACGACGTTCCCAAGGACGCCCAGCTGTTCGTCAAGGTCGGCGACAAGATCAAGGCCGGTGACGAACTGGCGGCCGGGCTGATCTCCAAGACCACCGGGTCGGTGATCGCGGCCAGCAAGAGCGTGGTGACCGTGGCGCCGGGGGAGAACTACCTGATCATCGCCGGGTCGCGCCTTTTTGTCGAAGACGGCGATTCGGTCGAGAGTTACGATTTTATCGCTCGGGTCGAATCGATCCGCCGCGATCCCAGCAAGACGCGCGACATCATTCAAGGTTTGCCGCGCGTCGAAGAGCTGTTCGAAGCCCGGCGGCCCAAGGAGCCGGCGATCCTGGCTGAACTCGAAGGGACCATCAACGTTTCCGAGCGCGAGGGTGTCCGGGTCGTCACCGTCAAGGGGGCGAAAGAACAGACCAAGGAATACCTGGTCCCTTACGAGACTCGCCTGCGCGTTACTACCAACGACAAGATCCATTGCGGCATGCAGCTGACCGAGGGGACGGTCAACCCGCACGACGTCCTGCGCATCCTCGGCGTCCGCGCCGCCCAGAGCTTCCTGGTCGACGAGATCCAGAAGATCTACCGGGCGCAGGGCGTGACCATCGCTGACAAGCACATCGAGACGATCGTCCGCCAGATGACCCGCAAGGTCCGCGTCGTCACTTCCGGTGACACCACTCTCTTGCCGGGCGAGCTGATCGATACCAAGCATCTGGCCGAAGCCAACGATAAGGCCAAGGGAGAAAAAGCGGAGGGGACCGAGGTCCTGCTCGGCATCACCAAGGCGTCGCTCTCGACCGACAGTTTCTTCTCGGCCGCCTCGTTCCAGGAGACCGCCCGCATCCTGACCGATGCCGCGGTCAAGGGCCGGATCGACGAGATGTACGGGCTCAAAGAGAACGTGATCATCGGCAAGATCATCCCGGCCGGGACCGGGTTTGCCGGTTACCGCAACCTGGAGCTGGTGCCGACGGTCGGCGACGTGACCGAAATGGAAGAAGAAAAACCGAAGCAGGAGGAATAAATGCCGACAACAAACCAATTGATCAGGAAAGGTCGGGGGAGAAAATCATCGCGCAGCAAGGCGCCGGCGCTGCAGGGTTCGCCCCTGCGCCGCGGCGTCTGCACCCGGGTCTACACCACGACGCCGAAAAAGCCGAACTCGGCGCTGCGCAAAGTCGCCCGCGTCCGCCTGACCAACCATCTGGAAGTGACCGCTTACATCCCGGGCGTCGGGCACAACCTGCAGGAACACTCGGTCGTCCTGGTTCGGGGCGGCCGCGTCAAGGACCTGCCGGGTTGCCGCTACCACATTGTCCGCGGCGCTTTCGACACTGCCGGGGTCGAGAACCGGCGGCAGTCGCGCAGCAAGTACGGAGCGAAGCGGCCGAAAGCAGGAGGTAAAGTCTAGTGCCTAGACACGGAAAGACCCCCAAACGGAAACTCCGCCCGGACGTGATCTACAATAGCGTTCTGGCGCAGAAATTCATCAATAAGATGATGGTCCAGGGAAAAAAGACCAAATCGGAGAACATTTTTTACCGGGCGCTGGCGGAGATCAAGAAGAAGATCAACCAGGAACCGCTTCCGGTGTTCGAAAAGGCGATGGAGAACGTTTGCCCGCTGCTCGAGGTCAAGGCCCGCCGGGTCGGCGGCGCCACCTACCAGGTCCCGGTGGAGATCTCCAAGGAGCGCGCTCAGGCGATGGCGATGCAGTGGCTGCGCGAAGGGGCCCGCGAGCGCGGCGGCAAGTCGATGGCGGAGAACCTGGCGGGTGAACTGATCGACGCCAGCAATAATGCCGGCGTGGCGATCAAGAACAAGGAGACGTTGCATAAGACGGCGGAGGCCAACAAGGCCTTTGCGCACTTCAGGTGGTAAATGGATAGAGAAACCGACATCAGTAAATACCGGAACATGGGTTTTGCCGCGCACATCGATGCCGGTAAGACGACGACGACCGAGCGGGTCCTTTTTTACAGCGGCCGCCTGCACCGGATCGGCAACGTCGACGAGGGTAATACCGCCATGGATTGGATGGTCCAGGAAAAGGAGCGCGGCATTACGATCACTTCGGCCGCGACCACTACTTTCTGGCGCGATCACCGGATCAATATCATCGATACCCCCGGGCACGTCGATTTTACCGTAGAAGTGGAGCGCTCGATGCGGGTGCTCGACGGCGTCGTCGTGATCTTCTGCGCGGTCGGCGGCTGCCAGCCGCAATCCGAGACCGTTTGGCGGCAGGCGACCCGCTATCGTGTCCCGCGTATGGTGTTCGTGAACAAGATGGACCGGATGGGTTCGGACTTTTTCCGGGTCGTCGCCCAGATCCGGGAGCGGATGCAGACCAATCCGATCGTCATGCAGGTGCCGATCGGTGCGGAAGACCAGTTCCAGGGGATGGTCGACCTGGTGACGATGGAAGCGATCGTCTACACCGACGAGCTGGGGATGGAATTCAAGCGCGGCCCGATCCCGGCCGAGCTGGCCGAGGTTTGCAAAGGCTGGCACGAGAAGCTGGTCGAAGCGGCGGCGGAAGCCGACGACGAGCTGCTCGAGAAATACCTGAGCAACCATACGCTGAGCAAGGAAGAGATCATGAAAGGGATCAGAAAACTGACGATCGATGGGAAGGTCGTGCCGGTCTTCTGCGGCTCCTCCTTCAAGAACCGGGGCGTTCAGCCGCTGCTCGATGCGATCTGCGACTACCTGCCGTCCCCGCTGGACAAGGCGGCGGTGGAGGGGTTGAACCCGAAATCGGGCGAGACCGAGACCCGCTCGCCGGCCGACGACCAGCCGTTCGCGTCGCTTGCCTTCAAGATCATGTCCGATCCGTACGTCGGCCGGTTGACCTTTTTCCGCGTCTATTCCGGCGTCCTGACGACCGGTTCTTACACTTACAATTCGGTCAAAGGGCGCAAAGAGCGGATCGGCCGGCTGCTGCAGATGCACGCCAACAAGCGCGAAGAGATCAGCGAGATCCGCGCCGGCGATATCGGGGCGGCGGTGGGGTTGAAAGATACGACGACAGGTGATACACTATGTGAGGAGAGCAAGCCGATCATCCTGGAATCGATCCAGTTCCCGGAGCCGGTGATCTTTGTGGCGATCGAGCCCAAGACCACGGCTGACCAGGAGAAACTCGGCATGGCGCTCGCCAAGCTGGCGGAAGAAGACCCGACCTTCAAGGTCAAAGGTGACCCCGAGACCGGGCAAACCATCATCTCCGGCATGGGCGAGCTGCACCTGGAGATCATTGTCGACCGCCTGCTGCGCGAATTCCGCGTCGAGGCTAACGTCGGTAAACCTCAAGTTGCGTACCGCGAAACCATCCGCGGCCAGGCTGAACAGGAAGGAAAGTTCGTTCGCCAGACCGGCGGCCGCGGCCAGTACGGCCACGTCTGGATCAAGATCGAGCCGCTGGAAGCGGGGAAGGGTTTCGAGTTCGAGAACGGGATCGTCGGCGGCAGTATTCCGCGGGAATACATTCCGGCGGTCGAGAGCGGGATCAAAGAGGCGATGGGGAGCGGTGTTCTGGCCGGTTTTCCGGTCCTGGATATCAAGGCGACGCTTTTTGACGGCTCGTTCCATGAGGTCGATTCGTCCGAGATCGCCTTTAAGATCGCCGGTTCCATGGCGTTCAAGGCGGCGGTGCTCAAGGCGAATCCGGTCCTCCTGGAACCGGTGATGAAGGTGGAAGTGGTCGTCCCCGAACAGTACATGGGGGACGTGATCGGCAATCTGAGCGGCCGCCGCGGCCACATCGAAGAGATGGAGTCGCATCTGGGCATTCAGACGATCAAGTCCAAGGTCCCGCTGGCGACCATGTTCGGTTATGCGACCGACCTGCGCTCGCTGACCCAGGGACGCGGAACTTACACGATGGAGTTCTGCGAGTACCGTGAGGTGCCCAAGAACATCGCGGAACAGTTGATCGAAAAATCTGGCAAGGCACAGGGGAGATAAATGGTAAAACAGAGGATCAGGATCAGGTTGAAGAGCTACGACCACCGGATACTGGACGCGTCGTCGGTCAAGATCGTCGACACGGCCAAACGCGCCGGGGCGCTCGTCTCCGGTCCCGTGCCGCTGCCTACCGACAAAGAAGTTTATTGCGTGCTCCGCTCACCGCACGTCGACAAGAAGTCGCGCGAGCACTTTGAGATCCGGACCCATAAACGATTGATCGATATTCTCGATCCGCCGCCGCAGACGGTCGACGCGCTGATGCAGCTCGACCTGCCGTCCGGCGTCGATATCGAGATCAAGATGGATTAAGCAATGATCGGTATTAAAAAGGGAATGACCCAAATATTTGACGAGAACGGGACGATGCACGGCGTGACGGTCGTGGAGACCGGCCCGTGCCAGGTCACTCAGGTCAAGACCGCGGAGAAAGAGGGCTACAAGGCGATCCAGCTGCAGTTCGGTAAAAAGAAGCGGGAATTCCGGGTCGCCAAAACCGAAGACTATACGGTCGGTCAGGAGATCAAAGTCGATATTTTCAAGCCGGGTGACGTGGTCAAGGTTACCGGCCGCTCGATCGGTAAAGGATATCAGGGGACCGTTAAACGGTTCCATACTCACCGCGGTCCGATGTCGCACGGCTCGAAGTCGCACCGGCTGATCGGTTCGGCTAGCTCGGGAACGACCCCCGGACGGGTCTGGCCGGGCCGGAAGATGCCGGGCCACATGGGCGCGGTCCAGGTGACCCAGAAAAGTTTAACAGTGGTTCAGGTGATCCCGGAAAAGAACCTGCTCCTGCTGCGCGGAGCGGTCCCCGGGAAAAAAGGGAATTATGTCCTCATTAGAAGGTAAGATTTTTAGTGAAAAATTGAACGAAGCAGTCGTCCACGAGGCGCTCCGCTGGTTCCTGGCGTCACGGCGTCAGGGAACGCACAGCGCCAAGACCAGGACCGAGGTCTCCGGCGGCGGCAAGAAGCCGTGGGCCCAGAAGGGGACCGGCCGCGCCCGCTCCGGCAGCACCCGGTCGCCGCTCTGGCGGCACGGCGGCGTTATTTTTCCGCCCAAGCCGCGTTCCTACGCCTACGCGCTGCCGCTCAAAGTGCGGCGGCTGGCTTTGCGGATCGCGCTCTCGGAAATTAACCGGGAAGAACGGATCAAGGTTGCCGAACTGGCGCTGACCGAACCGAAAACCAAGGCGGGTGCCAAGTTCCTCAAGGAACTGGGCGTCAGCGGCAAGGTCCTGTTCCTGCTGGGTGCGGAAAATCCCGATTTTGTTCGGGGGGTTCGCAATCTGGCCGGGGTCACGCTCCTGCCGGCCAAGGACTTGAACATTTACGAGCTTTTAAAAGCGGAATGGGTCGTCGCCGATCAGGCGGCGGTCAAGAAACTGGAGGCGCAGTTAGTCTGATGGAGAACGAACAGATAATTATCGCCCCCCTCCTGACCGAAAAAAGCCTGCGGGCCAGGACCGGGGCCTGCTATGTTTTTCGCGTTAACCTGCTGGCGACCAAGGTCGCGGTCAAGCAGGCGGTTGAAAAATGCTTTAAGGTCAAAGTGATCGGGGTCAGTACCTGCCTGGTCCGGCCCAAGCGCCGGGTCATGGGCCGGTCGATCGGGCGGACCGCCGGCTGGAAAAAGGCCTACGTTACTCTGGCCAAGGGCCAGAAGATCCAGGAGTTGGAAGCATAATATGGGCGTAAAACAATTTAATCCCCGCAGTCCCGGCACAAGATTTCGGATCTCCGACGACTACGCGGATATAACGAAGAATTTTCCGGAAAAGAAGCTGCTGGCCAAGAAGACCCAGACCTCGGGCCGCGACTGGCGCGGCTTTGTCTCGATGCGGCACCGCGGCGGCGGTAACAAAAAACATTACCGGCTGATCGATTTCCGGCGCAACAAAGACGATGTGGAGGCGACGGTGATCGGGATCGAGTACGATCCGAACCGGAACTGCCGCATCGCGTTGCTCGAGTACCAGGACAAGGAACGGCGCTACATCCTGGCGCCGCTCGGCCTCAAGGACGGCGACCGGGTCATGTCCGGCGTGGAAGTTGATATCAAGCCGGGGAACGCCCTGCCGCTCCGCTCGATCCCGATCGGTACCACCGTCCACAACGTGGAATTGGAACCGGGCCGGGGCGGGCAGATCGCCCGTTCGGCCGGCGCGGGGCTCGTCCTGCTCGGCAAGGAGAACGGTTACGCGATCGTTAAGCTCCCCTCGGGCGAGCAGCGGATGGTCCACCTGAACTGCCGGGCGACCGTTGGCCAGGTTGGCAATCTCGATGCCCAGAACGTGATCATGGGCAAAGCCGGTAAAAAACGGCATCTCGGCCGACGGCCGGAGGTGCGCGGCGTGGTCATGAACCCCTGCGATCACCCGCTCGGCGGCGGCGAAGGGAAATCAGGCATCGGCCGGAAACACCCGGTCGATCCGTGGGGCAACCCCTCGCTCGGCAAGAAGACCCGCAAGCCGCGGCGGCGGAGCGAGCGCTTTATTCTGACCAGGAGGAAATAATGGGACGTTCAGTCAAAAAAGGTCCGTACGTTGACGAAAAGCTGCTCCGCAAGGTGCAGAAGATGGAAATGAGCAAAGAGAAGAAGCTGATCAAGACCTGGGCGCGCGCCTGCACCATCATCCCCGAGTTCATCGGGCATACGTTCGCGGTGCATAACGGGGTCAAGCATATCCCGGTCTACGTATCGGAGAACATGGTCGGCCACAAACTGGGGGAGTTTTCCCACACGCGGGTTTTCCGCGGCCACAGCGCGCCGACCGATAAGGGAACGACCCTGACATGACGACCGTCAAAGCGAGAGTTAAATGGGTGAAAAGCGGCGACCGCAAGATCTCGCGGGTGCTGGAAGTGGTGCGCGGCCGGCCGGCGGTCGAGGCGCTGACCATGCTCCGGTTCATGCCTCAGAAGGGGGCCCGGATCATCGAGAAAGTGCTCAAATCGGCGATCGCCAACGCCAAGACGAACAATAAAATGGATGAGACCAAGCTGGTGGTCAGCGAGTGCTACGCCAACAAAGGGATCATCATGAAACGGTTCCAGCCGCGGGCGCGCGGCCGGGCGTTCCCGATCAAGAAACGGACGTCGCACGTCACGATCTGTCTGGAGGAGAAATAAGTAATGGGCCAAAAAGTAAATCCCCGCGGCTTTCGGCTCGGGATCATTGAAGGGTGGGACAGCTTCTGGTACGCCAGTGACCAGGAATTCGGCAAACTGCTGGCCGAAGATGTCCGGATCCGCCAATTCCTGAAAAACACTCTGTACAAGGCCGGCATCTCGCAGATCAAGATCAGCCGCAAGGCGAACCAGATCGAGATCGACCTGTACACCGCCAAGCCCGGTCTGATCATCGGCAAGGGGGGGAAAGAGGTCGCGGCGATCCGCGACGATCTGGTTTCCCGTTTCGGCAAGCAGGTCCAGCTTAACGTTCACGAAGAGAAGATGGCGGAAGCCAATGCCACGCTCCTGGCAGAGAACATTGCCGGTCAGCTGGAGCGGCGCATCTCGACCCGCCGGGCGATGAAACAGACCGTTTCCCGGGCGCTGCGCGCCGGCGCTAAAGGCGTTAAGGTGATGGTCGGCGGCCGGCTCAACGGCGCTGAGATCGCCCGGAGCGAATGGTACCGGATGGGCCGGGTGCCGCTGCACACGCTGCGGGCCAACATCCAGTACGGTTTTGCCGAAGCGATGACCCTCTACGGCAAGATCGGCGTTAAATGCTGGGTCTACAAGGGAGATGTCCTCCCGCAGGCGAAGGCAAAGTCCCCCGACGGAGCTCGGGACAAGGAGAAGGTGACCAGTGGTCCTCGTACCAGCTAAAACTAAATTCCGTAAGCATCAGCGCCGCCGGGTTCGGGGCGTCGCCTGTCGCGGCGCGTCGGTCATGTTCGGCGAATACGGTCTGCAATCGCTCGATGTCGGGCGGCTGACCGTCAATCAGATCGAATCGGCCCGCAAAACGCTGGCGCACTACTTTAAGCGCGGCGGCAAGATCTGGCTGCGGGTTTTTGCCGATAAGATCGTCAGTGCCCGGCCGGCCGAGACCCGGATGGGTGGCGGTAAAGGGGCCCCGGTCCGTTTTGAAGCGCCGGTCAAGCGCGGCCACATCATTTTCGAAGTGGCCGGAGTGACGCCGGAAGAAGCCAAGGAAGCGCTCCGTTTAGCGGCCTACAAGCTGCCGGTGGCGACCAGGCTGGTGACCAAGGGATGAAAACAACGGAATTAAGAGAATTGACGGTTGCCGAGCTGCAGAAAAAAGCGGCGGAATTGCGGCGCGAATTGCTGACCCTGCGGATCCAGCGGGCTAATCAGCAGCTCAAGAACCTGCTCAAGATCAGGGAAGTCCGGCGCGCTATCGCCCGGGTCCTGACGATCATCAAGCAAAAGGGGGACAAGTAACTTGGAACGAGGCCGCACCAAACTTCGCGAAGGGATCGTCGTCAGCGATAAAATGGCCAAGACGGTCGTGGTTAAAGTGGAGCGGGTTTACCGCCATCCGCTGTATCAAAAAGTGATGAAGGTCGCCAAGAAGTTCAAGGCCCACGATGAGCTGGGCGAGTGCAAGATCGGAGACCGGGTGGAAATTATGGAGACCAGACCGCTCTCGCGCGATAAGCGCTGGCGCGTGGTCAGGAGGCTAAAAATTGATTCAGCCGCGTAGTATGGTGAAAGTGGCCGATAATACCGGGGCGCGCACGGTGATGTGCATCCGCTGCCTGGGTGGTTCCAACCGGAAATACGCCGGCATCGGCGATATGATCGTCGGCGTGGTCAAAGAGGCGCTGCCGAACATGACGGTCAAGGACGCGGAAGTCATTTTCGGCGTGATCGTCCGGACCCGCAAGCCGCTCCGCCGGCCGGATGGATCGTACGTGACCTTCGACGACAACGCGATCGTGATCATTACCGAGGACAAGAACCCGCGCGGGACCCGGGTGTTCGGCCCGGTCGCCCGCGAACTGCGCGAAAAAGATTACATGAAGATCATTTCGCTGGCGCCGGAGGTAGTCTAATGGCGATCAAGAAGGGCGATACGGTCGTTGTCCTGGCGGGTAAAAACAAAGGGAAAAAAGGGAAGGTCATCCGCGTCTTCCCGGAACGCGGTAAGGTCACCGTTGAAGGTGTCAATATCGCCAAGCGGCACCAGCGCCCGTCGCGCAATTTCCAGGGCGGGATCATCGAGAAGCCGATGCCGCTGCAGGTTTCCAATGTGATGCTGGTTTGCCCGCGCTGCAGCGAACCGACCCGGATCGCCTATAAAGCGACCAGTGAAAAGAAGGCCCGCGTTTGCCAGAGCTGCAACGAGATAATGGATAAGGTGTAAAGATGGCGGTATTAAAAGAAAAATATTTGAAAGAGATCGCGCCCCGGCTGATGAAGGAGCGCAAGTACAAGAACATCATGCAGGTTCCCCGGCTGCTCAAGCTGGTCATCAACCGCGGCGTCGGTGAAGCGCGCGATAACTCCAAAGCGATCGATGTCTCGGCGGCGGAGTTGACGGCCATCGTCGGCCAGAAACCGCTGATCACCAACAGCAAGAAGGCGATCTCCGCTTTCAAGCTGCGGGGGAACATCCCGATCGGCCTCAAGGTCACTCTGCGGGGCGACCGGATGTACGAATTTGTCAGCAAACTGGTCAATCTTTGCCTCCCCAAGATCCGCGACTTTAAGGGGATCAACCCCAAATCGTTCGACGGGCAGGGGAACTACACGATGGGGATCAAGGAGCAACTGATCTTCCCGGAAGTCGATTATGAACGAGTGGACATGGTCCGCGGGATGGACATTACCTTTGTCACTTCGGCGGAGAAAGACGAAGACGCCCGGCTGCTGCTCGAACTGCTTGGCCTGCCGTTCCGGAAAGAGGGGGCATAATGGCAAAGAAGTGCTGGTTGGAAAGACTGAAACGGGAACCGAAGTTTAGCACCCGGGCCAAACACCGGTGTTCCCAGTGCGGCCGGGCTCGCGCTTACATTCGCAAGTTCGGGATCTGCCGGATCTGTTTCCGCAGCCTGGCGCACAAAGGCCAGATCCCTGGCGTCACCAAATCAAGCTGGTAACCCCTCGATAAGCTCGGGGTAAAAGGAGAAGATGAATGGACTCGATCGCTGATATGATGGTTCGTTTGAATAACGGTCTCCGGGTCAAGAAGGAGACGGTTGAAATGCCGCATTCGCGGTTCAAGGAAGAGATCGGCAAGCTGCTGGTCGCCGAAGGTTACGTCGACAAGTGCGAAGTGCTGACCCGCTTCAACAAGAAACAGCTGCGCCTCGTTCTCAAGTACGCGGCCGGTAAGCGGAGCGTGCTGGAAGGGCTCCGGCGCGTCAGCCGGCCCGGCAAGCGGATCTACGTCGGCGCCGACCGCGTTCCGCGGATCCGGTCCGGTTTCGGCACGGCGCTGATCTCTACCCCCAAGGGGCTGATGACCGACGCGGCTGCCCGCGAACAAAAAGTCGGCGGCGAGGTAATTTGTTATGTCTGGTAGGATCGGTAAAAGAGAGTTAGCTATCCCGGCCGGCGTTGAGGTCAAGGTCAGCGACGGCCAGGTCGTGGTCAAGGGCCCGAAGGGGACCCTGACCCAGGCGTTGCGGCCGCAGGTCGCGGTCAAGGTTGAAGGTCAGAAAGTGCTGACGGTTTGCGCGACCAGTGAGCGGCTCGCTCAGGCGATGCAGGGGCTCTACAATTCTTTGATCAAGAACATGATCACAGGCGTCACCACCGGTTTCCAGAAAGATCTGGACCTGGTCGGCGTCGGTTACCGGGCGGCGATGGCCGGCAAGAAGCTGCAGCTGCAGCTCGGCTACTCCCACCCGGTCGAGTTTGAACCGCCGACCGGGATCGAGTTCTCCGTTCAGGGGAACACCCGGGTGATCGTCAAGGGGGCAGACCGCCAGGCGGTCGGCCAGATCGCGGCCGAGATCCGGCTGGCGCGCGAGGTTGAACCGTACAAGGGGAAAGGGATCAAGTACCTCGGCGAGATCGTCCGGCGCAAGGCCGGTAAGGCCGCCAAAGCGGCCAGCGCCGGAGGCGGAGCGTAAGATGCGTAACCGGAAAAAAAGAAAGATCATCGGGACCGCGGAACGTCCGCGGTTAGCCGTCAAGCGGAGCTTAAAGAACATCACCGCCCAGGTGATCGACGACCTGACCGGCCGGACGGTCGCGGCCGCTTCGACGGTCGAGAAAGGGATCGTCAAATACGGCGGCAATGTGGCGGCGGCCAAAGTGATCGGCAAACTGATCGCCGAACGCGCCATCGCCAAGGGTTTCAAGAAGGTCGTTTTCGACCGTGGCCGGTCCCTGTATCACGGCCGCGTTCAGGCGCTGGCCGACGCTGCCCGTGAAGGAGGACTGGATTTCTAATGGCAAGACAATACGAACGGGAACAATCGGAATTCAAGGAGAAGGTCGTCCAGATCCGCCGCGTGACCAAGGTGGTCAAGGGCGGTAAAAAGATGGGTTTTCGCGCCGTGGTCGTCATCGGCGACATGAAGACGCGCGTCGGTCTGGGGATCGGCAAAGCGGCCGAGGTCTCCGCGGCGATCCGCAAAGGGGTGGAGGCGGCCAAAAGGAACATGATCGACGTGCCGCTCTATTCCGGCACCATTCCGCATGACATCATGGGCAAGTTCTCGGCCAGTTCGGTCGTGCTGCGCCCGGCTCCGCGCGGGACCGGTGTTATCGCCGGCGGCTCGGTCCGGACCATTTTGGAATTATCCGGGCTCAAGAATATCGTGGCCAAGAAGATCGGCTCGGCTAACGCGATCAACGTGGCCCGGGCGACTTTGAACGCCCTGGGCGGGCTGAAAAGGTTTGAGCAGGTCACCGCTGAGAGAGGGAAGGAGCCAAAGGTTCATTATGTTGAAGCTTAACACTTTAAGCCCGGCGGCCGGTTCGCGGCACCGGAAAAAACGGGTCGGCCGGGGGACCAGTTCCGGCCTCGGTAAGACCTGCGGCCGCGGCCACAAAGGCCAGACCAGCCGTTCCGGCGGGACCAAGGGACGCCGGTTCGAAGGCGGCCAGACGCCGCTTTACCGCCGGTTGCCGAAGCGCGGGTTCAAGAACTATCCGTTCCGCGTCCGTTACCAGATCTTTAATCTCGATCAGCTGGACCAGGTCAAGAGCGCGACCGGGCTGATCAAGATCCTCGGCTCGGGCGAGGTCAAGAAAGCTTATGACCTCTCCGCCCACAAGGTCAGCGCGGCCGCCAAACAGAAGATCGAAGCGGCCGGCGGCAAGGTCACCATCCTCGATGCTTAACATCGTCTCGGGCTTCCTGAATATTGCCGACCTGCGCAAAAAGATGCTTTTTACGCTCGGCATGATCATCCTCTTTCGGCTGGGGGGGCATATTCCGGTTGCCGGGATCGACCTGCTCAAAATGGAGCGGCTGTTCACCCAGGGGAATATCCTTAATTTTCTCGATCTGTTCACCGGCGGCGCGTTGATGCGCTTCTCGGTCTTTGCCATGGGGATCGTCCCGTACATCAACGCGTCGATCATCATGCAGCTGCTGCAGGTGGTCGTGCCTCAGCTGGAAGAGCTTGCCAAGGAAGGCGAGGCCGGCCGGAAAAGGATCGCCAGCTATACCCGCTACCTGACGGTCGTGCTGGCCGCGTTCCAGGCGTTCGGCATGTCGTTCTGGCTGCGTGGGGTGATGCTGGAAAATTATAATTTCCTCTTCTTTTTGATCGGGACCGTTGTGGCGCTGACCGCCGGCACGACGCTGGTAATGTGGTTTTCCGAGCTGATCACCGACAAGGGGATCGGCAACGGCGCTTCGCTCCTGATCTTCATCGGTATTGTTTCCCGCCTGCCCGACTACATCGGCCAGACCGTGACGCTGGTCCAGGGGGGGGCGTCGCTGATCGGGGTCATTATTTTAATGGCGGCTTTCCTTGCCATGCTGGTCGCGATCATTCTGGTCCAGGAGGCGCAGCGGCGGATCAATGTCCAGTACGCCAAGCGGATCGTCGGCCGAAAAATGTACGGCGGTCAATCGACTTATATCCCGCTCCGGATCAATCAGGGGGGCGTTATTCCGATCATCTTCGCTTCTTCGGTCCTGCTGTTCCCGGCGACGATCGCCCAGTTCATCCCTAATCCGCTGGTGCAGAAAATGGCCGGTCTGCTGTCGCCGTCGGGCAGCCTGTACATGCTGTTCTATTTTGCCCTGATCTTTTTCTTTACCTACTTCTACACGGCCATCACCTTCAATCCGAAGGAGCTGGCGGAGAACATCAAGAAGTACGGCGGTTTCGTGACCGGCATCAGGCCGGGCAAGCCGACCGCCGATTATCTGGAATACACGATCACCCGGTTGACCCTGGTCGGGGCGGTCTTTCTGGCGACGATCGCGATCATTCCGACGATCGTCGAAGGGTTGACCCACATTACCTCGTTCCAGGGGTTGGGCTCAACCTCGCTCCTGATCGTGGTCGGCGTGGCGCTTGACCTGGTCCGCCAGATCGAGACCCACCTGGTCACCAGACAGTACGAAGGATTGCTGGCGTGATCCTGATCTTTTTAGGCCCGCCCGGATCGGGGAAAGGGACCCAGGCGAAAATGCTGGCCGAGAAAAAGGGTTTGCCGCATATCTCCCTGGGCGATATCCTGCGGGAGGAAGTGCGGATCGGGACGGAGATCGGCCGAAAAGCCAAGGTCCTGATGGATGCCGGCAAGCTGGTCCCGGACGAACTGACGATTGAGTTGACCCGGCGGCGCATTAATCAACCGGACTGCCGGAACGGTTTTATCATTGACGGGTTTCCCCGGTCAATGGCGCAGGCGGAGGCTTTGACGGCGATGTTTGCGGCCCAGAAGTTGAATCTGGACAAGGTGATCTATTTCCGGTTGAGCGAAACGGAAGCGGTCAAACGGCTGCTGTCGCGCGCCGGGATCGAGGGTCGGGCGGACGATAACGAGGCGGCGATCAAGACCCGCTTCGAGGTTTACGAAAAGGCGACCCGGCCGCTGATCGATTATTATCAGCAGACCGGCAAGCTGTTCGAGATCGACGCGGCCCAGACGATCGAACAGGTTTTTCAGTCCGCCTTTAGCGGACTGTAGTTCCTTGATGGGCAGCATTAAAATAAAAGCGGACGACGAGATCGAGAAACTGAGGGTTGCCGGCAAGATCACGGCCGCGGTCCTGGCCGAACTAGCCGGGACGGCCCGAGCGGGTATGACGACCGCCGAGCTTGACGCTCTGGGTGAACGGTTGATCCGGGCCCAGGGGGCGGAACCGGTTTTTCTCGGTTACCGCGGTTACCGGCACGCAACCTGTATTTCGGTCAATCACGAGGTGGTCCACGGGATCCCCGGGGAGCGCCGGTTAGCCGAGGGCGACCTGGTCAGTATCGACGTCGGGGTTAAAAAAGACGGTTACTGCGGCGACTCGGCGCTGACCGTGCCGATCGGTCAGATCAGCGGCCGGGCCGCAAAGCTGCTCCGGACGGCCAGGCAGGCACTGCAGGCCGGGATCAAGCAGGCCAGGGCTGGCCGGCATCTCGGTGATATCGGGGCCGCGGTCCAGCAAACCGCCGAGAAGCAAGGCTTTTCGGTTGTGCGCGACTTGTACGGTCACGGGATCGGGCGCGAGCTGCACGAGGACCCGTTGATCCCGAACTACGGTCGGCCTGGCGAAGGGCCGGAACTGAAGGCGGGGATGGTCCTGGCGATCGAACCGATGTTGAATGTGGGCGGCTGGCGGATCCGGACGCTGCCGGACGGTTGGACAGTGGTAACGGAAGACGGCTCGCTGTCGTGTCACATTGAACATACGGTGCTGGTCACCGAGCGTGATCCGGAGATATTAACAAAATGGTGAAGGATAAAGATGTAATTGAGCTGGAAGGGGAAATAACGGAAGCGCTGCCGAGCGCGCTTTTCCGCGTCAAACTGGAGACCGGCCAGCTGATCCTGGCGCATGTTTCGGGCAAGATCCGGAAGCATTTTATCCGGATCCTGCCGGGCGACAAGGTCCGCGTCGAGCTGTCACCCTACGACCTGACCCGCGGGCGAATAACGTATCGGATGAAGTGAGGTTAATATGAAAGTAAGATCGTCGGTAAAAAAGATTTGTGATAAGTGCAAGGTGGTCCGCCGGCGCGGCCGGGTCTACATCCTGTGCGAGAATCCGAAACACAAACAAAGGCAGGGATAAATATAAATGGCACGTTTAGTTGGGGTTGACCTGGCGCCGAATAAAAGGATCGTGGTCGCGCTGACCTATATTTTCGGGATCGGTGACGCTCTGAGCCGCGAGATCCTGGCCAAGGCGAAGATCGACCAGAACCAGCGGGTCAAGGACCTGGGCGACGCCGAACTGCTGGCGATCCGCGATGTCATCAAGGACTACCGGCTGGAGGGCGACCTGCGCAAGGACGTCCAGCTCCACATCAAGCGGCTGATCGATATCAGCGCGTACCGCGGGACCCGGCATCGCAAGGGCTTGCCCGTGCGCGGCCAGCGGACCCGGACCAATGCCCGGACCCTGCGCGGCAAGCGTAAAACCGTCGGCCTCGGCAGGAAAAAAGAAGAAGAGAAAAAGGAGTAGTAAATAATGGCTGAAGAAAAGGCGAAAGTCGTCAAGAAAAAGGATAAGCGGAAGGTCCCGTCGACCGGAGTGGCCCACATTCAGGCGACCTTCAACAATACCATCATTTCGATCACTGACCCGAGCGGCGGGCTGGTATCCTGGTCGTCCGCTGGCAACTGCGGTTTTAAGGGGACGAAAAAAGGGACGCCGTTCGCGGCCTCTTCGGCGGCGGAAAAAGCGGGGGCCAAGGCGCTGGAAATGGGCGTCCGCGAGATCAGCGTGCTGGTCAAAGGTCCGGGCGCCGGACGGGAGACAGCGATCCGCTCTCTGCAGGCCGCGGGTCTGGAGATCAGCTCGATCAAGGACGTAACGCCGATCCCGCATAATGGTTGCCGGCCGCCGAAACGGAGGCGCGTCTAATGGGCCGCCACACTGACGCCAGCTGCCGCCTCTGCCGCCGCGAAGGGGCCAAACTCTTCCTTAAAGGGGAGAAATGCTACACCGAAAAATGCCCGTATGCCCGGCGCTCGTACGCGCCCGGTCAGCACGGCAAACTGCCGATCCGCGCTTCGGAATACCAGATCCGGCTGCGCGAAAAACAGAAAGCCCGGCGGATCTACGGTCTGGGGGAGCGGCAGTTCGCCAACTATTTCGACCGCGCGGCCAAGCGGCGCGGGGCGACCGGCGAACAGCTCCTGCAGTTCCTGGAGCGGCGGCTGGACAATGTTGTTTATCGTCTCGGTTTTGCCACTTCCCGTCAGTCGGCGCGCCAGATGGTCCGCAACGGCGGGGTTCTGGTCAACGGCCGCCGGACCAATATCCCATCTTTCGAGGTTAAGAGCGGCGATCAGGTCGTGATCGCGCCGCGGATGGTCAAGCTGGCCAAAGCCTCGCTGGAAAAATTCCCGGACCGGGTGCTGCCCGGCTGGGTCGCTTTGGCAGGCGAAGTTGAGGGCAAGGTAGTGACCCTGCCCAAACGCGACGACATCGACACGTCGCTTGCTGAGAATTTGATCGTTGAGTACTATTCTAGGTAAGGAGGTAATGATCAATGGTTAGTATAGGTGAAAATCCCTGGGTCCGGGTGGCGGAAACGGGCGACAAGTTCGGCCAGTTCGTGGTCGAACCGCTGCCGCGCGGTTTCGGCACCACGCTCGGTAACCCGATGCGCCGCATCCTGCTTTCGTCCCTCCCCGGCGCGGCTGTGACCGCGGTCAAGATCGAGGGGGTGGCGCACGAGTTCTCGACGATCACCGGCGTACAGCAGGACGTGCTGCATATTCTGCTCAACGTCAAAGAGATCGTTTTTCGCTCTCATTCCGATCAGCCCAAGACTGTGACGCTTAAAGCCAAGGGGAAGGGCGAGATCAAGGCCGGCGACATCGAGCACGACGCCGAGATCGAGATCGTCAATCCCGACCAGCCGATCGCCACGCTTGATGCCGGCGGCAAACTGCACATCGAGTTCATCGTCGAGCGGGGCCGCGGCTACGTGACGGCCGAGCGCAACAAAAAACCGCACTTGCCGGTCGGTTTTATTCCGACCGATTCGCTCTTTTCGCCGGTCCAGAAAGTTAACATCGCGACCGAAGAAGTGCGCGTCGGCCAGGAGATCAATTATGACCGGTTGGTCCTGTCGGTCTGGACCAACGGCGCCGTCAGCCCGGAAGAAGCGGTCAAGGAGAGCGCCAAGGTGCTGGCCCGGCACGTTGACCTGTTCATCCATCTGGGGGAAAAGGGTGAAACGACCGGTGAAATGGAACGCAAAGAAGAAACTCCGACCGCGGCGCTGGAGATGAACATCGAGGACCTGGAGTTCTCGTCGCGTTCGCTCAACTGCCTTAAAAAGGCCGGCGTCAAGAAGGTCGGCGACCTGGTCCAGTACTCGGAACCTGAGCTGATGAAGTTCAAGAACTTCGGTTCCAAATCGCTGACCGAAGTGCACAGTAAACTGGCTGAATACAAGCTGAAGTTAAAGGGAGAGTAGGAGAGATGAGGCACCGCAAGGGAAACGCAAAACTGAGCCGCCCGACCGACCAGCGGTTGGCGCTGCTCCGCTCGATCGTCCGGGCGCTTTTTCTCAACGGCCGGGTCAAGGTTACGCTGACCCGGGCAAAGGAAGCGCGGCGGATGGCCGAGCGGCTGATCACCGCCGCCAAGAAGAACGACCTCAACGCCCGGCGCAAGGTCGAGAAAGTGCTGGCCGAGCGGCAGCTGGTCACCACCATCTTCAAGACGATCCCGGAGCGCTATGAAGGGCGGCCGGGAGGTTACACCCGGATCATTAAACTGGGCGCTCGCCGGGGCGATGCCGCACCGCTGGCGCTCCTGGAGCTGATCTAAAATGAAAAAAAGACGAACAATTTTCACCGGGCCGGAGCTGGTCAAGCGCGACCGTTTTCTGGTCGACGCGACCGACCGGGTGTTGGGCCGCCTGGCCACCAAGGTCGCGACCTATCTGCGCGGCAAGCACAAGCCGAGCTATACCCCGCAGACCGATTGCGGCGACTTTATCGTGATCGTTAACGCCGACAAGATCAGGTTTACCGGTAAGAAGGGGAAAGGTAAGACCTATTTCACCCACTCCGGGTATCCGGGCGGCGATAAGATCCTGACCCTGGAGAAGATGATGGCCGAGAAACCGGTCAAGGTCGTTCAGCTGGCGATCAAAGGGATGCTCCCGCACACCAGACTGGGCGCGGCGCTGATCAAGAAACTGAAGATCTTTACCGGGCAGCCGGCTCAGTACGCAAAATTACCAAGGCTTGAGGTGTAAGAATGGGAGAAGCAAAAAAGAAAACGAGCAAAAAAGAGGGTGCGGCGCCGAAGAAGAAGGCGGCCAAAACGGCGGCGGCCAAGCCCGCTCCCCGCAAGAAAAAGGAAGTCGAGGCGGTTAAGCCGGTCGTTCACGAGCCGGCGGCCCCGGTTGTCCAGGTTGCCCCGCCGGCGCCGGTCGCCACCCCCAAGGTCACTGTTGCCAAACCGAAAATGCCGAACCAAAAGTTCGGCGGGACCGGCCGACGCAAGGAAGCGACCGCCAAGGTCTGGTTGATCCCCGGGACCGGCAAGATCACCATCAACGACAAGCCGCTGGCCCAGTATTTATCCAATCGCCGGCTGCTGGAGCACTACGCCAGCCGGCCGCTGACCGTCGCGCAGGTCGCAGGGAAGTACGACGTGATCGCCCGGGTCCTGGGTGGGGGTATCCCCGGTCAGGCAGCGGCGGTCGGGCTCGGTATTGCCCGCGCCCTGGTCGTCATGAACCCGGAATTTAAGAGTCTCCTCAAGCGGGAAGGATTACTGACCCGTGATCCCAGGACCAAAGAACGGAAGAAGTACGGTCGCAAGCGCGCCCGCCGCGGCTTCCAGTACTCGAAGAGGTAAAGAAGATGAAAATCGAACGCCATTACGAGGACTTTATGAAGCCCGGCATGATCGAAGAGGGGGGGATCATCCGCCTGTCCGGTAAGTTCCTCCTCGACCACGAGGACGAGGTGCTCAACCTCATCAAGCATGAGGGGAAGCTCGCGGAGCAGCGCAATCCCGGGCATAAGGTCGTCAAGATCGAGAAGGCGGACGGCGGGATCTCCGCCGAGATTTCCGACCATAATCTGGCCCTGCACATCGGCAAAGCCCTTTCCCACGCTTATCAGGGCGAACACGAATATAAATTCCTTAAGGGTGAAAAATTCGTGGAAGTGAAATGGAGGAGAGACGACTGATGGCGAGGAAATTGATCAAGTACAACCTGATGATCCCGGGGCCGACCCCGATCCCGACCCGCATCCTGTCGGCGATGACCCACGACATGATCGGCCACCGCGGGCCTTTGTTTTCGGCGGTTATGAAAGAGGTGATGGAAGGTCTGCGTTGGGCTTATGAGACCAAGAACGAGATCTTCATATTCCCTTCTTCCGGCACCGGCGGCATGGAAGCCGCCGCGGTCAACGTCCTTTCCCCCGGCGATAAAGTGATCGTTCTCAATATCGGCAACTTTGGCGCCCGCTGGGCCAAGATCTGCAAGGCTTACGGCGCCGAGGTCAACGACGTTAAGTTTGAACGAGGGAAGGCCGCCGATCCCAAGGTGCTGGAAGCCGAACTGAAAAAGGGTCCGGTCAAAGCGGTATTCATGCAGCAGAACGAAACCTCGACCGGCGTACTTAACGATGTCGAAACATTGGCCAAGATAGTGAGAAAGATGCAGCCCGAGGCGCTGATCATGGTCGATGCGGTCTCCGGCCTGATGGCCGCCCCGCTCAAGACCGACGAATGGGACCTTGACGTTGTCGTTTCCGGCTCGCAAAAAGCCTTTATGGTCCCGCCGGGTGTTTCCGCGCTGGCGATCTCGCCCCGCGCTTTCAAAGCTTACGAGAGTGCGAAGTGCGCCAAGCACTACTGGGATTGGGCCCTGATGAAAGAAGAGGCGCCCAAAGGCCATACTTACACGACCCCGGCGGAATCCCTGATCTTTGGGATGCGCGAAGGGATCAAGATGCTGCAGGAAGAGGGGCGCGAGAATGTTTTTGCCCGGCACCAGTTTAACCGTGACCTGCTGCGGACGGCAGCCAAAGCGCTCGGCCTCAAGCTCTTGGCCGACGACGCGCACGCCTCGCCGGCAGTGACCGCGATCTGCCCGCCCGAGGGAATTGACGGGGAAAAAGTCCGCGCGGCGATGCGCGACGAATTTAACGTGGAAGTTGCGCCCGGCCAGGGCGAACTAAAAGGGAAGATCTTCCGCATCGGCCATCTTGGTTACATCGATTCGCTCGACATCATCGGCGCCTGGGCGGCGGTGGAGGTCCTGTTCAAGCGGATGGGGGCCAAGATCAACTTCGGCGCCGGCGTCAAAGCGATGATGGAGCTGCTGTAGGGGGATAGGGCCTAGCCCTGTTCGACCAGCAGCGGTGGGGTTCCCCAGTCGGCCCGCAATTGATTGATCCGGGCGAGCTCGGTTTCGATCCTCTTGATACTGCAACCGGCCTTGCGCGCTACTTCAGCCGAGTTGATCGCCCAGCTGCTTAACGGCAGTTCTTTTGCCTGCACGATCAGCCAGGCATAAAACAATTCTAACTGGCGTACCGGTCCGCCGGGATCGCGAGGGTAAAAAAGGAGGATCCGGGACGATTCGTTCCACCCCTGATTGTTCGGTTCGATGAACCGGTGCAATAGCTCCCGATCGTGCAGGACGGTGTCCCGATCGAAATGAAATTGAAAAGCCCCCCCCCGACGGTAATAGGAACATGGTTCGGCTCTGTTCAAATAGTCAAAAGCCGAGCTGATGGTGAAGGCGATAACACTGTTTATGTCCTGCCCGAAGGCGGGAGATCGGACCGGGACCTGAACCCGACCCAGCTGCGGGCCGGCCAGCAGAGCGTCGGCCGTCAGTCTCCCTTCGGCATCTTCCGGATTGATCGTCAGGCGGATACGGTTCAATTTGGGCGAGGAGACCAATCGTACTTCAGGACCGGACAAAAAGAGTTTGGGGCCTTTCGGTTGTCTGCTCAAAGAGTAGGGCAAACGGTAGCGGGGTCCGGCGATCAGGTCGCAAGAGAACATCATAGCCTTAATTATTCGCCAAAAAGGGTGTAGAATTTCAAGTAAATGGTAGCCGTAAAATTAACGATCCAGTACGATGGGACCGGGTTTTTCGGATTAGAGCTGCAGCCGGGGAAGCGGACGGTCCGGTCGGAGCTGGCTAAGGCGTTCAAAGCTCTCTATAAGCAGCCGGTCACCTACATAAATGCCTCCCGGACCGATGCCGGGGTCCACGCCCTGGGCCAGGTCATTAGTTATGAGCCGCCGTTGGCGATACCAATCGGCCGCTTGCCCGAAGCTTTGAACAGCTTTCTCCCCGCTGATATTAGGGTCATAGGAGCAAGGGTCGTAGGGAGAAAATTTCACGCCAGATACGACGCTAAGGCCAAGGAATACGAATACCTGATCTACAACGGTCGGATCATCCCCCCGCATTGGCGTCACTTGGCCTGGCAGGTCAGGGGGGAATTGGATCTGACGGCGATGCGCCGGGCGGCTAAATACCTGGTCGGCCGGCACGACTTTTCCTCCTTCTGCGCCGCCGGGTCGGATGATAAGGATAAGGTCCGCATAATCCATTCATTCGTCATTCGTAATTCGTCATTCGTTATTTGGGCCGGCCAGAGGGTCCCGGTGATCAGTGTGCGGGTCCGTGGCAACGGCTTTCTCTACAAGATGGTCAGGAACCTGGTTGGCACATTAGTCGAGGTTGGGCTAGGGCAGAGGGAGCCGGAGGACGTTAAAGCTATTCTGGTTGCCAGGGACCGGAAAAAGGCCGGTAAAACAGCTCCGGCCCACGGACTTTGTCTGCACCGGGTATGTTATAATTAGGGGAGAAAGAGGTGTTTTGATGAAAGTATTAGCCATGGACAAATGCGCCGAAGAGGGGTTGAAGATCCTCCGGGATGCCGGGATCGAGGTTGACGCCAAAGCCGGTTTAAACGAAGACGAACTGGTCAAGATCATTCCTCAGTATGACGCGCTGATCGTCCGCTCCGAGACCAGGGCGACCCCCAAGATCATTGAGGCGGGAAAAAATCTCAAGATCATTGGCCGGGCCGGGGTCGGGGTCGACAACATCGACCTGCCGACCGCGACCAAGAACGGTGTGATCGTCGTCAATTCCCCGGAAGGGAACACCGTGGCTGCCGCCGAACATACCTGGGCGATGCTCCTCTCCATGACCCGCTCGATCCCGCAGGCGCACAGCAAGCTGAAGAGTTGTGTCTGGGATAAAAAAACGTTCAAAGGGGTCGAGGTCCTCAATAAGACGCTCGGCGTCGTCGGCCTCGGCAAGATCGGCCGGCGCGTCGCCTCCTACGCCCTGGGCATGGGGATGCGGGTGATCGGTTCCGACCCGTTCGTGACCGCCGATTACGCCAGGAGCCTCGGCGTGGAGCTCAAGAGCTTTGACGAAGTGATCAAAGAAGCGGACTTTATTACCTTCCACATCCCTAAATCGAAAGAGACCGCCGGGCTGATCAACGCGGCGACGATCGCCAAGATGAAGAAGGGGGTCCGCCTGGTCAACGTGGCGCGGGGCGGGATCATCGACGAAAAAGCGCTTTATGACGCACTGAAGAGCGGCCAGGTCAAAGCGGCCGCGCTCGACGTCTTTGAGAAAGAGCCGTGCGAGTCCAGCCCGCTCTTTGAGCTCGATAATATCGTTGTGACGCCGCACCTGGGGGCGTCGACCGTCGAGGCCCAGGTCAACGTGGCGATCGACGTCGCCGAACAGATCGTGGAGGTCCTTAAGGGGGGGGCCGCCCGCTCCGCCGTCAATATTCCGTCGATGAAGCCGGAGCTGATCGCCCCGGTCCGGCCGTTCATGAGCATTGCCGAGAAACTGGGGACGCTGGCCTCCCAGATCGTTAAAGGGGCGGTCACCCGGGTCGAAGTGGAGTATGCCGGCGAAATGGCGGAGAATAACGTCTCGCCGCTGACCACGGTCGTCCTCAAGGGGCTTTTGACCCCGATCCTCGATGTGAAGGTCAACTTTGTCAACGCCCCGTTCGTCGCCAAGGAGCGGGGGATCGAGATCGTGGAGAGCAAGAGCCAGGAGACCAAGGATTTCGCCAGTCTTATCACTTTGAAAATAACGACCGAGCAGGAGACCCGGACGATCGGCGGCACGGTCTTTACCGGCGTGGGTGACCGGTTGGTGATGATCGACGGTTTCCGGGTCGACGCGGTCCCGGAGGGTTACCTGGTCATCTTGCAGAACATCGACAAGCCGGGGATGATCGGCAAGGTAGGGACATTCCTCGGTCAGCACAACATCAATATTGCCGCCATGGATGTCGGCCGGGTCAAAGTGGGGGAAAAGGCGGTCATGGTCCTGAACGTGGACAACTCCCTGTCGGACAAAGTCCTGAATGAGTTCACCAAGCTTGAAGGTATCCTGGGCGCGACCCTAGTTAAAATATAGGACCGCTTTGGCTTTTTCGATCGTGTACGGTTCGCTGGTCGAGACGGTATACCCTTCGTAGCGGAGCCCTTTTTGGGTGGCGATCGCGTTGCCCAGCGTGTCTAACCTTTTTCGCTCTTCCGAACGGGTCACGTCAACGGTGTAGGACAAGATCATCTCCCGGCTGCATTCACTCACGCGCATGAAGAACACCTCCTGATTCCTTGAGCTTAGAGTAGATCGCGACCAGTTTTTCCTGAGTGGCCGGCGGGACCTGTTCGTAATGGGAAAACTTAAAGCTGTAGCTCCCCCGCCCGTGGGTGAATGAGCGCAGGTCGGTGGCGTATTTGGTCAGCTCGCCGAGCGGGACCTTGGCGACGACCCGGTCGGTCTCGATCGTGGTGATCCGGCCGCGCCGCATGTTCAGGTCGCCGGTCACGTCGCCGATGAACTCCGGCGGAGCGCTAACGGTAATGTCGACGATCGGCTCCATGATCGCCGGCCGGGCGTCGGTAAAGATCTTCTTAAAGCCCAGCGAAGCGGCGATCTGGAAGGCGAGGTCGGAAGAGTCGACCTCGTGGAATGAGCCGTCGTAGAGCGTGACCTTGACGTCGACCACCGGGTAGCCGGCGATCACGCCGTGCTGCATCGCCTCGCGGATCCCTTTTTCGACCGACGGGATGTAATTCTTGGGGATGGCGCCGCCGACGATCTTGTCGCTGAACTCAAAACCCCGGCCTTCCGGCAGCGGCTCGATCTCGATCCAGGTGTCGCCGTACTGGCCCCGGCCGCCCGTCTGTTTCTTGTACTTGCCCTGGCCCTTGGCCTTGCCGCGGATCGTTTCTTTGTAGGGGACGCGCGGCGCGCCGGTCTCGACCTCGACGCCATAGCGCTCCCTGAGCCGGTGCAGCATGATCTCCAGGTGAACATCGCCGATCCCGTAGATCACGCTCTCTTTGGTCTCCGGGTCGTAATGCATTTTGAAAGTCTGGTCCTCGTTCATGAACGCGGCAAAACCGAGCGCCATCTTTTCCTGATCGGCTTTACTTTTCGGTTTGACCGAGAGCGAGACGACCGGCTCCGGGTAGACGACCGGGGGGAGGAGAGCGGCGTTCTTGTCGCCGAGCGTGTCGCCGGAGTGGGTGAACTTGAGCTTGGGCAGGACGCAGATGTCGCCGGGCCCGGCGGCGGTCAGCTCGATCCTGGTCTTGCCCCGCATCGTTGCGATCTGGCCGACCCGCTCTTCCTTGCCCCGGGTGACGTTGAGGATGGCCGACGACGGCTTGATCTCCCCGTCATAAACCCGGAGATAACTGAGTTCACCGATGTGCGGTTCGATCATCGTCTTGAAGACGAACGCCCGCTGGCCGCTCTGGCCGGCCGGGTGGTGGTGGTTGGCATCGGGGAGAAAATAATCGATCTCATCCAGCAATTCCCTGATCCCGAGTTCTTTGGCGGCGGAGGCGCAGAGGATCGGGGTGATCTTGTTCTCTTCGATCCCCTGGTGAATGGCGTGGATGATCTCTTCTTCGGTGATCGGCTTATTGTCCAGGTACTCGTTGAGGATCGTGTCGTCGACCTCGGCGGTCCCTTCGATCAGCATTTCCCGGAAAGCGGCGTAGTCGCCCTTGAGCTCGTCCGGTACGCCGTCCGGCTTCAATAAGTTATAGGTCCCGCTGAAAGCGGCCTCCCGGCCGACGGGCATCTGGACCGGGACGCACTGCTTGCCGAGCTTGGCCCGGACCTCTTCGACCCGGGCGGCAAAATCGGCCTGATTCTTGTCCAGTTTATTGATCACGATCACCTTGGGGATATTGCGCCGGGTGGCTTCCTGCCAGAGCGCTTCCAGCCCGACCCCGATCCCTGTTACCCCGTCGATCACCACGATCGCCCCTTCCACCACGCTCAGGGCGGCGAACCCTTCGCCGATAAAATCGATGTAGCCCGGGGTGTCGAGCAGGTTGATCTTGTGTTCGTCAAATTCGAGGGGGAGGAGCGAGGTGTGGATGCTGATCTTGCGCTTGATCTCTTCCGGATCGTGATCGCTGGTGCTGGTGCCGTCGTCAACTTTACCGAGGCGGCTGACGGCGCCGGCTTTCAGGAGGATCGCTTCGCACAGGGAGGTCTTACCGGTCCCGCCGGACCCGATAACGGCGACATTGCGGATCTTGTCGGGGGGGTATGGCTTCATACCTGGGCCAATTTTAGCAAGGCTCCGCAGCGGTTGCAAGCGCATTTTCAGTTTGCTACTATGGTGTTCAATGGTTTGGTGGCCTTTCCGGAAAAAAAGAGTCGGTCTGGTGCTGGGCGGCGGCGTTGCCCGGGGGATCGCCCATGTCGGCGTTATCCGGGTCCTGAAAGAGGCCGGCGTGCCGATCGATCTGGTCGTCGGCACTTCGTCCGGCAGCATGATCGGCGCGGCGCTGGCCGCCGGCCTGGAACAGCGGCTGATCGAGGAGATCGCCCTGCGGATCAAGTGGGGGGAATTCTTCAAGTTCGCTTTTTTCCGGCCCGGACTGGCTTCCGCCGAAGCGATCGAGGAGTTTGTTGTCAAATATATCGGCGATCTCCGGTTTGTCGATCTCAAGGTCCCCTTCGCCACCGTTGCGACCGATCTCCGCTCCGGTAACCGGGTGGTTATCCGGGAGGGGCGGATCGCCAAGGCGGTGGCCGCCAGCGCCACCTTTCCCGGTTTCTTCGCGCCGGAGGAGTTCCACGGCAGGCACCTGATCGATGGCGGGATCGTCGGCAACGTGCCGGTCGACACCGCCCGGGAGCTGGGGGCCGATTACGTTATCGCCTCCGACGCGGTCCCGGACCGGACCGTCAAAGCGGTGCCGTCCGACCCGCTCCAGATGCTCGGCCGGGCGCTCGATATGGTCCTGAAGCGCCTGAGCACCGCGGAGGCGCACCGGGCCGACGTGCTGATCGAGCTCGATATGGAAGAAGATATCTGGCACCTTGATTTCCATAAAGCGCGCAAACTGATCACCGCCGGCGAGGTGGCCGCCCACCGGGTGATCAACAAGGTCAAACGCGACCTGGGGCTCCGCTAGGATGCCGGCGTTCAAGGCGCGGGCGATCAGCCTGAAGACCAAACCTTTCGCCGAGGCGGACAAAATGGTCACGCTCTTTTCGCTGGAGCACGGCAAGATCCGGGTCCTGGCCAAGAGCGCCCGCCGCGTCCCGTCCAGCCTGGGCGGCAAGGTCGAGACCCTCAGCTACGGCGAATACCTGATCATCAAAGGACGTTCGATCGACATTGTTTCTCAGTGTGAGGTACTGGAGACCTTTGACTCTGTCCGGTGCAACCCGGCCACCCTGATGATCGGCCTCTATTTTCTCAAGCTGATCGACGCGGGAACGTCGGAAGGCCAGAACAATCCCGAGCTCTTTGACCTGCTGCTCAAGGGCCTGACCGCCCTGAAACAGGGGAAGGACCCGCGCACCGTTGAGCTTCGGTTTGAAAAGGCGTTCATGCGGCGCGAGGGGATCTTCCGCGACGGGGTCGAGCCGAAATATTGCCTGAGCGAACATCTGGGAGTAGACTTGACCAAATGGTAAAGAGCTTTGGCGCTGTTTTTTCCAATTTCGGCTTCATGCTGCTCTGGCTGGGCCAGTTGACCTCGCAGCTGGCCGACCGGATCTTCGTCTACGTTCTGATGGTCATCGTTTACCAGTCGACCAGGTCAAACCTCGGGGTTTCCCTGCCGCTGCTCGCTTTCGGCATTCCCTCGGTCCTGATCGCCCCCTGGGCCGGCGTGCTGGTCGACAAGCTTGACCGCAAGGGGATATTGGTCGTCAGCGACATTGTCCGCGGCCTGCTCATTCTGATGATCATCCCGCTGATCGCCAAATCGCTCCTCTCGATCTTTCTGGTCAGCTTGCTGATCTACACCGCGGCGCAGTTCTTCGCGCCGGCGGAGAGCTCGTCGATCCCCGACCTGGTGGAAAAACATAACCTGATCGTCGCTAACTCGCTCTTCATGATCACCTGGATGGCCTCGTCGGTCGTCGGCCTGGGATTGGGGGCGCCGATCGTCAACCTGTTCGGTGAAAAGACGACCTTTATCGTGGCCGCCGCCCTCTACTTCTTCTCGGCGGTGGCGATCGTGCTGATCCCGCTGCGGCCGCACGAGCCGACCAAGAGCCGCAAGGAGATCTGGGCAGATATTATCCTTGGTTTTGAATTTATTCGGCGCAATCAGGTCGTCCGTTACGCGCTCTACAAGCTGTTTGTTTCGGCGGCCGCGATCGCCACGCTCTCCGTTCTGGCGATCTCATATTCGAGCGAGATCCTCAAGATCGGCGAACGCAACTTTGGCTACCTGATCATCGCGGTCGGCGCGGGAATGCTGGTCGGCATGGTCTCGCTGGAAAAGATCAGGCATTATCTGAAAATGGGGACGATCGTGGTCAGCAGCTTTCTCGCTTCCGGGGTGGTGCTGCTCTGGCTCTCGCGGGTTACCGATCTGCGCCTGGCCCTGTTCCTGATCATGCTGCTGGGCCTTGGAAACATCTACATCACTTCCAGCATTCAGACCATCCTGCAGCACCGGATCCCGCGGCGGATCAGAGGGCGGGTATTTGGCGTGCAAAATATGCTGGTCAACTCCGCCTTCACCTTGCCGGTCGTCCTGTTCGGCCTGATCGCCGATCTTTGGGGGATACTCTTTGCGATCGCGCTGCTTGGCGTGATGGTCCTCTCGATGGGGGTGGCGGGCTTGTTCCTCCCCAAGTTCAAAACGGTCTAGGATATGACAGCCCTCACCCGGGTAGAACGTAAACGGATACGGCTTGTTAACTTCCCTCTCCCAGAGGGAGAGGGAGTTGGTCGTTAATGATCACGATGATGTCGCGACAGACTGTAAACGCAAACACTCTGCTCCCTCGCCCTTTGGGAGAGGGCGGTAAGGAACAACTAAAGATGGACGATGACCTGGGTGAGGGCTGCTGATATGCCTTCAATTTGCCACTATTATGTGACCCTCCGCTGCAACGATACCTGTGAGTTTTGCCCGCACTGGACGGTGCTCGAGAACCAGTATGCCAGGGCAGGGGAGGAACTGGGGACTAAAGAACTAGGGGCAAGGGAGATGGAGGGGAAACTAAAAGAGATTCGGGCGAAAGGGGTTAAGACGCTTAATATTACCGGCGGGGAGCCGCTGCTGCGCGACGATCTGCCGGAACTGCTCAAGCTGGCCAAAGCGCTCGGCTTTTGCGTTGAGTTGACGACGAACGGAATACTTTATGGCGAGAAAGGACGCTTATTGAACGGTTTGACCGATCGCCTGTTCTTTTCACTGGACTATCCGGTCGCCGCGGAACATGACCGGAGCCGCGGGGTCGAATGTTTCCACGCGGTCATGGCCGCTCTGGAGCTGGCGAAAACCGCGGGCGAGCAGCCGCTCCTGGCCTGCACCCTCCACCGGGACAATATCCGGTTCCTGCCCGAGCTGGCCGAACTGGCGGAAAAACGGCAGGTTAAGGTCCAATTGAATCCGGTTAACGATTTTAACGGGACCCAGGGATTTGAGCCGGCGACGGTCGAGGCGGTCAAGTATTACGCCCGGCGCAAACACGTGCTGGTCAACCACGCGCTGCTTGAGTTCGTCCGCCAGGGCGGCAATCGTGTTTATTGGCCGCGCTGCCGGGCGGCGGAGACGACCGTTACTCTGCTGCCGGACGGGACGACCGTGGCGCCCTGTTTTGACAACCGGAGCGGGCGGTCGGGGCGGGCGGACATCTGTTCGTCTTGCATGCGCGGGCCCTATATGTTACCATCCTTCGCGATAGGGCTGGATAAATACTTTTGGTTGAATCTCTGGTCCGAATGGCTGACAAGGAGGAAAACAAGATGAAGATCGTAATGCTCTCTCCGTATTTCTATCCCCACACTGGCGGCACCGAAAAATACGTCCGCGATCTGGCGACGGCGATGATCCAGGAAGGGCACGAGGTGGCGGTGATCACCAATAATCTGCCCAAGAGCAAGAACGCCCCGGCCCACGAGACCCTGCCCGAGGGGATCAAGGTTATCCGGCTTGATGCGGTCGACCTGTTCAGCTACCTGCCGACCAGCTTTGGCCAATTCAACCTGAAGATGCTCGAAGGCTACGACATCGTTCACGTGCACGTTCCGGCCTTCAGCTTCCTGCGTTCGGTCGCCGGCAAGATCAAGCAGCCGCTGGTCGTGACCTACCACTGCGACGTGACGATCTCGGAGAAGTATTTCGGGGTGCCGGTGCCCCCCTGGTCGGTCCCGCTTTTTGAGGGGAGCAACAACGCTTACGCCCGGACGCTGCTGGCCAAGGCGGATATGGTCTACAACACGACGGAGACCTACGCCGAGACCTCGCCGGTCCTCAAACACGTGCCGCACCGCTCGATCCCGATCGGTTATTTCTACGACAAGGTCGATGAAACCCAGAAAAAGATCGGCATGACGCCGGATAAAAAGAACCCGCGCCAGCTTCTTTTCCTCGGCCGGCTGGCGGGGAATAAAGGGTGCGATTATCTGGTCAAGGCGATGCCCAAAGTGCTGGAAAAGTTCCCCGACACCAAGCTGATCATCTGCGGCGACGGCGAAGAAAAAGCCCACATTCTTGATCTGGTGACTCAGTTCAATATCGGCCAGTCGATCACTTTCCTCGGGACGGCGACTTTTGAAAAGCTGATCGAGCTTTATTATACCTCGATCGCCTACGTTTTCCCGTCGATCAACCGCCTGGAGGCTTTCGGCATCGTCCAGCTGGAGGCGATGGCCAACTACACGGCGGTCATCTCGTCTGACATTCCGGGGCCGAACGCGGTGATGGAAGTCGGCAAGTCCGGCTTGCTGGTCCCCAAACAGAATCCCGACGCGCTGGCCAACGCGATCATCGAGCTGCTGAGAGATCCGGAGCGGGCCAAGGCGATGGGGCGCCGGGGACGCGAACTGGTCGAGACCAAGTACAATTGGAAGACGATCGTCAAGCAGGTCGTTGGCCTCTATCAGGAAGCCTTAGCTAAGAAAACGAAATGAGGATCCTGGTCACCGGCGGGGCCGGATTTATCGGCTCCAATGTGGTCGACGCTTATATCGCGGCCGGCCATGAGGTCGCCGTTCTTGATAACCTCTCCACGGGAAAAAAAGAGAACCTCAATCCCAGGGCAAAGTTCTTCCCGGCAGACCTGACCGCGCCGGAGACAACGCAGATCATTGCCGACTTTGCTCCCGAGGTCATCAACCATCACGCGGCGCAGATCGACGTTCGCAAGTCGGTCAGCGATCCGGTCTTTAACGCCAAAGTGAACGAGCTCGGGACGCTCAACCTTTTACAGGCGGCAGTTAAAACCGGGGTGAAAAAGATCGTTTTTGCTTCGACCGGCGGCGCGATCTACGGCGAAGTCGGAAAGAAAGGCGGGGCGGACGAAAATCACCCGCAGGAACCGATCTCCCCCTACGCCATAACCAAACGGTCGGTCGAGCTGTATCTGCACGCTTACTGGAAACTGTACGGCCTCCCTTTTACCGTACTCCGTTACGGCAATGTCTTTGGCCCGCGGCAGGACCCGCTCGGCGAGGCCGGGGTCATTGCCATCTTCTGCGGCAAGCTGCTGAAAGGAGAGACCCCGACGATCTACGGCGACGGCGAGCAGCTGCGCGATTACGTTTATGTCGGCGACGTGGCGGCGGCAAATCTGCTGGCTCTGGAGAAGGGGACAGGCGAGATCTTTAACGTCGGGACGGGGAAGGGGACGTCGGTCAATCAGTTATTCGCCGTCTTAAAAGAGCTGCTGAAATACTCGGGCCAGGCACTTTACGCGCCACCGCGGGCCGGCGAACTGCTGCGCAGCGTCTTAAGCGCCAGGAAGATCAAGCGGGAACTGGGCTGGAGGCCGCGGTTCAGCGTTAAAAATGGTTTGCGGGAGACGCTTAAGTGGTACCGAGGTGTTTCTTGACCACCTCGAGCAGTTTGAACGGATCAAAAGGCTTGGAAACATAACCGTTCGCCCCTTTGCCGATCCCCGCTTTAACGTCCTCGGTCGAAGCTTTGACCGAAACCATGATGACCGGGATATTCTTAGTCGCGTCGTCGGCGCGCAAGCGGGAACAGACCTCCAGGCCGTCGATCCCCGGGAGCATGATATCGAGCAGGATCAGGTCGGGTTTTTCGCTCTTGGCCTTTTCAATACCGCTATTACCGTCCGGGGCGATGAGCGGGGTGAACCCTTCCATTTCCAGGATCTCCGCGATCATTTTCGACGTCGCCGGATAATCTTCAACGATCAAAACTTTTTTGCTCATTTGAATACCCCCTGATTATACCACGGGAAGCGTGAAAATCGCCGTTGTACCCAGTCCCAGACCGGCCGATTCGATCCAGATCCGGCCGCCGTGCAGTTCGACCAGCTCTTTAGCGATCGGCAGCCCCATGCCCATCCCGCCAGCCGCGCGGGTGATCGAACTGTCGACCTGGTAAAACTTTTCGAACAGGTGCGGGATGCTGTCGGCCGAAACCCCGACCCCCTGGTCGCGGACCTCGACCTGCAGGGCGTTTCCCACCCGCCTCGCCGTGATCGAGATCTCTCCCTGTTCGGGGGAGAATTTCAGGGCGTTGCCGACCAGGTTGGCCAGGACCCGCTTAAGCTTGATCACGTCGCCGGATGCGGTCGGCAGGTTGGGTTCGATCTCCGTGGTGATCCGGACCTGTTTCTCGGCCGCCTGGATCTTCATCGCTTCGACGGTTTCCTCGATCACCGTCGGCATGGCGAGAGGTTCTTTGCTCAGCGGGATCGGCTTGCCGAGCTCGATCCGGGACAGGTCAAGGATGCTGTCGATCAGCGAATGGAGATGTTCGGACTGTCGGGTCAGCACTGCCAGGGCTTTTGACTGCGCTGGCGTAACCTCTCCCATTTTGCCGGAGGTAAGAAGGGAGAGATACCCTTTGATCGGGGTCAGCGGGGTGCGCAGCTCGTGCGAAACCATGGAGAGGAATTCGGTCTTCATCCGGTCAAGCGCCTGCATTTTAGAGATGTCCTCCTTGAGGTCTTTCATCATGTGCAGGATCGCTTTGCGGCTTTCTTCCAGGTCAAGCGTCCGCTCCTTGACCTTTTGTTCCAGCTCGATCTTGATCTGTTCCAGCTCCTGCGTCCGTTCCTTTACTTTTTGTTCCAGCTTGGTCCGGGCGTTGTCCAGGTCTTCCATAATGTTCAGCAGCGCTTTGCGCGACGATTCGACTTCCCGGCGATTGGTTTCCGAGGCCTGAAGGTTGTGCTGGAGCTGGGCGGTGGTCTGGCCCATCACGCGGCTGAAATAACTGCTGATCAGGGCGCCCAGCGAGTAGAGGGTGATCATCGCGAAAAGATAGTCGAACAGATACATCGGGTTGTGCCAGTATTCAAGCGGGGAGTAAGACATATGGAAGTGGGGGATCAGGCCGAAGTACTCCAGGCCAAAGTCAAGACAGATGGCCAGGGAAGCGAGCAGGGTTAACAGCAGGACGATCGAACGATTGAACAGATAACCGGCGATAAAGATCAGGACGACCGGCAGGAACCACCAGAAATTTTCCGGACCGCCGGTTAAGTAAAGGGCGAGAGTGATCAGCGCCTGATCGGTCACCAGGAAGAGGAGAGTGACTGCCGGGTTGACCCTCCCCCGACGTCGGAGCGCATCCATGATCAGGCCCGTGACGATGGTCAGGGCCAGGCCGCCGTAATCGTAGATCAGGCCGGCGCGGGGGATTGTATTGGTGAGCGCCTGGAAAGTGATAATAACGGTAACCGCGGCAATGGCCACCCATTTGAAAAACAAGTAGGAACCGATCGTTTGTTGATCTTGTTGCATGTCAGTTGGGCCGCCGCCCGGCTTCCTTTTCCAGGGTAACGATCTCCGCCTTTAATTCTATCATTTCCATTTCGCGCGCGACCAGCTTTCGGTTGGTGGCGGTCAGTTCGCTGACGTTTTGCCGCAGCGTAGCTTCGGCCTGCTCCAGCTGCCGGGTGCTAGAGATCACCTGTGCTTCGTTCTTCTCCACAACATTGATCAGCCAGGTTACCAGAAAAGAGGTAATGCCAAGCGCGGCGGCCAGGACCACTGCCTGGACAACGATGTAGCGCGGTTCATTCGTAGCCAGGAAATGCGGCCCGGGCGGCAGCCAGCCAAGCAGCGGCAGGAGATAGACGGAGGGATAAACAAGCAAGGCCCAGAAAACCAGCAAAATAACCGGCCAGAGCGAGGCAACAGTGATCGCAAAGCCGATCAGGGGTATCGGGAAAAAAATAAGGGCCGGACTGGTTAATCCACCGGTAAAATAAACGGTCAGTCCGATGATAGTCAGGTCCAAGAAAGCGGCCAGGCCGATCATAAGAGTCGACAGCCAAGGGCTGATCCGCGATTCGATCAAGAAAAAGAAAAGATTGTAAGCCAGAATTACGAGCGGCAGTCCCAGGAGGGGGAGGATGGGGATCGGGAGATCAAGCCCGTAACGGGTAAAAAAGATAATGACCAGAGCGAAAAGCGAAGCGCCCAGCCGGATAGCTTTACTCCACAGTTGAATAAACTGTCTGGTATCGGTTTTCAAGACTGGTCCCTGGCGGGCCGGCCCAGTTCCCGCAATAAGGCGTTGGCCTGCTGCTGGAGCGCCAGGCGGTCGGTCTCCCGGCCGGACATGAACTGGTTCATTTTCTGCAGTTCTTCCGCTTTACTGCGCAGGTCGGTCTCCACCTCAGTGAGAAAGCGTTCCGCGGCGACCGCCGTCTTTTCGGTCTTGATCAGGCCCAGCGTTATCCCGGTTATGATTATGGCAAAAATCGACAAGCCGATGCCAAAGAAAGAGATCTGGACCAGCGCGGAAAGCGTGCTCTGCGGCGGGAAATAGGGGGATTGGGGCGGGACCAGCCCATAATAGGCCAACAGGAACGTCGCCGTGTAAACGATGATGGTTATCAAGCTGACGGTCAGTGTACTGGCCAGACTGCCGGTCGCGATCGCGTGGCCGATGATCGTAATAAAATAGAGCAGCGCCAGAGCGGAGTAACTATAACCGGACAGATAGATCCCGGCTGTGATCAGGCAGACATCAATGATGACCCGAATGCCGGCCAGCGCCCGCGGCCAGAAACGATCAGAATACGTTAGCAGCAGCTCGAAAAAGTAAATGCCCAAACTGTAGATCAGGCTCAGGCTGAGCAAGGTCAGGAGCGGGCCGCTCAACGGAATGCCCAGCCGGTAATCAAAGATCGTGACCGCGAGGAAAAGTCCGCAAACGCCAACGAGCCGCGCCAGCGCCATGTTCAATATTTTTTTCTTCAGGAACGAAGCGGCCAGAGCGTTCTCGTTCACGAGTATTTTGGCTCCTGTCTTGTCTGGGAAAGATAGCAGCTATTTTACCCTTTGGCTAATGGGTAAGCAAGTGTTATAATTGGCGCCATGAAAAAGAAAATCCTGTATCTTTTCTCGGACACCGGCGGCGGGCATCGCTCCGCGGCTCAGGCCATAATCCGGGCGGCGGAACAGCTTAAAAAAGATGCTCCGCAACAGGAGATGGTCGATGTCTTCGCCGCCTGCTCCGGTTTTCTGAACATCTTTGCCAAAATGTACGCTCCGGTGATCAAATTTTCACCCAAGTTGTGGGGGCAGCTTTATTACTGGCTGGACGATGAACGGAAGCTGGAGCAGCTGGAAAAACTGTCCCGGCCGTTCATTCTCAAGGAATTGAAAAAACTGATCCTGGCCAGACGGCCGGACGTGATCGTCTCCGTTCATCCGCTGGTCAATCACCTGACGGTCAGAGCGATCAGAGAGACGGGGCTCCGCATCCCTTTCATTGTGGTGATCACCGATCCGGTCACGCTGCACCGCGCCTGGGTCGTGCCGGAAGTTGACCGGTGTATCGTGGCGACGCCGGCGGCCAAAAAGAACGCTGTCCGGTACGGCATGCCGGAGCGAAAGATCAGAGTGATCGGGATGCCGATCGATCCCAAGTTCATCCAGAAAGCGGCGGCGAAGGCGAAAGCCAAGACTCAGGCCGGCGGAAAGTTCACGATCCTCCTGATGGGCGGCGGCGAGGGGGCCGGGGGGATGGGCGAGATCATCGAGGAATTTGACCGGACCGGATTTGACGGTCAGTTGATCGTGGTTGCCGGCCGGAACAAACAATTGGAAACCAAATTGAAAGCCCGTAAATTCTCGTTCAAGATGCGGGTCCTCGGTTTTACCGATAAAGTGCCGGAACTGATGGGCGAATCCGACCTGATCATTACCAAAGCCGGTCCGGGGACGATCGCGGAAGCGCTGGCGATGGGCTTGCCGATCATCATTACTTCCTGGCTGCCGGGGCAGGAGGAGGGGAACGTGGAGTTTGTGGTCAGATCCAACGTCGGCCGGGTCAGCCAGGACCCGCACCGGGTCGTGGAACTGGTCCGGGAGATCAGGACGACCGCGGAGTTCCAGGAAATGAAAGAGAACATCAAGAAAGTGAGCCGCCCTCAGGCGGCGATCGATATTGCGCGTGAGATCTTACGTTTTATTTAGCCTGGCCCTCCTTAATTTGACATTTGTCATTTGTCATTGGTCATTTGCGCAAGATCAATATCTCCGGGATGTTCCCGAGGGTCACTATGCTTACGACGCGGTCAATGACCTGGTCCGGCGCGGCGTGACCAACGGTTTTCCCGACGGCACCTACCGGGGAAAAAAAGAGATGAATCGATTTGAGATCGCCGCTTTTATCTCCAAATTAGCCCGCTCCCTGAACCGCCAGCGCGCCACGGGAGAGAAAATGGTCGCGGAATTGCGGACCGAAGTCGCGACCCTGGCCTATGTCCAGGCGGAGCGGAGCCGGGAAACCGGAGTGGCGGTGGAGCTGCTTTATCGCGGACGGGAAGCCGAGGCGCCAGGCAAACGGGGCGCGCTGGCGGATTACCGGCTGCGGACCGTTGTGACCAAGCGATTTTCCGAGCTGGCCGATCTCCGTCTGACGCTCGATACCATGGACAGCGGTTACGGCGGCGGCGACCGCGATCTGGTCCGCGACCTGCTCGATTTTACCGGGACGGTCAAACTCGGGCCCGGCACGTTACAGATCGCCAGCGGGCCCGGCGACGTCACTCATACCGATAGCGGTTATTTCCCCGGTGAGAACGGCGTCAAATATCGCCGTCCGCGGCGTTCACTTGCCTACGCCCTGCGGTGGCACGGGACTGATCTGGCCCTGACCGAACAGGTCCGCTCGACCGATCAGAGCGGGGTGATCGGCGTCCGGGAATTGAGCTTAAAGATCAGCCGGCCGATCAGTGGCTGGCAGGCGGGAGTCAATCCTCGCCTGTTCTCGGCTAATGACGGGCGACAGGATAACCGGCTTGACCTTTCCCTCGCGGCTGAACCGTGGCCGGGCCTGACCGGAGATGTCTTGCTGGGTGTAGCTAAAATGGCCGATTATCCCCACGGGCTTTACCTGCGGGGGGAATTGAGTTACGGCGATCTGGTCCGGCTCGTCGCTCAGCGGCTCGGTTCACAATACCGGGAAACCTTTAGCTATTCGATCTTTGATGTTTTTGACCGCAACCTAAGCGATGGCGCGACCAGTATTGGGATCATTGTTAGCGCGGGGAACGATTGGTTTTTCCGGGCGAAAGGGGACCTGACCGCTCCCGGCGACGCCCTGACGACCGAGTGGCGGATCGGCCGGAAACTAACGCCGCAATATTCGCTGCAGTTGAGCTACCAAACCTATAAAAGCGCGTCAGTCACCTTGTCCCAGGCGCTTGGCCTGGAAGCCAGGATATGTTTCTAGCTGAAATGTTGCAGCGATAAGGAGAAAAGTGGTATACTAAAATATCTGGCGAATATGCGAAAATATCTGATTTTATTGCTCTTAGCTAGCCTCTCTTTTCCCGGCTTTGCCCAGGAACAGGGGAGCACATTTAAATTAAAGGACCTGCCTGATGACCACTGGGCGGCGGCGGCAGTTTACGACCTGGTCAAGCTCGGCGTGACGAAGGGATATCCCGACGGGACATACCGCGGCAACAAAACGATCAACCGCTATGAGATCGCGATCTTTCTTTCCAAACTGGCTAAAGCGATCGGGAGCGACGACCTGAAGACCGAACTCAAGCAGCTGCGGGATCAGGTCCTGGCTGTCCAACAGGCGCCGCGCGACGAATTGGCGGTGACCGGCAATTACGAAGGGGATTGGAAAGCAGGCAATGTCCTGGCGGCCGCCGGCTCGTCGCGCGAAGGGGTGGCGAACTACCGGCTGAAAATGACGGCCCAAAAAGTTCTGGGCGAGAACGCCGACCTGAAGATCAACCTTGACACGATGGACTACGGCTATTTTAGCGACGGGACGCTTGGCCAGCCGGGGCGGGGGATGCTGGCGACCGATCTGCTTGATATCGAGTCGAACATCAACCTTGACCTTTCCGAATGGCGCCTGGCGCATCCGGTCGCTCTGAAACTGACCTATGGTCCTGGTGCCAAGCAGCATGTCGCCGACCCGACCGGAGCTTTTCCGAGCGAGATCGGCACCACTTACCTGCGGCCCGACACCGGGGTGCTGGCGGCGACCAAATTGTTCGGCTTCGACATCCGGGGTGGGTATTATTCCGTACCCGGCGCGACGCTGGAAACCTCCGGCCGGATCAATGCCAGCCGGATCATCGGCGGCATCGGGTTCACACTGGAAAAATTCGTGCTGCTTAATTCGCTCCGGATCGATCTGGCCGGAGATTATGTTTCGCGCGGTTTATTCTCGTCGACTGACCGGAGCGTTAAAGCCAAGGTCAGCCTGCAGGCGCCGCTGGGCAGCAAAGCTGAGGCCGGTGCAACGGTCGGCCTGGGCCGGTCGCCGAGCCAGATGATGGTGGCCGGGACGCTGGCGTTGAACGATCCGTTGGACACCGGGACGGTCCTGACCATCAAGGTGGCTAAGGTCGGGTCGGAGTATATCAGCCCCAGTTATGCCAACGAGAATTTTGATCTGGCCGGTTATGACGCTTTTGATCGTCCGTACGAGAACGCGACCGTCAACTTTGGCGGGCAGCTGGTCCAGATCATTTCCGACCGGGCCCGGCTGGTCGGTAAGGGCGACCTCCGTTTGGCCGGTGATTACCAGTACCAGGGGCCGTTGGCCCGGTTGACCGCCCAGGGAGGCGTGCAGTACAACCTGGCGCCCAACGTCAATGTCGACGCTGCTTACCGCGTTTATCAGGACAAAGCCCTCAACGATACCAGCGACCTGGCTCAGGTCGGACTGATCTACAAATTTTGAAGCGAGCACTCCCTCTTATATTGCTGGTGGGCCTGGTCGTCCGCTGGGTAACGGCGCTCGGCTGGGAAAATATTATCTGGCCGGACGAGATCTTCCAGTCGCTGGAACAAGCGCATGGGCTGGTTTTCGGTTATGGTTTTGTGCCGTGGGAATTCCGGGAAGGCTTGCGTTCCCATCTGGTCCCGCTATTTCTGGCCGGGTTCCTCTGGCCATTTAAATATTTGCCCTTGACCGGCTCCTGGCCCTACACAACCGTTGTCCGTTTAGTGCTTTGTAGCCTGTCAGTCAGCCTGATCGTGTTCGCTTACCGCTATGCCCGGCTGCTGGCTGGGGAGCGGGCCGGGTTGATCGCCGCCTTTTTGCTGGCCGGCTGGTACGAATTCATTTATTTCGCGCCGAAAGCGCTGGGTGATATGTTCGGGGCTTATTGTCTTTTTCCCGGGTTGTTTTTTGCCGAGCGGGGTTTGCGGGACCGCCGGGTCCGTGATCTGGGCTGGGCCGGCGCGCTGCTGGCGCTGGGCGGGATGATCCGTTACCAAAATCTCCTGCTGCTGCCGCTGATCGGGCTTTATCTGTTCGGTTACCAGCGGGCGGAGGGACGATACGTGAAAGCTTATCTATTTGCCGCCCTATCGGTAGTAATGGCCGCCGGTGCGCTGGACTGGCTGATCTGGGGGAGTCCCTTCCATTCACTCCTGGTCTCGGTCGATTTCTATTTGCTTAGGGGTGGGGCAACCCGCTCCACGCTGACCCCGCTCGGCTGGTATTTTGGGGAATTTTGGCGGCTGCAGGGATTATTGTTCCCGGTGTTTTGCGGGTTGGCCTTGTTGGCCTGGCCCAAAGCCAAATTGCTTTGGACGGTCCTTTTGAGCTACCTGCTGTTACATATGTTGATCGCTCAGAAAGAGTATCGCTATCTCTTCTTTCTCCTCCCGCTGCTCGTGACCGCTGCCGCGGTCGGCGGAGAACGAGCGCTTAACCTGATCGGTGAAAAATGGCGCCGGCCGGTCCTGGCTGCCGGCCTGGCGGTCTTTCTACTCGGTTCGCTTGTTCAGGGTGTTTCGTTAAATTGGGGGAAGCTTGGTTACCGTTCGCATTTCATCGATCCCCACCAATCAGCTTGGACCGTTAAGCAGCCGCACCTTCGGGCCTACCGATACCTCTCCGGTCAAAGTGATCTGGTCGGACTTCATGACTGGGTCGATACCCCGGCCTGGACCCCCGGTTATTATTATCTGCATCGCTGGGTCCCGGTGCAGTTTTCTAATGGACCGGATTTGTCCGCGCTGTCTGACCGGCGGGCTAATTATTGTCTGGTCCGGGGCAAATTGTCTGATCGTCGCCTGCTCCTGGTCCGGCAATTCGCGGACCTAACGCTCTACCGTAAAAAATGATCATCGGTAAGAAGACGGTCCGCTACCGGACCATTGATTCGACCAATACCGCGGCACGCCGGCTGATCGGCCAGGGTGAGGGAGAAGGACTGGTCGTACAGGCGGCTGAGCAGACGGCCGGACGGGGGAAGCCCGGCAGTCGTTGGGCTTCGCCGCCGGGGAACCTCTACTATTCCGCGGTCGTTAGACCGTTCCGGAACCAGCGGGAACTGGCTCCGCTGACATTGCTCGCCGCCCTGGCGGCCCGGCAGGTGCTGCAATCTTACCGGCCGGTCACGGTCGTGATCAAATGGCCCAATGACCTGCTGGTGCGCGGCCGTAAGATCGGCGGCATCCTGACCGAGCGTCTGGCGTCCGGGCATGTGATCATTGGGATCGGCCTTAACTTGAACCGATTGCCGTCCGCGGTCAAGGCGAGCGCGATCTCGCTCCGGCAATTGACCGGAAAAAAAGTCAGCCCCGAGGCCGTGGCTGACCGGTTGAACCTGGCGCTCGACAAGGAGTATCGATCATTTCTCAAAAGATCCTGATCTGGTCAGTGGCGGTGATCATCGCGGCGGGGTGCCTGGCGCTGTTCCGGCCGGCGCAAGACGCCGAGTTTGTCAGCTGGGATGACGGGTCGGTGATCCTTCGCAACGAACAGGTCCGGAACTGGTCGTGGGCCAACACCGGCCGGATCTTCACTTCTTTTCACTTTGGCCTCTATCATCCGCTGGTGACCCTCACCTTTGCCGCCGAGCACCGGCTCAGCGGTTTTGACCCGGTCCGTTTCCACGCTGACAATCTGTTCATCCACGCTGCCAACACGCTGCTGGTTTTCGCTCTTGGCTGGCTGTTGAGCGGTCAACCGGCCGTCGCGGCGATCACCGCCGGGCTCTTCGCGCTTCATCCGACGCGGGTGGAGTCGGTCGCCTGGGTGATGCAGCGCAAAGATCTGCTTTTCACCTGCTTTTTTCTGACCGCCGCGCTCGGCTATTTGACCAGGCGGAGCTGGCTGGCTTTCACTTTTTTCGTTCTGTCGCTGCTGGCTAAAGCGACCGCGATCAGCTTCCCTTTTGTCCTGTTGCTGTTCGATCTTTATCAGGGTAAGAAGTTTGCCTGGAAGGAGAAAGCGGGGTATTTTTTCCTGGCGGCTCTTTTTGGCGTGGTGGCGGTCATGGCCCGGATCTATAGCGGCGATCTGACACGCGATCCGCCGTTCGGTCCGGCCAACATATTTATCGGCGCTTATCGGTTATTATTCTACTATCTGCCGCGGCTGCTCTGGCCGTGGCACGATTATCCGCTTTATCCCGGCCCCTCTTTCGCGCAGAAGTACTTTACCTCACTTCCCTGGCTTTACTGGCTGGCGCCGGCCTTATCTATCCTGATCGTCGTCGCTTTTTACCGGCTTTTTCGGGCCGATCGTCGGGTCCTTTTTGGCGGGGCTTTTTTTCTGGTCACTCTTTTCCCCTCGCTTTTTTTGATCTCGGTCGGCCCATTCGCCGACCGTTACACTTATATCCCGGCGCTCGGACTGTTTTTTTTAGTCGGGATCGGCGCGGTCAGCCTGTGGCAGGTGAGCGGTCGGATCGGGCGGGGGGTGTTGGCCGGTGGTCTGGTCGTTTTGTTCCTCAGTTTGGTGTTGTTAACCTCCAGGCAGCTGACGGTCTGGCAAAACAGCGTCACTTTGTGGGAGCGGGCTTGCCGCCAGTATCCGCAAGGGGCCGAAGCCTTTAATAACCGCGGGCTGGCGTATATCGGCCGGGGTGAGCTGGAGTTAGGGGAGCGTGATCTGTCGCGGGCGCGGGAATTAGCACCTGATAACGCGGGGATCAGCCGCAATCTGCGGAAGCTGGCTGATGTTTTCCGCCAGCGCGAACGCGCCCGGGCAATCTTGAACCAGCGGAAAAACTCTGGTAGGATGGGGCCATGAGTACTGTCAGGGGGATCAGGGGAGCGATCACCGTTACGCATAACGATAAGGCTGAGATCCTGGCCGCGACCAAGGAACTGCTCCAAAAAATGGTCGCGGACAACGCGCTGGTGATCGACGCGATCGCGACCGCTGTTTTTACCGCGACGCCCGGTCTGAATGCCGAATTCCCGGCCGTAGCGGCCCGTGAAATCGGCTGGAACGACACCCCGCTGCTCTGCACCCAGGAGATCGCCGTTCCCGGCGGGCTGCCGAACTGCATCCGGATCCTCCTCCTGGTCAACACCGATAAAAAACCGCAGGAGATCAAACACGTTTACCTGCGCGAAGCCGTTAATCTCCGGAGGTAACTGGTAAATGATCATTATCATGCGCCCCGACGCGACCGCCGCCCAGATCGGCGTGGTGACCGATAAGCTGAAAAAACATGGCTTCGGCGTCCATCTCTCCCAGGGAGCGGAGCGGACGGTCATCGGAGCGATCGGCGACAAATCGGCGATCCAGCTGGAAGCGCTGCAGATGTTGCCAGGCGTATCAGAGATCGTGCCGATCCGCAAACCGTACAAACTGGTCAGCCGGGAATTTCAAAAAGAGGATACGATCGTCGCCCTGCCGGGCGGCGTCAAGATCGGGGCGGGGGAGAAGCTGGTGATCATGGCCGGGCCCTGCTCGGTCGAAGGGGAACAGGCATTCCTGGAGGCGGCCCGGGCCGTCAAGGCGGCGGGGGCTAACGTCCTGCGCGGCGGGGCTTTTAAGCCGCGGACCTCGCCCTATGCTTTCCAGGGGTTGGGGGAGAAAGGGTTGCAGATCATGGCGCAGGCGCGCGAGGAGACCGGCCTGCCGTTCGTGACCGAAGTGATGGACACGCGCGACGTCGAGCTGGTGGCCAAATACGCCGACATGCTGCAGATCGGCGCCCGGAACATGGCCAATTTCAACTTGTTGCGCGAGGTCGGCAAGACCAAGAAGCCGATCCTGCTGAAACGCGGCCCTGGTTCGACCGTCCAGGAGTGGCTGATGTCGGCGGAATATATCCTGTCCGAAGGGAATAAACAGGTCGTCCTCGGCGAACGGGGGATCCGGACCTTTGAAACGGCGACCCGAAATACTGTTGATATCAACGCTGTCCCGGTCGTCAAAAAGCTGACCCATCTGCCGATCATTGTCGATCCGAGCCACGGGACCGGCGAGTGGGACCTGGTGCCGGCGATCGCCCGGGCCGGGATCGCGGCCGGGGCCGACGGATTAATGATCGAGGTCCATCCGAAACCCGACGAAGCGATGTCCGACGGCGCCCAGTCGCTCAAGCCGGAGACGTTTCAGGAATTGATGGTCAGTTTGCGCGGCGTAGCCCGGGCAGTAGGGCGTCAACTGTAGTCAGCAGTTTGTCCAGGTCGGTCGCTTGCAGCGCCGAGACCGCGACCGCCGGTTTATACTTGCTCAAGGTTTTTTTCGGGACCGGCCCGCTTAACCGATCACACTTGTTAAAGACCGTGACCAAGGGCTTCGCGATCCCCCCCAGATCTTCCAGTACCTGATAGACCGCGGTGATCTGCTGTTCATAATAATCGCTCGACAGGTCGACAACGTGGATAAGGAGATCGGCCTCGGTCACTTCTTCCAGCGTCGCGCGGAAAGCGGCGACGAGCGAGTGGGGGAGCTTCTGGATAAAACCGACCGTGTCCGAGATCAGGATCGTCCGGCCCGATGGGAGATAGAGGCGGCGGACGGTCGGATCGAGCGTGGCGAACAATTTGTCGGCCGTCAGGACCCCGGCCTGGGTCAGCGCGTTGAGCAAGGTCGATTTGCCGGCGTTGGTATAACCGACCAGTACCGCCGCCGGGATCTGGCTGGCGTGCCGTTTTTCCCTTTTCAGCTGGCGTTCCTGCCGGACCTTTTCGATCGCCGCTTTCAGCTGGGAGATCTTCTGGCGGAGACGCCGCCGGTCATATTCCAGCTTGGTCTCGCCCGGACCTCTGGTCCCGATCCCGCCGCCAAGCCGCGACATGGCGGCGCCGTGACCGGATAATCTGGTCAGTAAAAATGTCGCCTGTGCCAATTCCACTTGTAATTTCCCTTCCCGGCTCCGGGCGTGCTGGGCGAAAATATCCAGGATCAGTTCGGTCCGGTCGATCACCTTAACCCCCAGGTCGTCGGCCAGATTTCTTTCCTGAGCAGGGGAGAGCTCGTGATCGAAAATGACCAGATCAGCGGCGGTTGAGCTGACCAGCGCTTGCAGTTCGGTGATCTTGCCCGAACCGATAAAGGTGCGGGGGTCGGGCCGGTCGCGGTTTTGGGTCAACTGGCCGACGACCAACGCGCCGGCAGTGGCGGTCAACCGGCCCAACTCGGCCAGTGAGAGGGCCAACGAAAATTGATCGCGGGGAAAACTGACCCCGACCAGGAGGGCTTTTTCGATCCGGGGGAGGGTTAAAATTTCGCGCATTTTGAACTATTATAACACATGTGTTATAATCACCAGCGTCAACCATGGCTGAACCGACAGCAATCAAGATCCTGGTCGTAGACGATGAGCCGGACGTCGCCTCCTTGCTGACTCTGATGCTCAAAGCTCAGGGCTATACGGTGGTGACGGCCAGCGACGGGCAGGAAGCGCTGGAAAAAGCGCGCAGTGAGAACCCCGACCTGATCCTCCTCGATGTGATGCTCCCCCGGATGGACGGCTATAAAGTCGCCCGCATGCTGAAGTTTGACGAGAAATACAGCCAGATCCCGATCATCATGCTGACGGCCAAGATCCAGGAGCGGGATCGGCAGACCGGCCTGGAGATGGGGGCGAACGATTACCTGACCAAACCGTTTGACACGACCGCTTTACTGGATAAGATAAAAGTGCTGCTGGCCAAGAAAGGATAAAGCGATGGTTGACCAAAGCAAATCGCTCCGTGACAGTCTGATCAAAAGCGGCCTGCTGTCCGAGACCCAGGTCAAGGAGGCGATCGACGACGGCCGGCGGACCGGCGAGACGCTGATCCGGAGCATCCTGCGCCGGGGGGTGGTCGATGAGACTTCGCTGATCTCGTTCCTGGAAAAGGAAATGGAGATCCCCCGGGTCGATCTGTCCAGTTACCTGGTCGACCAGAAAACGGTCAATCTGGTCCCGATCAGCATCGCCAAGAAATACCACCTGATCCCGCTCTTTAAGGTCGGCGACGTGCTGACCGTTGCCATGGTCGATCCGTTCGACGTCCTGGCGCTCGATGAAGTCCGCTCCCGGACCAAATGCGACGTCGAGCCGATGGTCGCCGCCGCCAAAGATATTGAACAGGCGATCGGCCAGTACTACGGCGTGGCCGGTTCAGTCGAGGATATCCTGAAAGATATCGGTCCGGTCGAAGCGATGCAGCTCCCGGTGGCCGTGGAATCCCCGACCGAAGAAGCGCCGATCATTAAGCTGGTCAATACGCTGGTCATGCGGGCTCTGATGGACAACGCTTCGGACGTTCACATCGAACCGACCGAAAAGAACATCCGGGTCCGCTACCGGGTGGACGGCCTGATGCACGAGGTCTCGACCACGCCGCTGCATTTGCTTTCCGCCATTGTTACCCGGATCAAGGTGATGGCGAAGATGGACATTGCCGAATCGCGCCTGCCGCAGGACGGCCGCTTCGAGCTCAAACTCGATAATAAAGCGGTCGACGTCCGGGTCTCTACTTTCCCGACGATCTACGGCGAAGTGATCGTCATGCGGCTGCTGGACAAGACCAACGCGATCTTCACCCTCGCGGAACTGGGCTTTAACGAGAGCAATCTGCAGCAGTTCGACGAAACGATCAAGCGGCCTTACGGCATCATCCTGGTCACCGGCCCGACCGGTTCGGGGAAAACGACCACGCTCTATGCCACGCTCAGCCATATCGTTTCGCCGGAGAAGAATATCATGACGATCGAAGACCCGGTCGAATACGAGCTGGCCGGGATCAGACAATCGCAGATCAATCCCAAAGCTGGTTTGGAGTTTGCCAATGCCCTCCGCTCGATCCTGCGTCAGGACCCGGATGTTATCCTGGTCGGCGAGATCCGCGACCTGGACACCGCCCGCGTGGCGATCCAGGCGGCGCTGACCGGCCACCTGGTCTTTTCGACCCTGCATACCAACGACGCCGCCGGCACGCTGACCCGGTTAGTTGACATGGGGATCGAACCGTTCCTGACCTCGTCGGCGGTAGCGGCGGTCATTGCCCAGCGCCTGATCAGGACCATTTGTCCGCGCTGCAAGACCGGTTACGCGCCGTCGCCGGAACTGCTGAAGAAGATCGGGCTTGATCCCCTGCAGAAATATGAGTTTTTCCAGGGTAAAGGTTGCAAGACCTGCCACAGCACCGGCTACAAGGGGCGGATGGGGATATTTGAGCTCCTGATCGTGGACAATCAGGTCCAGGACTTGATCCTGCGCAAGGCGACGACCAACGAGATCAAGCAGCTGGCGGTCCAGCACGGAATGAAAACCTTGCGCGACGACGGTTTGCAGAAAGTGCTGGAAGGCAAAACCACGATCGACGAAGTCCTGAGGGTGACCCAGCTTGACTAATTTCGCCTACAAGGCGCGCGACCGCTACGGTGTTTTAACCGCCGGCCAAATGGAGGCGGACGGCAGTAAGCTGGTCGCCCAGCAGCTGGCCAAACAAGGGTTTACCCCGATCAGCATCGAACAGGCGGAGGCTTCCACCGCTTCGATCGAAATTGAAAAGTTCATGGCCGCGCTGCAGAAGGTCAAGCCCGAGGACCTGGTCGTCTTTACCCGGCAGCTGGCCTCGACCCTGGATGCCGGCGTCCCGCTGATCAATAGCCTTGACGCGGTCGCCGAGCAGATCAGGAACAGTCGTTTTCACCTGGTCGTCCTGGAAGTTAAAAAAGAGATCGAAAGCGGCGCAACTTTTTCTGACGCGCTTGATAAACATCGCGAGATCTTTTCCACGCTGATGATCAACATGATCCGGGCGGGAGAGAAGGCCGGTATCCTGCCGCAGGTCCTGGACCGGATCTCCGGCCTATTGGAAAAAGAGATCGCGACTGCCGAAAAGGTCAAAACGGCGACCCGTTATCCGCTTATTGTCATGATCGCCCTGATAGTCGCTTTTGTGATCCTGACGATCTATGTCATTCCCCGGTTCGCCACCTTTTTTGCCGCCTTTAATACCGAACTGCCGCTGCCGACCAGGATCCTGATGACGACCAACGATCTGATCGTCGGTTACTGGTACTGGGTGATCGGGCTGGTCGGGATACTCGGTTATGTCGGCAAGAAATGGCTGGACACCGACAAGGGACGCCTGGCCTGGGACCGCTTCATCCTTTCCACGCCGGTCTTCGGTGCGCTTTTTTCCAAGATCTACCTTTCCCGCTTTGGCCGGATGCTAGCCGCCATGCTCAATTCCGGCATTCCGATCCTGGAAGCGCTGACCGTGACTGCGGCGACGGTCGAGAACCGGGTCATTTCGCGGGTGATCATCGATATCCGTAACGACGTGGCGCAGGGAAAGTCCCTGGCGGAGCCGATGCGCGGCAGCAAGATCTTTCCGCCGATCGCCATTTCCATGGTGGCCATTGGCGAGAAGGCCGGCACGCTGGAGAAAATGCTCGACAAAACGGCCGATTATTTTGACCGGGAAGTGGACTACACGATCGAGAACCTGACGCCGCTTCTGGAGCCGATCCTGATCCTTGGCCTGGGTGTTGTCCTGCTGGTTTTTGCGATGGGGATCTTTTTGCCGATGTGGGACCTGGTTAAAGTCTATAAATCGTATTGACAAAAGGATGGGGGCGGGTATAATTCTACCAGTCAGTTTCGTCTCGCGCCGCAACGCGAAAGGAGCCACTAGATGGAATGGTTAATTGTTGCCGGGATCGTTAGTCTGCTCAGCGGTGTCCTGCTTGTTTTCTCCAGTGAAACTTTAAAAAAACTCGGTGATCTCCTTAATACGCCGCTGGGGCAGATCGACGGGGTGTTGCTGGCCGCCCGGATCCCGGCCGGGATCGCGCTGGTGATCGTTGGCGGCTGGATCATCTCCGTCGCCTTTGCTTATCCCGAGCTCTGGTATCTGCATCTGGTGGGCGGCCTGCTGCTCGCTTTTGGCCTGCTTTACCTCTTTCTGGCCCAGTGGCTGACGGTCCTGTCCCAGCTCTGCGATCAACTCCTCCTCTCAACCGATGATCTGGTCCTGGGAACCCGTAAAAGCTTTGGCGTGGTCCTGATCGTCATTGCTCTCTACATATTCTATGCCGCCTATCTCTCGGCCCGTTAAATAAGGAGGGAATAAACAATGGAATATTTACTGTTTTGCGGTTTGACCACGCTGGTTTTTGCCCTGTTGCTGCTGTTCGGTCCCGCGTTTCTCGGAGCGGTTGGCGCGGCGCTGAACAAGGTCCTCTTTACCGTTAACGGCTGGACGCTGAAATACCGGCTGGTCATCGGGATCGTCCTGCTGTTGATCGGTGCCTGGATCATGTCGGTCGGTTTGCAGTACCCGGACCCCTACATCACCGCCGCCTGGATGATCACCGTTGCTTTCGGCCTCCTCTTCCTGGTCATGCCCGGTTGGTTGACATGGCTGTCCAGCGTTTCCAATATCCTGCTCCTGTCGACCGATGAATTGGTCCTGGGGGCGCGGCGGCTGGTCGGGGTCCTAATGCTGGTCGTCAGCTTCTACATTTTGTATGGTCTCTTCTACGTGATCAAGTAAAGATAAAAGGAGGTGAGTATTTAGATGAAACGCGGTTTTACACTGATCGAATTGGTCATGGTTATCGTGATCCTGGGCATTCTGGCGGCGACCGCTCTCCCGAGATTTATTGATCTCTCCGCCAAAGCTAAGGAGAATGCAGCCAAAGGAACACTCGGCGCGATCCGGGCGGCGGTGGCGATCACTTACGCCAGCAACGCGGCCTACGGTAACGCCTCTAACCCGGCGACTATCGCGGGTTCGATGTTCCACGATGGACTGATCCCGGGCGATCCTTACCACGCAAACTCAGCGGCGGTTGCGACGATCGCAAACGTTACCGAAATCACCGGCACCACCGGTGGCTGGGCATACGATTCTGTTAACGGACGGGTTTGGATCAACGACACGAACTACACGAGCTACTAATTAGTGGGTTTTGTTCAGACAAAGGCCCCGGTGAAAGCCGGGGCCTTTTCTTTTTGCTCCCTGGCTCCGATTTGAAAGGGTTTTAGTTTTGGGATATACTGAAAACTCATGAAAAAATGGCTGATCGATCTGCCGGCTGATCCTGGTTCACCGTTGTTGGAGCGGATCCTATCCAGCCGCGGGATCATCACTCCGGCGGAGCGGGAAGCCTTCCTCAATCCGAAACTGGGCCAGTTGCGCGATCCGCTCGAGATCCCTCAGATCGAGGCGGCCGCGCGGCGGGTTTTACTGGCGAAGGAAAAGGGGGAGAAGGTCGCCGTTTTCGGCGACTACGACGTTGACGGCGTGACGGCGACCGCGATCCTCCTCTCAACCCTCCGTTATCTCGGTTTTAGCCCTACATATTATATACCTAAACGTTACGGTGAAGGTTACAGCCTATCTACTAATTCCGTGAAAAAACTGGCGTCGGAAGGGGTAAAACTGATCATTACCGTTGATTGCGGTATCGCCAGCGCCGATGAGATCGTTCTGGCCGGTGAGCTGGGGATGACAGTCGTAGTGACCGACCACCATAATTTACCTGAGCAGCTCCCGCCGGCAGCGGCGATCGTCAATCCGAAAATGATCAAGGGGCCGCACCCGTCCAAATATCTCTCTGGGGCCGGCGTCGCCTTTAAGCTGGCCTGGGTGCTGCTCCGGTTAAGCGGTGAAAAAGACGGGGTTTTTCTGACCTCTTTGCTTGATCTGGCGGCGCTCGGGACTTTTTCTGATGTCGTTCCCTTGACCGCTGAGAACCGGATCCTGGCGGTCGGTGGACTCCGGCTGATCAATGAGCGGAAAAGGCTGGGGATCAAACTGCTGGCCGAGGCGGCTTCCCTTGGCAAGACGATCGGCGCCGACCGCGTCTATTTTGCGCTGGCGCCGCGGCTTAACGCCGCCGGCCGGCTGGAGCACGCCTCGAAAGCGGTCGAGCTTTTACTGACCGACGATCCGCTCAAAGGCCAGGCGATGGCGCAAGAGCTGAACAAGATCAATACCCGCCGCCAGGATATCGGCGCGGTGATCAAAGATGAGGTGTTCTCTCAGTTAACCGACGAATATCTGGCTGCCCACCGGCTGATCGTTCTGGCCGGGGAAAACTGGCATCCGGGGGTGATCGGGATCGTGGCGTCGCAGATCGTCGACCGTTACGGCAAGCCGGCGGTCCTGATCGGGATCAACGAGGGGGTGGGGCGCGGTTCCGCCCGGTCGGTCGATGGTTTTAATATCTACGCGCTCCTTGATTCATGCCGCGACCTTTTCCTCGATTTTGGTGGGCACGAAGGAGCGGCGGGCTTTGAGATCGAGCCGGCGCAGGTCCCGGAGCTGCAGCGCCGCCTGCGCGCGCACCTGGAGGAGAACGTTGATCCGGAGAGCATGATCCCCAAGCTGGAGCTCGACGCGCAGATCGACCCTCAGGAGATCTCGCTGGCCCTGGTCAAAGAGTTGAATAAGCTGGCCCCGTTCGGCGAGGGGAACCAGGCGCCGCTCTTGCTGATCGGCAATTTATCCCTGCTCGAACACAAAACGGTCGGCAAAGATAAGAAGCATCTGAAAGCGTGGTTTGGCGACAATGGGCTCCGCCTCGAGACGATCGGCTTTGGCTTTGGCGCGCTGGCGGCCAAATTAGATTATAATCAAAGGTATGACCTGGCTGTTAATCTGGAAGCTAACGAGTACAACGGTTTTGAGTCGGTCCAGCTTTCTTTAGTTGACATTAGGGAGGCGGCAGCATGAAAGTTTTAGTGATCGGCTCGGGTGGTCGCGAACACGCTCTGGGCTGGAAGATCGCCCAAAGCCCAAAAGTTACGAAGCTTTACTGTGCGCCGGGGAACGCCGGCACTGCGGAACTGGCGGAGAACGTGGCGCTCAAGGCGGATGATCTTAAAGGACTGCTGCAGTTCGCGCTGACGAAAAAGATCGACCTGACGGTGGTCGGCCCGGAGGTTCCGCTCTGCGCCGGGATAGTCGATCTGTTCGAGCAAAATGGCTTGCGGATCTTTGGCCCGCGCGCCGCGGCAGCCCGGATCGAAGGGAGCAAGGTCTTTTCCAAGGAATTCATGATCAAGCACGGGATCCCGACCGCCCAGGCGGGGATCTTTGCCGATCTAACTAAAGCCAAAGCATATATTGAGGCGGTCGGCGCCCCGATCGTCGTTAAGGCGGACGGCCTGGCGGCTGGCAAAGGGGTTGTTGTCTGTCAGACCAAGGCGGAGGCGTTGGCCGCGGTCGACCAGATCATGGGGGCGAAGGAATTCGGCGCGGCCGGGGATAAAGTCGTGATCGAAGAGTGCCTGGTCGGCGAAGAAGCGTCGATCATCGCCTTTACCGACGGCCGGTCGGTCATTCCATTGGCCTCGTCGCAAGACCATAAACGGGTCTTTGACGGCGACCAGGGGCCGAATACCGGCGGAATGGGGGCGTACTCCCCGGCGCCGGTGGTGACCGAGCGTTTGATGGAACAGATCAACCTGGATGTCCTCAAGCCGTTCGTCAACGGGATGCGGCAGGAGGGGATCGATTATAAAGGGGTCATCTATGCCGGGATCATGGTGACCAAAAAAGGGCCGCTGGTCCTGGAGTTCAACGCCCGGCTCGGCGATCCCGAGACCCAGCCGATCATGATGCGGCTCAAGAGCGATATCGTTCCGATCCTCCAGGCAATTATCGACGAAAAGCTCGATGACCGGCTGATCGAGTGGGACGAACGGGCGGCGGTTTGCGTTGTCCTGGCGGCCGGCGGGTATCCGGGCAATTATGCCAAAGGGGACGAGATCAAAGGGTTGGAGCGGACCGACCAGCTGGAGGGTGTCATGGTGTTTCACGCGGGGACGAAAGACGAGGGGCGAAAGATCGTAACCAACGGAGGGCGGGTCCTTGGAGTGACAGCTTTAGGTGGATCGATCAAATACGCGATCGACAAGGCTTACCAGGCTGTCGAGCTGATCAAGTTCAAAGGGATGCATTACCGCCGGGATATCGGGAAAAAAGCGCTGAAGCATGAGAAGTAAGCCCGGTGAGCCCTGGCTAGAACGATATTTTCTCCAGTCATTCCGGCCTTATCTCTGGATCGGCCTGATCGGTTTTCTGCTTTATTGCCGGACACTCTTTTTTGGCTTTGTTTACCTGGATGATAATACTCTGATCCTGGAAAATATCGGTTTTCTGGGTAATTTAGGAAACCTGTTCCAGTCGTTCCGGCAGGATGTCTTTCGCCTCCTTCCCAACGCTGACGCTTATTACCGACCGCTCCTGACAGTTTCGTTCATTTTTGATGCTCAGCTCGGAGGCGCCAACCCATTTTTCTATCATTTGACCAATATCCTGCTGCATCTCCTCTCCGCCAGTTTGCTCTTCGCTTTTCTGGTGAGATTAGGTTACCAGCGGGGCCCGAGCCTGGTCTTTGCTCTGCTTTTTACTGCCCATCCGGTCCTGGCCCAGGCGGTCGCCTGGATCCCCGGGCGGAACGACACCCTTTTAACTCTTTTTGTTTTGCCGGCGTTCATTTTTCTGATCGATTATGACCGGACCGGCAAGCGAGCGGATTATGGGCGGCACCTCTTATTTTTTCTTTTAGCCCTTTTTACCAAAGAAACGGCCGCGATCATCGTTGTGCTCGGCTTGCTCTACCTTTATCTGATCGCGGAGGAAAATCTTTTTTCGGCCAAGGTAAAATGGTTGCTGGCCGGTTGGCTGGCAACAGGAGCGGCTTACTTCTGGCTGCGGCAAACAGCCTTGATCAAACCGCTGCAGGCCAAGCTCAGTGACGTTGTCCCGGCCGGGATCAACAACCTGCCAGCCCTAATTCAGTTCACCGGCAAGATCTTTTTCCCATTAAACCTCTCGGTCCTGCCGGTCATCAAAGATACGACGCTGGTCTTCGGGGTGATCGCCCTGGTGATTTTGGCGTGCCTGCTCTGGACGGTCAAGCGGGAGAGGCGGAACCGGGCGCTGTTCGGGTCCAGCTGGTTCATCCTCTTTCTCTTGCCGACCCTTTTTTACTGTAATCCGGCGGTTGAATGCGGGACCAATTTTCATTTGGAGCACCGGCTTTATCTGCCGCTGGTCGGAATGATCATCGTTTTAATGGAAAGTCGGCTGGTTGCCTGGTTGAGCGGCAAGCGGGTGCTACTGGTCGGTCTGCTGCTCGCTTGTTTTGCGGGCCTGACCTTGCTGCATCAAGCTCATTTTACCGATCGGCTGACATTTTGGACCAATGCGGCCCGAACTTCACCGCATTCGCCGCTGGCGCACCGGAATCTGGGGGCGATGTTTTGGCTCGACGGCCAGGTCGAGCGGGCGGAGCAGGAATATCTGAAAGCCCAGGAGTTAAACCCGGGTGAACCGATGGTCCACAACAATCTCGGATTGATCTATTTGAATCGGGGGCAACTGGCGGCGGCGGAAAGAGAATTCCTGACCGAACTGCAATATTATCCTGACTACGATAATGCGCTCTTTAACCTCGGCCTCCTTTACGCCCGTCAGGGGGAACGGCGCAAGGCGGCCGCCCTTTGGCAGCGGACGCTGGATGTTAATCCGCTCTACGACGATGCCCGGCGCAATCTGGAGATTCTCCGTGCGCACTAAGATCATTGTCGCCACCACGAATGAACACAAACTGAGGGAGATCGGGGCGGTATTGCGGGGTTATAGGGTCAAGGGTCAAGGGTCAAGGGTCGTAGAAGATGGGAAGACGTTCGAGGCGAACGCGATCAAAAAGGTCCGGTCGCTCAAGCTGAAAGAAGGCGAGATCGGGATCGCCGATGATTCAGGTTTGATGGTCAATTGTCTGGGGGGGAGGCCGGGGGTCAGGTCGGCGCGGTTCGCGACGCCGCCGACGGCGGAGAACCTCTGCCGAAAACTGTTGCGCGTTATGCGGTCGCGAAGCGCGAATCGTCGCGCGTCATTCGTCTGTGTGATCGCGGTCAAATGGCCAGCGGGGAAGATCAGGACGGTCAAAGGGGTCGTTCATGGCCGGATCACCAATCAAATGCGCGGTAGTCACGGGTTTGGTTACGATCCGGTTTTTGTCCCTTCCAGCTACAAAAAAACTTTTGCCGAAATGTCAGCGGCGGGGAAGAACCGGCTCAGCCACCGCGGCCGGGCCTTGCGCCATCTGAAAAAACTTCTGAAGTAGCTGAAATTCACTTATTATTTACCGATAAACATCTGTCATGGCTAATCCTATTTCCAGGAATGGTTATATCGCACCGCTCTCTTTCCGGGACAAGAAACGGCTGGCAGAGCGCCGGCAGTTCGTTTTGGGCCCCGATCTGCAAAAGGCCTGGCAGCAATTCAAGCTGAGCTTTTCCGACCGCCGGACCCGATCGCTCCCGCCGCTTTTTAAATTCAGCCGTCAGGGGAAAGTCGGATTCAGAGAGCGGGCGCACCGGCTGAATCTGCTCGACAACATTTACGAGCATTTTCTCCTGGCGAACAAGAGCGATCTTCTGGCGCTGACCGTCGTGCTGGGGATGGAACGCGAGATCGTCGCAAAAAGAAAAACAAAATTGGCCGAGCGCTGGGAGATCTTTACGGCCTGGCTGGAGCAGCTTTCTCCCGCCGACCGGGACAGTCTGGCCGTAGAGGGCTTTGATCTTGATCCGGCCAAGATCGACGCGATCGCGGCCGGCCAGCTCAAACTGCCGCGGCTCGAAGCGCAGCCCTTATGCCGGGAATATTTCGCGCATATCCGGGAGCTGGCGCAGGCTTGCCGCGGACCGATCGACCCCTTTTTAATTGCTGAACTGGCCTCGCTCTATTTTGCTGACCGGGGAGCCGAAGCGGCGGCGAAAGAAGATCCTAACCGGGCGATCACGGCTTTTGGCCTGGCCGCAGTGATCGCGCCTGGCAACAGTGTGACCCAAACGCTGATCGCCGCAGCCAAAACGATCGATCTGTCGATCAGGGAACACTTTGTTGACCATTGGCTGCAGAACGATCCGGAAGCCAGAGGAGTGTTGAATACCCGCATTGGTTTGTATCTGGAGGGAAAAGATTATTCGCGCGCCCTAGAGCTCGCCAACCGGGCGCTGGCCCTTGAGCACCAGGAATTCCTGGCGGTGCGCGCCCGGATCAAGATCGAGATGGGACTACCGACCCAGGCGATACCGGATCTGGTGGAATATATCGATAATTACCCGCTTGATCTGACCGCGAAGAAGCTTTTAGATGAATTGATCAGCGCGGCTTGCCAGTCGTCTCACCGGTCACCAGTTTGACCGGGAGGGTGTAGCGCCAGGCGACCTTGGTCGGCTCTGCCATCAGTTCCAAGAGGATCTCAAGCGTATATTTGGCCAGTTCCTTGACGTTGACCTCGACCGTAGTTAATTTCGGTAATACCCCTTTGGCATACTCCGGCAGGGCAAAATTATCAAAACCGGTCAGTGAGAGCTCGTGTGGGACCCTGATCTTTTTGGCGGTCAGCGTTTCGTGGATCCGGTAAGCGATCGTGTCGCTGGCGCAGACGATGGCGGTCGGCGGCTCTTTCAGCGCCAGGAGTTTTGCCAGCGCCTGATCGGCGTGCGAGTAAAGATGAAAATTAGCGATCATGATGTACTCTTCGGCCACGGTCAAACCCGATTCGATCAGGGCGTAGCGGTAACCCTCGATCCGGTCGCGGGAGACCGGGTCAAAAATGGCGCCGCCGGCGATCGTGGCGATCTTTTTATGGCCGAGGTCGATCAGGTGCTTACACGCCTGGTAGCTGCCTGACTTGCCGTCCGGCATGACGGTGTGCAGTTCCAGGTCGGGGAGGGGATGGCCGCAAAGGACAAGCGGGAGCTGCTGCTGCTTGATCAGGAGCGCTTTTTCCCGGTGAATATTCCCCAGAATGATCACTCCGTCGATCCGGCGGCGGGAGATCGAGAGGGGGAGGTCCGCCTGATCGTCGCCCCACGCTTCAAAGATCAGATTGTATTTCTGCTGTTTGGCGCAATGGAGGAGCTGTTCGCAGACCTTGGCGTAAAAGTCGTTGGCGAAGTTGTAGCAGTCGCGGGAGATGACGGCGATGTGGTAAGTCCGTTTTTTACCTTTAAGCGGCTTGACGTAGCCGAGCTCTTCGCAGAGGGAGAGGACTTCTTGTCTGGTCGAACGGTTAACCTCTTTCGGGTGATTAAGCGCCTGCGAGACCGTGGCGACCGAGATCCCCAGCCGCTTGGCGATATCCTTGATCCGAATGTTTTTTCTCCTGTTCATGGCTTTCCGCATATTTATCGGCAAAAAGAGTCGCGGATTTCATCTGTTTAGCTGAACTTTAGCCTAAAATTACTAAATCTCGAATGAGGAGAAGCGTTTAAAATCACTAATGGGAAAGGAAAAAACGCGAGTCCGGATGTTTAGGTGAAAATGGCGTGTGTAATGAAGGTGAAATTTAGGCGATAAATACCTGGGAGAGAAAAAAGGAGAGTGGATGAGATGAAAAAAACCTACAACCGCGATATCCAGGTCGAGATCCTTGACCCATATGTTATGCCCGGCCAGCAATTTTCGATCGTGCTGATCAACGGGATCGAAAGGGCGCTGTCGTTCCGTTATTGCATCGTTTGCGCTCGGACCAGAGCGGTGATCGTCCAGTCCGGTGAAACCGAGGAAATGTACTGGGAGACCTGTGTTCCCCGGGCCGGCAATTACTATGTCAGCGTCGAGGCGCTGTTCGAAGACGGGAGTAAAGTTGAGGTCGCCGAGCCTTTGCAGGTTTCCCACGTCGGGAATTAAGCCCAGAGAGCCGAGAGCTCCGATAAATATCAAATGCGCCCGGCAGGGATCTCCCGATGGTCATTATGATAATTAATAATAGAATCATCGGGATCCCGACGATTTCATTATTATTATATTAATTAATGTCCGTCGGGAGAACCTGCAATAAAGAACTGCGCCCGACAGGACTTGAACCTGTAGCCTGCTGCTTCGAAGGCAGACGCTCTATCCAATTGAGCTACGGGCGCCTGAAGGCATTATACCACCAGCGATAATTTGTTTGACAAACATTTTTACTCTGTTAGAATAAAAAAAAGCTCATTTTCTGGGGGTAATGATGAAAAAACAGGTTAAATTCGGCGGCAAGATCCTGGTCATCGGCTGCGGATCGGTGTCGCAGTGCGCGATCCCGATCATTTTGCAGCAGATCGACGTCCCGGCCAAAAATATCACCATCATGGATTTTGTCGACAATCGCCAGCGGGTCGCTTCGTCCTTGAAAAAAGGGGTCAAATACGTCAAGGACCGGGTCACCGAGAAGAATTATAAAAGCCTGCTGGCCAAGTATGTCGGCCCGGGCGACCTGATCATCGACCTCGCCTGGAACATCGACTGCCGCGCCATTACTACCTGGTGCCGCGACAACCAGGTCCTCTACTGCAACACTTCGGTCGAAGAGTGGGACCCGTACAAAGACGAACAGCGGAACGACCCGACCAAGTACACGCTCTATGCCCGCCACATGGAGATCCGCGAGATGATCAAGAATGTCTGGAAGGATAACAACGGGACGACGGCGGTTGTCGACCACGGCGCTAACCCCGGTCTCGTCTCTCACTTCACCAAACATGCCCTGATCGGGATCGCCAAGAAGATCATGGCGGAGAAGCCGAAGAGCGAGCGGACGGAAAAGCTGCAAGATCAACTGGCAGCCCGGAACTTTGCCAGGCTGGCGCAGTTGACCGGGACCAAGGTTATCCATATCTCCGAACGCGACACCCAGATCACCGACGAACCGAAAAAGGTCAATGAGTTCGTCAACACCTGGTCGATCGAAGGCTTTTACGAAGAAGGGGTCGCCCCGGCGGAACTAGGGTGGGGGACGCACGAGAAGTATGTGCCGGAAGGGGCATTCTTCCACGAGACCGGCCCGCGCAACCAGATCTGCCTCCGCTCGCTTGGGATGCGGACCTGGGTCCGTTCCTGGGTGCCGCAGGGCGAGATCACCGGGATGGTCATCCGCCACGGCGAGGCGTTCAGCATCTCCGACCGGCTGACGGTTTGGGAGAACGGCAAGGCTGTTTACCGGCCGACCGTCCATTACGCCTACTGCCCGTCTGACGTGGCGATCAATTCGCTGCGCGAGCTGGAGATGCGCCAGTATCATATGCAGCCCAAGATGCGGATCATGGCCGACGAGATCATCGACGGCGAGGACCAGCTTGGCGTCCTGCTGATGGGACACGATTTCAACTCGTGGTGGTGCGGCAGCCTGCTCGACATCCACACCTCGCGTAAACTGGTCCCGCACCAGCAGGCGACGACGATGCAGGTCGCCTGCTCGGTGGTGGCAGCGGCGATCTGGATGATCAAGAACCCGCGGCGCGGCTTTTTGCTGCCGGATGACCTCGATCACGAAGAGATCCTCAAGGTCGCCATGCCCTATATCAAACCGTTCGTTTCCAAAGCGGTCGATTGGACGCCGCTCAAGAACCTGAATACCAAGTTCACCAAGTTTGACATGGCGTTGCCCAAACCAGAGGATGTCTGGCAATTCAATAGCTTCCTGGTAAAATAAATTGCCAACTTTAGCCAGATTGCGAAAATTGGCTGACCGGGAAGGGACCCCGCTCTTTATCATCGACCATGACGTGATCCGCGCCAACTACGAAAAATTGCGCAAATACCTGCCGCGCGTCATGCCGTACTTTGCCATGAAGGCCAACCCCGAGCCGCAGATCATCCAGACCCTGTTCCCCTACGGCGGTGGTTTTGACGTCGCTTCTCTGCAGGAATATCAGACGGTGCTGGAGAACGTGCCGGCGGCCGCCCTGCGCGGGCATAAGCGGAACGATTTTATCTGGGACCGGATCATTGTCGCTAACACGATCAAGCCGATCGCCACGCTCAAGGAGATCACCGGGTATAACACCCTGATGACCTTTGACAACGAGTACGAGCTCGACAAGATCAAGGAGCACTGTTCCGACGCCGGGCTGGTCTGCCGCCTCCGCGTCCAGAACGTCGGGTCGGTGGTGGAGCTCTCCAGTAAATTCGGCGTTGAGCCGGGCGACGCGGCCAATCTGATCGATAAGGCTTTTAACCGCGGACTTTCGGTCGAGGGGCTCAGTTTTCACGTCGGCAGCCAGTGCTGCAACATCGAGAACTACCTTAACGCGCTGGAAGCGTCGGCCCAGATCTTCAAGGAAGTGCGACAGCGCGGGCATAAGCTGCGGCTGCTCAATATCGGCGGCGGCTTCCCCGTCCCTTACGACCGGACCGTTCCCCCCTTCGAGGAGCTGGCGACGAAGCTGCGCGTGGAGATCGACCGGCTCTTTCCGAAGAGCGTGGAAGTGGTGGCGGAGCCGGGGCGTTTCCTGGTCGCCACGGCGGCGATGCTGATCGTGGAAGTGGTCGGCAAGTCGTTCCGCGACGACAAGTGGGTCTATTACGTGAATGACGGAGTTTACGGGACACTCTCCGGCGTCATCTTTGACCACATCCCGTACCACTTTAACGCGTTTAAACGGGGCGATAAAAAGTTGAGCGCCGTGGTCGGCCCGACCTGCGACGCGCTCGACACGGTCTCGACCTCGGAAATGCTGCCGGAACTTAATATCGGCGATCTCCTCTACGTGAAGAACTGCGGCGCCTACACCACCGGCTCCGCGACCACGTTTAACGGCTTCCCCAGGACCAAGATCCTCAATATCAATGCCTAGCTTCCTGCCGGTCAGCCAGCAAGAGGTTAAAGGTCAGCTCGACATCATTCTGGTGACCGGCGATGCCTATATCGATCATCCTTCATTCGGCCCGGTCCTGATCGCCCGCTATCTGGAGGCGCACGGCTTTTCCGTCGGCATCATCGCTCAGCCGGACTGGCAGAAAGATGACGACTTCCTGAAGCTCGGTAAGCCCCGGCTCTTTTTCGGCGTCTCGGCCGGCAATCTCGACTCAATGGTCGCCAATTACACCGCCGACAAGAAGGTCCGCCGGACCGATATGTACACTCCCGGCAACGTCGGCGGCAAACGGCCTGACCGGGCGACGATCGTTTACACCAACAAGCTCAAGGCGCTCTTTCCCGGGGTGCCGGTCGTCTTGGGTGGGGTAGAAGCGAGCCTGCGCCGCTTCGCCCATTACGACTACTGGGATGATAAAGTTAGACGACCGCTCTTGTTCGACGCCAAGGCCGACTATCTGCTTTATGGCATGCCAGAAAAAGGGATGCTGGCTTTGGCAAACTCTGTAGCGGCGACCTTTAGGTCGCCACAAAATGGCGGTCTAAAGACCGCCGCTACATTCCCAAATACCTCCGTAGTCGTAAAAGATATTTCGCACTACCCGGACGCGCTGGTTTTGCCTTCGTTCGAAGAAGTGGCGGCTGACAAGAAAAAGTACGCCGAGGCTTTCAAACTGTACTACACGGAGGGGCGGAAAAAGAAGCCGCGGACGATCATCCAGCCGTGCCAGGGACGGTATGTTGTCGTTTCGCCGCCGGAAAACCTGACGGCGGCGGAGCTGGACGGTTTGTTTTCGCTCCCTTTTGCCCGTGCCCCGCATCCGTCGTATAAGAAGCCGATCCCCGCCTGGGGTTTTGTCCGTTTCTCGACCGTCTCGCACCGCGGTTGTTTTGGCGGCTGTTCGTTCTGCGCGATCTCCCAGCACCAGGGGAAATATATTACCAGCCGAAGCCTCGGTTCGATCAAAAAGGAGATCAGCCAGACGATTGTTAAGGATCCGGAATTCAAGGGGAATATCCTGGATGTCGGCGGACCGACGGCGAACATGTACGGCATGGAGTGCCGAAGAGCGGGGGGGTGCACGCGCGCCAGCTGTAATTACCCGACCGTTTGTAAGGATCTGCAGGTCTCGCTTAAACCGGCGCTCGGTTTGCTCCGGGAGATCCGGACGATCCCCGGGGTCAAAAAGCTGTTCATCGGGTCGGGGATCCGGTATGACCTGGCACTGCTCGACGACGAATATCTCGAGGAATTGGTCAAGCATCACGTCAGCGGTCAGCTGAGCGTCGCCCCGGAGCACATCTGCGAAGAGGTTCTCTTGATGATGGGGAAGCCGAAGGCGGAAAAGTTTTTGGAGTTCAAGGATAAATTCGAAACTTTCAGTCATCAACACGGGAAGAAACAGTTCATTATCCCTTATTTTATCTCGTCTCATCCCGGCTCGACGTTAAAGCACGCGCTTGAGCTGGCTTTATTCTTAAAAAAGAACAAGATCCGCGTCGAACAGGTCCAGAACTTTACCCCGACGCCGATGACCGTCTCCACCTGCATGTATTACACCGGCCTTGACCCCTTTACCGGCAAACCGGTCCACGTTCCCAGAGGAGAAGAACGGAGCTTTCAGAAAGCGTTGCTGCAACCGCAATTAGCCGGGAACTTTCGGTTGGTGGCTAAAGCGTTGAAGCAAGTGAAGCGGGAAGATTTGCTTCAGGCCCTGACAAAGTGATAAAATTTAGTCCAAGGGGTGAGGGGCATGGCAAAGAAAAAGAAAGCAAAAAAGGCGAAGAAGAAGGTTAAGAAGGTTGCCCGCAAGGCTAAGAAGGTCGTCAGAAAAGTTAAGGTCAAGGCCAAAGCGCTGCCTAAAGAGAAGCTGCTCGGTTTGATCGACCACTATTTTGACAAGATCTCCGTGGCGGCGATCAAAGTCAAGGCCCCCTTCAAGGTCGGCGACGTGATCCACGTTCAAGGCCATACGACCAACTTTTTCCAGCGGATCGAATCGATGCAGATCGACCACCAGGAAGTTGCCCGGGTCAAAAAGGGTGACGACGTCGGGTTAAAGATCAAAGAGTTCGTCCGCACCACCGATAAGGTTTACCTCGGTGCGGAAAAGGACCTCCAGCCGCAACCGCGGGTTTCGGGGATCACGATCACCAAGCGGGCAGAGCCGAAGAAACCGCTCTACCAGACGACGATCTTTAAACACGAAGAAAAACCGTTGTTTAAACCGGCCCCCAAGCCGGCCGTGGTGCCGCCGCCGCCTCAGGCGGCTGCTCCCACGCCGCCGCCCCCGCCCAAGAAGCCGGAAAAGCCGGACCCGTATCAGAACACCAGATTCTTCAACTTTTAGCGTTAAAAGGCTAAATATCAGGTAATTGTTGCCGCTTGAAATCGGCCAGGTTTTCGGTTATAATAGGGGACGTCAGCATGGGGAGGAAGTTGAAGCGATGAGAATGTCCCAGGTGGTGGCGCCGACGCTCCGGGAGGATCCGGCTGAAGCGGAGGTAGTATCCCACAAGTTAATGCTGCGCGGAGGATATATCCGCAAAGTAGCCGCCGGAGTTTACACATTTTTGCCCCTCGGTTTTAAAGTTCTCAATAAAGTCACCAATATTATCCGCGAGGAGCTGAACCGGGCCGGGGCTCAGGAAGTCCTGATGCCGACCCTGTTACCGGCCGAACTCTGGCAGGAGACCGGCCGCTGGCAGATCTACGGCAAGGAGCTGTTCCGGATCAAGGACCGCCACGACCGGGAATTCTGTCTCGGGCCGACCCACGAAGAGTGTATCACCGACCTGGTCCGTAACTCGGTCAAATCGTATAAACAATTGCCGGTCAACCTCTACCAGATCCAGACCAAATTCCGCGACGAGATCCGGCCCCGTTTTGGGTTAATGAGGGGCCGCGAATTCGTGATGAAAGACGCTTATTCGTTCCACACCAGCGAGGAATCCCTCGATCAAGAGTACCGGAAAATGTACGACACTTACTGTCGGATCTTTGACCGGTTGGGACTGAAGTGCCGGGTAGTGGAAGCCGATTCCGGGTTGATCGGCGGCGGTTATTCCCAGGAGTTCATGGTCCTGGCCGAGACCGGCGAAGAAGAGATCTTCCACTGTTCGCACTGCGACTATTCAGCCAGCCGGGATTCGGCGGGAGTGGGAGCGTACAAGTCGCCAGGGGCCAGTGGCCAGGGACCAGGGATGGAAGAAGTTTCTACGCCCAATGTTCGAACCGTTGAAGAAGTCAGCGCGTTCCTGAAGATCAAACCGTCCCAGCTGATCAAGACGCTGATCTACGAGACGGAGCAGGGGCCGCTGGCGGCGCTGGTGCGTGGTGACCATGCTATTAATGAAGCCAAACTGAAGAAAGTCGCCGGGGTTGATGACCTGCGCCTGGCGAATGCCGAAACGATCAGGAAAGTGACCGGGGCGCCGGTCGGTTTTGCCGGCCCGGTCGGCCTTAAAGGGGTCCGCATCGTGGCCGACAACGCCGTCGAACTGATCGAGGCTGGCGCCTCCGGCGCCAACAAGGCCGACACCCATCTAACTCATATCGTTTACGGCCGGGATTATAAGGCCGAGGCCACCGGGGACCTGCGCTACGCTGTTCACGCCGATAAGTGTCCTCGTTGCGCGGAAGGTAAGTTTGAGGTTTCCCGCGGGATCGAGGTTGGTCATATCTTCAAACTGGGGACCAAATATTCCGACAAAATGCGCGCCGTTTACCTGGATGACAAAAATCAGGAAAAGGTGCTGATCATGGGGTGCTACGGGATCGGCGTCAGCCGGACGGTGGCCGCCGCGATCGAGCAGAACCACGACAAGGACGGGATCATCTGGCCGCTGCCGCTCGCCCCGTTCGAGGTCGCCGTCGTGCCGGCCAACACGGCGGAAAAAGAGCAGGTGACGACGGCGGAAAAGCTCTACCACGACCTTACCGCCGCCGGGTTCAGTGTTCTTTACGACGACCGGGAAGACCGGCTTGGTGTCAAGCTGAAGGATGTCGACCTGATCGGCATCCCGTACAAGGTGATCATCGGCAAAGCGCTTAAAGAGGGGAAAGTCGAGATCAAGTCGCGGCGGACCGGCGAGACGGTCCTGACCGAGCCGGCCAGCGTGGCGGCTAAGATAGGGAGATAAAAGATGTGCGGCATATTTGCGGTTTCGGCCGCTAAAGATAATATTCTGGACGACCTGTTCCTGGGGACTTTTTATCTCCAGCACCGGGGCCAGCAGTATTGCGGCCTCTCGACTTACGCCGGCGACGGGATCAAGATCAGGACCCACCGGGGCCTGGTCCGAGCGACTTTTAGCGATGACCTCACGGGGCTGGAAGGACGAATGGGGATCGGCCACGCGGCGCTCAAGGACCGCCAGCCGATCAAGCTCGATTCTAAAATGGGTGAGTTCACCATCTGCTTTGAGGGGAATATCATCAACCTGGCCGAGCTGATCGACGAACTAAAAAAACAGGGACATTCGTTCTACACCGATTCCGATATTGAGGTGATCGCCAAGCTGATCGCCCAGGGAGACGATTTTGTCTCCGGGATCGAGTCCATGGCGGGCAAGATCCGCGGCGCCTACGCGCTGATCATCCTCTCCCGCGGCAAGATCTATGCCGCCCGGGATAAATTCGGTTTCCGGCCGATGATCATCGGGAAAAAGGACGGGGCGATCGCCGTCGCCTCGGAGTCGTGCTCGTTCGTCAATCTGGGTTACGAGATCGTTCGCGACGTCCGGCCGGGCGAGATCCTGGAAGTGGAGGATGGCGAACTTAAGACGGTCAAAGTCCTCCCCTCCGACCTGGTCCAGTATTGCACTTTCGAGTGGGTTTACACCGCCAATGTCGCTTCCACGATCGACGGGATGCCGGTCGACATTGCCCGGCGGAATCTCGGAGCCTGCCTGGCCCGGCGCTACCCGGTCAAGGCCGACATCGTCGGCGCGGTCCCCAATTCGGGGATCGGGCACGCAATCGGCTATGCCCAGGAGTCGAAGATCCCCTTTGATAACGTTTTTATCAAGTACGATTACGCCAGCCGGAGCTATACCCAGCCGACCCAGGCGGAGCGCGATCGCGAGGCGAAGATCAAGCTGATCCCGATCCCGGCCAAGATCGAAGGGCGCAAGGTCGTGATCTGCGATGACTCGATCGTCCGCGGCACGCAGATGAAGAACGACCTGGTCGTCAAGCTGCGCAAGAACAAGGTCAAGGAGATCCACGCGATGATCGCCTGTCCGCCGCTCCGGGCGCCGTGCCTTTACGGCGTAGCCACCCGCTCCAAAAAGGAACTGGTCGCCCACGAGAAAACGGTCGAACAGCTCCGGGAATATATCGGGGTCGACGGTCTGGCCTACGCGGAACTGGAGGACCTGAGCCGCTCGATCGGCAAACCGCTGGAGCAGCTCTGTACTTCGTGCTGGACTGACGCTTATAAGGTGTAGCTGAGACATGAAAGAATATTGCGGCGTTTTTGGGCTTTATAATTTTGAACCGGATTCACCGGCCAAATCGGTGTACTACGGACTTTACGCTTTGCAGCACCGCGGGCAGGAATCGGCCGGGATCGCCGTGTCCGATGGCCGGGACATCAGTCACCATAAAGGGATGGGGCTGGTCAATCAGGTCTTTACCGAACAGACCTTCTCGAGCCTGAAAGGGACGCTGGCGATCGGCCATGTCCGCTACTCGACGACCGGTTCTTCGGTCATGGAGAACGCCCAGCCGATCGTGATCGACACCCGGTACGGCCCGATCGCGGTCGCCCATAACGGCAACCTGGTCAACGCGGCGGACCTGCGCCAGCAGCTCAAGGACAAAGGGATCAGCTTTGTCGGGACCACCGATTCGGAAGTGATGGCAGCGCTCATCGCCACATCCAAGAAGCAGGAATTCGAGGAAGCGCTGATCGACGCGCTCCGGCAGTGCAAAGGAGCCTTTGCTCTCCTGGTCCTGACCCGCGATCGGCTGATCGCCGTCCGCGACCCGAACGGCATCCGGCCGCTCTGCCTTGGCCGGCTCGACAAGTCGTACCTGGTCTCGTCCGAGACCTGCGCGCTGGATATGCTCGGCGCCCAGCACATCCGCGACGTGGGGAACGGCGAGATCATCGTGATCGATCGCGACGGCGTTCGTTCACGGACCTGGGAACTGGCGGAGCGCGAAGCGCTGTGCGTTTTTGAATACATCTATTTTGCCCGCCCGGACAGCGTGATGCACGGCCGGAACGTCTACGAAGCGCGCTATAACATGGGGAAATACCTTGCCAAGGAGCACCCGGTCGACGCCGACATGATCATGCCGGTACCGGAGTCCGGCGTGCCGGCGGCGATCGGTTATTCCGTTGAATCGAAGATCCCGTACGGCGAGGGCCTGATCAAGAACCGTTACATCGGCCGGACCTTTATTCAACCGAGCCAGGAGATCAGGGACCTGGGGGTCAGGATCAAGCTCAATCCGATCCGGGACGCGGTCAGGGGGAAAAAGGTCGTGGTGATCGACGACTCGATCGTCCGGGGAACGACCTCCCGCCAGATCGTTAAACTGGTCCGGGAGGCGGGTGCCCGGGAAGTGCACATGCGAATATCCTCGCCGCCGAACCTCGGTTCCTGTTTTTACGGCATCGATACGCCGACCAGGGCGGAGCTGATCGCGGCGAACCTGTCGGTGGAGGGGATCAGAAAATATCTGGAAGCCGACTCCCTCGGCTATCTCAGCCTGAAGAACCTGATCCGTTCCATCAGTCTGCCCAGCAAGAGCCTGTGCCTGGCCTGTCTTAACGGTGAATACCCGGTCAAGGTGCCGGAGCGGCTGGAATCGCTTAAATTGTTCTTTAAATAAAATAGGAGGTGACTGGAGATGAGTGATGATTGCTTTCCGAAGTGCCAGAAATGTGAAAAGGGAGTATTGGTCCCGTTGTCGGACTTCAGCAACAACGCGGTCTCGATCAAATATAAATCGTGGGCTTGCACCAACAAGGATTGCCGGTTCTTTATCGTGTTGCGCGGCGGCGACGTTTATTACGGCACGGCGACGGCCGAAGCGGCCCGCTAGGCCCGGAGTTCCATATTAAAGAGGTGAATAATGATCACATATAAGCAGGCCGGCGTTGATATCGAAGCCGGCTATGAGGTTGTCAAACGGATCAAGAAGGTCGCCAAGGGGATCGGTCTCTTCGGCGGGCTTTTTCCGTTCGGCAAACACTATCTGGTCGGCGCGACCGACGGGGTGGGGACCAAGCTGAAACTGGCGTTCATGCTTAACAAACACCACACCGTCGGCATCGATCTGGTGGCGATGAACGTTGATGACGTGGTGGCGATGGGGGCCAAACCGCTGTTTTTTCTTGATTATGTCGCTTTGCACAAGGTTGACCCGAACCTGGTGGAAAAACTGGTCAAGGGGATGGTGGAGGGGTGTAAACAAGCCGGCGTCGAGCTGGTCGGCGGCGAAACAGCCGAGCTCTCGGACATGTACCAGAAAGGAGAGTACGACCTGGCCGGTTTTGCCGTCGGGATCGTGGAGCGAAGCAAGGTCATTAACGGGAGCAAGATCAGGGAAGGGGATAAGATCATCGGACTGGCCTCGTCCGGCCTGCACAGCAACGGCTACACGCTGGCCCGCAAGGTCATTTTTGACCGAGCCCAGATCCAGCCCAAGGATAAGCTTGACGGTTTTGATAAAGCGATCGGCGAAGAGCTTTTAACGCCGACACGGATCTACGCCGGCCTGATCCTGGATCTGATCAAGAAGTTCAATCTGAAGGGGATCTCCCATATTACCGGCGGCGGTATCCCCGAGAACCTGGGGCGAATCATTCCGCCCAAGCGCCAGGCGGTCATTGAGCTTAATTCCTGGCCGATCCCCAAGATCTTCCGGTTGATCCAGCGCTTGGGCGACGTCGACCACGAGGAGATGTACAAGACCTTTAACATGGGGATCGGGATGATCCTCGTCGTGGAGGCCAAGCAGGCCGATAAACTGATGGCTTACCTCAAGAAAAAGAAAGAGGTCGCTTACGTGATCGGCGAGATCGGCAAAGGGAATCGCGAAGTAATCATAATCTAATGTTGCAGCTTGGTGTGCTTATCTCGGGACGAGGGACGAACCTGCAGGCGATCATTGATGCCTGCGAGGCGGGGAAGGTTCCGGCCAAGGTTGCCGTCGTCATCGCCAACGATCCGTCGGCCGGCGGGCTGGAACGGGCGAAAAAACATAATATTCCGGCGGTGGTGATCGACAACCGTCAGTTCCGGGACAAACACATTTACGAGCTGGAGATCGTGAAGGTCTTGAAGGAGCACGCGGTCGGCCTGGTCTGTCTGGCCGGCTACATGCGGATCGTCGGGCAGGTTTTGCTGGCACACTATCCGCAGAAGATCGTCAATATCCACCCGTCGCTTCTCCCGTCGTTCCCCGGCCTGAACGCGCAAAAGCAGGCGCTCGACCACGGGGTCACCGTCACCGGCTGCACCGTCCATTATGTCGACGAGGGGTGCGACACCGGCCCGATCATCGTTCAGTCGGCTGTCCCGGTCAAAGAGGACGATACCGAGGAAACATTATCCGCCAGAATACTGGAACAGGAGCATCACATTTATCCGCTGGCGATCGAGTTCATTGCCAAGGATAAACTGCAGGTCGAAGGAAGAAAGGTTAGGTTAAAATGAAGAAAAAGACGCCGGAAAAACGCTACGCTCTGATCTCGGTCTACGATAAGGCTGGCCTGGCCCCGTTCGCCAAGGAGCTGGTCAAGCTTGGCTTTACGCTGGTCTCTTCGGGCGGCACCGCCAAATATTTGCGCCAGCAAAAGATCAAAGTCACCGAGGTGGAAAAGATCACCAAGTATCCCCACCTGTTCGACGGCCGGGTCAAGACGCTCCATCCTCTGATCCACGGCGGCATTTTGTCGGACCGGACCAATAAGGCGCACCTGAAGGAGATCAAGAAATACGGGATCACCCCGTTCGACGTCGTGGTCTGCAATCTTTATCCGTTTGAGGCGGTCATCAGTAAAAAAGACTTTACCCACGCCGAAGCGATCGAGAATATCGATATCGGCGGGCCGGCGATGGTCCGCGCTTCGGCCAAGAACCATAAGAACGTGGCGATCGTGGTCGACCCGGGCGACTACCAGGGTGTCATTGAGGAACTGCAGGCTGCCGGCGGGATCGCGCTGGCGACCAGGGAACGGTTGGCGCTGAAAGCCTACAAACACACCGCTCAGTACGACGCGCTGATCGTCCGCTACTTCCAGTCGCGCGCCGGCGGGGCGGAGCGCTTCCCGCAGGAAATGGATATCATGCTGGAAAAGATCCAGACCCTGCGTTATGGCGAGAATCCGCACCAGCAGGCGGCGCTGTACCGGGAAAGAGGGACGAGCGGCGAGGGGCGAGTGACGGAGGGGAAACAATTACATGGTAAAGAGCTTTCTTTCAATAACATTGTCGACATGGACTCGGCCTGGAACTGCGCCAACTATTTTGCCGATCCGACGATCTGCATCGTCAAACACAACAATCCGTGCGGCGTAGCCAAAGCGGCGACCCTGGTGGAGGCGTACAAGCGGGCACTGGAGTGCGATCCGGTCTCCGCTTACGGCGGGATCATTGCCGCTAACCGCCGGATCGATGAGCTGACGGCCAAGGAGGTCGCCGCGCTCTTTGTCGAAGTGATCATCGCCCCGTCCTATACCCCTAAAGCACTGGAGATCCTCAAGGCCAAGCAGAACATCCGGATCATGGAGATGGGGGAGAAGTCGATCAATAACCCGTTCAAGGGGTTGGATTACAAACGGATCAGCGGTGGGCTGCTGGTCCAGGACCCGGACATCGCCCAGCTCGGGATCAACGAGATCAAGGTGGTGACCAAGCGGGAGCCGACGATGGCGGAGATGGAAGACCTCTTTTTTGCCTGGGGGGTGGCCAAGTTCGTCAAGTCGAACACGATCGTTTACGTCAAGGACGGCCGCACCGTCGGCATCGGCGCCGGTCAGATGAGCCGGATCGACGCGGCGGAGATCGGGGTTAAGAAGTCGCAGGGGAAGGTCAAAGGTTCGGTCCTGGCCTCCGATGCGTTCTTTCCGTTCCCTGATGTCGTTGAACTGGCGGCCAAAGAGGGGATAACCGCGATCATCCAGCCGGGCGGCTCCAAGCGCGATCAGGCGTCGATCGACCAGGCTGATCAATCGAATATGGCGATGGTCATGACCGGACGCCGTCACTTCCGTCATTAGAGGAGGGGTATTGGTGAAATTAAAATACTGGTCGTTGTTCTTTGTCTGTTATTTGCTGCTTGGCGCCTGGTCATTGGGCCGCGCGCTCGAAATGCCGGTGACTACCTCGATAACTTCTTCGACCGGCGGTCCGACCCAGCTCCAGTCCAACATCGGTGGGGTCAGCCTTGGCTGGATCAAGGTTGGATCAAGAGAGGTCGCGACGCTGGGCTGGCGGCCTGACTTCAAGCTTGGCGCCTGGAGTGCCGGCTTCGACGTCAATGTGGCGCTGGGTGACAGTAAACCGGAAGGCTACGAGACCGCTGTTCTCCGTTACGTCGAATACGATGATCTGAAAAAAGGGCTGCGCTACGGGATCCTGGACGGAGTGACGCTCGGCCACGGCTTGATCATGAAGAATTATTCGACCCGGGTCGGCAATTCGGTCATGCCGGTCAACGAACAGACCGGTTTAAAGGGTTATGTTGATCTCGACCAGAATCTGGTCCGGGCGCTGGCGACCAAATCCAATATTTATTATCTCCGCTTGGAGCAGCGGATCAACCCGAACCTGACGATCGGTGAATATTATGTGACCGATACGACCGGCCGCCTGATCAGGCAAACTGACGGGACGACCCGTCAATTCCCGGCCGTCTCCGCGGTCGGCGTTGACGCAGTGATGCCGCTCCCCCTGAACCTCGAAGGTTACGCGGAAGCCGGCCAGCTGATGAATCACGGCAACGGTTACGCCGCCGGCCTCTCCTGGGGTTACGACCTGCTGGTCGCCAACGCCTCCTTCCTGGCCGAGTACCGGCTGCTCGATAAAGGCTTTGTCCCCGCTTACTTCAGCGCCGATTACGAGAACAACCCGGTCGACCTGGCGTCGGCGGAAGCGGTCAGTAAACCAAAGAACGGATATCTGGCCCAGCTCAAGATCGACGCCCTGGGGCTGATGAACCTCGGCCTGGTCTACGAATCTTACCAGGAGAGCAACACAACGCTGACCGGCGACCTGATCGCCAAATTCACCGAACAACTGACGGTGCGGGGGTATTATAAACAACCGAACTTTGTCGACTTCCGGTCGATCACGCTGGAGCAGGGGGCGGTCGTGGGGGCGGACGTTGCTTACAAGGTCAATCCGTACACCAGCCTGATCACCCATTACAGGAAGTCTTACAACCCGACGACCGGTCAGGTGGAGTCGACGCAGTACTACGAGATCGGCCTCAGTTTTTAGGCGGTAAATGATCTCGAAGATCCGCTGGATCTGCTTATTGAACCTGGCGCTCTGCCTGTTCACCCTTTTTGTCCTGACCGATCCGTTGTACGTGATCAACCACGAGGCGACCCAGATCGCCGCGCACCTGGTCAGAGGGGAGGGTTTTACCGGCAGCGGCGGTCTACAGATCAGGAATGCGCCGTCGGCGATCATTCAGCCGCTCTACCCGGCTTTGCTGGCGGTTATGCTGTGGCTTTTTAAGGTGCCGGGCGCCTTTTTGGCGCTCCGTCTGCTGCAGTCGGTTTTGAGCGTGTTGCTTTGCCGGCTGATCTACCTGATCGCCCGGGAGCTGGTGCCGGAAAACACCGCGCTGCTGGCGGCGCTCTTCTACGCCGTCTATTTTCCCTTTATTTATACGACCACGATCATTTGGGACACGATGCTCTTTAGCCTCCTGGTCGCCGCGGCGGTTTATTTGACCTTAAAGTATGACGGGCGGCGCCGGCGCTGGCCGCTGCTGCTTGGCCTGACCTTGGGGTTGCTCGGGTTGACCAACGCGGTCGGGTTGATCATCGTACCGATAATCTTGGGCTGGTTGTGGCTAAAATATAAAGAGGGGGGCTACCGGACCGTGCTTAAGCTTGGCTTGGTGCTTGGCCTGACGGTGATCCTGATCGCCCCCTGGTCGATCCGCAACATCATGCTCTTCAAGGCGTTTGTGCCGGTCCGCACCGGTTTTTGGGGGATCCTGTACCTGGTCAATAACGAAGACGCGACCGGCACGATGCTGTTGCTGCACCAGGGGAAAAGGACCCGGGATGTGAACGAAGGGGTGACGCTCCATTACCGGCCGTTGATCGGCGAATTAGCCGACCTCAACGAGGAACAGCAGGAACAATATTTTAAACGAAAATTCCTGAGCTACGTAGCCGCTCATCCGGTCCGCTTTGGCAAAATGCTGGCGGTAAAAATGTATTACTATCTGTGGATCAATCCTTACGATCCGGTCCAGCCCGCCTGGCTGCTGCAATACTTTTTGCTGCTCCTCCTGGGTGTGATCGGCGGTTACTGGGCGGTTAAAGAGCGGCGAGATTTCAGCTTGTTCTTTTGGTTGTTCGGCGCTTTCCTTCTGGTTTACACCGTCATGGGCCCGCTTTATAACTGGAAATATCGGCTGCCGGTCGAGCCGTACTTGATCATCCTGGCCGCTTACGGCCTCAGCACGGTCATCCCGGCGGTCAGATCGATGATCCGGGAAGCCCGGTTAAGCCTGACGCGGCCGTAAAGGACCAGATCGAGCCCTTTGAGCCCGGCGGCGACCTCTGCTCCGCGGTGAAAAGGTTTTTGCCCGCTGATGTTGGCCGAAGTGGCCGCGATCGGGCCAACTTTACGGATGAGGTTAAGCACGGTCCGGTGGGCGGGGACCCTTAAACCGATCGTTTTTCCCTTCCGTCCGGGAACGACCAGGGTCAACGGTCCGGGCCAGCCTTTTTTTGCTAAGCGCAAAGCTTGAGCGTTAAATATCCCCAGTTCTTTAGCCTGGCGCAAGCTGCTGACCAGGACCTGCAACGGTTTGCTCCGCGGCCTTTTTTTGATCTTGTAGATCCGGGCGATCGCTTTAGGCCGGGAGAGGAGGGCGCCGAGCCCGTAAACCGTTTCGGTCGGGAAAGCGATCACGCCGCCCGCTTTTAAGGCTTTAATTGCCCGGTCGATCATGTCTTATTTTATCATGCTATAATCTCCCCATGAACGCGGATCTGGTCATCAAGAACGGAATGGTCATGACGCTGGACAACAAGTTCACGCTCTATGACCAGGCCGATGTGGCGATCACGGGGAACAAGATCGTTGACGTTGTTCCCCAGACCCGCTACCGGGCGAAAAAGACGCTCAACGCGGCCGGCAAACTGGTGATGCCCGGTCTGATCAACGCCCACACCCACTCGGCGATGGTGATGATGCGCGGCCTGGCCGACGATATGCCGCTCGACCGCTGGTGGAACAAGTTCATCTTCCCGATCGAAAAAAAATTGCTTAACCCGGAGTTCGTGGCGATCGGTGCCGCCCTGGCGGCGGTCGAGATGATCAAATCGGGGACGACCTGCTTTTCCGACATGTATTTCTTTCAGCAGGCTGCCGCTGAGGTTTGCAAAAAGATCGGGATCAGGGCTTTGCTGGCGGAGGGGATCATCGATGTGGCGACGCCGGACGCCGGCAGCGTCGCTGAGGCCAGCCGGATCACTGACGAGCTGTACCAGCGCTGGCAGGGCGACGACCTGATCCGGATCGCGGTCGGTCCGCACGCGCCGTATTCGTGCGGGGCGGAATGTCTGCGGCAGTCCCAGGCACTGGCGGATAAACATGACCTGCCGCTGCATATCCACATCGCGGAAACGGCCGGCGAGGTCGCCCAGTTCCAACAGCAGCATGGTCAAACGCCGGTCGAATACCTGGATAAGCTGGGGTTCTTGAGCGGCCGGGTGATGGCTGTCCACTGTGTCCACCTGACTCCCGGCGATATCGAGATCCTGCGCCGGGCTGACGTTAAGATCGTCCACTGCCAGGAGAGCAACATGAAGCTCGCCTCCGGTTACGCGCCGGTGATGGAGATGCAAGCGGCCGGCCTGACGGTCGCACTGGGGACGGACGGGGCGGCCTCCAACAACAATCTTGACATGTTCGACGAAATGGATTCGGTCGCTAAATTCCACAAATTGATCCGGAAAGACCCGACGATCATGGAAGCCAGGCAGGTCGTTAAAATGGCGACCGGCAACGCCGCGCGGGTGATCGGGCGGGAGCAGGAGCTTGGGTCGCTTGAGGCCGGTAAACTGGCCGATCTCATTCTGATCGATCTGGCCGCTCCCAATCTAACCCCGCTGTACAATCCCTATTCCCACCTCGTTTACAGCGCCGGCGGCTCCGAAGTCGACACGGTGATCATCAACGGAAAACTGATCATGGAGAACCGGAAGATCTTAACGGCCGATGAGCAGGCGATCATGGCCCGGGCGAACCGGCTGGCACATAAGATCAAAGCGGAGGTGTCCCATGGCTGAACGGATCGCGATCATCGGCGGCTCGGGAGTGGCTGAACTTGATCTTGCCGGGAGGCTAACACCAATGCTGGTGACAACGCCGTTCGGCACCGTCCCGGTCCAACTGGGCGAATATGCCGGCCGGGAGATCATCTTCCTTCTCCGGCATGGTAAAGATTACTGCCTGCCGTCGGAGATCAATTATCGGGCTAACATTAGCGCTTTAAAAAGAGCGGGGGTCGGTCAGATCATTGCCACGGCGGCAGTCGGGGCGATCAACCGGGCGTTCAAGCCGGGCGACCTGGCCACGCTCGACGATTTCATCGACTTCACCCGCGGCGGCCGCGACACTTTCATCAAACGCCAGTTCCTCGATGTCAGCCGGCCGTACGACCAGGCCCTGAACCGGCAGATCTTAAGAGCCGCCAAAGCGTTAAAGCTTAAGCTGCACGCCAATGCCATTTATGCTTGCGCCGAAGGGCCCCGCTTTGAGACCAGGGCGGAAATAAGGATGTACGGGCAAGCCGGGGCTGATGTTGTCGGCATGACCCAGGTGCCCGAAGTTGTGCTGGCGACGGAAGCCGGGATTCCTTACGCCGTGATCGCTGTGATTACGAATTATGCCGCCGGGGTAACGGGCAAGCCGGTCGATGGGGATCATGTTGTAGCGGTCATGAAGAAAAAGAAGAAAGCGCTGACCGCCCTGCTTAAGGATGTAGTGGCTGCCCTCTAAAAGAGCGAAATTTCCAGTTTGACCGGCCGATAGTCTGGCATGAGCATTCGACCGACGCGTCCCCCGAGCTGGTATGACCGTTTTGCCCGGTCGGCATACGAGACTCTAAGGGGTAAGATCAGGCCGTCCTCGCCGGACCAACGCTTTTTGGCCTTTAGTGACCCGAACCATCGCCTGGCCAGAGAATTGCGGATCAAAGTTCCCGGCACCCACCGGCATAGTACGGTGGTCAGCGGTTTGGGCGCCTATGCCGGCCGGGAAATCGAGGCCGATGAGCTGGTGCTGCGGGTTGCCGGCCTGTTCCACGACATTAGCAAGAAGGACGCTCCCAGGTTGTTCGTCGAGGCTGGTTTAGGGAGCCGGCAGCTGCCGCGGCCGATCGGCACGGTCGAAGAGCTGCGGATCATTCTCGATCATCCGGCGCTATCCGCCGCTATTTTGCAGAAACATGGGTTTCCGCTGGAAATCATCCAGGCGGTCAGGGAACATCACGGCACGACCCGGAGCCGGCTAAGCCTAACCCCGGAAATGCGGCGGCATATCGGCGAACACGAGTTGATCTACCCCGGGCCAAAACCGAGCACCAGGGAAAGTTCGATCCTGATGATCGCCGACAGTGTGGAAGCGGCGCTCAATCATTACCGCCGGACAAACGATTGGCCGGCCGTTCCCACTCATGAGTTTATTCTGGGGATCATCCACCGGGTAGGGACCGAGCTGCGGGCGGCCGCTCAATTTGACGATTATGTGTTCGGCCGGTTTGATCAGCAGCGGGTCGAAGAAGCGATGGCTAAATTCATGCGCCGCTATTATTGCGGCCTTGATGTCGACAGTTCGTCAAAACCGCCGATGAAGTAGCGCTCCAGCCCGGCGTGATCACGCCTGATCTCGATCTGCGGGTAAACCGCCCGGGCTAATTCGGTGATCTTGGCCGCTTGCCCAAAACCGAATTCCAGGTAAAGCCGGGCCGGCGCCGCTTTTATCAGTTCGCGGATATATTTTAAGCCGTCCGGGCCGCCGTCGAGCGCCGCCCGCGGTTCCCAATCCTTGACTTCCGGCTGCAGTTTGTTGATCTCGGCCGTGGGGATATAGGGAGGATTGGCGACCACCAGATCGGGCTTTTCCTTGAGCGGTTCCAGTAAATTTCCTTTCAGAAAGCGGCAACGATCAGCGACGCCGTTCTGCGCGGCGTTCTGCTGAGCGATCTTTAACGCGTCGCCCGACTGATCGATCCCGTAGACCACCGCCTGGGGGAGGGCTTTGGCCAGCGCCACCGCGATACAGCCCGAGCCGGTGCCGATGTCCGCTAATGTCAAATGGCCAATGTCTAATGACAAATGTTGGATTTCCTTGATTACTATATCCACCAGCTGCTCGGTTTCTGGCCGGGGGATCAAAACCTGTTTATTAACCTTGATCGTCACGCCGTGGAACGGTTGATCGCCGATGATGTAGGCGGTCGGCTCGTGCTTTAGCCGTCGTTCCAGTGCTTTTTTGAACCGGGCCAGGCCGGACTGGTCGACCGTCATCGCCTGGTTCATGATCAGGGCGTTCCGCTGGAGATCAAGCGCGTGCATGATCAGCAGTTCGGCTTCCAGCCGGGGATCGGCGATCTGTTTGGCGGCGAGCTGGTCGGCCGCCCAATCGAGCGCGGCGCCGAGGTTCATCCTTGCTTGGCCAGCTTGGCGGCGCGGTCGGCAGTAGCCAGCGCGTCGATGATCTCGTCAAGCTCTCCGTCGAGGACGTTGTTCAGCTGGTGGACGGTAAAGCCGATCCGGTGATCGGTCACCCGGCTCTGGGGGAAATTATAGGTGCGGATCTTTTCCGAGCGGTCGCCGGTCCCGACCATGATCTTGCGGGTCGATTCCCGGTCCTGACGCTGTTTTTCCGCCTCCGCTTCGTAGATGCGGGAGCGGAGCAGCTTCATCGCTTTGACCCGGTTTTGCAGCTGGGAGCGCTCTTCCCGGCATTCGACGACGACCCCGGTCGGCAGGTGGGTCAAGCGGACGGCGGAGGAGACCTTGTTGACGTTTTGGCCGCCGGCGCCGCCGGCGCGGAAAGCTTCGAACGTGATGTCTTTTTCGTCGATCCGGACATCGACCTCGTCCAGTTCGGGGAGAACGGCAACGGTCGCCGCCGAGGTGTGGATCCGGCCGCTCGCTTCGGTCTTGGGAACGCGCTGGACCCGGTGGGTGCCGCTTTCGTACTTGAGCCGGCTGTAAGCCCCCTTGCCGATGATGTTAAAGACCGCTTCCTTGTAGCCGCCGAGGCCGGTGTCGTTGACCTCGATCATCTCCGTTTTCCAGCCCTTCCGCTCGGCGTAGCGCAGGTACATCCGGAGGAGGTCGCCGGCAAAAAGGGCGGCCTCGTCGCCGCCGGTCCCGGCGCGGACCTCGATGATGATGTTCTTCTCGTCAAGCGGGTCCTTCGGCATCAGGAGCGTTTCCAGTTCTTTGGTCAGCTCGTCCTTGCGTTGTTTCAACTCGTCCAGCTCGACCTCGGCCAGCTCCCTCATCCCGTCCTCTTCCATCATCCCCTCGGTGTCTTCGGTCTCCTGGATGACCGCCTTGTACTCCCGATACTTGTCGACGATCTCCTTGAGCGTGGTGTATTCCTTGGTGGATTTGACGAAAGTGGTTTGATCGGCGATAACCTTAGGGTCGCTGATAAGCTTTTCCAGTTCCAGGTAGCGCTGTTCGATCTTGGCGAGTTTTTCGGGGAGCACGGCGGGGCTACTTTTTGCCGGCGGTCTTTTTAGCGGCGGGCTTCTTCTTCTTGACCGGCTTTTTTGCCTTCGGGGTGACGCCGGCGTATTTCTTCTGGAACTTCTGGACGCGGCCTTCGGCGTCGATCAGCTTCTGCTTGCCGGTGAAGAGGGGATGGCAGTTGCTGCAGATATCGACGTGGATGTCCTTGCGGGTCGAGCCGATCTCAAAAGAGGCCCCGCAGGCGCACTTGGCCACGGTTTGGAAGTATTTCGGATGAATGTCCGGTTTCACGATACACATTGTAACATGGCCAGGCCGGTTTTGTCCACCGGCGGTGTGCCCGGCGCATGATATAATTGGCCGGTGCAGAACATCGGTTTAATGGTCACCTGCAACGAGGCGGATTGCATCACCGAAGTGATGGACGAATACATCCGCTATTTTGACCGGATCCTGGTGCTGGACGGCTCCAGTGACGGGACCGACCGGATCCTCCGTTCTTATCCCCAGGTTAAATATCTCTTGAAGGACAGCGAGATCCTCGACCGGCTGCCTAACCATAAGTTCGAGGACGGGGCCCGGCAATTCCTGCTGGCCAAAGCGCAGGAGCTGTTCCCGGTCGAAGGGTGGTTCACGCTGCTGCACGGCGACGAGATCTTCCACGACGATCCCAACTGGGTGGCGGCCGAAGCGACCAAAGCCCGGGCGGAAAAGGTCAACTGGTACTGCATGAATTTCTTCCTGCACACCTCCGACCGGGAGCGGGATCTGGCGGCGATCAGGTCGGTCCAGGAGCGGGTTCTCTGGTACCACCCGGGGCGGATCGAGATCAGGCAGTTCCGGAACAAACCGGGGATCCACTACGACCTGGCCCAGCGCCACGATGTTTTGCCGCGGGGGATCGGCTGGCAGATCTACAAGCATTTCCCGATCTTTAAACATTATCCGTACCGATCGGTGGAGCAGGTCCTGGGGAAAAAACAGCAGCACATCGCCTCCGGTTTCTCCAACAGCTACAAGCCTTTTTCCGATCCTGAGAGCGTTTTCCTGGAGCGGCTCGCCGGTTACAAAGTGGTCAGGAAATACGACGGCTCATTCCACGAGTTTGAGCTAAAGAGCCAGGGTTCGCTCTTTCGGCGCTGGCTCCGTGCCCACCGCTACTAGTGTTATCCGATCGCGCGGTTTGTTCGGTTCCGGCGGGCTCAGGCACTCGTAAGTGGAGGTAAAACCGATCCCGGTCAGAAAGCTCAGGAGCGCGGGGAGGGTCGGCCAGAAACTGCGGGGATTGTCCAGCGACGCCCAGAGCGCTTTTTGCCGTTCCGCCAGGCTCGACCAGAACGAATGCTCCCGGAACGATTTCCCCTGGTAGTCTTTCTCCTGATAGCGGACCGTTTTTCTTTTCTTCAGGGCAATGTGGGTATCGATAATGACGATCCCCCGGCAGACTTCCGCGATCTTTTCCAGGAACAGGAAGACATCAGGGGCATCCAAATGATAAAGGATCCCCAGACAGAGGACGACGTCGAATTCGCCGTATTTGGCCCGGCTCAAATTGCGGACATCGTCCTGATGGAAGGAGAGGTTGCTCAGGCCCAGCACTTCCTGGGCGAAGTGGGCTTTGGCGATATTGGCCTCCCGGCCTTCGATGCCGACCGCCGTCGCGCCCAGGCGGGCGAATTCGCAGGCGTACAGCCCTTCCAGACAGGCGAGGTCAAGGACCCGCAGCTGGTCGACCGGTTTCGGGCTCAGGTCGGCGACGATCTGTCTGATCCGGCGCAGTTTGATCTCATCGCCGCTCAACTGGGGGGAGATCGTGTACAGATCGTCGGCCAGGCGGATATTATGCCCGGTCCAGGGCCCGTATTTAGCGATCAGCGCCTCCTTCCGTTTAATGATCTCCGCTTTTTCCATCATGTTATTGCTCCTTTCGTCTTAGGACCTGTTCGCTCTCGGCCAGAGCCCGCCGGTAGATCCGGTCGAAATAATAATCTTCGCTGATCCGGCGGCAGTTGGCGGCGCAGCGGTCGCGCAGCGCCGCGTCCTCGATCATCCGCTGCAGGGCCGGTGTCATATCGGGAAACGAGCTGACCAGTCCCAGCTCTTCTTTTTTGACCAGCGCGGCTGCTGCGCCGATATCAGTCGTTACGACCGGGACGCCGCTGGTAATGTAGAGGGAGAGCTTGACGGGGTGGGCGAGGCTGTAATATTTTTCGGCCGGGTCATAACAAAGGACGCCGACCTGGCACGAACGGACGATCGCTTCACACTCCGGGTGGTTCAGGGCACCGAGGAACTTGATCCGCCGGTCGTTGAGCTGGGCCAGAAAAGAGGGGAGCCACTCCGCGTACGGGCCGAGCAGATAGAACTCAATTGTCCGGCCGGTCCGCAGGCGGGTAAAGGATAACAGCATCTCCTTGATCCCGGCCCAGAAGAAAGCGCCCGCGTAGATGACCCTGATCGCGTCGCCGGGCGGCAATTTAGGTTTGAGGTTGAGCCGTAAGTTGCCGTTGGGCGCCAGGACGAATTTTTCCCGCGGAATGCCGTAGGCCTGGCCGATCGCTTGGGCCAGTCCGTCGGTGATCGTCCAGATAACATCCACCCCGTTAAGTAGCTCCTGTTCCATCCGCTTTAACCGGGCCAGACGGCGCGGCGATTGAGGCCATTTACGCAGATACGGCTCGCTCAGGCTGGGAATATCGTCGGCATCCAGGATAAGCCGTTTACCGCCGGCGCGGCAGAGGGACCGGGCGGCGCGTATAAATAAGTTGAAAAAGAACTGGTTGACCGGATTGGCGTCGAAAAACGGCAGGTTGGGGTAACTGAGCAGGATATATTTGTTCCGGGTGAAGCGGATCGTCCCCAGGATCAGCAGCAGGCCGGTCAAAGGGTCAAAACAGAGACGCGAGGGGATCACGACCCGTCCGCCGGGGAGCGAGCGGACAAAATCGACCAGGCTCTGGGTCCTGATAAAAGCGCCCTGGTTAGCTTGGCTTTTTAGCGGAACATGATGCGGGATATAGGTGAGCATCCCTAGTCGATCGGGCCGAGCAGGGCAAAATCATTTTTGGGGATCCCGATCCGCCGCCGACAAGCCGGACAGCTCATCATGACCCGGTTGCCGAGCAGCCGCCGCTTTTCCAGTCGCTTGCCGCAGGGGCAGATAAAGGCCTTAAGCCGGGCGGGATTACCCATGACCAGCCCGAAATCGGGGACATCATTGGTCACGACCGCGCCGGCGGCGACCATGGCGTAGCGGCCAATGGTCGTTCCGCAGATGATGGTCGAATTGGCGCCGATCGCCGCTCCGCGCCGGACCAGAGTCGGGTAGACCTTGAAGCTGCCGACAAAAGCGCGGGGGTAGAGGTCGTTGGTAAAGGTCGCGTTGGGTGCCAGGATCACGTCGTCCTCGACGGTGACGCCGTGGAAGACCGAGACGCCGTTCTCGATCTTGACGTTATTGCCGATCTTAACGCCGAAATCGACGTAAACCCCTTTAGCCAGGATGCAGCTGCGGCCGATAACGGCATTCTCCCTGACCTGGGCTTGATGCCAGATCCTGGTGTTGGCTCCGATCTTGGCCCGGTCAGAGACCTCGGCGGTCGGGTGGATAAATACTTTTTTCATGTTCTGCTCCGTTCCTGTATTGCTGCCCTGATAGAATCATAGGTGATAGAGAGCAATTTCGCAAGCTCAGCCCGGGTAATATTGAGCGGCGGCATCAGGATGATCACGTCGCCGAGCGGGCGGAGGATCGCTCCCCGCTTCCTCGCTTCCAGGATGACCCGGTGACCGATTCTCACGGCTGGGTCAAAACCGGTCAGTTCGATCCCGACCATCATTCCCAACTGGCGGATCTCGCTGACCGCTGGCAGATGAAAAAATCGCGGCAGCTCCGTTTTTAGCTGCGCGATCGAGCGATTGATCCGCACCAGCAGTTTGTTTGTTTTGAACAACCGGAGCGAGGCGATGGCGGCGGCGCAGCCGAGCGGATTGGCGGTATAAGTGTGGCCGTGAAAAAAGGTCTTATTCTCGGCCGGCCGGCCGAGGAAAGCCCGGTACACTTTTTCAGTCGTCAGGGTGGCGGCGACCGGCAGGTAGCCGCCGGTTAAACCTTTGGCGACGCACATTAGATCTGGCCGGACCCCTTCGTGCTCGCAGGCGAACATCTTGCCGGTCCGGCCAAAACCGGTCGCGACCTCATCTATAATGAGGAGGACTTTGTATTTAGTGCAGAGCCGCCGAACCGCTTTTAAGTAACCGGGCGGCTGCAGGAGCATGCCCGCAGCGGCCTGGATCAGCGGCTCGACGATCAGGGCGGCGACCTGGCGGTGCTGTTTCTTTAGTGTCCGCTCCAGGGCGAGCAGGTCACCGGCCGGGACCTTGAACGATTTGAACAGGAGGGGGCGGTACATTTTATGGAAGAGGTCGATCCCGCCGACCGAAACCGAACCGACCGTGTCGCCGTGGTAAGCGTTCTTTAAAGTGATGAATTTAGTTCTGGTCTTATTGCCGGTCTGTTGCTGATACTGGAAGGCGATCTTCAGGGCGATCTCGACCGCGGTCGAGCCGTCGTCCGAGTAAAAAACCCTGGTCAAACCGCGCGGGGCGATGTTGATCAGTTCCCGGGCCAGCTCAACCGCCGGCGGATGACTGAGACCGAGAAAAGTGGAATGCGCGACCTTGCCCAGCTGCTTTTTGATCGCGCCGTTAAGCGTTCTATTGCCGTGGCCGTGGACGGTGACCCAGAGCGAAGAGACCCCATCCAGGTATTTGCGGCCCCGGTCATCATAAAGATAAGAACCGGCGCCCCGCGTGATGACCAGTTGAGCGTGGTTTGCCCAATCGGCCATCTGGGTGAAAGGGTGCCAGAGATATTTTTTGTCCAGTTTTTGCCAGTCGGGCATGTTTTCAAGTATAATAACCGGGAAGAGGGTCGTCAAGGAGGGCAAGCATGGCGGATCAATACTCGGTGGCTACGAAGAAGAACTGGGGCCAGAATATTCTGGACAGCCTGGTTGGTCTGCTGGTCGGCGTGATCATTTTTATCGCCGCTTTCTTCGTGCTCTGGAACAATGAAGGGGCGGTTGATTTTTCCCAGGCGGCCCGGACCAGCGTGCCGGTAGCCGCCGGCGCGTTGAATAGCGAAGCCAACGGGAAACTTGTTTCCCTTTCCGGGAAAATGAGCACCGCTGATCTGGTCGGCGATCCGCAGTTCCTGAAACCGGGCAGTTATCTACAGCTCTCACGTCAGGTAGAGATGTATGCCTGGCAGGAGAAAAGCCGGAGCCAGACCCGGGATAAGCTGGGAGGGGGGAGTGAAACGACAATCACCTATACCTATGTTAAGGATTGGACTGTTAATCCCAAAGACTCTAGCCGGTTCAATCAGCCAGACCAGCATGTGAACCCGCCGCTGCCGATCGACAGCATGAGCTTTACCGCAGTCAGCGGCAAGATCGGCGTGTACACTATTGATCCGCAGAACATGGAATTGCCTAAGCCGGTCTCGCTAAAGTTGACGCCCGAGATGCTGCTGCCGGGAGAGAGCCTGACCGGCAACATGCTTTACAGCGGTCGGGGGACGCCGGCCGCACCGCAAGTCGGTGACCTGCGGATCACATACGCAGCCGTGCCGAACGGTCTCAAGGTGACCGCTTTTGGGAAATTGGAAGAGGACGCGCTGGTCCCTTACCTCCATCAGGGGAAAAAGAAGCTCTATCGCGCGGTCAAAGGGACGCGCGCTGAGGCGCTCCTTTTACTGGCCGAAGAGCGCACCACCGCGGTTTGGACGGTCCGGATCATCGGTTTCCTCCTCCTCTGGGGCGGCCTCTTTTTGATCCTCAATCCGCTCAACGCGATGTTAAAGGTCTTACCGTGGCTCGGTGTCGCCGGCCGCTGGATGATCGGGCTCATCACTTTGCCGGTCGCTCTGGCCCTGGCGGTCGTGACGGTGATCGTTGCCATCGTGGCACATAATATCTGGCTGCTGCTGGCCCTGTTATTCGCCCTGGGCGGGTTGATATATTGGCGCGGCCGTTAATAATTTGCCTGGTCGGCTTGACGCTCTTTTTCCTGTTTTTGCATGCGAACAGTCTGAACGCCCCGTTCGAACGCGATGAAGGAAACTACGCGTACGGGGCCTGGTTGCTGACCCAGGGAGCGTGTCCTTACGTCGACACTCTGGAACAAAAACCGCCGCTGATCTATTTCCCCTACCTGTTGGCCTGGCTGATCGCACCCGCCGCCTACTGGCCGATCCGCTTGCTGGCCGCCCTGGCGCTGGCCGGTACGACCCTGCTGATCTGGCTGATCGTCAAACGGGAATATGGCGATCGGGCGGCGTTGGTCGCCGCCTGGCTGACTCCGCCGATGGTCCTGTTCCCTCACCTGGCCCCTTTTGCCGCCAACACGGAAAAGTTCCTGATCTTGCCTCTTTACGGGCTGCTAGCTATTTATGTGTTGAATCGGGACAATGACAATTGGCAACCGTGGTTTTGGGCGGGGATCTGCGGCGCCAGCGCCGTGTTGTTCAAGCAGATCGGCGCGGGGCCTGTTGCGTTCATATTTTTGGTCTGGCTGGCTGAGCAGCGACGGAATAACTGGCGGCAGAAGGGCGGGGCTGCGGCCGCGGGCGGCCTGCTGACGATCATTCTGGTCACCGGTTATTTTGTTCTGGCCGGCGGCTTGCCCGCTTTTTGGGAAGCGACGGTGTATAACCAGCATTACATCCGGTCGACCGGGGGAGTGACCTTACACTGGTTAAAATGGCACCTGCAGGAGTTTTGGGCCGGCTGGCCGGCGTTGTGTCTGCTCCTCTTTTGGTATCTGGTCAGCCGACCGGCCCGCTGGTGGGTCTACGGCGGCATGTTGCTGGTCATGCTGGCCACTGTTTTTCCGTCACCTTATGGCCACTATTACATCATGCTGATGCCGCTCTGGGCGATCATGGCGGCGGTCGCCCTGACCGGGCTGAGCCAGCTTCTGAGCCGGGTCATCAAGCACCCGGACTGGGAGCTCTGGCTGGTGATCGGGGCGACCGCTCTCCTGATCGCGAGCATGCTGGGGCCGATCAGCAGCTACTTTACCTGTTCGCCGAACGAACTGGTGACCAGGATCTACGGTCGTCACAACCCTTTTGTCGAAGCGCCGCTGGCAGCCGCCCGGGTGGCGGAGTTGACCGGTCCGGATGACAAAATATTTGTCGCCGGCTCGGAGCAGCAGATCTATTATTACGCCAAACGCCGCGCGGTCGGACGTTTTTCCGGGACTTATGGAATGATGATCGATAATCCGGCCAATCTCCGTTATCAGCAGGAGACCGCCGCGGCACTGGCGGCCGATCCGCCGGCGGCGATCGTCTGGGTTTTTTCTCCGCGCAGCTGGCTGGTCAACCCGCGCAGTCCGCGCTGGATCTTCCGGTATCTGGAGAGCGAACTGGCTAAAAATTACCGGCTGGTCGGCGGGACGGTGCGGCGCGACTTTGCCGCTGAGTGGCGCGAGCCTTTGACCGATAAAGAGCTGACCGAATGCAGTTTGCTGGTTTATCTGCGCAAAAAGGGGGCGCAATAAGGTGCTCCTGCTCAACGTTTGCTGCGCTCCCTGCTGTCTCCCTTTGCTCGAGCCGGCCGGGCGTGATCTGACGATCTTTTTTGACGGGCCCAATCTTGCTCCGGCGGAAGAGTACGACCGGCGCCTGGCGGCAACCAAAAAGGTGGCGGAACTTTATCAGCTCCCGTTCCTGACCGGCCAGTATGACCATGACGCCTGGTTGAAATATGTCGGCGGGCAATTGGCGCGGCCGGCGGCCGAATACGCGGAAAACAGCGAACGCTGCCGGGCCTGTTTTAAGTTCCGTCTCCAGCGGACTGCCTTTCTGGCCAAAGAGCGCGGCTTTGACGGGTTCGCCACCACTTTGAGCGTCAGCCGGCACAAGGATGTTCCCTTTATTAATCAGTACGGTCGGGAGCTGGCCGACAAGCTCTGGTTAAAGTATCGGACTTTTGATCTTGACCCCCGGCAAGCCGATCAGCAGGGGAGGGACCTTTGCCGGCAGCACGGCATCTACCGCCAGAAATACTGCGGCTGCGAGTTTTCTATCGCCAGCGGAGCTTAGCGATGATCGGGAGTTTGGTCAGCTGACCAATGATCTCCGCGTTGGTTTTTTCCGAACGCTCTTTGCCCCGGTAGCCGTTGATGATTATTCCCAGGATCGGGACCTTTTTTTGCCGCAGGGCGGCGACGGTGAGCAGGGTGTGGTTGATCGTCCCCAGCCCGGCGCGGGCGACGATGATCACGGGGATCTTCAGCTTTTTGATCAGGTCAACGACCAGCAATTTATCCGTTAGTGGGACCATGACCCCGCCGATCCCCTCGACCAGCACGATCTCGTGTCTTTTGGCCAGATATTTGAACGCCTGATCGATCCGTTTAACGTTTAATTTTCTCCGTTCCAGCCTGGCGGCCGCCAGAGGGGCTAACGACGCCTTAAGATGGATCGGGTTGATCAGGCGCAGCGGATCTTTCAGCTTGAGTTTTCGCTTAAGCAGACGGGCATCATCGGCTGCCGCCGGGCCGGTTGAGAACGGCTTCATCACGCCGACGTCGTAGCCGGCGGCGATCAGCTGCCGCGCCAGCCGGAGCGTTACGTAAGTCTTGCCGCAGCCGGTGTCAGTTCCCGTAATAAAGTAGCCAGGCATTTGACCTCCTCTTCGGTGTGGGCGGCGGTGATGGTGATGCGCAGCCGGCTTTCCCCGGCGGGGACCGTCGGCGGCCGGATCCCGGAAACGAAAAAGCCGCGTTCGAACAGTTGGGCCGACAGCGCCATTGTTTTATCCGCGTCGCCGATGACCAGCGGCATGATCGCGCTCTCGGCTTTTGGACTGAGTAGCCGGATGTTCGCCCAGAGCTTTTGGCGCAGCTCCGGTTGGGCTTCAATGATCTCCAGCGCGACCAGGGAAGCGGCGCAGACGGTCGGGGGGAGGGCGGTCGAATAAATAAAGCTGCGTGCTTTGTTGCACAGATAATCGATCAGTTCCCGGCTGCCGGCAACAAATCCGCCGAGGCTGCCGACCGCTTTGGAGAGGGTCCCCATGACGATGTCGGCCGGATTATCGAATTTGATGACCCCGGTGGCGTGGGCGTCGTCGGTCATCAGCAGGGCGTCGTATTCTTTAGCCAGGCGGGAGAGACCGGCCAGCGGCGCCAGATCGCCGTCCATCGAGAAGACCGTGTCGGTCACGATGAGCCGGCGACGGAATTTAGCTGATCTTTTCAGGGTCTTTTCCAGCGCAGCCAGATCCTTATGCGGGTAGACCTGTAATTTTGCCTTTGACAGGCGGCAAGCGTCGATGATCGAGGCGTGGTCGAGCCGGTCGATAATGACGGTGTCGGGCTCGTCGGCCAGCGCGGTGATCGCTCCGAGATTGGCCATAAAGCCGGTCGAAAAGAGGAGCGCCGCTTCGCGCCGTTCGAACGCCGCGATCTTCTTTTCCAGCGCTTCGTGGAGGGGAGAGTTGCCGGAGATCAGCCGCGAAGCGCCGGCGCCGGCACCGTGTTCTTTGGCCGCGTCGATCGCCGCCTGAATGACTGGCGGGTGTTTTGACAATCCTAGGTAATCGTTCGAGCAGAAGATCTTATGCGTGCGCGGATCGATCAGCCGGAGTTCGCGGTAAAGCCCGGCTTTTTTCAGCGCAGCCAACTCTTCGTTAAGGAAGGCTAACACTTGACCCCCTCGGTTTTTCTTGGACGAGACTTTTGCTCTTACTGCTCCCCCTTGTAAAGGGGGAGCCAGGTTTTACTGATTCGGTCACTTTTGTTTTAATCAGGCGAACTGCTTTTTCTGAATGGTGTAAGACTTGATCGTTGGTCAGGCGGAGGAAGGAAAGGCCGACGCTTTTTATGATCCGTTCTCTTTCCCGATCTTTCCCTTGCTGCTCCGGGGAGTCATGAATGCTGCCGTCAACCTCGAGTGCCAGTTTTAGCTCCGGACAATAGAAGTCAACGACGAAGCCGGCAACACTGTATTGCCGCCGGAACTTTAAACCGTTGATCTTTCGATAGCGGATCAGTCCCCAAAGCTTCTGTTCCGCTTCAGTCATGTTATTCCGAAGCCGTCGGCGTTTATTTTTATCTGTATTTCTATTGAAAATAAGAGTCATTATTACTATTTTACCATTGTTCAAGCATCACTTGGCTCCCCCTTAATAAGGGGGAGCAGTTAAGAAAAGCTGATCCCCACGACAACTGAGGGGGTCGTTAGTTCCCCTCGATCTCCAGTCCCAGCTCCCGGATCATTTGCCGGTCGCGGGCCGGCGCCTGGCCTTTGGTCGTCAGGTAGTCGCCGATCAGGGTGACGTTCGCGCCGGCGGCGAACATCAGCGGCTGGAGGGTGCCGAGCGCCCGTTCCCGCCCGCCAAAGAGCCCCAGGTCCTGGGTCGGCAGGATAAAACGGTAGGTGGCGACCAGCCGTAAAACCTCAAAGGGGGTGAGTGGGCGATGAGCGGCGGCCGCCGGGGTGCCGGGGACAGGGTGGAGGATGTTGAGCGGGACCGACTGGACCTGCAACTCTTTCAGCGCGAACGCCAGTTCGAGCCGTTGTTCGCTCGTCTCGCCGATGCCAAAGATCCCGCCGGAGCAGACTTCCACTCCGGCTTCTTGTGCCAGCTTGATCGTTTTGACCCGGTCAGCATAGGAATGGGTGGTGCACATCTGCGGGAAGAAACTCTCCGCGGTTTCCAGATTGTGGTGGAGCCGTTTTAATCCGGCCGCTTTCAGCTGGCCGATCTGGGCGGCATTTAAAGTCCCGAGTGAAACGCAACGGTTCAGCTTTGTTTCCCGGGAAACCTCGGTTAAGGCGGAAGTGAGAACGCGGAGTTCGGAATCGGTGTGGACGGTTTTGCCGGAAGTAACGAAAGAAAAACAAGTGGCCGATAGATCTTGCTCCGCGCTTTTGGCCGCAGTGACCAGGTCCTGTTCGGACATCAGCGGGTAAACTTTACAGTCGGTCTGATGATGGGCCGATTGAGCGCAGAATGAGCAATTTTCCGAACAACGACCCGATTTGGCGTTAACTATCCCGCACAGTTTAACTTTATTGCCGTGGAAATGCCGGCGCAGCTGGTTAGCTCCAGCCAGCAGAGAGAAGATCTCGCTGTCGGGGGTGTGGATCAACTCAGCAGCTTCAGCCGGTGTGACGGGGGTTCCGGCGCTGACCTTGGCGGCTAATGACTGGTGATCCATGTTAAAATTATAACATGGAAGTATTCTTACATGGGTTTGCCACCACCCCGGAGATCTGGCCGGACGGCGGGCCGCAGCTAAAGTTTGACGACCTCCACCGTGAGGCTGAGAGGGTCGGTCGGCAGCTGGAGACGGGAACGACCCTGATCGGCTGGTCGATGGGGGGGATGATCGCGATGTTGGTCGCCGGTAAATTCCCCGAAAAGATCAAGGATCTTGTTTTAGTCTCGACCACGCCAAAATTTTTAAGTTCACCGGATTTCCCGGCCGGGATCTCGCCGGTCCTGCTCAAGCGACTGGAAAAGCGGATCAGAACGGAGGGGACAAAAGCCTTTCATGCGCTGATCTTTAAGGACGGCCAGCCGGTCGGCGTTGCGCATTTGTCGTTCGAACAAGCCCGTGAGGAGCTGACCGAATTGGCCCGGGCCGATCTCCGGTCGGAACTGGCCAGGATCAAAGCGCCGACCCTGATCATTCATGGCGATCGGGACGAGATCTGCTTGCCGGCCGCCGCGCAATATCTCCATGCGAACATTCGCAAGAGCGAACTGGTCATTCTGCCGGGGATCGGTCACGCTCCCCTGATCGAGGCGCCGGCGAAAATTAACGCTCTGTTGGCAAAATATGCTGGATAAAGAGACGATCAAACGGAATTTTTCCCGCAGCGCTCCCGATTACGACCGGCACGCCGCGCTCCAACAGCGGATGGCGGCCGAGCTGCTCGCTTCTTTACCCGCTCTGAAGCCGCACCGGATCCTTGACCTTGGTTGCGGGACCGGTCGGTTGACTCGCCAATTAGCGGACCTTTTTCCGCAGGCGTCAGTGGTTGGCCTCGATATTGCTCCGGGGATGATCGAAGTGGCCGGGCGGGAAGGGCGTCCCAATCTCCATTTTATGGTCGGCGATGGGGAAGAAGTGACCGGGGTTGAAGAGTGGGACCTGATCGTTTCCAATGCCACGCTGCAGTGGCTGAACGCGGAACAAGTGCTGGCCAGGGCGGCCCGCGCGCTCAAAGCCCGCGGCCTCTTGGCTTTTACCACCTTTGGACCCCAGACGCTGCTGGAACTCCGGACCAGCGGTTTTCAGGTCAACTCCTTTTTGTCCGCCGACGAGCTGCGTCAGTTGGCCGCGCCGCTCTTTGCCAGAGTGGAGCTGACCGCGCATAATGTGCTGCGGGAATTCCCCGGGATCAGGGAACTGCTTTACCATCTGAAAGAATTAGGGGCCAATACTCCGGTGAGCCGGCGGCCGGCCGATCTGACCGCTTTTCGCCGGTTCCGGGCAAGGCATCCGGTTGTCGTCGCGACTTTTGAGGTCATTAACGGGTTGCTTTTTAAGTCGGACTGACCTATGCTTCTGGCGTATGGAAGAAGTCAAATACAGTAAGGCGGAGATAATCAGCCGGGTCACCTGGGCCAATCATTTTCGGATCATCTTCGGTTCGATCTTTTTTGTCGGTCTTCTGGTCATGAACATCATGGGGGTTTTTTTGAGCGAGCCGACCGTGGTGTTGATCATGATCGGGCTGGCCATCCTGTTTTACGCGCTCCTCGGATTCTATTATCTGCAGACACAGCGGCCATCCCTGGGCGAAACTGTCTTCCTTTCGGTCTTTTTGGGGATGATCGACATGGTCGCGATCACGACTTTTGTCTATTTCAGCGGCGGAGCGGAAAGTCCCTATTTTGTCTTTTATCTGCTGGTCCTGGCCACTGGGATTGTCAGCTCGCCTTACTTCCCGCAAGCGGTCTTTCTTTGGGCGGGACTCGCCGCCGTTCTCTACGACGCGATGGTCCTGCTGATCATGAACGGCGCGCTGCCGTACTACACCCGGAACGCCGAGATCGGCCAGTTGACCGAGTTGTTTTTCCGGCAGGCGAACACGACCCTGTTTATGACGCCGGCGATTACCATCCTCTTCGCCCTGGGGGTATTTTTGGTCAGCCTGGTGAACAGGCGGGAGCGGGGCCTGATGCAGGGGGAGCTTGAAGAAGAGAAAGCGCTGGAGAAAAAAATGGCCGGGTTCAACCAGGTGTACTGGGCCCTGACCCATATCCTCTCACTCGACAAGATGCTTGGCGAGGTGCTGGAAAAAATCCTTCAGCTGCTCGACCTCAATTCCGGTCTGATCATGACCTGCGACCAGTACGGGGATAAGTCGCGCCAGATTGCCCACAAAGTCCCGCCGGAATTGACGGCGATGTTCAATTGCCAGAACCTGAAAAAAATGGAGATCTCTCCCGCTAACCTTAAAGGGGTCATGATCAATGATGTGCTGATCGCCAGTGTCCTGTTCAAGCGGCTGGTTTTTCACGATCGGCTGGTCGGCATGATGGTGCTTTTCGTGCGCGAAGGCGAGCACACCCCGGGGGCGAAGCTGAACGCCGCCCTGGATGCCGCCGCGGACGAGCTGGCTGCCGCGCTTTATTACGAGCGGTTGCTAAAGAGAGGGAGAGTAGAGTGAAAAATCTCGTCTGGGTGCTTATTCTTTGTCTGCTCGTGGTGCCGGTCCTGGCCGAGACCGGTTCGCAGGAAGCTTTTTGGACCGAATTTGACCTGACTTTCTGGCAAACACTCCCCTTTGCCGCCTTCTGGGGGTATGCTCTCGGTGGCAGCTCACCGGTGGCGCTGAGCGCTGCGCTCGGCTGTTCGGTGGCCAATGCCGTGTTCCACGCCCGTCGGGTAGTCAACTAGCCATCGCTTGTGCTAAAATGTAACGCTTGAGTATGTCAAGCTTCCGCGGCGGCATCCACCCGCCCGAAAACAAGGGAAAAACTGAAAAGTCCGCGCTCAAAACGGCCGCTCGGCCGGTCAAGGTCATTCTCCCTCTCCAGCAAAACCTCGGTTGTCCTAACGAGCCGCTGGTCAAGGTTGGCGACGAGGTTAAAGAGGGGCAAAAGATCGCCGACGCCCAAAAATTCATCTCCGCCCCCCTGCACGCACCGATCTCCGGTAAAGTGACCAGGATCGAGCAACTTGATAACGCCTGCGGTTTTGACGTTGCCTCGATCGTGATCGAGGGGGGAGCGGGGGAGACAGCCTACGCCGGCCAGTGGTCGGTCGAGGAGTTGACCCCGGAACAGATCAGAAAGTCGGTCCGGGAGGCCGGGATCGTCGGTCTGGGCGGCGCGACTTTTCCAACCCACGTCAAACTGACCCCGCCGGCGGGGAAAAAGATCGACACGGTCATCATCAACGGTTGCGAGTGCGAGCCGTACATTACGGTTGACCATCGCCTGATGCTGGAGCGGCCGGCTGAGATCATTTACGGGGCGCGGGCGATCGCCAAGGCGGTCGGCGCTGGCCGGATCGTTATTGCGATCGAAAGCAATAAACCGGATGCGGTTAAAAAGTTGAACGGCCAGGGTGTTGCTGTGGCCGTTTTGCGGACCAGGTATCCGCAGGGCGGGGAGAAGATGCTGATCCGGGCACTGACCGGCCGGGAAGTCCCTTCCGGCGGCTTGCCTTCCGATGTCGGTGTGGTTGTCCAGAATGTCGGCACGGCGATCGCCATTGCTGAAGCGGTTAGACTCGGTAAACCGCTGATCGAACGGGCGGTGACCGTGACCGGATCGGGGATCAAACAGCCGCAAAACCTGATCGTCCGGATCGGCACCACCTTCAAGGAAGTGATCGAGCAGTGCGGCGGCCTGACCGACGATGCCGCTAAGGTCATTATGGGGGGGCCGATGACCGGGATCGCGGTCTCCACCCTTGACGTTCCGGTCGTTAAAGCGACATCCTGCATCCTCGCCCTCAGCAAGAATGATGCGCAAAATTACGAAGAAGGCGATTGTATCCGCTGCGGACGCTGTCTTAAGGTTTGCCCGATCGGTCTGATGCCGAATTATCTTGGCGACTACGCCAAACTGAAAGAGTGGGACAAAATGGCCGAGTACCACGTGGCCGATTGCATCGAATGCGGCTGCTGCAGCTATGTTTGCCCGAGCAAGATCTATCTGGTCCAGTATTTCAAGGTCGCCAAACGTGAACTCCAGACCAGGAAGGCGGTCTGTAAATGAGCTTTGACATCTCGGTCGGTCCGCACATCCGGGCTCCGTATGACAGTAAAAAAATAATGTGGCTGGTCGCGCTCACCCTCCTGTTGCCGGCCGGAGCCGGCGTATATTTCTTCGGCTTTAAAGCCCTGCAACTGATCATATTCACCACCTTGGCGGCGGTCGCGACCGAAGCGGTCTGCCAGTGGTTCGCCAAACGGCCGATCACGGTCTCGGACGGGAGTGCGGCGGTCACCGGCCTGCTCCTGGCGCTGATCGTGCCGCCGACCCTGCCGCTCTGGATGGCCGGGATCGGCGCCGCTTTTGCGATCGCGATCGTCAAGGTGCTGTTCGGCGGTCTCGGTTTCAATATCTTTAATCCGGCGCTGGCCGCGCGCGCTTTTCTGCTCGCTTCCTGGCCGGTAGCGATGACGAGCTGGGTCCGGCCGTTTGACGCGGTGACGACCGCGACGCCGCTCTATCTGGTCAATAAACTCCACCAGACGGCGCCCAGCTACTGGGACCTGCTGATCGGCAACCGGGCCGGCTCGCTGGGAGAAACTTCCGCCCTGGCGATCATGATCGGGGCGGGGCTCCTCCTCCTGGTTGGCGTGATCGATTGGGCGGCGCCGGCGGCGATGATCGGCAGCGTCGCCTTCTTGAGCTGGCTGCTCGGCTACGATCCGTTGTTCGCCGTGCTCAGCGGCGGGTTGATGCTGGGAGCATTTTATATGGCGACCGATTACGTCACCGCCCCGGTCACGGTCAAAGGGCGGGTTTATTTTGGCCTCGGCTGCGGTCTGATCATCATCCTGATCCGCTACTTTGGCGGGTTCCCCGAAGGGGTCAACTATTCGATCCTGATCATGAACATGCTGACGCCGGTGATCGATAAATATGCCCGGCCGCGGCTGTACGGAGCGAAACGATGATCAATAGTCTGAAGATGGGCCTGATCCTGGCGGTTTTCTGCGTGATCGCTGCCTCGGGGCTGGCTTATGTCTACCAGTTCACTCAGCCCCGGATCGAGTCGAATGCCCGGCTGACCATGGAAAACTCCAAAAAAGAAGTCTTGCCGGCGTCCGGGAAAGGCCGGGCGCTTGCGGTTACGGTGCGTGGTTACGGCGGAGAGATCGAATTGTTGGTGGGGATCGACCAGCAGGAGAGGATCAGCGGCCTTAAGGTCTTGAGCCATAAGGAAACTCCCGGGTTAGGCGCCAATATCGTCAGGCCCGACTTCCTTGGCCAGTTCAAAGGGAAAAAACGGACCGACCCGCTGGAGGCGAAGAAGGATATCGACGCGATCAGCGGAGCGACGATCTCCAGTCGGGCGGTCTGTAACGGAGTGAAAGATGCTTTGGAAAGATTTCAATCAGGGAATAATTAAAGAGAATCCGGTTTTACGGCTGATGATCGGGCTTTGTCCGACCCTGGCCGTTTCGAGCAACGCGGTCAACGCGCTCGGGATGAGCGTGGCGGTCGCCTTTGTCCTGATCTGTTCCAATTGGGTGATCGCGGCGATCCGCAAGATCACGCCCGACCAGATCAGGATCCCGATCTTTATCATCATCATCTCCACCTTTGTGACGATCAGCGATTATGTGATGCAAGCCTATACGCCGGAACTCTATCAGGCGCTCGGGGTATTTGTCCCGCTGATCGTGGTCAACTGTATCATCCTCGGACGGGCCGAAGCCTTTGCTTACAAGAACCCGGTCCTTAACTCGATCCTGGACGGGGCGGGGATGAGCCTCGGTTTTGCCCTCGCCCTGATCAGTCTCGGTGTGGTCCGGGAGATCCTGGGGGCCGGCACGGTCTTTGGTCTCGCTCTGTTCAACCCGGCCGTGGCCGCGACGATCATGGTCCTGCCGCCCGGCGCTTTTATCGCGATCGGCGTGCTGATGGCGGCGCTCAATAAGTTCGAGAACAAGGTGCAATAGTGGAACTATTCGGTATATTTTTTGCGGCGTTCCTGATCAATAATATTTTATTGATCCGGTTCATCGCCCTTTGTTCGTTCTTCGGGGTTTCGACCAAGATCGACACGTCGGTCGGCATGAGCCTGGCCGTGATCTTTGTGATGACGATCTCCTCGGCCGTCTCCTGGCTCATTTTTCACGCCATCCTGGTGCCGTTCCACCTGGAGTTCCTCCGGACGGCGACTTTTATTCTGACGATCGCCGCACTCGTCCAGCTGGAAGAGCTTTATCTCAAAAAGATGATCCCGACGCTCTACCGGGCGATGGGTATTTACCTGCCGCTGATCACCACCAACTGCGCGATTCTGGCGGTCGCCTTTCTGGCGATCGATTACCGTTACAACTTTGTCCAGTCGATGGTCTATTCGCTCGGTGTCTCCTGCGGCTATTCCCTGGCGATCATCCTTTTTGCCTACATCCGCGAACGGATGGCCCTGGCGCCGATCCCCAAATGGTTCCAGGGTTATCCGATCGCTTTTATCACCGCGGCGCTGATGTCGCTCGCTTTTCTCGGGTTTACGGGAATGTTCGGGCTATGATCCTAACGTCAATTATCGTATTAGGGGCGCTCGGCTTTGTTTTTGCGGCGCTGCTGGCGCTGGCGGCCGATTATTTTGCCGTCGCGGTCGACCCGCGGGTCAGCGCGATCATCGCTATTGTCCCCGGAGCGAACTGCGGCGCCTGCGGCGCCGGCGGCTGCCACGATTTTGCCGAGCGGGTGGCCAAAGGGGAGATCGCCGTCAGCGGTTGTGTGGTCGGCGGGGCGGAAGTCGCCAAAAAGATCGCCGAGATCATGGGGACAGCCGGTTTTACGGTCCACAAGAGGGTAGCGGCGGTCCACTGCGGCGCGGATAACGGCCAGCGGTGGCGCAAGGCCAACTATTACGGAGTAAAATCCTGTAAGAATGCCGACCTCGTTGCTAGCGGCGGCTTGATGTGTTCTTATGGCTGTCTCGGTTACGGCGATTGTTTCTGCGTCTGCGCGTTTGACGCGATCAAAATGGTCAATGGCCTGCCGCAGATCGATCCGGAAAAATGCACCGCCTGCGGCAAGTGCGTTACCGCCTGTCCCCGGGCGATCATCTCCCTGCGGCCTTACGACTTTCCGGTTCGGGTCGCCTGTTCCTCGCACGACGGTCCGGCCGCCACCCGTAAGAACTGTCCGGTCGGCTGCATCGCCTGCAAAATATGCGAAAAAACGGTGCCGGATGTTTTTAAGGTCGTCGACAACCTGGCGGTTATCGACTATACGAAAACCGGCGTCGATTGCGGCCCGGCCATCGTTAAATGCCCGACCAAATGCATTCTGCAAGGGGGAAAAAATGAACAAAAATAAGCTGGGCCTCGGTTTAGCGCTGTTGCTGGTCATGGCGGCCTCGGCGACCGCCCTGGAGTTCTCGGCCGACGTGGAGACCCGGGCCAAGGGGGAGACAGTCAGATCAAAAATGAACGTGGCTGGTGACAAATGGCGGACCGAGACGACCGCGGGCGGGAAGAAGACGGTCTCGATCGTGCGCGGCGATAAGAAAGTGGTCTGGATGATTATGCCGGACCAGAAGCTGTATCTGGAACAGAAGCTGACCGCCGACCATCAGCGCGGAATGCGTGCCAAGCAGGCTGGGGAAGTAGAGCGCAAAAAGATCGGACGGGAAAAGATCAACGGGATCGACACCGACAAGTACGAAGTGACCTTTAAGAACGGGCGGAAGACCGAAAAGATGCATCAGTGGATCTCGGGCGACCAGTGGCCGGTTAAGTCGGCCGCGGTTGACGGCTCCTGGAGCACCGAGTTCAAGAATTTTAAGAAAGCAAGCCAGCCGGAGGTGCTGTTCATCGTGCCGGCCGGATTTAACAAAATGAACCTGCCGACGATGCGCGTCCCCCAGGGGATGAACCCGAGCAGCCTTTATAAGAATATGAAGGAATTACCCGATCAGGAATAGCTGTTTAGAGTTGCGGGTCGTCGCTTGCGCGACCGCCTCAACTGTTAACCCTTTGACCGCCGCGATCTGCTCCGCCACTTTCACTACGTAAGCCGGTTCGTTCCGTTTCCCCCGGAATTCCTGCGGCGCCAGGAAAGGGGAATCGGTCTCGATCATGATTCTATCCAAGGGGATAGTTTTGACCGCCTCGCGCAGGTTGTGCGCTTTGGGGTAGGTGATATTGGCGGTGAAGGAGATATGCAGCCCCATATCCAGCGCCCCCTGGCCAAGCGTCATATCACCGGCAAAACAGTGCAGGACCCCTTTCAGTTTTCCCTTGTTCTCTTCCCGGAGGATCCGGAGCGCGTCCTCGGCCGCCTCCCGGACGTGGATGATCGCCGGCTTGTCGACAGCCTGGCAAAGCTGAAGAAAGCGGCGGAAGACCGCCTGCTGGGTCTTTACCGGCGAGAGTTTATAGTGATAGTCGAGTCCGGTTTCGCCGATGGCGACGATCTGCTTTTGTTTGACCAGGGTCGCGAACTTCTCATATTCTGATTCCTGATATTCTTTCGCTTCCTGAGGATGGATGCCGGCCGCCGTCTGAACGTAACCCGGATATTTGGCGGACAGAGCGAGGGATTGTTCGAGGGCTTGGTCATCCAGGGCGATATTGACGATCGCCTCCAGGCCAGCCTCTTGGGCCCGTTTGATGACTTCCGGCAGGTCGGCCGCGAACTCAGGAAAGGTTAAGTGTGCGTGGGTGTCGATGTACATAGTCGTGGAGTTCGGCCAGGATGCGGAGCGGCGCCGCGGTGTCGACAAAGTTGGCGGTGCCGACCTGGACCGCTCTGGCCCCGGCCAGCAGGAACTCAACCGCATCATTTCCGGTCATGATCCCGCCGATCCCGATCACCGGGACTTTGACCGCGCGGGCCAGTTCGTAGACCATCCGGACGGCGATCGGGCGGATGGCCGGACCGGAGAGGCCGCCGGTCTCCCGGCCGAGGCGGGATTTCCCGGTTTCCAGATCGAGCGCCATCCCGACAATCGTGTTGATAGCGGAGAGGGCGTCGGCACCTGCTTCAACCGCCGCTCTGCCGATAACCGTGATATCGGTCACGTTGGGCGTTAGCTTGGCGATGATCGGCTGCTTGGTCGCATTGCGGACCGCGGAGATGACCTGTTTAGTCAGACCGGGATCGACGCCAAAGGCCATTCCGCCCTGTTTGACATTGGGGCAAGAGATATTTACCTCGATAGCTTTTACCATTGTCTCTTTGCTCAGTCGTTTGGCCAGTTCGGCGTACTCTTCGACCGTCTCTCCGGCGATGTTAACGATCGTCGGGGTGTCGAATTTGGCCAGGAAGGGGAGGTCTTCTTTCAGGAAATGTTCCAGCCCCTCGTTCTGCAGACCGATCGAATTGAGCATCCCGGACGGAGTTTCGACGATCCTGGGGGGCGGATTCCCTTCTCGCGGTTTGAGGGTTATGCTCTTGGTGACAATTGCCCCCAATTTATTGAGATCCATATATTCCGAGTATTCCTTTCCCCAGCCAAAGGTTCCCGATGCCACCATTATCTGATTCTTTAACTTAATTCCTGCTATTTCCATATTTTTCTTTGTGTCCCCCTTCGTGACTTTGTGTCTTGGTGGTTCTTCCGGATTAACCACTAAGACACGAAGACACTAAGAAAACACTAAGTCCGAAGCATTAAAGACCGGACCGTCCTTGCAGACCATTTTGTAACCGCTTGTGGTCAGGACGGCGCACCCTTTGCAGGCGCCGATGCCGCACGCCATTCGCTCTTCCAGCGAGAGCTGGCAGTCGATCTGCTTCTGTGCGGCGATCTGGGCGACGGCCTTGAGCATCGGCCGGGGGCCGCAAGCGTAAATAACTGACGACTGACAACTAACAACTGACAACCGATTGTTGATAATATCCAGCAATTGATCGGAAACGAAGCCTTTTTGCCCATAGCTGCCGTCATCGGTGCTGACGATCACCTGGTCGGCGACCGCTTTCAGCTCTCCCTCGCACTGGACGCACTCTTTGTTCCTGGCTCCAATTAAAATGAATAGATCCAAACTTTTTACCTGCCTGTCCGGCAGGCAGGCTTTTGACTTTTGAATTTTAACTTCCTCCGCCAGGGCCATCAGCGGGGCTACGCCCATCCCTCCGCCGACCAGAAGGTGGGTTTTCTTGGCCGGGTCGATCTTAAAACCGGTCCCCAGCGGGCCCAGGATGTCGAGCTCTGCCCCAACCGCCGCTTTGGCCAGCAGTTCGGTCCCCTGGCCGACAACTTCGTAGAGCAGGGTAAAGGTCTCGTTTTGCGGATCGATCCGATGGAGGCTGATCGGGCGGCGGAGGAGGGGCACGTAGCCGTCAGCGCATTTAACTTCAACGAATTGGCCCGGTTGAGCCTGGGTGGCGATGTCGCGGGAAAGGAGGGTCAATTGGTAAAAGCGGGGGCCGATCGGTTGGTGAACAAGGACCCGGCACTTCTCCTGGATCGGCATTACATCTATATTATATGAAATTATGGCTGTTTTTTCAAGATATATAGACATGAAAGTTGAACCCAAGCATCCCGCTCAACGTGATCGGCGGGTGGGCTACGCCGCCTTGATGCGCAAGTATCAGGACTTACGAGCGGAGAATTTAGCCCTGCGCCAGCAGGTCCAGGAGTTAAACCGGACCAATAACTTCGATCAATTAACCGGTCTTTATAACCGCCGCGGCTTCATGACCGAATATTACCGCCTGGTCGAGGCCGCCTATCGCTATGAGCGGGGTTTTTCACTGGCCCTGATCGATATCGATTATTTCAAGAAGGTTAACGATGGTTTCGGGCATGCGGCCGGGGATAGAGCGCTGGAGATAGTGGCCTCGGTCTTTCGCAAAAATTTACGGTCAACCGACATTGCCGGCCGCTTTGGCGGCGATGAACTGATCATTCTGCTCGACGGGACGCTCTTTGGCCAGGCCTTTACTCCGCTGGAAAGCATTAGAAAAGGGGTGGCGGAGACCCCGATCAGGTTGGACGGCCGGGCCCTGAATTTCACGGTCAGCATCGGCGTGACGACCCTGGGGACGGCCAAGGCTGGCGGTTGGATCGATAAGAACAGGATCCGCGCGGAAAAAGAGCGGCTGCTGGATGAGGCCGATACGGCGCTCTATTTTTCCAAGTTTCAAGGGCGCAACCAGACCAATATTTATAGCCCCGATCTGAAAGAGCTGGTAGCGGCGGCCAGACGAGAGTCGAAATTGACCCGGACCGGAACGCACCAGGCGATCCGTTAGCTTTCCCCCCCGAAAATTTGCTATAATTACCCTTTGGTGCTCGAGCGGGAGTAGCTCAGCTGGTAGAGCTTCTGCTTCCCAAGCAGAAGGTCGCGGGTTCGAACCCCGTCTCCCGCTTTTCTTTAACTAACAACGAACGACTGACAACTGACAACCGAAGGTATCAAGACATGCCATTCCGATTTTTAAAATTTCCGGTTTATCAAGATATCAAGGAATATATTGGTGCGCTTTATGCCGTTTCGGCAAAGTTTCCCAAAGACGAACAATTTGGTCTGACTAGTCAGTTGCGGCGGGCAGCTACATCGATCGCCTTGAATATAGCTGAAGGGTCGGACCGGGGGTCGGACAGCGAGTTTAGCCGCTTTATTCAGATGGCGATCGGCTCCCTGAACGAAACGGTCGCGGTCCTGGATCTAGCGTCGGAATGCGGCTTTATGGATAAGTCAAATTACGATATAATGATAGGGAACGCCGAGTTGATCGTTAAGCAGCTTTCCGGGTTACGTAAGACATTGCGGTCAGATCAATGATTGTGAGACCTTAGCGATAGACCGTCATTCGGTTGTCAGTTGTTAGTTGTAAGTCGTTAGTTAACAGGGCGGCATGGCCGAGTGGTTAGGCAGCGGTCTGCAAAACCGTTTACTCCAGTTCGAACCTGGATGCCGCCTTTTTTAACGAACAACTAACGACTGACAACTGACAACCGAAGGTATTTAAGATATAATTTATTCATTCGGTCGTTTGTTGTTAGTTGTAAGTTGTCAGTAGAAAGAAGAATGCGCGCTTAGTAAAATCATCATTGCGCGCTTAGCTCAGCTGGTTAGAGTACTTGCTTGACAGGCAAGGGGTCACTGGTTCGATCCCAGTAGCGCGCAATGATGATCAAATTTCCTCGGGACTTGACAGTGCCTCGACGGAGCTCGGCACAAGGCAAGGGCTTGTCCCGAGACAAGGTCGAGGGGGTCACTGGTTCGCTCGCCCCGAGCGAACGAACGTAGTGAGAGAGTCGAGGGGATCCCAGTAGCGCGCATTTATCCCGAGTTTATCGAGGGATTATTTTTATGATGGCCAGAACATACTTCATTGTTAATCCCCGCTCGGCCAGCGGCCAGACCGCCAAAAGATGGCCGGCGATCAAACAAGCCTTTGAAGCCGCCCTCGGCCCGCTCGATTTTGCCCTGACCGAAGGGCCGGGACACGCCACCAGGCTGGCGCTGCTCGCTCAGGCCCAGGGTTTTGAGACGATCGTGGCGGTCGGCGGCGACGGGACGCTGCATGAGGTCCTCAACGGGATCAGCGAGCAAGCGGTTCTTGGCTATTACCCCAGCGGCACCGGCCAAGACTTTTCCCAGACGATGGGGATCGCCGGCCAAACGATGGCCGACCACGTCAAGCGCCTGCTGAAAGGGGAACAGAAGCGGATCGATGTCGGGCTGGTCACATACCGGTCGCCCGCAGGGGGCGAAACTGCCCGCAAGTTCATCAATGTCTCCAGTCTCGGCTTTTCCGCCCATGTCGTCCAGCGGGTCAACCGGTCGTCCAAGCGTTTGGGCGGTAAAATGACCTTTCTCCTTGGCGTGCTCCGTTCGCTTCTCCTGCTTAAGAACCATCAGCTCAGGATCGAGGTCGATGGCGCGGAGTTCTTCAACGGCCGCTCGCTGATCGTCACCATGGCCAACGGCCGGTTCTTTGGCGGCAGTATGATGATCGCCCCGGGGGCGGAGGTTGATGACGGTCTGTTCGAAGTGGTGGTCGTCGCAGAGATGGGACGCCTGGAGGTCCTGCTGAACATCGGCAGTATCTATGCCGGCCGGCATCTTACCCACCCCAAGATCAAGCTGGTCCGCGGCCGGGAGATCACCGTTAGTTCGCCGGAAACGGCCTGGATCGAGGCGGACGGTGAATTGCTGGGGGTGACGGAGGCAAAGTTCCAGCTCCTGCGGCAGGCGGTCGCGTTTATCGTTTAGCTTTCGGCCGGTTCGTCGCGGAGCGCTTTTTTCAGCTTGAGGGTAGCTTCTTTACAGATCCGGGAAACCTGCGATTCGGAGAGATTGATCTCCTTGCCGATCTGCTTAAAGGTCTTGTCGTGCTGGTAGTACTGCTCGACCACCTTTTTCTCCTTGTCGGAAAAATCTTCCATCGCCGTATCGACGTGGAGCAGTTTGTCGATCTCTTCGTGGACGATCTCCTTGCGGTTGAACGCCATGTAGACATTGGCCGCGCTGGTGATGAATTCGTAGAGGCCGGCGACCGGATCGGTCCCCCGTTTGCGCAGATAATCCTGCATCGACCCTTTCAGGCGGACGGAGACGTACGGCCAGAGGTCCCCCTTACGCGGGTCCCAGGTCTTAAGGCACTCCACAAAAGCGATCTTGGCTTCCGACTCCAGGTCGTGTGCTTCCGACGAAGCGATATGCCGGGGGAGGGTGGAGACGTACCAGCGGACGGTTGAATTGATCTGGTCTTTGTACTTTTCCAGCGTTTCCGAGCTGTATTTTAGGAACTGTTCGCGGATGATGGAGACGATCCGGTCTTCGACCTCTTTGCGGCTGGTCACGAGAACTTCCTGATCAGGGCTTTAATGAAATCGGAGGTTTTATTGGTGCCCAGCTCTTTGCTGAACCGCTCGGCCATCTCGTAGGCGAACTTCCAGGAGGAGCGCAGGACCGGGGAGAGGCCGGCCGGCGGAGCGGGGACGGCCCCCTCGACGCCGGGACGCCCGATCTTGCGGAGCTCTTTGCGCTGTTCTTCGATCCTTCTGATGCTCAAGGTTTTTTCCTGGTGTACAAACTGGCCATGGCGAGGGTCTGGCGCCGGAGTTCCGGGTTGGTCACGATAGCCTCGGCCAGCGTGTCAACCATTTTAGCAAAGCCGGGCGAGGAAGTAAAGTTATGCCCGAATTCGGCCTCCAGCGCGGCGATCACAAAGCGCTGCGCCATCTCCCTGGCCGACAGCCCGGCGGTGAGATTTTGCTCCAGCTTCTGCTCGAAACGCTCATAATCGGGCATGTCAGGCTTCGATCGAGATCATGCCGATCGATTGGACCTTGACCTGCGGGACGATCTCGTTATAGGAGAGCACGGCCAGGTCGGGGAAACTCCGTTCAATAAATCGCTTGAAGTGCGGCCGCAGCCGCGGCGAGCAGAGGATCACCGGCCGGAGCCGGAGCCGCTTGAAGTTTTGTAAATGACCGGAGATCTGGACCAGGATCTTTTCGCCGACGTTCGGGTCGACCGCCAGGAAGGAGCCGTACTCCGACTGATGGATGGCGGCGATCAGCGTCTCTTCCAGCGCCGGGTCGATCGTCACCACGGTGATGACCCCTTTTTTATCGGTGTAGCTCTCGCAGATCTGCCGGGCCAGCGATTGGCGGACGTACTCGGCCAGGATGTTGATGTCGCGGGAGAGGTGGGCGTAATCGGCCAGCCGCTCCAGGATGGTGGACAGGTCGCGGATCGAGACCCGCTCGCGGACCAAAAGCTGCAGCACCTTGTGGACCTGGCCGAGCGAGAGGAGGTCGGGGATCAGCTCGCGGACGATCGCCGCGTTGGTGTTCTTGACCAGCTCGATCAGCGACTGGACGTTCTGGCGGGTCATGATCTCGTCTGCGTAGCGCTTGATGACCTCGGTGAAATGTTCGGAAATGACGTCGACCGGCGCCCGGGCCGGGAGGCCGAGCTTCTGCAGTTCGGGCAGCAGCTCGTCCGCCACCCAGGTGACCGGGTCATTGGTCAGCGCATCGCGCAGTTCGGTCCCTGTCAATTTTTTAGCCTTGATCTGAGCGAGCGGAAGGTCGACCCGGTGGTGTCCCAGGAGCGCTTCGCCGGTGGAGACCTTGGTCCCGCGAATATCGACGGTATACTGGTTGGGCGGCAGCGACAGATCGTCCATCACCCGGACGCCCGGGATGACAAAGCCGAGCTCCTGGCCGATGTTGTAGCGGATCAGGGTGATCCGCTCGAGCAGGGGGCCGCGCTGGGCCGGGTCGATCAGCGGGATCAGGTTGCGGCCGGTCTTCATCGCCAGCGGGTCCAGCCCGAGCGTGCCGAGGATGCTCTCCGGTTTCTTCATCACGTCCTTGGCGGAGACCTCTTCCTTAACGACCTTGGCCTCGTCCTTGGCGGACTGGGCGCGCATCAAAAAGAGCGCCAGGATGCCGGCCAGCGAGGCCAGGATCAGAAAAGGGACGGTCGGCAGTCCGGGGATCATGGCAAAGACGCCGAGGATGATGCAGACAAAAGCAAAAGCGCGCGGCTGGGCAAAGAGCTGGGCGGTCACGTCGCTCCCCAGGCTCATTTCCGAGGCGGACTTGGTGATGATCAAACCGGTGGCAATGGCGATCAGCAGGGCGGTGATCTGGGCGACCAGGCCGGCCCCGACCGTCAGCAGGGCGTAGGTCGTCAGCGCCTCCATCGGCGCCATCCCGAGCTGCAGCCAGCCGACCAGGACGCCGCCCAGGATGTTGACGATCACGATGATGATGCCGGCGATCGAATCGCCCCGGACGAACTTGTTGGCGCCGTCCATGCTGCCGAAGAAGGTGGCTTCCTGCTCGATCTTGCGGCGGCGGCCGCGCGCTTCGGTGGCGTCGATCAGCCCGGCGTTAAGGTCAGCGTCGATCGACATCTGCTTGCCGGGCATGGCGTCGAGGGTGAACCGGGCGGCCACCTCGGCGACGCGTTCCGAGCCCTTGGTGATGACGACAAAATTGACGATGGTGATGATCGCGAAAATGATGATGCCGACGATGTAGTTGCCCCCGACGACGAACGAGCCGAAGGCGGCCACCACCTGGCCGGCATAGGCGTTGGTCAAGAGCAGCCGGGAAGAGGCGATGTTGAGCGACAGCCGGAGAACGGTAATGACCAACAGGATCGACGGGAACGAGGCCAGCTCCAGCGGCTCTTTCAGGTACATGGCGACCAGCAGAATGACCAGGGAGATGGCGATGTTCATCGTCAGCAGGATATCGAGCATAAAGGGCGGGAGAGGGACAAGCATCAGGGCGATAATGACGATCAGCAGCCCCGCCACCATGAAATCGCTCAGGGAGAATAGGCTGCGGATGCTCTTTAGATCAAAGCCCGGCACTGCCATGATTTAGGGAGATTATATACCTATCGGGGGGCCAGGGCAAGCGAGGCCTTGCGGCGCTCGGCCCGGTCTTTTCGGATCTTGAAGACGTAGGCCAGGACCTCGGCGACCGCCTGGTAGAATTCGGCCGGGATCTCCTGGCCGACCTTGGTGGTCCGGTAGATCGAGCGCGCCAGGGTCTCGTTCTGGACGATGGTGATCTCCCATTTCTCCGCTAGGCGTTTGATCTCCTCGGCCTGTTTCCGTTCCCCTTTGGCCAGAACGACCGGCGCCTTCATTTTGAGCTGTTCGTACTTGAGCGCGACCGCCAGGTGGGTCGGGTTGGTCACAACGACGTCGGCCTGCGGCACCGACGACATCATCCGCTGCTGCGCCACGGCCCGCTGCAGGTCGCGCATCCGCTGCTTGACCATCGGGTCTCCCTCCAGCCGCTTGTATTCTTCCTTGACCTCCTGCCGGCTCATTTTCAGGTTGCGCATGTATTCCCAGCGCCGGTAGAGGTAATCGAGAATGGCGATCACGATATAGAACATACCGACCCGCATGGCGATCCGGTAGGCGATGTCGCCCCCCAGGACCAGTGCCTGCCAGGGGTGGGACTCGATCAGGACGATGATGAAGGGGAGGTCGTCCTTGGCGGCGAACCAGGCGATGTAAAAAACGATGATGATCTTAAGGATCGACTTGATCAGCTCGACAAAGCCCTGGAGCGAGAACATCCGCTTGAGCCCCTCCAGCGGATTGATCCGTTCGAGCTTGGGAGTGAGCGGATCGAGCGCCATGACCAGGCCGGTCTGAGCTGCCTCGGCGATCAGCGCGGCCAGAAAAGTGACGCCGAAGATCGGCAGCAGGACCAGGGCCATCGCCCGCAGGCCGAGGATCAAGAGGTAAGCGACAAACCCCAGGCTGAAGTTGCGGGCTTCCGGGACCAGCTGAAAGATCGCGTAGGCCATTTCGGCCAGGTTGCGCCACATGTACTCGCCCAGATAGCGGAAGAGGAAATAGGAGAGCAGGAGGAGCACGGCGGTCGTGACCTCTTTGCTCTTGGCGACCTGGCCTTTTTCCCGGGCTTCGCGCAAACGGTGGGGGGTCGGTTCTTCGCTTTTATCGCCGGCGCCTTCACCCATGGTAGTTTAGTTCACCTCAAGAACAAGAGCAGTTTGACTATCTCTGCGCCCATCGATTCGATCAGTCGGCTGATGTATTTTACTATAAAAGGGACCAGGAGAGAAATCCCGAACAGGCCGAGGAGCGGTTTGACCTGAAAACCGAGCATAAAGACGTTGACCTGCGGCGCTACCCGCGAGACGATCCCAAAGGTAAAGTCGGCCAGAAAGATCAGCAGGATGACCGGCGCGGCGATCTTGATCGCCGTCAGCCAGAGGCCCGAACCGATGGTCAGCAGCTGTTCGACCAGCGCCGGCTGGCTGAAGTTGGCGATCTGGCCGGCCGGGAGGATCGTGAAGCTGTGATGGAAAGCGGAGAGGAGCAGATGGTGGCCGTCCATTGAGAGAAAGATCACCAGCGCCGTGAAGAACGTCAGCCGGCCGATGATCGAGATGACCGCCCCGAAGACCGGGTCGAGCGCTTGAGCGACGGACAGCCCCATCTGCATGTCGATGATCTCGCCGGCCGACTGGATGGCGATGAACATGACGTTGGCGATAAAACCGATCAGAAAGCCGACCGCGACCTCGGCGACCAGGGTCAGAATAAAGCCGGAGAGCGAGGTTGGCAGGACGGGGGAGACCGGCGTGACGAACCAGAGGACCAGCGCCGTCCAGAGGGCGAACGCAACCTTGGCGGAAGTGAAGAAACTCCGCGAGTTGAAGAGGGGGGCCTGGATAAAGACCCCGCCCAGGCGGGCCAGAATAAGAAAGTAAATGGCGATCTGGCCGACCGGGATGACCATCGCCCTAACGCGCCATATTGGGGATGGCGCTCCAGAGGGTGTTGGTGAAGTCGATCATCATGGAGATGATCCAAGGGGATGTGAGGGCGACGACCAGCAGGACCGAAACGACCTTGGGGACGAAGGTCAAGGTCTGCTCCTGGATCTGGGTGATCGCCTGGAACAGGCTGATGAGAAAACCGACCAGCAGGCCGACGCCGACCGCCGGCATCGAGATCAGGATGGTAATATTGACCGCTTGAAAAAGGACCTGGACGGCGTAATCCTGGTTCATTTCAGAAAGCTCAGGAGAAGGCCGCGACAGATCAGGTTCCAGCCGTCGACCAGGACAAATAACAGTATTTTGAACGGCAGCGAGACCATGACCGGCGAGAGCATGAACATCCCGAGGGAGAGGAGGATGTTGGCCACCACCAGGTCGATGATGATGAAGGGAATAAAGAGGAGAAAACCGATCTGGAAGCCGGTCTTCAGTTCGGAGATCATGTAGGCCGGGATCAGAACGTAGACAGGGACCTGTTCGGGGGTTTTAGGCGGAGCGATGCGGGCGAATTGGACGAACAGGGCCAGGTCTTTTTCCTTGGTTTGCTTGAGCATGAACTGGGCCAGCGGCTTCATTCCGACCTCAAAGGCTTTGGCCTGCGAGATCTTGCCGGCGTTGTACGGTTCAACGGCGGTCCGGTTGATCTCCTGCCAGACCGGGGACATGATAAAAACCGTCATAAAGATCGCCAGCCCGATCAGGACGGTGTTCGGCGGCACCTGCTGGGTGCCGATCGCCGTCCGGAGCAGCGCAAAGACGATGATGATCCGGAGAAAGGAGGTGACCGAGATCAGAAAGAACGGGACCAGGGTGATCAGCGAGAGCGAGACCATCAGCTGGACGCTGTTGGAGAACTGGGCGCCGGAGAGCAGCGCGCTCAGGTCGACGGTTGGAGTGAGCGGGGCGGCCAGAGCGAACATCAGACTTCGACTTCTCCGATCTTGGCGACGGTCTTGCTGCTGGTGACGACCAGCCAGGCCTTATCTTTGACCTTGAGGACATAAGCGGAAACCTGCGGTTCCAGATAGGCGCGATCGACGATCTGGATCAGCCGGCTGCCGGCAGTGACGGCCAGTTTGGGGAGCAGAAAGCGGCCGATCACGACGATCAGAGCGATCACGACCAGGAGGGAGAGGATGACCTGGATGATGTAGCTGGCCGTGATCATTTCATGACCACGTTGGTGATCCGCAAGCCGTAAAAATCGTCGACCGCGACCACTTCACCCTGGGCGACCAGCTGACCGCCGACCTTGAGGTCGAGCGGTTCGCCAGCCAGGCGGTTGAGCTCGATGATCGAGCCTTCCGCCAGCTCCAGCACGTCTTTTAACGAGAGCTCGGTCGCGCCGAGCTCCACGGTCGCCTGGACCGGGATATCCCCCAGCATGTGACCTTCCAGCCGTTCCCCTTTTTCTCCTTCGGATAATTCCGGAAATTTAACGTTTTTGACTTCCATCATTTGCCTCCCTTACTGTGGTGTTTCGTTCGGGCCCAGGTTCAGATCGTCAAGGTTAAAGTCGTCTTCGTTGAAATCCTCGTCGCTGATCACATCCTCCACGGCGGCCGGTTCTTCGGCCGGCCGCACCTCTTCCGGTTCCGCGGCGGCCTGTTTAGGAGACGGCAATTCGGCAACTGCGACCGGGGCTGGCCGCAAAGCGCGGTCGAGCCCGGCGCCGGCCAGGCGGACCGCCCGTTTCCGGCCGCTGACCACCGGCTGACCGGGTAATTTTACTTCCCGGCCGACCTGCAGGTCGATCGGCGCGTTGAGCAGAGCGTCAAGCGAGACGACGTCGCCGACTTCCAACCGGCCGAGTTCGGTCGTCGAAAGATAGGTCTTGCCGAGCAACGCCCGGAGGGGGACCGGGATCTTGGCGAGGAGCGTCCCCGATAAACGGCTAAAGTCGAGCGGGAGGAGCGCGGTCCGGGCCTCCGCGAGCTTGAGCATCGTCTTGAGCGAGTTGCCGGGATAACCGAAGACGATCTTGCCGGCAGGGTTGTCGTTGAACGAGACTTCGGCGGTAAAAACGACGAACGTGGCGGTCGTGCTGACCGACGGGTCGAGTGTGACGTCGGGCGAACCGATCAGCCGCAGTTCGGGGGTCGGGAAAGCGCCGGCAAAAGCAGCGGCGTAAGCCGGCAGATAAGCGGCGAGCGCGGTCTGGAAAACTCCGCCTTCCGCGTCGGTCAATCCCCGGGTGAGCGGCTCCAGATCGTGGCTCCCGAGCGCGTGGTTGATCACCGAGCTGGCCAGGTTCAGGTCGAAATAGCTCTGGATGTTATCGTGCAGGTTTTCCAGGTTGAGGCGGCACTGGACGACCGCGCCGGCCAGCGAACGGAGGAAATTAAGGTAGGTGGTCTGCTCGATCTGGCAGGTGGTAAATTCGACGCCGATCCCCAGGTCGACGCGCAGCCGCCGGAGCAGGGCCTGGATAAAAGTATAATGGATCTTCAGCGCCAGCGACAGCTCATCCTGCGACAACCGGTCAAATCCGTACAGGCCGCTCTTGACCTTTTTGACCAGGACCTGGGGCGGCCGGTAGGTTGTCCAGTCGCCGATCGCCGGCGGGAGTTTGAGGACCTTTTTTTGCGCCGCTATTTCCGGTTTAAGTATCGTTTTTTCCGCCATTAGCCTAGTTTCTGGATCACGCTGGAGATCAGATCGGAAGCCATCCGGACCATGCTCAGGTTGCCGCTCAACGCGCGCTGCAATTCAAGCGAATAGATCGTTTCGCTCAGGTAGACGACGTTCGATTGCTCCACCTGGCCGGGCTTAATGATCCCGGCCGAGCCGCCCGGGGTGGTAGGATTGGTGGCAGTGCCGGAGGCGAGCGTAGCCGCGAACGACGTTCCCTGGGCCTGGGCCAGGCCGCTCGGGTTGGGGAAGGTTGTCAGGGCGATGTGGTAGCCGGTGTCGGTGTAGGTCGTCCCGCCGTCGGCAGTATATTGCAGAGTACCGTCATCGAGCCACCGGTAATCGGTCTTGACCCCGGAGGGGAGGCCGGAGATCGGTGTCAGGTTGCCGCTATTGTCCAGGCCGTAGACCTGCAGGCCGTTGGAAGTGAGGTTCCCGTCCGAATCAACGTTAAAATTACCGGCCCGAGAGTACAAATAGGAGACGCCGTTGTCGCCGGAAACGATGAACAGGCCCGGTCCGGCGATCGCCAGATCGATCGGGGTGCCGCCGGTCGTGTCGCCGTTACTGAAGTCGACCGAGGTGCCGGCGATCGACATCCCCTGGCCGAGCTGCCGCGGATTGGTCCCCCCCTGGTCGGTGGTGCCGGCTGTCCCCTGGGAGAGGATCCGCTCAAAGACCGATTGGAAAGAGGACTTCAGGCTCTTATATCCGGGGACGTTCATGTTCGCCAGATTGGACGAGGATATTTTGAGCGCCGCGTTGTAGGCTTCGATCGCGTTCTTAGCCTGAGACATGACGTCAAGCATGATCTTTTACCTCCCTGATCGTCAGCCGATCAAAATGGACATTGGCTTTGGCCAGCGCTTTTTCCAGCTCGGCCCGCCGGGCGTCGAACAATTTTCGAGTTGAGCTTTCGGCCTGCAGATCGACGGAGACGAGGCCGGCCTGAGCGGTCAGCGTGATCACCACCTGGCCCAGCTCTGCCGGTTCCAGGGTCAGAGCGAACTGGACTTTCCCTTTTTCCCTGACCAGAGTGGCCTGGCGAACGAGCTGATCGATCAGCGCCTGCAGATCGAACGACGGCCGGAGCTCTCCGTTGAGCGCCGCGTTGAACAAAGATGGTTGCGCCTGAATGTTGGGGACGAGCCATTGGGTGTTGACCAGCAACTCCTGCAGGGTCCGCCGGGAAAGGTCGGAGAGCGGCAGGGAATCAAAGAGCCGGACTTTTTGACCGGCGAGCGCGAGAGTGGGCGGGTCAACCGGGTCGGTCGATCCGCTCCGGTCCGGGGCGGGGGCCGTTTGCTCCGCCGCGTTGCGGACCGCCGGAGATCGGTAATCAACGGTCAGGTCAAGGCCGAGCGGTTCGGCGAACAGGCCGCTGAGCTGGGCGAACGGTGAAAAAAGGAGGCCGAGGCGAGCCTGTTCCTGGCGGAGTTTTTCTTCGAAGGAAGAGTCGCGGTCTCGCAGGTTAGTACTATCCGTCAACAGGCGCGGCTCGGCTTGTTCGAGCTGGAGAAACTGGATAGTCACTGCTCCTCCCTTCTTTCAGTCGTAATGATAATCAACAATCTTGCGCGCGTCAACCCGCCGGCGGCGGGTCAACAAAAAAATGCCTGGGAGGAGAGTCGAACTCCTACGCTTTTAACGGCGCCAGCCCCTCAAGCTGGTGTGTCTGCCAATTCCACCACCCAGGCTTACGTTTGCAGGGCTGTGACCACTTCTTCCAGCCGCGTCCCCCGCGAACCCTTGACGAGGATTATATCACGCGGCCGGATGATTTGCCGCAACTTTTTTATCAGCCGCGGCCGGGAGGTCTCCGGTCCGGTTGTCGACGGCCAATTCCGGCCGAACGTGAGCAGTTTATCGACTTTTTGCTGCCGGGCCAGCTTAACGATCTGCCGGTGCGCCGCTTTGGCTGACCGTCCCAGCTCCAGCATGTCGCCGAGCACCGCGATCTTGCGTCCGCCGTAGGCGGACAGCACCTTGAGGGCGGCAGTCATCGACCGCGGGCTGGCGTTGTAGCAATCGTCGATCACTTTCGTCCCATCGGGCAGGTTGATGATCGCCAGCCGGTGGGCGGCTGGCCGGACGGTTTCCAACCCGCGCTTGAGCGCCGGCCGGCCGACCCGTAAGATCCGCGCGACCGCGACCGCCGCCAGGGCGTTGTAGATATTGTGTTCGCCGGGCAGTGCAAGTTTAATTCCGGTCAATGCCACCGGCATCACATCCGACTTTTCTAATAATCCAAAAGTCATTACTTTTGCCTTTTTACTTTTTACTTTTGAGTTAAGGCGCTCAAAGTAGTCATCATCCTGGTTGATCACGGCAAAATTACCGGCGTTGAGAAAAGAGAATATCTCCGCTTTGGCCCGGGCGATATTCTTTCTGCTCCCCAGTTTGCCCAGGTGCGACTCGCCGATGTTGGTGACGACGGCGATCGTCGGGCGGGTGAGGGCGGCCAGTAACTTGATCTCGCCCAGTCCCTGCATTCCCATCTCGATCACCGCCGCCCGGTGCTTTTTAGTCAGATGGAGCAGGGTGAGGGGGACGCCGATCTCGTTGTTGTAATTCGCTTCGTTCTTGAGGACCGGATATTTTTGGGCGAGGATCGCCGCGATCAGCTCCTTGGTCGTCGTTTTGCCGACGCTGCCGGTGACACCGATGATCGGGATCTTGAACTTGCTCCGGTGGTAAGCGGCGAGGGTTTGCAAAGCCGTTAAGCCGTTAGTTGTCTCAAGTGCGAAGGCTCCCTTTTTCAAGGCCTGGGGAATGAACCTGCGCCCGTCGAACTTCGGTCCACGCAGGGGAATGAACAGTTCGCCTTTTTTAACCGTCCGGCTGTCGGTCGAAACGCCGGTTATTTGCCCGCCTAAGGCCCCAGACCCTAAGACCCTTGCCCCATTTATTGTTTTTTCCACTTCCTGCCGCGTGAACATGAAAAACATTATAACATGAAATATTTTGCTTTATTTATCGATAATATAGTGATCAACCATGAGTAACCCGATCTCAAACAACAAGCCAAAGTATCCTGGTATTCTCCGGATCGCTCCAGCCAATAAAGGCCTGGCCGGCCCCGGGGCAAAAGGTCCGTTCGTCAGATATGAGCCGATCCTGGGACAACAGGTCCGTTTCGAATGTCCGCGGGATAAACTACTGGGCGCTGTCGCTGGGTCGCCGGCAACGGAATTTTTGCTGGCTCGCGTTAGCACCCTGACCGTGCTTAATGCCGAATTAGCCGATCTGCTGAGGAGTAGCACCGAAGAATTCAAGGCGGATCTATCCGTTGTTAATCAAGCCAGCCGGTCAGCCGACCTGAAAGGGGATCCGGCGCAGGTTGAAGCGTTGGGAATTAAGAGCGGTCAGTGGCTCCTGGTCAGCGCCAAGGGGCCGGACGGCGCTGCCGCGCTCAAGCGGCTCCAAAGTCTGCTGGTCGACGAATTCAAAATGGTTGAGATCGTGGAAAACACCGCTCTGCGGGAGATGGGCTTTCCGGGCCGCTCGATCACCAGCAATATCAAGATCGGTCGCGCGCTAGTCCTCAAGGACACCCTTGATCTGAATGAATTCCCGGTCGTCGATCTCCAGGTCGAAGCGATCAAACATAATCGCAGTCTGGACGAGGAGCTCGCGGCCCACCTGAATGCGACGGCCGACGCGATCCGGGAGGTGGAAGAGACACTGGACCAGGCGGTCGCGCAGGCGCAGGCTTCGGGGCACGCAGAGGAGCTGCGGGTCGCGGAGGCGCTGGCTTTCATGTTCAACGGCATCGAAGGGCTCGGCGCCATGAAACAGGAGTTGCTGGAGCTGATGGAGAGCAAAAAGGTCTGCGCTGCTGCGGCCGTCCGGGAATACATTGGACGCTACGAGGCGAACAAACAGAGCTCTGATCCGAAATTTCAGGCGCTTTTTACTGACATCTATCAGCTTGGCGTCAAACTGCTGGCGATCAAACACAAGAAATCGGTCAATATCCGGGAAGAGATCGAAGCGAGCAAGCTGGGGGAGCATATCATGCTGGTAGCGGAGAATATCGCCGCCTCGGACAGCGGCGTGATCGCCGATCGCCGGATCGACGGCGCGGTCCGGGAAAAAGGGGCACCCAAGGACCATCTGTCGATCCGCCTGCGTGACCACGAAAAAGTCGGCTTGTACGGGACGAGGGGGGTAACGGCCGCGGTCCACACCGGAGACCTGGTGATCGTTGACGGGCGGCGCGGCCTTATTATCATCAATCCGTCCGAGGTGACCACCCAGCACTACGAGCGGTTGAAGACCGAATATGATCGTCTGGACGGCTTTCTCAAAACGCAGCGCCAGCTGGAGCCGGTCACGGCCGACGGAGTTCGGCTCGAACTGACGGGTAACGCCGCGGCGGTCGACGACATCGAATCGGCGCTGAACCGCCACAACCTGGCCGGCATTGCTCTGGTCCGCACGGAATATTTTTTCTGTGAGCACCCCGATCTGTCGGAGCGGACGGCGGAGCCGTCCGTTGAGGAACAACGGAAATACTACGACCGGCTGATCTTGGCGGCCGGGGACCGGACAGTGGTGATCCGGACGGTTGACATCGACCCGGATAAAACATTCCCTTATCTGGAAAAACCGGTGGAAATCGCCAAGACCGAACGCAAGAAGGGGCTGGGGCTCTGTCTCGATAAGGAGAACAACATTCCCTACTATTTTCTTTTCCGCGATCAGCTAAAAGCGCTTTTACAGACCAAGGGGAGGGCAAGGGTGATGTTCCCGCTGGTCAGGTCGGACAAGGAGTATGAAACAGCGCTGGCGCTGGTCGAAGCGATCAAGCAGGAACTGCGCAGCGGCGGTAAAACGGTCAATGAGCAGCTGAGCTTTGGCGCGATGATCGAACATCCGGACATCCTAAAGGACCTGCCCAAACGAGCGGAATTCTTTAGCCTGGGGACGACCGATCTGACGCAGTTCGTTACCGCGGTCAACCGTTATTCCACTTTGAATGCCGGCAGTTTTGACGAGCTTGACCCCCGTGTTCTTAAGGAGATCGCCAAGGCGGTCGCCAAGGCCGCGGAGGCCGACAAACCGCTCTCCTGTTGCGGCGATATGGGGAACGACTGGCGGGGGATGTTGACCTTGATGGCGCTTGGGGTCCGTAAGTTCAGTGTCAGCACCGGGGTCTCTGATCTGATGCGCTTCATCGTTCGCAGCGTTAAAATAGCCGACCTCCAGGCCATGCTGAAAGGGTTGCACGGGATCAGGACGCCGGGCGAGGCCCGGCACTTTATCGAAGAGTATACCCGCGAACAGATCAGATCGGGTGCCTGGGCCGAGCTAAAGAAAGTCGAAACGCTCCTCTTCCTTGACGAAACCGCTACTTAACGTCGGCCGATTCGAAGAACTGCTTGTTGGTCTTAAAGGTCTTGAGCCGCTCGATCAGCTGCTCGGTCGCTTCCACCGTTTCGTAATTATCCATCACCTTGCGGAGCAGCCACATCCGTTTCAGCTCTTTTTCGTCGAGCAGCAGATCTTCGCGGCGCGTGCCGGACAACCGGATGTCGATCGCCGGGAAAACGCGGCGGTCCGCCAGCTTCCGGTTGAGGTGGAGCTCCATGTTGCCGGTCCCTTTGAACTCCTCGTAAATAATGTCGTCCATCCGGGAACCGGTCTCAACCAGCGCCGTAGCGATGATCGTCAGGCTGCCGCCTTCCTCGATATTGCGGGCCGCGCCAAAAAAGCGTTTGGGCCGGTGGAGACAGGTCGGATCAAGACCGCCGGAGAGGGTCCGGCCAGAGGGTGGGGTGACCAGGTTGTAAGCGCGGGCGAGCCGGGTGATCGAGTCGAGCAGGATGACGACATCCTTACCGGCCTCGACGATCCGTTTGGTCGATTCGAGCAGGAGCTCGGCGATCCGGATGTGGTCTTCCGGCGGCTCGTCAAAGGTCGAGGCGACGACTTCGCCCCTGACCGAGCGCTGCATGTCGGTGACCTCTTCGGGCCGCTCGTCGACCAGCAGGACCTTGATGACCGCCTCGGGGAAATTAGCGGTGATGCTGTTGGCGATGTTCTTGAGCACGGTCGTTTTACCCGCTTTCGGCGGAGAGACGATCATCGCGCGCTGGCCGGCGCCGATCGGGGAGACCATGTCGATCAGCCGCGAGGCCATCGGGCAATCGGGGTGTTCCAGGGTAAAGCGGCGGTTGGGGAAGATCGGCGTCAGGTTGTCGAACGAGACCCGCTGGCGCGCTTCTTCGGGATTGACCCCGTTGATCGCTTCGATCTTAAGCAGGCTGTAGTATTTTTCTCCCTCTTTCGGAGGACGGACCTGGCCGGTGACATAATCGCCGTTCTCCATGTCGAAGCGGCGGATCTGCGTCTGAGAAACATAAACATCCTCGCGGCTCGGCAAATAACCGCCGGTCCGGAGGAAACCGTAACCTTCCGGCAGGATCTCCAGCACCCCCTTGGTAAAGAGGTAGCCGTTCTTTTCGGTCTGCGCTTCCAGGATCTTGAAGATCAGATCGTGCTTCTTGAGCTGCCGCAGGTTCGGGATGTTCAGATTTTTGGCGACACCGTACAGCTCCGGCATTGTTTTACCTTCTAATTCAACGATATCCATTTCTTTTCCTCCTGGTTCTTTTTGGGGAATTTGTTAAGGGCCGGGCCGGGATAATATTTTGGGAAAAATAACAGCAAGTTTGCGGGCCTTTCATCGACTACCTTAAAATACTACTACCGGAGCGGAAAAATGTCAAGGGGTGAAAATAACGGATTGAAGCGGCCTGCCAAATAGTTTATGATATCGGCAAATAATGAAGCAGGCGCGGTTGATATTGCTGCTGGTGATTTTTGCTGGTCTGATCGGTACCAGCAGCGGCTTGCGGATAGTCAGCAGCGGCAATCATCTGGCCAGTTCCTCCTCCTACCGTTTAGTCGGAATTATCCGCGACCGCCAGTTGAACCTGATCAGCAATACCCGAAATATTTTAGGCGAAGGCTTTCTTCGGACGATCGCGTTTTTCCGGCCCGTCCTGGCGCCGATCGTCACCGCTATCACCCCCGACCGCGGACCGAATACCGGCCCGCTCGATATCGCGGAAGTGAGCGGCGCCAACTTTACCGCCGGAGCGGCGGTTAAATTATCCCAGACCGGACAAGCCGACATCGTCGCGACCAGGGTAGTCGTTAACAGCGGCGGTAAGATCGCCTGTACTTTCGACCTGACCGGCGCGGCCGGCGGTTTATGGGCGGTCACGGTCACCAATCCCGACGGCCGGTCGGGGACCTTGCCGGCCGCTTTCCGGATCACTTACCCGGCGCCGGTCATCACCTTGATCACCCCGAGCCGGGGCGATAATACCGGACGGATCGGCGTAGTGATCAACGGCGAACACTTCCGGAGCGGAGCGACCGCGGCGTTGCTCAAAACCGGCGAGCGCGATATACTGGGTGAGAGCATGGCGGTCAGCGCGGCGACCAGATTGTCCTGTGCTTTTGATCTGACCAGCAAGGCGGTCGGCGTCTGGGACGTCCGGGTCACTAATGATGACGGCCAGACGGCGACACTGCCGGCCGCTTTCACTGTGCAGGCACCCGGACTGGCGATCAGCGGTCCGGTCGGTTTTGCCAGCTATTCTGATCCGGGCGCACCGGCCATTAAGGGAGCAAGCATCAGCTATAATCTGACCAGGGATGCCCGGCTTACGGTCCACATATATAATATGAGAGGGGAGCGGGTCTGGTCGCAGGTTTATCCGGCCGGATCAGCCGGCGGTCAGGCCGGGGCCAACACTGTTCTCTGGAACGGACTGACTTCGTTCAACAACATTGCCGGCGAGGGGGTCTACCTGGTCCACTTTGTCGGCCAGGTTGACGGACAGGAGAAGATACTGGCGCGGGAAAAATTAGGGATCGTCAAGTGACAAGAACACTGATACTTTTACTCTTGCTGGCCGGGCTGTTTTGTCCGGTCCTGGCCGCGCCGATCGCCCTGACCGATGATCCGATGGTGATCGGCGGCGGAGCGCGGCCGATCGGGATGGGCCGGGCCTTTTCCGCCGTCGCCGACGATGCCGATGCCCCGTTCATCAATCCGGCCGGACTGGCCGGGCTAAAAGGGCCGCAGCTGATGACGATGTTCACCAATCTGCTCGGCGAAGTCTATTACACCGAATACGCCGGCGCGATGCCGACCACGTTCGGGACGCTCGGGATCGGTTATGTTAATACCGGCGTCAGCCGGGTGACCGTGCCGGTCGGCTCGTCATTCGTTTACGCCGATTATCACGACACGTTGCTTCTCCTATCCTACGGCACGCCGCTCTCCCGCTTCTTCTTTTACGGCCGCAACCTGTACGCCGGCCTCAACGCCAAGATCTTTTCCCGGGGATGGACCGGCGGGTACACCGAATCGGCTTCCGGTTTTAATCTCGACCTCGGTCTTAAATACGTGCTGACCCCGTACCTGACCTTTGGCCTCAACCGGCAGAATTTTCTGCCGATGTCGCTCGGCGGGGTGGTCAAGCTCTCCAGCGGGGCCGAAGAGGCGATCGCCGGCGTGACCAAGCTGGGAGTGGCCGTCAAACCGATCCCGTGGGGGGGTAAGGTCCTTTTTGCTTACGATGTTGATCTGCCGGCCCAGAGCGGCCGGCCGGTCACGATGCATTTTGGGACCGAGTGGAAGGTCTCTCCCAACCTTACTGTTCGGGGCGGGCTCGACCAGAGCGTCGACGCGGCAGCCGCCTCGGGGACAAGCTGGAATCCGGCCTTCGGCGCTTCGACTGAATTGGGCGGTTTCCGGGTCGATCTGGCTCACCATCCCTATTACAACGATCCGGCACTGGCCAATAATTACATCTCTTTTTCTTACCAGGGCGCTCCCTGGTACGCGCTGAGCGGGGAGATCAGGTAGATCGTGCGCATTCCTTACTGCCTACTGCTTACTGTTTTACTGATCGTTCCTCCCGTTCACGCCGACGAGCCGCTCTCTTTTACCGGCAGCGGCACTCCTAAGGCTTACCTGCCGGGCGATGTTGTCCACGTGGTGGTCGCTTCGCCGCCCGACACGGTCAAGGTCGTCACTGTAATGCCCGACAGCAAACGGCTGGAACTCGATTTTGAGCGGCGCACTTATTCCTGGCACGCTTACTGGGAAGTCCCTTTCGGTTTCAAAAAAGGGACATATAATGCTAAAATCATGGCGACCGATGTTGAAGGCCGGATGTTTGAAGGGGTGACCGGCAATTTTTATATCGGCGAGCCGGCGCTGGTCACGATGATCGGCCGGCAGGTCTCGGCGGAAACCGGGGGAAATGGCGAAAAGGAACTGATCAAGAAGATGCAGGCCGAGATCGCCTATCTTTATCAGGCGATGAAAGAACGCCCGGCAGCTACTGAGCTGACCAAAGTCATGACCAAAACGGTTCCCCGACCGACCGCGGCCGCGCGCCGGTCGAAAGTCAACTTATCGGCCCGTAAGGCGGCGCTGGTCGCCCGGGCTAAAGCGTATCTCGACCGGGGCGATTATGAGCGGGCGCAAACTCAGCTGACGGCGGCCGCGCGGCTCGATCCGAACGACCGGCCGCTGGGGGCTTTTCTCGGCCGCCTGCGAGCCATCGTGAAAGCCAGAGCGAAGGAATAATGAACAGAATTTATTTAAGCGGGGCCTGGTTGCTGATCTGTCTGCTGATCGCGCCAGCCGGCGCGGCCGAGCTCTCGGCCCGCGAACATTTTAACCGGGGTTCCGTCAAATATCTCTATGGTGATCTGGCCGCGGCGGAAAAGGAGCTGCGCGCCGCGCTGGCGCTCGAGCCGCAACTGGCCGGCGCATCGCAACTGCTGAAAAATGTCCTGAACGAAAAAGCCCGGCTCCAGGCGGCCCAACCGTCGCCCGCCTCGTTCAAGGCCAGGATGATCAATGAATACCTGGCGGCCGGTAAATTCCATTTTCAACGGCAGGAGCTGACCGAGGCGGCCGTTCTGTTCAAGGGGGCGCTGGCGGCGGACAGCGGTAATAAGGAAGCCCGTGAATATCTTGACCGGATCACCCGGGTGCTGGCTGAGCGGGAAGCGGCGACGCAGCGTGAATACTGGTTAGCGCTGGCCGGGTTGGTGGCGGCTTTACTGGTTCTGGCGACGGCTTTGCCGCTTCTCCTCTTTGTCTTTAAACGCGATTGGCTCGATCACTCTTTTATTCGCCGGGCGGAGCGGCGCTGCGGCAAATGCCACGCCCGGCTGAGCGCTAAAGCCGACTTCTGCCCGAACTGCGGCGCCCGGCTCGGCTCCAACGTTTGGAACGCGGTCTCCCGGGAACGGCTGGTCTGGTACCAGCAGCACCACTGGAAACATAATCCGTTCAGCCTCGACATTTATCCCGAGCTTTTTACCGGCTACCAGCGCGAGATCAAGAAGATCCTGGAAAAGGTCAGCGCCGAGAGCGGCCATGTCCTGATCACCGGGCCGCTCGGGATCGGCAAGACGACGATGCTCCGCTGGCTGGCGACCTCCGGCCAGGATTTTCACCCCGTTTACATCGCCCGGCCGCCGCAGGATTTTAGCCAGGTGATCAGGCTGATCGCCCAGAGCCTCGGTTTGACTGCCGAGCAGGCGGCGCGCTACGACATCTACAGCCTCGATTCGCTCCGCCGCCAGATCGACCGGAACCTGGTCCTGTTGCTCGACGAAGCGCACGAGTTCTCGATCGAGATCGAACGGCCGCTCCGGACGCTCGGCGACCTGGACCGGGTCAAGCTGGTTATGGCTGGCCTCCCGGAGACCAAAGAGAAGATCAAGAACGAGATCAGGCCGCTGTATGAGCGGCTGGTCCTTTCGATCGACCTGGATCGGCTCGACAACGCTTCGCTCGGCGAGCTGATCAAGGTCCGGATCGAGAACTCGGGCGGGCGGGGGACCGAGCCTTTTACCGACGATGCTTTGGACCAGGTCTACGCGCTGGCGCAGGGGAACCCGCGGACGGCGCTCAAGATCTGCGATTGGGCCGTGACCCGGGCGATAAATACCGGCGCGGCCAAGATCAATGCCGAGATAGTTGCCGCTTACGGCAAGGGGGGAGAACATGTTCAGGGCTAAATTGTTGCTGGCGGCTATTTTTCTTTTGACGGCCCTGGGCATCGCCACGGCCTCCGTTCCGGCCCGGCTGAGTTACGAAGGCCGGTTGCTTGACGCTGCCGGCAATCCGGTCACCACGGCCCGAAACGCGACCTTTAAGATCTACGACGCGGAGAGCGGCGGCAATGTCATCTGGACCTCCGGCATCTATGTTATTACCCCCGAAAGCAGCGGTGTTTTTTCGCTCGTTTTAGGTAGTGTCGGTGACCCGATCGGGGTTGGGGTTTTCAGTTCGCCCGCCCGTTACCTGGAAGCGGCGATCGAAGGGGAAACCCTTCTTCCTCGCGCCCAACTGGTCAGCGCGCCGTACGCTTTTATGGCCGGTGTTGCCCAGAGTGTTGAGCCCGGGTCGATCACCTCGCGGGAAGTGGCGTCCGGTCAACTTGTCAAGAGGATCATCGCCGGCAGCGGCATTACGATGCTGGCTGACGAAGGGAACGGGACAGGGACGGTAATTTTAACTTCCGAGGGTTCAGCCGGACCGCCCGGACCGATGGGGCCGACAGGGGAAGCGGGACCGCGAGGGCTGACCGGTGAAGCGGGAGCGAAGGGCGATAAAGGGGATAAAGGAGATCAAGGTGATCAGGGTATTCAGGGACCCCAAGGTATTCAGGGCCCGATCGGTTTAACTGGACCAGTTGGTCCAACTGGCGAAACAGGCGCAACTGGTCCACAAGGTATCCAAGGTCCGATCGGTCTGACCGGACCGACGGGTGAAACTGGCGCAACGGGGCCGCAGGGAATTCAAGGCGTCGCTGGACCTGTTGGTCCGACAGGGGAGACAGGCGCAACTGGTCCACAAGGTATCCAAGGTCCAATCGGTCTGACTGGTCCAACTGGTGAAACCGGAGCACAGGGACCGCAAGGTATTCAGGGATTGACCGGTCCGATCGGGCCGACGGGAGAAACTGGGGCACAGGGACCGCAGGGGATCCAAGGTGTAGCTGGTCCAGTCGGTCCGACAGGCGAGGTTGGGCCAACGGGGGCGACCGGAGAAGCCGGTCCGACGCTGGGGATCTATGATTCGCTGGGGACAGCCAGCTCTGGCGGCAGGTTAGCCGGCGATGCCGGCGGGCGGGGTATTTATAACTTAGGCAACGTCGGGATCGGTCTGGCTGATCCGACCAGAACGCTGGAAGTAAGCGGGATCGTTAAAGCCGACAGGTTCGAAGGCGATGGCTCGGCGCTGACTGGGATCAGTTCCGGTCAATGGGGCGGGACCAATCCGATCTATTACACAGCCGGCAACGTCGGGATCGGGACGACGGCGCCGCTAAACAAACTGCATGTTGAGGGCAACTCGGTTGATGGCGCAATAGGTCTTTATGCGAAAAATACCGGGGCGACAGGGACTTACCCATATATCCAATTTGCGGTTGGGGGGAGCAATGCCCCTGTAAACGACTGGAAGAACGCGGCATTTTTTGAAAGCGCTGCTGATAACGGGTTGCATTTCGGGTCTTACAATGGAGACGTTAGATTTTACGCGGGCAATGACCGTGCGACCGATGTGATCATCAAGAACGATGGCAACGTCGGCATCGGCACGACCAATCCGACCGTAAAGCTGCAAATGGATTCCGGAACTTTGGCTATCGGCTCCACGGTGATCGGCAATAATCCGACCAGCCGGTTGTCCATCTACAGCAATACCGCAGACCCGGCGATATTTGTCGGTCAGGCCGGGAACTATAATTTAGTTGCTGCCTGGAAATACAATGCTAATCCCAGCCTGGCTTATGGACTAATTAACACATACGGCGGCAATGGCGCTCTGGCGCTCCAAACCGATGAAGGCGGCAAAGTTGCCATCGGCGCGACGACCGCCAATAACAGGCTGACGGTTTCCGGCAATATGGATGTTTCCGGCAACGTCGGCATCGGTACGACGAACCCGACCGTAAAATTGCATATTTCCGGAGCCGGAAACATGCTCAAGATCGAGAATACTGATACGGGAGTAAATCAGTATGCGCAAATGCAGCTAACGGCCGGCAGTCAGAATAACTATATCTGGTCCAATAACCAGAATTCGGCCGGCTTTTACGGTGGCTCGGGCGCGTTGAACTTGTATACCGGACAGAATTCGCCAATAGCGTTCCTGACTAACGCGGCTACGGTCGCGTGCGTGGTCATCGCCGGCACCGGCAACGTCGGCATCGGGACGACGAACCCGGCAAGAACGTTAGAAGTGAACGGCATTGTAAAAGCGACCAGGTTCGAAGGCGACGGCTCGGCGCTGACCGGGATCAGTTCCGGTCAATGGGGCGGAACCAATCCGATCTATTACACAGCCGGCAACGTCGGGATCGGGACAGCAGAGCCGGAATTTAATCTGCAAGTGGCTGGGAATGGTGCCGCGGCGATTGTGACCGATATGTACGTGGACAGTACCGGATCAGGCGCATATTTGGGTCGTAAGGCACGAGGGACCGCAGCCAGCCCTGCCGCGGTTCAAACGGGTGATCTGCTTGCCGCGGTGATCGGGCGAGGTTATCACAATGGAGGAGCTTTTGGCACTGCCAACGTTGCGGTCCTGGGCTTATATGCCGCCGAGAATTTTACCCCTTCGGCGCAAGGCACATACATTGGTTTACTGACCACGCCGCTAGGCGCGACAACTCGGACGGAACGCTTACGGGTTGATGCGACTGGCAACGTCGGCATCGGCACGACAGCACCGACGGCTAAGCTGGCGGTCAGCGGTAATATTTCCATCGAAGGGACCGGCAAGTATTATGGCGACGGCTCGGCGCTGACGGGGATCAGTTCCAGCCAGTGGACGACCAGCGGCTCGAATATTTATTACAACACCGGCAATGTTGGTGTCGGGACGACTTCGCCGGTCCTGTCGATCCAGGCCTCCAAAAAGACCGGGGCTTATGACGGGGCAACCATCGGCGCTGTTGATGGCAGCCGATGGACATACCTATATGCCAACAGCGCAGATAATTCAGCGCTGGTTTGGAACAGCGGTCAGGCGATGCGCTTTGGCACCGATTCGTCGATCTATTCCGGTTGGTCCGAGAAAATGAGGATCAGCTCCGATGGCAACGTCGGCATCGGCACGACGGCGCCGGCCAAGGCTTTATCGGTGGTCGGAGATGCTAATTTTACCGGCAATGTTAGTGTTGGCACGACCGATGCCTTGTCAAAATTAACTATTGGCGATGCGACCCGCCCGACGTTGACCTTTTCCTTCAACGGCTTTGCCGCTCCTGCGAACGCTAATACTGAGAGCAATGGGGACAGGTTGGTGTTTTGGAACAGTTCCACATATAAGTCAACGATCGGGCTTGATGCCTACGCCTTATGGCTGCAGTCAACAGGGAGCGGTGGCGGTGGTGCCGGAGTCGGCGGCTTGATAAAATTCTATACCGGCACCGACGCGACAGTGGCGGAAAGGATGCGGATAGACGGAGCCGGCAATATTGGTATAGGCACAACTGCGCCGACAGCAAAACTGGCGGTCAACGGCAATATCTCGATCGAAGGAACGGGTAAGTATTACGGCGACGGCTCGGCACTGACCGGGATCACCGCTACCGACAGCAGCAAACTGCCGCTAGCGGGCGGAACGCTGACCGGGATCGTGACCAGCAGCGCCGGGGCGACCTTTGCCGGTAACGTCGGCATAGGGACGACAAGTCCTTCGGCGAGGCTCCAGGTGGTTCCGATCGGAGGGCCGGCGAATGAAACGGCCATGGTTATAGGTACTCATGATGGTGAAAATAGCGTGCTTGCTATCGAGAGATATAGCAATACTTATCCTGTAGCTACTTTGCGGGGAGGCGCAACTGATAATAATATTGGAGTTGGGTTTGATGTTCAATATCGGGATCCTGACGGAGTAGCTAAGCATGGTTTTTATCTTGACAGTAACGGCGGCGTTTCGATCGGCAAAACCGCGGGGCCGAATGCGGCACCGGCCAGTGGCTTGACAGTTAGCGGCAACGTCGGCATCGGGACGACTAACCCGGGCAGGACATTGGAAGTAGTTGGAACTGGTTTATTTAGCGGCGCCGGTGCCGGTGTTGGAGTGGGAGGAGCGCCACCTGCCGGTTATCAATTTTATGGATCTACTAATACGCCGGCTGTTGGCGCTGGTTTTCAGTTCAATAGCAATTACAATAATGCCGCTTCAACCTATCTGGCGAACTTTGGCGATTATGGCACTGCTATTTCACACAATAGGGAACCACAATTAGGGACATTCGTCAATTCCGCGGCTTCTCCAAACCAATATAGGGCGGCTTCTATAGGGATTGGAGGTGTAAGCAGTGGCCTTATGTTTAATGTTGCTAATTTCCCGGGAGGAACGGCAGCGATCAGGTTAGCGATAGATTATAACGGCAACGTCGGCATCGGAACGACCAATCCGACCAGAACACTTGAAGTCAACGGCATCGTCAGAGCGACCAGTTTTGAAGGGAGCGGTGCGGCGCTGACCGGAGTTATCGCAACAGACAGCAGTAAACTGCCGCTAACTGGCGGCACGATGCAGGGGACCGGGACGACGAGCCCGGGTTATGGTTTGGATGTTGAAAAAGCGACTGGCCCGACCAACGCGAAGTTTGGCAGCAGTCTGCCGCTCTATTTGCTTGGTAATCACCCCTATCTTGGCTATAACGTTTATCACGATGGCAGCAATTGGAAATACGGCAAGGGCAGTTCCGGGAATTACGGAGCGTTCGCCGGTTTTGACCCCACGAGTGGGGTGTATCATGTCCAAATAACACCGGCGGCGGGCAACGCCGACGGAACAGCCACAATGCAATTAGCCTTGGCTATTAAGCCAGACGGCAAGGTCGGCATCGGGACGCTGAGCCCGACCGCCAAGCTGGCGGTCAACGGCAATATCTCGATCGAAGGGACCGGCAGGTATTACGGCGACGGCTCGGCGCTGACCGGGATCAGTTCCGGTCAGTGGGGCGGAACCAATCCGATCTATTACACAGCCGGTAATGTCGGCATCGGGACGACGAACCCGACTTATCCATTAAGTATTTACACAAATGTTAACAATCAAACCGGGCTGGAGATCGTTAACCTCAATACTGGGACGGGCAAGGCAACGAGAATTGATCTGGGAACAGATGCCGCCTATACCGGCCCGTACGCAGCTTTTGCCGTATACCCAACGAATTTTAGTATCGCCTCGGCAGCCGGCCAGGCCAGTTTTTCCGCGAACAATGTGACCAGGTTTACTTTATCCGCGAATGGGCAGCCGATCATATTTCCAACCGGCAACGTTGGTATCGGAACGACGGCGCCGGCCAGTAAATTTGAGGTGGTCAGCACTGTGATTCCGCAAGTGCATGTCCATGATGGCGCCACCGGCGGCCGGGTTAGAATGAGGGCAGGAGCCGAAGCCGGGATTGAATTCTGGAAGAATAGCACCCCTTCAAATGCTGCCCAGATTGGGATGAACGTTGGCGGTGGTGGAGCATTAACTAATGATATGGTATTTTCGCTATATAGTGGTTCGTGGTCGGAGAAGATGCGGATCACCAACTCCGGCAGCGTCGGCATTGGGACGACGGCGCCGACCGCCCGTCTTGATGTTCGGACACCGGCGCTTGGCTCCGGACAGCGCTCGATCTCGATGTTTGATGACGGGACTACGCGCTGGGCTCTGGAGATCAGGCCAGGTGAATACAATTTTGTTAAGACCGATCTTGACGGACTAAACTTCAATTTCAAGAAAAAGCCACTAGTGGACGACGCCACCACAGCCGGCACCACGCTAATGACGCTCAATAACAGCGGCAACGTTGGCATCGGGACGACCAATCCGACCAGAACACTTGAAGTCAACGGCATCGTTAGGGCGACCAGCTTTGAAGGGAGCGGCGCAGCGCTGACCGGGATCACCGCGACCGACAGCAGTAAATTGCCGCTAACCGGTGGGACACTGACCGGGATCGTGACCAGCAGCGCCGGCGCGATCTTTGCCGGCAACGTCGGCATCGGGACTACGGCGCCGGCCAATAAGCTCAGTTTTGGCGGCAGTGCTTGGATCTCGTCTGACACAATTGATGGTGCCGATAATGCCTCCATTGGGATCACTCCCACCAATTACACCAGCGGTGCGCTGGCGGATCGAGGCGCGATGTTGGCTGCTTATGGCAATGAGTTCGCTGTTGCCGGATATAAGGGCCGAGCCCTGATCACAGCGGGTAGTCCTGAATCTCCCGCTGGACTTGATGGCGCTATTGTCTTGCGGACCGGTGGTCCCAGTACAGAAAGAGTGATCATTAACAGGGCCGGCAACGTCGGTATCGGGACGACGGCGCCCAGCCCCTACGAAGAGACGATCAACCCGGGGGTAACACGGAGGACTTTACAGGTCGGAGATAATTTGATCATCCAAAACGTTATCGGCAACCAGGTCCTGATGGGACATAACGCCTACTTTGGACCGGCGGGCTGGACACGCGCAACCACCAGTCATGCCCAGGCGATAAGAATGCATAGCGGAAATATCTATTTTCACCTGGCTCCCAGCGGTTCGGCCGGCAGTGCGATAGCAGATTGGGACACATCAGACCGCAAAATGACCATTGGGAATTCCGGCAATGTCGCGATCGGGACAACGGACGCGACATCCCGGCTGACCGTGGCCGGGACGATCGAGCTCAAAGCCGGTTACGGCGGCGGCTTGAAATTCGCTGACGGGACTGTTCAGACAACGGCTGGCGGCGGGACCAGCCAGTGGACGACCAGCGGCAATAATATTTATAACGCAAACTCCGGCAACGTCGGCATCGGGACGACAGAGCCGGACCATCCGCTCGATATCGAATCGAACAACTCATCTTCATATACCGGCCTCGAGATCACCAATACCGACACCACGCCCAGACGCTGGTCGCTGCTTGCTTCCAACAATGCTGGCTCTTACGCGCCGGCCAAAGGCTTCGGGATCAGAGATATCACCGGCGGGGCCACCAGATTCGTGATCAATACCGCCGGCAACGTTGGCATCGGGACAATGGAGCCGGGCGGTGCTTTAGACGTCTTAAGCGCGAACTACCCGGTGATCAGAGGGATCAGGAGTACGGCCGTAACCAATGATTCTCGGGCAGCAATAGCATTACTGCACAAGACCAGCGTGGATATGGCCGACGGTTTTGGCACGCAACTCTTTTTCCAGATCGCAGATAATGGGATCGGCCCTACTGATCTTGGCGGGATCGGCATGGTCAGGGACGGGGCGGACAATTCCGGCAAACTGACGTTTGACATTTTCAACGCCGGCAACCAGCAGAAAGGGGTGCTGGTGGTCAATAAGCTGGGCAACGTCGGCATCGGGACGACGGAGCCGCTGGCAAAATTACATGTCAAGAACGGGAATATTTCCATTGAAGGGACCGGCCAGTATTACGGTGACGGCTCGGCCTTGAGCGGCATAACGGCAACCGACAGCTCTAAGCTGCCGCTGTCCGGCGGGACGCTGACCGGGATCGTGACCAGTAGTGCCGGGGCGACCTTTGCCGGCAATGTCGGCATTGGAACGATCAACCCGACGACGCCACTATTTGTGGCGCAAAACACCGGGACTGATAATGTGGTCATGTTCCTGCAATCTGGAGATCCGACGAATAGTACCGGAAAGATCGCCCGCCTCTCTTTTTCAGCTGCGTCGAGCGGGAATAATTCCCGGGCACAGATCGTTTCCGGCCATGAAACTGACGGCAGCTCCACCGCATCTTATTTATCTTTTTGGACCAGGAGCAATGAGGGCTCACCACACTATTCCGCGGAGAGGCTGAGAATAACCAGCGCCGGCAACGTTGGCATCGGGACGACGGAAGCGGCCAAAAGATTGGATGTGGTCTCGGCGACCAATAACGCCACTGACGCGCTCGTCTTGCGGCCGGTCAACTTATCGCAAACATTGGCCCTTGGCTGGCAGGGAGTGCAGGCATCGCAAGATTTTGTTGTTTGGACAGGCGGCGCCAGCGAGCGGTTAAGGGTGCTCTCAACCGGCAACGTTGGCATCGGAACGGCAAGTCCGGGACAAAAATTGACGGTCGCCGGGACGATCGAGACGACCAGCGGCGGGATCAAGTTCCCCGACGGTACGACCCAAACGACCGCGGGCGGCGGGAGCGGTGGGTGGTCGACGGGAATGGGGACGGTTTACACTGCAACAGCTGCGGATAAGGTCGGTATCGGAACTGGGAGCCCGAACCATAAATTGTCGGTCAGCGCGAATACTGCGGCGCTGCCGGCCGGCGGTTTTGCGGGGACTATCGCGCAATATGCTAACGCGGATGGCAATCAGACCAGACTGCTTATCGATGCCTTCGCCGGGGTCCCGACGCTCGACCTGCGTCGGGCCAATACCACCGCGGCGGCCCCGTCGGCGATAGCGTCAGGGCATCAGCTCGGTGCGCTGACTTTCTCTGGTTATGGCGCGTCCGCCTATTCTGCGGGTGCCAGGAGCGCTATCGCGAGTTTCGCCTCCGAAAACTGGACTGACGCAGCCCAGGGAGCTTATCTTAATTTCTACACCACACCGAACGGGGCGGCTGCTTCAGCTGAAAGAATGCGGATAACAGACGCCGGCAACGTCGGCATCGGGACGACGAGCCCGGTCATGACGCTCCATGTTGTAAAGACCGCCGGGACAAACTTACGTGAGCAAATGATCAAGTTCAACACTACGGACGCGGGAAATGATGCCGGATATATTGGTAACGCCACCTCCAGCGATACTTATTTTGTCCCCACATTTTCCGGCTATTTGGATAGTGACGCAACTCTCCCAAGTTTTCAATTAAGAGGGATGACCTCGGCTGCGAAAGATGCTGCCGATTCTTCGGCATTCGGTTTATTGGACCTGGCGGCTTTCCGCACCGATTCTGTCACCGATCCGAACAACGGAAACCTGACCGCGATCGTCAACAGAAAATTGTTGACCGTGCGCGGCGGCACGGCGGCGGCGGATGTAAGATTGGCCATTTTAGCCAACGGCAACGTCGGCATCGGGACGGCGGAGCCCGCTGCAAAACTTGAGGTCGCAGGAACGGTCAAGGCGACCAGCTTCGAAGGGAGCGGTGCGGCGCTGACCGGGGTTACCGCTACCGACGCAACCAAGCTTCCCCTGACCGGCGGGACGCTGACAGGCCGGCTCACGGTGGACGCGGGAACAGCGGATTCGGCATTTCGGGTCAGGACCGATGGGAACACCCGCGAAGCGCTGTATATCGCCAAAGCCGGCAACGTCGGCATCGGGACGACGAGCCCGGGTTATGGTTTGGATGTTGAAAAAGCGACTGGCCCGACCAACGCGAAGTTTGGCAGCAGTCTGCCGCTCTATTTG